>DATMQI010000291.1:0-10879 GCA_035567135.1 Terriglobales bacterium
TTCCCGCGGCTTTAATCGTGAAACCGGTGATCGCGCCTGCAGGCAGCGGGCTATTGGCCCAGTTGGCCACGCCGAAGTAATCCGTACAGTTTGGCGGCGCATTGTTTGGGTCACAAGGGGGAAGATTGGTGGTCTGGCCGAGCGCCAACGTGCCCAACATCAACAGTGAAAGGATGCAAAGTGTTTTTTTCATGTTACTTCACCTTCCCATGATGTTTTCTAACTTCGGCTGCACGGTGGTCGGCATGCTTGGCGGCTGCAGCCCAGCGGTGATCGTTGGTGGTGCCTCGCATCTGTTCAGGGCCTCGAGGCGCATTTGCGCCGCTCGATTGCGCTGGTGCTTGGGCTTTTGCTTGCGCGGGCGCTTGCGACTGATTTGTGTTTTGCTGGTTGTTCTGGGCCATACCCCAGCAAAGTGCAGCGAGTATTAGTACGACGCGTGTAAGCGTCAGGCATGTTCGCCTAATCATGTTCTTTCTCCTTGTGTCGAGTCATCGCCGAGGAAAGGACTGCAGGAACCGGATCGCGCCCGGGTAGCCGAGATTTGAAAGTGAAGAGACCGAGGGGAGCACGAAATCCGATACGATTCAGCGCTGCGGGTAGCGCTCTTGGAAGAACTAAGAATGTTAGTAACCTGGGGTCGCGAAGTGTCTCCATGGGGCTATTCGTCCTAGGTGACTCTTCGGCCATTGAGAACTTTTACCGCAGCGCCCAGGCAGTGCGCTTTGCTGGCGCGCAATATGTGAGGTAAGTCACGACGATGCGTGATCAGGAACGATGCGAGTAGCCGGGGATCACTGTTTTAGCTGGACCAAGATACAAACACAGTGGTTCTTGCCGGGGAAAAATCGTAACAGGGATTATGTGTAGAGGGCGAGTTGCGCAGGCAAAATGAGATTGCCTCGAGCCCGATTGGAAAAGCGAATTGCGCCAGCTATCGCCGAGTAGCTACCGCTCGAACTGGTTGAGACTCATGCAACGTTGTTGCGGGACGCAGTACTGGGACGAGAATCTCGGACGCTGGTCACCTCGCGCATTCGCGTGCCGGTATCATCCGCGGCAGTGTGAGCCTGATCGCCCAATCCCTCTATCCCCCGCGCAACATTAATCAACGCAGGGAGATTGTCGACCATGATTGCTTTCGACTCCGGTTGGAGAATGCCCCACTCTGCCCACTGACAAAGCAGTCGGCTGATGGTGAACAGGGTCGTTCCGGTCATTTGCGCTAATTCTTCGCAGGAAAGATAAATGGGCCCCTTGTGGGTTGGGTCGCCGCTCCGTTCAAGGAGCCGGAGGAGCGTCCGAGCCACCCGCTGCGGGACTCGCTCCGTGGCCAGATCACGAAAACATTCTTCCAGCAGCCGCAGACGCTGATCCAGGATGTTGACGACATTGTCGAGCAATACCGGGAACTGAGTCCAATAAGCTTTAAAGGTCGATGCTTCCCAGACCAGCAGCTGGCACGGCTCGATGGTCTCTGCGCTCGAACGATGCGTCCTTCCCGTCAATAGTTCTGCTCCTCCGACCAGTTCACCGCTTCCTTTTACTCGGAGAATGACTTCTTTGCCGGATTCGGTCAGTTGAGTGATCTTGATCAGGCCGGAAGCAATAATAAAAACGAAGGATGCAGAATCACCTTGGCGAAAAAGATGGTGCCCGCTCGGAATAGTCTTCTCACGCCCTGTCGTGGCGATCTCCGCACATTGACCGAGAGAGAGCCCGCGGAAAAAAGGGGCGGCCTGGACCGAAGCAAGCCGGGTATGCAGCGAAGGGGTTTCGCCGGTTGGGCGTTCGCCGAACAGTATGGCTCTCCGGCGTGAGCCGGGAATCGTATCCTGCAACTTCTCGTTATGTGAACTTACCTCCAGCCCCGAGAGTGAAAATCTCCCTCGAGCGGGTCTGCAAAGGCTGCGGCTCCCCATGATCAAACTCCCCAAAAGCAACGCTGCTTTAATGCTGGCTGAGGAGGGCAGTATCCGTAGAGCTGATACAAGTCGGCTTGCAAGGAAGCGCAGGCGATCTGACGAAGTGGCGCTTCCAGCAGCTCGGTACCGTCATCAACAGTCCGACAGCGGCGAAATTTAACTTGCCAAATAACAGTTTCCTGGGTTCGGCCTGTGGGGGAGAAACTTGCAGTCAAGCCCTGTAATCACGCTGGCGTCCCTTGGATCGCTCTGCGTCAAGACTTGCTCCGACTAAAGCGGCACTTGGGGGGCGTACAGTGCTACGCCTAGTCGGCAAGAACGGACTAATTCTCTCGTTTTTCTGACCCACAGGCTGTGACCGTTGTCACCGATGTCAGTGATTGAGTGGGCTTGGAAACCCCATTTAGTGGGCTCCGGCGCAAAAGCTAGGAGTGGGAGTGGACCCTGCTTGGCTGGCCTAGCAAAAGCCGTCACTGATTTTGCTGCACTTACGGTGCGGATAAGGCCGCCCTTTCAAAACGGGATCAAAGCCAGAGTTGTTCCGCAGCCTCGTGCAGGTTCACGCTTCCATTGCGTCGCACTGATGAGCCATGATGCAGACGTTGTTCGGATGGGCGCCAAATGACCCGCATTTGAATATCCGTTCCTGATTCCAGCACTTATCGATGATCGAGTATAGACCGCGCCTTGGCTGCCAGACTCTTCATTGAGAAAGGTTTCTGCATGACCTCGACGTCTTCGGTCAAACCCTCCTGGGAGCGAATTGCCTCGTCAGGATAGCCGGACATGAAGAGAACTCTCGTTTCAGGGTGCAATTGCTTCATACGAGTGGCTAATTCCAGTCCACCCATGTTAGGCATCAAGAGGTCGGTGACCACGAGATCTATGCTCTTCTGCTGGGTTGCGGCGATGGAAAGAGCAGCCTCTCCATCGGGTGCTGTGAGCACGTTGTACCCCAGCCGCATCAGATAGGCGCTGATCACTTCGCGAATAGCTGCCTGATCTTCAACCAGAAGAATTGTTTCGCTGCCGGTGGATTTCTCAGGCTGCGCTAGTGCGCTCTGACCGGACGCAGCCTCCTCATCGCACTTGGGAAGAAATATTTTGAATGTTGTGCCCCGGCCAAGGACACTCTCCACCGTGATTGCTCCATCGCTCTGCTTTACAACTCCATAGACCATCGACAGGCCCAGTCCGGTTCCCTTTCCAGGAGCTTTCGTGGTGAAGAACGGTTCGAAGATTCGTGATTGGGCATCGGGGTCGATCCCTACACCGGTGTCACTGATTGTCAACGCCACATAAGAACCAGATGGCAAAGATGAATGCTGCCATACCTGTGTTTCGCTGAAATGAACATTTCGAGCCTGGATCGCAAGCGTGCCTCCGGCAGGCATCGCATCGCGTGCATTCACGGCAAGATTAAGAATTGCCTGTTCAAGCTGGCTGCGATCGACTTTAATCTTCCCAATTCCCGGTTGGATCTCAAGTTGCAACGTAATTGTCGCGCCGAGCAGACGCTCCAGCATCTTGCCTACTTCGGTCAGGACGGCGCCCAGATCCAATACCTTCGGCTGCAGGATCTGTTTGCGGCTGAAAGCCAGCAACTGGCTCGTGAGTGAAGCCGCCCGGGTCGTCGCGTTATGAATCTCGACGGCATCCGCGTAAGAGGAATCGGTTTGTGGCAGCTGCCCAAGAATCCGGTCGGCGTGCGCCTGGATGACCATCAGTAAATTGTTAAAGTCATGAGCTACGCCTCCTGCGAGTTGGCCCACGGCTTCCATTTTCTGAGCCTGGCGCAGCTGATCCTCCAGCCGCTTGTACTCGGTTATGTCGTAGAGCACGCCTTGCATTAGAGGAATGGATCCGTCCGGAGCCTCAAGCAGTTTGGCTTCGTCACGGAACCACAGGATACGGCCATCGCGAGCGCACATTCGATATTCGGCCTGATAGAGTTCGCCGGTTTCCTGCACGCGCTTCTCGGCGGCGAGAGCAATTTGACGGTCGTCTTCGTGAATGCAGCGCATCCAGATGCCAGGATCCGAAAGCCACTCGTCAGCGGAGAAGCCCAGCATGGATTCGATCTGCGGGCTTACGAAGTGCCACCGGCCAAGGGACCCCACTTCTGCGATGTAGGTGATGGCGGGTAGCCGCTCAACTAAGGTTCGATAGCGTTGCTCAGCAGCTTGGAGTTCAGTCCTGGTGTGGTGGTATTCGATCGCAATTCCGGCAAGATGGCTGGCGCGATTGATCAGCGTCAGATGGTAGGTGTCGGGCGTGCGAGGTTGGCGGTAGTAGCAGGCGAAGGTGCCGAGGGTCGTCCCGTCCCGCGACGGGATGGGCATAGACCAACATGCACGCAAGCCATGCGGCAAGGCGAACTGCTTGCAGTCGGCCCAAAGGGGATCAGCCGCGATATCAGTCGCCACTACCAATTGTTGGAGGTAAGCAGCCGTGCCACAGGAGCCGGCGCGCGGACCGATTTTCACCCCATTTACTGTTTCCAAGTAGGCGTTGGGAAGGCTCGGACCAATCCCACCATGGAGCGTGCCACTACGCTGGTCCAGCAAGAGAATCGAGCACAAGAGTCCCGGGGAACTTTCCTCGATTTTCAGGCACAAATTTTCGAGGACCTGCGCAACCGGTCGTTGCGCCATGATCATCTCGAGGACTGCCTTGTCGAGAAGAGACAAAGCCTCTGCGATTCTCTGATGATCGATCTGCGGGGTTGGCCTTGCGGTGGACATGGATGCACAGCTGTTGCCGCCGCACGGCACCGTGCTGCCCGGCTACGGCTCTGCGGTTAAAGTGATTTGAGCGAGCAGATTGATTATCTGAGTAGTGCGATCGGCATGACAGATTACGGTAGTAACAGTTGGATGAAAGTTCCCTGACCGCTCTCGTGCGACCGGTGCAATCAAAGGACATGCGGCATTTCGGTAATGAGAAACGCGACGCCGATCCACTTGTTACTTCGAGACGAGCGGACAAAGCAGCAGAAAACGAAACGCCTCGCGCTGATGAAGCCGCGAAGCGCCGTTGAACAGCCCTCCCCCGAGTACTGCTCACATCCAGATTAGCTAACACGAACACTGCAGGAAATGGCACGAGAGTGCGGTCAGCGGCACTGATGGGCCAAGTTGAATTTGCAGGCGAATCGCCAATGTGGTGTGACTTCTGTGTGTCCCCCGTCAGAGCCATTCCTATTGCTCGTTGTCTGGCGCATAGTAGTTTCGGAGAGCAAATGCGACCAAGCGGTAACGAGAGACAAAAGCGCCAGCAGAAGCGGGTGAAGGGCGTCTTGCCGGTAAGAGTGCGGGGCACGGACAAGGACGGGCAGTCTTTCGATGAGATTGCTCACACTCTCGACATCGCGGCGATCGGCTCGCGACTTGGCTCGATTCGTCACGAGTTGCGAATTGCGGATCGTGTGACTGTGGTGTATCGGCAGCGCAGGATGGAATTCTTAGTAGTTTGGACGAAGCGAGTCGGCAAGCACGAATATCAGGTGGGTCTCCAGGCGGTCAAACAGGAAAAAGATGTTTGGGGATTGAATGCATGTGACTTCGAAGGCGGGGCTCCACGTGCTCGATCGATGGCTCTGGGGACAGTGACATAACGGAACCGAGGGGGAACTATTAACGACCATATGAACAGACTATGGCAGGAGACCGAAGGGCAGGACGTAGCGGAATACGCCATCATGTTGGCTGTCGTCCTTGTGATCGTCACCGGCATGGTGCGACTGATTGGCACGAATGCCAGTGCGGTGTTTTCACAAGTTGGTAGCTCTATTCAGTAGTGGAAACATCCAGAGACGACGCTCCCATACAGCACCATCCAGTTACAACATACTCGTCTCCGATAAGAGCTCGAGGCATCGGCCTCGGGCTTTTTTTTATGCAGTGATGGGGGAGACCTGATGCTGGCAGCGAGTTGTCTAGGGAACTACTGCCACGGCTTCATTTGAATATCCGCTTTCCAAAGAGCCGCTGCCTAGGGCAGTGACCACATAATAGTAAGTCTGTCCCGCGGTGACGCTCGCGTCGATATAGGAAGTGGCGGGGAGAAGAGTTGAGACCCTGCTATACGGTCCGCCGGTCTGATTGCCGCGGTAGACGTAGTAGCCTTGCACCGCGGAGGCATCCGGATTCCAGCTCAGGTCCACACTGTGCGGCGCTGCTTGCAGGGCCGTTCCGGCCAGACTCTCGCTTGCCGGCGAGTTGCTCGCATTGCTTACGAACGAAATCGCGCCCGAGATCGTTCCAGCAGCTTGCGGCGCAAATGTCACGGTAAAGGGCACGCTTTGTCCCGATTGGATGATGACTGGAAAAGTTATGCCGCTGAGGGAAAATCCTGTGCCTTGCCAAGTGGCACTCGAAACGTTAATCGGAGATGAGCCGGCGGTGAGCGTCCCGCTCTGATTCTGGCTGGTACCGACTGCTACAGAGGGGAAAGTCATGTTGGCAGGGTTCACGGCCAGCTGGCCTGAGGCCATTCCATTGCCGGACAAAGCCACGGAGACATTTGCAGTCGCGGCTGTGCTCGTAATGGCCACAGTGCCGGTAGCATTGCCGGCCGCGCTGGGCGTGAAGTCGATGGTCAGAGTGAGGCTGTGGCCGGGCGCCAGACTGGTGGGCAATGCGACTCCAGTCAGGTGAAAATCTTGGCCTGAGATCGTCACTTGAGAAACCTGCACGGTTGCGGTCTGCGTGGCGCTATTCGAAAGCGTGACTGACGTTGATTTTGTGCTACCCACCGGCACGCTGCCGAAGTTCACGGTCGAGGCGCTCACGGACAAGTTGCCGGCTGCTGGCCCAGGATTCGGTGTCGACGTGCCGGCCATCTTGGTGACAGCGCATCCCGCAGTGAACAGAATGGCCAGTACGAGAAACATGCTCAGGCAGCATGCGCGAAGTGGAATTGCATGCGCTCTACCATGGATGTTGCGTACGCTCATCGGATATTGTCTCGCTGAGTAATAATTTCCTTGCACGCACGGAAAAAGCGAAATTGGTTCACGCGCGCTCCGACACGCGCCTTCTGCAAGACACGCCAGAGTTCGAGCTATCTTTTCTTAAAAAACCGCGCTAGCGGGAGGCTTACTTTCCCCAGACTGCTGTGAATTGTAGGAAAAATTTCTAAAGGAACGTAGTTCCGGAAGTACATGTAAAGTGCTGATAAACGCAGCACGACCAGCGATACCGTTTAAAATTTCAACAGTAGTTTGGCCGTTATAGTTGGATAAAGTTACAAACAGGCATTACTAGATGGATCTACTCCACAAAATACTGATAGCGGACTATGAGCATGTCGGCTGGAAGTAGCCTTTGAGTGCCGACGCATTGATCGAAAATGAGGTTAGCGGTTGAATGACCGCTGGCCTTTTTGTTTTGGACAATGCAACAGGGCAGGTTCGAGCGCGCGCATTCAAGCCTTGAGTGGGTCTTGGACGCTGCTTATTTTCCGGCCAGCTCTTTCTTCACGGTGTCGCTGACGACTTTTCCATCGACTCGCATGCCCGCGCCGGCAAAGCGTGCCATGGCATTTTTCATGACCGTGCCCATGTCCTTCATGGTGGGCGAGTCCATCTCTGCGATCGTAGCTTTCACGCCTGACACGATTTCGTCTTCGCTGGCGGCTTTAGGGAGGTAGCTCTCAATGACCTTGATCTCAGCGGCCTCTTTGTCGGCCATCTCCTGGCGACCGCCCTTGGTGAACTGTTCGACAGAGTCTTTGCGCTGCTTGATGAGCGTGGCGAGGACCTGCTGGGACTCTTTGTCATCGAGCGGGCCCATTTTTTCGGTCTGGCGGAGCGTGAGGGCGGTCTTCACCATGCGCAGGCAGGAAAGACGGGCCTCGTCTTTCGCCTTCATCGCGGCCACCAGGTCTTTTTGAATCTGATCGATGAGGCTCATAGTGCGCCAATTATATCTGCTTACCGCAGAGAGCCGCGCCGCAGAAATCGATGCCGCCATCCATTGCTCGATGCAAGGCTCGCATTGGTGAAAGTGGGAAGTCCCCGAAATCCACCTGTCCGCGATAAACTTAATTGATCATCGTGAGAGCCGGGATGCTTTCTGAGCAGTCCGCCGTCGGAGTGTCTGAAGCTGATGGTGCCTTGCTGCAGTTCCCGGGGTGAAATCATCCGAGGACTCGAACTCATGCTGCGCAAAAATCGTCTGTTTACGCCCGGCCCCACTCCTTTGCTGCCGGCAGCCCAGTTCGCCGAAGCCTCGTTCACAGCGCATCATCGGACAGCTGATTTCCGCAATCTGTTCACGCGTGTGCTGGCCGACATGAAGGAATTTATTGGGACGCAGAACGATGTTCTGGTGCTGGCCTGCTCCGGCACCGGGGTGATGGAAGCTGCGGTTTCGAACCTGACCTCGCCGGGCGACAAGATACTGGTATTGACTGCGGGAAAATTCGGTGAGCGCTGGACGGCTCTGGGCAAGGCATACGGTTGCCAGCTCGACACACTCAGCAAGCCCTATGGCGAGACTTTCCCGCTCGATGAAGTGCGTTCGCGGCTCACGCCCGACGTTCGTGCGGTTTACGTGCAAGCGACGGAGACATCCACCGGCGCTCGGCACGACATAAAGGGCATCGCGAAGCTGGTTCGTGCCACGGGGAATGACACGCTGCTCATCGTGGATGCGATCACCGGCCTTGGTACGACCCACCTCGACGTCGATGGCTGGGGCGTGGACATTATTATTGGCGGCTCGCAGAAGGCGCTCATGATCCCGCCAGGACTGGCTTACTGCGCCGTGAGTGAGCGGGCCTGGCAGCGGATGGAGACGACCAAGTCGCCGCGCTACTACTTCGATCTGCGCAAGGAGCGGAAGTCTGCCGCCAAGGGCGAGTCGGCATATACGCCGGCGACTTCCTTATTCGCGGCTTTGGGGGCGGCGCTCGACTACATCCGGCAGCTGGGCGGCGGAAATCTGGGGGCTGGGCGCGAGGCTCTGGTCAACAATGCCGAGCTCGCCGCGGAAATGACGCGCGCGGGAGGACTGGCTCTGGGACTGAAGCTATTTGCACCTTCGTCGCCGGCTGCTGCTGTCACAGCCCTCGAAGCGCCTGCCGGGGTAGACTCGGGTGCGATCGTGAAAGAGTTCCAAGAATCGTTCAACGCGGTCGTGGCCAACGGGCAAGGGGAAATGAAGGGCAAGCTTTTCCGGATGGCACACATCGGCTACTACGACTATCTCGATACGATTGGCGCTCTCGCTGCCCTGGAGCATGTGTTGGCACATGTGACTGGTAAATCGGTCGCATTCGGCTCAGCGGTGCATGCGGCCCAGGAAGTCTTCGCCCGGCAAACGGAAACCGCCGGGGCGAGCCGATAGCGGTCACAACCTGTTCTCCGGGAAACAAAGACGAAATGAAAATAGTCGTTGCTGAGAAAATTTCTGCCTCCGCAGTCGCCCTATTAAAGGAACCGCGCTGGACGGTGGTTACTCATGATCAGCTCGAAGGCAAGCTGAACTCTCAACTGGCAGACGCGGACGCTCTTATCGTGCGCTCGGCGGTCCAAGTGAATTCCGCTCTGCTCGAACATGCGCCCAAGCTACGGGTGGTTGGCCGCGCGGGTGTGGGCGTGGACAATGTCGACCTGGATGCTGCTACCCGCAAGGGGATTGCGGTGATGAACACTCCGGGCGCGAACGCGGTGGCGGTGGCGGAGCTTACGCTCGGCCTCATGCTGAGCATGGCGCGCTTCGTTCCGCGCGCCGACGCGCTGATGCATGCCGGGAAATGGGAGAAAAAATCGCTTCAGGGCAGCGAACTCCGGGGGAAAACTCTGGGCGTGATCGGCCTCGGCAAGATCGGGATGGAGGTAGCGCGCCGAGCCAGCGCGTTTGGGATGGAGATTGTCGGGCACGATCCGTTCGTCTCGGCAAGCGTGGCGAAGGCGCAGAGCATCCGTATGTGCAAACTTGAGGAAGTCTACGCGGCCGGAGACTATCTCACGTTACACGTGGGCCTGACACCGCAGACCACAGGCATGATCAACGCCGACTCGATAAGGAAGATGAAAAAGGGCGTACGCATCGTGAATTGTGCGCGCGGCGAGCTGGTGGATGAGGGAGCGCTGGCGCACGCGATCAAACAAGGACACGTGGGCGGCGCCGCCCTGGATGTGTTCCAGGAAGAGCCTCTCAAGGATTCGCCGCTGAGCGCCCTGGAAAACGTCATTCTGACGCCGCATATCGGCGGGTCGACTCACGAAGCGCAGGAAGCGGTCGGATATCAGATCGCGCTGCAAGTGAAGGAGTATCTCAAAAGCGGCGTGATTCAGAATGCGGTGAACGTTCCGTCGGTGTCGCACGAGGAATATGCGGAGATGCAGCCCTACGTGGTGCTTGCCGAACGGCTAGGATCGTTTCTCGCGCAGGTCAGCGAGGGCACACTGGAGGAGATCTCGCTCCGCTATAGCGGACACATTGCGGAGTGGAAAACGGAGTTGATCCGGAATGCGGCGATTAAAGGCATCCTGAACCAGGTGCTCGACGAGAAAGCAAATCTGGTGAACGCAGCCTCCATTGCATCGGACCGGGGCCTGCGGGTGCACGAGTTGCATAAGCCGAAGAGTTCTACCGGCGGGTCGGGTAGTGTGCTTTCGGTCTTGCTGAGGACGCCGGGAGAGGAGCATCGCGTGAAAGGGGCGGTGTTGCATGGGCACGCGCCACGATTGCTGTCGGTGGATGACATCGATGTAGAGGCTCCGCTCGAGCGCAACCTGATTTATTTGCGGAATCGCGACGTTCCGGGCGTGATCGGGAAAGTTGGCACGATTCTGGGCGAGCACAAGATCAATATCGCGGATTTCTCATTGGGGAGACAGGCGGGGAACGGCGGTTCTGAGAAGAAGATTGCCGGACGGAAGGCGGTGGCGGTCGTCCATATCGACGGGCGCGTGCCGGAGGAGGTGTTGAAGGCATTGCGGA
>DATMQI010000292.1:0-3844 GCA_035567135.1 Terriglobales bacterium
TCCCACGCGAACAAACCCAAGATTGTTAAGCGTGATACCTCGCAGTTGGGAAGCGGCCAACGACTTCAAATGATCGGCGGCGGTATCGCCCTCTCTGAGACACCGGATAGCGCAGGAACAGGCGGCGTGCGCCATGAACTCGCGCCTGCCAAGGCACCGGCGGCCAACAGCCCGCAATCCCTGAGAGTCCTTGACATGAGCGATCCGGCAAACCCGAAAACGCTGCAAACCTTTGAAGGTGTGACAAGCGTTCTGGCGGATGATTCGCGCGATTTGATTTACATCGCCAACAGCGAAGGCGTGTGGATTCTGCGACATGTGCAGGGTCGCCCGCCCCGGCCTAGATGCGATTCAGAGTCGGTCTTTTCACCGATCGCAGATTGTCAGTAGTTTGCAGGCGCGGCGTTTCGCCGCCGACTTGGGTAATCACAATCAAGCTACCCCGTGGAGCCGGTGACGGTCACGGTTCCCGGGGAGCAACTTCATCAAACATTTCCAGGATGGGGAAGCATTATTTGACGTTGGTTTCCTGATAGTGCAGTTCCTGCCATTGGCCGCCGCGTTTTACCCAAAGTTCCGTAACGTAAACCCTTGTGTATCGCATGACCGACTTGGGCGGGAATTGGATAGTTACTTCATACACCACGAATGCCGCATCCGGCCCCAACGGAGTCACTTTAAAACCCCACAGATTGTAGTTGTAGACGTTTAGATTGGGCACCTCGTTGATGGACTGAATCTTGTTTCGCTCACCTCGCGCGTCGACCTCAACTCCCTGATAGTCATCCGCCAATAGGTCGCCATAGGCTTTTTTGTCTTTATTCTTCAGGGCCTCCCATTCCGTTTTGATCTTCGCTTCGAACATTTTTTGCAAAGCCGAATCTGCGCCGGCGCTTTGTTCGGCTTGGGGAGGTTTGGCTGAACTTGTGGATTGTGCAAAGAGTCCAAAACAGGCGAGCAGGACTATCCAAATGCAGACGAAGCGATCTCGCATGGTTTCTCCTGGGGGTCCGACGTACTCTGAATAAAAGCCGGGCAGCGGAATCCTATCGCAATTCCTTCACTTTCTTACGGACGGCTGCTAGCAGGGGGGCAGGAAGTTCGGAGTATCCCTCTTGCGCGGCGTATTGCTGACCATCGGAATAGATCCAGTCCAGCAAATTCTGCAACGCCGTAGCCCGCACCGAATCGGAAGACGAGGTGCGTAGATAGATCCAGGTGAAGCTTGTAATCGGAAATGAATCGGCGCCGGACGCATTGGTCAGGGATACGGCAAAGCTGTTCCACTTGGGCGCTTCTACCGAGCTGCAAGCGGCAGTAATGGTTTCGGGCGAGGCCTTCACGTATTTTCCCGCGGCATTCAAAATTGCCACACTAGAAATGTTGGCCTTGGCCGCGTATTGCGATTCCACAAAACCGATGCTGCCCGGTTCCGCTTTCACCTTGTCGACCATGTCGGCACTGCGCTCTGCCGGAACGCCGACAGGCCACTTGGGCGAGGCATTGACGCCGATTTGTGAGCGAAACTTCGAACTCACCTTGGAAAGGAAATCAGTGAAAACATAGTTGGAGCCCTTTCCCGATGGCCGGTTGACCACGTGAATCGGTAAGCTGGGCAGTTGCACGTCCGGATTGAGCTTGCGGATAGGAGAGGCGTCCCAGGTTTTCAGCTCGCCAAGAAATATTTCAGCCAGAACTTCACCTGACAATCGCAGTTCCTGATGGATGTCGGGAAGATTGTAGATGGGGACAATGCCGATGAGCACGGCTGGCAGTTCGATCAGACTTCCCTCTTTGCGCTCCTTCGCAGTAAGCAGCGCTTCGCCCGCACTAAAATCTCCGGTGCCGTGCGCGATCTGCTTGATCCCCTCGCTCGTACCTACGGGAAGGTAACGCATCTGAATTCTGGAACTGCGCTTCCCGTACTCCTGCGCCCAGCGGGTATAAAGAGGTGCGGGCACACTAGAGCCCGATCCGACGAGGACTACCGCGTCTTGCGAGGCCGCCGAGATGTTGCAGAGGCCCGTAAAGCTCGGCAGAAAGAGAACAAAGAGCAGGAACCGGCAGACATTCTGGGGAGCAAAACGATTGTTACTATCACTCGCGGGGTGTGGTACAGAAACCGGTATCCTTACCGTCATAGCTCGCTCCATATACGAAAGCATTGCCCCATCAGGGCTCTATCCGGTTTTGGAGCTTACGAGCAAACCGAGGCTAGGCTAGCATAGCACTCAGCGAATTCGCGATGTTATCTGCGATTCCTATTGTCATCCATGGAACTGCCGGCAACGAACACCAGAGCTGGGCATGGCTTGGACGGCGAGACTGCCTCTCAACCGAACGATTGGAGTAGACCCGGAACAAGGAGTCTGAAACTGGCGGAAGCGTGTGCGAGTCGAACGCACCGACGACATCAGAGATGCCGTCCACCGGTTTTGAAGACCGGAACAGACACCGGCCTGCTTACGCTTCCCTTTTGCGATCAATCAATGCTTATGCGTGCAGCTGAGGGAGAGGATGGTCCGACTGAAGGGGCTTGGGTTTCCGCCGCTCAGGCACCATGGCAGTATACGGCGCGTACAGACGAGTTCGATACAGCGCGTCCACATTGGATAAAAAAGAAGGGATTGAGCACTGGCATTGTTTAGCCCCTTCGGGACGCGAGAGGTTGCCAGGTCCTGGATTATGAAGAACTGGGTGGGCAGAGTTGCCCACCCGAATGCTTATTTCTGTTCGGATTCCGGCGCATCGCCGGGAGCCTGCCCGTGATGATGGCCTTCCATCCGTTGTTCCCGCTTGGCCTGCATCGCATCCCATTTCTTCTGTTGGTTTGCATCCAGGAGCTCACGAATCTGGTCGTCGGATGCTTTGTGAAGGTCCATCATTTTTGAGTGTCGGTCTTGTTGCGAGACTGACGAATCGGAGTGAAGCTTCTCCATTTGCGCTTGTTCCGACTTCAAAATGTCTTGTACCTTGGCCTGCCGATCCGAGGTGAGGTTGAGCTGTTTGGTCAGCATCTCGGTGCGCTTCGCTGGATCGAAACGGTGGTGTCCAGGCCCGTGCTCGGAGGCCTCTCCGGCGGGCGCTGATTGCTGATCGTTACTGCCATATTGCGCAAGAACCAGCGGCGTGACGGCATAAAGCAAGCCGGCCAGCGTTAGCGCGAGTAGACTACGTCGTAACATAGGAATCTCCTTCCGCAAAAATCGACTAGGGTCCACTGGTATGAACCAGATTATCGGGCCGAAGTTGTCAAAATCAGATGCTTTTTACGAATCTTTACTTACTGCATTTTCTTCTGAAAACCGCAGCGTGGGCCAAGGGCTTTCTGATCCGTCGGTATTAAGAGAACGACAGGAACAGCCCGGCTGATTGCATGCACCATATGCGGGCTTCAGAGTCTGCTTTAAACAGCTGCCCGGCGACGCTCGCCACCTCAGCGGCTAGAAGCCCGTCCTGTTTGCCGCTGTTACGGCTCGGCAGAAGCCGAGGCCCTTTCAAAACGCAGTTATCGCAAGATGCTTTCAGCGAGCTGTTCAAACACTCAGTTGTCGCCCTCAGGGGCACAAAGGACCGGCCAGCGGTCAGGACTTGGCAAGCAACCCCTGGCGAACACAAAGAGGCCATGGACTTCGCGCCTGATTCCGTGGCCTTTCAGATGCTCGCCCGTGGCTAAGTTTCTTATCTCGGTTGAGCCACCACTCGCAGATATGGCTTCAAGGTCTTCCAGCCGCCCGGGTATTTCTGTTTTGCCTGTTCCTCGGAAACGGAGGTTGGAATAATGACGTCGTCCCCTGGCTTCCAGTTCACAGGGGTCGCCACATTGTGCTTGGCGCTGAGTTGC
>DATMQI010000293.1:0-2923 GCA_035567135.1 Terriglobales bacterium
CCATATTGAGTGACACGGGAATCACTAGGGGAGAAGAGATGGTGCCCGAAAGAGGACTCGAACCTCCACGACCGTGAGGCCACTAGCTCCTGAAGCTAGCGCGTCTGCCAGTTCCGCCATTCGGGCACAGGGAAAACAACACAGGCAGGTCTTATTTTGGGGTGGGGAAAGGCGTTTGTCAACGAAGGGCGGCCTAGGTAGTGTGCCAGTTTCCGAGTATCCAATTTACCGATAGTGAGTCGCTTGATGATTGGTTCGCATCCAATCGCGCAGGAGTCTCGGAGGATTTGGCAAATACTCTGGCGGAATGGGCAAGCGCCTGAAGCGCAAGCAGACTACAGGGATCCTGGGATTTTCTGATTATCGCTGAGAACCGGCGCAAAGCGATCCGACCTTCACGGTTCGACGCGATTCGAGGAGAAACAATGCAAAAGCGCAAACTTGGAAAAAGCAATCTGGAAGTTTCGGCTCTCGGGCTTGGCTGCATGGGAATGAGTTTTAGCTACGGGCCCGCCATGGACAAGAAGGATGGTATTTCGCTGATTCGAGCGGCAGTGGACCGCGGCATCACGTTCTTCGATACGGCAGAGGTATATGGGGCATACACGAACGAAGAACTGGTGGGCGAAGCCCTCGCTCCGTTCCGAGGCAAGGTGGCGATTGCCACCAAGTTCGGGTTCAAAATCGATCCGAACACCGGCAAACAGGCCGGGCTGGACAGCCGGCCAGAGCACATCAAGGAAGTCGCCGAGGCCTCGCTCGAGCGCCTCAAGACCGACGTCATCGATCTGTTCTATCAACATCGGGTTGACCCGGAGGTGCCGATCGAAGATGTTGCGGGAGCGGTGAAGGACCTGATCCGGGCCGGGAAGGTAAAGCACTTCGGCCTTTCTGAGGCGGGGGTGCAAACAATCCGCCGGGCACATGCCGTCCAACCGGTCACGGCACTCCAGAGCGAATATTCACTCTGGTGGAGAGAGCCCGAGGCCGAAATATTGCCGACGCTCGAGGAACTCGGCATCGGATTCGTTCCATTCAGCCCCTTAGGGAAAGGGTTCCTCACGGGCAAGATCACCGAAGGAACGAAGTTTGATCAGACCGATTTCCGCAATATTGTCCCACGCTTTTCGCCGGAGAACCGCAAAGCGAATCAGGTGGTGGTGGATTTGATTGGCAAATTTGCACAACAGAAAAAGGCGACAACCGCGCAGATCGCGCTCGCCTGGATTCTCGCGCAGAAGCCCTGGATGGTCCCCATCCCCGGCACAACGAAGCTGCATCGGCTGGAAGAAAACATCGGAGCCGCCGCCATTGAACTAACACCAGACGATCTCCGCCAAATCGACAGCGCCACTTCGAAGATTGCGGTGCAAGGAGCGCGCTACCCTGAGAATCTTCAGAAGATGGTCAATCGCTAAAGCCGGCAGGTCTTGGGACTCGCAGCTCCGTAGAGAATACAGCCGCTTCTTCGGGAGTTGCGGAGGTTGCGGGTTACGCTGAGCGCAGCTAAAGTGGGTGCGAGAGTTGGAGTTGTACAGGAAAGGGCGCGTGCCTCGTGGAATCTGCCTCTGCATTAATCGACGAGAAGATCAAGGAACTTGGGGACTGGCGCGGGAAGACGCTCGGGAAACTGCGCGAAATCATACACGAGGCAGACCCTGAGATCGTCGAAGAGTGGAAGTGGGTGAAGGCGACATCGCCGGGGACTCCCGTCTTTTTCCACGGCGGCATCGTCTGCACGGGAGAGACGTATAAGAACGTCGTCAAGATGACATTTGCCAACGGAGCTGCGTTGAAGGACCCTTCAGGTCTATTCAACTCCAGCCTGGACGGGAATGTCAGGCGCGCCATCGACATCCACGAAGGCGACAGAGTCGATGAGACGGCCTTGAAGGATCTCATCCGCGCTGCAGTGGCGCTCAATCTCAAGGGCAAGAACAAGCCGAAGACCCGGCGGGCGAGCAGCAAGCGGGCCGACTAGCTTCATCGCAGGTCCCGCGGGTTCGAGTCCCGTCGTCCCCGCCATTCCTTTCAGCGTCGCAGAGGCAACCCTTACAAGATGCAGCGCAGATGCAGCGCACACCAAGACGTGTGCCAGCATCTTTTCCACCCGCCGCAGGGGATGTTCATTTGGTTTTTCGGGGCTTTCGCTTCCGTTTCTTTGGGCTCGGGGGTGTTGCCGCTCGCTTTTTCTTCTGGGGTGCGGTACGCCGAGCCGCTGCCCTCTTAGGCTTCTCGTCACTCTGAACCATGCCGGCGGCGTTCGCGGCTAATTCGTGCGTAGCTCTTGCAATCGTGCCGGCGGCGTGTCCCACCGTGCGGGCGAGCGAATTCATTAAGGGTTCTTTCCCTGCGTTCTTGTTCATTTGTCTCCTCGCGCTCGGTTTTTGCCTTTCTCATCCAAATGGCACCCAAGGTAATTTTGGAATATCGACACTTGCAGCACTTACCAACCCAATTGCACCGGCACTAGGGTGCATTTTGCCTCCAAAAGGGTTGAAACAATCTCTTAACTCAATGACAAATACAGCATCCGGATCGACGTTTTACTGATTTCTACTGATTCTGCCAATAGGAAGGCGATGTTAAAAATGGCTGTCGATTCTTGAATGGCCCGTGCGAGCGTAGAGGAGCGGTCAGAAGACTGCTCACGTTCTTGGGCGGGTCATTTCCCTCTATCCGGAAAGCCTATCGCGGTGCCGCATCAAGTCTCTTTTACAGTCTGAGGGCGTGAAAACTGCGTGCCCACCCCTTCGCCTATTGTTTTCTCCTGACGTCCGGTTGCGCCCATAAGGTTGCGGCGGGTCATGTCCGGTTGGACATGTCCAGCCGGACGGTGACCGGATTTCCCTGTCGATTCAGCTATCTGGACCTTCGTAATTTGAAGCAAATTGCGAAAAGGATAATGATCAGCGGAATGCCC
>DATMQI010000294.1:0-10086 GCA_035567135.1 Terriglobales bacterium
CGTACACGCGAACGGGAGGGTGTCATGCCAATCACGCTCACGCAGCAGACCGCTCTGATCACAGGGGCATCACGCGGTATTGGCCGCGGAATCGCGCTGAAGCTCGCTGAGCAGGGGGTGAAAAGAATTGCAATCAACTACAAGGAGAACGACGCGGCCGCCGAAGACGCCGCTCGCCTCCTCAAAGAGCGCGGGGCGGCGCCTCTGCTGATCAAGGCGGATATCGGCAAGGTTGCGGACATCCAGCGCATGTTCGAGACCATCAAGTCCCAATTCGGCGGCCTGGACATCTTCGTCTCTAACGCCAGGGCTACGCTCGCCACAGGCTTCTACGCGGAACCAATGGAGATCCCGCTGGAGGCATGGCAGGCGACGTTTGACACCCAAGCGACGGAGTTCCTGGTTGCGGTCCGCGCAGCGGTGCCGATGATGGGCAAGAACGGCCGGATCATCGCCATCACCTATGCGCCCGGCGGGCAAACCGGCAGCTGGCAGCCTTGGGTCGCCATGGGCTCAGCGAAAGCCGCGAAGGAGGCGCTGGCTCGTTATTTCGCGGTCTCTCTCGCCCAGAAGGGCATCACGGTGAACATCATCAGTCCGGGCGCCTGCGACGACAGCGTTCTCAGCGGGCTGCCGCCCCAGGTGTTCCAGATGATCAAGGACTGGCACGAGAGCGGGTGGACGCCCATGAGGCGCCTCGGCCTGCCAGCCGACGTCGGCAACGCCGTGGTTCTCCTTTGCACTGACCAGGCGAGCTTCATCACCGGCCAGCTGCTGTACGTTGATGGCGGGGCTTCCGCGATGGAGCCGGTCTTCCCGTTGGCCATCCAAGGCATCAAGTAGCGATCGAGGCGTTGCGCTGATCATGCTGGGCACGAAGGACCAGCGTTGCACTCGTCCGCCGGTGAGATGTGTGTCCGAAGAAGCTCAGGAACATGCGAAAAGCAGCAGCTTGGCGCTGTACCCATAAAAGCTACGAACATCACGACGGGAGATTTCTGCTGAGCAAGCCGGGATCTCACAGTCTCGTCATTTTTAGGCCGCTGGTTTCTGAGTAGCTCGTGATCCGCGAAATAGAAGCTAGGAGTGATCATGACTGCCTGGTTTTCACTCGGTGTTCTGGCGAAGCAGCCGAACCTGCGGTAACTGCAATGATATTCGGTCGTGGCCGAACGAAGAGGCAGGTTGGCAAAGAAAGATGAATCACTGCTGCTGTCGGACTCCAGCACCTGCGCCACCTGCATCCCCGTCATGGCGCGATCCCCTTCCAGATAGATGCATTCTCGCGTGAACTGATCCACCACCGTCAGGATGCGAAACGAGCGCCCATCCGCCAACTTATCGCTCAAAGCCGGCAATTCGCATCGTTAGAAAAGTGACTTTCTAATCCTGAACCAACAGCAGGACAAAATCTAAGTGCTTCATCTGCCGTCGCTTAGGAGCCAGAAAGCCACTCTTTCTCACGCCTCAATTGTAGCCGGAGACTGTATCAGCTCACGCCGGGCTTAAGCGACCTGATGAACGGAGAGAGTGGAGGTTTCCGGTTGCCTGCCATCAGTTCCTTGCGGAAGGGTCCGCCGTTTGCGATGTTGAGCTGCGACAGGAATTACAACTTCAACCAGGGTGCCGGGATTCGCATTGCTCACTCGCAAGTCTCCACCAAAATGTCTGGCGCGTTCTCGCATGCCACCGAGGCCGACTCCGATCCGATCGGGTCGTAATTCAGCAGTCTCCTCCGCCAGTCCTTTGCCATTGTCACGCACCATGGCGACAACGCGGTTTTCCTCGCGACTGAGAACCACCCAACTGCTGGTAGCGCCCGAATGCCGGAAAACGTTGGTGAGCGCTTCTTGGACAATACGAAAGATTGCGGTCTCGACCTCCGCATCCAGGCGAGGAAAGTTCTGTGGCTGAACATCAAGAAACGTCTTAATCCCGCTGCGTTTGTTTACTCCATCGAGATACATTCGCAGCGCTGAGGCCAAGCCCGCCTCGTCCAGCAAGGGGGGATGCAGGAGATAAGAGATGGTGCGAACTTGCTGAATGGCGCTGTCGAGGATTTCGATTCCGTTGGTAGCGAGGTGATCTTTCAAACTGGCTGAGTCTTCGACGATCCGGGCGAATATCAGTTTGGCGGCGGCAAGATCCTGCACTAGTCCGTCGTGAAGCTCGCGTGCAACCCGGCGGCGTTCGTCGTCTTGCAGCGTCAACAGGCGGCTGGACATTTGCCGCAACTGAGCATTGAGTTCCTCCGCCTGCTTTGCTTTCCGGTGCAACTCGACGAATACGCTCACCTTCGAACGCAGGAGTTGCGGGACTACTGGTACGGAGATGTAGTCCACGGCCCCGAGGGTGTACCCTTTCAGTCGATCCAGATCGGTGAGATTTACGGCGGAAACGAAGATGATCGCAGTCTTGTCAAAACGCGGATGCTGCCGAATCATCTGTGCAAGTTCAAACCCGTCGATTTCAGGCATGCTTACATCCAAGAGCACGACGGCGACTTCGGTTTTAAGTAGAACCGTCAGCGCTTCTTTTCCCGAATTGGCCTTGATGAGGTTCTCGTCCAATTCGTGGAGCATGGCCTCGTAAGTAAGCAGCTTGCCAGGCTGGTCATCCACCAGCAAGATGTTGAGCTTTTCTTTCGCGCTCATAGGCTCCCGGCGTGCAACGGTTGGTTCAGTTAACGGAAGGTCGATGCTATTCGGAAGAAGTGACTGGGTGTGTTGCCGGGACTCGTGTTGGTCGCCATCGTTCGGCCGTGCCATTGCTCCCCCCCAGAGAATAGCGAATGGACCCGTGAACCGTACGTCCGTCCAAGGCTAAATAGAATACAGTACTTTTTGTAAGGGCTTCATAGTGACATTGTACTTTTTGATCGTAGCCCATAGGCATCGCCACAGCTTGGCGAGTAGGCTTTCAGGTGTCGAAGTAGAAGTTCGCAACCTAACTGCGGCTTTCCCAAAAGCGTCGGTCATTTTTGTGAATCGGCGATCCCGCAGGAGGCCCGCCAATGGCATCCGATTCCCGACGCGCAAAATTGGTCGCCGAAATCGCAGAATTGCAAACAAGGCAAACAAAGTCTATCGCTGCCACGACGCTTTGCAGCTGGACGCATGAACAAGAGGTCGCACACGACAAACGAGCTGACCGTCTCGAAAGTTTACTACGCCAAGCGGAACCCTTGACTGAAACGGGGAGTCATGAACCCTCAAGATCAAGCCCGGAAACTGTGTCAACGAGCTGCGGCCTCTCGGGATCCCGATGAACTGGCTGAGATCCTGGTTGAGCTGCGCGGGCTGATGCGACAGCACTTCGCTCACATCGAAGAACTGACTGAGGAGCGCCGTCAGCGAGCAAACCGCGGAAAAGCTGGGCAAGAGCGCGTGAAAACTGGCCTGATTGAAACCAAGGCTAATGAGCTTTAGTAGCTCAAATACTACGAAGCCTGTATTGCGAACACAACACCGTACCATACAGTCGGAAAACAGAGATCCTCAGTGGCAAAGCGCATCCTCATAGCTGATGACCACAAGTCGATGTTGCGCGCTGTCCGCGTAATGCTCGAATCGCACCCTGGGTGGGAAGTGTGCGGCGACGCTGTAAGCGGGCGTGAGGCGGTCGGGAAGGCTATCGAACTAAAACCCGACTTGATAGTCCTGGATTTCGCAATGCCCGAGTGGAACGGACTGAAAGCGGCCGACGAGATTAGCAAGGTCCTACCGGGAGTGAAGATCGTGCTGCACACAATTTACTGGTCGGCCGTAGGTCTGGAAGCTAAGAAACACGGAATCTGTCGAGTGGTCGAGAAGGCGAAAACGGGTGCTCTCGTCTCTACGATTGACGAATTGATCGGCGCGACCGCGCCTGAACAACCGGGAGAAAAGGCACAACATTCTCGAATCGTAGGGCCTTGATTGCCCTCAGACAGACCGTCCTGAACTGTCAGTCGTGGAGACTGGCCTCCCTGCCCCTTCCAACAATTCCCGAAGTCGTTGGGTTATTAGGACACCCTCGTCCGGCCGTTCCTTGCCGATGCGCTTCCGAAGCAGCCTAAGCAGGAGTTTGTAGATTTTCGCTCGTACCCTCATGTGGGTGAAGTTGATCGATCACGCTGTTCTTAGCAGGAGGGTCAGACGATCGTCGATACATGATGTACCTGAGCTCACGAGAGGAAAAGAAAGTACCCGCGTTCGGAGGCTCGACGTCACCGACAGTTTGAAAAGCGCGCCGATGAACTTGGCTCATAGGATGCGAGTGCGGTTCAGTAGTGACGAGGTTTGGACTCCGCTAAGCCGCGTCGCTATTAATTACCTACTAAGACTCTATTGCCGCTCTCAAGCGGAGAACCTTTGGCAGCTGAGGAGCGCACGCAAATCGTCAAGGCCAGCATAGCATTGTGCAACTCAGGTGATTGTAAGCCGTTCGTAATCGCAGTCCTGTGTAGTTGGCGAAACCAGGCAAGGTTGTTGAAAAACCTATCTTGGAGTCGTGTTGACGTCGCTCAAGGTTTGGTCGTTGGTGATGCGCTCTTCGATCCTAGACACGAACTTCGGCGCGCGGCCCTTCACCATTTGCCGAATGCCGGGCCCAAACTCGTGCAGGAGGTTAATGCCCACGTCGCTGCCAATCGTCGAGCCAAAAGTTTTGAAGGTCGCCGAAGTGGAGCGCGTCCAATATGGACGGTAAGCGGTAGAGATCGCGACCGAAGTCAGCACCCCGAGGAAATACGACGTGTTCAGTGTAGTCTTCCCGGAGTCGTTCCGCGTGATTAAGACGCGTGAAGCTGCGTATGTAACGCGGCCGAAAAAGCTCCGGCTGCTTGCAGGGTAATAGCGCGGGTCCTGGTTGAGGAGTGCCGGATACAAGTACTTACTAAAAAAGGCACTGGATTCTTTTTGAATGAGCACTCCTTTATACAGAGCGGTCAGGCTGGCTGTGCGTCCGGAACTGAGGCGTGCCAGTTCGGTTTCGCGCATTATGCCCGCGTTGACGCCAGCCGCTCCAAATGTCAAAGGCGAGCGTGCTTCATCGACGAAGGTGCGAAATTTGTCCGCTTGAGTCGGAGACTGTGCTGACGGGGCATCGGGAAGGGATTTCCACGTACGCAGCTCCTGGCGCTGCACTTCGTGTGAGTCGGGGCCATCAAACTGTAATCCTTGAAGCAAGTCAGCGGAAGGAAGTTCACTCTGGCACAACGCCGCGCAAGTAGCCAAGAGCAAAAAAGATATGAGCCGTATTGGTGTAATTCGCTTCACAGTGGCTCGGTCCGGCAAAGAGTGGGCAACCGATTTCTGGGCTGCTAGGCAATTCGGCTGCAAGTACACCTTAGCCCTGCACTCCACATGCCATTCGTCTGAGCAAGAGTGGTATTGCCTTCATCAGAAGTCGGGCAGGCAATAAGCAGAAAGTCTTGGCTACAGGCTCAATGTTCCGCCACATTCCCCTGCTTCAATGGGTTGATGGTAGGGGAGAAATGGCAGTTGCGTGAGCGCACTTGGAAATCGCGCTTACGAAGGAAGTTAATTTCTTACCCAGAGAATACCCGAACCGCTGTAGAGCGATTCTGCTCTGTGACCCGAAATTCTTCCATCCCCCGCGTGAATGCTGTGAGAAGTGCTAAAGTACGTGCCCCGCCCCGACTGTATGTTGCCGCTCTAAAGTTTAAGCTTGTTCTTGCACATGGATAGGTCTCCTATCGACGTACTCACTCGTGATGGTGAATCCTCGGCGTTGGCAGTAATCGCGTAGCTCTCGAAGCTGAACCTCAGGGTCTTGGCCGTGGTTCAGAGTGCTGATCCTCGCGTAAAGGGCTGCGCGGATGACTGGCTTGATAAGGGGTTGTTTCGACGGCGTCATGCTCATTCTCCGATTGAGATGAGCATCAGGTGTGACCGAAACAGAAAAACCGCCGGAGAAAAACATTGTCCAACAAAAATGCAAAAGAAGGAGTGACAATTTCCGGAAACACGGTGGGCAATACTCAATTTGGGATCGCGTTGGTCTCGGATCCGACTTTCGGCCCTGCCGATGGCGGCTCCGTAACGGGCAACAGGGTCGCTGCAACTCATATCTTCGATGGAATTGAGCTTTGTAGTAGTTCGAATACGGTACAAAGCAACAGGATCAATGGCAGCGATGAATCCGCAATTCGCGTGGACAGCAGTTGCGGGCCGGTGACAAACAATGTCATAAGCGGCAATACTATTAATGAAGCTTGCGCGGGCATCCTGGTCGGAACTGCGGCCGGTCCCAACAGCATTGGTTCGAACACATTCTTCAACGCGCGAAACACGGTTTTGACAGCAGACAGCTGCACGCCTCCGGTGATCGCAGCGCGTCGAGCTAGTGCTTCGTCCGTGAATACTTTGTCCGTGGCCAAGTCGCCCAGACCGAGTCCGGCCCGACCCTGAGATGTGCTGCCAGCGTGAGAATGACTGACCCCCGATACCATTGCCTTCGGTTCAGGTTGACGGGAACAGCATTCATATCGCTGAACATGACGGCGAGTGGACAATAGGCTCGGTGCCGACATCATTGCACCGTCAAACTCGCCGTCCCACTCAACCCGTTCAGCGTCGCCGTGATCGTCACCGTGCCCGGGTTTACCCCCGTGGCCAGCCCCTTGGCTGCCACTCGTGTTGCTCACCGTCGCTATCGTGCTGTCCGAGGTGGACCAGGTCACACTATTGGTGATGTCCAGCGTCGAGTTGTCGGAGTAGTTGCCCGTGGTGTGGAACTGCACCGCCGTCCCACTGGCAATCGTGTACGCGGTCGGACTGATCGTGATCGACACCAGCGCCGGCGATTGCACCGTCAGCGTCAGCGTCGCCGTCGGCCCGCCATAGCTCGCCGTGATCGTCGTCGTGCCATAGTTCACGCTGGTCACCAACACCGCGCTCACCGTCGCCACCGACGTCGCCGACGAACTCCACGTTCCCGACTGCGTCAGGAACTTCGTCGTCCCATCGCTGTAGCTGCCACCAGTATCAACTGCTGCGTCTTGCCCAACACGTTCGTCGAGATCACCGGACACCAGTGCGATCTTCGGGTTCAGCATCGACCCACAGACGGGGGCACTGACGGCGGTAACAGGATCGCCGTTCGCGGTGGGGAGGGAACCCATTTGCGGTGACGGCGGATGTATCGGGGCAGTTCCCCGATCGCAGGCTCGCCGTCTGCGCTGCCAAACAATGGCAATGGCGGCAGTGTGGTTATCGATCCCACGGGTGAGTTCATGTACGTAGGGGGTTTCGACTACCCAGGAGGAAACTAGGATTATCTCCAAAATCACTTGGGGCTGATCCTCCATTGGTGTCCCTCCAGCAGTGCCCTCGGCGGCTCTGCACTCGCTCAGAACAGACAAGCCCTCGCCTTGGTCTGTAGGTCAACCGAAGAGGATCGGCGTGAGATCAAAAGCGTTCTCCGCGTTCATTACGGTGCTACAATTTTGGCCGGGCCCTCTACGTTCGACAGCCTGCCAGTAGTTTGCATCCTGAGAGCCGTTCCAATCCCTTGACATTGACGCCCCAGCAGCACCAACGCCTTCGCGAGCTTTTCCGACTGATTGCTGTCGAGAAAAATCCGGAGAGGGTGCAGGCACTTGCTGGCGAGCTGGCTCGTCTCGTGATGGTACAAGCCCCCCTCCGAGAACCCAGTGACCAACAACTACGGATCATCGGACTGGTGGCCGAGGGTTTGAAGAACCGCGAGATTGCCGAGAAGTTGGGAATGAGCAGTAATGTCGTCAGAAACTACATCAGCAAGATCTACGGTGAGGTAGGAGTCAATAACCGGGTTCAACTCGCGCTCTGGTATGAGGCACGGATACATAAGCAGAAGCTATAGTGGTGATCAAATTAACGCGCGAATCCAGTGATCTCCGCTGATGAGTCGGACGGGGTTTTTAGGGACCGATCTTGAGCCATCGGCCAAAATACCCCGTCAACCAAACGAGTCGGATTTTGCTACAAAACGAAACGCCCCAAACCTCTTTCGAGTCATGGGACCCGTTGAACACCCAGCACGTCTTGCACGGAGGGAGCCGTTCCCTCTTTCCAAAGCATCCGAAGCGTGTCAGTCACGCCGATTGCCTCGGCGCGAAGCAGAAGCCGGTAACATTCCGCGCCGGCGAGGAACGACGAAGCTGGAACAGAGTTCGTTCTCCGGGAAGTGTTCGTGTTTCGCGGACAGCTCGGCGATCTCATCAAAGTACTGTGGTATGACGGTGACGGGTTGTGTTTCTTCGCGAAGCGACTGGAGCGTGGACGCTTCGTGTGGCCCGCAAGCGACCAGCGGCACAGTTTCTTTGACGCGTGCGCGGTTATCGATGTTGCTGGAAGGTATCGATTGGCGGCGAGCAGAGCGGACGTGGGAGCCACAGTTGTCCGTAACCTGCAAGGGTCCTCAACCTCTGAGGATCGTTTTCGTCCACGATCGCCCTCCTGGGCCGCTCGCTCGTCTTGTGCGGTCTCGCATGTAGCTCACGACTGCCCGAAGTGCCGCAAGCACGTCTGTCACAACGATTACTCGCTTGATGCACCGCACTTCAGTGCCATTTCGCGACCGCCGTTAACCCAATAATGTTGGGTGCCATGAATACTTTGATTCTGTTTGCTGTCTTGCACAGCGTTGTGTCCATTTCTCCCATTCGTGTATTCCAACCGTACCCCGATGTGAAGTGTCCGCGTGGTTACTCAATCTGGTGGCCGCAAGGCAAGGAATTCGACAACGACAAATATGCCGAGTGCATCAAGCCACCTGAAAGGCGATCGAAAAAGGCAATCGGAGATAGGAGCTTACGCCCGAGGATCGAGCGGCGCTCGATCGCATCCATCCCAAATCGCTAACGGGCGACTACCCTCAGTTTTTCACGCTCTGTCGGGCCTTTGCCACCTGGCCCATCGCGCTTTCTGGAATGGAGGAACCCACTTGCGGGCGGATGCTGAGATTTTCCGTCTCGTGCGGATCGCGAATTGAATCGAAGGGTTCTTGAATGTTGCTCATCTGCCACACGAGTAAGAGCAGAAGACATGCGAAACCCCATGGCCACTCGCTAATCACGAAGAAGTACGTGGCGGCGAAAAGAGCGAAGTGCAGAGCAAGATCACGCCGTAATGGCTATGAAACATCAGTCGGAAGAGGAATCGAGTGGACTTCGCCATCAGAAAGAAGTGTTCGAGATTGGTACTGCTTTCCAATCGTCAGCGGAGGTCGAGAGCCGTAACCATGCCGGTCCTAGCGATGTCAACGAATGCTATGCTCTCCTAATGGATATCGATGAGGCGTTCGTTGCCGGCCTGCTAAGGGACCGCGTCACTGGAACGAGAACTGTAATATCTGAGAATTAACCTATGCATCCGAGAACATTCAGACACCTCTGAGCCATTGTTCCCACGTTTGTTCTCACGAAGATAACATGATCACAGTTGCGTCTGACGCGTGTCTTTGCGGCAGCGCTTCGCAGCCCCTACTTGTCCGTTTCATGCAACTCAGGCAGTGAGACCTGAAATAGGTTTGCGGGTTTCATCTCATCTTCGATTAGCTTCGCGAATGCCCCTCTACTGTACTGTTTTCCCATGTACCAAAACTGATTCGCCTTCTCTGCGAGTTCCCAAACATCAGGCTTCCCATCTTCCAGTTTTCGCGTCGTGCCTGTGCTGTCAACGATCGTTATTGGCCCTCGCGCGCGTTGCCGCGCAAATTTATGAAGAGTGTCAAAATTGATTTCCATGTTTGCACGGTACTACGGCCTTTGTCCCTTTGCAATCAGTCACGAGGCGAACTTTCAGGCGGCTAGGTTTTCATAGTACGCGAAAAAGCGCGACCGTCGATTGTGGTGGACTACGAAATGCAGCATTCCTAGGGAGAGTGGTGGCTCAATGAAGGAATCTCCATGATTGGCTTTGAAAAAGGGCCAAGCCTCTGTCAGGATGCCCTTCATCCCTAGAAACATTCGCACTGGCCTACGAATCGGGCCAGAAAATTTGAATTCTGGAAATTCTCATCGACAGACAAAGTTAGCGCGCAAAAATAAAAACCCCGCACTGATCTCGGTCAGGGTTCAGGCATGAAGCCGAGAAGCCA
>DATMQI010000295.1:0-21205 GCA_035567135.1 Terriglobales bacterium
CCCAACGCGACCAGCAGGGCCGGTACAACGATCAACAGGCATGCTCTCTTCATGAAATCCTCCGAAGATTCTCGCCCTTTGGCGGTCTGAAATTTCGCTTGGGATTTGATTCTGCTTCCGACTTCTCACGTCGAACCCTTGCGCGTTCCGGGTTCCAGCCTGAGAACTTGGGGGCATCCAGGTGAAACATCACAACCTTAGTTGGGAGGAAGGTGAGCGTCTGTCCCAAACGGCTCACATTCGATAAGAAAACAGAAGGATCGTTCGACAGCATGCTTGGTGGCCGGGGTCGTGCGATGGGAGAGATATTCACCGACACCAGACACAAAAATGTCACACTTTGGCGACAGCCTGCAAAAGACCTGCGCGGCGCTGCGGATGTTGCTGTCGTTTGCCGAGATTTGTTTCGACGGCCTCGGCCGCCGTAAGCTTCCGATCTCGATGTGATTCAGTGCGCGGTGCACCTGTGTGCAGTTCACAAACTTCGTTGGCTGCCGCACCACATGTGGGGCAAGGTACGGATAATGTCTGTTTTAGAGTGAGTTCCCTGGTTTTCACGGCCGTATCATGCAACATTCCATGGCATGGAAAATGTTCAATAGTGCTCATTCCAAGCACATTCCCCGAGCGGCAGTCCGTATAGAGGTGGCCCGCGATTTTTCGTCAAATGTGAGCAAAAGTGAACACCTCGGGTCGCCAGAGTCTGAGAAAATTTCTAAGAGTGTAGTTGTACACGAGGAGGGCCATTGATGGCACCGACCCCGTCGGCCAGGAAGAAACGCGATTTCAACCCGAAGACATTCCTCGCCACGATCGGCGAGGGCAGGAAGGTTCTGGCCCATTCCAGAAAACAAGCAATCTTCACGCAGGGGGATGCGGCGGATGCCGTCTTCTACATCCAGGAAGGAAAAGTCAGGCTCACGGTCGTCTCCAAAAATGGCAAGGAAGCCACTCTGGGAATATTGAACACGGGAGATTTTTTCGGCGAAGGGGCCCTGGCTGGGCAGCCCTTGCGCATGGGGTCTGCAACCGCACTGACGGACTGCGAGACCCTGCGCATTGACAAGAAGGCAATGATGCTGGCGCTGCACCGGGAGCACACGTTCTCGGATCTGTTCGTAGCCTATCTGCTTTCACGGAACATTCGCTACGAAGAAGATCTGGTTGACCAGCTCTTCAATTCCAGCGAAAAGAGACTGGCTCGACTCCTGCTCTTGCTCGCGCATTTCGGCAAGGAGGGCGCGCCTGAGATTGTAATCCCGAAGATCAGTCAGGAGACACTCGCAGAGATGATCGGAACAACCCGGTCGCGAGTGAGTTTCTTCATGAACAGGTTCAGGAAGTTAGGCTTCCTCGACTATGGCGAAAGCGGCCTGCAGGTTCATAGTTCGCTTCTGAATGTCGTCCTCCATGACTAGTCCGAGAGTCAAACTCCAGAGGCCCGGCGCAACGACCGCAGCAAGGAAGTCAGGCTTCCGCTGGATCTAACCCGAGGGGTGACCCCATTTTCGTCGCCACCAGCACTTCCAACAGCGTGGCGGTGTTACGAACGCTTCCTGAGATCGTGACAAGGGCATCTGAGACAAGGGGATGTTGGTCGGCGAGGGAGTTCAACCGATCACTTACTTTGTGGAGTTGCTGAGCTTCGTGTACAACACAATCACTAAAACAGTGATGGCGGCAACCGGCGAAGTGGAAGCGGCGATCGCCGGCGGTTCCTACCCAGGATTAAATGTTGATTTTTCCATTTCTCCTTGCTAAGCATAACCGCCGGTGCATGTGGATGGAGTAACCCGTCCGCAATCTCCGATCTGAGCAAGTCGAGCGATTGCATGGTGAGGAACTATTGCCCGCACATTCGTTCCAGTGCTGTCCGATTCGATTTCAAGCTGGCCGTTGAGTTCATGCAGTCGCTCACGCATTCCGGCCAAGCCGACGCCGGTTTGCGCGCCTCCGCGAAGTCGAGCCAACTCGCCAGTTGCTATGCCGCGCCCGAAATCCCGTATTTCCAGGATGGCACGTTCGGTCTGGTTCTGAAAACGAACGCTCACTTGCGAAGCTCCGGAGTGGCGATGCACGTTGGTCAAACTCTCCTGCAGCACGCGGAAAAGAGCCATCTCGATTCCCGTCGGCAAACGCTCACAGCCGGTCGCAAGATTGAGGTGAACACGAATCCCGCTCCGCTTAGCGAAGCCGTCGACATACCACTCCGCGGCGCAGGCAAAGCCCACTTCATCCAACAGCGGTGGATGCAGCAGGTATGACATGGTACGAATTTCCACGATCGCTCGATCGGCTAATCCTGCAACCTCGGAGGAAATCGCCAGGATGGACGGGTCCTGCTTGCACTTTTCCTGAAGGCACGTAACACTTATTTTGAGCGCCGCCAAGGTTTGGCCAGTGCTGTCGTGCAGGTCACGAGCCAACTTGCGCCGTTCCTCATCCTGCACCTTGAGAAGCCGCTGGGAGAGGTTCTGCAGTTCGGCAGTGCGTTCCGAGATCACCGATTCAAGCTGGACAAGAGAGAGTGCCAATCGCCTGGAATGGTTTGTAAACGTCCACATAAGTCCTCCTGGAGAATCTGGGATCGAACAACTCTTCTGGTCGGAATTTCGGTATTCTGCCATTCCGCATCCCCAAAGGTCTGATCAAAATTGCACACGTGGCAGGATCAGGCCGGCTTAGCCGAAATCGTCGCTTATGCCTTTGTAATGTCCTGAGGACTTGCTGCTGAATTGTTTTTCGTCAGTCGCATTCTGCCGTCTGGGCTTTTCGCGATCCACTGGTGAGCGCGACATTTTGAATTACTTTCTCGCGCAGTGCCCATGCCTTCAGAGCAGTCGTCGTGGCGCTGATCTATACGACCATCAATTCTGATCAGTTTCCGAATTCAAGAGTTTGTCTTCCCACTCCGATGCTATCGTCGAGAGAGGGCCAGCAAACATCACTGGCCCAAATCAACATCACGGCACGTTACTTGTTGCAAGTCTTGCTGACCATTTTCAAGTTGCTGACGCGCAGATCCCCGTACTCCTCTTTGCCAGCTGCTTTCTCAACCTGGCCTTCTTTCTTCTCTTCTGCCTTCGATTCGCGAGCCATTGTGCCAGTCACCGTCACTTTGTGACCGACGTGCTCGTCGAGCTTAACCGCCTTGCTGTGCAACTCCCAACTCCTGCCGTCTTCGCCGGTGATCGAGACTTCGCCCGGCTCATCGCCTTTCTGCAAGCAGCCGGTCACAGTCATTTCTGGGCTTGCGGGCTGCTGCCCTTGCGCAACCGGTGTTGCGCTGTCTGGCTTGGCGTCGGCCGGTTTCGGAGTGTCTTGGGCGAAGGCGGTTACGGACACGAAAAGTGCAACCGCCAGGGAAACGAAGATCAATTTTTTCATTTTGTGCTCCTTCGGCCAGAATTAGTGTTGGGGTGACTTTCTCGGTGTGGAACGCCCGCTCTGAGGACGAGTAATGCGGGGAGTGTATTTTTCCGAAACCGATCAAGTGTAAGTTGTATGTCTTAGAACCTATTTTCCTTATCGATGCTGATTTGACCCGTGGCGCGATGGGTCCCATCCCACTCGCACATTATCAATGTTGGAGCAATAAGAAGAACGGTCACAATTGCTCAGAGTTCCGTGCGATGCACGATCCATCTGTTTGCTGGCATACATGCCGTCGCGAAGAATCTTGGTTGCTGCGTGCAAGCTGTTCGTGCAGTCCTACCGATTTGCTGATCGGGCTGCTCCTGTAGGGCCAGGAAGACACACCGATTTCTGGGAGAGCGCCCTTCCGGAGCGCGCTACCGGTCCGTCTCGCTTTTTCTCGGAAAGAACAGGGGCCGATGCGATGAACGCACCGGCCCATTTGCACTTGCTGCCAAAGATTCACGGACAGGTACAGCCGGTGATGACATCGGTGTCCAACGTGACTGCACCATTCCGCGCCAGCGCCCTGCCTTCCAGATTCACGCCGGTAGTTATTGTGATTGAGGTCAGCGCCAGGATGTTCCCCTTGAATACAGAGTTCGTTCCCAGGGTGGCGGAGCTGCCAACCTGCCAGAAAACATTGCAGGCCTTGGCACCATTGGCCAGGACAACATGGCTGCCGCTGCCTGTCGTGAGCGTAGACGAGATCTGGAAAATGAACACGGCATCCGGATTGCCCTGAGCATCGAGAGTGACGTCACCGGATATTGCCAGCGACGACGTCGATGTGTAGACACCAGCGGTGAGGGTCTGCCCGACCAAATCTCCGGCCACCGCAGTGCCACCCGCTCGCCCGGCAGCATCGATATAACCTGCAGTCAAGGCGATTTGGGACTGAGCTGCGACGCCGTCGGCACTATGGATCGCCCCGCCCGCCAGTCCCGGCGGAAATCCCGTCACGGCCGTACCCGGGCTGACTCCCACATCCCCGGAGACCACGGTAGACCCGGTGTTGGTGACGGTGGATCCGGCCAGAACCGAGAAATTTCCGATGAGAGGGCAAAGGGGCACTGGGGGTAATCCACCCGACTGGCACGGACCCGTTGTAAAAGTCAGATGAAAGGGCGCAGCCAAGGGCACTCCGCCCATGTCTTTAGCCCCTGTGGTCACGGTGAAGGTGAACGCGGTATTCGCCGCCAGGCTCGACGAGGGGGTGAAAGTGGCCACCTCACTGACCACGTCATAGCTTACAGTGCCCGCCACACCTTCAATGAAAAACGTGCTGGGATTGAGGGTGAGCGAGTCCATTTGCTCATCAAAAGTGACCATGATCTTCTGGGCCAGTGGCACGCAAGTGGCGTTCGCGGCAACATTGATGACGACAATGTCCGGGGGAGAAGTGTCTAAAGTTGCGCGGGAGGTAAAGGAGAAGTCGAAGGGCGCGGCCAGTGGAGTTCCGCTTATGTCCCTGGCCGCAACGGTAATACGCGCGTTGAACGTAGTATTGGGTGCGAAGTCAGCCATGGGTTTGAAGGCGGCAATCTTGTTGGTTACGTCATACGTGACTGTGCCACTTACGCCAGAAACTACAAAGCTCCCGCTGTTGATACTCGCCGGATCCATAGGCTTGCTGAAGACCACCGCAACCTCGCGGTTAGTTGCCACCCCATTGGTTTGGGGGACCACCATCAATATTGCGGGAGCGCCAGAAGTTAGAGGAGCCGGAGGGTTGGAAGCACCGTTACAGCCAACGAGAACAACTGCTGCCAGAAGGGCGACGGGGCCCTTGGAGAACTGCCGGATTGACATACGATTCCTTCCACAAAACCTCGGCGAGTCCGAGCGGAGGAACACACCAGGTAACTAGAGCCACACTTGCAAAGCACCTTGGGGGCCGCAGCAAGCGTGGAGTCGAAGGTCGAGAGCTCATCTGAGGCATGAGCCTCTCGCGGAATCCTCGGGGATTATCCGTGTAGGAGCTTGAGAGGTCTGGTCAGAATTGCTCACAATGTAATTTTGAATTGGGCCATGCGGATTCAGCAGCCCCAGGCTGTGGTCACAACGAGTGGTGCTTATCAAAGGCTTTGCTGGTCAAGGCCTGGCAATTCGCGAACAAGTTCGTGCCTTTCACGATCCGTTTCCGGACAGCAGTCCTCTCGGTCAGGAACTCGCCGATTGCGGTTCAGAGGAATGCGCCGGGCAAGGCGAAGGAGGCCGGACCTCCGCCGTGCCGGGACGCAAGATCATCCTTCAAACCGCAGATCGGCGTCCGCTCAGTAAGTTAAAGACCAGAACCACCAAACCCACTATCAGAAGCAGATGGATCAGGCCTCCACCGATATGCAGACTGAAACCGAGAAGCCACAGAATCAGAAGAACAGCAAAAACTGTCCAAAGCATGTCAACCTCCTGCGCTCATTGACCGAGCGCGAGAATGTGAATCTCGAAGTTTTATTTCTTGTCTCTCTCTTTGGCTTGAGACCTATCTTCAGCTCTCTCTTGGGCTACGGCTTGGGCCTTTGCTCCGCGAATTTCCGCAAGGAACGGCTGGGCCGCGGATGGAGCCGGCACCTGGCCCAACAGCAAAGCTCGAGTTGTGACCTTGCGTCCATAAATCGCGCGCCGGGAATCGTTGTCTTGGCGGATCGATGCACCTTCCAAAGTGAGCCCCGCGAACACACCCTTGGCACGGGAGTAAGTCAGGATCTCGGTATCCATCTTCCAGTTCGTGCCAGCCTCGGCATGCCGTCCTACTGGACCGGCTGCGGCCGAAGCGTCCGCTCCGACGTGGAAGTTACTCGAGAGCAGTCTTTGCATCCCTTTTTCATTCTGAATGATCATGACCAGGTCCACAGCCTCTACGCCAATCTGCAGTCCCCAGTTTCCACCCGAAATGGTGATGAAAGCGGGCGCACTCCAGCCATTCGCCGTACGGCAGGTGGCTACGCCTTTGCCTCCCTTACCTCCAAAGATAAAGCCCCCTTTGACCATGTGCGGCACAACGGCCACACACTTGGCGTGCTCCAGCACTTCCTCCGGGATACCCTTATCGGGCATTCCCATAATTTCGTGCAAGACCTTGGTGGCGTTGTCCAGTCGGTCGGTAGCATCTTCCCGCGCTGAGTCTGCCCAGCACAGCGCCCCGAGACTCAACATAGCAAGTACGAAGATTATTCTTTTCATGGGACAGCCTCATTTCTGTTGCCTCTGCGCCGATTTCTCTGGCTGGTGCTGTGTAACAGAGGCACACAGATCCGAGGCAGACGTGGCGGCACATGAGGTCAAGAGCGACGTTACCAAGTGAGGATTCAAGAGGTCTGAGCAATACTGCTCAGTGTTGATCGTGGGCTAAGCCATCGGCAAAATCTCCTCAATTCGGATTTCATGATTTGGAATCATCCGGCGCATGGATGGCCGCAAATTCCGAGTCTGCGCTGTCCAGGAAGACGTAAAATAGAGATATCGTTGTTTTAGGCGGAAGGAGGTGTCTATGTCTCCTGCTCGCCAACCCAACGGTTCCCGAGCGAAATGGAAGATCGCTCGCCAAACCCCCACGGACCCAGCATCCAAAATACAGCACAGGGCCAGAGCTCCAAGTGTAGTGGCCAAGAAGAAGCGCGCTTTCGATTCCCATTCATTTCTCGCTACCATCGGTAAGGGCAGGAAATTTATTTTGTTTGCCAAGGGGCAAACCATCTTTGCGCAAGGGGATCCCAGTGATGCAGTATTCAATATCCAGACCGGAAAGATAAGGCTCACCGTGATCTCAACGACTGGCAAGGAAGCTACTATCGGCATATTAGGTGAAGGAGACTTTTTCGGTGAGGGGTCCCTTGCAGGCCAGGCACTCCGCATGGGCTCTGCAACCGCGCTGACGGATTGCGCTGTTCTGCGAATCGACAAGCAGTCCATGATGGAGGCGCTTCATCGGGAACACGCCGTTTCCGACATGTTCGTCGCCTATTTGCTGGCGCGGAACATCCGTTACGAAGAAGACCTGGTTGATCAGCTTTTCAATTCGAGTGAAAAAAGGTTGGCTCGGGTTCTCTTGTTGCTCGCTCATTTTGGCAAGGAAGGCAAACCCGAGGCCGTAGTTCCCAAGGTCAGTCAGGAAATGCTGGCGGAAATGATCGGTACGACTCGCTCGCGGGTCAGCTTCTTCATGAACCGATTCAGGAAATTGGGATTTATTCACTACAACGGCGGGCTGCAAGTCCATAGCTCACTGCTGAATGTCGTCCTGCACGACTAGAGTCCCGAATTGTGGGATGAAAAGCTCAAAGCTGAGCAAACTTGAGCATCGTTCGAGCTCGCTTCCACCACCGTGTTGTTCTTGTCGATAGTAATCTTGCTCGCCTGACCGAGGTCAGAGATCTGTATATTTTTCAGCTGCAGGCCGATGCCTTCCCCGATAGCTTTTCCCCCGGTGAGCAGGGCTAGATCGTGCAACATACTCTTGCGCTGATCTCCGGAGCCGGGTGCTCTGACGGCCGCTACTTGCAGCGGGCCACACAGCTTGTTCACGACAAGCGTAGCCAATGCCTCGCTCCCAACGTCCGCTGCGATGATGAGCACCGGCTTGCCACTCTTTGTGATCTGCTCGAGTAAGGGCAGCAGGTCCTGCATGGAACGGATGGTCTCTTCGTAAAGGAGAATGTAGACTTTCTCGAAGGCAACTTCCATGCGTTCGGGATGAGTAACGAAGTATGGGGAGAGGTATCCGGAGTCGAATTGTATGGCACCCACTTGCGACGGGCCGCGGGCGCCGCTCGGCGTCGCGGCCTGAACGCGGATGGTCCCAGCCTCTTCTGCACCAGCCAAAGTCCTTTCGTCTGCTGTAGCAAGTCTCGCATTCATTTGCAAAACCTCCGTCAGTCGTTCATCACGGCATATTCTTCCGTGCCCGAGGTGGGCCATTTCGTTTTTGGTTGTGCCGGGCCAAGGCCTTCGTGCTGGCAATCTCGGTAAGCCGTTTTGTTTTCGCTGTTAATTCGTCGGACTGCTGGGTGGTCTCCGCTTCTTTCGCATTGACCCGCGTCGCTATCTCTCGCCTTTCGCCTGTGTTCGGCATCCTTGAGAGTGTGTCGAAATCAGCTCCGCAAATATGGTCACTTTTGAACATTCTTGGAATATACGGCTGCGTGACAGTCTCTGCGTGGTATTGAGGCCACCCTGACCATGCCGTAGATCAGGCATCAATGCACATGCAAGACAGACAATCCGTAGCCAAACCTTTCAGGGCGTGCACAGCAAATGAGCAATTTTGAACAGACCACATTCCGTTTGCTCTGATAAGTTGCTCTCTCAGTGTAAGGAGAACCTATGAGCGCGTTTCGTATTCTGGTGGCTGACGATCATCCGGTATTTCGGTTCGGCGTGTGCTCGCTGCTTGGGTCTCACGAAGATTGGGAGATCTGCGGACAGGTAGCGGACGGGCGAGATGCGGTCGAGAAGTGCCGGCAGTTGAAGCCTGATCTTCTTATTCTGGACATCTGCATGCCAAAGCTAAACGGCGTGGACGCAGCACGGCAGATCCTGAGAAACGATCCGGCCCAGAAAATATTGGTCCTTACCGACGTTCGCTCCGAGCAGGTGGTTCGAGACTGTTTGGATGCAGGGGTTCGGGGATGGGTTTTCAAGGTCGACGGAACCGACGACCTGATCGCAGCCGTGGAAACGCTGCAACGGAATAGGTCGAGCTTCAGCTCTCGAGTGTCGGATCTGATCATGGACTGTTACCTGAAACGGCAGCGCGTGGGCCCAGCTGGAGGTCAAGCAGCCAGATTGTCGCCCCGGGAGCGCGAGATCGTGCAGCTCGTGGCCGAGGGCAAGACCTCTAAGGAAGTCGCCGTAATCCTCGACGTGGCGGTGAAGACCGCTGACACCCATCGAAGCAATATCCTGCGCAAGCTTAACCTTCATTCGATCGCCGAACTGGTGTTGTATGCGGTGAGGAATGAAATTGTGCACGTTCAACTTCCCGCGGTGGTGAGGTCCCCCAACCCGAAGTTGGAGGCGCATACGATGCCCCTCAGCGCCATTAACTGAGATGTTCGAATGCTCGTTCCGTCCGGATTGGCCGCGGCTCCTGCTGCGACGGGCTGAACGCTATTAAGTGCGCTTGCTGTTTTGCCGGGTGCGAACGCGCGCTCGCAAAATACTCACTCTTCCGAGGTGCGCTGGGACTGGCCCGTGCGGCGTAGAAGGCCCAAGATCGACGTCGGCTCGAGGTGGCTGTGGTTTTACGCGATGCATTGTCGTCTGCTGCAGTGCTCAAAGGCCGGATGAACGCCATGACTGCAGCTTTCTTTCCACCCGCCGGGCCATCAGGTGTCGAGTTGGCATCCAGCGCGAGGAATTTCGTAGCTTCGAGAAAGTTCTAAGCATCCTCAGACGATGTTGCACGTCGAAGGAGCGGATATATTGCCGGATGACTTGGGGCATGCTCATCTGCAAGGCAGCCGAGAAGTTCTGACGAGCCATCTCGGCGAGCCGTTCCGGGGAGTGCAGCAAGCTGACAAGGCGGCTGGCGAGGCTTTCGACATCGTTCGGCGTGAAGAGCTCCATCGAGACAAATTCGTACTCAGCCAGTTCTCTGAAGTCTTCGATATCGGAGGCGAGTATGGGTAAGCCATACTGACACGCCAGGTGGGCGACGCCACTCGATCCGGCTGATGAGGTGTAAGGCATCACTGCCAGACTAGCGGTCCGAAATAGCTCGGGAATCGACTCTTCCGGGACGTACCCGACGACTCGTATCAGCGGATTGTCTCTGACACGCTCCGCGACCGATTGGACATAGCCGGGAGTCTTTGGATGATCGCCTCCGGCGATTATCAACTCCACCGGCGCTGACTTGGCTGCAGCTTGCTCAAACGCTTCAATCAACAGTTCCAGTCGCTTGTACGTTCCCCACTTCCCGAACGCGAGCACGCGCTGCACAGGATTTCCGCGTACGGAGAGATCGGGCTGTTCAGGACAACTTGCGAAAATCCCGTGGTGACGAACACTTACGGCGCCACGGCCGTATTTGTCCCGCAAGGTTCGGTGGTATGCGGGAAGCAGGACTGACAGGGAATTTGCGGACAAGAGCAAGTGGGTGGCCACGTGCCCGGCGGCGCGATACAGAATGGGTGACTTTACGCCCGCGTCGGCCAGATTGACGGTCTCAAAGAGCTGATGCAAGGTGACGTGGGTATAGCAGGAACTCAATCGGGTCAGGGCCGGGACAGTCAGCCCGAAAAAGGCCGGCAGGGGCTTGCCCCCAAAGCTCGCGAGGCCGATGTTGTACCAGACAATATCCAGCTTCAGCCGTCGGATTGCGCGCAAGAGAGAGATAGGGTTGCTGAGATGATTAAATCCCCAGCAACGCACCACAGAAAACTCCGGCAATTCCGGTTGCGGATCAGGCAGATAGTCAGCCAGGATCGTAAGTTCGAGTCCAGGGTGCCGGCGGAGTTCGTCCGCGACGTGATACCCATATTCATTGAGGCCTTTGCGGCTCGGTGGAAAAGCTGTCACCAGCGCGAGCTTCATTGTGGGCTCGGCCTGAGGATCAGGTCCCGGGAGAGCTTTCCGAGCAAATGCAGATAGCGTAAAGCGACCACCGCGCCCGCTTTGCTTTTACCCGCGTGTCGCACACCGAAGTGAAAGGGAATCTCTAGTGCTGAACCAATGCGCGCACGTACCAGGATTTCGAGCAGTAGCTTGAATCCCTTGGTTTCAAAACTAAGGCCATCGATGGCTTCCCGCCGTACGATGAAGAAACCCGACATCGGGTCCTCAATCCGCAGCTCTCTACGTTGCAACGGCAAGGCGACGAGCGTACTCACGCGTGAGATGGCGGCGCGCACCGGGTTCCACCCCTGCACACCGTTCTTGCCAGCGTAGCGGCTGGCGATTGCGATGTCGAACCCCTTGCACATGGCTTCGAGAAGCGCTCGGAGCAACTCAGGCGGATGCTGAAGATCGCCATCCATGACTCCGAGTAGGTTGCCGTCTGAATGGAGCCACCCATGGACAATCGCGCCCGCAAGACCTCGCTGGTTCCGCCTGGAAATCAGCCTGATCCGACTGTCCGAGGCAGAACAGGCTCGGACAATGTCAGGAGTTCCATCAGCACTGCCATCGTCGACAACAATCACCTCGTAGGAAAGCGAAAGAGGCTCGAGTGCACTTTGAACTCGCCGAAGAACAGTTTCAATGTTTCCGGCCTCGTTCAAAGTGGGTACAACCAAAGCAAACTTGTCGGGCTGAAAATTGTCCATACTAGGCCCAGAGTTCCTTGCTCTCCGCGTTTTTGGTGCAATGTGTGGATCCAGTAATGAGTCAAGCCATTACAAACCCTGCTAACTTGGCCGGACTGATAGTGATGGAGCTTTGCCCCTTGTAGGCAATGAGGCCGAGTTTCCGAAAGCGATTCAGGAAAAAACTGATTCGGGACCGGGTGGTGCCAACCATTTCCGCAAGCTCTCCCTGATGGATTTGTGGGACGACCTCCTCCGGTTTGCCGCCGGGCCTGACGCTAGCGATTGAAAGAAGAGCCCGGGCCAGCCGTTTTTCGCTGGAGTTTACGAGCTGGTCCACGATGATTTCCTGGTTTCGTCCGATGCACGCCAGCAGGTAATCGAGAAAAAATGCCGTAAAGGCCTTTTCATGCTGGATCACACGCAATATCTCTTTTCGCGCGATCCTGACGATGGTGCAATTTGTGAGCGCTCTGGCTGACGTCGTGCGTCGCGGGCAAACGGACGCGATGCACTCCTTGCCTGCGAAGTTACCGGGCCCAAGTAAGTCGATTGTGGTTTCTCTACCCCGAGAGACCACAGTTAGCTTCACTGTACCCGCCAAGATATAGAAGACAGCATCAGCGCGCTTGCCCTGCTCAAACAAAATCTGTTTTCCCGGTGCATACACAATTGTCCTGCCGATACCAGCTTTCGAGAGAAAGGCCTTAATATGAAATCGTGAGGTTTTATGAGACTGACGGACAGACTGCTTGATCTGTCGTTCATTGTTGTCCGTGAGGCGGTCAGCGATCTCGGGGACACATGCGCCCTCGAAAGTTCGGCCGACATTCTCCGTCGCGCGGACCGGGCAGTTGCCGTTCAAGCGCTGGTCCGGTTCGCCCAGTTCGAGCCTTGGCTTGCCCTTGAATCGTCCTACAAGTGCATCTGGCGACGCGGAATCGGGATAGGGTAAGCCCGGGTCGACTCTCATATTGTTCTTCCGAAGGTACGTCTGAGATGTCGTTAGTCGAGACATTAGTTGTGTCGGCGTGAGAAAGTTTGTACTTTGCACGGCGGTCCTTCGAATTTCTATTTGTGAATCATTTTTTAGCCTGTGCAGCCGGGCCTATCCGACGGCTGGGGCCTTTACGAACACGTCCAATCCTTCTGAAAGCGACTGCAAAATGAGGCGGCCCACGTGGTCGGCCGTTGAGGGTCCAATCACGATAAGCTGAGGAACGAAAGTGGACAGCCCGAGGAACGCCCGACGGTAGCCGTACATGAAGTCGAGAGAATATTCGGGTTTCCTTGTGAATGCTTCTTCCGGCAAGGCGTCCAACACAAAGGCGAAGTCAGGCTTGGGCGCCAAACGCAATAGCAATCGAATGTAAGCTTGCGTCAACCAACTCCGGGACGAAATCTGGACTAGCTGATCGTATAAGTACCGGTCGAATATAACGAAGTCGTGGCCTTGGGCGCGTAGCTGTGAGACAACGGTGCGCAGGCGCAACGTGTCGAACAAGTAGAAGACGGTTCGCACGAGCGTCAGATACCAGGTTCGGACGTTCTTGTCATTTCGCAGCGCAGCGTGCCCGGGTGACGCGGGTTGTTTCCGCAACGTGGTGAGACTTACGCCCGCTCTTATCTTTGACATAAAGGCGACATCATCCCAAAAGCTCACGCGTGCAACACGGTAACCCTGATGGACGAGCTGCGTGAAGATGCAGTCGATTTGCGTCGTCTTTCCCGCGCCATCGATCCCTGAAAAAGTGATTACCTGTGGTGCATGACGAGTCATGATTTTCCAAGAGCCCACACCGCCTCCGAAATCCAGCGGTGCCGACGGGTAGTCCTTGTTCTTTCTATGGTGCACCGGGTGGTTTCGCGGAGGATCCTTTTGACAAAGCAAAAGCAGTCCCAGCGGCAACGCAGGCTCCGGCGACCAGCCCGACTTTGATTAGTAGGGAACGCCTGCCCCGTTGCTTCGCAGGTGCGATTGCAGCACCTAATGGCCGAGCGGCTGGGGCACCTTTCGCATGCGGCATTTTCGCGCCCGCGGCCCCGGAGGGCACCGAGCCAGGGTTTTGGGCCTGCGAGGGATCGCTGCGCTCTTGCGAACTCGGCTGTGCGGTCATTGGAGCATCCGGCAGTTCACTACTGTTCGGACTCGTGGCAGTCTGCTGCGAGCTCTGAGCATTATCAGGTGGCCGCGACGGCTGACTCTGGGCAGGTTCCTGTGTGTTTTGTGGAGCAGGTTCCGCCGACAGACTGGCCGCTGACGTCAACAGTCCGACCAAACTCAGACTGAGGAATCGTTGAATTCTCTTATTCATAATTGGTCCGGGGCCTCCTTTTTTGAGCTAGCCCTGTTCACGTCCCCCGCATTAAGCTGCACGATCTCCCGGGTATCTCGGTTGCCAAGACTCGAAATCACGGAGTTCGCGCCCGTTCGCAGCTTCCAAGACAGAAGGGAACATGTTGAGGACAGACGCCGCCTGGGTTATTTCGAGAATCACCCCTGTTTCGGGAGAGGCTCCCGCGACGGAAACCTCGCCGTCACCACGTTCCGCGTGGCCGACGCATTCCAGGAGTAGATCGATAGACTCCGGACTTATTTGCTCAACCGCCGATAGGTCCACGATGAGGCGAGGACGGTGAGAGTTATCGACAAACCCCTTAATCTCGCGAAGAAAGAATCTGCGAGATGCTTTGTCGCAGGGCTCGGGCAATCGCTTTACCGTCATGGGCGGGGGCTTCGTCATAAGCAGTCTTCCTATTCCTTAAATTCCTGTGTCTTGGATCTTTGTGCAAAACACGCAAATCGGACTTAACCTGCCTTGGCGTCTGGACGGGCCGACTGGGAGACGAGAGCGAGTTTCGGCGACCGATGGGCGTGTCTCGCTTGCGTGCCAATCCGCGCCGACAGCCCGGCGGTGCCAAGGTCCAGAGTCACACCGCGAGCCAGGTGTTCCAGCCGGGTTCCGTCGACAACCGATTCACGAAAATAGAGACCCGGAGCAACGTAAGTGTTTGGTTGGATGCTCGTGTGATTGAGGCTCGTTCCGAGATCAATCTCACAGTTGCGCTCCACCGACGAGCAGCCTTTGATGGCAACGCCGGCTTTGATCTTGGTTGCCGGGCCGATGTAACACGGTGCTTGGATCTGCGCCGAGGCGTCCACTTGAGCCGTCTCGTCGATCCAGACACTCTTCTGGATTTGAGATCCTGTGGGCTGGATCCCGCAACGTCCCTCCAACGCATCTTCCACCAGTTGTCGATATTTGGCGGTGGACGAAAGACGCACGACATACCCTAGAAAATCGTATCGGGACGAGGGCAGGTCGCCATCCTGGTTCGCCTCCTCGCGGTTCGCGAGGATGCAACCACGATCCAGCAGGCTAATTCCGAGCGGGCCTTGCTGGTCGAATACCTTGGTCACTTGCCGCCGTCCCTCAGAGTGAAAGCGAATCAAATCCAGCAGATCGATTTCCGCGTACGAGCCAAGAGCGATGAGGAGGATCTGTTCAACCCCTTCTTTGGCCCACTCGACCATGGTGTGAACTCGGTGCCGCTCGTGGGGATTCCGATCCACCACTGACACTAGGCCGACACCCAGGCATTGCACCCTCTCGACCCATCTCTGTAGAACAGTTTTGCCAAGAACGGGCCATGAGGGAGTCCATAAACCGGATTCGTCTAAAGCGCTGTCTGCGCCACCGCCCGCTGTAACTAGTACGCCCATTTCCACGTGAACTGCCCCCTGTTAGACCGCCCTGTCAGCAAACCTTTGGGTCGAAGGCCCACTTACCAAAATCGTTGGAGTTGCCCGCAAAACGGGGTCGGTCAAGTCACGTTGAACAGCCTGACCGGGACACGGACGGGAAAAGTCCCTGGCGATAGAAACGTTTTTTCGGTGCATGGAGCCGCGCCTCTTGCGCGAGTTTCGTAATGGCCGAGTCGGCTGGTGCCTCAGCGAGAGACATTCACGCATTCGCTCCTTGGCTTTGTGCAACTGCGATTTCGAATTGCCGATCGAACAGTGCAGAAGGTTGGCGATCTCTCGATGTCCGTAGCCTTTGATCTCGTGCAACTCAAAAATGGTCCGGTAGCCATGGGGAAGAGTCTCCAGCGCTCGTTCAAGCGCAATGCGATCGAGCGAGAATCTGAGTTGATCATCATGCCGACCATATTCACGCTTTGGCAGCGACAAGCCATCTTGGTCACCAGGCTCATCCAAAGAGACCTGATGTGATGGCTGTTTTCGAAAATGCATAAGGGCTGTGGTTACAGCGATACGATGCAGCCAAGTGGACAGAGCCGACTCTCCACGAAACGTCGAGAGCTTGCGGAACACTTGAATGAAGGCGTCCTGGGTCAGATCATCCGCCTCTGCCGTGTTTTTCGTCATGCGGAGGATTACTGCATAGACCCGGTGCTTGTGGAGGTGAAACAGCGAGGCAAATGCCTCCCCATCGCCATCCAATGCTCTTCGCACAAGACCCAGATCTGAACTGTCGGCTACGGTGGCAGTCGCACCCATACTCACGTCTGGTTTCTCCTAGTCGGCTATTTGGCCAGAAATAGCGTATGTCGGGTGACTGGGTACTGTGTATTCGGTTCAACCCGCGTTCGCTTAGGGGCTTTCCTGTAGGGTGAGGAAGACTTTCAGGTTAGCTATCGCAGTACTGATGCCAAGGGAGCGAGCGATCGATGTCAGGCTGGCTACAAAGCATCGGCAAGAACGAAATGCAAGGATCCGCTGGACCTTATTTAGAGGTGTCTGTCGTTAGGTGAGATTTACAGACTTTAAAGTATGGGCAAGGCGGTTGCGATTGACAGCCTCTTCAGATTCGAGGACGACAAATTGCCTCTCGGCAGGAACGCCGCCCATACGTCCACCATCCTGGAGAGAACAGACTCCTCGCGATATGCAGGAGACTCCTGACTGTTGCGAATGCCGGTAAGAAACGGCGGTTGATCATCGGAACTGGTGCCGGAACTGGCTGAAAATGCCGGCCATTTAAGAGGCCGAAGGTTCTAAAACCTTTGAGTAATTATTGGCCCCCTATTTCCTTGGGTTCCTCACAAAGGCACTTTAGAATCATTGCGATTTGACCCTCAAATCCCTTTGTCGAAGTCCAGGCAGGAGAGGTCCCCCCCAATGAAGATGTTGCCGCTTTTTGCGGCGGCGCTGGCGATCGCAACCCCAGCGGTCGCAGGAGTCTCTGTCGTAGCCCCGATTAACAATAGCAATGTTGCCATCAGCGTTCAGTACGTGGCCAACGCGACCACGACCTGCGCGAAGGGGGTTTCGGCAATGGGGATCTACACAGCTCCCTACGTACTGGCCTACACCGTCAGCGGCCCTAAGCTCAATACCGTGCTCACGCTCAGTCCGGGTACGTACAATACCGTAGTCCAGGAATGGGACAACTGCGGCGGATCGACGAAAACGCCTGTCGCGATCGCGGTGACTGGATCCCAGTCCGGCGGTTCGGTTCATGTGACCGCACCCGCGAATAACAGTGCGGTTGGTTCCACCGTTCAGTTTGTTGCATCCGCCACAACCAACTGCACGGCTGGGGTGGCAGCCATGGGTATCTACACAGCTCCCGGCGTGCTGGCGTATAAGGTCAATGGAGCGAAGCTCAATACTCTGTTGGCCCTCAAGGCGGGAACCTATCATACCGTCGTGGAGGAATGGGACAACTGTGGCGGCGCCGCCACCACGCCAATCGCGGTGACCGTGGGCTCCCTGGGCAATGCTGGCACATTTGCTAATCTGCATCAGCAGTCGGGGTGGACGGGCTATGCGCTGCTTCCGCCGTTCTATAACATCTGCCCGTCCTGTGTGCCCAGCGGGCCTCAGACCAAATGGGGGATGACGCAAAATCTCTCCTCTCCGGCCCTGAGCGGAAAATCTACTCGCATGGACGTGGGAGGGCAGACGATTTATTCCGATGTGCTCTGGAACAATCACCTGATTGGAGATTTTTCATCGCAAGGTCTGCCCGATACTGATCGTTCCATCATTCCCAACGTCCACAATTTCACTTATGACGTTTATTTCTACGCGACCGATATAGGCTCCTCCCAGGCACTGGAGTTCGATATCAATCAATTCGTCAATGGCCAATCTTTCATCTGGGGACACGAATGCCGCATCGCCGGAGGGAATGAATGGGACATCTGGGATAATCCAGGCCAGAAGTGGCATCCCACCGGGGTACCCTGCAATCCCGTGAACAACTCGTGGAACCACCTTGTCATTCAAGCACAGAGAACGTCTGACAATCATCTTCTGTTTCAATCGATCTCGTTGAACGGTCAGACTGCAACGTTGAACTATTACGAGACTCCAACTCCTACCACTTGGTATGGCATCACGATCAACTACCAGCAGGACGGCAACTACAAGCAGCAACCGTATTCGATCTGGTTGGACAAGGTGACGTTCACCTACTGGTAAATCCTCGCCCCACAACGACTCGTCCCTCTGTCGGCCATCTCGCGTTCATATGTCTCCAAGGCACTGGTGGATGCGGATGGCCGCTCACCGCGCTGCCGCTCTGCCGGCATACAGATTCCTAATCGCCACCTCCCTGTGCAAAAACCATGGGGCACCTCAGGTATTCCCTTAAAGATACCCCCAGCAATAAGTATTTCTCCTTACTGTGATAAGTAACCTTGTGTATTGACATCCGCTCCCCTACTCTGCACACCGGCACGACCTAATCTGTCCTTATAAGGATCCATTTCATGAGGAATTCCCTTGTTCTTTTTACCCTCCTCGTGTGCCTTGTCGGCTGCGGGGTGAATCCGAACAATTCTGCCGAGCCCAACCTGGCGCGAACCTCAAATTCCACTGCACCAATGACCTACGACATGCTGGCATGGATGACCATGCGGTCGGATATTAGGGCAGTTCATCACATGACGGGAACGGCCAATCCCCTCTATACAAGCGTCACACCGGATCGTTTCTATTGGACGAAAACGGGCAGTGGCTACCCCTGGGACATTCAGCTGTACGACATAAACTACGTGTACCTGTGGGTAACCGAACTCGATTGGCAAAATCCCCGAACCTTCAAAGCATTCAAAAGTCCGAAGCTCGGAAAATTCAATCTTCCGTTTGCCCCGCGATTCGCGAAGGCGGGATACCCAGGGTCGAGCATCAAGATCAGCGACTCTACGTACGAGATCCATTCTGACTGCAATTCGTTTGTCACAAAGAATCTGGGTCACGTCATCAACGAAGTCTGGGGACCGTACAAGGAATCGCTGGGCGGACAGCTTCCAGCGAACCTGGAAACGCTGGTCGTGAGCTACCGCTACAGCTGCGACGCAAACTACACCAGCTGTGGCGATAAGGAGGAGTTCCACCTCGCGAAACCTTATGGCCTCGTGAAGTGGCAGCATCAGAGCATGGGAGCAAACGGAACATACAATCCACCTGACAACACCACGTACTTCAACCAGGTAGTTTCCGGGCAGACCACACCGATCACCGCCTGCTTCTGACGGAAACCTGGCGGCGATCACGGGTTTGGGCTTCGCGCATGCGACGGTGACAACGTGGTCGGGCAAAACCCGCAGAATTGTCACCGAAAACCCGCGTTGGCACCTCTTCGTGCTTGATCCCGTCCCCAGAGGCGTTCCAGACAACCTCATGGTGGGATCTCGTCATCCATGCGTCGTCCATAAAGCTCGGAGCTTTATGGTGGAGACTGAAATGAGAGTCTATTCTGACCAGATCCCTCGCGCGTGGTTGAAACGCTCAAAACCAAGCAATATCCATCATCGGTCCTCGCTCACTCAGCGTTTCGAAAGGAGAAGTGTTTTCTTGGTTGCCGGTTTGGCTGTAGCCGCGATCCTTGTGGTAGGTGCTGTGGCGCAGGACAGTCGTCCCGGTTCACCGGCTACGCCTTCGGTATCGACTCAACAACCCACTTCCTCTGGGACGCTAGCCTCAAGCGGAACTTCTCCGGATCCCACGTCGGTTCAGCAACCCCAGACCGAAGAGGGACAATTTGTCTTCAGAAAGAAAGTTGAAGAGGTGGTTCTGCACGCTGTCGTGGTCGATCCCGAGAACCACTTGATCTCAAACTTGAAGCAGGATGCGTTCAGCGTTTATGAGAACGGGAAGCCGCAGAGGATGACGTCATTCCATCACGAGAATGTACCGCTTGCTTTAGGCATTCTCATTGACAATTCAGGTTCGATGCGCCCCAAGCGACAGAAAGTGAATGAGGCCGCTCTCAATCTTGTCCGCTCGAGCAACGCGAATGACGAAGTGTTCGTGGTGAACTTTGGGGAACAGTATTACCTCGACCAGGATTTTACGGACGATATCGCCAAGCTGAAAACCGCGCTGGACAAGGTTGAGACTTGGGGAAGCACGGCCCTCTACGACGCCATTGTGGCTTCCGCTGCGCATATAAGGCAAGACGCGAAAATACAGAAGCGAGTTCTGCTGGTGGTAACCGACGGGAAAGACAATGCGAGCCAGGAATCTCTGGGCGAAGCCGTCCAGCAACTGCAGCGGGTAGACGGGCCAGTAATTTATGTTATTGCTTTTGTTGACGAAACGAAGGACGCGAGTTCCACAATGCATGCGCTGCAGGCGATCAGCCAGAACACTGGTGGAACCGCGTACTTTCCGAAAGATCTCAACCAGGTCGATGCCATTACAAAAAGCATTGCGTATGACATTCGTGATCAGTATGTGATCGGGTACAAGTCATCGAACCCAATGGCCGGCCATGCTTATCACGCGATCGATGTTAAGGCCAACGATACGAGCCGTCACAGGCTTCGAGTGCGAACCAGGACGGGTTACTACAGCGAATCTCCCGCCGCATCCCAATAAATGTGGTCGGGCGCCGCCTTCTCTTTATGGAGAAGAAGAGTTAGGCCTGCGCTCAGGCAGCCGTCAAATGGTGAAGGGCCACGCACCAAGATTTGTAGCCAGGATCGAAAGGCGCATCCCACACCAGACCTGGAAGGACTTCACGGGACCACGCAGTGACATTTTAAGCCTTGAAACTGCAATTGCTCCATACAGAGTTTCCGCCGCCTTTGCCGTTCACCATTCTGGCGGTCCAGCCGCCCTTGGCGGAATGCAGTAGCTATCGGCTGGGCGCTCCGTAACTAAAGTTCAGTGGCTGGCACGTAATCACGACGGAGGTGCACAGTTGCGCAGGAAGAAGGTTTTCATCATGGCTACGAATCTCAGCACTTGCCATCTCGGCGATGGCATTGAAGCATTGAATCGATTGCCCGGGTTGGCGGAACCTCTGCTGCAAATCGACTTGGATCGTGAGTTGCAGCAACTCCGGCGAGAAGAGTCCTGGCAGCGGGCAACTGGGCCGAGTTCCAAAACGCTCGCGAAATATCCGGACTTCCGAATCGTTCTAATTCTGATGAAGGGCGGCACACGAATGCGCCAACACAGAGCAGAGGGGAGGGTCTCCATTCAACAGTTGAAGGGGGCAGGTGTGCATACATTTGGCCGATCGGAAAGTGAACGTCGCGGCTGGCCATTTGTTGGTGCTGGA
>DATMQI010000296.1:0-8716 GCA_035567135.1 Terriglobales bacterium
TGTAGAGCAGGCCCGCGAATCGATTCGCTTCGCCAAGTCTCTCTGCGATGACGTTGAGTTCTCCTCGGAGGATGCGACCCGCACGGACCCAGACTTTCTCTGTCGCGTCCTGGATGCAGTCGTTGAAGTGGGAGCCACCACACTGAACATTGCCGACACCGTCGGCTACACCGTCCCGACGGAGTTCGGAGACCTCATCACGACGATTCGTCGACGCGTAAAGGGGATCAAGAATGTGACTATCTCCGCACACTGCCACAATGATCTGGGCTTGGCGGTAGCGAATGCCTTGGCGGCAGTTGCAGCGGGAGCGCGGCAAGTGGAGTGCACAATCAACGGAATCGGTGAGCGGGCGGGAAACGCGTCGCTGGAAGAGATCGTGATGGCCATGCGGGTTCGGCCCGACCGATACGCCTACGAAACCGGAATCGTCGGCGAGCAGATTTTCTCCGCCAGCCAGATGCTGAGTGAGATCACTGGTGTGCCGGTGCAACCGAATAAGGCGATTATCGGTCGCAATGCATTTGCCCACGAAGCAGGCATTCATCAGGACGGTGTTCTAAAGAATCCCCTGACCTACGAAATCATGACGCCGCAGTCGGTGGGAGTACCCGATTCGAAGCTGGTGCTGGGCAAGCACTCGGGCCGACACGCTCTCAGCATCCGCTGCGAACAATTGGGCTACCAGTTCGATCGCAGCGGACTCGATGACATCTACCGCCGTTTTCTTCGGCTGGCCGACAACATTAAGCATGTGGAAGATCATCACTTGCTTGAGCTGATCCTGCGGCCTGGCGACGAATGCTTGCCTTGACTCGAGGGTTTTGACTCTGGAATCCGTCAAAGACGTTAAAGAACTTCGCTTGGGATATCCGGCGCAGCCGTACTCGAACTTTGGGCGAACTTCGGATTGAAAATGAATTTTCGCGATTCATAGTACTTTTTGAAGTAGTCGCCCTTCAAAAGATCGGGCAGCGCAAACTGCGGCATATTACCGATGAATCATTCGAACAAAGACGGAAAGCTCGTCAGCGGAGAGTGAGGAGGGAAGGCTGCTGATCAAGGAGAACACTTTTCCATCTGGCACGTTCCCGACTCAGAGCGGGTGTGTACGTGTCCCACGGGTGGGCGAGTGTGCGGACAAGCTCCACGCTTGGCCGTTATTCATCTGCGATAAGAGCCGCATGCGCTAATGAGCGCTCGTGCGGATCCGCGCGGGGGGCGATCAGCGATGGTCGTCCCTACCGCGACCACCAGCGACGGTCTCCGCAGATCAGCTCAGGCGTGGACGTGCTAGAATCCCGCTCAACAGCAGATTTACTCCAACCACCACGCCTGTGAGGATTGGACTAGATGTTGTCCGCACTCGTTACTGGCGCAGCAGCCCTTTTCCTACTCACTCAAGATCCCGCTTCGCAGACTTCCAGGCCCAAGGAGAAACTTCCTTCTCCATGTACGGTTTCCGGCCGTGTTGTAAACGGTGCTGATGGGGCACCAATAAAGTCCTCGCGTGTGGCACTCATCCCGGAACACAGGAAGCGCGAGTCGCAAGTGTATGCCACCACATCGGACAGCAGCGGTCGATTCACGATCAAAGATGTTCCAGCGGGCCGCTACCGATTCCTCGCCACTCATACCGGTTACGTGGACCAACAGTATCAATCCAACGGGGCCGACACAGGCGCGGTCCTTGCACTGCAAGCCGGACAGGAGGTGAATAATGTTCTCTTTCGCTTGACATTGGCCAGCGTCATTACGGGCCATGTGAACAACGAAGATGGCGAGCCCATGGCTTTGGTACAAATAATCGCATTGCGCAGGCCGACTGATGAAGAGATGGAAGACCGCGAAGACATCTCATCGAGAAGTCGTGAATTGCAGCCCGCTGGCATGGCCCAGACCGACGATCGTGGACAGTACCGTGTTTTTGGACTTAAGGTGGGCGAGTACTGCATCAAGGCAGTTGACCAATATGAGCCGATTTACCCGATGGTGACAGGCAGCGAATTGGAAGTGCGCGAGGCACTAGGGAGCCAATACGCCCCTGTGTACTACCCCGGCGTGACGCAGATTGGCCAAGCAGAGACGGTTCTCCTGACACCAGGAGAAGAGGCCCAGGCTGACTTCATGATGAGGCGGATTAAGGCCGTGGACATCTCCGGCCGCGTAATCGGTGCAGATGGAAAGCCCGCTGACGCGCTGCTCTACTTAGAGGAGTTGCCAGCCACAGAATACGGCGTTTTCCATGGCATCGATACCGATGCAAAGGGTGAGTTCAAAATGAAGGGCGTGGCTCCTGGGAGCTATATGTTGCATGCCCAGCAACATTCCTCCGAAGAGGCAAGCTATCACGCGAGCCAAAAGATCGAGGTGGGCAGCGACAACATCGATTCAATCGAGCTTGCATTGGGGCGGGGTGTCAATTTCTCTGGGCGAGTCGAAGTCTCAGCTGCGGGCACAGTCCGACTCGAGCGGCTATTCCTCCAATTGATCTCTCACGACGATCAAAATGAGGGTGCGTGGGCGCGAATAAAAAAGGATGGCACCTTCCAGTTCTTGGATGTACCCGAGGGTACTTTCGCATTCTCTATGAACGGGTTGGAGGAGAGTTGGTACGTGAAGTCAGTGCGTTTGGGCGCCGACGACCTCTTGGCGAAGGGGCTTGAAGTCGAAAAAGGAGAAGGCGGGGGGACAATCCAAGTCGTGGTCAGCAACAATGGTGCAGAACTGGCGGGATCGGTCACGCAGGATGACAAGCCAATGATCGGAGCGCGGGTTCGTATTACTCCCGATCCAGAGACTCGCTACAATCGCTTCCGATCGCGCACCGCAAACACTGATCAGGGTGGCCACTTCGCTTTTATCGGACTCGCTCCGGGTAAGTATCGCGTGATCGCGAAGGCGGCTGGCCTAGTCCCAGAAACCTCCGTCTCTTCCGATCCGAAAAGCATTAGTCTGTCGGAACACGATCACAAGACGATCGAGCTGACGGTTGCACCTCCGCATATAAACTGAATCTCGGCAGCCCACATTAAGGTGGCGGCAGACGGTGTATTTCATGTCAACTGATGAAATCAGGCCTTCTCACCACTTTGCGCTGTTTGTTCGCCCAGAGACGTCAGACGCATCTGCCCAACGACTAGACGGTCCGCCATGAGTCCGTGGCTTGCGGTTTGGCGCAAAGTCCCCATTTCACCAACTACCCGGTAGTGAGTGTAATGGCCTGGTTTCGCCAATCAAACGGTACGTGCTACGCTTGTTCCCCTCACCTGATCGAAACTGCGTGTTGCGGCTTGCTATGCGGCTACTAATTCTTCTTTTCCCATTCTTCATGTGTACAGCGGTTCTGTTTGCTCAAAAGAAGCAATCGCAAGTCCCCCCGCAGAAACAACTTTCCTCGGCGGAGAAGCAATGGTGCTCCGTAATCGAGTCCTCACTGGCAGGGATGGCGGACCTGCAACCAGCGATGCGGTCGCTAGTCTTGGACATGATTGCGGGTAGCCTCAAAAAATGCGATCCACAAGCGGTTCACCGTGCGCTAATCGACGCGTTTCTTAACTCCGTAGCGATCCCGGACACTGAAGAAGACCTTGAGCGGCAAGCACGGGCGGACACGGGATTTGACGAGCGAAGGCGAGCGTCGTTCGCTAACCTTGAAGCCAAGCGGATTCTGCAAACCGACTCTTTAACCCACTTGCTTGCCGAGGATGAACGAAAGGTTGAGTCTCTTCTGCCTCAAGCGGAGCCTAGTGTCAGAATCGACCTTCTGGGCCAAATGATCTCCGATGCGGTAGCTGCCAAGAAACTAGATCAGGCATTGAACCTTCTCAAGAGATCGCCACGTGAAGGATTTCCCTACGGTGAAGCCACGAACCTGATGCTCGAACTGCCGCCGGCAAGTGAGGCCGAAAAAGAAGAAATCTTCAGGTGGGCGATGGCCGCCGATCAGGAGCAGCATTCGTTGGTTGTTGGTGGCGACGATTTCGGCAGCATGATCGTGCGATTCAGGAGGCATTTGGCTCCAGACGTTGTGCTGCAAGCAATCTCCCAGGTGCTCGATGGGGCGCAGTCGAATAAGAGCGGAATCAGCCTGGGCTCAGGTTCGAACAGAGCGAGTTTCAACAGCGAGTATCAATACCGAGTTTTCGAATTTCTCCCCATCCTGCGGGAACTGGACAGCGATCAGGCGGACCGCCTCCTGCATGATTTACCCGAAGCGCAAGCACAGCTTAAGGATTTCCCGAACGGAATCCAATCGCTGAACCCGGCGATCAGGGATACCCCGCTGAGAAAAGGAGAAGAAGCCTCGACAGGGGGAATGGTCGGGATGGGAATAGCTCCTATGTTGCAGCAAGCCAAAATTACTGAGGCCTACGAATCTCGCATCGCGGAAATCGTGCGGGTGGCGGAACGCAATCCCCAACAGGCGATCGAAGCGGCGAGCGCCTTACCCAACTCGGCAGGCACGGCAGCTCCTCGCGCCAAGGCCCTCCTCAATATCGCCCAGGTCACCATGACGAAACATCCTTTGGCGGCACGCGACGCTCTGGAAGCGATGGCCGAATCTCTAGGAAATGTCGAGCCCAGCGGCCGTAGCGGTCCCAGGGACTACTGGGCAGAAGGTATTGAGATTGCCACAAAGATCGAAGAGATTGATCTGGCAAAGAAGTTATTAAAGGAAGGCATAGGCCAAGCTGGAAAACTCAGGAGTAAAGACACTGACTCTGATGATCCGAACCTGGCCGTGAAGGCTTGGTGGCCTTCAGCGGCAATGCTCTCGAAGCTGATATTGGCCGCATCCAGAATTTCGTCTCGGACCGCATTGGAGGCGACGCAGGAAATCACTGACCCCGAAATCCGCTTGTTCTGTCAGGTTAGACTCGCCAATCGACAACTGGGAGCGAGAGTCGGACACTCGTCCGTCATGGTGAACAGAAAGCAGTCAGCCTGGAGTGAGTATCGCGCTGTGGAAGACTAAATGCCGACCGAACTCCAGCCTTCGTCCGCTCATCAGTTCAGCGGGGACTCGATTAAGAAACCCCAAAGCGTTGTTGACGTAAAATCCCCGTTACACTCATCGTGGCCTTCGTTTTGGCTACCGCACATCGCTCACCAAGCCTCCGTCCCGACATTGCACAGTGACGAATACAAGACTATGCTCGTAAACCGTGGGCGGGGTGAGGACGGCACAGAGTTTTCACCGTTTGCCTCTGTCTTGGACCCAGCCGGAGCGGAACGGTGTCAGGCTGGCCACGTCGCTCTCCCTGCCCTACGGCCACGATCTCCCCTGCCATCCTTCGAGCATTCCCCCCTGTTCAATGAGTTTTAATCGCCTGCTTGCACATTCGTGATCTCGGCTACAAAATCTAATCGGGGGCCGTCTTCCAGAACCTTTTCGGAATTTCCTAAGTCATTCAACGTTGGGGTTGTGCCATGGGGGTCAGCGATCCAGAAGTTCGAAAAAAGATCTTTGGACCTAGATGGCAGCACGAAATCGAAAAACAAGGCTGGCCACTCTGGAAAAGACTTATCCATCGCCTGCAACGCTGCCCGATATGCAGGCCCCAGGTCAAAAATCAAGATCGAAAGACTCAATGAGCGAAATCATGTTTGCAACAGTTACTTCCGAGTAGCCCATCTCTGGCCCTCTGCACAGGCTAAATGAGCACGGATTCAAGCGGACGGCGAGGGCTGGCGGGTGCTGACACGGTGGGATAGCCCATATAGAAAACGAAGGTTGGCTGCCAGGTGGGATCACGGGTGATTTCGTTAAGCAGGGAGGCGCGGGAGGCCGGTCTGCTGAGCGCCCGCTCATGATCCACCATTTCCACGGCCTCGTTACTGGGGCGCGCGGCGAGGCCGCGGGCGGTTGCAAAGAGATGCGCGCGTTGCCAGATTCGGCCTGCCCTCAAACACTGCTCCCGGTCGTATCGGTCACGCACGGCAATGAATCCGATCAGCGGCGCGCTGAGCATCAGGTCCGAATAGGTGTTGGTCGCGCTGCGCGAGACAATCCATCTGAGCATCCGCACAGGCATGATCTTCGTAATCGCCGCAGCGATGGGAGGCAGGCCGAAGGCATCAATGGTGAGGCCATCGCGAAATTTCTGCACTGAACTCCATTCCGTCCGGATCCACCGCTCGCTGCCATGCTGGACGTCCGGGTCGGAATAGATTTCCTTGTTCGCGGCGGAACTGAGTGCTGCGATCTTCTCTCGGTCGACTTCGGCCGTGAACAGAAACAGCCTCACGTCCGTGTCGTCGCCTGGCAGATGGCTGAGCGCGTCTATGAAATCAGGCGGGATCGGTTTGTGCGGCTCGTAAGGACTGCGATTGGTTTGGCGCCGAGGGATGGCATTGTAAAGTTCGCTTTCTTCGCGTTTTCCAGATGCGAGATCCACGCGGGCCACGAGCTGTGGTTTAGGTTCAGCGGAAATCGGGCCGAGTTTTCCTGGTTGAAGCGTCGGGGTAGCTGCGTAGCCGTCGGCAGGCGCAGCGAGCATCAGATTCTCCAGAGCACAACCCATGCCGATGTGTTCTTCGCGCAGATACGGATCGAGCGCGCCGACGTTCCTCTGGGGTGTTTTCGTCAATTGGCTTCCGAATTTCCACGTCATTCGGAGAACGCAGCCAGCTGGCATGTAACTTCCGTAACCTAGGGGGGGCAATAGCGCAGTTCTAGAATCGCACAGAGTGCCACCGAAATTGCGGCTGCTTTCAAGAGTCTGGATCCTCGCGCTTGTCTTCCTTACGTCGGTGCTGGCGGTTGCCTTCGCCTTGCTCCCGCGCGGTCTTGCTCGTGCAGCTTTCAGCGACATTGTATGTGCTCTCCTGATGCTTTCCGTGCTGATAGTCACCAGTTTGCACGGTACATCGAGCCAAGGGCGGATGCGCGTGTTTTGGATGCTTCAAGCCACGGGGTGGGGACTCTGGCTGCTTGACCAACTGCTGTGGATTGTTTTCGATCTTGTGCTGCAGAAACAAATGCCGGAGATGTTTTCCGCCGATGCACTCTTATTCATGGCGGGCGTCCCAATCTTAGCTGGCCTGTTGCTTCGGCCGCATCTTCAGCCCTCGGAGCGCAGTGCTCGATTGGGTGCCCTGGATTTTTCGCTGCTCCTGTTGTGGTGGCTCTATCTCTACGTGTTCTACGTGATTTGTTGGCAATACGTCTCTCCTGATCAGGCCCACTACGATATCAACTACGATCTGCTTGATGCAGGAGAGGCCCTGGTGCTTGCGTCTGTTTTGGGAGTGTTCTGGTACCGGGCCTCAGGACAGTGGAGGAAGTTTTACGGTTATTTTCTTGGAGCGGTGTTATTCAATAGCGCGGCGTTCTACCTCCTGAATCGCGAACTCCACAAGGGAGTGTATTACACGGGTAGCTGGTATGACCTTCCCTATTCAGCGTCGTTTGCGGCGTTCACCTTAGTCGCTCTAGCCGGACAAGGATTGTCGTCCACGACAGAAACTGCCACAGACGAAACATACGCTTCCTGGATTGCAAGGCTCGCGATGATGGCGGTGTTGTCACTGCCGGTCATGGGTGGCTTCGCTCTTTTGGGCCACAACATTCCTGCTTCAGTTGCGCGTTTTCGTGTACTCGTAACGCTCGGCACAATGTTTGCGATGGCGTTTCTCATTTTTTTCAAGCATTACCGCTTAAATGAGGAATTGAAGCGTACCAATAACGTGCTGCAGGAAGCTTCTCTGACCGATCCTTTGACCGGCCTCCGCAACCGCCGATACTTCTTGGAAACTATCGAAGGAGACGTGAGCCATGCGTTGCGCTGTTACGCGGACAATCGCGATCAACGAACCCGAGACCTGGTGTTTTACCTGATTGACGCGGACAATTTCAAAGAAGTCAATGACCGCTATGGACACGATGTTGGTGACAGAGTGCTAGTAGAAATGTCACGCAGAATCAGTTCGGCTATTCGGCACTCCGATGTTTTGGTGCGGTGGGGCGGTGAGGAATTCTTAATCCTGTCGCGCTATACGGATCGCAGGGATGCTAAGACTCTCAGCGCGCGGGTGCTCGCCGCCGTCAGCGATACACCTTTCGCAATTACAAATCTGAATGAAACGATTTGTAGAACATGCTCGATTGGGTGGGCTGCATTCCCCTGGCTTTCCACACACCCCGAAATTGTCAATTACGAAAAAATCCTCAATTTCGCTGATCGAGCCCTTGGAGAGGCTAAGAGGGCCGGGAAGAACCGGGCTGTTGGTTTGTTACCTTCGGGCGATCAACTTGTACCAACAGTGAGTGAGATGGTGTACGCAAGCTACATAACCGTCGATGCTCTGGCAAGCACCGGTACAACCGCCCAGGAGCAAGAATAGAATCCGCACCCCGCAAAGCCAGCCGCCAAACGAAAATCGGCTTCCACAGCTTGAACCCACGGGGGACAGTGGGCAGGGTAGCCTTTGTTGGAGTCCACCAGTTGCATGGGATGCCGACAAACGCGCTTGTCGCTATTAACTCTCAAATGTCAGCATCGAAATTCGGAAACAAGATTTGTAGTTGGCGAAAAATCCCCATAACGCTCATTGAGGGGTTTTGACCGCTATCGCCTGTGTCTGTTGAAAAAGTCCCTCAGTTGATGCTTGTGGCCATGTAAGGTTCACGTTATAAGCAGGCCAGTGATGCTGCTATTCACCATTCCATTGGGAGGCCTGCTGTTCATGATGGGAAACCATTCCCGCTCGG
>DATMQI010000297.1:0-4041 GCA_035567135.1 Terriglobales bacterium
ATTTCCACCACGAACCGGAAAGCCATGTATAGCCGCTGACTCCCATCGCACCGCCAGACGCAGCGCTCTCCCATCGGGCAGTGCGCCCACGCAAGTCTGTCATCTTGAGCGCAACTTTAATTCCCTGTCATCTTGAGCGCAGTGAGGCGCCAGCCGAACGGAGTCGAAAGACCCCATTGCTATTCGGATCTCACGAAAAGCAGATATGCATTTCCACCACGAACCGGAAAGCCATGTATAGCGGTTGACTCGCCTCGAACCCCGAGACGCAGTGCGCTGGCCGGCCACCTCCAGCTGCAAGCAATCCCCATTGGACTCGCCCACGCCGCACATCCGCCTCGCGTTTACAAATCTTTACGGGAAAGCTGAGCGCCACTGGACATCCTCGGCTTCATTTGTTCCATCACATGAGCATTCAGCAGCGCGCTGAGTCTTCGTCATAGTCCTGTGCTTCGAAGACACTTTTACTCCGTGTCTTCAGGGGACGCATACGTCTGCCGGAGGCAGGCGACATATGAACGGAGTTGCTCATGTCAGCGAATGGGAACAACACGCATGCCTGGGTTTTCTGGAAGCGATTCACGTTTGCATTAGGCCTGGTATTTGTCGTAGCAGTGGCTTACGCGGCAAAACAGTCTGCGGAGCAATCGAAGCCGGCGGCTTCCGAGGCCGAGGCTCATCAGGGAGAGCCCGCGCTGAATGGGACCTGGAAACTGAACCGCGAGCAAAGTGACGATCCCCGCGAGAAATTACGTTCGGCGATGCAGGATCGTGATCAGAACGGCCCCATGGGACGACCCGGAGGGATGGGCGGCGGCGGAGTGACGATGGGAATCCCCGGCATTGGAGTGGGTGGAATGGGCCGGCCGGGCGGAGGGCCTGGAATGGGGCGCGGCCAAGGCGCAGGCTCCGACGATCAGCGGGCACGGCTGCGCGACCTCGTCGAAGCGCCCGATCAGCTCAAGGTTACCCAGAAGGGTCCCGAGATTGACATGACCGACACCCAAAGCCACGTCCGTACACTATTCACGGATGGCCGCAAGCTCGAAAAACCCAAGAAAGACAGCGACCAGGCACAGGTAAAGGCGCACTGGAATCACGAAACCCTGGTGACAGAAGAAAAGGGCCCCAATGGCGAAAAAATCTCCCACAGCTACGAGATAACCGGCGAAGGCAAGCAACTAGCCGATACCCTGACCGTGGAAAGCAAAAAGCTGAATACGCCGATCATCATCCGCTCGGTGTATGACCGCGCCGAGTCGGCCAAAGCAGAGTAGATCGCCATCTTAACCGAGCTTCGCTCGGGAGATTGATTTGTCACTCTGAGCGCAGCCAGCAATCTGAGGCGGCCCGCTGCGGCCCAAGAACGAGATTCCTCGCTGCGCTCGGAATGACCTATGCTGAAATTGAATTTCATTTTCTTAAAGATAATTTTTGCGATAGCAAGCCCCAGGATCGTTCGCTAGGTCTCCGGACAAGCCAAACCATCACCCCGGCCTCGAAATGCGCCTATAAGCGTCCTGGGCGCGATTAGCAGGCATTCCAGGAGTCCTTGCCGGGCTCTTTTCGGCCCCGCAAGCCTCGGTTCGGGAAGAAGAATTGCTATAGCCTACAGATAACTAATTGAGCATCGAGGACTTCCCTGCCATTTGCCGTCATACCGGCAATTCGATGGAGCTGATGACCCGGACCAAGCCCCGTCTAGGTCGAAGACCGACGACCACGGGGTTTGGCCAACGACCAACGACCTCTCCAAAAATCATATGTAAATGGGGAATAAAACCTGGCTCTTCTCGGTTTACTCTAGTGTGCGTGTCGGCGCCGACCCTCAAGACCGCAACGTTCGAAGAGTTGGCCATGCCGCTCTTTGAGCAGCTCTACAATTTCGCGCACTGGCTGGCACAGAATCGTGAGGAGGCGGAGGACCTTGTGCAGGAGACGTATGTCAAGGCGTTACGCGGCTACTCGTCCTACCAGCCCGGCACGAACTTCCGCGCGTGGATGTACCGTATCCTGCGCAACACGTTCCTGACGTCGCGTACGGGGCTGAAAGCAAAGATGACCGTGCCGCTCGAAAGCGAAGAGGACGGTGGAGCGCCTGTTGTTGCCGACACGCAAACCCCGGAAGCGATCCTGATTGATCGCTCCAATCAGGCTCTGCTGTATTCGGCACTCGAGGAACTCCCGGTTCGCTCCCGCGAAGTTCTGCTGCTGTGCGAAGTAGAAGAGATGTCATACCAGGAAATCGCCGAGGCGCTCGAAATTCCCCTGGGCACGGTGATGTCGCGGCTGTCGCGGGCGCGCGCGGCATTGCGCACACTTGTGAAACAGAAGCTGGACAAGAGCTAGAAGGAATTTGATGGCCCACGAACAGTGGCAAACCCAAATCGACGCTTACCTTGATGGCGAACTGAACGCTGAGGCCATGCATGCGCTCGACGCCCACCTGCGCACATGCCCGGCCTGCGCGGCGGATGTTCTGGCACGCGTTCAATTGAAACGAGCGGTGAAAACGGCCGGAAGCCGGTTCACCCCGAGCGCGGATTTCCGCAGCAAGATTCAAAAACAGATCGCTGCGAAGCCGCGGAGGTCGTGGAATTTCGGGTGGACCATGGCCACGGCTACGTTGGCACTTCTACTGGTCGCAGGCGCGATCACCACTTACATCGGCAGACAGAATCTGCACCAGCAACAGGTTTACAGTGAACTCGCCGATCTGCACGTCGCGACGCTCGGGAGCCCGAACCCGGTGGACGTGGTTTCTTCCGATCGCCACACCGTGAAACCATGGTTTCAGGGCAAGATTCCCTTTACGTTTAATCTGCCCGAACTGCAGAACAGCGAGTTCACCCTGATTGGAGGTCGAGTCGCGTACCTGGGACAAACCTCCGGAGCGCACCTGATCTACCAAATTCGTAAGCACCAGATTTCCGTATTCATGTTTCCGGAAAGTGCAGCCGATAGTCTTGGAAACAGTTCTCGGGTGGAGCGGCGGCAGACCTTCAATGCAGAAACATGGACTCAGGAGGGCCTCCGCTACGTGGTATTCGGCGACGCCGCACCCGAAGACATCCAAAGCTTGAGTGCACTTCTCAAGTCAACAGCCAAATCCTGAGAGATTGCTTTCAGGCAATGTTGATCTCGCATTCGTCGCGCTTGCTACGCAAGCGTACCGATTCGAATTTTACTGCTCAGAGTGTCGATTGCGCTTACCCAACTTCATATCGATGCCAATCATCGGTCCGTAAACATTAATGCCATAGTTCCGAATGCCCCAGTTCGGTTTACCGTTACCTTCGGACATGTCAAGGTTCGATATATGCATGAAATTCAGACCGGCCGAAATTGAATAGCGAGGACTGAAGTTATATCGCACCCCACTGCCCATGTTCACAGTGAATGTGAGGTCTTGTCCTTGCGCGTACAGCACACCAGCGGGGCCCTTCGCGTCAATGTTCCCGGCGCCAAGGCGTATATCAAAATAGGGTGCCGTCCTCAAGTGACGCGGGACAAAGTTACGTCGAATGCCCATGATGTACGAGAAATACCGGGTCTCAGGTCCCCTCGGAATCGCGGTAACGGATCCGGTGAGGGTAAGATCGAAATTGCCGCGTAGAATCCAAGGACCTCCTACGTCGTTCATATGCCATCGGAGGGAGGCAAGGATGGGTACGAGTGTGTATTTGAGGGGGTACGTGTTATAGACATCGCCTACGAAAACGTCCAAAGGAAACGGGATATTGATGGGCAGCCATCCCACGTCCAACGAGAATTCGAGCTTGTTTCTGTAATAGATGTCTCGGTTGAAGTCAGCCGGCTTGGAGCTCCGCAATTTTTCATCCAACGGTTGGATCTTTGACTCTTCTCCAGGCTTCGGGAAGTTTGGCATGGCGAAAATCTGTTTTTCGCTCGTTATAGTCGCGTCGCCAAATTGGTTCGCGTGATCAAGGGAAGCAACGGCGGCCTGGGGAAATGCTGAAAGGGCACACAGAAGCGGAACCAGGCTAAGAACAACCGATCGCTTGCTTGCGTACATTCAAA
>DATMQI010000298.1:0-44425 GCA_035567135.1 Terriglobales bacterium
GCCTTGTACGATTCATCCCAAACATAATCCGCTTTCATGGTTCGTTCCTCTCTGAGCGACGCGCCTACAGAAACGCATCTTTCTCTCGCATCGGATGGAAGTGTGGGACAGCCGTTCCGATTCCCTACGTGACGTACGTCAATTTTCGCGAGGAACCGTCGCCCAAAGGGCGCGGCGGAAGGATGGGAAAAGCAACAGCACTATTTTACTCGCCTTTCGACGGTCCAAAACGTGTTTGTTATCGTTCGGGGTATCGAACATACAAAGACCCGTGTCTCAAGGACTCATCCAAGAAGGACGCGGGTCGGCGATGGGAGTTGGGCAGACGTTACGCCCGATAGAAGTATACGCCTCACTCGTTCGGCGATTCGAGCAGGATGCGGTCGGCTTCGCCAAACAGTATCCGCTTCTTGCCAGCATCAGCCCCAGTGAATCCCAAACGGAAGACTAAAGACCCGCACCCGCTGGCTGGCTCCTGATGCGGGTCAGGTCGGGGGAGGAGCAGGAGGACCAGCGCCCCGCAATGTTACTCGTGGAAGGCCGATGCACGAAACGTGACAAAATGGCGCGGCTACTGCGTTGTCTGAATTCCCTGGCGGTACTCGTTTGTGGTGATGCTGTTGCTTGCCGTTCCGTTACGTACACCATCTCTGAGCCATTGAGGGGCAATCTTAGGTCGGGTAGAAAGAAAAGGTCAATCACAACGCTGAATAAAGGCTATTGCAGTGTCGCGTACTCCGCCGTCGCTTGCTTCAGGACGGGAATGTCGTGGGGCGTGATCGGAAGCGGAGAGCAGGAAAGTGCGGGGACGACCCTCACACCGGGTCGATGAGTGCTATCGTGATTTTTCGCCAAACTATCACAACCCAAGGGCGCATTCCATCTTACGCATTGCCTTGACAGTCGGGCCCTGCGACGGTCTACTGTTGTCAACCCAGACCCCTGAGAGGGGTCGATGCCTTCCGCATTGACTATCCCGTTTGAATCCCGCAGTTCGACCTTCTCTCGCTTGAGAGTTCCGAGGATGATCACATGACATGGGTTGCCCGTCACTGTGATAAACCAACTTGATGACCAAGTTTTCAGGGTTGTTGATCGCCTTGTGTTTTGGAGTCTTTATTTTGTACACGGCTATTAAAGCAATTCGCTTAAGGCATCGTGAAAAGCGCCGATTCCAAGTCCGATTCTGGTTGTTGTTCATCGCCTTCGTCGTTCTTGTTCTCGTCTTCCAGCGCTGGTTTGCTGCTGCACGCAGCGGCAGTGTCGTCTGGCCGCAAACGATAACGACTAACATTCTTGCCGACCTTGCGACGATTGGCGGCTTGATCTTATTCATTCAGTCTCATCGCGCTCTCGGACGGAATTGGAGTTTCGAGGTTGCCATCCAAGAAAAGCACGAACTCATCGAAAAAGGGCCTTATGCTTACATTCGCCACCCGCTATACAGCGGCGTTCTGCTGATGTTCATGGGCATGGCTTTGTATTGTGGTCGAAAGGCTTGCATTATCGTCCTCGTCTATTGTTTCCTCGGTGTTTATTTCAAGTCGCAAATGGAAGAACGTCTTCTGGCGAAGACTTTCCCTTCATATTCCGAATACAAGCGGCGTACCAAAGCCCTAATTCCTTTTATCTGGTAGTTGGGTACGATGGTTTTTGAAATCGGGGTGATTTCACCCTTTGACTGGGGTAGTGCCGCCGCGACGGGAATTCCATGAAGGAAATAGTGCAAAACTTCACCATTTAAGGCTTTCTGACCCCCGCCGCCCGGCTGGTTCGCAAGGGGTCGAATTTCGAGAGCCTTTTATGCGGACTTTCGCCCCCTGTTTTGCCTCGATCTTGAATGGCCCACGGGTATACCCAATGAGACACCGGGAGCAAGGCGGCGGTGAGGAGCGGTCTGACGACAGTGCAATATGAGCTTAAGCCTCACTTAAGGTCGGTCAGTTCACCGTGATCTTACCTAGAACAGAGACCGATCATCCACGTGGGGAGCAATAATGAAGCACTCGATCCTACCGCTGTGCCTGTGTTTGATTACCGCCTGCACTTCCAATACGACATCCACCGCTTCTCCTGCGACAAAGAAGTTGTCGTCAACTGAACCGGGCACCGTCCTTGTGGGTGCTGGAGACATCGCAAGTTGTGATGACCTCAGGGGTGCGGAAGCAACAGCCAAGCTGCTGGACAACATTCCGGGCACCATCTTTGCTGCCGGGGACTTGGCATACCCGGATGGCTCCGATGAGCAGTTTGCGAAGTGCTATGGGCCGACTTGGGGACGTTTTAAAGATCGGACTCGTCCGGCTGCGGGAAATCACGAGTACCACAGCGACGGGGCGTCCGGCTACGTCCGTTATTTCGGAGTCGCTGCAGGCGACCCGAAAAAGGGCTACTACAGCTATGAACTCAGCGATTGGCACATCATTGTTCTAAACAGCGAGTGCCAAGCAGTGGGCGGCTGCGCGGCTGGGTCGGGGCAGGAACAATGGTTGCGGGAAGACCTTAAGGCGCATCCTGCGAAATGCACGTTGGCTTATTGGCACAAACCCCTATTCAGTTCGGGAGCAGCACACGGCAACGATACCGAAGTGAAGCCGCTCTGGGAGGCTCTCTATGCTGCGGATGCTGATATCGTAATCAACGGCCACGATCATCACTACGAGCGTTTTGCTCCACAAGACCCTACGGGGAAACTTGATCCTCAGCGGGGCATACGGGAGTTCGTGGTCGGCACCGGAGGCAAGAACTCACATCGCAATCTTACAAGTCCCCAACCCAACAGCGAGATTCGACAGGCGGATACGTTCGGAGTTCTTAAACTCACACTTCACGCCACAAGTTACGACTGGGAGTTCGTCCCTGAGGCCGGAAAGACGTTCGCGGACTCGGGCAGTGGGACATGCCATTAGTTCCATCCGCACCGTCAACCTGTCGTTGATCCTGTTTTTGCGGGCGTCGCGATTATGACAAAACGCCACGTCTCACTAAGCAAATAAAACTTGCGCTTTTGTCGGTCGCTGGTGTCATAATCAGTGACAGTCTTCCACACTTCATTCATCTTGGCTTCATTCGTAGACCGCGTTTCTGCGTCTACCTTTCTTACGGGAACATCTGGTCTAGTTATGGGCGTTAAGAAACAACGCGATTTCGACCCTCATGCATTCCTCGCTACCATCGGCGAGGGCAGGAAGATTGTGCCTTTTGAAAAGAAGCAAACCATCTTCGTGCAAGGGGACGCGGCTGACGCAGTGTTTTATGTCCAAAGCGGCAAGGTGAAGTTGACGGTCGTGTTCAACAATGGGAAGGAAGCGACCATAGGTATCTTGGGTGAGAAGAACTTTTTTGGTGAAGGTTGCCTTGCGGGTCAGCCGCTCCGGATGGCTGCTGCCACTGCAATGACCGATTGTGAGCTTCTGCGTATTGAGAAGAAAGCGATGATGCAGGCTCTCCACCGGGAACACGCTTTGTCCGACCTGTTCGTCGCTTATTTGCTGACGCGGAACATTCATGACAATTACTGGTTGATAGAGTTTCGTGCGCGAACGATTTCCAATTTCGTAGAGTGAGTGGCTCTTAGGCGCTCCTCTTTCGCGTGCAGGGCAAGGCTTAACTCTCCAATGAGCTTTAGGAGCTTGTGGCGATCCTGTTCCCCTGCGATCAGAGAGCAGAGTTCGCGGATGCGTTCTGTATCGTCTTCGTTGATCGCCACGTCGAGCTCCAGGGCAAGTGTGTTGCCGAAGCGTCGCACAAAGCTGTGGATATTTATTGTGGGAAGATCAGACTTTTGAAGGATTTGGATGACCCTGTAGGACTGCTAGAAATTCACTCTAGAACAATTTACATTCGACATACCCAAAATCAAGCCGCGACGTTGCGAATGCGACTGCGGAATTCTTGTGGGAGCGAGTCCAGTGTCTCCTCGACTACCTTGACGAAATGTTCACGCTTCATCCATCACCCGTTGAAATCTGGCCACGCTCATTCCGAATAGCCGTCATCGTTTTCGTCGCCATCATCATTGTCATCTTCTTCTTTGCGGTCGCCATCATCATTGTCATCTTCTTCTTTGCGGTTGCCCTCGTCTTCCTCTTCGTTCTTCTTCCTCGTCTGGCTCTTGACGCAGAAGAAGATCGGCGGCAACCCACCAATCGGAGATGTCCGGGTCGGGATATTCTGGACGCATTCTGCTCATACCCGATGGTACGCCCTGCTGCCGCTCGGCAACTTCGGTTATTCCCACGGGGCTCGACACGTCATGTGTGCAACACATGAAACCCCTCGTGGCTCATACGGTTCGGTCGGCGGACTGAGCCACCATCCGAAACTCGTTGCTATTGCTGACCCGGAGGACTAGCCTTAAGGAGTCCCTTCCGCATATCTCCGTCGAACTTCCGGGCGCACCTAGTCCTCCCGGACGGTTTCTTTGCGCAACCGATAGAAATGGGGGTTCACTCATGAACCCGTCCTATTCGCTACTGGCAGGTCGAATCGGGAAGCGCCGAGCAGGAGGATCACGTTTATGAACGCAACCAAGCTTTTCTTTCGCACTGCTGATTGTGCTATTCACGATCCTGCTGCTGCGGACGATGCGCAAGCTGAAACCTAAGATCGCCGGATACGGGTCGCAAAGGATATGCCCGTCTTGCGGATTGATCACATCCCGATTGAAGCCATGCTGCTTGGAGTGCGGCAAGTCTCTTACAAGCGTGAGCGTGACCCCGATTCTGGAGAAATGATCCGCTGGTTGCTCACAGACCGTTTCTCGCAGAGAACAGAAGGCGGTGGCAAACTGTGAAAACCACGAAATTTGTAGTGAAATTAAACCGAGGCGGAACCCACGCACCTGAATTCGTGCAGCGGATTGATCGCACTCCCATCCAGACGACCACCAACCGCAAACTGGCATCGGTGATGGGAAGATTCACGGCCGAAGAGGCTATCAAATCTCTCCAAAACTCCCGGCGCATCCCGGAGTTGGTTTTAGGTACAAGTCTCAGTCCAGTTTAATCAGGACCGCCAGATCGAATCTCGCCAATAGGTTTCTTCACATCAGCGCACTGGTAGCACAATACGTGCAGACTCCTATACTCTGTTAGTAACCGTGCGCACGTTAAGCGAGTAGATTTGCAAACCGAAAGGAGACCATGAACGCAAAACCTAGTGCCATTCTGCCGGGAACGGTCGAGAAAATCATTAAGTCCCCATTTCCAAGCGAACCAGAGAAAGCACAGATCGCAGTGGAAGGGGCGGATCATCTGTATCGGGAAATACGGATTGACAACACTCTGACGAACGAAGACGGCGACGATGTAAGCTTCAAGCCGGGTGCGAAGGTAGAAGTCACCGTCGAAGCCGATGCTAAAGACACAACCCCCAAGAAATAATGCAGCCTCGCCATCACCAATCGAGACGGATGCTGAGTTGAGGGCAGCAGCTTGGACGACATCTATCAGGTGATCATGTCTCTCAGAAAATAGTATTCATCAAGCACTTCGATAGAAACGGAAGGCGGCTGTGTCTTCGCTTCCAGTGGCGTGGCACTAGTCACGGATAGTGTCGGGTTGTCGTCGAGAAGTTGCTGTATGCGTTCTTCAATCTGTCTGCGATCCTCATCGGTCAGCGAGTTCCTAAACTGTGCGCGTTCCGCATTTGCTGGTCGCTGTTTTCCTCTCGCCCACTCCCGTATTGCCCGATCCTCGTCTTTGCGATCCGCGTTGATTCCAGCTTGCCCACTGTTCAGCCGTGCTCTTGCTTCATCGAGCTTGGCTCTTAGAGTCTCATCCATTTGATGACCCCCTGAGATTCGCCGCATGCTGAGAATGAAGTTTTCTCAACGCCGGAATCAATTCGGAAGCAGCGTTACTCTTCACCACGTATCCGCTCGCCCCTGCCGTAATTGCTTCTCTTTGAAAGGGAGCCGAGTCGAACTGACTTACCATAAGGATCAGAGTTGACGGCAATTCATGCTTGATGCGGCGGGCAGCTTCAAAGCCATTCATCACTGGCATCGTTATGTCCAGCAACACAATGTCGGGACGGTGTTCCCGTGCCTTACGAACGGCATCCGCTCCGTCTGAGGCTTCGCAGATCACCTCGATGTCCGCTTGTGTTTGAAGAATTTGGCAGATGCCACGCCGGACGATTTCGCTGTCGTCCACCACGAGCACACGTAGAATGAGTGTCTGCAACCTGCCTCCTCGCACTACTTCTTCTGCATGACGCAGGTGTACTTTCCACGGACGGCAGGAAGAGAAGCACCTAACACTAGCACATCGAGTGTCAATAGGATGTACACGTTTCACGGTATGCGGCGGGCTTGGCGTCCCGTTTGACCGTTGCGGTGCTTATGTTGGATATTGAGACGGAATGAACGTTGAACGCATCCTCGACGAGATTGAGCACCTAGAGGAAATGTTCGAAGCTGACTCCTTCCGATTGCGGGTGAGTTTTGAGCAAAAATTCATGTTAGCTCCAGCCTCACAGTCCCCACTACGAAAAGAGCCGATCCTGAACCTCAGCGAGTTCTACGGCACGCGAGCATTCCTCGTCGATTGTTTGCCGGGTGATTGATCCACCAAAAACGAAAGCGCCCCAAACTCATTGGGTCACGGGATACCGCCCGAACGTTTAGCAGAGATTCGTACCGCTGGTTCAGGCGTCGGCATTCGAGGTATGCAGGAGCGCCTGCGTCAATTTGGCGGCGAACTGAGCATTGAGTCGAATGGGTCAGGTACATCCGTGATCGTCAGCATTCCCGTCCCAAAGGAAGTCCCTGCGACTGAGCCGGAGCCATTTCAAACGGCTGGAGTTCTCTCCCAATCACCCTGACGTGCCCTCGCCACCGTCCTGTCCCCCTCTTTCAGTACAGGCGGTGAAAGACCAGTGGCCCTACCTGCGTCTATCCCTCTTGACTGCCTTCAGCTTCCGGTTTTAATGATATGAGAGATCAAGTGAGCGTTTTGCCGACCAGCTTAGCAAACCCGAAGCTGTTTTCTTCTGGGAATACCTAGACGAAAACCCCAGCGCCAAGCAAATGCTCACAGGTCTCCACCAAGCGGGATGTGATCCTCTGACGTTAATGACCTTGGCAGTTCTTTACTGTAGAGGCGAGGAACTGGCCGTAACGGAAATCACGAATCAGGCAACCGGGTACTCTCCGCAACAACTGGCGAGTTTTTCCGAGCGCCTACTGCAAGCAGCAAAGGATATTCAGGCGCTCAACGAAGCCTCGATGCCGGGTGGGGTCACTCTCTTGAAACTGATCCGTGTCCTCGGCGGCGGCGAGCTTTTGGAAAAAACCCTCGCCCCGGTGCTCCCGTCAGAGCAACTGGACTTTAAATTCACACGCCTGCCCGTCATTCTGGCGGCTTACTCCGTGTTCCTGAAATCGTGGCCCCATCCCACCTACCGGGCGTTGATGTCGGAGCGCGACCTTGGCAGGAAGTTTTTCCTCGCTGAGTTGGTCGTCTACATCGAAACAATTCTAGGACACGCAAATTGGAGCGCAATTGCCGCCGCGATAGCCGCAGTGCATTTCGCATTGAGCGAGCCGCAAGGCGTCAGCACGGATGTCGAGAGCCTCAGGTCGGCAGTTGAGGAATTTCAGACGCACTATCCGCGGATTTACGGCGAGATAAGAAAATGGGCGGCAACAGCGGCGGGTTCTCGCCGTCGCAACACAGCGGAAGGCAGTCGCGGGGCTACGGAAGCATTGCCTGCGGCGAGAGAACTGTCGGAGTTGGGAACGTCTGTGTTCTGGTGTGGTGTTCAGCGTGGCTCACCAAATCTGTCCGAAGATGTCGCCAAGCATCTGGAATACTCGGATAATTTCGCCCTCCACTCCAAATGAGGAATGGCGAAACCGAACATGCGTCGGTCGTTCGGGAATCAACGGCTCAGATCGTACCTGTGAATGTGCGCGGCTCCGAGCCAGATCAATATCGTGCTGATGCCGCCGTTGTGGATCGCTGAGAACTCCATAGGCTTCCGCCACATCTCGAAACATCTTGGCGGATGAGCCGATTCCTGCGTCCGGATGGTAGCGACGGACGAGCGTTTTATAGGCATGTCGGATGACAGGAAGATCAGCGTCCTCTGGCACGTGTAAGACCGCATAGTAACTGTCAACGTGCATGCCTCACCCACTTGCCCTCTATTATAAAATCTTGTCAAATGCGATGGGACGCGGGTCATGCTCGGCAAATGCACTAATCCTTCCTGTTCTGCTCCGTTTCGTTATCTGCAAAACGGGCAACTATCTCGCCTCGAAGCTGACCCGGTGCTGCGCACCTCCAAATTCAACAAACCGGAGTACTTTTGGCTTTGTGGTCAGTGCTCGTCCAGCATGACTCTTCGTATTGGCGGAGAGGGAAAAGTCACGCCAATTGTGCTACCAGCGCCGACTAACGCTGATCGTGATGGGAATGGCATAGCCTTGGTAGACCGACGTGAGGGTCTATTGCTCAGCAGACTCGGCTTCTTAAGGAAGGCGCATCGCACGGGTGCAGTATTCTTTGGCTGATTGCAATCGACTGCTCCTGAGAAAAGGGCAGCAGGACGGTTAGCCCCATCCGGGCTGGTTTTGGCTGACCCATGTTGCAGGCACGCCGTGCAGACGCCTCCGGTGTCGAACGTGTTCCAGAGATGGCCGCAGTCACAACCCCATTTGTCACCTTTGCGGGGCGACCAGCCGCAAAGCGGGCAGCGGATGCGCGATTCTGACGGACCTGTGCTCTTCTCTTTGTCGCGATCTAGAACAGTAGAGTGGGCAGGATCGTCCGAGATGCCGCTCATGCTCGTTCATTATGGCTCAGTTCGCATGTCGAATCCCACACATCGGCAGGATTGCGATAAAATCGCATCCCAGCACGCGAATGGAGGTACAAGCTGTGAGCCGAACGCCAAAAGGAAATCGTTGCCAGACACATAAGAGGCGAGAACGAGCACAACTGGGCAGCGGTCTACGACACCTTCGTTCAGGATGACAGGGCACATTACGACGTTGTGCCGCTAAGCGCAGTATTCAAAGGTATTGAAGGTGTACGCGTTTTCTACCAGACCATTGCGGCTGCACTGCCAGACCTGCGGATCGAAGTCAAATCAGAATACGATGTTCCCGGCTGCTCTATCCGCGAGGTCGTTATCACTGGCACGCACTTGGGCGAGTTCGCAGGCGTCAAGCCTCTTGGGAACGCGATTCGAATCGAGATGGCTGCGTTCTACACATTCGACGCCGAGTCGGGGAAGCTCATCGCCGAGAAGATTTACTACGATCAGGCAGGCGTTCTGGAGCAGATGCGAGGCGGACAGACGTCCGCTGCCGCCTAACCGCGTTTCCGCTCTAACAAAAAAGCCGGTGCTGGGGTCTGCGCAACCTCCACATGGCGGCAGCAATCCTCGTCATCATTGGCGACGTGGTTGATCCGGGCGCTCACGGGATAACACCGCATCAGCCGGGCATCGCAGGGCTTCAACAGGTCATGCCGCACCCACATCCGTCATGCCGGGGTCGAGCCACAGATCGTAGCCGTCTGCATCGAGGATGACAGGCATACGGTCGTGCACGGCTGAGGTCACAGCATTCGGCGTCGTCGTGAGGATCGAGCAGGTTTTCACCCATTCGCCGCTTGGGTGTTTCCATCGATCCCATAATCCCGCGAATGCGTATAATTTCCCATCGTTGACTTCAAAGCAATACGGCTGTTTGCTCTTTCCCGTTCGCATCCACTCATAAAACTCGTCTGCGGGGATCAGGCACCGGCGGAATTTCAACGCATCGCGGAACGCGGGTTTTGTGGCCGCCGTTTCAGACCGTGCGTTAATCATGCTTGCGGCGACGGACGAGTCCTTCGCCCACGAGGGAATGAGTCCCCAGCGCATCAGCGACATCTCACGGATCGGCTGCTTCGGATTCTGGCGGATCACGGGCACGGGCTGTGTGGGGGCAATGTTGAAGCGCGGAGACCAGTCATCGTCGCCTGAGGGAGTGGCGAAGTATTCCTCGATCAACTGCTTCCGCCGCGAAAGTCGGTGGCGTCCGCACACCGGGAAATTATCGCAGATCGGGCGAGAATGCTGTCATTTGGCAAGTGGGCCGGGATGTATGCCTTCGCCAAGGACAAAGCTCGATCCCACGCTGCCCACTACAGCCGATGCTCGCGGCAGGGCGAGACGCTCCCGGATGCGATAGACGGCTTCGATGCCAGTGCAATGTGCGCCCATAAGATTCGCCACTTTGAATTCTTTCATCTTGTCGGCAGTCCAAGCCAGTTGCTCATCGGTCGCCGGGAACAGGTGTAGCCCGCCGATGACGCCTCCACACTCGATGTGACAGCAGTCGCACTGGGAGAACTCCGTGCTGATCATGCGTCCATTGTAGCCCGGCACGCCCTGATGTCTTTTTATCGAACGAATTTTCCGCGAGGGCAGGGCAGGAAATACCACTTGCCATTTAGGCCTGTGATGCCGCGAACCCAAGCCCAGCATCGAACTCACTCGTGCTCTTCGCGCCGCCAGATAGAGAGTCCGCGTTCGCCCAGAGCCAGCATACCTAGCGTGGCGGGTTCGGGAGTAGCTGTGTTGAGGGATGTGGCTGGCTCCGCGTCATCTGATCCTTTGGTTGCGCCTGCGATGATAGGTTTGTTTGCGATTGTCTCGTAAGCATAGCCGGTTAAAAGAGCAGTAATCTTTCGATTTCCTGGATTGCAGCTAGTCTTCAGCCTTGCCCAGCCGTAGTGGATTTCTCCTTTGACGACGAATTCCACACCCAGATATCGATGCTTCACATCATTCCAGGAGCCGTGGATCCGTGAGTGGCATTTGCGTAGAGCATGTAGATGTATTTTCCAAAAACGAATTGCGCGCGTGGTCCAATCATTGCGGTGGCCAGCACCATCCTGACTATCGGCTACCATATGCTGAAGCAAGGAACCACGTACCGAGAACTGGGCGGCAACTACTTCGACAAACGCAACCTCCTGCGAACTACCCGACGACTGGTAAAGCGTCTGGAGGCTCTCGGCCACAGAGTGATTCTCGAGCCAACACAATCTCCATTCCAGCCGAGCGACTGACTGCAGGTATTTTCAAGGGAGGGCATTTGCATAACTGAGAATTGACGGTGACCCGGCGAGCGATCGAGAGATTGCATCCAGAGATTCGGTGTTCTCTTTTCTTTGTTCATACGGAATCATCAGATCCGCTCTTCTGATCACTCTAACGCGCGGCTTGACTATCCTGCCGAACTGCGAGAAGCTGTCGCCATTTGGGGTTCTATCACGGGTGGCAGGCAGCCCCGGAGGCAGACGTGGGGTCGGCAATTCCTTCTCTTATTGTCGCAGCCGAACGAGGAGACATCCAGGCCGGGGAAGCCTTGTTTGCCGCCCTCTACACCGAATTGCATAGGCTGGCCAAGCGTCAACTCGCCCGGCATGGCCCAGAGGTGAGTATTAGTGCCACAACCCTCCTGCATGAGGCCTATCTGGACATGGCTGCCCGCGACGGCCCGTCGTTTCCCGACCAGGCACGATTTATGGGATATGCGGCTCGAGTGATGCGGGGACTGATCATCGATCATGCCCGGGAACGGCACGCTCAGAAGCGCGGCGGGCTCTTTCAGATTACCTCCCTCGACACCGACGCGATGGAGAATGCGGTGGACCACCAAGAGCTTGTCCGAATCAGCGAAACCTTGGACCAGCTTGGCAAAGTGGAGCCTGCCCTCGCCGCGATCGTCGATTTGAAGTTCTTTTGCGGCTTTTCCTTCGTGGAAATCGCCGCCATGCAGGATGTTTCCGAACGAACCGTGCAGCGCAACTGGGAAAAAGCTCGTATTTATCTTCACCAAAAAATTCGTGCGAATTTGGAGGTCTGAAGAATCGCGATGCGCACCCTCAGTCCAGAACGCTGGCAGATTATAAGTCCGTATCTGGACCAAGCGCTCGCCATGACCGACGACGCGCAAGCCGCATGGCTGTTGTCGCTCAGACAGCAGAATCTTGAATTAGCCGCAGAGTTGGCAGCACTGCTGGACGAACACCGCATGCTGGCACAGGAAGGTTTTCTGGAGAAAGGTTCGCCCGGGTGGTCGAGTGCGCCAAGCCTTGCGGGCCAGACCATTGGCCCCTATACGCTAATCTCGCAAATCGGCCAGGGTGGAATGGGAAGCGTCTGGCTCGCCCGTCGCAGCGACGGCAGGTTCGAGCGGCATGTGGCTGTGAAGTTTGTCAACTTGGCTCTGGCGGGGAAAGGTGGAGAGGAACGCTTTAAACGAGAGGGCAGCATTCTCGGGAGATTGGCGCATGAACACATCGCCGAACTGGTGGATGCGGGTGTCTCTGCAGCTGGACAAGCATATTTGATCTTGGAATATGTCCAGGGCGACCCCATCGATCAGTATTGTGACCAGCACAAGCTCGACCTCGAAGCACGGGTTCGCCTGTTTCTGGATGTGCTTGCTGCAGTGGCGCACGCCCATGCGAATCTCATTGTCCATCGCGATATCAAACCCTCGAACGTGCTGGTCACCACCGGCCGTGAAGTCAAGCTGCTGGACTTCGGGATTGCCAAACTCTTGGAAGGCGAAGGCCAGATGGGTGCCGCAACCCTGCTCACTCACGAAGCGGGCTCGGCTCTCACTCCTCAGTACGCTGCGCCAGAGCAACTTACCGGCCAGCCAGTTACGACTGCTACGGATGTTTACGCGTTGGGCGTGTTGCTCTACGTGCTATTGTCTGGCCAACATCCCGCGGGCTCAGGACCGCACTCGCCTGCGGAACTGGTAAAGGCTGTGCTCGAGATTGAGCCGCCGCACGTCTCGGACGCAATTACCGCAGACGACAGCAAGCTCATCGCTGAAAAACGCGACACCACTTTAGACAAACTGCGCCGCGGACTTCGTGGGGATCTGGACACGATTGTTGGCAAAGCTTTGAAGAAGAATCCGCAGGAGCGATACGCTTCAGTGACTGGGCTGGCCGACGATCTTCAGCGTTATCTGAAGCACGAACCGATTGGCGCCCGACCCGATACGCTTGCCTATCGAACCACCAAATTTCTGCGCCGCAATCGCACGGTGGTCACGCTAACCGCCGCTGCTATTGTGCTTGTGATTGGCAGTCTTTCCGCGGGGCTGCTGGTTGCAAATCACGAGCGCAAGGTAGCCGAACGGCGATTTGCCCAAGTGCGAAAATTAGCCAATAAATTCATTGCACTCGATCAAGACATTAGAGGTGTGCCGGGTTCGACCAAGGTCAGAATGGAGATGGTTACCGATTCGCTGGAATATCTGACTTCGCTGGGTAGCGATGTTTCTGGCGACAGGGATTTAGCGCTCGAAATCGCCTACGCCTATGTGCGCGTGGCGCACGTACAAGGAGATCCAACTTCTCCAAATCTAGGCCAATTTGCGGAAGCCGAAGCGAGTCTGAACAATGCATCCAGATTCGTGGATCCTGTCCTCTCGAAAGACTCCAGAAATCCTCGGGCGTTGTTCATTGCTACCACAATCGCCCACGACCGCATGATCCTGGCCGGCAACCGCGGTGACGAGGCAGAAGAATTGAAAGATGCCGCCACCACTGCTTCACTGATCGAGCGGTTCATGGCTACTCGCCCCGTCGAGTTCAGGGACCTCTATAGCATGAGATATTTCTATGTAAATGTTGCTGGCACGTATCTTGACGGTAGGAATTTCGATGACGGAATACGGTATTGCCAGCGCGCATTGGAGATTGCAGTACCGGGGCCTAGGGCGAACGACCTCCGTGGATCTGCCCTTGAGGTTCTAGAGGTTGCACGTTGGCAGTCTGGGGATCTGGATGGCGCCCTCAAGACTGCGCTTGATTCCATTGAGCTCAAAAAACACGAGGCCGAAGCCGCAGGCGGACACGCATCGCTTCGAATCAACTTGGCGAACGGATACGACTTTGAAGGCATGATCCTTGGCCGTGCGGATGCAGAACCAAGCCTCGGGCGCAGTTCAGAGGCGCTCACCGAATTTCAAAAGGCGTTAGACATTGCTGAGGATCTCGCGCAGAAGGACGCGAACGATTATCTCGGCCGCCGTAACGTTGCGCTCGCAAGCCTTGAAATTGCTAATATTCTGCGCCACAATAATCCGCAGGATGCGCTGGCGGTCTACGATCATGCACTTGCACGCCTGCGCGAAGCAAAAAGCAATGTCAGCACACAACGGAATGAAGCTGAACTCTTGGCTGCTTCATCCTACGCCGTGCGCTGGACGGGCCGCAATCACGAAGCCAAGCAGCGCATCGCGCGGGCCTTCGAACAGCTGAGCCAGGCTCACCGATATCCGTCCGACAAAGTCGAGCCAATGAGCGACACCTACGATGTCCTGAGGGCTCAGGCCGATGACTACGCCGAAACCGGCGAAACCGCCAAAGCCATTGAAGCCGACCAGGAACTGCTCGACAGACTGATGGCATGGAAGCCCGACCCGCAGAACGATCTGCGAGATGCAACCTGCATCTCCCGCACTTGGACCGCGCTTGCCAACCTCCTCCGCCGAAGCGGCCGTACCGACGAAGCAGCCCGCCTTGAAGCGCAGCGAACCGAACTCTGGAACCACTGGAATGGCAAGCTTCCAAATGGTCAATTTTTGCTTCGCCAATCGTTAAGCCAGATCTCTCCGCGTGCAGGTTTCGGCAGCCTGGCCAAGCGCTAGAGACATTCGCGCGAGTTCGCGGTCCGCAACGGGCCGTCAAACTTACCGGCTTGCCCGCGTGAATTCCTCCGTATTCTGTCGTCTTTTCTCTCTCCTTTCCGATATTCCCAGTAGAGCCGAGTAATCGGGTCGCTAGATAAGTCCCCTTACGGCCGCGGTTGACGTCGTGAAAAAAGGAGAATTGTTATGTCGCGCGTAACGTCATGTCTCAGTGTTTGGCTTCTGTTTTTGATTTGCTCTGCAGTTTCGCTCTGCGCACAGCAAGCCGCTCCGGCTGCGGCGAACGCAGTTGTGCCGCCTGTAGTGAAGTTCAGCGGCGTACTAACTGACATAAATAACAAGCCAGTGATGGGCACAGTGGGCGTCACATTTTCTCTCTACAAAGAATCCGAAGGCGGCGCTCCGCTATGGGTAGAAACCCAGAACGTTACGCCCGACAAAACCGGTCACTACTCGGTGATGCTGGGCTCGGCCTCTGCCCAAGGGCTACCTGGCAGCGCATTCGCTTCCGGCGAAGCCCGCTGGTTAGGAGTGCAAGCGCAGGGGCAGACTGAGCAGCCCCGCACGCTCTTGATGAGCGTCCCCTATGCGTTGAAAGCCCTGGATGCAGAGACCGTCGGCGGCCTTCCGCCCTCGGCATTTGTGAAGGCGGCGGCGCCTGGAGTTGCATCGACCGCCAATTCAAATGCGCCGGCTGCGGCCATCAGCGGCAGCGGTACGGCGAACCACGTTACCAAGTGGACGGGCACCAGCACGTTAGGGAACTCCAACATCTGGGATGGCGCGAATGGTGACGTTGGTATTGCCACTACCTCTCCGACTGCCAAGCTCGACGTCAATGGCACTGCTCGCATTCGCAGCAACGCCACGGTGAATGGGACTCTTACCGCTGGACCGATCACGGCTACCTCCACTAGTTCTGGCGGTACCGGGGTATTTGCCAACGCCGGTTCCAGCACCGCCAGCAACGGGGTGATCGCCTATGGTGCCACCGGCGTAGCAGGTTACACGACAGTTGCTGGTAGCATCGCACTGTACGGCAATGCGGGAAGCACCACCGGCAGCAATGGCGTTGTCGCCTATGGTGCTACCGGCATGGCGGGCTACGCGACCGTCGCGGGCAGCATCGGGGTGTACGGGAATGGGGGAAGCAGTGCTGGCAGCGCCGGCGTCTCCGGAACTGGCGGCACGTACCGAGCGTATGGATATTCCGGCTCCGGCTATGGAATTTATGGGACGGTACCGTCGGCCGGAGTTGATGGTGTGCATGGAGTATCGGCTAGCGAAAACTCCGGCGTGGCGGGAATTAACGATAACAGCTCAGCGGGTTTCGGCGTGTACGGACAGGCTGCGAGTCCCAGCGGCGTGGGTGGAGGATTTTACAACACCTCCACTGGCGACGCTCTGTTTGCCTACGAGCAAAACGGAGGCTACGCGGCATTTTTCGATGGCAATGTCGACGTCGATGGCAACCTCTCTAAGGCTGGTGGTTCCTTCAAGATCGATCATCCGCTGGATCCTGCCAACAAGTACCTCTATCACTCCTTCGTGGAATCGCCGGATATGAAGAACATCTATGACGGTAACGTCACGACGGACGGCTCCGGCCTGGCAACCGTCACTCTGCCAGATTGGTTCGAGGCGCTCAATAGAGATTTCCGTTACCAACTCACGGTGATCGGCCAGTTCGGGCAGGCCATCGTCGCCAGCAAAGTCGCCAACCATCAATTCACTGTCAAGACGGATAAGCCCAATGTCGAAGTCTCGTGGCAAGTGACCGGCATTCGCCAGGATGTGTGGGCTAATGCTCACCGCATTCCTGTCGAGGTGGAGAAGGCGCAGGCCGATCGCGGACTTTATCTGCATCCCGAACTCTTCGGCTCGCCTGTGGAGAAGTCGATTGCGCTGGCGCACCACCCGATGATGTTGAAGGTGATGAAGCAGCAAGCGGCTAAGCAGCAAGCGCCGAAACCACCGCAAGCGCCTAAACAACAGCAAGCGGCCAAATAACAACCCCAATTCAGCGACGAAAGTCCCCACCCTTCGGAAAACCTTCATAAGGGTGGGGACTTTCAGCATGGGCCCTTTCCGAGCCCGTGACCGCTGAATTTGTTCGGCGCCCTGTCGTTTCTTGCTAGCGTTTCCGATTTCTTAGTAGAGGCAGGGACTCTCGGTGGTGTGCCCGACGGCTCAAGGCAAAACCACGAGATCTCCAACCTTGGAAACCGAGGAGAACTTGGAAACCGAGGGGAACTTGCTTGTGGCTTCGCATCCCTGAATTGAAGGCCAACATCAACCAGAATGTCGTTAGGAGGAAAGGGCAACTGAAAGCTGTGCGCCATTCACCCTGAAACAGAGGCTCGGAAAGCTGCTGTGCGAGATATTCGAACGACACGAAGAATACCTTGGGGTCACTCCGGATTAGCATCCTTGCGTTCAGCCAGCTAGGGCCGAGGGACAGAAAGCGGATAAGGAGAGGCGCGTTCTGTGAATCCGAGTATCGGCAACCTCAACTTGGAGCATGAATGCGCCGCAAACCGTCTCAAGAGCCTGGCGAACTGACACCCACGCGCCTGCTCCGACGGATCGAACTCCTGTTGAGCAAAGCCTTTTGGACGATGAGGAAACAATCGCGAACTTTCTCCGTGGGGTTTGAACCGGGCGGTGGGACAACAAGACCAACGCCGTCGATTTCGTAATTAGAGGGGAAACTCTCGCCGATTTCGAGGGGGCATTAAGCCGGGGCCGCTGAAAAGCCAACCCAGTATGACGGAAACGGATAGCAAAAGACGACAGGGTGCCGAAAAAATTCAGGAGTACGAGAACAGCTTTGAGGATGCTGCCACAAATGAAACGGTAGTCTCCGCCGAGGGATCCACATTCTTTAAGAGTACAAAGAGCAATCCGTTCGAGACATCTTCAGGTATGCCATCGTGATTCAGGTCTATTGGGAGAGGTTTACCATCGAGCTTCCCATTTGCGCTGGTGTAGACGACCTTCGCCTCGGCTGGTTGCACTAACGCCAGGATGCTTACCCCAGCAGCACCTGCAGCAATCGCGTACATGTTGAGTTGCTTATGGATTGATTCGGAAAGGTTAGCTGTCTTACGGGCCGAGAAACGTTTCACAAAGGCCTCCTTGGAAGGGGGTCCATTATCAGTTCTCTCCGATGGTCGAGTCAACCTCGATGGACCAGGTCATTACGAATTCTGCTCAACTGACGAAAACGGCGATAGCGCTCACAAGCAGCCTCAACCCAGTCATGGAGTGAGATGGCGATTTTGCAACAGTTACCCATTCGTCAAGTTTTTTAAGGAGAAGAAGAATGCCGCAAGCTGCGGAGATTACTTCCGAGTTGCCGATCATGAAGCAGCCATACCTACGCCGGGTGTAATCGCCTTTTTCACTTTTTCGGCTTGGCGATGAATCCGACGTTGACTCCGTAGCGTCCCACGATTTCAACTTTGTCGTTGATCCCGTCACCCCTGGTGTGGAGCCCATTGTCGTCGTATTCGTAATACTTGTCTCCGGTAAAGAAAGTCATGTGTACGCCGCCGCTGGAGTCGAAATAGGTTCCGACGATCTCGCCAGCGTTGTTGGGGGTGTGGATTATCGTCCAGATTGCCTTCGGGTCAGAAAAACTCGTCCAGTGCTTCCCTTCATCCTTGGTGTAGGCCGAGCCCGAGCCCCCGGAGGCCGTGATTAGGCCGTGGTTGTTGATCCCCCAAGCGACAGTACCCCCGCCACCCGGCACGTCCAGAGTGGTGAGCTTACTGCCAGCGAGCAAGAATCCGTGCTGCGCACCCGATGAATCGACATAGGTGCCGACTACCTCATCCTTGTCATTCACCCCGTTGGCTTCAACCAACGTCGCTCCGGAAATCCTGATATTGGCGAACTTACCCTTGGAGTAAGTGAAGCCAATGTAAGCTCCCGACCTGTTCTGACACCAGCCGGCCGCTTTGTCCTTGTTGTTGAGGCCGACGAAAGTGACGCCGACACCGGGGGACGTTGAACAATCACTTCTATCCGCTGTGACCAGCTTCTTACCTTCGAGCAGCATACCGTGTTGAGCCCCGTAGCTGTCGTTGTAATCCCCGGCAATTACGCCGCTGTTGTTAATCCCATAGGTGTCTGTCTCAGATGCTCCTGGCGCGGTCACGTCCGTGAAACCAAGGGTTGCGCCCGTATCGCAATCACACTCCCTGGCTGGATGCTCATAGCAGAAGCCGCCTGCGGCCTCGCACTTCGATCCTTTGCTTACGCATCCTGTCCCGGACACCCACTTCGGACATAGCGGGGACTGTTTCAAGGGGCCCACCTCCGAGCAATTTTGCGAGGTGGACGGGATCGTCCAGCTCACCACAAAGAAAATTCCAAGCCCTAACAGCATTGTGTTCCTCAAATTCGTAGACATGGCAAAGCTCCTTCTCTGTTGCAGGCATTCCTCTAGCCTATTCGGATCGAATTGAGTTCGCCCGGAAGGGGTTGTTGAATTCTGGCCCATCTGGTTGGCTGAACGCGCGTTCCCCAATGGGCACTTTACAGGACAGGCTCTCGGAAGCGAATCCATGTTGAGCTGATGATTCAGTGAATCTGAATGGCTGAAAGGCGTGCTGGACCGTGAGACACGTTCATAAATACCTCCGACGAATGCCGAAGATTATAACCCCGCCGGGTAAGGTTTTCTGTGATCAAGCCTGCTCGTTAGGCAACACTAGGCAGTCAATTTACAAAACAGGCGATGTCACAAGTTTGCGCCGTCTGTTCCCCTTTGTTGAGTCAAAACGCGCAATCCCGATATTTCAGCAGTTGGAACCAATGTTCGGAAATTTGGACTCGCACCTTAGAATCAGGGAGTGAAGTTCTCAATTCCAATAACGTGCGACGATTGCGGCGAGTTTCTCGTTGATGTGAACGGTACGCAATTGCCAAAAGATGCGCAGTGCCCCGAATGCAGCAAGACCATCTGGCTAGTAGAACCGCTTGGTAACATCGTGGGAATGGCGATCATGAATCGTGCCGCGACAGAACTCGCAGGTGGCGATTCAACGCTGACGATCGTGTTAGCGCGATAGCAGTGGAGAGTCAACTGTTGTACCTGTTCATGAAATGGAACCGCGTTGATCTCACATTGCAGAGAACCCCGACCGACGCAGATGAAGAGGAATGGGAGGAACGCTGGCGGGATATACGTTCGGTCGCTGCGCGATTCGATAAGGTTTCAAGCCTGCTTACAGGAAAGTCCTTCGATTCATTTCTGCCGGTGAATGGCGACCTTCTAAAGAGCGTGCGAACACAATATCAGTCTGCCGGTGAAGCTTTAGCAAAGGACTTTTTCGTGAAAGGGCTTTTCCATAAACGAAATCGGATCGTGCACTTCGGAAAAATTGACTTTCAGAAATCGGAAGCTGAATTGTGTTTCGCCTTGGCGAACCGCCCTCTGGCAAATTCTCGTCGCGATAAATGCCCACTGCTATCGCGAGCAGCAATCGAAATTGTCGTGATTCAAACACCGGGTTTTGAGTGTAATAGAGAGATTTATCAACAGTTAGGCAGGATGAGCGCCCCCGTTGCCGCTCTTGGAGACGGGTTCGCACCAACTGCCCCTAACTTCCAGCCGTCGCTTAGGGCGCGTACGACCACACGCTCCCGCAGTCGCAGCCGGTGCAGCTTAGATATCCCGCTGTAGTTCCGAAAAGCACGCCCTTGGCAGACCGAAGCACTTCGCCTGTCGGAAAGCTGCTGCCGTCTGAGCCGCCAAAACTGTGCAGCAGAGTGAACTTGCCTTTCGCGCTCAACTCGTATAACGCTCCGCCGTTGTTAGCGCCGCACCCGTAGGTGACCCCGTATAGATTGCCATTCGAGTCCCGAGTCACGACAGCGGCCGGATTGCAGCCGTCCGACGTCCCGCCGGCAAAGTTGTGCAGGACGGTTTCCTTGCCAGTCTTGCTCACCTTCCAGATAGTCCCGTAGTTGTTCGAACCGCAAAAGGAGGTGGTCCCATAGAAGTTTCCAGCCTTGTCCTGCACCACCGATCCATTCGGGGCGCAGCCATCCGACGTGCCGCCGGCAAAGCTGTGCAACACGGTAAACGTCCCGCTGTCACTCAACTCGTACAGCACTCCATTACCGGAAGCGCCACCCCCTGAAGTCAAGCCGTAGAGGTTTCCAGCCTTGTCCATCGTGAGATGCCCATACCACGGGTACGCGCCATCTGACGGACCCCCGGCGAAGCTGTGGAGACGGGCAAAGTTTCTTCCGCTTTCAATCTTGAAGATCGTCCCATAGCCGGATGAGCCGCACTCCGGGGTGGTGAGGAACACGGTACCGGATTGCCCACGACCACGCCTTGAAATGGATAGCAGCCGTCCGGGCCGCCGGTAAAGCTGTACAGCACCGTTTCGATGCCAGCGGTGTCAATCTTGAAGACGGTGCCATAACCGCTGGAGCCTCCATAGGAGGTGGTCCCATAGATATTGCCAGCCTTGTCTCGAAGCACTGGAGCGACGGGGTTCGTCCCGTCCGATCCCCAGAAGGTGTGCAGCACGGTTTCCGTTCCGACGGTGTCCAGCTTGAAGACCACACCGCAGCCATAGCCATACCCTGGGGTGCAGTTCGGATCGCCGCCGAGGGAGGTAGTTCCATAGAGGTCGCCGGCTGGATCCTGAATTAGACCGGCGTAGGGCCCCCACCCATCCGAGCCGCCGCTAAAGTTGTGAAGCACCGTGAAAGTTTGCGCTTGTGCGAGAGCCGCCAACACGAGCACGATCAGGAATGTCATCACATACACTCTGTTGGTCACGATGAAAGTCTCCTTCGTTCGAATTGCGCCTTGTACCACGAACAACGTGCTTAGCTACAGCTGGTTTGAGTCCTGCTGCTCCTGCATCGAAATTCCCGACAACCGCTACCTTATGGGCAGAACAATCAGTTGAGTCCCCGGCCCCTGGTATATCGCGTACGGCGAACCGGTTGCCTGGCGGTAGCTTGTCGGAGTAACGGTGAACACGAACAGCAAATTGGATTTCGAGCTGATGGCGTACAGGTGATTGGCGTTGTCCCAAAGACACTGGTCGATCTCATCGTTGGTGACCAGCCCGGTGTAGGGTGTCATCGGGTTGCTGCCGTTGAAATGAAATACCTCCAGACCTGCGGTTCCCGCGACCGCCAGAAGCTTGCCCGATGGCGATATCTCAATATCGTTAACCGCTAGGCTCGCGGTCGTGGGCATGTTCCAATAGGCGCTTTCGGTGGTGAGACTGCCGTCGCTGTGAACCGTATAGGTGGCAAGCTGCGGCAGGCCGTCATTGCCGAACTGGTTGAACGGCTGCACAGCGATGGCTACGTGATCGGTGGGATCCGCTCCAGCGTAGACGGAAAGGTAGGCATCCCCGTCCTTAGGTATCGGCGGATCTCCGCCCGCTCGGCTAGCCCCGGTCAGCTTCCCCTTGCTGTTGCGGCGAGCTCCCAAGATGCCCCATTGGCAGTCTCCGTAGCAGAAGTTAAAGGCCGTATACGCATAGAGATTGTCCCCGGCGAAGGTCATCTTGCCCCCGGGGCCGCTATCGTACCCCACATTGTAAGCCCCGAGGTGAGTGAGCCTGCCCGTGGACCTATCAATGCGGAAGGACTGATAGTAGTTGTTGCTGCCAAAGTCCTCCTCGTAGTCGTACAGGTCCTCTGCAGTGCGATCGAGGAACAGGCCGGATATCCCGGCGTATTCGCCCGCAGCTTTGATCTTGGCGACCTTACTGGGCACGCCAATGGACGAAACGGAATACGAATAGATGTATGTGGCATCGGTGGTGCCCTCGGTGCCAAACAAATAGCCGTTCTTCCCCGCCCAGTACCCGACATCCGCGAATCCAGGGAACGGCGACCCTGGGATACCAGTGAGGCCTCCGCTGGAATCCGCTGCAAAGCCCCAGATTTGGGGTTGGTTGCCGGCCGTAACGTTGACGTAAACATACGCCACCGGCGATTTGTTGGCTTGGGCCCGAGTGCCGGTCCGATTTCCAGGGATAGGCACTTGGGAGAATGCCGCTCCCGTGCAAAGCACGGTGATCAACCAGAAAACCATCTTGCTCTTGCGCGTCATAGGTTTTCACTCCTTGAGTCTCACAAACGCCGCCCTAGGCCCGGGGCGGCTACTCGCCATAATTAAAGAGCATCACACGCCGCCGGCAATTCAATGTTTCAGCGTGGCGGTTGCGATGGTTACGTTTCCCGAATCTGGCAGCGATGTGGAAGCCGTGGAATTCCCGCTGGCCGAGTCGAACGCATAGATGCCGATGTAGTTTGAGTTCACGGCATAAACCACCTTGCTGTCCGGGTTGAAATAAACAGGCGGAAGACCTGGAATAGACGAGGAAGTCGCGACCAGTTGCAAGGTATTGAAATCGATATGGCCGATAAGAAGCTGCTTGACGTCGAAATCGGCAAAGAAGACGTTGCGGCTCGCAGGATCGATACTCAGGGCCGAAACATCATCACCGCAAAACGCCAGCATCTCGGAGCTGCAGTCGATGGTTTGTCCCGTGGATCTCCTCGTGACGTCAAGCCAGCCGCTACCCTGCCCGCAGCAAGCACTCGCGGTTGCTGTCAGCAAGTCGGTCACTGCAGTGGCGCTTGATACTCCGCCGCAGTCTGCTCCCGTAAGGCGGATCAACGATCCTAAGTGCCCAGTCGTTTGATTCACGACATAGTAGTCGTAACCAAATCCACAGGTGTAGGGACCGTAGTCGTCGTAACTCGCGTACAGATTTCTTCCCGAACCGCCAAACATAAAGCCGGTCAACGCAATCCACTGGTTAGGTTGATATCTGGCCACGACCCGTCCTGTGTTCGTTAGTTTGCCGGTGCGTTGGTCAATGGTAAAGAGGACTACGACGGCATGATAGTAGGAGTTCACGTCTGTCCAAGTGAGCGCGGCATAGGCGAATTTTCCATTGGGATCGGCCAAGAAGGTGTTTACCCGGTGCCGAAAAGTGAATTTCAGATGCTGCGACGGCTTACTTTCCGGAACGCCATTTGCACTTGTGACGTACATCCAGACGTCGGTTGCATTCCAGACGTAAATCAGGTGCATGCCGCCCACCGTCAGAGGATCGATCGAGCTAGCTTCGATTTTTACTGGCTGGCCCACCTCTTGGGCAACAGCGGTTTTGGGATTCATATTGTAGGCAAGGAGCGATGCGGGTTGACGGCCGTGAGGCCCTGCGACGTACAACACTTCCACGACAGAAGATGAGGCGGGGCAAATCGTGGAGAAACAAACTATCGAGGCTAGAGTCGCAAATAATCTCGACACCAGACGCCTCCGTCGATGGATGTGGTCGGGGCATCCCTGAGATGAAGAGCCCGCAGCTTAAGTTGCCTGGCCGGGGAGTGTCGCCACGATTGAACCCGCCGGTCCTAGTCTTTTAGCGCGAGGAGCGTCCTGGAATCGGTCTGCCTCCGATTGTCGTCGAATCGTGAGCAATCCGGAACCAACTGTCGAAATCAGGCGTGGGTGTTGAAAAAGTCCGTGATCGGAATGCCTTTTCGGCTGCGATGATTGCGGCGGCCGAGTTCTTTGTTCTCCCCTCAGCTAAGAGGCGGCTTCCATAGCGGGTGTTGCCGGTTGGCTGAGGAAGCGCACCAGTCGCTTGATGTTCTGGGCCGCCGCTGCCAGGAAGAACTGCTCGCGCACGAACCTCAGTCTCCGCAGGCGCAAGCGACGTAGGCCAATCTGGTTCTTCAGTTGCGCGAACAAGGCTTCCACTTTTTTTCTTTGCCGCTGTGCTTTTTGCGAACTCTGGTGTGTTCGCCAACTAGGTACACCCCAACCAGCTGTAGACGATTTTGTAGCTGTGAAAGCACCGGCGAGAGTCCCTAGCCATGACCCAAGTCGCACAAGAAAAAGGGCGTGTATGCAAATCTTTTTTTGCCAGAATAGACGCTAACTAGGCGGTGAGGATATTGCGCCGATGGGAGGGGGCAGGAATCGCCATTCGTTCTCAAGCCGTGCCCTACTGCGATGTACCTACGCCCCGGAGTTCGATGATCTGCGGGTTTGCAGATGCGTCGTCCTGGATGGTGAGATGGCCGAGCCGGACGCCCGCCATTGTGGGACTAAAGATTACCTCGAAGGTGCAACTCTTTCCCTCGCCGAGTTTCTTTGGGCAGTTATTGGTTTGTTTGTAGTCTCCTGCGATGACCGGTCTTGAAACCGTCAGGGGGGCGCTTCCTGGATTGCTCAACCGGACCATCCGTGGCTTACTGCTGGTACCCACTTTTTGCTTGCCAAAGCTGCGCCGGTTCGGGGCCACAGCAACGTCAGGCAGGCTGGGATAAACCGAGACCGAGTTACTGGCAAAATTGGCGATGGCAAACCCTAATGCGCCGATGCCGTTGAAGTCGCCGAAGGCGATTGCGGCGGCGTTGCTGCCGACAGCGTATTCCACATGGGGTTGCAGGGTGCCGTCGCCATTGCCGCGCAAAAGCGAGACCTGGCTGGCAAAGGCGCTGGTGGCCAGCACGTCATCTTTGTGATCTCCATTGAAGTCGCCGATGGCGATGAAATCGGGCGAGTTTGACGTGGGGTAATCGACGTGCAGCTGGAAAGTGCCATCACCTTTTCCGATCAAGACCGAGACGTTGTCGTTGCTGAAATTGGCCGTGGCCAGGTCCAGCTTGCCGTCTCCGTTGAAATCGCCCGCGGCGACGGAGTTGGGTTGACGCCCAGTCGGAAAATCCGTGTGTGGTCCGAACTTGCCATTGCCTTCGCCTAACAAAACAGAAACGGAATCTGAGCCTGCATTGGCAATGACCAGGTCCAGATTCCCGTCGCCGTTGAGGTCGCGGGCAATCACGGAGACAGGAGAACTTCCGGTGACAAAGTCAGCGCGGCGCTGGAAAGTTCCGTCGCCGTTGCCCAGCAAGACAGAAACGGTATTGCTGCCGGCCGCCACCGCGAGATCGGGGATACCATCGTTATTGAAGTCGCCAATGGTGACAAAAATTGGCGAGCTGGCGGTGGCGAAACTCTTCCTTGGCCGGAAAGTTCCGTCGCCGTTGCCCAGCCAGACGGACACGGTATTGGCGGAGATATTGGCGGACACCAAGTCGATATTCCCATCATGGTTAAAATCACCCGCGGCGACCGACTCCGGGCCTGCACCAGAAGCCAGGTCACGGTGGAAAGCAAAATGTCCCTTTCCTTTATTGAGTAGCACAGAAACGGAATTCGCTGCGCTGTTGGCCGTGGCCAGGTCAAGTTTGCCATCATGGTTGAAGTCGGCCGCAACCACGGAAAATGGATTTGCGCCCGTCGCGAAGTCGGCGCGCGGGCTGAAGGTACCGTCACCATTACCGAGCACGACGCTCACCGTGTTGCCGAAGCCGTTGGTGGTCACAACATCGAGTTCGCGATCGCCGTTGAAATCGTCAACGATCAAATCATCGACCGCGACGCCGGCTGCGTACTCCACATGGTTGGGAAACGTGCCGTTCCCCTTGCCTAGCAGGACGGAAAACGAGTTAATGCCGTTATCGGCAGTCACGATGTCCGGCTTGCCGTTGTGGTCAAAGTCGGCAACGGCAATTCGGAAGGGATCGAAGCCCGTAGCGTAATCCTGGTGAGCCTGAAATGTGCCATCGCCATTGCCTAGCAGGACCGACACAGAGTTGGCGGCGCCGGCGTCCACGGCAAGGTCGGGTTTGCCGTCGCCGTTCAAGTCCGCGATGGCCACGGATTCCGGACCGAGGGCGGTGGGGTAGTTCACCGCAGCCTGAAAGGTGCCGTCGCCGTTTCCCAGAAGAATCGACACGTCATTGCCAATACTCAGGGGATAGAAATTGGTGGTGACCACGTCCAGCTTGCCGTCGCCGTTCAGGTCGGCAACTGCCAGATTCAATGGGCTGGCATCGGTGGCGTATTCCTTCTGGGTTTTTAGCGTGCCGTCCCCGTTGCCCATGAGGACCGAGATGAAGCCAGAGTTGCAAGCACTAGCGCCGCAGATTTCGTCCACAACAACAACGTCGGCTTTGCCGTCGTGGTTGAGATCACCGATCCACACGCCCCGCGGATTACTGTCCGTGGCATAGTCCACGTGCGTCTGGAAGGTGCCGTCGCCCCGGCCAAGCAGAATGGAAACTGTGTTGTCCTGCTGGTTGGTGACGGCAAGGTCGAGATGTCCGTCGTTGTTGAGGTCGCCGACCGCGATGAACCCGGGTCCGTGTCCGGTTGCGTAGGTCACCTGGGGCGCGAAGGTCCCATTGGGTCTGCCCAGCAAAATCGAGACCGTGTTGTCAACGCCGTTGGCGATGGCCAGGTCGGGCAGATGGTCTCCGTTGAAATCCCCGGAAACGACAGCTACAGGCAGCGCGCCGGTCGAGAAGTCGGCGCGATTGTAGAGGTAGCTTTGTGCCTGGGCAGCGATGGAAAGCGCGGCTGCAAACAAAAAGGCCGAAAATAGGCTTTGGGGTATGGGCTTGAACCTGGCCATAGTACTCCTTAGATCATGAGCCTCTTGAAAGGCAAGCAGGGTAGGCGATCCGGCTTGTCCAGTCGGGTTAACTTTATAACGGAGGGGCGGGTTAAACATCATGAAATTGAAAATCCGACGGTTCTGAGCCATTTGATTCTTTCCGACGGGTCTTCGGCCTCTTCGCGATTCGGCGTCAGCCAGCGCGCGAAATTATACAGCTGGTCGAAGGGCGGCATAGCCAGTTCCTCGAACCAATCCGATTGAGGACTAGTCCCTGAAGATACACATGGTTAAACTGTCGAGCCGTCGCTTTATTCCCTTGCAGAAGAATAATGATGTTGTGGCTCGCTCGGCGGTTATTAGGTGCGAGCCTTGACAGAGTAGCGGGTAATCGACCGTGCGGGACGTTGAAGATCCGCTTTGCTAGAAGCACGTCCTTGCGTAGGAGGTAGATGAAGAATTCATAAGAAATATGTGAAAAGCGCGATTCCAGCGACAATGCAGCTCTATAATTCGTAAAATATCGAGGCAGGAATCTTCATCCTCGATGCGGATCTGGAAACGCACAGTCTTCCGTTACTTTGCCAGTGTCGCAAGTGTCTCTGCGATTCCACTTGCCTTCTGGCCGATTTATGACAAGGTCGAAGATACGACCGCTGCATCGGCATTACTCGTTGTCGTGTTATTGGTGGCCACGAAATGGGGCACAGGACCCGCAATCACTGCTTCCGTCTTGGCCACCGTGTATCTGAATTCTTCTTTATCCCACCCCCTTTCAAGTTTCAGCTGCCTGGTGGCAAGGACCTCGTAGCTCTTGTGACCTTCTTGGTTACGTCTATTGTTGTCGGCCAACTATCTGCGCGTGCGCAGCAGAAAACCAGGGAGGCCCAACAACTCTACGACCAGCTGCGTGAGACGTTTGACCAATCGAGCAAGCGCAGCGAAGCAGTCGGAACGCCTCAAGTCTGCATTGCTCGATGCCGTCCACGCACCATCTTCGGACACCGCTCACCTCGATCAAAGCGGCAGCAACGGCTTTGATGAAGGTGAAAAGCAATATCGAGTTAAGCAGCAGCGACCTGACGCCCAAGGCACAAGAAGAATTTCTTTGGGCCTTATCCTCCGACGGTTACTTTATCCCTTAAATGGGTCACTGTATGAGATTGCGGAAAGCATTTTTCGAGCGAAGCGGCCGTGGCAGAAACAATGCAGCCCCGATGCCGACAACGAGCCTATGTTCAACGGCAGCCAATTGCAACCCTAAACTATCATTGAGCCTGACATTGCATGATGTCGTCGAGATAGGCAGTGACTTTCTGAGCGTCGAATAGGAATTGCCGCAGGTGATTTCATTGTTCTCGTAGATCGTCGCTGGAAGTCGCGCGAAGGTGAGAAGGTGAAGCCTTGCGCTCCGGAACACAACACTCATCCCAGTTCGATGACCTTGGGGGAGTTCCTCCTCAGAGGTTTGTTCGGGTGTGGAATTGTCGCGGGTAATGCCCGATTGTTTCCGGTGGTTTGCAAATTATACGCCGTTAGAATGGCCCGAACTGTGATCAGCGAACTCGAACCCATCGCGAAATGCGTTTCTGTTTTGCACAACAGCTCGCAGGTCCACTGATCCAAAGGGGAGATTGATGTGCAATTCCACAATTTCCCCGACGGGCAAGTCGACGGGCAATAGTGTGGACATTCCGAATTCGCTTACCTCAATCGTTGTGCCGGGAATTAGACCTGACGTTTTCGAACGAATCGTTACATCGACTTCCAATCCGAACCTAGTGTGGCGGCGTGCATCACTCGAGGTCATTTCGACGTTTGTTGCTTTGTCGAAACTCGTTCGTTCCTTTTTGCCAGAATTACGTCAAGTCGGTACAAAACCTAGCTCTGCCCAAGCATAAGTCATTGGTTACTACTATAAGGTGGAGGACGAGAAACTGTGGGGGCAACGCGCGGCAATTGATCCTGCGCCCGCTGCCGGAGGTGAAGACGAAGTGTCGCCCCCAGGGCGTTGCGCTTCGAAATAATGTTGACAAAGTTTCTGCCGGCGGGCATCCCAAACCATGTAAGTACCCAGAATGAGTTGGACGATACTGCGCCACACGTCCTCCCAACGGTCGCGGAGACGGAGAAAGACGAGCAGTGCTCTGCGTAGACTTGGACTAAAGTTTTCGTGTCGCGGGACCAGCAGACAAGGTCCACGATTGGGAATCGAGCGGATGTGAGCGGCCGAGGAAAAAAGGGCGAAGCGCTTCAGCATCTCTCGCGCTGCGGCCCGCATGGTTACGGGCGCCAAACCCGAAGCCGGACAAGGCCGATTCGCCGCGACCCCGAAGGGAATATAGTTTTCGTTGTGCAACGAGAGTTTCTCCCACCGGCCTGGGTCGAACCGATCTGGATCCTCGAAGCTGGCGTGGTGGAAGTCGGCGTGATTGAAGCAGAGCACTGAACTCTTGGGAATAGTGGTTTCATCATTGACCGGAATGTCTGCAGATGCGATGCGATGGGAGATGCCGAAGAGCGGGTAAACCCGGAATGTCTCAGCGATCACGTAGTCGAAGTAGCGATCGTTTTCCAGGTTTGAGGCAAGCTTCGCCTGCACCTCCGGGTGTTGCGCGATGGCCATCAACAGATGAACCATCGCCTCTGACATCTGCACCACAGCCGTATTGAAGAAGGTGCCCTGCAGATAAAAAGCCCGTTCCTTGATCGACAGGCCTTCGGGAAGGACATGGGGTATTTCCCCGGCTTGCAATTTTCTGATGAGGAAATTCGTGAGGCGCTTGCGCTTCTCCATGTGCCGCAGGCTGCAGCATTTCAGTGCGGTGACGACATCGTTGGCATTGTCGATGATAAAATCTCTAGGAACCGGCGGGCAAGGTACACCAAAAACCAGTTCATAATAGAACTCAGCCCACGCCGGCATAATGAGATCACGCAACCGGACCAGGTTGGTCTCGCACACATTCTGCTTGCTTAGCGCCCGAGAGACACAGCGCGCAGTGAGTTCCTCTGCTGCTTTTCTCGAAATGCCCAGAATGCGGCGCGTGGTGCGTTCAACTTCTTCGTACCTGGGTCCGTTTTCGATGTGTTCCTGATGCATGTCGGGGCCGGGAGAGAGCCAATACCAAAACAAGTCTGACAACGCAGCTCCCCGGCTCCTTCCGTTCGCAGCCGGATGCGAATACACCTGCTTGAAGTGCGCCGCATTCACGAGCTTGCCGGGGATCGCGATCCCTTCTTCTCCATTGATGCGGGTGAAGATGCGCGCTCGCAAGGCAAGCATTGCCCTAGGCAGCCAGTAAGGGAGGCTCGCCACCAGCGGCATCCCGATACTCAGAGTTATCCACTTATACATGGTTCCTCCACTGGCCGGAATTGCAGGAGGTCTTGTGTAAGGTCATGAACCGAACCGCATCCACAGAGGGTGAGGGCGCGATCCAGTTCAGAGCGCAGCATCTCAAGCACCTGTGCCACTCCTGCCTCGCCGCCTAGCGCGAGCCCCCAGAGGACGGGACGGCCAATCGCGACGGCATCGGCTCCAAGTGCGAGAGCCTTCAGAGCATCGGTGCCGCGACGAATTCCACCGTCGAGCAACAGCGGAATCTTTCCATTGACGGCATCCACGATTGCGGGAAGCAGATCGATGGTGGCCGGGACGGTATCGAGCTGGCGTCCACCGTGATTTGAGACCAGCACGGCGTCGGCGCCGTGGCACACCGCGAGTTTCGCATCTTCCGGATGCAGGATGCCTTTGAGCACAATCTTGAGGCGGGTCACTTTGCGCAGCCAGTCGAGATCTTTCCAGGAGAGCTCAGGAGAAAAAACAATTTTTCTTACCTTGCTATGACCTTTCCCTTCCATCGGTTCTCGAAGATTTTCGCAGCACATCCCGGACGGCAGATCGCTGAAGCCGTTGCGCAGGTCACGTTCTCTCCGTCCGAAGGTTGGAGAATCGACGGTGACAACGAGAGCAGAGCAACCGGATGCCTCGGCGCGCTGGATCACGGATTCGGTGAAGCCGAGGTCGGGCTGCAGGTAGATCTGAAACCAAAGGTTACTTTCGCCACCTGCTGCTTGACGAGCGCTTGCTGCCACCTCTTCGATTGCAACTGTGGAAGCCATGCTTACGATCATGATTGTCCCCGCGACGGCTGCAGCGCGCGCCGTGGCGCGTTCGCCTTCGGGATGCGCGAGTTGGTGAAAGGCGGTCGGCCCAATCAGGATGGGCATCGATAGCGGGCAGTCCAGGAGTGTGGTCTCCAGTTTCGCTCGACCCACGCCACACAGCATGCGGGGCAACAAACCAATACGGGCAAACGCGGTTTCATTCGAGACCACGGTGAACTCGTCATCAGCTCCCCCGGCGAAGTAGTCGTAAACCGCGGGATCAAGCCGCCGCTGCGCCTCGACCTCCATATCGCGCAATGAAAACACGCGCATCGCCTGTCTCTCAGACCGCAGCCGGAGCCGCCAACTGACTGCTTGCCAGGCGGCCAGAAATGTGGCGAGAGAAGAAGGCACTTAGAGGGTCCCGCTGTGCTGGGCCCGCCCAGTCGTTTTCAAGGTTCTCCGCCACGTGGTGCTCGGCTACGAGTTGGTTGTGTCGATAAAGCCGCACCACCGGGTGCAGATATCGTGCGTCGAACGCGTGCGTGGCATCGTCTTGTGCGATGCGGCTTACCGAAATGTCAAAGGGATCGACCTTGTCGTGATCGGGACCGTACTCGAGCGTGATCGTGAAGCAGCAATCGGCAGCGCCAAAATCGCTGTCGTGTATGTAATCTACCGGCAGTTCCTCGTAGTAATGGGCGCGGCCGTCGGCTTCCAGGACGATCAAATCGCAGAGAAAGGCAAACTGTTGCCACAACGCAGAAGTCCGGTTCACGCGCTCAACCACCGCCTCCATAAGCGCCTCCGGTTTCGCCCGCAAGCAGTGGTGCGGCCAGGGCCGGCGATGGTATTTCTTCTCGAGCATGCGATGGAGAGCGCGAACGCCGTAGCGAAATCCGTGAATGAAGCCCCCGGTGGATTTCTTGTAATCCCGTACCTGCATCAGAGTTCCGGCAAAATAAAGGTCGGGGACATTGGTCGATTCCCACTCCGAAGTCTGCGCCGGAAAGCGATTCTTGATCGTGAGTTCTGGTTTGCATTCGTCTGCGAAGATCGAGGCGTCGAAGCGGAAGCCGGTGCATACGATGACCCGGTCGTAACGAAGATTTCTCTTAACCTCATTGGCGCGCTTGAAGCTCACGGTGACCACAAACGAGTTGCCGTCGCGTTCAATGCGCTCGATGTTCCCGTCGAGTAATGCGTTCTGCGACTTGAGTTGATACGTGTCGAGGAGGTTGTTGTTGACGGCACGCAGATGACCAACGAAGTGCGTCCTCCAGGCGAGCCGTATCGAATTCGGACCCGCCACGTGGATTACGGCAGCGGTCTCAATCAGGTTGTTCGCGGTCTCGAAAGCTGAGTTGCCCTTGCCGATGATCAGCACTCGCTGATCCATGAAGTCGCCAGGATTAACTGAGACCGTGGTATAGAGTTCCGCGGTTTCGACGCCTGGAATCGCAGGAATATAAGGTTTGGAAACACCGGTCGCCACAATCAGACGTTGAGCCTCATAGGTATTGCCCCGCTGGTCGGTCGCGCGGAAGCAGCCATTGCGCGTAATCTGGGCGACGCGACTGCCATATTGAATGCGCAGGCGATGAGCAGCGGCGAAGTCGCCGAGGTAGCGCACCATCTCATCGGCAGCCGGGAAATAGCGTTGGCTGTAGCGCGTGAATCGCAGGGCCGAATCATCTGAGAGTAGCGAGTTCCAATCCATCCGCAGGTTGAACTCAGGATCAGTGGTCCCCGTGAATCGCTTGTTGCTCGAGATCAGTTCCCGATGGCGGGGAAATGTGCTGAAGAATGTACCAGGGGCAGAACCCGCCTCGAGGACGAGATAGTCGCGGCCCGCCTGCTCCAGGAAGTAGGCAAACTGCAGCCCCGCCGGTCCCGCGCCAATTACGAGATATTCCATAAATCCCTCCCGACTTTCCAACCAGTTGGGTTAGCAATGAGCGCGAGAGTAGCCCACTTGCTTCTGGTAGTTGTTCTCAGCGTGTAAAGAGTGTGTAAAGACTGTGTCATTGTATGGGTGTGCGCATTCTTCGACGTGTTCTTGCGATCAATGCACTCCCGCGCACACCATCACTCCTGCCTCTTTACTACTTTTTATCCGGACAAGGAAATTGCAAGGCTTTTACCGCGCCCTGACAATTCGCCTCGGTCCCGACTTCATAGTGGCTGCGTGAAAGGACATCTTCAGACGAGAAATCAGGTCCGGAGGTGAGAAGTAACATATGTCCCCCACCAGTGGCCATACCGAGAACATTCTGCTCATCGTCATCGTTCAGCTCATTGTGATCGTCGCGGCCTCCCGTATCTTTGGCAGCCTGTTCCGGCGCATGGGTCAACCGCTGGTATGCGGAGAAATTGCTGCAGGTCTGATTCTGGGCCCCTCTTTCTTTGGGGGGATGTTCCCCCGTCTCTTTCACCTGGTATTCAATCCCTCCGGAGGGCAAATCTTCGCGATCATGAGCCAGATCGGTTTGATCTTATTAATGTTCCTGATTGGTCTGGAATTTGATTTTGGACACCTGAGCAACAACCGGGGCACCGCCATGTCCATTTCAATGGCCGGCATTATTTTGCCCTTCAGTCTGGGGTTTCTGCTCGGCCGCTGGATGCACGCCGCTCTGCACACGAGTGGGAGTTGGCTGAATTTGGCGCTATTTATGGCGGCGGCAATGTCGATCACTGCCATCCCGATCCTCGGCAGAATCATGGTCGAGCTGAACATCAGCCGTACGCGCATCGGATCACTCACGATTTCGGCGGCGGCGGCCGACGATGCCTCGGGTTGGATCCTGCTGGCTCTGGTGACTGCCACCGCACGCTCTACGCTGAACCCGGTCAAACTGGGAGTGATGATCGTCGAGGTGCTCGTCTTTGCCGTGTGCATGGTATGGGGAGTGCGTCCGCTGCTTAAGAAATGGACGGCGTGGCAAATGCGAGAGCATCAGGGCGAACTGTCGCTGGGCGGACTCGCGAATCTGCTGATTATGATCCTGCTTGCCGCGGTCGCTACCAACCTGATCGGAATTTTTTCCATCTTCGGATCGTTCTTCTTTGGTGCCCTGCTCTACGACCAGCACGAGTTTCGACAAGCTGTGCAGGCGCGCTTGCGCGATTTCGTGACCGTATTCTTCCTGCCAATTTTCTTCACCTACACCGGTCTTCGCACTGATATCGGCACCATGGGAGGCGCCGGGCTATGGTTTATGTGCGGGCTGGTATTGCTCTCAGCCTTCGTCGGCAAGTTCGGCGGTTGCTGGCTGGCTGCGCGCTTCAACGGCTTACCATGGCGCGAGGCCTCGATGATCGGCATCATGATGAACACTCGCGCGCTCATGGAGTTGATCGTTATCAACATCGGGTTTGAACTTGGAGTCATACCCAAAAGCGTGTTTTTCATGCTGGTATTTATGGCGGTGGCTTCGACCTATGTCACCACGCCGGTACTGCGCCGACTGGTTCGTTCCAGCGAACTCGAGCGCGAGTACATGAATTCGGAGTTTGCGCGGCGAGTTGAATTCCCTCGGACTGGGGAAGTTCTAAGCCCTGCCAGTTCGGTATAGAGAGGAGGAGCGCTCTTCTTGGACGTTGCCAACGAACGATTTCTTTGTGGAGGTGGAGGATGGCATCACATGCCGAACAACTCGAATACATGCTGGGCAGAAGCCATGACGAGCATGACCGCCTGAAGCGGCAAGGGCGCTTGATCTCAAAGATCACCCGACATTTCCTGGAAGCAATGGGTTTGCACTCCGGCATGCGAGTCCTCGATGTGGGATGCGGCGTCGGCGACGTCGCCCTGTTGGCTGCGAGCATGGTCGCGCCCGACGGCCAGGTCGTTGGCATCGATCTGGATGAGGCCGCGTTGCGAATGGCACGCCACCGCGCCGCCGTAGAAGAGCTCCACAACGTACAGTTCCGCGCTGCCGATTTTCAGAAATACATGAGCGACGGAATGTTCGACGCCGTCATCGGTCGTTGCGTGCTGCTACACCAGCAAAATCCCGGGACGGCGCTATCATCTGTTGCCCAATATGTGCGCTCGGGTGGAATTATTGGTTTTCAAGAGCCCTGGTTCTCACGCGGTTTTTCATTCCCCAGGGTGCCGTTATTTGAAGAGGTTATCAGATGGCTCCACAGTACGGTTGAGGCCAGCGGATTGGATGGTAACGTCGGATTGCGGCTGCCTTTTATTTTTGCCTCGATCGGCCTGCCCGCACCGAAGCTCACTTTCGAAATGCTGGTGGATTGCTCTCCTGACTCGGAGGTTTGCGAATTTGTTGCGCATACGGTACGAAGTCTATTGCCTAGGTTGGAACAATTGGGAATCGTTTCATCCGCTCGCGTGCAAGTCGATACGCTGGCCGGACGCTTGCGCCAGGAACAAGCGGAACTTGGCGGCGTTGTGGGGGTAATGCCTTTGCTAGGAGCGTGGTGTCGGAAACCATAGCATTTCAAGATTAGCCGCCAAATTCTCACCGAAGCGCAAGACGAAATGGCTGTAAATGACCTGAACAAGGCCAGGCCCTGCACTGATTGAGATGGCCAAGCGAGATGACCTGTCCTTCGTCAAAACCTCTTGCACTCGCAGGATCGGCTTTATTGGAAATGGCTCTCCAGAACTGAACAGCAGGGAGGCCGAAAGCGTGTGAGCAAAGAGATTCGGGCCTTGATCTTCCGCATGGTTGCTGAGAATCCAACCTGGGGAGCGCCGCGCATTCACGGTGAGCTGCTAAAACTGGGTTTCGATCTATCGGAAATAACCGTTTCGCGATGGCTTCGGCGAGCCCCGAGAACTCCAGATCCGGCCGAGCGTTGGCTAACGTTCCTACGGAACCATCGTGAGGCAATTGCCGCCATGGACTTCTTCACGGTACCGACGCTCACGTTTGGCGGGTGGCATCTGAAGCGGCTGATGTCCGAGTATGTTCGCTACTACCATGAAGATCGGACGCACCTCGGACTCGCGAAGGATACGCCAACCGGTCAGCCCACAGCGACATGTCCTGCGGGGAAGCAAGATTCACTCCTTCCCTCGACTGGGCGGATTGCACCATCGTTACGCCATCGCGGCCTAAACTCCGAAACTCTGCCTATCAGGCTCAACTCTTATTGTCCCAATCAGAATCGCGCGGGTGACGCTTCGGTCGCGGGGCCGAGCCCGTGGCTTGGAGTAACATCACTCCGGAGTAACGAATCAGGAATCAGTGGTCTACACAAGGAAGCTCTTGCCAACGCGTGAGGTTCTGACGAGCCACAGGAGTGCAAGTGGACAGCGCGGATTATAATCCGTACTGGCTACTTTATCTTGGGGCAATCGTGCGTCTTGCTTTGGTCTTCGATCTCATTACCCCAATATCTGCCTTAAAGCAGCAAGTCACTGTTCGAAGCTCCTAACAGCGCTCCGTCCTGCAGAGCATCTGAGTGACCCGCTTCCGTTTCACTAGCTGACACTCAGAACTAACGCAGCCAGGCAATGACGCGATTCAACGCAAATTCGGGAGAGCGAACCGTTTTTCGAGATAAATGCGACCATCACCTGGCTGTTTGAGACCTAGAAAGGTCGGGAGATTCGCACCCCATCCCTCCGGCAGCATGTGCAATCAGGTGGCGGTCAAGCGTCGGCTCCTAGGGCCGCGGGCACTTGCATCGGGACAATAAAGTTGCTGGCGAGAAGATAGGCGAACAGTGTCCGAGAGCCGGCGCGCGGCGTAGCTGGCTAGCGGAAACCCATCCATTCGTCTCGCTCCATTCCCAGCCGGTAGCTGAAACACTCTTTAACCATTCCTGCAGATCCGTGGCGGTCATGGGATAAGCGTATATGCGCACGTTTTGTGCGAAGAGGCGCCCGAGGGCCTCCAGACGGCTGCCTTCGAGATTGGCGTAAAGGTCTTCAAACGCGCGAATGATCAGGGAAAGGCCGACGACGAAGCGCACAGGCGCCGTTGTATAGCGGTTGACGAGGGCGGTCATATGGTACAGCTCTCGTTGGCGAAAAAGGAGCACGTCGCCGCCAGAGGCAAGAAGCGCATCGATGCGACGAAGCAAGTCGGGGATCTCCGGAGCCGGTTCGTTTGGCGTGAACGAAGCAGCTGTCAGGCAAAAAAAGCCAGCGGGCGCCGAATTTGTTTCGCCCAGCTCATTGCGGAGTTCCTGAATGGCTGAAGCCAGCAATCGCGCGTGGACCTGCGCATGAGCGGCATCCACGTGGCCAAAGTAGCCGGGCGCAAGCAGGACGGCTTTCTTGTAGAGAGCCTCGGTAGGGGCAACGGAGGGGCCCTTGGAGGGGAAAAATATAGCTTCAGCGAATCCCGCACAGTCCGGGTATATTGCGCAACTTCTCTACACGGGCGGCAATTGATTTTTGAGCCGCTGTAATACGCCCCGATATCTTTGCTTGCTCAAGCTCGATGAGAGCGGAGTGGTAGAGCGAAACCCAATATTCCTTTTGATAATCTTCCATGACGCGGCTACTCTCGCTGAAGTCTTGGTCAACTGGGATTTGCTTGCCAATCATCGTGCCCTCCAATTGGAAGGACGTGCAAAGAGATTTGTAGCACGAAGCATACCAAACCACGATTGCACATTCTATTGGCAAATCGGTGAACCAAATCTGGCAGGTGACGCATTGTCGTACTCTCGGACTCGCGGTCTGGTTAAGGATTACTTGCGGGGGTGTTGGGCACTTTCCTACAGCAATGTATAAAACCGTCAGGCAGAATGCGGCACCCTAGATAGGACTTTCTCCGATGCCTCGTGACACCCGAAGCAAAAATCTGCTACCCGGTCTTTGCCGCACAAAATGATGAGGCCGCGAACAGAACTCTTGCCGACTTGAGAAACGCCCTCCACGAATACTGCGTGAAACTGCATGAAACTTAGGCGAGAAGTGGCGCGAGAAATGGAGCGGGAATATCTCTCCTCCCACAAAAAAGAAAATATGGCCGGAGACTGAGGACCCGCCAATCTGAAGCTTCTACAGGATGTACTGTATCGAACACAAGTTCGATTTGTGGCACGATATCTGCGCCTCTGAGCCTCTGGCCCATGTTTCATCGACTCGAAGACCGCATCAGGGAACTTTGCGAAAAAGTCGCAGTGACTCCGCAGTCTCCCGAGTTGGGTAAGATTATTCAAGACCTGAAAGCTGCCCTCGCAGAACATACACAACGTATGAGAAAGTTGGCAGCCGGGTTCCCCGTCATGGTCCGTCCCGAGCGGCGATGCACCGATATTCCGTCTGAGAGTGGGTACAGGAATCAATCCTAGACCACGGCAACGTGGGGCAACTGGGAGTAATTCCGAGGTAGCAATATTAAGGTGTGTCTAAGCCCCGGAGGACGGTTATGATCTGGGACACAAAAGAAAGCTGGATGGAACTGTGCGAGTTTGCCACAGAGGAGCAAGACCCAGCGAAGTTGATGGCACTGATTGCAGAGATTGACCGACTGTTGGGAGCGAAACAGCAGCGGGTGCCGAGGGCTCCCGATTTGTTGGCTGAAAATCCTGCTAAGAATGCAAGGTAGAAGGCGTCAGAGTCCTCTCTCCTACGCAGTGAATGGTATTGAACAGACTAAGATTTCGAGCATGATTTATGCTGCCGAATTTTATCATCGGACCGAAACTAGCTCGAAATAAAGGCTGTTAAGCGATGGTGGAAACCTTCACCAATGGCGAAACCCATCAACGCTGAGGCACATCAGAAGCGCTTCAAAGAGATAAGGACATATCGTATGAGACAACTGAAAGCATCAACCATTTGTGTCTTGCTGCTTGCAGCTACATCGGCCTTCGCCCACCCCTTTAAATGTACCAGCGCGATCGAATCAAACTTCAACGGCACAGCTATCGCCGCTGGCGACTATGTTTGGTTCAACGCGGTGCTCAAGGTGAATGGCGTCGGCAGCGCACCCGCGACGATATTTGCCACGCACGCGGGAATCAGCTTCACGGCAAACGGTCACACGTATCAACTGACCGTGCCCGATTCGCAGATTACGTTTTCGAGTTCGATCACTCTCGCTACGACAGAGTTTACTAGGCTGTCCCACGAAATCGGCAGCCCGTTAGGCTGGAAGACCGAACTGCCTTCGTCCGGGCTCGCTGGCAACGACTTGTTGGCAGGTCTTACTTTCGCCGTGCCCGCCAGCGGCCTTCCGGGCGGTATTAAGGACGTTATGTGGCAGGCCACCTTCTCCAGCGATACCTCAGGTCTCTTGGTCCAGTGGCAGTGGGCTGCCGCTGTCTACACCGATTTCAGCCGAAAGTACAACGATCTCGGTGTCAAGCCAGTTGACGACAACAAAGCCAGCAAGTACAAGAACTCGGATCATGCCGGAACACCGGAGGACTTCAAAGCCTATGTAATCGGGGGTGGTACTGGAGGTGCAGGCTCTAACTTCACAGGGTCTTACAGCGGCACTGGTAGCTGCCCACTGGTGCGGAAGCCTAGCACTTCGGTTACGGTGGCCGGATCGCAGTAGCGAAAATAGGCGGCACAAGCAACGCTTGCGCTCTAACTGTGGCTAAGGGACCATCCAATCCGCTGGGCTTGCAAGTCTGCCTTTGGGACTGTGGAACCGTTCGGTACAGTGCGCACGGTATTGTCCGCACCCGAAGCGTGCGCTATTTTTGTATTACGGTTCGTGTGAACCTTGGCGGTCATGGGTTAGCGTCGAACTGGCGTCCGACATTCGACCCTCACGACCGCCTTCTGTTTGCTCACAGTCGCTCTCCTGTCAGGCCGGAAACTCTCACCGTTCCGGTCTCTTTTCTTTGTGATCGCGTTTCGGAGCTGTGGGCGGACCGCATGCCGTCGAGACCACACAACTCCAACACCAGTTCTCCGATACGCTGTGTTCGCTCGTCGTAACCGATCTCCCCTTTGGGGCTTCTACGACCGGCAGAAATGATGCCGCGAGCAGTTCTCTTCTGCTGTTTTCCCAGGCTGGAGATTTCGGCAATGATTTCCATCCGGCGCTTAGCAGGGTCTTCCATGTTACTCAGTCTTATTATTTCGGGAAACGCCTGCAATACAGGTGCCACTGTATTCTTTCAGTCAGATGAGGAGGAAGGCGATGCGTGACACCGAACACCAGTGGAAGGGATAATTCCTATTTTTCCTCTCGATTTGGACAGCGGGGATGTTGTATAGCATATGGATCGCTGCGACTCTCGGAGAGCAAGGAGGGTTTCTGGCCGTGCATGAACGAATACGATTCATCAACCATAAAAAGAGACAGATTCTGTTGGTTGACTTTTCGAGGTGCTCGGCTGTTGAAGTCGAGGAAATTGCGCGGGCAGTTCCTGAAACCGTGACTGCCCAGCCACGAGGTTCAGTTCTTCTGCTCGCGGATTTCACCGGAGCGTTGTTTGACCATGAAGCGCTTCGGGCGATGAAGGAAAGCGCGGTTTTCGACAAGCCTTATATCATAAAATCGGCGTGGGTTGGAGCGGAGAACCTCCCGCCAGCGTTCGAGCGGAACTTGAAAGCCTTCTCTCGGCGCGAATTTACAACTTTCAAAACCTGCCAAGAAGCCTTGAACTGGCTTGTACGAGATTCAATCACAGGAGAAGGCACCGTCGCCCAAAGAAAGATGGTGAACAGGGATGGTGGTTCCTCATGAGATAGGTCCACTCCTTTCGTCACGCTGTAGTATGCTCTTCCTGCGGAACCAAACACCGGGCAGGAATAACAATCTCAACGAGGGTACCGGGATTTGCGTTCGTCACCCTCAAGTTCCCACCAAATTCTTTGGCGCGTTGCCTCATCCCTGCAAGACCAATGCCGAGACTGCCGGGTCGCATCTCCACGATCTCCGGACCGACTCCCCTGCCATCGTCACCCACCTTTATCATCACATGACCGTCTTGCTGGCTCAGCGTAACCCAACTCTTTCTTGCTCCCGAATGCCGGAAGACGTTGGTGAGGGCCTCCTGAATGACACGGAAGATTGCAGTTTCTAAGTCGCCCGTGAGACGTGGAAAATCAGGAGGCTGTACTTCGAATGATGTCGCAATGCCGCTACGTTTTGTCAATCCGTCCAAATACCACCGAACGGCTGGTAGCAGACCTACCTCATCGAGCAACGGTGGGTGCAAGAGGTGTGACATGCTGCGGACTTGCTGGATTGCGCGAGCCGCGATTTCACTAGCCTCATTCGCCGCCTGATTCTTCGCGGCAACCGATTCGTACCCAGGAATTTGCGCTAAGGTCATTGAGAGAACAGCGAGTTCCTGACCCAACCCGTCGTGCAACTCTCGTGCGATGCGCCGATGCTCTTCATCCTGTATCCTTATCAAGTGGCTCGAAATCCTGCGTAACTCGCCATTCAGCCGTTCCAGTTCTCGCGTCTTTCGATATAACTCCACGAACACCCTGACTCTGGCGCGTAAAAGTCGCGGCACAATCGGCACGGAAATATAGTCCACCGCTCCCTGCTCAAACCCAGTGAGACGGTCCATGTCGGTCACATGCACCGCGGAGATGAAGATGATTGCCGTTTTCTCAAACCGGGGATGCTGTCGAATCGTGTGCGCCAACTCGAAGCCGTCCTGTATGGGCATGTTGACATCCAACAGCACTACCGCGATGTCATTCTTCAGGAGTTGTTCGAGGGCTTCGCGTCCGGAAGCAGCCTTAATCAAATTCTCGCCCAATTCACTGAGAATCACCTCGTAGGTGAGTAGTTTGTCGGGGTGGTCATCCACCATCAGGATGTTAACTTTTTCTGTGGCGCTCATTCGATCCTCCGCACGTTAAAGCGGGGGAGGAGTATTGTTCCGCAAAGCATAACATAACAAGGATTTAATGCTCTACAGGGTTTGCTGTAGAGGCGGGCTCTGCTAGCCCATTCGTGTAGGGACTCAACACACCCGTGCCATTTACGACCTTCAGTCGAGAATCTATCTTGTCGTTGAGCAGTTCTGGGGGAGGGCTGTTCGGGAGAGCGTTCCTGACTCGATGAGTCTGGGACGCTTTCTCTTTTAGGCATCGGTAGCGGTAGGAAGCTCACACTCGAACAACACCAGTTCAGCTTGGGCGTCGTCATATACAACATGGTCTGATGTTCGGCCACACCTGACGCAGAACCATTCCTGAAATTCGGGGTTCCAGTCAAGTTCCGAATTTTTCATCGCGCGGTTGTGTTCCGCTGGAAGCATGACTGACTGTTGCAAGCGAACAGTTCAATGCGGTGGCGAAGGCTTCCGATTTGGCGACCGAGAATCCTACTAAGAAGACAAGTTAGCGGGCGTTCGACCATGACCCGCCGCTTTTGTATGCGGCCGAATCAGACGCATCTTAAGCCGCTGGCTTCGTTAGGTCATCAAGCAGGAAGGGATATTCGGCAACGGCGCGTTTGAGGTCTTCATTATGCGTGTGTAGCGCATCCCGAAGTTCTTCCTTTATGGGCCGCAAGGCGTCTGCGTCTTGCGATGCGACCGCCTGAGCACACAGTTCGCGGATTCGTCTTTCCAGCACGAACACGCCCCTATCACGAATCATTTCACGCGGATTGACGGTGTGCGATACCCGCAACACTGTATTGTCTTAACAGTAACAAACGATGTTTTTTCGCTGGTTCAACGAACTGCCTGCCTATTTGAGCGAGAGTGAAAGCCCCCGTCCAGACGTAAGAATTTCCAACAGTGATTGGGCTGCCAATGGCGTATTATTGGCTTGACAATTTTCAGTTGTTTGGGCTGTGTGACTGACCTGACAACAGGAAACTCGCAACCTATTTTCTGCCCGGCTGACATGCTTCGTGACATCGGATTGGATTCAGGAGTAGCATACCTTTATCGCACCTTTCCGCCGTGCCCCGTTCTGGGAGACGGTTCCCTGCGAAATCCGACAGCCTTTCGCTGAAGCAGGAACCGTTTATGTCGAAGAAGCCTTCCTCTTCCATTTTACACACTTCGCGAAATCATCATCGAGCGACCACCGGCAGTTGGGTCGCAGTGTCGTTCGACCAAAATCCGTGGTTGGTTTGGGTCCAACTCCCGAGCATGCAAAACTCGTGGCCGTGGCGCACGGCGAACCTGAAGTGATTCTGCTCAGGGTTCCCCGAAAGAATGCTAAATCTTGCTTCGGGAGGCGATCCAAATGTTATCCGAGACTGTGTACGACAAAGCTTTGCTGAAGGCGCACAATCTTCATATCGGAGTTTATCGCCGCGTAGCGGTCAATCTAGGGGTTGACCCTTCGTACGTGAGCCGTGTTGCCAATGGCAACCGAGAGGAGCCGAAGATTCGACGCGCCATCTTAAACGAACTTCACAAGATACATCGTTCAGTCCCACTCCGAAAGGAGTCCAAATGAAGAAAACACCAGCGACACCAGAAACTGCCACCGTGACACTACCCGGCACCGTTGAAAAGGTCATTAAGAGCCCGAACCCGAATGAACCCGAATGAACCCGACAAGGCGCAGATTGCGATCGAAGGAGCCGACGAGCTTTATCGTGAAATCCGAATCGACAACGCTTTGCAAATGGGAACGGGGAAGCAATAGCACTCAAGCTCGGCGCAGAGGTTGAAGTCACGGTCGAAGCACCTGCGGACGGCACTAGTGCGAAAGAAAACATTCCGGGCAAAAAGTAAAAACACGCGACGCAGTGGAAGGGTTGGGGACGGGACTCAACGCTACGCTGTCAAGCAACTCAGGCACAGAGGTCGATTTAGCGTCCCGTCTGTGGCATCATGGAAGCGTGGAAAAAGCACAATTGGTCGTGGAATCAAAGCCAGATGACGGCTTTCTAAGAGCAAGGTGCTCAGCCTGCCCCCATGTACGCTTCAGTCTTACAGGCAATACTCTCGCACAAGAGGCGCTCTTGCGGATGGTGTTTGACGCTCATTTTAAACTAGTCCACATGAAGAAGGAATCTGCAAATTGACCATCGGCAAGGATGTGTACTGAACAATCATGAAAATGTCAAAGGTGTTTCCTGAGTTTAAGAAGGTCACCACGCAATGTGAGCTTCGTAGAAAGCTAGATTTTACGATTAATAGGGCTAGCTACCGTGTCGAAGTTCTTTACTGCTACTCGAATCCGAAATCTCCGTGGATTGCTCAAGCATATTCCGAAAAGCGCGACGGCTGGAAATCCGTTCCCGACTTCCCTTGGGTCGGCGAAAGGAATGAA
>DATMQI010000299.1:0-4537 GCA_035567135.1 Terriglobales bacterium
CGGAAGATCGCCTCATTCTCGGTGATCAATCCTTCCTGCACCATCTCGATCGCAACCCGAACTGCGGCGCGCCCGGTGCGCTTGCCGTTGCGGGTTTGCAGCATGTACAGGGTGCCATCCTGGATGGTGAATTCGAAATCCTGCATGTCCTTGTAATGTTTTTCCAGCCGGGTCGTGATTTCACGAAGCTGGTGGTAGACATCGGGCATGATCTTCTGCAGTTCGAGAATGTGCACCGGAGTACGAACTCCAGAAACCACGTCTTCTCCCTGTGCGTTCATGAGAAACTCGCCGTAGAATTCCTTCTCGCCAGTCGCGGGGTTGCGCGTGAATCCGACGCCGGTGCCACTGGTTTCGCCCAGGTTTCCGTACACCATGGCCTGCACATTTACGGCAGTCCCCAGCATGTCGTCAATGTTATTGATGCGGCGGTAATGCTTGGCTCGCTCGTTCTGCCAGGAGCGAAAGACCGCGTCGCGCGCCATTACGAGTTGCTCATGCGGATTCTGTGGGAAGTCGTGCTTGGCGTGTTTTTTCACAGCCTTCTTGTATTCCTGAATGACTTCCTTCAGAGCCTTGGCATCCAGTTCGGTGTCCAGTTTCGCTTTCTTCTGTTTCTTCTTGGCATCGAAGATTTCATCGAAAACGGATTTCGGAATTTCCAGTACAACGTTGCCGAACATCTGGATAAGTCGGCGGTAGGAGTCGTAGGCAAAACGCGGATTGTTGCTGCGTGCGGCCAGCGCCTCGACACTTTGATCGTTCAGGCCGAGATTGAGAATCGTGTCCATCATGCCGGGCATGGAGAACTTCGCTCCCGAACGCACACTCACCAGGAGCGGATTCTCGCCCGCACCCAGTTTTTGTTTCTGCAGTTCCTCGAGGCGGCGAAGCGCCGTTTCGATCTGCTTATCGATGTCCCCGGACACCTTCCCGCCACTGCGCATGTACTCGCGGCAGGCCTCGGTCTGAATGGTGAAACCCGGAGGCACGGGCAGACCGGCATTGGTCATTTCGGCCAAGCCCGCCCCCTTGCCACCCAACTCGTCCTTCATCTTGCCGTTGCCGTCAGCCTTTCCGCCTCCGAAGAAATAGACGTACTTGGTCGCGGTGGTAGTGGGCTGCGCTGCATGATTTTCAGAAACTGTAATGGTGCCCATAAATGAGAGCCTCTTGTGAGATGGGATTTCTGATTCAGAACCTGTCGATAAACTTGAAGCGCTCAACCGGGAGCCCTGGGCGCTCACGGGATCTGCCAAGTGTTTAAAGATAAGTGTACCTGAGTCAAACTCATGGTAGCTACTGCAGCGGCAGAATACCAGTCTCGCTCATGAGTTGCGTCGCGGGCAGATTCGCCGCTTCCACCTAGCGCAACCTGAGGAAGAAATATGTGCTCATCGCCAGGCCGGTTGCGATCACCAGGTATCGCACTCTGACAGGATCGGCTTTCTGAGCGTAATGCGCAGCCAACCATCCACCGAGCAGAGCCCCGGCAATCATCTCCATGCACTGCGTCCACAGAACAGCGCGAGCCACGATGAACGTGACAACCGCGGCCGCGTTGATTGCGACCGCGAGCAGCGTGCGAATGGCGCCCATCGCGTGAATGTCATGCATGCCCAGTGCGGCTAACATCGCCAGGCTTATGAAGCCGATGCCGGCTCCGAAATATCCGCCATAGATGGCTACGGCTAATTCCGCAAAGGACGCGAGCGTGATCGCGAGCCAGGATAGGTCCCGAAGGTCGCCGATGGCGTCTCTACTCCCCGCGATCGCGCGCAGTTTATTCCCGAAGGTGAATAGCAGAGTGCCCCCCAGCAGAAGCCAGGGAACGAGATGCTGAAAGGTGTGCTGCGGGGTTTTTAGCAAAAGCAGCGCACCGATCCAGCCGCCAACCACGCTGGTTAGGAGCAGTGGAACCATCAGTCGCAATGGGACGCTGAGACGTTTTACATACGCAACCGCACTCGCTGCCAGACCTGGCCACAGGGCCACGGTGTTGGTTGCGTTCGCCTGCACGGGCGGCACATGAAGAAACAGAAGCGTGGGAAACGAAACAAAACTGCCCCCGCCCGCCACCGCGTTCAGCGCTCCGGCAATAACCGCTGCGGAAAATAGCAGGAAAGCCTGAGGGAAGTTCAAAGCCTTGTGTATCAGAAAACCGGCGCTCCGAAAAGGCGACTTCCGTCAGAGACCGCGAAATCTCGAAAGTGATATTGCGGACGGGAGATTAAAGAAATCGACAGCAGAACAAGACGGGTGTATTGTCTTGAACCCGCAATATTACTCGTCTTGCTTTTGCGCGTAAGTGGTGGCGAAAGCTTCGCCGCGACAGGTCACTTTTGTGGCTTGCGCAAAATGAGTTGCTTGACAGTTTGGGATGCGTTATGGTAAACCGCCCGACTGGCAATGGTCCGCTTACCATACCGGATCTTGCAGTCTCGAGATTGGTCTCCTCGAGTAGCAGTTTGCCGGCGGTGAGGCCCTGGTTTGCAAATCATCGGGAGAAGAAAGCCATGCGCTTGCTGACAAAGTTTTTCGCGCTCCTGGTCGTTCTTATGGCAACCGGTTCACTGGCCCTCGCCCAAAGCTCGGAACCAGCGGCCAGTGTGAGTGCATCCTCGTCCGCCAGCGCAAGCAAAGCGGAGGTGGATGCGCTGCGCAGCGAGTTGGCAGCACAACGCCAAGTGATCGAGCAGCTAAAGGCCATTGTGGAAAGGCTTTCGCAAGCCAACCCAGAGAAAAACGCCGAGACGAGGATGCTTCCCACCAGCTCGCCCTTGGAAGGAGAGCCGCGTTTAGTCAACGCTGTGCTCATGCAACCTGTCGCCGCGGTGCCGTCGGTTGCAGTGGCTGAGCAAGCGCAACAGCCGGTTGCCAAGAAAGAGCCGCCACCGATAGCCGGGTGGAATGGCGAGCACTTTTTCATCAAGAGCACTGACGGCAAGTTTCAAATTCAACCTTACGGATACTTTCAAAGCGATTACCGCGCCTATGAAGGTGATGGCGCCCCCGCGAATACATTTCTCATCCGGCGAGCTCGTTTTGGGTTTCAAGGAAACTACGGGACTCGGTACACCTTCGCTGTCCTGGCGGATGCGGCTGCCACCAATGGTCTGATTCTGCGCGATCTCTATATCAACGCGCAAGTTAAACCAGCCTTCCAAGTGCAGATTGGACAGTTCAAAGAACCTTTTGCCCAGGAGACTCTGACCGCTGCCACAAACCTTGACTTCGTCGAGCGATCGCTCGCCTCGCTGCTTTATCCCTCGGCGGCTACTGCCTACCGCAGCCCGGGCATCACCCTTCACGGAGATATCTCCGGTGGCGCTTTGCAGTGGTGGCTTGGAGCGTTCAACGGCAAGGGTATCTTGGCGAATAACACGACGAATCAGCCAGAAATCGTCGGCCGGTTGCGCTTTTACCCGTTGCGTAACAAGAAGGACAGCCTGCTTCAGGGCTTGGCCTTCGGTGGATCAGTTGCTTTCGGCCGCAGTCGGGGACTTTCGAACGAAACCAGTTTCAGTGCCACCATACCCGATGCGGCTTATACTTTCTTCCCTTCTTTCCGCACCAATGGACCCTCAGAGCGCTACAACGCCGAGGCTACATGGGTTCACGGGCCCTGGGGGATACGTGCGGAATACGATCAGCTTAATCAATTTCGCCGCAATGTCGGTTCAGAACAGGCCGGCAACTTGGGATTCATCAGTCTTCCCGGCATCGTTGCTAAGGCTGGTTACGGGCAGATCACCTATCTGCTAACAGGTGAGAAACGGCCGGAGAATGGAACTCCGAAGGTCAAGCATCCCTTCATGGGTCCGGAAACTTCGACTGGAGGCGGGGGCAGCGGCTGGGGAGCTTTTGAGTTGGCCTTCCGCTATGACAGTATCGAGGCGCATGAGCCTGGTATCAATCTTCTGAACAATCCAATTACTCCGGGGTTTGTGCCCACATTCATCAATCACACCGATCAGTTCACGGGGGGCATCAACTGGTATCTCAACTACTGGGTGAAGTACCAGGTGAATATTTCAGTCGATCGGCTGAAAGAGCCGAGTGTCAGCGGTCAGGTGCCTCAGAATTTCGTGGTTTTGCTTAATCGCCTGCAGTTTCGATTCTAGCGCAGCCACTTTAGGCGAAGGTGTACCAGGTATGTGCTCAAGCTAGTTTTGGCTTGAGCGCTCAGAAGTCGAATTCGCAGGGAGGGAGATTCGATGCAACCGAGAATTCTGCTAGGCATTCTTCTTACAGGTCTGTTTGTGATCGCAAGCGGTTGCGGAGACGTAAAAAACTGTCCTGTCTGCGGGACCACCAAGAATGACGGCTATGCAGTGATCGATGTCATTCCGGTGCCAGAGCATAATCCAACGGGCGAGCCAGGTGGCCCATTCAACTCTTTTGACATAAGCGTGGTTGACTCGGTCAACCATCGCTTCTTTGTCTCAGATCGCATTGGCCTGGATGTGGCGGTTTTTGACACTCAGCAGGACGTAGCCGTGAACTTCTTTTCCGGCGCGAATGGCGTGGCCGGCGG
>DATMQI010000300.1:0-5653 GCA_035567135.1 Terriglobales bacterium
ATTCCTCGCCTCCCAGTTGTTGAAGGTTCAAATAGCCATACACGTTCAGCCGGTGATTATGAGTCACCACAACAACGTCATGATTTCGCGCAAGATTTTCGCCATCATAGGAAAGGAGATCGTGACCGCTGCCGCCGGAAAAGCCGCCACCATGCATGTAAACCATTACTGGGCGTTTGTGGGAGCCATTGATCTCAGGTGTCCACAGATTGAGGCGTAGGCAATCCTCACCGTGTACGGTAGCAGCTGGGCCACGATGGAGTACGAATGCATCTTCGTCCGTATTCGCGAGATTCTTCCCATCGGTGTTGAGGTGAGCGGAATCCTGGCTTGGACACACCCGACCATACTGCAGTGCGTTGCGAATTCCGCTCCAAGGCTCCGGTTTCATTGGCGGCATGAAGCGGTTTGCACCTGAAGTCGATGCACCGTAGGGAACACCCTTGAAGATATAGACTCCATTTCGCTTGAATCCCCGGACCTTCCCGGCACTGATCTCGACCACCGTCGCTTCGTCCGAGGTCACAACCTTGCTTCGCCCGCAGGGCGCTTGCCGCTCACGCAGCGCTGCATGAGTGGCAGCAGGGAACGGAGGCAGCGGGTTGGAGGATCCGATCACGGAGCCCGCAAGTCCCGCACAGGATGCCGCGATTCCGCCTAAAACCCTTCTTCGATCCCTCGAAATCGGGGCTGAACGACCTGTATCGTTGAAAGAGTTAAATGTGGCTGCGTTTCCCTTCATAACGACACTTAGCAAGACACACTACACTAACTACTTTGTGCTACGAGATACTTGCGGCGTATCCGGCCGCAGCTGTCCTCGGTCGCTCGGTCTTGTTCAGCGCGCGCGAATCATTTCCAAGGCCTTCGCGGCGTCCCGATCTTCGGGGTTAAGCGCGAGCGCTTTGCGTAGTTCCTCGGCGCCCCGTTCGATCTGACCTTCCCGGCAGAGAGTCAGGCCTAGATTACGGTGCAGCGTGCTCTCTATCTCACAATCTCCGCAGGTTTCAACCGCTTCACTAAAAAGGCGGATTGCCTCGCGCCAGTCCTGCATCGTAAATGCGTGGAAAGCCTCGTTAGCGAGCGCCTTGGCCTGATCGAGGACAGAATTCTGCGCCTTGAGCCGGTCGAACTGGGCCCGCAGCCTCTTTGATTCTTCGGGATCCGTGGTGCGAAGAGCGCGCGAAAGCTTATAGATGGCTTGCGCTGAATCGGGATCGATTGCGAGGGCGATTCGAAGCTCGGCTACAGCTTCGGCGGTCCGATTCTGATCCAGCAGACTGTCGGCGAGCTTGATATGAGCCTTGACGTTGCGAGGCTGTAGCTTCACAACTTTCCGCAGCAATTCGGTTTCTTTAGTGAAGTTTCCCTGCGCCCGCTCGCCAAACGACCAGTAGAAATAACAGTCTGGATTGCCCGGAGCGAGCCGGGCCGCAAGAGCGTATTCGACGCGAGCCTCCCCATCCCGATTCATGTCACTGAGAATGCGCGCCCGATTCAAGTGCGCGATCGCCAGAGCGGGATCAATAGAAATTGCGGTTGCCGTTTCCGCCAGGGCACTGTTAAGGTCGCCAGAATCAGCGAGAGCGATTGCAAGATCGACGTGCGCCTCGGCGGACTGCGGGATCAACCGAATCACGCGCTCGAGAAGACCGACAGCACTGGCATACTCGCCCAGCCGGCCTTTAACCTTGGCATCCAGATTCAGGATCACCGAATCAGATGGAGCGAGTTTCTCGGCGCGATCCAGGACCAATTCCGCTTCGGCGAGCTTTCCTGCCTCAAGCAGCTTTCGGCCTTGATCGAGGAGTTCGCTCGAATGCGGGGCCCCCTGTGGGGCGGTCGCAAAGATCGAGCTCAAGTTAAGAGTGCAGCACGCAACTAACCAATACAAAAACACGAGGGTGATTGCTCTCGCCTGCTCGCTGTGTTGCTTGAAGAACGATGGAGCCCCCTCACCTTGCCAACCGTTGTTACTGGTTACTCGGCTTGAGAATTGCATTTGCCCGCCGTAGTATCCCCCACACGAAACACACGCCCTTTGGGTTAGAACCTCTCCAACCTGGAACTTCCCTCCAGTGTTTCATGGCCAACATCATTGAAGCAATATCCGCTGTGGCAAGCCCTTACTCCACTGTGGCCTAGTTTGTACCGACATGCATACGAAGCCAGTCCGCAGAACACTGGACACCGCCGATCCGAGCGTCGCCTTTGTGTAGAACGGCCGCCGAAGCGGCCGTTCTACATGCAATCAAGTTTTGCTCTGCACCTGACAGTCTTAGAAGATAAACTTCACTGCAAGCTGAAGTTGTCGTGCCGCATTTGCGGTGCTGTTGATCGTACCGAAGGCTGGCCCGCTATTGATGTCATTGTTGGGCTGACCCAGGTTCACGTTGTTGAGCACATTAAACGCCTCGGCTCGAAACTCGAACTGGCGCCCTTCCCCAATCGGGAACAGGCGAAAGAGCGACGTATCCCAGTTCCAATAGGACGGGCCCCGGAGGGAATTGCGTCCTGCGTCGCCGAAAGTGCCGAACGTTGGCGCGGCATACGCGGCGGTATTGAACCACTCCGCTGCCGTCCTCTTCGAAAGCCCGGGATTCCCCACTTTATTCAAATGTTCATAACCAGTCCACCCTGCTTGCCCGGTATTTGCCTGATCGCTACTCATGAGGGGAGTAAAAGCAATGCCCGAATGGGCTTGGAACAGATTGTTGATCTGCCAGCCCCCCACGATGTAATCAAGCACACCGTGTCCAGTGGAAAATCGCTTTCCCCTCCCAACAGGAATTTCGTAAAGCGTGTTCACAGATAGAATGTGGGTTAAGTCAAGTCCTGAGACAGATCGATCGTAGCGAGCCGGGTTATAAGCATCCTGCGGAACGCCTCCTTCGACACCGTAATATCCGTCGCCTCCGACATTAATGGCTTTTGAGAAGGTGTAGGACACTCCGTACGACAGGCCGTTGGTGTACCTCTTATCCAGCGAGGCCTGCAACCCGTTGTAATTACCACTGCCCACGGCGCGGTCGTAAAACGTCGGCGCAATGTAGGGATACAAAGCGCGAGCCTGGGGGTCGCCAAGTCCTGGTGTAGTCGCACCACCGTAAATGCCGCCAACATCAAGCCGGTGCATGCTCGAGCCAACATAATTTACCGTCAGCGTGCTTGACGAGTTGATAAGTTTCTGCACGCCAAAGTTCCATTGCTCCGCATAGGGAACCTTCAGATTCGGATCGTATTCAAAGCCAACCTGGCCGAAAGGCGTAGGAGCGGGAAAGAAGTTATTTTTGGCGGCGATTGCGAATGGATTCTGAGCTGTAACCGTCGGCGTTGGTGAGTTCGATGTCGGCGCGTTCAAGCCGGCGGCTTCCTGCTGACCAATGTCCGGCCATAGTCCGCTTATGTTTTGCGCTGTTTGCAATACACCCGCCCAATTGTCATAGACGATGCCGAAACCTCCACGAACAACCAAGCTATCCTTCGCCTTATAGGCAAAACCGAGGTGGGGACCGACATTCGCCCAGTCGGTATGAAGTATCTTGCCGTTCGGAGACACGACGACGTGCGCCGGAAGCGCACCGGTTCCGGGAATGCAAGGCGCAAAGCCGCGCGCACTGCAGAGCGGAGGAAGCTTCTGGATGATATAGGTGCCGTTGTTGAAATCAACGTCACCTGTCTCCGGCCCACCATTTATACCAATTTGCTTGTCGGTACCCATGGGTGGATAGAACGTGACGTCGTAGCGAAGTCCCGCATTGATCGTCAACCTAGGTGTAGCCCTCCAAGAATCCTGTACAAATGCGCTCATTACACCGCCAGGACGCGTTTCGGTAACGACGTTGCGCCGGTCTGCTCCCACGGGAACGTTGAGGAGGAAGGAGGCAAGCGGGTCGCCGATATTGACCTTGTCGTTGGGATCTGTGTTCGCGGTCGCCTGAGCGCCGAATTGGAGGTTATCGGTCGTGATCGGACTGTAAAATTTATTGCTGATGAACCCTCCGCCTATGTGAATCACATGGTTTCCGAATGTCTTCGTCAAAACACCACTGTATTGGTTGGCAGTCGGAACCTGTGGGTGCAGCGCGTAGACTTCGCCTACGCTGGGATATCCGCCGACGATACCAGTTCCAGGAAGAAAGCTCTTTCCCGGTGCTGCCCTGAAATTGCCGACAAATGCCGGCGAGAATCCAATCTGGCTGATGATGCCCGCCGACCCCTTTGTAAAGGTAGCTGCCGCGTTGTCTCCCACTTCAGTTCGGCCAAATTCAACTTGAACAACTAGACTCGGACTAAAGACATGTACGTAACTGCCGCCATAGTTCCTGTTGGGAACAGTGACCACGTTGGGTATTCCGGGAACGCCGAGGGAAGAACTTACTACGCTGGTGACGTAGCTGTAGCGAAACCATGCTGAGTCATTCTGGCCAATCTTTTGGTCAATCCGGGCAGTGAATTGGTTGATGTGCTGAGTGGTGGGAGTTGAGTCAGTCGCATTATCTCCGCTTGCATCAAGTACAGGCCCGGCGGCAGGGTAGATGAACTTCGCCCAGGCTACCATGTTGGGATCTGGAGTAATCTGATTCCCCGGGTATGGGTCACGAATGAACCGGCCAGGGTTGGCTGGATCCGGTCGAGTAGAGAACGGGTTGTATATCTGTGTCGGCCAGGAACTCTCATCCCCGGCAAGCTCCGCGGCAGTGGGCACTTTTATTTGTTTAGCCTGGGTTAGTGAATAACGGAATCCCTGGTACGCCCCAAAGAAGAATGTCTTATTCTTGCCGTCGTATAGTTTCGGGATCACAACCGGCCCCCCGACGACTCCGCCGAATTCGTTTTGCGTAAAATCCGGACGGGACTGAGTGAAAGGTTGCTGAGCATCGAAGATTCCACTGCGGGCATACTCGAACACTGAGCCGTGAAGTTGGTTTGTGCCGGACTTTGTGACTGCATTGACGACTCCACCGGTTACCGACCCGTATTCCGCGCTGTCTGTGTGAGACACGACTTTGAATTCCTGAATTTCATCGATGATGGGTGGAACCGCATATACACTGTGAAAGGCACCAAAATTACTCAGACCATCCGTGAAGAAGTAATTGCTTCGGTTACCCTGCCCATTGACGGATGGAATCACGGATGCCTGATTAATTGGCTCTGGCGTTGCATATTGGCCTCCTGAGGGACCGCCCTGTCCATTATTTACCGGAGATACACCCGGGGTTAAGGTAAGAAGATGGGTAAAGTCTCGGCCGTTGAGCGGGAGATCGTTCACCTGTTTCGTTTCGACAACGGTGCCCAGATTTGCACTTGACGTCTCCAGTTGCGGTGTGACGCCCTGCACCGTCACTTCGGTGGTTTGTGAACCAACCCTCAGAGCAAAATCAATCGTCGCGGCCTGTCCGACCGCAAGTCTGAACTCAGGAACCCGCTGCTCGGCGAAGCTTGGAGCCGATGCGGAAACCACATATCTACCCGGGGTGATATCGAGGAAGAGATAAGCCCCCGCATCATTGGTTGTGGTTGTGTGCTCCACAGCAGTAGCCACATTTTTCAGCACGACTTTGACGTTGGGAACCACCGCGCCGCTGGAATCTCGGACAGCTCCGCTCAGCGAGGCCGTCGATAGCTGTGCAAACCCGGTGCCGGATAG
>DATMQI010000301.1:0-8972 GCA_035567135.1 Terriglobales bacterium
GGGACTGAGCGAGACTTATCAGATTTTGCGGGAGCACGCGAATGGCGCCACGACGTGGGGTGTCAAGGTCCGCGATAAGAAAGAACGCGATGCTTAGCACAACCGGCAGAATCAACAACCGGACGAAACCCTTCACCGCGCTGTGCGCAATATAACCGACCCTGGAAGTGCGCCTAAGTCCGGTGAGTTGTCGCGATGTTTTGTAGTGGCTTTTTTACCCTGGCGACTTACGATATGCTCGTGTCGAATGTTTGCCCTTGCGCGACTGGGCCGTCCGAGCAGATTGTAGAAGATGCATGCCATCCCTGATCACCCATCACCGGCAATTTGGCTCGGTTTCTATCGTGGACCTGCGCGGAAGCCTTGGTCTCGGAGAAAGTAGTATGACTCTTCGCGGCACCATCCGTGATTTAATCGAAAGTGGACGCACTAAAATCATCCTTAATTTCCGCGAAGTGAATGACATAGACAGTGCGGGAGTTGGGGAACTGGCTGGCGCCTACGTGCCCGTGAAGTCCAAGGGCGGCGAATTGAAGTTTTTGAGTCCGACGAAAAAGGTTCATGGAGTGTTGCAAATCACTCAGCTGGACAAGGTTTTCGAGGTGTACACCGACGAGCAAACAGCTATCCGGAGTTTTTCCTAATTCTCAAGACTTACGCGACACATTCGTTGTCTATTTGGGCCTCAGATCAGAAACTCTGGAAGTCGATCACTAAGAGGGTTATGTCATCTTCCTGTCCCTCCCCCCTGCGATTTTCTGACCAGCCTGTCAACTCATCAAGCATCAAGTCGGCAAACTTGTCTGCTTTGAGATTATGGTTAGACTCCAAAAACACTTTGAACAGGTCAGGCCCAAATTCTTCCTTAGACGGGCTCCTGGTTTCCAATATTCCGTCCGTGTAAAGGACTGCCTTGTCGCCCGGTTCCACGCATACCTCAGCTGCAGAGTAGGGTGCATCAGGGAATAGGCCGAGTAGAAGACCATTCTCCAACACCTCTGAGGTACTCTCTGTTGACTCGTGCCACAATAAGAGCGGTGGGTGCCCTGCTCCTGCGTACTTTATACAGCTTTTTTCTGTGTCCACGAACAAGTAGGCCGCGGTCACAAAATGGTTTTTGAACTTTCCACACAGCGACTGGTTCAATCCGGCCAAAACTCGCGCAGGATCAAACGCGTGCGGGGATTGTGCGGCCAGTGCAACCTTTAACATGGACGCGATAAGGGCCGCAGGCAGACCGTGCCCGGAAACGTCGGCCACCAGGATCCCCACGCGTTTCTCGTCCACGATGATGAAGTCGTAAAAATCACCTGCGACCAAACTCATGGGAATGTAACGCGCGGCGATTTCCAGGCCTCTGATCTTGGGTATATCGTGCGGCAGGATGGACAACTGGATCTCTCGTGCCATCTCCAGTTCATTGTTTATGTCGAGGAGTTGGCGGGCCAGTTGTTCGCGTGCCTCGCGAAGCACAAGATGGGTGTGGACACGCGCCTTCACCACAGCGGGTGAGAACGGTTTGTGGATATAGTCCACCGCTCCGACCTCGAATCCTTTGGTTTCGTCCTCAGTTTCTGTCTTGCCGGTCAAGAAGATCACCGGGATGTCCCTGACCTCTGGGGTGGCTTTCAATATCCCGCAGACTTCGTAGCCGTCCATTTCAGGCATGGTCACGTCCAGCAGGATAAGGTCCGGATGCGGTTTGGCTTTAACGAGGTCCAAAGCCTTTGCGCCGCTCGTGGCGATTCGGATCTTGAAGTCGTCTTTCAGAATTGTACGCACCACCTGAAGGTTGGCAGGGGCGTCATCTACCACGAGTACCAGCTTTTTCTCGACAGCGGCGATCATTCTGTCTGCTCCTGATTCGCAGGGTAATCCTTTGCGATGTCCACTAACTTGAAGAGCGCGCCTTCAAAATCAAACTCGTTGATGGATGTACGGAGAGCATTCAGTCGAACTGTGTCGCAGCTGCCCGCGAGAACAGCCTCCAGGGCAACAAAAGCCTCTAGAGCGTCGCCGTCGCTTGACTCAAGGAGGGCTCGGAGGTGTGTGATTGCCGCTGATACCGTTCGCGGATCGCAGTCCGAGGTGCCTTCTATCTCCGGCTCCGCGCCAGGAAAGGCCAGATGAATGGCTTGAATCTGGCGGCTCAACTCTAGAGTGAATGCTTCAGCCGTCGCAGGTACGGTCGCATCCCTTTCGCGAACGCCTCGCTCCAGCTTGTCGGCGACGCTGAAGACGTTTCCGACGCCGAGATTTCCTGCGACGCCTTTTACCGTATGGGCGATCCGTTCTACGAGCACGTTGTCCCCACTGTCGATTGCAGCCAGTATCTGCGAATTCACTTCCGAATGCTTGGCAGCGAACTGCATGAGTAGGTCACGGTAAAGCCGCTTGTTTCCGTTGACACGCTTGAGGCCGCCGACCAAGTCAATGCCGTCAATCTCGGGAAGAATCACATCGTTGATCCGAGTTACGGTCTTATCTCCGGTCGCGTTAGCATGCACTGCTGGCTTCGCCCAGCGCATCAGCGTCGCAAACAGCGCATCGGGATCAATGGGCTTCCCGACGTGTTCGTTCATCCCCGCTGCGAGGCAGCGCTCCCGCTCTTCCACCAGCGCATGCGCGGTCATCGCGATGATCGGCAGTTCGTGTGTTCCAGGGTGGGCCCGAATAAGCCTGGTGGCGGTGTAACCATCCATTTCAGGCATTTGCAGATCCATGAGCACGATGTCAAACGGTGGGGGCTGCTCGCCTTGCGTCAGGATTTTTACGGCTTCAGCACCGTGATTGGCGATTCTCACGCTGGCTCCGGCGCTCTCGAGAAGTTCGGTCGCCACTTGCTGATTCACCTCGTTGTCTTCGACGAGCAGAATCCGAATTCCGTTGGCGTCGTGAAGAGTTGCAGCGGCTTTTGTGATGTGCGACCCGTCGGTCTCGCGGTCAACAACGCCAAATAACTCTACAAGCGTGTCGTAAAGCGTCGAGGGCGTGATAGGCTTCAGTAGATAACCATCAATTCCCGCCTCTTCGGCTTGTGCGTAGATGTCGTCTCGCCCGAAAGCAGTGACCATAACGAGCTTGGGAACGTGCTTAAGGCGCTCACCGCGCTTGATGATATGGTTCACTTCCAAGCCATTCATGCCTGGCATTTGCCAGTCCACCATGACCAGCTGATAGGGATCCCGCTCGTCTGCGCCGACGAGTTCCCGAATCGCCTCTTCGCCAGAAGAAGCTGACTGGACCCTCAGTGCGAGCCCTTTTAAGAAATCTGAAAGGATATCCCGGGCCTGCTGATTGTCATCAACAACAAGGACGCGGATCCCGGCGATGTCTGGAATCAAAAGTCTGCGTTTTGCTTCTGCCGATCCGATGCCGAACCAAGCCGTGAAATGAAACGTACTGCCGGTACCATAGCTGCTCTCGACCCAGATGTTGCCGCCCATCATCTCGATCAGCCTTTTTGAAATCGAAAGACCGAGGCCCGTACCGCCGTACTCTCTGGTGGTGGAACTGTCGGCCTGGCTGAACGCCTGAAATAGACGAGCCAATTGTTCGGGCGTCATGCCGATTCCGCTGTCACGCACGGAAAACTTTAAATTCACTCTGTCCAGAACTTTTTCCAACAACTCGATCGTCAACACAATCTCGCCTTTTTCTGTGAACTTCACCGCGTTGCTGACAAGGTTGATAAGGATTTGACCGAGCCGCAAGGGATCCCCCACGAGATTCGGAGGAAGATCTTGTGGGGAGGCGATGAGGAACTCTAAATTCTTGTCGTGAGCCTTCTGGCTAACTACGCTGGACACATTCCCAATTACTTCGTCGAGATGGAAATCCTTCTTCTCCATATCCAGCTTACCGGCCTCGATTTTGGAGAAATCGAGAATGTCGTTGATGATGCCGAGCAGAGACTGGGCGGCAGCCTTTGTTTTCGTAAGGTAGTCACGCTGTTTCGGAGTTAGGTCTGTCTTGAGTGCCAGATGCGTCATGCCAATAATGGCGTTCATCGGCGTGCGGATCTCATGGCTCATATTAGCCAGGAAATCGGACTTAGCTTTGGTTGCTGCTTCGGCGATCTTTTTCGCAGTTGAGAGTTCCATTTCTAGGCGCTTGAATTCCGTAATATCTTGAGAGACGCCGTACATATCGGTTGACTTCCCGTCGGCATCTTTCAAGACGTGCCCTAGCGCGTGGACCCAGGCGATGCGTCCATCGGTGGGACGCTTATACGCGAAGACAGTGTCGTACGTCGCTGTGCCCTCCAACGCGGCGTTAAAGGCTTTCCGCGCTGCTTTGCCTGCGGCCTCGTCCGCCTCTTCTGCGTGGGCAAACATGTCGTCGATCCGGTACCGGTTCTTTGGGCTCGGGATATCTCCAAAAACTGAAACCCTTCGCGATGAGGAGTTGTACCATCCAGAGCCGTCGAGCGGAACGTGCCAGTAGCCTGCCTTGGTCAGTTCCAGAGCAGTTTCCGCGAGGAAGTTTGCGCGGCGGAGTTCCTCATCGCGCTTCCGGATAAGATCCTCTGCTACTTTGCGTTCGGTAATATCCTCCGTTAGGGCAACGACGTGTTCCGGCTTTCCTGTGGCATCCCGAAGTAACGTGAACCTGCCGTTTACGGCGACAATTCTGCCATCGCATCCAATGAAGCGCTGTTCGTATTCATCCGTTTCACACTTCCCCTGCAAGAGGGCGGCGTAGCGTTCCGCGCAGGAGACGCGATCATCCGGATGCGTAATTTCATCCCATTTCTCCAAGTGACTCAGTTCTTCTTCCGTGTAACCCAGAATTTCACTCATCGTCCGGTTAGAAAAATGTTCACAACGATCAATACCAAAAACGCTGATCCCGATCTGCGCATTCTCGAAAATCGAGCGGAAGAGCTGTTCGTTTGACCGAAGGCCTCTCTTTGCGGTTTTGTGCATGGATTCCCCCTCAAGCCGGGTGAGCTGAAGAGCAACCTTACCCTCGTGCCCGATTTTCCGCCATTGGTACTTATTACGGGGTCCAACCGTCAAGCCAAACCGTCTCCGGTATGGATACGCGGCCCATCCTCTTGCAATCTCTAGCGGCGTTGACCGGCCGTTCTTGATTATTCAAAGAATCTCAAGCTTATAGACGCGAGGCCGGTGGATTTGGCGCCGTCTGGCGCATACGCTTCAAATCCTCTTGCCCTGAGCGAGTCGCCCCGAAAGCGAATCAACGCCCGAGAAAAAAGCCCATTGGACACTGGAAGGAAGCGTGGGAATCGGCAAAAACCCGCGCCGGGTGTCGTGTAGAGAGGTGCGTGATGGCGACCGGCGAAGGCGAGGAGCCCAGCGTCCGGAAGCCGATCATGATTCCAGTCGAGCTTTCACAGGCTGCAGAAGAACTTCATCTCAGCCACCAAGAAACGCTCGACCTGCTGGGAGCTTACAACTCGGTGGTCGCGCGCAGAAGCAAGCAGTCCAAAGGAGTCGCGTCCGTGGATGACTGGAAGGAATTGCACAACCCGCTCAAGAATGTTCTGAAAAAAACCTACGGATGAGCTGCCTCGACTCCAAACCGCAAATCGGCAAGCTGGCAAGTGACCTCGGCCTGAAAGGGTCAGTCAAACCTGTTGCCGAGATCGTCGATCACGTGCGGCGCAAAGTTCGCAAGGTCGTGAAGAATTACAAGTGCGGCAATCTCACGGACCTTCTGAGCGCCGCGGCACATGACGCCAAAACCGTTTTTCGGGAAGTGCATTGCGACGCGGATACTCACGGACTAGTGTGCTGTCCCGCAAATAACTGACAGGTGCAGCTGATGCGATTGCATTGATGTTGCAGAACTTAGACCGTGGAACTTAGCGAAGGAATTTTTGGGACACTACACTAGCTCTTCTTGTGCTTTGGCTTTCCGGTGGGGAGATGCCCCTTTAGAAGTGGCACAAGCTTGAGTTGCTCGTCGATCTTGCGGCGGCCAACGTCATCCATTGGCAATCCCGCCTTGTGCTGTGACCACGCTTGCATGAATGAACGCGCAGTTTCGTGTGCTACGTCCTTCACCAGGCCGCGAGGAACACCCGCCTGTACCGATGCCTTTTCCAAAAGTTCATTGTCCAGGCGGGATACGTCCTTCGTTCGGGCGAGCGGCAGGCCCAAGCCCCGTTCCGGCAGATAACGCATCGTCGAAACATAGTCATAACCGGGCGCAAGCGTCGGCATTCGGCCGTCACGATAAAGCAGAGACCAGTTCTTCAAATGCATGTCGGCGTTCCCGATGGCCGCATTGAAAATAACGCGCCGAATGAATTCCGTTAAGCCTCTCTCGCCGAGAAGCGCCCAGATGTCCTTGGCCATGCCCGTATATCCGTGCTGCTCGTACTTCTGTTCCGGATACTGCCCGTAGATCTGATTGAAGTCTTCGGCGTGAATTCGCTCCCCGTCCGGCCCGCGGTCGAAACGTCGGATAAAGTACGCGTTTGATTTGTCGTCCGCGAATTCAGGTGGAAGATTTGCGATCGAGCCGACCGGCATGAGCCCGAATTCCGGCACGTCGATTCCCACTTCTCTGGCCAGCGTCATCATCGCGAATTCGTTTTCCGGCACCTTCGGAAATCTTGGCGACGGCAGCTTTACGATCCACTGGCCGTCCCGTCCTTGCGCGGGAATGCGAAGTTGCTTTCCGCCCCGGCCCATCGCCGAGAATTTGAGTTGAACGCCGGCGAGAGAGAAACGCAGCACTTCTTGCTCGTTAGCTTCGCGCGTTCCCGATTTCTCTTCGGGCGGCGGCAGTGGCACTCCTTCACTGTCTTCGGCGATCACGGCGCCGGGCAAATCGGCTCCGACGAGCCACAGCAACGGGAATTCTCTTTCTGGGCTGATTCCGGCGCGTTGCGCCAGATAGTCGCGCAGTACCCCATCGCGCTCGGGCAGCAGATTCGAGAAAAAAGGAGGCAGTCGTCGCTGAACCTCGCGCGGCCTCGTGATAAGTTTCCTCTCGATATCGTAATAGCTCAGGCTGAGGACCGGGCGATGCTCGTCTTCGATATATCCCGGATCAAAGACAAAGATGTTCTTGTCGGTCACGACGTTCGTGATCGTGCCGACGAGCCGGTTTCCGAGTTTGATTCTCAGCGTGGGCATCTGCAATTTCCTTCTATCTTTCCGTCTCCATCAGGCTTCCGACGAGCGGTACCGGCTCCTCTTCGTCTTTCCCCTCGCGTCTGTTCATGAGGCTTTCCACTAGGGGAACCAGACCGGTGGGGACAAGAAGAGGGGAGAGACCCACTGCATTGGCAATCTGCTCGAGCGTCGTCCATTGAAAGTCCGTTTCGCCGCGCTCGATCTTCGAGATATGCGACTGCGGCAGTCCGACCAGCACCCCCAATTCCGCCTGAGTCAGCCCCCGGGCGGTCCGTGCCTGCTGCAATCCTTTTCCAATCTGCTTAAGCATCTGAAGCTCCTTGTGAATCTACTATAGCATATGTACACTGCTGTTGGCGATATGGGATAGCATCTATATCGGAATATTATATGCTATAATCGCTATTCTAAGTTTTTGACCTCCCTGCCACAATATATCTATCGATCGAAGCAAGCCCAAACGCGAATAATCGCCGCCAGAACTTGTTCTGAGACAAAACCTCAAGGCTTCACGCCCAAATCGTCGTTTTCGCCTATGAAGAATTGGCATGGAGTCGGCTCGTTGCCGGCCAGTAGCGCCTATCGAACTCTCTTTCCAAAGGGAATGCGACCGCCCGTTTCTTCTTTCCCGGGCAGTTGATCGAACCCCAGGCAGTGAGACATCCAATTCAGTTCGCCGGTTCTACAATCCTTGCTAGTTCAAGGTGTCGGCAGAGGGCATTCGCGAGTTGCATCTGGCGAGGGGTGCGGCAATCAGGCTCGAATAGCTTTGGACTTCCCACCAGAATAACCGCGGAGCGCGCGCGGGAGGTCGCGACATTCAGACGGTTGAGACTGTAGGGAAACTCCATCCCCCGTGGCGCATCCTCGGGGGAGGAAGTCGTAAGGGAGTAGATCACGACTGGCGCCTCCTGGCCCTGAAATTTGTGCACCGTCCCGACTCGTATCCCGCCGTGTTATGACAGGGACTCTAGCCGTTCGATGCGAGAGCAAGAAAGGCTCATGGTTTCCGCAACCTGCGAATCTACGATTCTCATTTCACATCCACGAGCATTCGGGCCATAGCCAAGAAACTAATTTAATCAGAACTTGCCGGAATTGGCGCTCGCCGAAGGAATTCAGCAAGTTGCGATGAAAGCTGACGAATCACTTTCTCCTTCTTTGTTCACCTTTCGTTCGCGTTTTGCTGCGATTCACCACGATTAGTATTACGATTTTATGACGGCGCGCCTTTAGCCTGAAAGCGCATAACTTCCGAGTGGCCCGTTATCCGACCGGAATCGGTCGTAATGATTCGTCTTATTAGCCACGAGGAAAGTTCATCCGGCGCAGCAAATCGGCAAAGCGCGGGTCGGAGCGTAAAGCATCCGACTCGGGAGTCACTTTCACCCAGGCCAGCGATGCGTCGCGCTCTTGGTAGGCTTTCTACTGCCAACAGAATGCTTCGTCCAGTTCGCCGAGACTCGAATAAATAAAAGCGAAGCTGGACGGCGAAACATACAGGTCTTTCGCTTCTAGCAAACCCGTTTGCAACTCCACAGGAGAAGTGTTCTTGGTCAGCCAAAATGCAGTGTTACCGACTCCAGCAATGCTTTGACCCCGTTCCAAGCAATCTGCACACCGATACAAACCAGGAAGAACGACGACAATTGCGTGATCACCGTCATCCCCGTCGCTCCAAGGATTCGCGCCAACCGGTCGGCAAATCCATAGCACAGCAAAATGCTGATCGCGATCAACACCAATCCAATGAGTGCAGTCAAAATTGTCAAAGGATGGTACGAGTGATGGTGAGCCGCGTTCGCGCCCAGCGTGATCGCCACGGAGATTGATCCAGGGCCTACTGTCAGTGGCATCGTC
>DATMQI010000302.1:0-86774 GCA_035567135.1 Terriglobales bacterium
CAAGCTCGTCTCTACAGAGAAAAAGAAAAAGCCGCCAGCTTTTTGGCTGACGGCTGCTTTCTAGCTGTTTTCGTACAGCAGCACGCCTTCGGTTTCTTTCGAGTCTACCGGGCGGTAAAACAGCTTGTTGTCGCCGAGGAAGACTTCGATGAACGCGGGGCGGGTCGCGATTGTGCCCTGGATCAACGCCTCCGAAAGCGGGTCTTCGATGTATTTCTGCAACGCGCGGCGTAGCGGACGCGCGCCGTAGCTGCGGTCCACCAGCGTCTGGCTGAGGATCCACTTTTTGGCTTCGTCGGTGACCGTGACTGTGATCGCTTTCTGGGCCAGGTTCTGATTCAGTTGGCTGACCATGAGTTCGAGAATCTGGATGAGATCGGTCTCGCTCAAGGCGCTGAACAGAATGATTTCGTCCAGGCGGTTGAGGAACTCGGGGTTGAAGGTGCGTTTGACTTCGTTCTTCACCAGGTCTTCGACCTTTTCCGAGATCATGTCTTCCTTGCTCGACTGGAAGCCCAGACCCTCGCGGCGTTGCAAGTGACGCGCGCCGATGTTCGAGGTCATGATGAGGATAGTGTTTTTGAAGTCCACCGTGTTACCCAGACCGTCGGTGAGCTGCCCGTCTTCAAAGACCTGCAACAGAATGTTGAAGACGTCCGGGTGCGCCTTCTCGATTTCGTCCAGCAGGACAACCGAATACGGTGCGCGCTTCACGCGCTCGGTGAGCTGACCACCCTCTTCGTAGCCGACGTATCCCGGAGGCGAGCCGATCAGCTTGGAAACGGAATGCTTCTCCATGAATTCCGACATATCGAAGCGGACCAGAGCTTTTTCAGTGCCGAACATGAACTGCGCCAGGGTGCGAGCGACTTCGGTTTTGCCGACACCTGTGGGACCGAGGAACAGGAACGAACCGATAGGGCGGTTCGGGTTCTTCAAGCCGGCGCGGCTGCGGCGGATGGCGCGGGCGAGTGCGCTGATAGCTTTGTCCTGGCTGATAATTCGCTTGTGCAGCTCTTCCTCGATGCGGAGCAGTTTCTGAGTTTCTTCTTCCTTGATCGAAGTAACGGGCACGCCGGTCCAGCGCGAGACCACGTCTTCGATGTCTTCGCGGCCGACTACGCCGGTCGAAGACTCGTCCAAATGATATTTTTCGCGAAGAGCGCGCAGGTTCTCGCGCTCTTTGCGTTCCTCGTCAGAATAGAAACGCGCCTTCTCGAACTCGTGGTTCGCGATGGCGTTTTCCATCCGGTGAACGATGAACTTGATGCGCTTCTGCACCTCGGTGAGTTCCTCGGGGAGCGAAGTCTGGCGCAGCTTTACGCGGGCGCCGGCTTCGTCGACCAGGTCAATTGCCTTGTCGGGCAGGAAGCGGTCGGGAATATAACGGTTCGAGTGCGAAACGGCAAAGTTGATGGCATCGTCGGTGTAGGTGACGGCGTGAAACTTCTCGTACCGGTCTTTGATCCCGAACAAAATCTTGGTGGCGTCAGCCTCATTCGGAGGCGGGACTTTTACCGCCTGGAAGCGGCGTTCGAGCGAGCGGTCTTTTTCGATCGACTTGCGATACTCGCCCGGCGTAGTAGCGCCGATGCACTGGATTTCGCCGCGCGATAGCGCTGGCTTCAGAATGTTGGCTGCATCGAGCGAACCTTCAGCCGATCCTGCGCCGACCAGGGTGTGCAGTTCGTCAATGAAGATGATCGAGTTCTGCGACTCCATCAATTCCTTCATGATGGTCTTCAGGCGCTCTTCGAACTGGCCACGATATTTGGTGCCGGCGACGATTAATGAGAGGTCGAGCGCAAGAATGCGTTTGTCGGCGAGGAATGAAGGAACCTCGCCATCGGCAATCCGTTGTGCCAGGCCCTCGACGATGGCAGTTTTGCCCACGCCAGGCTCGCCGATCAGGACTGGATTGTTCTTGGTGCGGCGGCAGAGGATTTGCACCACGCGTTCCAACTCGCCATCGCGCCCCACTAGAGGATCGAGTTGAGAATCCATGGCAGCTTGAGTCAGGTCGCGCGAAAACTCGCTCAGCAGCGAAGATTCACGCTGCCGCTGGGGCTGGGCTTTTTCCTGGCTGGTGCGAGCCAATTCTTCGCGAATGGTCGAAAGTCGCAGGCCGCGCTCGTGCAGAATTTCGGCGGCAAAACATTTTTCCTCACGCAGCAAACCCAACAGCAAATGCTCGGTGCCAATGTGTTTATGGGAAAGGCGTTCTGCCTCTTCCGCGGCATAGGCGAGCACGCGCTTGCACTCATTGCTCAGCGGGAGGTCCACGGAGGTGGAAACCTTCTCGCGAATGGTGGTGTGACCTTCGATCTGCTTACGGATGGATTCGACCGAAGCGTGGGAACGCAGAAAGCGATTAGTCAGGGCCTTATCTTCGCGCAGTAGTCCCAGCAGAAGATGTTCTGTCTCAATATAAGGAGACCCGAACTGGCTGGCTTCATAGCGCGCAAAAAAGATGACGCGCCTCGCCTTCTCCGTATAACGTTCAAACATATGGCCCTTTCCCCTGAGCTCTCGAAGATCTTCCCGGGTCAATCTGGCGGCCCTGCTCCTCGGATCTCCCTGACCCTAAGTTAATGGTGCAATCAACGTGCCAACCGCTACACTCTTTATATCGCGGGTTTGACTCGTGCCAATCAGTTACCAAAGACACCTTACTTGTCGTTTCTCCGCAAGTGGTTGCAACTTGTCGCAAGTCGCCCGACTAGCGGCATTTCAATTACCACCCTCAATTTATCATTCCGACACGTCGCAGGAGAAAAGTCAATTGCCACGACGTGCTATGCGGGTAGCGTTTCCGGTGCCACCTCCTCAACCCTTCCCTGCTGTAACCTCAACACGCGCTGGCAACGACGGGCAAACGCGAAGTTGTGAGTGGCGATCAGGGAGGTCAACTGGCAGTCGCGATGCAACTTGGCAATCAGTTCGAAAACTGAATCCGCGGTACGGCTATCGAGGTCTCCGGTCGGCTCATCCGCCAGCAGGAGCTTGGGCTTGGTGATCAATGCCCGAGCCAAAGCCACGCGCTGTTGCTCACCCCCGGAAAGCTCTCCCGAACGATGATGCGAACGCTGGTCCAACCCGACCTCACTCAGCCACCGCGAAGCTTCTGATTCTGCATCCTGCCAGGGACAACCTCGAAGCAGCAATGGCATAGCCACATTCTCCAACGCCGTAAACTCTGGCAGCAGGTAGTGGAATTGCCAAACAAAGCCGACTTCGCAGTTACGAAACTCGGCTGCGGCGTTCTCCGAAAGCGAACTCAATTGCAAGTTCGCGAAGTATACGTCACCTGCGGAAGGCCGATCAAGCGCGCCCACGATGTGTAGCAAGGTACTTTTTCCAGCACCGGACTCGCCCACGATGCCAAGCATTTCGCCTTTCGTTGCCTGAAACGACAAATTTTCAAAGAGCACCAAATCCGACTTACCGGATCGGAAGACCTTCTTTAGGCCCTCGATCCTTAATATGGCCTGTTCTGTTAGATGCACCCGCAACGCTCCTCGTCTCAGGAATCCACAGTGCCGAGCCGTCCTCTACTCGACTTACCCTACTCGACTCACTGCGGAAGGTCGCCATTCCCATTAAAACACGGCGACGCCAGAAACGTTTCTGTTCGCATTTCGGGAACATCTGCAGCCAACTGTACTTCAGAAATCTTACACAGGGATGTGACCTCGGTCACCGCTGTGCCAACCCAGAGAGCCGGACCCAAAGTCACGGGATCATGCAGGCAGAATGACATAAAGGGGGCACGACGGATGTCAAAAAAGGGTCAAAGCCGGGTAAAGGAAATTCCGTAGATAAGGCAGTGAGCAACGTGAGTTTCAGTAGCGCTGATTTTTCTCGGGAAATAACGGATCAGGCCAGCACAGTAGTTGACTTTTCTGATCTGGCCGCCTTCCAAACGAACCCGCGCGCTATTTTTCCGCATTCTCGCGAGAACAGCCAAGGGTACGAGACGGAGACTTCCTAATCTCGGGGGCAAATTGAAAAGCTGTGCGCCCCACAGTCCTTAGCCGGTCGGCAAAGCATGCCACGATCCGCGCCTTACTCGTAGCGCAAGGCCTCAGCGGGAAGGATCCGGGCTGCCGACCAGGACGGATAGACTGTCGCGATCAGCGAGACCCCAATCGCGACCAGCGCCACCAGCAAACCGTCCATTGCCCGCGGCGCGAAGGGCACGTAATCAATGGAGTAGACCTCGGGTGCGAGTGAAAGCAGATGGTAGTGTCCGCCAGCCCAGGAAAGCGTGTAGCCGAGAACCAGACCGATCGCCGTCCCGACCACCCCAATCAGCACACCTTGAGCAATAAAGATCCGGCGCACTTGCGACTTGCGCGTGCCCATTGAGATGAGCACGGCGATGTCGCGAGTCTTTTCCATGACCATCATGGTCAGCGAGATTAGAATGTTGAGCGCGGCCACGAAGACAATCAAGCCGATAGTGATAAATGTGACCAGCCGCTCCAACCGCAGCGCTCGAAAAAGGGCCTTATTCTGTTCCATCCAATTCGTCGCCATGAAACCCTTGCCGGCGGCCTGCTCGAGTTGCCTCGAGATCTGCTCGGCCTGGTAAATGTCATCCACTTTGAACTCAAGTACTGAAACAAGATCGCCGAGACCGAAGAGCCGTTGCGCGTTGCTGAGTCGCGTAAAAGCCCAACTGCTGTCGTAGTCGTAAAAACCAGAGTTGAAAATTCCCACGACGCGGAAGCGGTCGTACTTGGGCACCATGCCGAAGGGAGTGAGTTCGCCTTGTGGGCTCGTGACCAGCACGACGGAGCCAACAGTGGCGCCCAACTCATCGGCCATGTCATTTCCAAGAATGATGGGCGGCATCGCGGCAATCCGGTTTTCCACGCCTTGAAGATCACTTGGAGATTGGTTCGGCGGATTCATACGCGAGGCGTGGGAGCCCTCACCCGCGTTGGCTGCGGCAGAGTCGGGCGTTCCGCTCTGACCGGGTCCAGATTTCGAAATATGACCCGGTCCCACACGCTCTTCTTCCAGGGGATTCGCTGAGCCGATCTTTATTGTGCCCAGAAGGTCGCTGACTTTTCTTTCCTGGTCCGGGATCATGCCTTTTAGAACGGCGCCGCGGGCTCGTGGTCCGCGAGAAATCAGGACCTGTTCGTAAATCGCCGGAGCAGCGGCGACGATGTGTGGCTCTTTCGACAACCGGTCCATGAGCGGACGCCAGTCTTTGATTCCGTCGCTCTGAACGCGTAGCAGATTGATGTGAGAACTCGAACCGAGCAGTCGGTCCTGCAGATCCTGGCGAAATCCGTTGTTGATCGCAAGCGCGACGACCAGGGAGGCGACGCCGGCGGCGACCCCGGCAATGGAAATGCCCGTAATGACGCCAATCACCGCCTGGCGTCTCTTTGCGCGCAAGTACCGTGAAGCAACAAAGAGTTCGAATCTCATTCGAGCGATTCAGCCCAAATGGAATTATAGATGGACAATGGAGAACGAGCCTCTGGCCCGTCCGGCCGGGCGGGAACGCCCGGCCTCCATCAGGCTAGATCGGCATCTCGTGAGGGATGATCGGCCGGACTTCGATCGAGCCCCAGCGTGCCGAAGGAATCCGCGCTGCCAACGCGAGGGCCTCGTCGAAGTTCTTGGCTTCGACCAGATAGTAGCCGCCAAGCTGTTCTTTGGTCTCCGCGAACGGGCCGTCGGTCACCACCTGCTTGCCGTTACGAACTCGCACGGTCTTGGCCTTGGAAGTACGGTCTAACTCATTGCCGCCGCGCATGTGGCCACTGCCCGCGATGCTCTTGGAAAATTCCCCATACTCCTGCAGGATCTTGCTCTGTTCGGCCTTGCCTGTCTTCTCGAACTGGCTTTCGTTTCCGTAGATAAGCAGCAGATATTGCATTTTGTTCAGGCCTCCTAGCCTGTACTGCTGGTTAGTCGAACGAGGTACTTCCTTATCGACAAAGCGCGAACGAATATTTTCGGGAGCGGCAGCAGCAGTGTTTCAGCCTAAATCTTAGGTAGCACCGCCGGCACGTTTTCTCGATACGCTCGATATGATTCTCCAAATCGCTGTTGAAGTTCCGCGTCTTCCAATCGAACCATGATTGCGCCCGTAACCATAGCGAACGCGGCCAGCGCGTAGCAAACGACCAGCCCTGTCCCCACGCTCCACGCAAGCATCTCGCAGAGATGCGCAAGATAGACTGGATGGCGCACACGGCTCCGAATTCCCGATGTTATCAACTGCTGTTGGTGATGGTTAGGCAAAACCTCGGGCAAGCCTCCGAGCTGCGCTGAACTGAAGTCCTTTCCAGACCGCGAGTAAATCCAAATACCGATCGAGAATAAAAAAATGGCGGGAATCCAGGTCCAGCGCGTATTGTAGAGGGCGACGCGGTGCCACCTCCACGTCAGCAACCCGAAAATGATCCACGTCGCAATCCACACTGGCACCAGAACCGCATATGGGGAACGTTTCCGCGCGCGCCAATAGCGGGCACGCGGGTGGATCAGTAGCCAGAAGACAGGAATCGTCGAATAAACGACGCAAGCTGCCCAGCCGCACAGATCGAGCCATCGAGTCATGGGGTAATGCGGTCATTGTCTCATTCCGTGCCCCGCTACAAACCTATCCTCTGTCATTCCGAGAAGCGAAAGCGATGAGGAATCTGCAGTTGCTTGTGGCGGCCGACCTCCGCGAGCGCTTTTTGTGGCACAGTAGAGAGCGATGGCTGCACGGGAAGATGCCAGGCTCGCGGGGAATATTGCGTTTACCTATCCGGATTTCAGCGTTTACGAGCTTGGGATATTTTTCATCGAGACTGCTCTCGAGATGCAGTCGGTCGCGGTGGGCTGGCAGGTTTACGAGATTACGAAGCGTCCCTTGGACTTGGGCCTAGTCGGGCTGGCCCAGTTTCTTCCCGGAATCGTTTTGTTTCTAGCCTCAGGACATGCGGCGGACCGGTTCGATCGCCGCCGGCTGTTGATGTTGTGCTATGGCGGATTCACGGTCTGCGCGGGGCTGCTGTTAGCGATTGCGTGGAAGGGATCGCACTTGGTTCATCAGCCCGTTTATCTGATCTATGGAGTTTTGGTGCTGCTAGGGGCGGTACGATCGCTCACTGGACCGGTCAGCCGGGCGCTGCTGCCGCAACTGGTTCCCGAAGAACATTTCGCTAACGCCGTAGCCTGGAACGCGAGCGTTTTTCAAGGCGCAACTATTCTGGGTCCGGCGGTCGGCGGGCTTATCTATGCTTTTTTTCGCGGTCCTTCGGCGGTCTATCTGACCGCGATGCTGTTCTCGTTGCTGGCGCTAGTGTCTGCGGTACGAATTAAACCCCAGGCGAAACCCAGGTCTCAGGAAGCTGTGAGCCTAACGACAGTATTAGCTGGATTTCGCTACATCTGGCGGCAGAAGCTGATTCTGGGCTCGATCTCGCTGGACATGTTCGCGGTTTTACTTGGCGGGGCAGTCGCGCTCCTGCCGATCTACGCCCGTGAAATCCTCCACACCGGACCCTGGGGCCTCGGCCTACTTCGCAGCGCACCTGGAGTCGGCGCGTCAGCGATGGCGATCCTGTTGGCTCATCGTCCGCTTCGCGGGCGGGCCGGACCGACAATGTTGTGGTGTGTTGCCGGCTTCGGAGTGTTTACCATTCTTTTCGGAATTTCGAGAAGCATCGCGCTCTCTCTGATTTCCCTGCTGCTGATCGGTGCGACCGACATGGTAAGCATTGTCATTCGCGGCGTTCTGATTCAATTGGGCACGCCGGACGACATGCGCGGGCGCGTCAACGCGGTGGACATGCTTTTCATTGGGGTCTCTAACGAGTTAGGGCAATTCGAATCCGGTCTCACAGCGCACTGGTTCGGTACTGTTCCTGCCGTGGTGCTGGGCGGTGTCGGCACTTTGGCCGTGATCGCTGTGTGGGCCTGGCAGTTTCCGGAACTGCGAAAGGCAGATCAACTCCCGGGCGTTTAGTAGACGCCCGGCTTCCACAAGCCGCCGCCGCTACTTTCCCCGGATCAATATTTTGGCTGAACTCATATTGTCGTAGCGGTCGTAAACGCGCACCACAACAACATGCTCGAGTGATCCCGCATTGCCAGACTTTGTTGTCACGGTCGCGGGGTTTGCCACAGGCGGTGGCACTCGAAAATCGTAGTCCTCAGTCTTCGAGTCTGATAACTGGCCAACCGGTTCAACGAACTGCCATTCGCCCGCGTCGATAGAGTACTCAGCGCGTTTGATATTCGAAAAACTATCAACGGCGTGGAAGGTTACATGGATCTTGTCGCTTTCTCCAGACGCGGCGAGATTCTCAATCTGCGGTGCAGTCGTGTCGACTTCGAAGCGCGGGCTTTCTTTCTCTGCGGTCAGCGCCTGCCCGGGAGAGTGCGAAGGCGAGTCAGAGGCCACGACTTTGATCGTGTACACGCCATCGGGCAGAAGTGAGGCCTCGAAGGAGTAGAACTTGTCGGTCAGGTTGTCTTTCAGCAAGAGCCATCGAGTATCACCGTCACCGCGATAGTAGACGGAGTAGACCGTCTGATCGTCGTTGTCGTCGTGAACGCTCCATTTCACGCCGATGGAATCGCGGTCATGGACGACCGGCGGCGGCGGGTCGAAGTGTGGCTGCTGTGCATTTCCAGCGCCCAGGTCCACTCCTGCAGGTTTAGGCAGCACTTGGTAGCGCACTCCGGGTTGCACCGTGACATCGTCAAAATCGGGGGCTACGTTTTTCGGCAGATAGTTGACCGCAACGCTCTCGACGCGCGGCGCAGGATCTCCTGAGCGGAGCACGGCTTTCCACTGGATGAAACGCGCCGGAGGAACACTGACCGGGCTGTTTTTCCGCAGATCGATTTGTTCCCAGGGACTCCAGTTGCGGTCGGGATTGTCCACGTTGCCGCTGCGCGCAAAGAGTTCGACATTGCCGGCGCCGCGGAACTCAGCGCGTCCCCAGCGCGAAAAAATGTGAGCGTCAAAAACATCGCTTTCGTAAGTGCCCTCGGATTCGGGCGTCGCGCTCAGCAGAAACACCTTGCCAAGGTTGCTGGTCGACGCGTAGAGACCTCCTTGGGGAGCGCTGGCGAACGCGGTCACTTGGGTAGCGCTGGCTTTAATGAGGTCGGTGAATTCATCCTCCCCGCTGATGGCGAAGACGTGTCCGCGATTTCCCGTGCCCGCCAGCAGGCGGCCATGCTGATCAAACGCCAAGGCATAGACGATGTCCTCGTGAGAACTCCACAGGCGGCTGGGAGATCCGTCAGGCGCGATGCGATAAATTTCCGAACCGCCCGCCGATCCGGAACTCGAACTTGGCAAACTGATCGAAGGGGACGAAGTGCTTGGAGGTGCGGTAATCACGATCCCGCCCTGTGGCCCACTCATCGAAGGAGACGGAGAACTCGGGATGGAAACCGGAGCCGAAGTGAAACTTGCTGCGCTTGTCCCACCACGTCTTTCCCCCACTCCGGCGGCGTAGATATTGCCTGTTTTGTCGATGGCCAGTGCAGTGATTTCTTTTTTTGGCGCGCTATATAGGACGAAGCCTTCTCCACTGGACGAGATTCGATACACCAGCCCGCTTCCGTCGGAGCCAGCGATCAGATTGCCTTTGCTGTCAAAGGCCATCACACGGATATGGGCTTCGTCGCTCTTGAAAAACACCGAATGCTCGCCTTTCGGAGTCACTCGAAATATCTCGCCGTGATCCCCTGTGGCCACGTAGAGATTCCCGGCATCGTCGAAGACAAGATCCCAAACGTATTTGGTGCCCGGCTCGAAATAAACCGATGAGCTCCAGGGAGAATCCGCAGCCGCTTTATCACCGGATTTCTTATCCTTGGATCCCTTGCCTGCCGAAGCCGCATGATGCTCAATTTTGTAAACCTTGCCGTCAGGATTGGTGGCTGCGTAGATGGCTCCGCTCTTATCCACTACCAGCGCCTGTACTTGGAGTTCCTGAGGCTCGAAAATCACCGCAGATTTGCCGTCGGGAGTGATTCGATACACTCGCGCCGGGGAACCCGCAGCGGCATAAAGATTGCCCTCGCGGTCCGCCGCGATCGACCAGATATAGGTTGACGGCGTCGTAGACAGCGCGGTGAAAGCCGGAGCCAGTTCCAAGCCGCCCGTGCTGCGTACGGCGACACCCTTGGTCGTCCCTTTAATCAGTTCTTCGAATTTCGATTGTTCCCAGGTGCGCGTGCCTTCCCCAAAAACGAAAGAAAGCAGCAAGAAAACAGGAAAGATAACCAATAGCCCACGCCGACCGATCAAGTTCAATACCTCAAGATAAAATTTCAGGAGGAGAATTCAGGTTACCACGAGGAGGCCGCGTATTACGCGCGGTAGAAAGACAGATTGGTCAGGACTGCAGGGCTTCGCACATCACGAGGCCGGCTTCCTGAGTCTTGGGCGAAGCCGCTGTTTTCCTGTCCCGGAATCTGAGCACAGGCTGTTCGACGAGGTAATAGGAAAGACAAGCCAGCCCCAATCCAAGAAACAGCTTGTAAGCGGGCTGGTGCGAGGGATTGAAGAAAAACGGTTCTTGCCACAGATAAAGGCTATAGCTGATTCTCCCCAACCACACGACCGGGGCAAGGTTCAAGATGCGATAACGCTGCTGGATGACGTGCAACAACAATCCGGCGATCGAGCAGTGGAGGATCGGCCAGAGCACAAACAGCATCAACAAAGTGCGCCCGGGAGTGTTCGCCGCATAGCTCGGAATAAGAATGACCGCGAACAACATGGTGCAAGCCACCGAAGACCGTATTTTCGGGATACGCGAACCGAAGATCGCAACCAGGCATCCGATGGCCAGATTGTCAGCTACGGCGGGAAACGTCCCATAGCCGCCACTTGGAACTTTGAAGTGGTAGCAAACCGCGCTGTACACGGGAGCGACAACAATGACTGCCACAAGAATTGCAACGCTTTGCTGATACCACTTCCTCAGAACACTCGGCCAAAGAAAATAGAATTGCTCTTCAACGCCGAGCGACCATAAGTGCGCTACCATCCACGGCCGGGCGCTGTCAAAATTCGCCACGTATAACAGGATGACCCCGATGTCATACCAGCGCAGCTCGTGCCAGTACGTCACAAATGCAAAAATCATGAAGACCGCCGCAGCCGGCAAGATGCGATAAGCGCGGCGTATATAGAACTGCCGCAGATTGATTGTGGAAGTTTGCGCGTGCTCATTAAGCAGGATGGTGGTAATCAAGTAGCCCGAGATAACGAAGAAAATCCGCACTCCCGTACCGGCGTAATTTGCCATGAACCGGGGCGCCAGCCCGGCCTTGGAAAGGTGTCCCACGACGACCAGCGAGATAGAAATCGCCCGCAGACCGTCGAGTGAAGGAATACGTTTCACTGAAAGGCAGCGTAGCATTCCGGCAACTATCAGCGAACGTGTCAAGAAATGTACGTTCCGTCGCGGGGCGTGAGTCAGAGTTCCTATCGCGGCTGAACTTCAACAGCCTCTGACAAGTGCAGGGAACTTTGGGCGTGATCGCCTACCGTCACGCTTTGCCCGTGCTTGGCGTACTGGGCGATAACGCCGGGCCGCGACCAGTCGAGATCCCAACCGTTTTCGATCGCGACGATAGTATAGGAACCGGGGATGACGCTTCGCAGGCTGAAACTTCCGTCCTGATCGCTTTGGTCTCGGCGGAAAAGGTCACGATGCGTTTCGGGGTCTTTGGGCACGAGTACCACCATCACCCCGGACGCGGCTTTTCCGGCGCGCTTGGCATACCCTTCGACATTCACCGTGCCTCCGGCCAGCAAGAGTGAAATTGTGAGCGATGAGCCCGGGGCTAGGTTTAAGGTATGGCCTGAAATCACGCCGCTGTCGGATGTCATTTGCGCCACGGAATAGGATTTCCGACGGCTTCCTGCCAGTACGTCATACTTTCCGGGTGCAAGATCATTGAACTCCACTTCCCCCTTTTCGTTCATCTCTTGCCACGCAACGATTCTCATTTTGTTGTTACGAAGTGCGATCTCGATCTGAGGCGGCAACGTTGCCTCCCCTAAAACCTGCACTGTTGCTTTGACTCCGCCAGCGCGCTCCGGACCTGATACATCCAACTCCTGCCCGTCGTTGGCGAGATCAACTTCATTGGTTTCATTTCCTTGACCGCTTCCAGGCAGGCGCACGGAATAGCGGCCGGGCGCGACTCCGTTGATCTCGAACACTCCAGGGGAAACCTGCTCCGCGCCTCCTGTCTGAACATTATCTACTCCGTCGAAGGATGGCCTTTGCAGCATGGGCACGCTGATTCCGTGTTCGCCATTGTCAGGAATGTGAAAAAGCAAGTGCAGGGCGGGAACCGGATTGAGATGAATGTCGGCCTGCAAATGGTCGCCGCCGCGAATTGGGATTGGAGTTGCATCATCGGGCTCGGTGGAATCGCCGTAGTACGTGACCGGATAAGCGGCATCCAGCGTGCGGTCGACGCTGGCCGGTAGATTTTCCGCGCCGGGTTGATGAGTAGAGACGGGATGCACGGCGTACCAGGGCGTCGCCATTGCAGTAATGAAGTAGGTGCCGGCGTCGAGTGGCGCGAATTCGTACACGCCTTGATCGTCTGTCGAGTCAGCGCGAAATTTGAGAATACGGCCTACGCCCGCGCTTCGGTCTTCGCGGTATAGCGAAACCGCGGCATGGCGAACTGGATCTCCGAACTCGTCGAGAATCTTGCCGGATAGTACAGCAGACGGAGCCAGACGCAGTATAAGGTTCGCGGTATCGAAACCGGCGCCGGTCACAATGGCGGTGGAGAATTGCTCATGTTCGTCATAACCGGCGCTGATGAAACCCCGCTTCGCGCCTTGCAACGAATATTTTCCGGGCGGTACCGACTTGAACTCAAAGCGGCCATCTTCGGAGGTAATCATCGACTGCCGATTCTGGGGATTCGTCGCGTCCGCAATCACTACCCGAGCTCGCGCCAGTGGGTTTCCGCCGGTTGAGCTCACGACGGTCCCTGCGATCCGAAGCGAAGTTGCCGACAATTGGGTCTGCCAGGCTGAGCCCTGAGCAGCAAAGGCTGCCAGGGAGTGAACCAACAGAAAGCCGCTTGCGAGAATTCGTGATCTCCAAAGTGGAGATCGCCTAAACGATAAAAAAATACTCATGCTTACTCGCTTGTCGAAATCAACGGTGGATGCAAGTGTTCCTTCTGGCCAGCTATCAAATGGACTAGCTGGCCTTTCGCGTCATAGGCCCGCATCGCGTCGGGATTGCGATATTCCAGTTCGGGTTGCGGACGATCGAAGGCAAACACCCGATAAGTGCCCGGGGCCAAGTTCTGGGGACCGAACTTCCCATCGGGAGATACCCATACGTCCCTGAATTCTCCGCTACTGTCAGCGAGCGGAACGCAATACACATGTGCCAACACATCGGGCGATACACGCGCAGTCCCGTTCGCCAAAGGCGCCGCGCCCGCCGCACCGTTGCCCGCCGTACCGTTGCCCGCCGTACCGTTGAAAGACGCAGCCATCCCTTCGATAGTTCCGTCGATCTCAGCTGGGGAATCGCGCATCGTGATTTCGATCGGTGCACTCGATCCTCCCAAGCCAACGACGAGTAGCTGATGCTGCAGGTCGGCGATTCCAGAAGTCATCGACGCCACGAATCCGCGAGCGCTGTCGGCTCTCACCCAGTAGCGGCCTGGCTGAACACCCTCGATTGCGAGCGAGTCGTCCTCAGCTCCCCGAGGCGGTTGCAGCCAGGCACCTCTTTCCTGGCCAAAGTCATCGGCCGGTTCCAAACGCAGATTGAGATAACCTCTCGGCCCGCGCAACTGCACGGGCTGCCCTTCCATATTCGCACTCGTCGAGTTCGTTTCTGGGGTGGCTCCGAATTCTTCCTTAATATTCACACTGATCGCTCCGTTCGGGATCAAAGTCATGCGCGGCCCTTCAAAGGCCGCATTCTTCACGCTGATATTCAACAGACCAGACGCGGCATTCGGTCCAAAGCCGGATGCTTCCAGAGTGTAGTTTCCGTTGGGCAGCATGCCTTCAATCGTCTGGTCGCGGTGGTTGTAGCCGAGCGAGTATCCCGGGCCTCTGTGGCCTTGGACTGACACAACCACGCTGACCCCTGGGTTCGGTGAGGGGCTTGCCACCGGCACTTTGACCGGGTAATAGGCGCGCCTGACCAGGGAAATATCTGCCTGAAAAACCTGGCCTGCCAGTAACTGAATGGTGTGGGCGGGCGAGAAATCGGTAGCGTTCGGAAAGTAGACGGGCGGGTATCCGTAGAGTTGTCCACGCGGATCGAATATCAAAGGGTCACGATCCATCATTTCCCTCGTCAGCAACTTGTAACTACCTGCAGGGAGTTCGGCAAAACGAAATTCGCCGTTTGATTTGGTGGAAGCTGAGCCGGCAAGGATCCAATGCGCCCGCCCGTCCACGATCTGGCGTCGATAAAGCTCGAGTTGAATTGCATCGGAAGCTTCGGAGGTGGGAAGAACGACCCGTCCGACCACCAGAGCTTCGGGGGTGAGCGAAAGCGTAAGGTCCTTACCCAACGGCGGGCTTTGGACTACTTGATCGCTCACGAATCCTGGTTTCCGAGCCATCAACCCTGGACGGATCATGGCCGAATAGGAAGCTTCCCGGGAATCGTTATTGTTCTGGCTACTTCCTGTCTGCGGGAAGATGAACTCGAACCGTCCTTCACTGTCTGTCAAGGTGGCAAAGCGATTGTCACCGACGTAAACAAGCGCCCGGCCGATGGGTTCGTGCGTCACGCTGTTTACTACCACACCGCGAATACTGTCGGCCGGTTTATTTTCAGGTGTGCTCTGGGCTGGCGTGGGCTTTGCGCCTGCGCACCAAAGCAACGCAGCGAGGGCGAGCGTTCGGAGCGGATGTCGCGGGTGAACATGGTTGCGCATACAAGAATCCGCGGCTTTTCTTCAGAGTACTCCGGCCCAGATAGTGTGGCCGAAAATTGGGAAAATGCAAGGGGATTGCGAAACGGCGCTGGCATCGAAATGCGTGCCTTCCCTCGTAAGTCAGGGCGGTTCGCCCTTCGTCGAACATGCTCCAGCCGTTCTTGTACAGGCTTCGCGGTTCGTTCGCGCGATTCCAATTCATCACAGCCCAGGTCACGATTCGCACAGATTCGGGAAAGAGAACGCGCAAATGGCGCGTTTGCAGTTTATTAGTCATACATTTTGTGAGACGCTGATTCCATGGCCGAAGGGAAAAGAGCCTTGATATGGATACAAACAGCCTTCTTTATGGGATGGGCCTGCGATGCTTGCGCCTGGAAGGACTTTATTCCACGAGAAGTACCGACTCACATTGCGGCGTGCGATGACACTCTGCAGGCGTTCAAGCAGCACAAATGCAACCGGATGCCTGGCAACAAGCGCATCCAGCATGGTTCACTCATTCAGCCCTCAAATTGAGCGAATTGTGCTCCTCTAGCGTCAATAAAAACGTCGGTGTGCTTTCACCTCTCCTTCGTGGACATGGCAATCCGTCCTTGTGAAGCCGTGTTTTGAGTCTGTGCCAGCTCTGCTGGCTCCAGTTCGATCACGCCAACCCACTGGCCATCGCGAAAGTTGTCGTACACGAGGCGTCCTCCCAAAATCTGCGCCGCCGCGGCTGGCGGGACATCGCGGTGGTAGCCGAAGAATTGTGTCTTCCATAACTGCCATCTGCGCCAGTGGTCGAACCAGGAATGTGGCGGCTCGTACTTGGTGGAAAAGACCACGGCCACATCGAAATTTGAATGTTGATCGCGCGCAGCCATCAGTTGCTCGACGGTAAAATCTTCAATCCGAAAAACCCGCATCGGCCGGGTCACATATCCAAGGTACGGGCGAGCAAGTTCGTCACTGGCTGGCCAGGCCGTCAACACCCTGGACATGGGGTAACGTGCCTCTACGAAGGTCTCGGCATGCTGGTGCAGCAGAATGTAGTCGCGGTACGCAAGGTTATCTTCAACAGAGAACCCATAAGGAGGATTGACGAAGAGAGCGGCCACAAATGCCAACGCCACAATCGCAATCACGCTCCGCCACAGCCGTACCCGTCGCCTGAGCGTGGAGACGAAGAGGATAATCACAAGTGGGACCACGGGAAGCATGTAGCGGGCCAGCACGGCTCCGCCCACAACCGACATCGCGAGCACGTAAGCTACGATTACCGCCAGAAACGAAAACTGCACATCCGGCGAGATCCTTCGCCGTTCTTCTCCGTTGTCGCTCAGGGGCGGAAGCCACATCGCGAGCACTGCACTCAGGGTGAGGACGTAAAAGTTGAGATATCCGACGACTTGCCACAGACGCAACCCAAGCGCGAGGAGCACACGAAGCGGCTGCATGGTGGATTTCACGTTGTAGCGAAAGAACTCAGGGTTCCCAAAGACGAATCCCGTACGCGCGTAATGGAAGGCGTACCAGAGCGCGAGCGGGATCAGGGGAATGAGAAGCAGGCTGGAGAAGCTTCTTCCTCCCCCAATGTCATTCCGAGGAGCAAAGGCGATGAGGAATCTAGGTTTTCCCCGCACACGAGAAGAACCTAGATCCCTCGCTTCGCTCGGGATGACAACTGGGGTAATCGGGATGACGGACGCGACCTTCGGAGTGACAACTGGGACGTCTGGGATAACAACGGGGACTTGGGAAGCGCTCGCTGGCCCGATCCGAGCATGCAAGCGTTTAATCAAATCCCACACCAACAAAGCGAGAGGAGCCAAGACGGCTGTTTCTTTGGCAAGCACAGCCATGCAGAACCATAAGGCAGCGGTCGATCGCCGGTCCTCTACATACGCAAGCAATCCCCAGAAGGTTAATCCAGCCGCTGCTAGATCGAGATGAGCGAGTGAGCTTTGCGCAAAGAAAACCGGGTAAAGCGCGGTGCAGATTGCAGCGCCGACGGCAACTTCGGTATTCGCAACCCGCTGGGCGAGTCGAAATATACCCAGCAGGGAAAACGCCGCAACCGCTAACATGGCCGTGCGCGCGACCCAGGGCGCGTAACCCAGAACCTTCCACGCGAGAGCAAGATATGCGATGACTAGCGGCGGATGTGCGTTCGAGAGCGTGGAATGCGGAATGAGAGTCCCGTGCAGCAGCAAATCGCGAGCTGCGGGCACGTAGTATCCAGCTTCGTCCCAGAAGTACGGGAGGTGCAGCAGGGGAATGTGCAATGCCAGCAGCACAGAGAAAAAGAAGAGCGCAAGAACGAGTGTTGTTGCAGAGTACCTGCGCCGCTGATCGATGTCTCCGGCCACCGGAGCAGTCTAGTGTACCGGGCCTGCAGCCGCCATCCGAGGATCGAGTTTGATCTCGCCAAATGTGCTTTCATAGCCCGAGACGTTTTGTTGCAGAATCGACATCAGCGCCTTGGCTTGCTGCGGGCTGAGATAGATGCCTTGAAAGTTCTTGACTTCCACCTGAGTCTCGCTCTGCTGTTGCAAAGTACCGAAAACCAGAAAGAAATCCCAAACATTCACGCGCACCTGGACGCTGTTGGCATAGCTCTCGCGGTAGTCGGAAGCGTTGAGCAGCCGGATGTTGGGTTGTTGAGATGGGTTATTCATAAGACATTCAGTTTAGCGGCAGGCAAGAAAAAAGGGAATGTGACCTCGGGAGCGAAAATGACAAACCGCGATCAAGCCGGCAGCCGCTGCCCTTGTCACGATTCGTGTCATATTTCATTGTTGAGGGCAACGGGAGCGGACGCCACGGTATCCAAAGGTTCAAGGGGGGCGTGATGAAGCGACATGAACATAAGAAACAGCCATCCCGGCACGACTATGCTTTGGCGTTGAAGACAATCCGTGCCCAGTTTCAAACGATAGAATCGCAATCTGATACCATCCACCGGCAAAACCAGTTCATGGTGATGATATGGATGGACGACCGAACCCCTGTCAAGCAAGGGAAGTCTGAAGATGAAGATTCCGAAAAGTCGCCAATCCGTTGGATCAACTGATGCAGCGAGTGTCACTAACCGTGACTACGGTATTCGCTGTATTGTCCACCCGTCGTGTCTGCGTTAGCTTCGTCTCCAATCACAATGAACCTTCGGCGGTCATGGGTTAGCGTCGACTGGTAGCCGACATTCGGACCCTCACGGCCGCGGTAGTTCATTGTTCAGCCGCGCTCGTTTCAGGCCGGACCCGCACAGTCCCGGCCTTTTTCTTTGGACGCGACTTCTATTGATGAGTGCTGCGTGTCCGAGTGGTATCCTCGCCGAATCATCTGCATCTCCTCTGAAGGCTCGGTCGCGCGGTAGCGGAATCAATTACACTGAAAGTCTAGTGTTAAACGCTTAGAAACATGAGGTTCATTCTCCCCCAGCAAAGTGCGAAGCGTCGGGAAGCGAAGAAAGTGCTCCGCCCGCTTCTGGCGATCGCCACCACTTCCGTTCTGTTGGCGATTTTCTGCGTCGGAGTGTCGACCTCACAGAACCCCGCCCCTCCCGATCGTTCTGATATCTTGCAGTTTCTAGATCAGACTATCAATTGGTACCGCCAGATCGATGTCGAACGGCAGATTGCGACTGAGCCCAACGATGTTATCGCGGTAAACGACGATCGTTCCCTTGCGGACCAGGTCGTACGTTGCGCGTTCGACTTTGCCAGAGCTGCAGCAGACTTGGCAGTGTCGACGAAATCCAATCAGGCGCAGAACCCCGAGCTCGCACGCTATCAGTCACTTCTGCAGCTAGCGGAAAAGCTCGACCAGCAGATTAAGCAGACGCAGGCAGAGTTGGAGTCCGATCGCCAGAAGCTCGAAGCATCCGCTGGTAAGAAGCGCCGCGAACTGGAAGCTACTACCGCCGAACTGCAAAGCGAAATCGACCTTGCCAATGCCCGCCGCGACATCATCCGTAACATGGCCGATTTTGTCGGTGGAGCGAGCAGCGGCGGATTGGGAGCGAGCGGTCTGCGGGGACAGATCGACGCGCTTGCTCGCAGCGTATCGCCGGAAGTCGGCGGTTCGACCAATGGTGGATCGTCGAACGCCCCGATTAACCCTGCATCACGGAGCGCTCCGGCAGTTTCCAATAGCAAGCCCGATCCCAGCGGCATCTGGGGTCTGACTGCGGATCTTTTCTCTCTTTCCGGCAAGGTTCACACCATCAACGACCGCCTCAAGGGAACCGACTCTTTGGCGGGCGCCGTTCAACAACGACTCGATCCTCTGGTCGCTCGCCTCAAGGAATTGACCCAGCAAAGCGACACCATCGCCGGCCAGGCCGATACCGCTGACGCCAACACCTTAGCGCAACAGAAAAAAGAGCTGGACTCACTCACCGCCCAATTCAAGCAGATCTCGGCGGCTGTGCTCCCCTTGAGCAAGCAATCCGTGCTGCTGGACCTTTATAAGAGGAATCTGACGAACTGGCAGAGCAGCGTAAAGACGCGGTACCGCTCCGATCTGCGAGGGCTGTTGGTCCGGCTGCTTCTGCTTGCCTTGGCTTTGGGATTCGTTGTCGGCGCCGCGGAGCTTTGGCGCAGGGCGATTTTCCTCTACATACATGAGGCTCGACGCCGCTATCAGTTCCTGCTAATCCGCAGGATCGTGATGTGGTTTGCGATCACGATGGTAGTTGCCTTCGCCTTTGCCAGCCAGCTTGGCTCGGTCGCTACCTTCGCCGGATTGATCACCGCGGGAGTTGCGGTCGCGCTGCAAAATGTCATTCTCTCGATTGCAGGTTACTTCTTTCTGATTGGCAAGTTCGGCATTCGTGTCGGCGATCGGGTACAGATCTCGGGAGTTTCAGGAGAGGTGGTCGAGGTCGGGCTGGTCCGGTTGCAACTCATGGAACTGAGTGGCAGCGGGTCGGAGATTCCAACCGGACGGGTGGTCGCATTTTCCAACTCCATCGTCTTCCAACCCACTTCCGGCCTCTTCAAACAAATCCCTGGGACTAACTTCACCTGGCACGAGATCACTGTGACGCTGCCTGGCGACAGCGACTATAACAAAGTCGAGAAAAACCTCACCCAAGTGGTGGAAAGCGTTTTTGCCGATTACAAGGACGACATCGAAGGTCAGCGCCGCCAGATGGAGCGCACGCTCGGGTACACATCGCCCGGAGAATTTCGTCCCAGAACCCGGCTGCGCTTTACCGGCACTGGTCTCGAGGCGGTCATCCGCTATCCCGTCACTTTACAGAACGCGACCGAGATCGATGACAGGATTACGCGAGAGTTGCTCGACGCACTCAGCAAGGATAACCAGCAGAAATCAACGGCGCAGGGCACGCCGACGCTCAAGCTTCGAACCGATGTGCCCCCACCAACCACCTAAGGCGCGCAGCCTCAACATCAATTCTCAGTTCGTGGACAAGTGCTAGAATCTGCTCCCATGAGAACTCGCCTGATTTTTCCTGCACTCTTAGTAGCCGCGCTGGCTTTGTCTGCACAACAGACATCTGAAGTCGAGATCACAGCTGAGCAGCATCATCACCTGGCGCTCGAAAACCAATACGTCCGCGTATTCCAAGTCGAAGTTGCCCCGCATGATGCCACACTGATGCACATCCATCACCACGATTACGTCTACGTCACGATTGGGGCGGCGGATCTTTCGAATGAAGTCAAAGGCAAGGCCCCAGCCGCGGTGAAACTGAAAGATGGCGAAACCCGATTTACGGCGGGCAACTTCGCCCACGTTGCGCGCAATCTGGCGGACACGCCGTTCCGCAATGTCACCGTCGAACTTCTGCAGGACGAAGCCGCCCACAAGAATCCTCCAGCAAAGTGGGATGAAGAACGCGGACTGCACGTCTTAACCGGCGGCACTCAGGACATTATGTTCGTGCAGGATGGAGTCCGCGTCTCCGAGACCGACTTGCAACCGGGCGCGACTCTGCCCAGTCACCATCACTCCGGCCCGCACCTTATGGTAGCGGTCACCGATCTCGAAATCCGCAGCGACGTAGAAGGCCAGGGCCCAATGCCAGGGCATTTCAAACCCGGCGACGTCAAATGGCTACCCGGCGGCTACACCCACACCCTGACCAACACGGGCAAGCAGGAAGCCAAGTTCGTCACCCTGGAATTCCACTGAAGTTAGGCGCGAGCGTCCACACTCGTGGAGTAGCTGCCAGAAGCTCTATGTGCGAAGAAACAACCTGAGAATGAGAGAACGAATTACAACATTCTAGCGGGCGGCAGTCCACACCTGATAACCCACAACGGCCATCATGAACAAAAGATAAAGTCGAAGCGCCCACAACACGACAAGTTCGGGGCCTTTGAGCTGCCGTCTCGGAATGTAATGCTTCTTTGCGCGAACCAGTTGATCGTGTTCGAGCGACGATAAAACCCAGCTTTCATCCGCAATGGATCCCGCGATTTTTGCTTCGTCTTTTTTCACAGAGCGCCTACTTCCCACCCAAAGCCGCAAAGATGTTTGGCGCAATCACACTAATGCCAAAAAGCACACCTGCAGCGGTCAAAATAAATACCACGCCAGCGGAAAGAACGTTTGCCCAAACCGGGCTGACGAGATCGCCCATAATTTCTCTGTCATTCACCAACATGAACAGGAATACCAACGCGGGAGGCATGGCCAGGACCGCAACCACGTTGACGACCAAGACCACGTAGACCAGCGGCAGACCCGGGATCAGCACGATGGCCGCCGCAGCCGCCGCGCACAAAGTCAGCACCGAGTAAAAAGATTTGCCCTGCCCCATCGGCAAGTTCAGGCTATGTGGTTTGTGAGTTACTTCTCCGAAAGCGTACGCCGAAGAAGTCGAAATCGTGATTGAAGCCACAATCCCGGCCTCAACCATGCCCAAGGCGAACAGCGAGGCGCCAAACCGGCCAATGATCGGCTGGAGTGCTTGCGCAAATTCAGCAGCCTGAAAATTGTCGGCACTCATCTGATGAGCGAACAGCGGGGCCGTCGCAAGAATCGTAGCCACCGCGGCAGCCGCTGCCAACACGGCTCCTAACACGGTGTCAATACGGCCAAAGCGGATGTCTTTCGTGGTAAGTCCCTTATCGACTGTGGCGCTCTGTTGAAAGAAAAGCATCCATGGAGTGACGGTCGCGCCGATGTCCGCCAGCACGATCAGCAGAGTATCCTTGTTGAATCCGGGAAGCGGCTGCCAGGTGATGAATGCGTGGCCGACGGCATGCCAGTGCGGATGGGTCATGAGCGCGACCGGAATGAAGACCAGGTTGAATGCGGCTGCGGCGAGCGTGATTCGCTCCCAGGTCCAGTAACGGTGACTCATCAGCGCCGCATACAAGATGACGAGCGCAATGAGGATCGCCATCCACGGAGGCACGCCAAAGAAACCTAGTCCCGCGCGAATGGCAATGAACTCGGTAATTAGAGTGAGAAAGTTTCCGATTGCCAGATCGATCATCGAAAACCATCCCCAGAACGGCCCGAAGCGATCGAAGATCAGTTCAGCGTGGCCGCGATGAGTCGCGGTGCCCAACCGCACGGTCATTTCCTGCACAACAATGGCCATGCAAAACGTGAGCACAACAAAAGGAATGAAGAATCCGATGCCAAACTTCGCGCCCGTGGCCGCGTAGGAGAGCATGCTGGGTCCGTCGTTCTCTCCCAGCATGACCAGGACCCCGGGCCCGACCAGCAACCACAGCAGGCGCGCTCTGGAGAATAAGCCGCGCTGGGCGCGCGCTGCCGACACTCGGATTCGATCATGCGCCCGATCCACATCTTCGTGAGTGATGACGACGATTTCGTCTGCACTTCCGTTCGTCTGTGGAGGTTTTGAACCTACGCTCATAATGGAATGGATTAGCGTGAGTATACATCAACAGGTAAACTATAGTTAATTTCTGATGAAGAGATGTTGGCTATTGGTCACGGGCAGAACGGGAGGAAGCACCTCGCGATTTGCTCGCCTCCCCCGTAACCCAGACCTTATCAGCCGCCGAACGGCCGAGCGCGACCGTTCCGGCATCGGTAGCCAGGGTCAAAGTTTGATCGTAATTGCGGCCAGCAACGTGTACCCGCGCGCCAGGGCGAACCCCTCGACCCTCCAGAAATTCCAGCAGGTGCCGATCGCGTTCGTAAATCCCGCTGACCACATAATCTTTCCCCGCATCGGCATTGGCAAGCAGCACCAGACCTCGCCGGCGGCGACTTGCCGGACTTTCAAGTTCGCTCAAATTGCCGTGCGGGCAAGCTCCTCCGCGACCTAACTTCGCCAGCAGACGGGCTTCGAAGTCGGGTGAGACAGCATGCTCCAAACGCTCAGCCTCGTCATGCACCCGGTACCACTCCATACCAAAGATCTCTGAGAGCATGCGCTCGATGAGGTGATGGCGAAGGGTGAGCTTGCGTGCAATTTTGCGCCCAGCAGAGGTCAGGCCGACGTGGCCGTCGCCTTGCACTCGCACCAGGCCGTCTTTCTTCAAGCGCCGAAGAGCCATGGTGACTGCGGGTGGCGACACCGATAACCAGTGGGCTAGCGTCGCCGAGATAACCGTCTCGCCTTCGCTTTCGGCCGCGAGGATTGCTTTGAGATAGTCTTCCTTGGAGACGGTGATCATTGAGGAAGATTATACGACGGAGTTAAGCGTGGTTAATGGGTTGAGACATTGAGTGATTGAATCATTGAGTCATTGCGCGGCAACGCAACACATTTGTTGGAAGCCAATGCCTTTCGCTCGGATGATACAGAAATGTGCCACGGCGGAAGGCATTCTTTGAGCCGCTGTGCTAAGTCGGTCCCTGAATGATTCAATGATTTAGTGACTCAATCGCTCAATGATTCAATCCCAGCGTTTGACATCATCTGCCGCTCCCCCTAACCTTGTTTATCCCGAACTATGAAAGTCCTGGTCATTGGAAGTGGTGGACGCGAGCATGCGCTGGTTTGGAAACTGCGCCAGTCTCCGCGCGTTTCGCAGATCTACTGCGCGCCCGGTAACGCTGGGGCTGCGGCGGAAGCCGAATGTCTGCCCGCTGATGTGAAGAATATCGAGTTACTGCTGGCGCTGGCGGCGCGAGTCAAGCCAGATCTGACCGTTGTCGGTCCGGAGTTGCCACTGCAGCTCGGCGTAGTGGACGAGTTCACCCGTCGTGGATATCGGATATTCGGTCCCACTCAGTCTGCGGCGCGGCTGGAATCCAGCAAAAGTTTCGCGAAAGAATTCATGCAGCGCCATCACATCCCGACCGCGCACTATGCCATCTGCGACAGCCTGAAGGACGTTGGCGACGCGCTACCCCATTTCCACATGCCGGTCGTGGTGAAAGCAGATGGACTGGCCGCGGGCAAAGGCGTAGTGATCTGCAAGACCAAGGAAGAGGCTCTAGCGGTGGCGGCGGAAATGTTGAGCGGGAAGATGCTGGGCGAGGCCGGTTCGCGGGTGGTGATCGAGGAATGCCTGCAAGGCGAAGAACTTTCTTTTCTGGCGCTCAGCGACGGCGAACGCGTGGTTGCACTAGCCGCGGCGCAGGATCACAAGCGTGTGGGCGAGGGCGATACGGGCGCGAACACGGGCGGCATGGGAGCTTATTCCACCCAAGCAATGCTGGACTCGCAGATGCAGAACTGGCTTCTGCAACATATCGTTCGTCCGGTGGTCGCGGGAATGAAGGCGGAAGGCACGGAATATAAGGGCGTGCTTTACTGCGGCCTGATGATGACGGCTCGCGGACCGATGGTGCTCGAGTTCAATTGCCGCTTTGGCGATCCGGAAACTCAGCCGATTCTGATGCGTCTCGAAAGTGATTTGGTGGAAGCGCTGGAAGCTTCGATTGACGGCCGGGTCAGCGACGGTGACTTCCGCTGGTCACCGGATGCTTCGGTTTGCGTAGTCATGGCTTCGGGCGGGTACCCGGGCACCTTCGAAGTTGGAAAGAAAATCAGCGGGCTCGAAGAGGCGGAGAAAGTTGCAGGGGTCAAGGTATTCCACGCGGGCACCACCAAGCGGGACGATGCGTACTTCACCTCGGGTGGGCGCGTCCTGGGAGTTACGGCGCGAGCAGCCAGCCTTGAGATCGCCGTCGAGCGCGCTTATGCGGCGGTGGCAACAATCAGTTTCGCGAGCGCCTCCTATCGCAAAGACATTGCGGCGCGAGCGCTCGTGAAGTAGTTCACCCAGACTGCCGCCGGGACGGCGGTGCTACAAAAAGGACACGATGAGTAAGCCACTGGTTTCGATTGTGATGGGTAGCGACTCTGATCTCGACATCATGCGCGAGGCGGCAAAGGCGCTCGAGGATTTTGGGATTGCTTATGAGATCGACGTAACCTCGGCGCACCGCTCCCCGGATCGCACGGCGGACTTTGCACGTAAGGCTGCGAGCCGCGGTGTTCGCGTGATCATCGCGGGAGCGGGTGGCGCCGCGCATCTTGCGGGAGTCATCGCTGCGCATACTACGTTGCCCGTGATAGGCGTTCCTATTCCGTCCACCGCGTTGAATGGATTGGATTCGCTGCTGGCGACCGTGCAGATGCCCGCGGGCATTCCGGTTGCAACCGTAGCGATTGGAAAACCCGGAGCGACCAACGCCGGAATTCTGGCGGCACAAATGTTGGGGCTGTCCAGCGCGACCTTGGCCAAGAAACTGGAGAGTCACAAAGAAGCCCTGGCCAACGGGGTGGAAGAGAAGTCGCGGAAGCTGAAGATCACGCTGGGAACGTAGCAGTCCCGAGAAGATAAATCCATCTCTATGTCCGGAGGCCCGCGTGCTTCGGCCGATTCTTCTGCTTGTGTTCCTACTGTTAGTGGTGACTATGGAGTCTTCCGCTCAAGGCCGCTCTTACGGTCGCTCGGTGGTGACGACCGACCGCGGTATCGTCGCTACCAGCCACTACCTGGCTTCACAGGCTGGCGCGCAAATTCTGGCCAAAGGTGGATCAGCGATCGACGCCGCTATCGCGGCCAACGCCGTGCTCGGCCTTACCGACCCCATGAGCAACGGGATGGGCGGTGATTTATTTCTCATCTACTGGGACGCAAAGACCGGGAAACTGTCTGGCCTCAACTCGAGCGGTTGGGCGCCACGCAAGCTTTCCGTGGAGTTCCTCGCGAAACAGGGCATCACGTCCATGCCTGGTGACGGGATTCACAGCGTCACGGTTCCCGGCGCAGTCGAAGGATGGAGCCAGGCCCACCGGCGCTTCGGACGTTTGCCCTGGAAGGATTTATTCACCCCCGCAATTTATTATGCCGATCACGGTTTCGCCGTGCCGGAGATCGTTCACGGCTACTGGATCGCTGAAGAAGCCAAGCTGCAAAAGACCACCGAGGCGCGGAAGGTTTTTCTTCCCGGAGGCAAGCCTCCTGAACTTGGTGCCATGTTTTCCAACCCCGATCTGGCCAAAGCCCTGCGGTTGATTGCCGACCAAGGGCGCGACGCATTTTACAAAGGCGAGATCGCGAAGGCCATCATCAGCACTTCGGCGTCGTTCGGCGGAACTATGGAAGCGGACGACCTGGCTGACTTTTCCGCGGAATGGGTTGAACCGATCTCCATTGATTATCGCGGCTGGAAGATTTACGAGCTTCCTCCGAACGTCCAGGGCATGGCGGCGCTCGAGATGTTGAACATCATGAGCACTTTCCACCCTGACGCTGGCGGGCCGCAGGGCACGGTGGAACTGCACAAGAAGATTGAGGCCATGAAGCTGGCCTACGCTGATCTCTATCGCTACAATGCCGATCCGAAGTTCGCCAAAGTCCCAGTGCAAGGTCTGCTCTCCAAGGAATACGCTGCACAGCGCGCCGCTCTCATCAATCCCAACACGGCCAACTGCAATCCCGGATCAGGAGCTCCGGCCACGAGCGACACCGTTTATCTTGCGGCGGTCGATAAAGACGGCAACATCGCGTCGTTGATTCAAAGCAATTACTCTGAGTTCGGGTCCGGTATTGTCGTCAGCGGAATGGGCTTCGCGCTACAAAACCGCGGAGCGTTGTTCGTGCTCGATCCCAGCCATCCCAATGCCCTGCAACCGCGCAAGCGGCCGTTCCACACCATCATTCCCGCTTTCATGGAGCAGGGCGACGTGCACATCGGCTTTGGCATCATGGGAGGACCAAACCAGCCGCTGGCGCACGCGCAGTTCGTCTCCAATCTTGTGGATTACGGGATGAACATCCAGGCTGCGGTCGAAGCCCCGCGCTTTACCGTGGCAAACAATACGGTGAGTTGTGACATCGTGATCGAGTCGCGAGTTAAGCCTGAGGTCCTGCAGGCACTGCGAGATAAAGGACACAACCTCACCGTGCACAAGGAGTACAGCGTGTCAATGGGACGTGGACAGGCCGTGATGCACAATTCGAAGAGCGGCATGAACTCCGGTGCTTCCGACCCGCGTGCCGATGGCGTGGCAGAGCCGGAACCGCCGGAAATGCAATTCTAGGCCGGCGTGGAATTTAGCAGCGGTATATCCGAATGAGCATGAATATCCAGAGCTGTCGGAAAAGCGACGTCTTTCTCGCACAGCGCCTGAAGGCGTCACTAAGAGAACTTCGCATGCGGCACGCCTAAAGGCGAGCCCTGATACGAATCATTGGTTTTTCGGCAACTAGAAGGCGTTCCTGAATTTGTGCAATTGCGGTGGCGCTAAACAGGCTGCGGAAAGACTCTCGATCCGTATCAGGGTATGCCTTTAGGCATACCATAAGTCGGGGAAACTAAATCCGGCTTTTAGCCGCTGTTTGCTACAGCTTCAGGCCCTTCAAATACTCCCGCAACGGTCCGCCCAAATCCTTGCGCTTAAGCGCGAACTCGACGGTAGCTTTTAAGAATCCTAGTTTGTCACCGGCATCGTGGCGCTTACCGTCAAAGACGTAGCCATACATTTTCTCTTTCTTGAGCAGGGCGCGCATACCGTCGGTGAGTTGCAGTTCGCCGCCGACGCCGGCTTTGGTTTCGGCCAATGTCTCAAAAACCGCCGGGGTGAGGATGTAGCGGCCTATCACAGCGAGGTCTGAGGGTGCCTCTTCCAGTTTCGGTTTCTCTACCATGTTGCGAATTTCGTACAGTCGTCCATCGAAACGCCCGTCGGCTGGTTTTACGTCCAGCACCCCATACGAAGATATGGCCTTGCCTTCGATAATCTGGATTGCAATCACCGAGGACTGGGTTTGGTTGAAAACGTCAATCATCTGCTTGAGGCAGGGAGGGGTGGCATCGATGATGTCATCAGCGAGCAACACCGCAAAGGGTTCGTTGCCCACAAGTTCACGCGCCATCAGCACAGCATGACCGAGTCCGAGTGCTTCCTTTTGCCGGACATAAGCAACGTGGATCATGTCGGAGATATCGCGCACAATCTTGAGCAGGTCGGTTTTCTTTCGCTCCTCCAGCATCTTCTCCAGTTCGTAACTCACGTCGAAGTGATCTTCGATGGCTTGTTTGCCTCGGCCCGTGATAATGATGATCTGGTCACACCCCGAGGCGAGTGCTTCTTCGACGCCGTACTGAATGATCGGTTTATCCACTACCGGGAGCATTTCCTTGGGTTGGGCTTTGGTGGCGGGCAGGAAGCGCGTGCCCAGTCCGGCGGCGGGAAAGACGGCTTTGCGAACTTTCATCGTCATAGCGTATCGGTCGGTTGGCGGCCTTCGCCGCACTGAACCGAACTAGAGATTGTACCGGATTGTGAGCGCGGCCTGACGCGCTTCAAGAAATTGAGTAGTCGCTCAATTCGAAGATTTAAGGAACCCAGCGGGCCATCTCGTTCGGATCATCGTTTGACTTAAGCAGACGGCGGCCGAGTCCGCCTGACCAGAGCAACCAACACACAAAGCTCCACCAAACAATTGCGGCGAGGTCATAGCCGATGTGCTTTGCTGTGTTCGGTATCGAGAAAATGCTAATCGGGGTTAGAACGAGTAGAATCAGCCCTAGCACAACCTTCCATTTGGTGTATTCTCGCTGCTTCACGCGCCCTCTAGCCTCCTATAATCCCACCAATTTCTCCAAACTCCAAATCTGATTCAACGATGAATCCAAAATAGCCACTCCCGGAAATTGAGGTTCGCAACAGAGCGGCAGGTTATATTGTCGTACCAAGCTCTACTGATCGGAGACCTCGATGAGACGCACTATGCTCGCTTTGCTCGTGGTAGTCGGTTCCGTTTGCGCCCAACAAACCACCGTGCCCGAGATACGGTACCACTCTGTGCCCGACTTTCTAAAACTTCCGCCGAACATGAACTTCGGCGAGGTTCCGGGAGTGGCGGTCAACTCCAAGGGACACATCTTCGTTTTCTCGCGCGGAAACTCCGAGGGCCCCGCCTATGGAGCGGCTGCCGCGCAACTTCTCGAGTTTGCCGCGGATGGCACATTCGTGCGTGAGATCGGCCACAACTTATACGCCTGGTCCTTTGCGCACACCGTGAAAATCGATCCTGAAGACAACATCTGGGTAACCGACAAAGGCTCGGACATGGTGATCAAGTTCAATCCAGAAGGCCGCGTCGCCATGGTCTTCGGCCGCAAGCAGGAAGCTTCGGATGACAGCACCGGTCCGTTGAAGAAACCGAACCCGCCACTGCCTCCAGAGGACGGCATGTTCCGACAAGTGACCGACGTGGCGTGGGACAAAGCCGGCAACACGTACATAAGCGACGGTTACATCAACTCGCGTATCGGCAAAGTCGACAAGGATGGCAACTGGCTGAAATCCTGGGGAGAGCCCGGCAACGGGCCGGGACAGTTCGATACTCCACACAGCCTTGCCGTCGATGCTGCGGGAAGTGTCTACGTGGCTGATCGCGGCAACCGGCGAATCCAGGTGTTCGATGGCGATGGAAAGTTTCTGCGCCAAATCACCATCGACGTGCCGGTTGATCCCGATGCTCGCCCGGCAATTGGGAACAAGCGCGTGCAGTCGACCGGGTCAAGAGCGCCGGGAGCGCCTTGGGCAATCTGCATCACGCCTGCACCACACCAAGTGCTGTACAGTTCCGACGGCTTCCCCGGGCGGATCTACAAGCTTTCGCTCGATGGGAAAATCCTGGGCGTGTTGGGGAAGTCGGGCAAGCAGTTAGGGCAGTTCGGATGGATTCACGAAATGGCTTGTCCCTCGGAAGACGAGCTTTATGTAGCTGAAATATTGAACTGGCGGGTGCAGAAATTAGTTCTCGAACCCAGCCATTAAAGAAAAGATATGGAACCGGGTCTCTGACCCAGTACTGCCGCGCAGGGGCAGCGTTCCATCAACGCCTGATCGGTAAGTCCTGCAGAAAAAGAGCGGCTTTGTCGCACCGTCAACCGTGTTAGAATTTTCGCAAGTAGCCCCATGCCTGGAGCCCAACTGATCGAGCTAGCGCCGTCGATTTTGTCCGCTGACTTTGCCCACCTGGCGGAGCAAATCCGGGCCGCTGCTGAAGGCGGCGGCAGCGTCATCCATGTCGATATCATGGACGGGCATTTCGTTCCGAACATAACAATCGGATCGCCGGTCGTGAAGTCATTGCGCAAGACTACCGATCTGCCGCTGGATTGCCACCTGATGATCGAGAATCCGGATCAGTTCATTCCCGACTTCGCCGAGGCGGGAGCAAACTTGATCTCCGTACACCAGGAAGTCTGCAGGCACTTGAACCGGACGCTGCACCTGATCCGCAGCCATGGCATGTTGGCGGGCGTCGTTATCAACCCGGCGACACCGGTCGAAACTTTGAGCGAAGTGCTCGACATCGTCGATTATGTCCTGGTGATGTCAGTGAATCCGGGATTCGGCGGGCAGAAGTTTATTCCGGGTGCGGTTCATAAGATTCGTAGACTGGCAGAGTTACGCGAAGAGCGTCGGCTCGGTTATCGAATTGAGGTCGATGGCGGCATCGCTTTGGATACCGTTGGCGAAGTGGTGCGAGCGGGAGCTGAAATTCTGGTTGCGGGCAACGCAGTGTTCGGTAAAGGCGATCCAACGAGTAACGCGCAGAAATTATTGAAGGCTGCAACCGAAGCTACTTTGCAGCGGGTGTAGAGCGGGCCTTTTGGGTGTCTGCCCCGTGAGCCTGGGTCGCACCTCCGCCGCTGCGCGGCAGGACCGGGTCTGAGACCCGGTCCTACACAGTTCTGGCATTCTGAGGGTTTTTATGTCACGTCGTATTCCGGTCATGCTTCTTTTGGGCGTGCTTGCTGTTACCGTGGCCTGCTCCAACAAGAAGGTCAGCAACCCGATCGCAAATGTCGATTCGAAACAGCCTGACAAGGTCTTGTTCGATCGTGCCATGGATGCGATGAAACACAACCGTTTCGATGTGGCCCGGCTGTCCTTGCAAACCTTGATCAACACCTATCCTGATTCGGAATATATTGCGCGCGCCAAGCTCGCCGTCGCCGACTCCTGGTACGCGGAAGGTGGTTCGGCTTCGCTTGCCCAAGCGGAAATCGAGTACAAGGATTTCGAGACCTTTTTCCCCAACATGCCGGAAGCGGCTGAGGCACAACTGAAGCTCGCCAACATTCACTATCAACAGATGGAGAAATCGGATCGCGATCCCACCCATGCCCTGCGCGCCGAGGAGGAGTACCGACAGCTCATCATGCAATATCCCGACAGCAAACTGCTGCCGGAAGCCAAGCAGCGTCTGCGGGAAGTGCAGGAAGTGATTGCGTCACGGGAATTTAACGTCGGACGTTTTTACTATTTGCGGCAATCGTACCCGGCTGCAATCGCCCGCTTGAAATCTTTGGTCGACAAATACCCGCTCTACAGCAAGGCTGATGAAGCGCTGTATTTGCTTGGTCAGTCTTACGAAAGCGAGATCACCATGATGCGGGCGCGGCAGATGAACGAAGCTGCGAAAGCCCGCATGATCGAGGATTTTACCAAGGGCGCCGCGGAAGCCTACGACCGCATTCTCACCCGCTATCCGGTAATGGATCGAGCCGCTGACGCCAAGACGCGCCTGCTGGCTCTACACCAACCAGTGCCCAAACCCACGAAGGCGGCAGTCGCGCAAAACAAGGCGGAAGAAGATAGCCGGCGCGAGGCCAGCACGTTGTCGAAGGTCATGAAGACTTTCGCCAAGCATCCGAATGTCGCGGAGGCAACGAAAGTTGGCGAGCCTACGCTGGTCGATCCTACGCCGATGAGTGCAAGCCAAGTGGTGCAGCAGGCCACACGGGCCGCGATGGGAAATGGCACTGGCTCTGTCGCCATCGAGACTGTCAAGGGAGGCGCACCGGGACCGGATCAGCCGGCTCCCCGTTCGGATACTCCGGTGCCCGCGGATGCGGTTGCTCCTGCAGATAACTCTGCATCAGCCCCGGCCTCGCCCGCTGTTGACGCTCAGCCTGATCCGAATGAGTTGAAACCCAACACCGGACCCGCGGACCCGAACGAATTGAAGCCCAATGTCAGCGACAACAATAGTCAGGCACTGCCTCCACCGCAACAGGTGAATGAAATCCAGAACGGAGCAGCCACTCCGCCAGCAAACACGAGCAGCCAAGCCGCCACGACTAGTGGGCAAAATGCCTCCGCATCCTCGACCACCGACCAGAGCGATGACACGGATGCAACCACGGCCTCCAGCAAGCATAAGAAAAAGAAGGGTATTCACAAGGTAGTTCCCTTCTGACCGTGACTGCTGCGCGCCTAACGAAGCAAGGTTCCTGTCTAACCTTGCGCGGTAGTTACTGGCCCGTCGTAACCTGTTTAAGCTCGTATCCTCATTGACTTAGAGTTCGAGACAAGTTACCTTCGCGCTATCTCCCCTTTCAGATAAGGTTTAAGGACATCGCTTGGCGCGAAAAATACTGCTCGCCGATGACAGCGTGACAGCCCAGAATATGGGCCGGAGGATCCTTAGCGACGCCGGCTACGACGTCACTACGGTGAATAACGGCTCGGCCGCGCTCAAGAAAATTGCCGAATCGAAGCCTGACCTTATCGTGCTCGACGTTTACATGCCCGGTTATGGCGGGCTCGAAGTCTGCCAGCGTCTGCGCGAAGCGCCCGAGACCGCACGCATCCCGGTGCTGCTTACCGTAGGCAAGCTGGAGCCTTTCAAAGCGGAAGAAGCGCGCCGCGTACGCGCCGACGGCTTCATCGTGAAACCGTTTGAAGCCAGCGAACTGCTTACTGCGCTTACCAAACTGGAAGACAAGATTGTCCCGCAAAGTCAGCCTGCCAAGCTAAGCCGGTTCGCCAAGGCATTGGCGGGGGCGGACGAACTTGAGTCTCCGAGCGAATTCGACAACAGCGAAACCGGATGGAAGAATCGGCTGTCCATTCCGCCTCCTCATAGCAAGCCTCGTGGAATCGCTCCAGAGGAATCGACGGCGACAGCCAAGGTTCGCGAGGCATCCAGAGCCGAAGAGTATAAACCTGCAGAAATGAGATCCGGCCTGGAAGAGGCCTTACTGTCTTCCATGCCCCAGGACGTCACGCCAGAAGAAATCGCAGCCATCAAAGCCGCTGCCGCAGCCCTCAATACGCCAAGCGATGAATCAAGCTTCAAGCAGCAGCCTGCTCGCGATCAGGCAGAAACCGCCGCACCGGACCCAGTTACTGCGGAAGAGCCGGCTCGGGAATCCGAAGGCATTTTCCTCGTGCCGCAAGAGGCGGTCACAGCAAACACGGATCCAACCACAACCGCTCAGGGCATATCTGCCGGCGAAGGCCCCATTGAAACGGTGCCACTGTCCGGGATGGTTGCCTCCGAGACAGACCAACCCCAGGTAACGGGCACCGAGGCCACGAACCTCGGCGACGATGAAGTTACGGCAGCACTTGCCGCGCTTGCACCTGGAAACGGTCATGGGGATCGGGCCGCAATCGACACAGAAGCTGACAGGTCGGAATTTGGGTCAAGAGATCGGGTTCCAGTGACGATGGCCGTCGCGGGTGCGACCGAAGAATACAGCGGCCCGAGATGGATTGCTGAACTGGTTCCGGTCGGGGAGGACGAAGCAACCCTCGTTCTCGAACAGGAAATGGAAAAGGCTTACGCCGCTTTTGCGGCGGCCGACGCAGGTCGGATGAGTTTTGCGAGCTCACCCGAACCCGATGCGCTTCCGGTTGCGGATCCTCCCGCTTTCGTCGCGGAGGTTCCTTACTCGCCGGTCGAGTCGTTTACCAACGCTGACAGCTCTGAATCGCAGCCACAAGAACCTGCTGCAGTTGCGATCGTCGGCGAAGAATCCATCGCGCAATCGAGCACCGAGATCGTCCCGCCGACAGTAGACGCGGTCAGCGAGACTGCTATCTCCGGCGAGAGTGCTACCTCCGAGGTGAAAGAGCTTGCAGCCTACGCCGCTGCGGCATCGGCGAGCTCAAGCTCCGTGGAAGCCACGTCCCATTCGGAAGTCACGTCATCCCCGAGCCTGGTGGTAGAGTCCCCAGAAAGCGTCTCTCCCGCGTCCGAGTCCAGCGGACGACATGTCGAATCGGAGCTAGCCACAGCCTGGGCGAATTGGAAGCAGATTCGGGATTCCGTCAACCAGCCGCAAGTCAGCGAGCCACAAGCCAATTCACAAATTACCGATCCTGTCGCGGAATTCAACGAGAGCAGCACCGCGGCACCGCAAGAATCTCAGCCTGATGCTTCGTCCGCCACGGAAGAAGAAAGCAGCGAAATCTCTAACATCGTCGATAGCGTCCTCGCCGACTTAAAGCCCAAATTGATGGCGGAGATTGCAAAGAAGATGGGCAAAGAGAAGAAAAAGTAAATTGTTCGGCGCTGCCCTATAGTCTTATTCCGCCGTCACCCGGATCCGAAAAAGCTCACTCCACATATCCGGGTGCAGAATTCCCCTCAACAAAGCCCTAGAGAGAATGAGAAAGTCACGGTTCCACAATCAATATTCCTCCTCCGGAGGTGCCGGGCGATGAATCGCCTTGGTGTAGTCTTCCGCAGTTGTCGAAAAGCATGGCAACGCGCTGTGATGCCTGCTGGTATTCAGCACCGGAGAATCGGCCGAGTATTTTAACGCTATCTGCGTCCGAGTTCTTTCGTCGGTTGTGATTTGCGCTAGAGTTTGATCGCAACTCGGATCTCGCGTCACCCGCAGATCGTGCACGAAGGAATAGTCGAAATCGTATTCGGAAAGCCGCGGCTGATAAGGCAGGAATGCATACACCAGTTTCACCAGGCGCGATTCATCTTCGGTGAGCTGTTGCGCGGCGACAAACACCTCGTGAGTCGAAAAAAATGAAGACCTAGGATCGGCCTCCGCCAAGGCGATCAAGCGCACGCGTAGATCTACTCTCTTCTCCGTCTGCCAATGGAGTTCGGCTCGGGCATGGTCAGGCCCGCCAATCCCGCAAAGCAGCAGAAACACCAGGTTGACGGATATAGGATAAAGGCTAGTCCGGCGCATCGGGTTACTCCTGGATTCCATACATAAAGGAACGGCGAACACCATGAAACTTGAAGGATCGTGGGGAATCCGGCCAGGACGAGGTGAGCAACGCGGGCGGTCGAAATCGGTCGGCCCGATCGGACAATTTTAGCATTCTGGCGCCGGAACAAGGAACCAGAACGGTGGTCGCGGAGCAGCTATCGGAATTTATGCTTTCGGGGGAAGGGCGTGGTGCGAATCAATCAGCGGGGCGAAGGGACTAGTTCCGCGAGGGTGCACGTGGAGTGGCATAAATCTGGGGGCTGCTTCGGAGAGTGTCTCACCGTCACTCCAGGATACTAAAGCTCGCTGCACATATTATGGTGCAGAATTTCCTCAAAAAAAACTCTCATTTCCACGCAAAATCTAGAAAACAAAGAACCGGGATTTTTCTTGCCTGCTAGATCTATGGTTCTTAAGGTAGTTACAGGCAAAATATTCTAAACATTGGGGTTATGGTGGGTCGCTTTCCGCCTACCTCTAGCGCTTTGAGACAACCAGCTATAGCGAGACGAAGGGTTTCGCCTTCGGCATCTTGTCGGACTCAGCGGTTGGCATGGCTCGCCGCTGTCAGGTTGTCAAAGAACGCAGATTATCTTATAGATAATCATTGTGCTTATATAATATCGTAAACGAAAGAATGAGATCAAGAGGAAAGTGGACGGGCTGCGGAGGAGATTCCCGCTTTGGGAAACGAAAAGTGCGGCGGAGAGGATTGGCATTGTTGGCGCGATACGAGCTACGCATGTCTCCCCAGACCCACCCAAGCAAAAGACGCTGGGCCAGCCCCGATTACACGTTTTGACAAATGGTCGATGAGTGCTATGGCGATTTTGCGACAGCAATCGGCAAGATCGTAGACAGACAGCAAGGGCCGAACTTCGCCCGATCCCGCCTTGCCCCCTCAGATTTAATGAGTAGTTGCTGCAGTTCGCTTTACGCGCCAAGCTGGGATTGCGGATGCGCCTGCCGCGAGATGACCGAGTGTCGCAGGCTCAACCACCGCATCCGGTCCCCTGGTTTTGCCGGCGACGATACCCTTGTCCGGGACGGTCTCGTAAGCGTAACCGGTCAAAGTTGCTGTGAAGGATGCCGGAATTCGGTTCGCCGCGTACCTTGCTTGCGTCGTCACGGTGATCCGGGCCCACCCGAAATGAAAACGTTTATTGATCTGGAACTTTACTCCGAGATAGCGATTCCTAACGCCCTTACCTCCATTCATCCACGGGCCGCGCCAGGCTGGCTTGAAATGGGAGGAGGTGGGGAATACAACCGAGCCGAGGTTGGCGGAATGCATGGATCGGAATCGGTCACCACCTACGATTTTTGCTCCAGCTTGCACAGCGGCTCCCCACCCGGATTCAACCACCCTGAATGCGTTTAGCGCATTCGAACCGCGCGACGATTCCCCACAATACGTGAAGATGCTGCCTTTCGCTGGATCGAGACAGGCGAGTAAAGCGTTACCCCCGGTCGAGGTATGAAAGTAATAATGAAAGAGGAAGAAATCGACAATTCCATCGTGGTTAAGATCGATGGGCAATGGATGACCGCTGATTATCACATCTGTCGGTGTGTAAACGATCTTCGCCTCAGCGGGCTGTGCCAGAGCCAGTGCGCTGACTCCAGCCGCAGTCGCCGCGAGGGCATACATGTTGAGCTGTTCTTGGAGTGACTTGGAAAGTCCGACTGTTGTGCGTGGCTGGGAAGCGCGCTGCATAAATCCTCCGTCCGAAGCTTGGGCATTATCCGTCTTCTTCGGATCAAGGGTCAACAATGCGATTTCTCAAGTGGCGAGAACAGGCGATTTCGCTCACAATCCCCGATCAGGGTCCAACGAGTGTAATGGCGATGGTACGCCAGCAAGTCCGATGTTTTTTGTAAACTAGACGCATAAGCATGGGTCCACTGGGATGTTCAAATCGCACGCAAGATCCTGGCGGTCATCTCACCACCCAGCCGATTTGAAACAAGGAGGAACGTGATGATACGGAGACGATTAGGAACGACAATCCTCGCGCTCGTGGCAAGCGTAGGTATTTTCATGGCATGGTCTCAAGCGCAAACGCCAAGCGCGAAGCAACCTGCAACCAAGGCGAGGACTACTGCCCAGCAGAATGTGCCCGCGGAGTACCAAGCCGGAATTTCGCAACTAAGATCCGCCAAGGGCTACCTGGAGAAGGCGGGAGACAAGTGGGGAGGGTATCGCGTAAAGGGCATCGCGTCGATTGACCAGGCCTTCATAGCACTCGGCGTAAGTCCGGAGTCAACCCCTCAGGAGATGCAATCAGGCAATGTCGACGAGCCTGGCATTCTGAACAGTGGCATATCCAGCCTGCAGGCCGCCCGGGCCGACTTCGCCAGGGCTGGCAATGATTGGGGTGGCCGAAAGGAGAAAGCAGTCGCCCTCATCGATCGGGCGCTCAATGATCTTCAGACAGGGATTGCCTGGGCCAAAGAGCACAAAACTTACTGAAGCCGGACCGCGGGGCAAGACGCAAAGCATAGAAACGCTGCTCGGTAATTGTCGAAATCACAATTAACGATAACCGCCATAGGCCATAGCGCTCACAACCCCCTCCGAAGGGCAATGAGCGCTATGGCGAATTTGCGACTGTGGTCGGCCTCCAACCGCATCGCATAAGCGCACGATCCTACGAGCAACGCGCAGGGTGGCGAGAGGGGTATAGAATCGGTACCGTTTTCGAAGGGAAAAAGAGAAGCTCGGATAATGGCGCTCCGAATTTGGGGGACAGGATGATGAGACTACTTTTACTGGCGTCCGTCTTTGTGTCTCTAGTACTGGCCACAGTGCCAGGTACTGCCGCCCAGGAGATCGTGAAAATCGTCTCGCAGGACTACCACATCGATGCTGTGGATCCGGCCATCAAGCTGTTCGTCCGAGTGAAGATGGCCGAGGGCAACGGAACATTCAGTAACGACAATATCGTGTTGTTCGTGCATGGGGGCACATACCCGTCCACACCCGATTTCGACCTGCAATACAAGGATTATTCCTGGGCGGACTGGATGGTCCGCCACGGTTACGTGGTGTACTTGTTCGATACGCGGAACTACGGGTTTTCTACGCGCGAAAAAGCCATGGACCAGCCTGCCACTGAAAATCGGCCGGTCTCGCGATCCTATCTGGCGATCCGCGACATCGGGGCGGTGGTGGACCACATCCGCGCCAAGCACCACGTGGATCAAGTCACACTGATCGGCTGGTCGTGGGGCGCCACGACCGTTGGTTACTACGCTTCGCTCTACAGCCAGAAGATCAACAAGTTGGTCATGTACGCGCCGCTCTACAGTTTCCCCTTGCAACCACTTTGGGGGTCGGGCTCGAACCTGCAGAATAAGCGCAAGCCGTACGAGTTCGATTATTCGCGGGGCGCCTACCGCCTGTCAGCCAACCAGGCATGGTGGGACGGCCAAATCCCCGTACAGGACAAGAGCCAATATCGCGAGCAGGCAGTCGTAGATGCATTCAACGCCGCCTGTTTGGCCACCGATCCAACCAGTGCGTCTCGCAACCCGCCTAGCCTGCGCGCGCCCAACGGCGCCATGGAAGACAATTTCATGCAGGCCACCGGCCGCCCCTTGTGGAACGCCTCATCCATCTATGTGCCCACGTTGGTCATCGCCGGAGAGTACGACACCCACTCTTACCCGGAAGACCGCGAGGGACTCATGCGCGACCTAACCAATGCCCCCGCCAAGAAGCACGTGACTATCCCTGACGCGACTCATTTTGTGATGTTCGAAAGGCATCGGTTTGAGCTTTTCAATGAGGTTTTATCGTTCCTGCAAAATAAGTGAGATCTGGCTTGCCAGTATCAATGCCGAAAACCGCAGGAGCGGCATGGGATAGTTGTCGCGACCAGCGATTACGCTCAAAGCCCCATCTTGCCCGCGCAGAAGCCCGATTGCATCGCCGTTCTACAGGGAAAATGGGGGGAGCATTTTGCCGTCGATACACACAGACCCTTTGGCCGTTTGACCGCGTTTTCAACCCGCCTGTAAGATCAAGGATCAGCTTTCAGCTTTCAGCTTTCAGCTTTCAGCTTTCAGCTTTCAGCTCTCAGCCGTCAGCACTCAGCCCTTAGAATTTCTCTTGCACCCTGCAATTGAACCCGTGTTGGCTTAGTGCTGAATGCTGATTGCTAATTGCTGATTGCTCCTTCGAAATCATGGCCCACGATCTTCCTAAAGCGTACGAGCCGGGCGCGATTGAAACGCGTTGGGCTGACTATTGGGTAAAGGAAAAGCTGTTTTCTGTCCCCACGCCTCCGCCGGGAGAAACGCGTCCGGTGTTCACTTTGCTGTTGCCGCCTCCAAATGTCACTGGGCGGCTCCACATGGGGCACATGCTCAACCACACCCAGATGGACATCATGGTGCGCTGGCATCGCATGCGTGGGTTTCTGACTTTGTGGCTTCCCGGTACGGATCACGCGGGCATCGCGACTCAGATGATGGTGGAGCGCCAGCTTGCTACGGAAGGCAAGAAGCGGCGCGACATGGGGCGCGAGGCGTTCATCGAGCGAGTGTGGGAATGGAAAAAGCTTTACGGTGGGGCGATTCTTGAGCAGATGAAGCGGCTTGGCGATTCGGTGGATTGGGATCGCGAATACTTCACCATGGACGAAAATCTTTCGCGGGCGGTGCGCGAAGTTTTTGTCCGCTTGTATGAAGAAGGATTGATCTATCGCGGCAAGTACATCGTCAACTGGTGTCCGGATTGCGGGACGGCGATCTCCGATCTCGAAGTTAAGCACGAGGATGTTGCCGGGAAGCTTTACGAGATTCGTTACCCGGTGGTCGGTTCGAACGAGTTCATCACCGTGGCGACCACACGGCCGGAAACTATGCTGGGCGATACGGCCGTTGCTGTGAATGAGAAAGACGAGCGCTACACGCATCTCCATGGCAAGAAAGTTTTGTTGCCGCTGATGAATCGGGAGATCCCGATCATCACGGATGATCTGGCCCAGCCTGAGTTTGGGACTGGGGCGGTGAAAGTGACTCCGGCGCACGATCCTAATGACTTTGAGGCTGGGCGTCGGCACAACCTGCCGCAGATTGAAGCGATCGATGAGCAGGCGCGGATGAATCAGAATGCCGGTCCGTATGCTGGACTGGATCGCTTTGAAGCGCGCAAGCGCGTAATTGAAGACCTGCGGCAGCAAGGTTTTCTGGTGGGCGAGAAGGATTACACCATTTCGATTGGCAAGTGCGATCGCAGCGGCACTGTAGTTGAACCGAGGCTCTCGACGCAGTGGTTCATCAAGATCAAACCACTGGCAGAGAAGGCGACGGAAGCCGTTGAAAATGGCGAAATCACGATTGTTCCGGAAAACTACAAGCAGATTTATCTGAACTGGATGCTCAACATCCATGACTGGTGCATCTCGCGGCAACTGTGGTGGGGGCACCGGATTCCGGCCTGGCATTGTTCGTGTGGCGAAATTATCGTGGCTCGCGAGACTCCGGCGAAGTGCACGAAATGCGGCAACTCAGAACTTAAACAAGATACTGATGTGCTCGATACCTGGTTTTCCTCGGGGCTGTTGCCGTTTACGACCCTGGGCTGGCCGGAGAAGACACGCGATCAGGAAGTTTTTTATCCCACCACGCTGCTGATCACCGCTTACGAGATTCTGTTTTTCTGGGTCGCACGCATGATTATGTTCGGCTGCCATTTCATGCAGGGGCATCAGCAGGATCCAAAGGTGAAGCAGGCCAGTGGCTGGAGCAACAAGAAAGACGACAGCGTTCCGTTTCGCCAGGTTTATATTCACTCCCTGGTGCGCGACGCCGAGCGGCAGAAGATGTCGAAGACCAAAGGCAATGTGGTTGACCCGCTCGATGTCATCCAGCGATTTGGGACCGATGCTACGCGCTTTACGCTGGCGGCGATGGCGGCTCCGGGAACCGACATTGCGTTCAACGAGAGCCGGACGGAAGGCTATCGCAACTTTGCCAATAAGATTTGGAATGCTGCGCGTTTCATGTTCATGAATATTGACCGTATCGAGCCGGGTCTGCGACCCGCGACCGGGTCTGAGACCCGGTCGCACATAGGTGTGGCGGGGGTTGAGGCGATTGCGCTCGAAGATCGATGGATTCTCTCGCGCTTTAATCGTGTTACCAAAGGCGTGAACGAAGCGCTGGAGACTTACCGCTTCCACGAAGCTGCCAATCAGATTTACGATTTTTTCTGGGGCGAGTTTTGCGATTGGTATATCGAACTGATCAAGCCGCGGTTGTTGGACGGCGCCGACCAGCAATCGGCTCGCATCGCGTGCGCCAATTTGCTGGGCATATTCGAAGCTTCGCTGCGGCTGTTGCATCCGGTGATGCCGTTTATCACGGAAGAAATCTGGCATGCGATTTACGATGGGAATCCGTCGCTGCAATCGATCGCTCTGGCTCCGTATCCGCAACTCGACGACCAGCAATTGGATTTGTCTGCCGAGACCGAAATGGCAATCCTGCAGGATCTGATCGTCAGCGTACGTAATTTGCGGGCAGAGTTGAAGGTAGAGCAGAAACAACGAGTGCCGATTCAGCTCTTTGTCCAAGAGCCGGAAATCCGTAAGCTGATTGAACGGAATCAGGGATCCGTGGAGCGGCTGGCTAACGTCGAGAAGATCGAGTTTGTCGAGAAGTCTCTCGCCAAGTTGTCAGGAGCGCGTCACACAGCACGTTTCGACGTGCATGTGATTTACGAGAGGAAGATCGACGTGGCCGCAGAGCGGGAACGGCTGAAGAAGGAATTAGAGCAGATTGAAAAAGAAATCGGCAATGGCCGACGCCAGTTGGGTAACGAACAGTTCCTGGCCAAAGCACCTCCGAAGGTCGTGGAAGGAATTCGAAAACGGGCGCAGGAGTTAGCCATCCTGCGCGAGAAAGCAACGAGTAAGCTGAATGAACTGGGATAGTCGAGCTTTCGCTCGGCCAGACAGCCGAGGGCGGCTGTCCCCACGCGGGCTTAACCAACGACTGATCTATGGACTGGAATAGCCGACGCATTACCGCGGTCATCGAGAATGCACTGCTGGAGGATCGCGCCACGCGCGATGCGACCAGCTACGCTTGCATCGATCCCAACCAGCGCGCTTCGGCCACGATTTTAGCCAAGCAGGACTGCATCCTCGCTGGCATTGGTTGCGTTTCCCGCATTCTCGACTGCTACGCGGTCATGGACGGCGCGGTTACTTCACATTACGAGGTCACGACGCATCCGGAGATTTTTGATGGTATTCGCCTGCATAAGGGGCAATCGATTGCGGTCATCCGTCACAACGCCCGCGTGATTCTATCCTGCGAGCGCGTGATCCTGAATTTCATGCAACGGTTGAGTGGAATTGCTACGCTGACGCGCCAGTTCGTGGATGCCGTTTCCGGCACCAAGGCGCGCATCCTGGACACGCGCAAGACCGCACCTGGGCTCCGGGCGCTCGACAAGTACGCTGTGCGCTGCGGCGGCGCGCAAAACCATCGCCTTGATCTGTCGGACGGAGTGCTGATCAAGAACAATCACATTGCTTTGGCGGGGGGCATCGTGCCGGCACTGGAACGCGCTCACAAGAACCGTCGCGGCGCGCAAATTATCGAGATCGAGGTGCGTTCCCTGGAAGAACTGGAGCAGGCGCTCGAACACGGCGGCGAAGCCATTTTGTTGGACAACATGCCGGTGGAGGATGTGAAACGTGCGGTCGAGCGTTGTTCGCGTGTGCAGCGCTCAATTCCATTAGAGGTTTCGGGCGGAATCACGCTGGGAAACGTTCGTGCTTACGCCGAGACTGGAGTAAATTTCATTTCTGTCGGGGCACTGACCCACTCAGCGATTGCAATGGATATCACAATGCGCTTAGCCCCGGCCTAGGTCCGGTTTTTGTTCCTGTCATCTAGGCTCTTGTCTTCGTGTCACCGGTCCTGGATTGCTGTTTCGCGGCCTATCCCTCATAATTCCCGCATCAAAGAATCGGTGACAAAGCGGAATTCGGGGGCTACAGTTCGCGCCTCCCATATGCCCTCGCCACAAACTGACGGCCGGTTGGGCAAGATTGTGCGTCTTCTCATCGCTCACGCCACTGTCGTCGTGAGTGGAACGAAAATCGCAGCCGAGATCGGTACCAGCCGTTCGGAAGTTTGGCGTCTGGTTCAGCAGTTACGAGAGCTTGGAGTTGATATTGCCGGACATCCATCCACTGGATATAGTCTGAAGTCAGTGCCAGATCTGCTATTGCCCGATATGCTCGCGCCGCAGTTACACGGCACAATTTTCGGCAAGCACATTCATCACTATTACAAGATTGGATCAACCAATACAGTTGCCATGGAAGCGGCGAGCGCTGGCGCTCCCGAGGGTAGTGTTTTTCTGGCTGAGCAACAGACGGCTGGACGTGGCCGCGGAGCCAACCAATGGCACTCTGCGCGCTCGTCGGGAATTTATTGCTCTGTTCTTTTGCGCCCTGCGCTGCCGCCATCAGATGCGCTCCTGCTTTCGCTGGCTGCCGGGTTGGCTGTGCATTCCGCGGTTCAAGAGATTGACTCGCGACTAATCCCGGACCTGAAATGGCCGAATGATGTGCTGATCGATGGGAAGAAATTTTGTGGCATCCTAACCGAGATGAACGCTGAGGTCACTCGCGTGCGGCATGTCGTGGTGGGGATCGGCCTCAATGTAAATCAATCCAGCTTTCCTACGGATCTGCAGACCATCGCTACTTCTCTACGATTAGTTTCCGGTACTGAGTGGTCTCGAGTGGAACTGTGCACGGCTTTGCTAAAATCGCTGGACCGGGAATACCGAGATTTGCTGGAGAATCCGGAAGTTGCGACCGCTTCGATTCTCCAACGCTTTCAGGAGCGATCGTCTTCGGTGCGGGGACGGCAAGTGGAGATCGAAGACAACGTCGGCCTCGAGGGCATGACAGAAGGCCTTGATTCTCGAGGGTTCTTGCAGGTTCGAACGGCGCAGGGTTTGCGTACCGTGCTAAGCGGGACGGTGAAACTTCGCTGAAAATAGGAAGTGTGTGGAGGCGGGTCTTTGACCCCGCCTGCCGGCGCAACCGACAAACTGCCGCCTGATAAACCGCGGCGGGCCGGGGCGGGTCAAAGTGGCCATCACCACACAGGCGATCTCTATGCTCCTAGTTCTCGATGTCGGCAACACGAATACGGTGCTCGGAGTCTTCGCTCCCGGGACGAAAGCCACTTCCTCCGGTAACAGCGGTGCTGAAGGGGAATCGCCGCGATACGAACAACTGGTCGCAAATTGGCGAGTTGCGACTATTGCTACTCAAACGGTGGACGAATATGGCGTGCTTTTCCGCAACCTGTTCGCTATGGACAATCTCGAGCCCAAAGGGATTCACGGCATCGTGATCTCTTCGGTCGTGCCGCCTCTCGACTCTACCCTGGGCCAAGTGTGTCAGCGGTATTTCGGCACGAAGCCACTATTCATCGAGCCCGGAGTAAGAACAGGCATGCCGATCCACTACGACAATCCCGCGGAAGTAGGGGCCGACCGTATCGTGAACTCCGTGGCTGCATTCGGAAAATATGGGGGCCCCTGCATCATCGTGGATTTCGGAACTGCGACCACATTCGATTGCGTATCGGCAAAAGGAGAATACTTGGGCGGCGTGATCAGTCCTGGGCTTGGCATTTCTGCTGATGCGTTGTTCGAGCGCACGGCGCGGCTGCCGCGAGTGGATATTCGAAAGCCTGCTCACATTATTGGCAGCAACACCGTGGGCAGCCTGCAGTCGGGCCTTTACTATGGCTATCTGGGACTGGTCGATGGAATTCTCGAATTACTGGTGAACGAACTGGGTCGCGAAACCCGGGTGATTGCGACCGGCGGCCTGGCTTCGCTGATCGGCACGGGATCGAAACACATAAAGCAGGTGGACGAATTCTTGACCCTGGAAGGCCTGCGCATCATCTGGGAACGCAACCTGAGCGCGAAACCCGCACACCAAGCTGTTGCAACTGGGTCCAAAGTTTCTTCCGCAAGCAAGCCCCGTCCCCGTTAAGCCGTCGTGGAAAATTACTTCAATTACTTCACCGAAATCGAAGAACACTTTCAGCGTCGCCGTGGACGGATTTATCTTTCTCCGCTGGATTGGGCGCTCATTGAAACGTGGAAAGATGCAAGCATCCCGCTGGAGGCTGTCCTGCGCGGCATCGATGCAGCCTTTGATAAATATGAGCAACGGCCATCGAAGTCACAAAAGGTGAACAGCCTAGCTTACTGTGCGCAAGCGGTGCTGGTAGCGGCAGAGGAGATGAAAGAGGCCGCTGTGGGGGCGGCACAACCTGAACTGGACGCCGGGCGCGCGAGTGGGTTTCAAACTTCGGAAATCACCGCTTTTCTTAGACTCAACGCTGAGCAACTCGATGCCGCTGAGCTTCCCGAAGGAAAAGGTATTTCTGCGACGCCGTTGGCTAGAGAGACTGCAAACACACTGCGCGGAATTGCCACCGATCTGGAGTCTGCGAAAGCTCCGCCTCGATTGGAAGATGTTGAACGCCGGCTCACCGTGGCTGAAGAGAAACTGCTGGCTGTTCTGCTAGCGGCGACACCTGATGAGCAGATCGTCTCGGTGCGGGCCGAAGCCGATCGGGAACTGGCTCCATACCGGCGCAAAATGCCGTCAGCACAAATCGAGCAATTGCAGAAACAGTACCTGCACAAACGTCTGCTGGAAAAATATGGACTGCCGCGGCTGAGCCTGTTCTACATGTGAAGTGCTAAACGAGCAATCTCCGATTTTCAATTGCCAATTGGAATTCGACAATCGGAAATTCTTTCGTTTTCAGCATAGAATTCTTGCTTGCAACTCACCATTGAAAAACTCGTTTACGGAGGCGACGGCCTTGCCCGCTTGCCTGCCGATGAACACGGTCCCGGCAAAGCCGTGTTCCTGCCCTTTCTGCTGGAAGGCGAGAGAATCGAAGCTTCGCTGATCGAGCAGAAGCGTGGCTTCGCCCGAGGCCGCGTCGAGACGGTTCTGCAAGCTTCCCCTCACCGAGTAGAGCCGCGCTGCCCTTACTTCCGTAGCTGTGGCGGCTGTCACTACCAGCACGCTCGCTACGAGCATCAACTGGAGATCAAGATTACGATCCTGAAAGAAACTCTTCGCCGCGTGGCCAAGCTGGAGCTGGATACCGAAATCACGATTCATCCTTCGCCACCTTGGAATTACCGCAATCGCACCCGGCTCAAAATCCGAACTGTGCCGGAGTTCGCGCTCGGCTACTACAAATTCAACTCCCACGAACTGCTTCCGGTTGAGCAGTGTCCGATAAGTTCAGCGCTGATTAATCGCGCCATCTCGGCCTTATGGGAAATGGGGCGCGCACGCCTGGTGCCGGCTGGGATCCAAGAGATTGAGTTCTTCGCTAATGCAGAGGACACTGAACTTCTGATCGAGGCCTACTGCGAACCAGGGATTCCGGGTAGTGCGCTTAGAGAATGGACAACTGGCACGCAGAGCACTCTGGCAGAAATCCTGGGCATTGTGGTGTTCGAGGCAAAGTCGTACAGCGGAATCGCAGAGCCGAAGCGAGTCGTGGTGTCGGGCGCTAAAGAGCTTGCCTACCGGACGGACGACGCCTCCTTCCGGGTCAGCGCTGGAGCGTTCTTTCAAGTCAATCGTTTTCTAATCAATGAGTTAGTAGAGGTCGTCCGCGATAAATATTCGGGCGAAAGGGCGATCGATCTTTATGCCGGCGTCGGACTCTTTTCGACAGTTCTATCCCGGAGATTTACACAGGTGATCGCGGTTGAATCGTCACAGACTTCTTATGTCGATCTGGTCCACAATTCCCCAGCAAACGTGAAGGCCGTCCGGGCGACTACCGCTGACTTCTTGCGGAGCGCACCCGGAAAGCTGCGGCCTGACCTCGTGGTGGTGGACCCGCCACGGAGCGGTCTGGGGGAAACTGTGGTCCAAAGGCTCGTCGGATTGGGAGCGCACCGGATGACCTACATCTCTTGCGATCCGGCGACTGCCTCGCGTGACCTGGCTGGTCTGCTCAGCGCTGGCTATCGCATCGAGCAGGCGCACCTGGTGGATCTGTTCCCCCAGACCTATCATTTGGAAAGTGTGTTCCATCTTGCTCGGTCGCCGTTACGAGAAAGAAATAGTCTGCCCTTCTGAAAGTGACCGAGGTCCAACATCCGAGCACTTCTTCCAGCTATTGAGCGTGTGCGTGAGAACTAATCTTTCGCCCCGCTGGGGCTTGTCTTCTTCCCACTTTTACCCATGGCCTACGCCATGGGCTGCATTCTTACAGCGCTTCGCGGCTGGCAGTTCAGAGTTTTGTCCCGTCGCGTCGTCAACAGTTCTGGCTCTCACGCACACACTTGAGTCCTTCCTTCAGGCGAGCCTGTGAATCCCCCAGCACCTAGCTCCACTAAAATCCCTGGCAAGCCGCTCTCACGACAGCCCATGCTCTGGGGTGCTTTGGCGTACGCCACCGGAATTGTTACCGGCTTCTACGTCTGGCGGCCACCACTGTGGTGGTTGGTGGCGGCGATTGTCTTCTCAACATCAGGCGCTTATTTCCTACGACGCCGATCCATTGGCGCTTTTGCCCTCGGCCTAACGACCCTATTGGTTACGGGAGCACTGATGATCCAAGTGCGCGTTCCCGAAAGTCACGGCAGTGCGGATGTCCTCGCGTTTGCCGACGGTCGTGTCCTGACCGTCACCGCACACGTTACCAAGGAAGGGAACCTGCGGGAGAAGACTCCTGGCGACGCTCAACAGAGGCTGGACCTTGAGGCCGAGCAGATAGAAACGGGAACTGGGACTTTTGTTATCCACTCTGGCATTCGCGTCAGTTTCTATAGCCGCGAAACGAAAGATGAGAACGAAAAGAACGAGCCCGCGACCACGCCTACGCACCTGTTCCGCTACGGCGATCGCTTGCGATTTCACGCCAAACTTTATCCTCCGCACAATTTTCGCAATCCGGGTGCATTCGATTACACGGGATATCTGGCGGAAGACGGAATCGTCGCATTGGGATCAACCAAGGCGGAGACAGTCGAATTATTGCCGGGATTTGCCGCTAACCGATTCGAGCTCCGGCGGACGGGCATCCGTAGAAGTCTGATTGAAAGAATCCATGTTTTATGGAAGCCGGACGAAGCTCCGCTGCTCGACGCCATGCTTATCGGCGAGAATTCGTTCCTCGGACGCGAAACCCTCACCGACTTCCAGCGCACCGGCACCTATCATGTGCTGGTGATCTCCGGGCTGAAAGTCGCCGTGCTTGCACTGGTACTGTTTTGGTTGTTGCGCCGGATGCGAGTAGGTGATCTTGTCGCCAGCGCCATCACAATTTTCTTCACCGTAGCATATGCCGTTCTGACCGACGTTGGCGCTCCCGTATGGCGGGCCACGTTGATGCTCGCGCTCTACCTGGGCGCAAGGTTGCTTTACCGGCGAAAATCTATTCTTAACACTATCGGCGCCGCAGCCTTGGCTCTGCTGATTGTCGATCCCGCGGCGCTGCTCGGAGCCAGCTTTCAGCTCAGCTTCCTCTGCGTGCTCGTCATTGCCGGAATCGGAACCCCGCTTTTGGAGCGGACGACGCAACCTCTGCGTCGTGCTCTGAAAAGTTTGGATGCGACTGGCTACGACGCCGCATTGTCTCCACCGCTGGCGCAGTTCCGGCTCGACCTACGGATGGTTGCCGGCAGGCTGCAACGCTTCTTCGGAAAGCGCATTCCGTTGATCGTGCTCTCCGGTAGCGCACGGCTGCTGCTGGTGAGCTGCGAATTCCTCGTAATTTCCGCGGTGCTGCAGGCCGGATTCGCAGTACCCATGGCGTACTACTTCCATCGGGCGACTCTAGTCTCACTGCCGGCGAATATGTTGGCCGTGCCGCTTACCGAAATCATTATGGTCGCGGCCATTTTAGCGATAAGCGCAAGTTACATCTCGTTGGCCCTGGCGAACATTCCGGCACTGATTGCTGGAGCCGCGCTTCACGCGATGAATGGCACCGTGCGATGGTTGGGCGCTTTACGAATTGCCGATACTCGCATACCCACTCCGCAATTCATCGTCATACTGCTGGGGGCTGGAGCGATTGTGCTGGCAATGGTTCTCAGCCGCCGCCGCCCCTGGCTAGTTCTAACCGGATGGGCGGCGCTGGCCGCCAGTGCATTCTGGATCAGCGCCGTACCGCCGCATCCGCAGTTCAGGGCTGGAGTACTCGAACTCACCGCCATCGACGTTGGGCAGGGCGATTCGATTCTTCTGGTATCGCCGGAGGGCCGCACGCTCCTGATCGACGCCGGCGGAGTACCATTCTGGATGCACTCGGAACTGGATATCGGGGAAGATGTGGTATCGCCCTACCTGTGGTCGCGGCAGTTTCATCAGCTCGACATAGTGGCGCTAACCCACGCGCACGCCGACCACATGGGAGGTATGGCGGCGGTGTTGGCAAACTTTCATCCCCGGGAACTTTGGCTGGGAGTGAATTCGCCCAGTTTGGAATTGCAAACTTTACTGCGTGAAGCGAGAGCGCTGAAGATTCCCATTATTCTGCACAAGGCAGGAGATACCCTCGAAATGGGTGGGGCCAAGGTCGCGGTGCTGGCTCCGCCGCGCGATGCCGAGGCGCATGCCTCCCGGCCGAATGACGAATCGCTAGTGATAAAAATCAGCTATGGGGCAACGTCCGCTTTACTGGAGGGAGACGCGGAGAGGAAAACGGAAAAGCAAGTTGCCCAGGAGAGTCCCCAAGCCGACCTCCTGAAGGTGGCTCATCATGGAAGCTCGACCTCAACGATTCCAGAGCTGCTGGCCGCCGTTCATCCCAAGTTTGCGGTGATATCAGTGGGTGCACGCAACGTTTATGGCCATCCGAGGCAGGAAGTGTTGGATCGGCTGGCGGAAGCTCATGTTCATACTTACCGTACAGACATGAGCGGAGCAGTCACGTTTTATCTTGACGGAAAAACCGTCAGCTCTCAGTTGGGGGCTCCTCATTGAGAGCGTATTCCGCTGTTTCAAGTTCGTCGGGCGTCTGCCGGTATTCTTCAATTAATCGGCGTGCCTTGGCCGCATCTTCCTCGCGCACCAGAATCACCGTCCCACCAACGCCGGGCAGAATGTCCTGTTGCGCGTCGAGCGAAGTCAGGTCAGAGTCAATCCCCGCCGATTCGAGTAAGCCCCGCACCACCATGGCTTCCGACTCCTGTTCGGTATCAAACACACGCACCAGTTTCTCGTTCGGATTCGGACGTTCTGCACCAGACGTGGACTTCAAGTCTGCCATTATTGCCTCCGGTCAGTATGATAGGCCGACGCGCGTATGCTTCGAGCGCGTTCGTCTGATTCTAACTCTATCGAAGTGGACTTAGGGACAGATTCGGGCATGATTTCACAAATCGGCGGACTGCGAAGCCTCTGGGGCTACGTGATTCCGGTAACCGAAGGCGTACACCATAAGGCCATTGCACTGCGCTCGCCTTACCGCGACAATGAGCACAAAGCGGGCGCAACGCGCCTGCGACGGGGAACATCTAATCTTAAAGACCGTGGTGTTGGGGGCCCAATGAGCAGTGTAGAACGGCATGGACAGGCGTCAAATGTCAGCGAAAGAGAGCAGGAATCGCGAAATATCCGGCGGCTGCAAGTCATGATCAGCATGGTGATGTCTGTGATTGGCCAGGATCCTAGCCTCACCGTCGAGGAAGCCTCGGAGCTTGTCGCTGGCGCCAAGCGTGCGGCGTTGGCAATGTTTCCGGACAAGGAATTCGCTTACGACATTCTCTACAAGCCTCGCCTCCAGCGATTGATGAACGAGCGCTTCCGGTTGCAATAACAAAAAACTCGCACCCTACGTGTCATTGTTTCTCTATCCGTTGTAATCGAAATAGAAGAGTGCCCCACCCTAATTTCGACCGTATTTGAACCGGAGTATGATTGGAATCGTCGGTGAACCACGCCCACAGCGTGCCTTTTCCCTGCAAGGCTCCGGAAATTGCTTCCGCTTTAACCCGTACCGTCTGAAATGTACCGGCGGGTACTTTGACCTGATCCCGAGCTTCTACGCGTACCCTGACTTCGGTGGTTTTATTCCCGTCGTTAATTGGGAAGGTGTAGATGTTGCCCGGCTGCAGAGGCAACGACGCCACGTAATAGAAACCACTCACCACATCCGTAACGCACGAGGGAAGGTCGTTTTCCAGGTGCTTCTGTTCGCCGGTTTTCAAATTCTTTTCATCGAGCACACTCTTGTGTCGAGAGTAATCGAAACGTAGTTCGGTCTGGCGCGAGCGAGAACTCTCTTCCGAATGCTTGGAGACGCGCAGCGCGCAAAAGGTTCGCGGATCGAAGAATGCTTCGAAGCGATCATGCACTTTGTACAGCGCATTGACCACGCCTGCGGATTCAGCAATCGCGGTCACGTGCTGCTGGCCGCCGTCGAGCCCCAGCGTGACTCTGGCGGTTCCGGCATTGAAGAGATGCCATTCGATCACATACGCATAGGTCTGCCCATCCGGGAAGGCATAATTCGGTGGCGGAGGAACGATCCGGGCCGAGGGGGTGGCGCTAATGGTGGACAGCGCAGGCGGATTCGATGGCGCAGTAGCTTGGCCTTGCGACAAGGATACAGAGAGTATTGCGAACAAACACCACGCCGGATTCGACCTCAGGAAAATACGCATGTTGGTTAGATGCTCGAGTTCCGCTATCGCCTCCAGAGCAGCTTGCCCACCAAGGCCGCCATCATCGCTATCGCACCTAGAATCGCATTGTATTCTCGGTGCTTCCAGTACAAATCCCAGGAAAATGCTCCGCTCCTGCCGCTGAAGGATCTGAGCCGAGGCAGCAGGCGAGGGACTTGACGAGCGTATTCCGCAAATTCAGGAAAATGTTCACGCAGAAATTCTTCCTCCCCACGAATTACCGGTAAGTAGATCGCCAGAAACATCAAAATTAATCCTGCCCCGATCCACCAGTTCCGACCGCTAATAGCGAAGCCCACGGCCAGAATGAGGGAACCAAGATAAAGCGGGTTGCGCGTATAGGCATAAGGCCCCGACATCGTGAGCTGCTCATTTTTCTGTACATGCCCGGATGCCAGCGCACGAATCACGAGTCCTGAAATGATGAGCCCGGTGCCGATAGTTATCGACATTACGGTTGGTCTCGCTAGCCACAAATAAAGCACGGCGAAGGCGAAACCTAGAGGTACGCGGATGCGACGCGCGATTTTTCTCCAGCTAACGTCAGCCACGGTTGGTCCCCAGAAGCTTCCGGGCGGCTGCAACAACTTCATCAGAGTTGATTTCAAGCAGACCGGGATCGGGTTGCGCGCGGCGGGAGTGCGTGGTCGGGCTCAAAGAGCTGCGCAACACTATACTTCGAGTCCCGAACGGACCGTTGCGCGCCGGATTGGTAGGGCCGAAGAGTGCAAGCACTGGAATCCCGAGCGCCGCAGCCAAGTGCATAGGGCCAGTGTCGCCTCCGATGAAGAGGCGCGCGCGGCGCGTGAGCGCAATCAATTCTGTCAGGGAACATACAACGCCCTGGGCAGTTCCCGCACTGGCTGATTCGACTTCTCGCATCAAGGGTTCTTCGCCCGGGCCGAAATTGATGAAGCATTTAACACCGTCCTCGGCTAATCGCCGGGCCACATGTCCGTAGCGCTCCGCGGGCCACTGCTTGGCCCCCCACCCTGCGCCTGGATTGACCAAAGCGAAATTCTGTTTGCCCCGATCTTCGCATTTTGTTTCAACGGCTGGGTCGCGCGGAAAATCTATCGTCGGCATCTCCAGCGGGCGGCGCGCAACCGATTCCGCCAACGAGAGATTCTGCTCGACAACGTGTTTCCCGCGAGCCATTACCTGACGTGTGTAGAACATGCTGGACACATTTTCGCGAGGTTGCGTACTTCCGTATACGACGGGCGCTCCGGAACAACGCGCCACCACCGCCGATCGGACCGCTCCCTGGAAGTCAACCGCCACGTCATAATGCTGGGCACGCAGTTCGCTGAGCCCCGCCGCAATCTGTTCCCAAGTCTGAGTCGAAAACGGGGATGTCCGCCACGTTTTTGTATTCACGATGTGAACTCGGTCAACCAGGGGCCTCTGCGGGGAACGCGGTCCGGAGCGGGGCTCCGGCAAAGTGCATAGCAACTCCGCCCAGCGCTCTTCCACTATCCAACCGAGGGTGGTTTCAGGAAAGGCTTGTCGTAAGGCAGTGGCGGCGGGGAGCGTGTGGATGATGTCGCCCATCGAGCCCAGCCGCACGATCAGCAATCTCCGTGGAGCGAATAGAACAGCTTTTTCCGGAAGAGGTGTAACCAGCGATTGCATGCTCAGGAATGCCGCCCGATCCGCGAACGAATGATCTCGGTGGCTGAGTGATCCTTAGGATCGCCTACGATTTCTACCCGGCCACCACACTCCGCGACCACTTCCCGCTCGGGCACGGTGCCGGCGGTGTAGTCAGTGCCTTTAGCGTGAACATTGGGGCGAAGCTCGCGGATCAATGCTCGCACATCCTGCTCAGGGAAAATGACGACAGCATCGACGTCAGCCAAGGCCGACAGAATTTCCGCGCGCTCGTCGGCGGGCATAAGTGGACGCCCCTCTCCTTTCAGTGCACGCACGGAATCGTCGGAGTTGATGGCCACAATCAAGCGCCCTCCTAGTTGCTTGGCCGCATGGAGATAGCGCACGTGGCCCACATGTAGCAGATCGAAGCAGCCATTGGCCAGCGTAATTGACTCGCCCGCCTTGCGCCATCTGGCAACGCGCTGCTTCAATTCGTCACGACTCAGAATTTTCTGTGCGGACATTCAGTGGGCTCTTGTCGCCGGTGGTGATTGTTCTAGCGCCGCGAGAAGTTCCTGCCGGGAGACGGTCGCGGTTCCCCGCTTCATCACCACGATTCCGCCCGCATAGTTCGCGAGCTGGGCGGCCTCTTCTGTGCTTGCCCCCGCTGCAAAAGCGGCAGCGAAAGTAGCGATCACCGTATCCCCCGCGCCGGTGACGTCCGCGACCTGGTCAGAACCAAAAATTGGGATGTCCACGGGTTTGTGCTTTTCTGTGAAAGCTGCCATGCCATCGCGCCCGCGCGTAATCACGAGGGATTGCAGCTTCATGCGCGTCATCACTTGCTCGCCCGCGGCGCACAAGCGCGTCCAATCGTTGCCGATCCGCATTGCCAGAGCTGCTTCTACTTCCGGTTCATTCGGGGTAGCAGCGACGATGCCGGAGTATTGCAACATGCGGTAGCGTGAATCGAGAACAACTGGCACTTCATCAAGACGTCCTCGCTCGCGGATGGCATTGAGGATCGCAGGACTCGCCGCTCCATAACCGTAATCAGAGATAAGGAGAGCATCTGAGGCGCGCGCATATTCTCGCGCCGCCAGCACGAGTTCGCGTTTCAAATGACGGTTGGGCTCCGCTTCCGGTTCGCGATCGACGCGCACCACCTGCTGCCGCGCAGTGTGCGTCATCCCGGCCAGGATGCGGGTCTTGGTCACGGTTGTATAGGTCTTGTCTTTTAAAACACCGCTCATCGGAATATGTTTGTGGCGAAAAGCCTTTAGCAGCAAGCGCCCCGCTTCATCGTCGCCCACCAACCCGACGGGCAAGACGTTGACGCCCAAGTCAGCCAGATTGTTGATCGCATTGGCGCCCCCTCCCGGCATAATAGTTCGCTCGCGATGCTTCAGAATCAGGACCGGTGCTTCTCGAGATACGCGTGAGATTTCGCCAAACACGAATTCGTCGGCCACCAAGTCGCCCACTACAGTGATGGTGACCTTGGGAAATGACTCAACGATTTTCTTCAGCCGCTCCGTCTCTTTGGGATGTTTGGTCATTTGCCGTTAAGTGGCACTAAGCCCCGCACCGATTTTCTCACGGCCCGATCTTCGTTCCGCGATCATCCTCATCGCGGTATCGAGTGCGTTAGCCGCATCCACTAATTCCATTTTGACGGGGATTACTGCCAAGGGCTGGAGTGCGGCGAGAAATCCCCCCAAATTGACGGCGTCCTTTTCGGTGGTCACAAAGCCGCCTGCCTCGCTTTGCTGCTGCAGTTTCAAGAGATCTCGGACGTCCCGCTCAGTATAGCCGTGGTGGTCACGGTACAACGCTTGCGCGACAGGCTCAACGCCAGCCGTGCGGAGTTGCAGCAGGAAATTCTGGGGGCGCGCAATTCCGCAGAAAACTATTGGTCGTGTCGGAACATTGGTCAGCGTTATACCTCGGCGCACTCGCCATACCAGTTTGCCTTGCAATGGAAACGATTCGGGGGAGGCGCCGCTGGTCAATACAACGGCGTCGGCTCGGGACAACGATTGCAGGGGCTCGCGCAGCCGTCCTGCAGGCAGCAGTTGGTCGCGCGCATCCTCAGGCATGACCAATACGATATCGAAATCGCGCGCCAGACCGCGATGCTGGAAGCCGTCATCCAGCAGATGCAACTGCGGGCCAGAACTTCGTTCCGCAAACAGTCCGGCTTCGTATCGATCCTCACCCACGATCACCGGTACGCCGAGGCGCCGAGCCAGAAGCAACGGTTCGTCACCGAAGTCCCGGGACGAGCCTTCGGAATCCACTCGCGCTGCACCACGTTTCTGACGCCCGTACCCGCGAGAGAGGATGTCGAACGGCACTTCACGGGCCTTCAGTAACTCGCCCAAAAGCAAGACGAACGGTGTTTTGCCGGACCCCCCAACGGATAAGTTGCCGACGCTGATCACCGGACCTTGCAATTTTCGGGCGCGAGCGATGCCGTGGTCGTAGAACGCATTACGCGCCCGCACGCCTGCTCCGAAGATGGAGGACAACAAATTCATTCACCGTGCTCGCGATCCGGTTTTGACAAGCTCAGCCCCGTCTCCGCTCCACCGCCAGCAGGCACCAACAGCTCTTCCAATGCGTGCATCGTCCTCTGCGTTGCTCCCATTTGCGCTCGCAGCGTTTCCGCTCCCCGGCGGCCTAGGGTAATCCGTTCAGCTGGGTTAGAAATGAGTTCCATGAACGCCAGCGGAAGCTCTGCTGGACCGACGATACGGACGGCATCTCTACTTTGAAATAAACCTACGATCTCGCGAAAATTCTCGGTGTGATTGCCCACGACGATGGGAGCTCCGTGCCGTGCAGGCTCGATGATATTGTGGCCGCCGCGGGGGACCAGGCTGCCACCCACAAAAGCAATATCGGCGAGCGCGTAAAGGGCTGCGAGTTCGCCGATGCTGTCGATCAAGAAGACACCACCGGCAATTGGATCTCCGCTCCACAAGGAACGTCGCCAGAAGTGAATTCCAAGCTGGCTGAGCAATTCAGCCACCTCGCCGAAACGCTCCGGATGACGCGGGGCCAGAATCAAGACGCCACGAGGATGGCTGGCCAGAACGTTCACGAAGGCTTGGAGCAGAAGCGATTCTTCGCCCTCGACTGTGCTTCCACAAACAATCACCGGACCCGAGTTAGCTTGTTGGAACGATGTACGTAGACTGGCGACGATTGCCGGTGCGGGCGCAGCGGGTAGATCGAACTTCAGATTGCCAGTTATGTGGATCCGGTCCGGGGAAGCGCCGATTTTTTCGAGTCGATGAGCATCTTCTCCCGTCTGGGACAAAAAAAGATCCACGTGCTGCAAAACTCCGGTCAGCAGGCTCCGGAAGCGCCAGTATCCGGACCAGGAGCGGTCGGAGATTCGGGCGTTCACCACGGCAATCCGAGCGCCACCGGCGTGAGCAAGCCGCAGGAAGTTTGGCCAGAACTCAGTTTCCGCGATCACAATTAATTCTGGCTGGAACTGGCGCAAATATGGCCGAATGGCGAAGGCAAAGTCGAGCGGAAAGTAAAAGACATTCTCGGCGCCGAACCGAGCGCGAGCTAACTTTTGTCCTGTATCTGTCGTGGTCGAAATGACGACTCGGTGCTGCGCAAACCGCTTCGTGATTTCTCCCACTAAACCGCTGATCGCCAGAACCTCGCCGACCGACACGGCGTGAACCCAAATCACAGGCCGGCCGGGATGAACCAGCAGTCGCTGAGGAATTTTCCCCAGGCGCTCGCCCAAGCCAGCGCGATACTTACCATGGCGCAACCTTTGGAGCAGCCAATAGGGCAGGCTCACCAGGAGCCCCGCCGCCAGCAGCGTACTGTAGATCAAATACAAGGAAACATTCTACCTGCACCGCAGAAGGCACCGCCGTTCAGAAAGCTTGCATCCTATAATCGATCATCATGTTCTGCACGGATACACCTTCTTCGCCGCGGCGAACGATAACCGCGGTATGTGTGCTGCTGTTTTCGACCCTGTGCATGGCAGGAAAGCATTTTGTCATGCCTGCACCGCAGCCAGCGAAAACCTATCCTGCACACGACCAGCACACCAGCGAAAATATCACTGTGGGGCTGGATCCATATGATATGGCTGACAAGGCCAGCATTTTTTCGGTCCACTATAACGAAATGGGCCTTATGCCAATATTTGTGGTGATCACCAACGACGGCGATCAACCGGCCTCGCTAAGTGGGATGAAGGCTGAACTGGTCACCGTCAATCGGACTAAAATTCCGCCCGCTACAGAGGACGACATTTACCGGCGAATCGCGAAGCCACCGGGAAACATCTCTCCGAATCCACTACCTTGGCCTAAGAAGGCAAAAGGCAGTGTGAGCAAGGACGCGATGGAAGAAATTCAGAACGCGCAGTTTGCCGCTAAGGCGGTCGAACCTCACAGCACCCAATCCGGTTTCATGTTCTTTGATGTCTCCGAGATTTCGACACCTCTTGCGGGCGCAAACTTCTATTTGACCGGAGTGCGCGATGCCAAGGGAAATGAACTGATGTATTTCGAAGTCCCGTTGGAGAAATACCTAAGCGCGCCAGCTAAGCCGAATTGATTCCCGCATATTCGTATGCACACGCCTAACCACTTTAGTGGCAGGCCTTTATAATCGCTTGATATGGCCACGACGCCGGATACTGCCGTAGCGGCCCGCGCCAAGTACGAACCGGTCATCGGATTGGAGGTGCACGTCCAGCTTTTGACCGTGAGCAAGATTTTCTGCTCGTGCTCGACGCGCTTTGGCGATCCACCCAATACTAACGTTTGCCCGGTTTGTCTGGGTCTTCCCGGAGCGCTGCCTGTGCTGAACCGCAAGGCGGTAGACTTCGCAGTGCTAGCGGCGATGGCGCTCGGCTGCCGCATCAATGAGACTTCGATTTTCGCGCGCAAGAATTACTTTTATCCTGACTTGCCCAAGGGATATCAGATTTCGCAGTACGACAAGCCGCTGGCCGAGTTCGGCGGAATCGAAATTACGAGCGCCGCAGGGGTAAAAAAGATCGGCATCACGCGCCTGCACGTCGAAGAAGACGCGGGTAAAAGCCTGCATGAAGGCTTCGCCGATTCCGCGGAGACTACGGCCATCGATCTGAACCGCAGCGGAGTGCCGCTGATCGAAATCGTCAGCGAACCTGACATCACTTCGCCCGCGGAAGCGTATGAATACCTCACCCGGTTGAGGGAAATCATCCTTTACACCGGGGTCAGCGATTGCAATATGGAAGAAGGATCGCTGCGCTGCGATGCCAATGTCAGTGTGCGGCCTCGCGGACAGCGGCAGTTCGGCACGAAGACTGAGATCAAGAATGTAAATTCGTTCCGCTTCATTCGTGAGGCGCTGGAATACGAAATTGACCGTCAGATCGGGATCGTCGAATCCGGCGGTAAGATCACGCAAGAAACCCGGCTCTACAATTCAAGCGAAGGCAAAACCTATGGCATGCGCTCGAAAGAGCAAGCGCACGACTACAGATATTTCCCCGAGCCAGACCTCCTGCCGCTCGTCGTAGATGAAAAGTGGCGGGCTGGAATCCGGAGCAACCTACCTGAGTTGCCTGAAACCCGGCGCAAGCGGATGGTCGCCGAGTATGGCATCACCGACTACGACGCGCAGGTGCTGACGGCTACGAAGTCGTTCGCCGATCAATTCGAGGCGGCTGCCAAAGCCGCAAAGAATCCCAAACGCGTGGCGAATTTGGTCCAGGGCGAACTAATGGGACGCCTAAAAGCCAAGGGCCTGGGAATTGAGCAATCGCCGATCTCGATGCGAGGAATAGCGCTGTCGGCGGATTTGGTGGAGAGTGGCGCGATTTCGGGCAAAATGCTGAAGGACTTGTATGAGCTGAGCTTCGAGCGCAACGAAGACTTCGGTGAAGTTTACGAGAGAGAGAAGCCAGAGCAGATTACCGATTCTTCCGCGATCGAAAAGATCATCGATGAAATGATTGCAGCCAACCCCAAGCAAGTGGAACAGTATCGCGCCGGCAAGAAGACCGTGATCGGCTTTTTTGTCGGCCAGGTAATGAAAGCCTCAAAGGGGCAAGCGAACCCGCAGATCGTCAATGAACTGTTGACGAAGAAGCTCGAGAGCTAAACAGCATGTTCAAGAAAATTCTAATTGCCAATCGGGGAGAGATCGCGGTGCGAGTGATTCGCGCTTGCCGCGAAATGGGGATCCCTTCGGTTGCGGTTTATTCAGACGCGGATCGCGCTTCGCTGCATGTTCGCAAGGCGGACGAGGCTTATCGCATCGGGCCTCCAGCCGCTACGGAATCCTATTTGAATTTCGGCAAGATTTTGGATGTTGCCAAACGAAGCGGCGCAGATGCGATCCATCCCGGATACGGGTTCCTCTCCGAGAACGCAAAATTCGCTCAGGCGTGCGCGGAAGCGGGCGTGAAGTTCATTGGCCCCGCCGCGGCTTCGATGGAAATGATGGGATCGAAGACCCGTGCGCGCCAGGAAATGGAAAAAGCCCGAGTTCCGTTCGTGCCCGGAACCTCGAAAGGGTTAGAGTCCGCGGAACAGACACAACAGGTTGCTGCGAAGATTGGATACCCGGTAATGCTGAAGGCGGCGGCCGGCGGCGGCGGCAAGGGGATGCGTTTGGTGCACACGGCGAAAGAGCTGAAGGCCGCGCTGGACGCGGCCCAGAGCGAAGCAGAGCGGGCATTCGGCGATCGTGAAGTTTACATTGAGAAAGCAATTGTTAATCCGCGTCACATCGAGATGCAGGTTTTGGCGGATGAGCATGGCAACACCGTTTATCTTGGCGAGCGGGAGTGTTCCATCCAGCGTCGACATCAAAAGGTGCTGGAGGAGTCGCCATCTCCGATCGTCGACGCCGATATGCGTCGGCGGATGGGCGAGGTCGCAGTCCGAGTGGCCAAGGCGGCAAACTACACCAACGCTGGGACGGTAGAATTCCTCGTCGATCAAGACAAGAATTTCTATTTTCTTGAAATGAACACGCGGCTGCAGGTGGAACATCCCGTCACCGAACTGATTACCGGCCTGGACCTGGTACATCTGCAGATTCAGATCGCGGCTGGCGACAGGTTGCCGTTTCGGCAAGAGGACGTTTGCATTCGCGGACATGCGATTGAGTGCCGAATCTACGCGGAGGACCCCGATAACAATTATTTTCCTAGCCCGGGGAAGATCACTTTACTGCTGTCGCCTTCAGGACCAGGAATCCGCCAGGATAGTGGCATGTACGAAGGGTGGACGGTGCCTATCGATTATGATCCGCTACTGGCCAAGTTGATTGGTTACGGAACTGATCGGACACAGGCAATTTCACGATTGACGCGCGCCCTCCACGAGTATTTTGTGGGTGGCATTAAAACCAACATCTCCCTTTTCCGCCGTATTCTGACTGATGCAGATTTTCAGGCCGGCAAACTGGACACCGGATACTTGGATCGTTTGCTGAAGTCAAAGCCTCCCGAGGTGCGCGGTGGACATCCGGAAGTCGCAGCCATTGCCGCAGGGATATTCGCAACGTTGGACTCGGTATCAACTCTTGCCACTGATCGGAATACATCCGTGAATCCGGGCAACGGAAGTGATAGAGCGGATGCGTCGGGTTGGAAGAGGGCAGCAAGGACAGAAGCGCTGCGCTAAAAAGAGACTATTACGCTGCTGACGAACATCTTATGGTCTACGACGTAAACATCGACGGAAAGAATTACCGGGTCGAGGTGGAGCGCGCAGAAGCAGCCTGGCGATGCAGGTTGGATGGCCGCGATATCGAGATGGATGCGGTGCTCACCCGGCGGGATGTGCTTTCGGTTTTGATCGGCGGCAAAGCCTACGAGATTAAGCTGGAGCATACCGCGACGGACCTGCATCTGTGGGTCGGTAGTGTCCGATACCTCGCGGAAGTGCGTGATCCGAGATCTCTTCGTGCTCGCAAAACTGCAGGCGCTGATGACAAAGGTCCGAAGAAACTATTGGCGCCGATGTCCGGCAAAGTGGTGCGCGTGTTAATCGGCGAGCAACAGGCAGTGGAGACTGGGCAAAGTATCCTGGTCGTCGAAGCCATGAAAATGCAGAACGAAATCAAGTCGCCTAAGAAGGGAACGGTGCAAAAAATCGTAGCTACCGAGGGTGCAAATGTGAACGCCGGGGACGTGTTGGCGATTGTGGAGTAAGGCAGATTTTTCTGCTCTACCGTTTTCAGATAAACGTCGTTTAAATACACACTTGTCATCCCGTAGGGAAGCGAGGGATGACAGTCATAAAGTGGTGAGAGTGACTTACTTCGCCGTGCCGTTGCCCTCCAGCACTCTCTGTGCGTAGTAGTTTTCCACTTTGGCTTGATCACGCAGAACTTCGTAATACGCTGCCTTAAGGAGTTGTTCCCTCCGGTCGCGGAGCTGGGACCGGATTGCCTCCTGCACCCGGGGATCGGACAATTCCCGCTGGCCTGCGCTTTCTTTCGCAATTAGTTTCACGATGCGGAAGCCGACTAACTGTTTGGTCATCGGATTGATGACGACGATGACCGGGCTGTATTGGCCTGGCTTTAACTTGGTGACGGAATCGCGAGTCACCGGGTCGGTGTTTTTCAACGATGATTCCGGTGTAAAGCCTAGGTCGCCGCCATTCCCAGAAGTCTCCGTGTCTTCGGAGTAGTTCATCGCGAGCGTGCCGAAGTCATCCCCACTATCCAGGCGATTCACCAGCATCTGGATTTTCTTGCGCGCATCCGCTTCGTTTTGCGCCTTGTCGTTCTTCAGATTGCGCACCTGAGGATTTGGCGCCGTGGTGACGAAAATCTGCGCCAGATGATACTGGGGCTCGACCAGGTTGAACTCCGACTTGTGCGCATTATAGTAATTCGAAATGTCCTGGTCGGAGACGTTGATCTTCGACGTCACCTCTTTGTTCAGAACCTTTTCGACCGTGAGCGAGCGGCGCAAGTCCCGCTTGAAGTCGTCGAGCGTGAGTTTCTTTTCCTTCAAGCGAGCGTCGAATTCCTCTTTTGTGTAAGGCGACTTGATCTCGTTCAGCTTGCGTTCAACTTCGTCGTCGGTGGCAAGAAGGCCGAGCTTTTCGGCCCGCCGCATCAGGATTTCGTTATCGACCAATTCGCGCAGGATGCTGAGGCGCAAGCTCGTGGCTTGTTCTCCGACAGGCTGCTGCTGGGAACCGGCCGTCTGGTTCTGGTAATACTTTTCGACATCGGCGCGGTAAATCTTACGACCGTCGACCGTGGCCGCAACGTCGTCACCGGCCAGTTTGCTCCCGCAGCCTATACACAATGCAAGAAGTGAAACAGAGAGGGGCACTGTCAGGAAGAGACTAAGTCGCGAATTAGTTTTCAATAGATCCTCTTGGCACTTACTTGGTTGGCGATTTCGACTCGCTTGTAGTCGTGGCTGTTGAGTGCGATGGCGTGGGCACCCCAGCCTGCTCCAACGCGCGGTCGAGAGCCGCCCGCATTTCACTGATGGGAAGCGCTCCGTCCATTTCCTGCCCGTTGACAAAAAGAGTTGGTGTCGCGGTCACGCCCACGCCTTCTGCATCGCGCATCGAAGCCTTGATCGCGTCCTCATTCTGCGCCTTCACGCACGCTTGAAGTTTGCTCTGGTCAAGATTATGTTTCTGACCTTGCTCAAGGGTCAAACGGTCCAAGGTGGCGAACTGAGCATCGCGTCCCTTTTCCGAATTAACTTCTCGCTGGCTGGCATGAATATGGTCAGCGAACTCCCAGTAAGCGTCATTGTTTTGCGCCGCCAGGCAGTTCGCGTCCACGGCGGCGTGCGTGGCCCAGGGATGAATCTCAGTCAACGGATAGTCTTTGTAAACAAATTCCACGCGGTCGCCGTACTCCTTCAACAGTTCCGGGAAGAGCGTCTGATGCATGCGCGAGCAGAAAGGACACTCGAAGTCATCGAAGTTGACCACGACCACCTTAGCATCCTTGTTGCCGCGGATGGGACGCCCGCTGAGGTCGATCTTCTTCATGGCCTCGACGTAGGGATCCTTAGTCAGGTCGAGTTTGGTCATCCTAGCCAGAGTCTTGCCGTCCTTGGAGAGCAGAAACTCATAAGTCTGTTTCTTTTCGCCGCCTTCCATGGTGATGGTGACCGCATCATAGTTCGCAAAATCACTGGGCCGGAGCGGGCCAACGCTAATCTTCACGCTCGCGGGAATGCTGTAGGTGGCGCGCACTTGACGCTCGATTTTCTGAATGAGATCGGAAGGCGCCGGCGCTAACTGAGCAGAACAGCCAAGGCAAACTAGAATGAGAACAAGGATCGAACGTCGCAATAGCGTCACTAAGAACCGCCTGTACATTGGGAATTAATCTACGATTATCTCATACAGAACAGACCGGGGAGGCTAGCCATGCGGCCTTTGTGGGATCTGATCGAGGAGGGCGACGCAAAATCAAGCCTTACGAGAGAGTTGTTCGACTGGCAGCAGAGAGTTCATCGAACCGGAGCGGAAACCTTCCAGGTCCAAAGTCACAAACTTGAAGCCGAGAGCTTTGAAGATGCGGGTGAAGTCAGCGGCCATCGAGGAACTGAGGGCACGAGGCATTTCGTCGCTGGCAATTTCGATGCGGACAATCTCGCCATGGTGACGCACGCGGAACTGGCGGAAGCCCAGGGAGCGTAGCGCGTCCTCGCCCTGCTCGACCTTACTGAGCGCTTCGCGCGTGACCGGGCGTCCGTACTCGATTCGCGAGGACAGGCAAGCCGAAGCCGGTTTGTCCCAGACACGCAAATTGGCGTCGTGCGCCAGTTCTCTAATTTCTTGCTTGGTTAATCCGGATTCGAGTAGCGGAGCTGAAACATGGTGCTGGCTCGCGGCTATTTGCCCGGGACGAAAGTCACCCTGATCATCCACATTGACCCCGTAAGCGATGGAGTCGAATCCGTGCGCCGCGCGAAAATCTTCCATTACGGTGAAAAGCTCATCCTTGCAGTGAAAGCAGCGAGCGCCGTCGTTGCGTACGTATTCGGCCCGATCAAGCTCGCTGGTGTTGATGATTTCAAGCGGAATACCTTGCTCGCGAGCGAAGTCGATGGCCTCGGTGAGATGGGTACGAGCCAGGCTCGGCGAATCAGCAATTACGGCGAGCATGTCAGATCCTACTGCCCGGTAGGCGGTCCAGGCCAGGAATGCCGAATCCACTCCGCCGGAATAGGCGACCAATGTTCGACCCGAGGTACGAATCTTGGCTTCGAGCGCCTCGCGCTTAGACACGGTCGCGGCGGCAACGGTCATGTAGATATCCTAATACGTCGTGGCCCTCTCGCGACTGCGGCGGGACGCAATCACTTTTTGCGGTAAAGCAGAACCTCGATCCCGGGGAAATCGTGCCGCTCTCCCGTGCCGTAGGCATTTTCAAGCAGTTTCGAAAGTTCAATCGTCCTCGAATCAGCCGAACCCGACCGAGTCTCGGCGTAAGTGAGGACGAGCCATGCTCGTGGATACTTGGGAAGGGAGCGCTCCAGTTCCGCGTCATTTGGCTTTTCCACGAAATCGAGGAATGTAATGCGGTCGCCGTGCTGCGGATAGAGTACAACCGGAGCAGCCAACCCAGATTCCGGAAGCGACTTATAAAACTCGTACGGCATGCGGCCCATGGGAACATGAAACAGCAAGGCATCGCCGGGCTGGGCGTGTTCCAGCAGATAGTGTGTCGCGGAGCGCCAATCGTCACGATGGATGTCCAGATCCTGCTTGTAATAGGCGAAAGTTCCCCAGACAGAAAGACTGAACACCAGAGAAAAAGCAACCATTAGCAAGGTAGGCCGAAGACGCGCAATTCCGCAAGCCGCCAGCAACAAGAGCGCGGGCAAGCAGAAAATGAAATACCGCGGAACAAAAAGCGGCTTGACCGATGACAACCCCAAAATAAGTAGGATCGGGAAAAGCAGCCAGCACAGCAGAAAGCGGTAACGCCAAAATTCCCACCGTACGCGTCGGATTCTACCCGTGCGCCAAACAGGAAGCAGCGCCGCCAGGCACCCGGCCACGTACGCGAGCAGCAACAACAGTCCGCCATTTCCAGTGAACTGCAGCGCAAATATCCAAACATCGTTCAAACGGGGGCGTTGTACCCAGCGCAACGGACCTGTCCCTGTGGTGGCAACGAAAACTACGACTGGCGACAACAGGAGCGCGATCCAGCGCCACTCTTTTCTAGTTGCGTCCCGCGTCTGTAATGGGGGCCGTTCATCTAAAAATCTGAGAGAGATCCAGTGCGCGATCACCAGCAGTCCGGAAAAGAATTGAGCATAGACTGCTAACACGCTGGTGACGACATAGGCGGCGCCGTTTAGGCGCGTCGGCAGATGCAAGCACTTCAGAAAATAAAAACTCGAAAGCAAGCAAAGAAGCACCATCAGCGAATAGCTGCGCGCGTCTTGCGAGTACTGCACGTGATAAGCATTGACTGCAAGCAATGAAGCTGCAATCAAACCAACTCGCGAGTCGAAGAGACTGCGGCCCAACAGGTATATGACTGGGACAGAAACGATGGCAAAAAGAACGGAGAGCGACCGGATGAAAAACTCGCTGCCTCCAAAGTGCAACCAATATCGAAGAAGAAGATAATACAAAGACATGTTGGCTTCGCGCCGCCATAGAATGCGGGCGAAGTTGTACCAATCAAGGCGCGCAATCGCGACGCTGACTCCCTCGTCAAACCAGAAGGACTTCGCCGCGAGGGAATGGAATCGAACAACGGCAGCTAGGCCAGTGATGAGAGCAAGCAAACTCAGTTCTAGCGGCGATAAGATTCCCTGATGGACAGGGGATTGCGTGGTCTCTTTGTCACCAGTGCCGGTGGCGGTAAGATCCGGAATCTTCACGACGGAGGTCCATAGTATCTCGAAAGGGCTCGTCCCCTCAGATCCCGCCGAACCTAAAACAGTCTTTCCGCCCGTCTCAAATTGCCCAGCGACCCAAGATTTGAAAGTGCGAACGTGAAGCGATACTGGTTCTCATTCCGAACCGAACCTAGGGCGAACCTGCGGAATTCCAAACTTAGTCCACAACAATCCCAGTTATACGTGGTTTGCGCCGCGGCATACTGCAGAAATCCAATTTTCGCATCGAAACCAACATTGGTTGCGACACTGAAACCCTGTTTGCCGGAATGCCCATAGCCCAGCAGAAGCCGGAACTGGTTAAAAAGCTGTGGCCAGAAAATGATATTCGGGTCCGTGGTCGTGTTGAACATACATGTGCTAACAGCGCATTCGCCTGGAACTTGCAGATAGGCGTCGCCGCCCCCCACCGTAACCGGCCCGACGCGATAGTTGGCAAAGACGGTGCTTGCGTTCACGCCACCGCGCACGAAGTCGTAATCGACATCCCACTCGACGTCGGTTCTCGCACTGGTCTGAACCCGCAGGCGTGAAATGAGGGGCGAAAGGTGACGTGGTGCGGTTAAGAACGAAGTGCCGGTTAAATCCACGGTGCTGGTAAAAACGTTGCTGAGTCCGGACACTAGCGCGCCTCCGAAAGTAGGGTCAACATAGTATTTTTGCGCGAGTTCCCAGGTGACAATCTCCCGCACCGGCGATCCGCTGTCGCACGGCGCTTCTGCCGGCGCGCTCTGCCGTGCCCACGGGATGCGGCTGGGCACAGGCGCTCCGCCGATAAAAAGAGAAGGCATTCCCGGCTTTCCGCAGTCTTGTGACACTCCGGATCTGCGCTTGGCGTAAAACCGATTGACCACGCCATATTCGACTTCATTCGTATCGGTCAGAATGTCACGTTCGTCAAAGTGCAAAATGCTGCCAAAATTGTTAATACCCGTCTGATACCGGTAAACCACGCGCGGCTCAATGACGTGCTTCCACTTCCGTCCCATGAACTCGCCAGCAAAAACTCGGCTCAAGGCGGGCGGCCGCACTTCCACCGAGCCCTCTAAGGACCGGCGAGTGACGGGATCAGACTGCGCGCTGCCGGCCGGTGTAAGTTGCTGGGTATAGCTCGTATCTCGAAGCGAAAGTTCCGGACGCAACGCCCATCCGCCGAGCTTTATGGGGAGAGACAGAGTAGGCTCCAAATCAAAGCGGCCAACCAATGCGGCCGTGCTGAAACCGGGCTCACTGCGGGAAAGTCCCTCGCCCGCGGCGTCATAAGACCAAAAGAACGGTGAGCGGCCGAGTGGACGATCGACGCTTGATACTTCGAAGCTGGGGGCATGAAGGATGGTGATAACGTCGCCGGCCGTTGTACTCTCAAAATCCTGATAGCGCTGCATCGAGACGTTGTAGGAGAAGCCGCGCGTGGTGTTTGACAGAAAGGCCTCGGACTTTACTTCCGAGTTCACGGCCTGGGTGAAGACGTCGTTAAAAGCCAGGCGAAAGACGAACGAACTGAGGTAATCGATGTTGGCAACTCCGCGGAAGTTGTGGCTGAAGGCGCTTTCAGCATTTAATCGCACCTCTTCACCACCCTGATTCACCGGTGGGTGGCCAGTTCCGCGGTCGAGCACTTCGAAGTAACTTAGATCGACAAAAGAGCTTTGACTCGGCTGGGCCCTGAATTCACCCTGCGGGGCCCACCCCCGAGCGGAGAAATACTCCGCCCCAATGTGCGCATCCATACTTCGATTGATGGCCCAGAATAGCGATTCACCAAGGATCGTTCCCTTGACCGAGGAGTTCCCGATATTGGGAATAAGGAAGCCAGATTGTCGCGGGATGCGCTCAGCCGGCAGCGTTGCGAATGGAAAGTACAGAACGGGAATGCCTTTTATCCCGAACGTGCTGTGGTAAATTTTGGCCGTGCCGCCGACATTGACCACAACCTTGTTGGCGTTGAATTGCCATCTGGGACGAGGCAACTCACAGGTCGTCACCGTGCCGTCGTAAACCATGTAGTGATCGGGGCCAGTTTTGTCGACCACCTTTCCGGTGAAAAAAAAGGGATTTGAAGAGGTCAGCGCCAGCCTGGTTCCGCGCATACGCACTCCAATACTGCCGGTTACATTCTCAAAGCGTCCGCTTTCCGCGCGAACATTGTAAGTCGCGTGGCTGGCCTGGATGCGCTCGTCATTCGGGCCGCCTTCCAGCACAACGTGGTCATCGGCGGTGGATTCGCCGGTGTCTGCGTTGTAAGTGACTTCATCCGCACGAAGAATGTAGACCCCGTAATGAATCTCAGCCTTGCCATGCAACTTGTACACCGAACCACTTTTCTCCTGCGTAACCGCGATTATTGTCACCTCATCGTGCTTTAAAGCAGAGGGCGTGTTAGGCAGGCTTTGCGCTGGACTGGCGGGAGAAAGCAACTGGCTGGTAACTAAGGAAGGTGAGAGTATCAGATGACAAACGAACGCTGCCGTGATAAGGAATCGAGTGCGGGAAGTCATCGGAACGCGCACGAACTCCCCGAGTGTGACGTCCACGCTGGGGTATCGTGAAGTTAGCACGGTGTCGGCCTGAGAGGCAAAGTGATTAGCATTCCATTAACTGTGAACAGTTTTAGAGACTCTGGTTTTATTCTTCTTGGTTGCTCTTGCTAGTTGATGCCGCAATGACGATTCATCTGCAGCCCGCTCCGCGGCGCTACTTACCGCTGCGCCAGGAAGCTGGTCCGGTCTGCGTTCTCCAGAAATGAAACCCAGGTTTGAACCCGATATCGATTCCGACGTAAGGCTGCCTTCGGGCGCTCGCCTGATCGACCCTGAAGCATACGATGCCAGCGAACAACACTTTGCCGCCAGCGTCGAAGAAAACCCTGCGCCTCGGCAGTTTGTGGTGGACGGGACGCCCGAATCCTCCAGCGACGCCCACCCTGCCGATGATTCGTTCCAGGTCGAAGGACCAAAGATTGCAACCGTCCACTCAGACCCGAAAGGCCCGGTCGAACCCGTCGCTCAAGGCAACTCTCTGCAAAACGAACCTCTCCGACCGCCAGACTCCGATGCTTGGCGCCACGAAGTAGCGGATCGAGTCAACAATTATCGGGCCCGCCGTCGTCCGCGGGCACCGCGTTACCCCTCATTGCAGCTAAAATTCGACCCTCCTGAGCCATCGTGGACCGCGAATCCCGCCACGATCGAGCCTGCAACTACCGCGGCCCCAAGTCGACTCGCCGTTGCGAGGCAGGATGCACTTTCGGCGCCTCGGGAAGAGCAATCGATCCAGGCGGAAAACGATCGCGCGGACTATCTGGATGTAGCGGAACCTGGCGCCAGAATCCTGGAGTTTCCTCGCTCTGCGGCGCCTCCGCCCGTTTTCGACGGACTCGCCGAGCCCATCGTTGACAGCCCGCGGATCCTCGAAGTGCCCGAGCTTTTACTTCCTCCGCCCGCATTAGGGGGCATCCTGATGGAAGCCGTTGAAGAACCGGCAAAAGAACGGCGCCCCGGATTCGAATTGCCCTTGCAGGCGGCTCCAATGTCAAGGCGTTTTTCGGCCGGAGCCGTCGACGCCATGCTCGTGATTCTCGCGGTAGCGATGTTCGCTTACATTTTTTTTCGAGTTACTTCGATCACGCCGCCACTGCCGCAAGCAGCAGTAATTTCACTCATTCTGGCGGCTGTATTCTGGACCGCGTACCAATGGCTTCTTCTGATCTACACCGGAACAACCCCGGGACTGAAGATAGCCAAGCTACAATTAAGCCGCTTTGACGGCACCGCGGTTCCCAGGAAAACCCGGCGGTGGCGCGTGCTGGCCTCGATGTTGTCGGGCGTGTCGTTGGCGCTAGGCTATGCCTGGTGCTTCCTCGATGAAGATCGCCTTTGCTGGCACGATCGCATTACTCAGACTTATATGGCGCCCAAGTCATATCCGGCTGTCCCGCCATGTGCTGTTGGGACGGGTCGAAGTTCTTCCAGAGCGTAGAAGGAACCATTTCAGGTGGCGGACATCTCCTAATTGTGGTCATGCGAGTGCGGCGCGTGATCTGGGTTTGCGCCTTTCCGGGGGAACCCAGATTCCTCGCCGCTTCGCTCTTCCGGAATTAGGAAATGGTCTTGTCCGGCAGCGTTGGATATCGCTCGCTGTGCTAAATTCGTAGACTTACGGCATTTCTTTTAAATGTCTTCTTCTTCTATTCCAAATATCCGGCGTCCGGCAGTGAAGGTATTCGTCGCCACTACGGTGATGCTGACCTTCATCTCGTTCTGGCGGGCCGCTGCCATTGTGCTTGCCGACCTAGCCTCTTCGGCTTATTACGCTGGCGGTGACGCCGAGAAAGTCATCGGCAAGAGCGCCCCTTGGTTCATCCTGGCGGTGATGTTGTTCAGCTACTGTGTTCGCGCACTCTACATCGAGTCCAGCAGCATGTTTGTGCGTGGCGGCGTGTACCGCGTAGTCAAGGAGGCTATGGGCGGGACGCTGGCCAAGTTTTCGGTCTCAGCATTGCTGTTCGACTATGTGCTCACGGGGCCGATCAGCGCCGTCTCCGCGGGCCAATACCTCGCAGGCTTCATCGAAGATATCGGCAAATACGTGCACCATCCGCTGGTTTTTTCCGAAGATCACTTTTCCGCCGGCTTCGCGGTACTGATCGTGCTGTATTTCTGGTGGAAGAACATCCAGGGCATGCATGAATCGAGCGAGAAGGCCCTGCAAATCATGATCGTCACAACCGTGATGGTTGTGATCCTGATCATCTGGTGCACCATCACAGTTTTTAGCGCGCCGGTTCATTTGCCGCCAAACCCGCTGCATCCCGGGGTGGTGAAGCTCACTAAAGAATCCCTGGGTTGGCTGTACGGAACCCGGATCAGCCAGTTGACATGGATCATACTTTTCGTCGGATTCGGGCATTCCGTCCTGGCCATGAGCGGCGAGGAGACTCTGGCTCAAGTCAATCGCGAGATCGAGCACCCGAAGCTGAAGAATCTGGAAAAAACAGGCCTGGTCATTTTCATCTACAGCCTGCTGTTCACCTCTCTGGTTTCTTTTTACGCCGTAATGATTATTCCGGATCACGTTCGGCACGAGTACTTCGCCAACCTCATCGGCGGCATCGCCATGTACCTGATCGGCCCCATGTCGCTGAAGCTGGTCTTCCACGCCTTCGTGGTGCTCGTCGGGGTGCTGATTCTCGCCGGGGCGCAGAACACTTCAATTGTCGGCGCAAACGGCGTCTTGAACCGCGTGGCCGAAGACGGCGTCCTCACCGAGTGGTTCCAGAAACCGCAAAAAAGATTCGGCACCAGCTATCGCATTATCAACTTGATCGTGGGGTTGCAGCTCCTCACGATCGTTCTCAGCCGCGGCAATGTTTATGTGCTGGCCGGACTATATGCCTTCGGAGTCATTTGGAGTTTCGCCCTGAAGTCGCTGGCTGTCTTGGTTTTGCGCTTTACTGAGCCAGGGAATCGCCAATGGAAAGTTCCCGGCAATTTTCACATCGCTGGCCACGAAATACCGGTGGGACTGATTCTGATCTCCGCTGTGCTGCTGATTACCGCATTGGTCAACCTGTTTACCAAATCAGAAGCTACAATCGCAGGAGTCACCTTCAGCGCTGTCTTCTTTGCCATTTTTACTTACTCCGAGCATCGTGTCGCCAAAGAGCGGCACGGCAAGCCGGAGAATCTGGATCAATTCCGAGTTTACGGTAACCAGGAACTGGGATCCGGAGCTCTGGGCGTAAGGCCGGGAAACATCCTGGTTGCGGTCCGCGATCCCAGGAATCTTTATTACCTCAGGGAGGTTCTCAGGGCCGCCGATACAACCCGTCAGGACGTCGTCGTGATGACGGCGCGTCTCTACCATCGCGAGCATTCCTTCAGTGGCAGCGCGGAGGTAGAGACCTCGCAAGTCTTCGACCATTACGAGCAGGAGTTGTTCACCGCCGCAGTCGCGGTTGCGGAGAAGGAAGGCAAGCCAGTTTCGTTGCTGGTAGTGCCTGCGACCGATGTCTTCGAGGCGATTATCGTAACCGCGCAACGCCTGGACTCGAGCAAGATCGTCTGCGGCCTCTCCAACAAGCTCACTCCCGATGAGCAGGCCAAACTCCTCGGCGACGCGTGGGAACGTCTACCCGAACCCAGACCGCGGTTGCTCCTCGAGATACACGAGCCCAACGGAAAAGTCCGCGAATACCTCCTAGGGCCGCATGCGCCGCGTATGCGGCCCCAGGATCTTGAACTCATGCACGCAGTGTGGCTCGATATCACCTCCGATCCCAAATATTGTGGTGCTCACCATTATCATGTTGTCGCTCTAGCACTCGAAGAATTACGCCGCGAATTGAACAGCGACCAACGAGCCGAGGTACTCGCGAAATTGCTGGACGAAATGCACCGAGACAGACCGCCGGGCCAAAACTGAGAGTAAGAGCCTTTGCGAACGCAACCCAGATCTTTGTCACGGACCAAAAGGTCCGTATCAGGATATGGCTTCAGCCACATAGTCCACGGTCCGCACCAATGCGGCTTCAAGCCCTGTTCGTTGCGGTCAACGTGCATCAGCGGACTGAGCTATGAGCTGTCGACTGTGATCCTCTTCCGGCCCACCTGTTAACATTATTTTGTGAACGCAAATCCTCCAGCCCGTGTGCGGTTCGCACCTTCCCCCACCGGCCATCTGCACGTGGGAAACGCTCGGACCGCCCTATTCAACTGGCTGTTTGCCCGCCAGAAGCGCGGCACGATGGTGCTGCGCATCGAGGATACTGACGTCGAGCGCAGCGAAGCCCGCTTTGAAGACCAACTCATTGAGGATTTGAAGTGGCTCGGCCTCGACTGGGACGAAGGCCCAGACGTCGGCGGCCCCTACGTTCCCTATCGTCAATCCGACCGCCTGGAGCTCTATCGCGAGCAAGCCGAGCGCCTGCTGAACGAGCACAAAGCCTATTTATGTTTCTGCACCGAGGAAGATCTGCAGAAAGAACGCGACAAGGCTTTAGCTGAAGGTCGCCAACCAATTTATTCGGGCAAATGTCGCATGATCGACCCCGTAGAAGCCAACCGCCGCCGCTCGGTTGGCGAAGCTTGTGCAATCAGGCTGCGAATTCCTGAACACCCCATCCGCTTTCACGACATTGTTCACGGAGACGTTGAGTTCTCAAACGAAGTCGTCAGCGATCCCATTATTCTGCGTTCGAACGGGGTGCCGGTCTACAACTACGTTGTGGTGATCGACGACGCGCTGATGAAGATTACTCACGTAATCCGTGGCGACGACCATCTTTCCAACACGCCCAAGCAAGTCGCGCTATACGAGGCACTGGGTTGGCCGGTGCCGGAGTTTGCACATCTTTCTACAATTCTCGGCGCCGATCGCGAACGGCTCTCGAAACGCCACGGCGCCACTTCGATTGCTAACTTCCGAGATATGGGCGTTCTGCCCGAAGCATTGGTCAATTATTTAGCACTACTCGGCTGGGCTCCGAGTGGAGGTACGCGAGAAATTTTCAGTCTTCAGGAACTGGTGAAGGAGTTTTCCCTGGAACGGATCACGCCATCCGCAGCAGTCTTCGACATGGAGAAGCTGTATTGGCTGAACCGGCAGTACATCAAGACCTGGCCCACGGATGATATCAGCGCCGTTGGAGTGTGGTTCTTCGTCAAAGCCGGTTTAGTCGAATGCAGCGATGCCGACTGGCCATGCGCCAATCGGCTGCCTGTAGTCCAGTTAAACAATGATTTTCACAGTTGGTTTTCGCAAGTTGTGGGTCTGCTGGCGCCGTATGTAGATCGCCTGGATCAACTCCCAAAGAAAGCATCGTTCATCTTCAACTATGATGCGCAGGCTGCATTAGCCGCGCCAGATAACGCCGAGGTCCTATGCTGGCCAAATAGTAGCGCAGTGTTCACTAGATTCATCGTCAAGATTCTGGCAAACGAATCGGCGGCCGCGGGCCAAATAACGCCGGAGCAATTCAAGAAAATTATCAATGAGGTCAAAGCCGAAACCGGAGCCAAGGGCAAGGAGTTGTTCCATCCCATTCGCATCGTAATTACCGGCTCACATTCCGGGCCTGACTTCGACAGGCTGATTCCTATTCTCGAAGCCGGCAGCCATTTGAAACTGCCGAAGCACGTGCTCAGCGTACGCGAGCGAGTGGAAGCATTCGCCAAGGCGCAAGCATCAGCCACGGATCCACACTGATCTGCGCAGATTTCTCAAAGTCAGATAATTAAAATATCCGTCAGATCGGGCTAGATCCGTGGCTGGCTTACCGTTTCAATATGGTTTCTAAAGCCGCTTTCAACCCGGGCTTCTGGAAGGCATAGCCACTGCCCAAAAGCTTAGCCGGTTCTACCCGTTGGCTCGCCAGCAGGAGTTCATCGGCCATCTGTCCAAAGACAAGATGCGCCGCGAAAGCAGGCATCGGAAAAATCGCTGGCCGCGACAGCACCGAAGCCAGGGTCTTGGTGAATTCGACGTTGCGCACGGGATTCGGCGCTACTACATTGACCGGTCCTCGCAGGGTATCGCTTTGGAGGACGTGCTGAATTGCACCGGCCACATCGTCGATATCAATCCAGCTCATCCATTGGCGTCCGCTGCCCATCTTGCCGCCCACGCCCATGCGGAAGGGAAAGAGCATCGCCTGCAGTGCGCCGCCAGACCGGCTCAGGACCACACCAAAACGCACTTGCACAACGCGGATTCCGGCTTTGGCCGCTGGGCCTGCAGCTTCCTCCCACTCTCGGCACACATACGGAAGGAAGCCCTCGCCCGACGAGCTGTCTTCGCGTAACGTCTCTTCGCCGCGATCGCCGTAATATCCAATCGCCGAAGCCGAAACCAGCACTCGCGGACGCTGGACTGCTGCAGCCAATGCGGTGGCCAAATTACGCGTGCCCTGCACCCGGCTCTCACGAATGCGGCGTTTCGTGGCTTCTGTCCAACGGCCAACTATGGATTCGCCCGCGAGATTTACAACAGCGTCAAAGCTGGACACAGACTCAGGCGACAGAGGCCGCGCGGGATCCCATCCGATTCGTCCCTCACCAGATGCCCCACGAACCAGGCGAGTGACCGCGTATCCACTCGACCGCAAGACAGGCAGCAAAGCGGCGCCAATCAAGCCGGAGGACCCGCTGACTAAAATCTTGCCAGGCATAAATCAACGTGATCAACTTTATCAGTTTGCCGATTAACAAAGTAGATAGACGCCGTTCGTGAGGCTCTAGAGACGTTGCTTGCAACGTCTGGTTCCCGGCTATAATCTTTCATGGCGACGCTGCGCGAACAGATCGCGACCACCGCCCTTACGGTGACCAAGTTCCGGGAGTTGCTGCGCACCATGCGCGCCAACCGCCCCGGTGACGATCTGGAACTGGTTCGCAAAGCCTACGAATTTTCCCAGAAAAATCATGCCGGTCAGAGCCGCGCTTCCGGCGAACCTTACCTAGTCCATCCCCTCGGAGTTGCACAGGTTCTGGCGGAGATGAAGATGGATGCGGTCGCCATTGCCGCTGGTCTGCTGCACGACTCGGTCGAAGACACATCTGTCACGATCGTTGACATCCGCAAGGAATTTGGCGAACAGGTTGCGCATATCGTCGAAGGTGTCACCAAGATCAGCCAGATTGACTTCGCCACCCGCGAAGAGCAGCAAGCGGAGAACCTCCGCAAAATGATGCTGGCCATGGTCGACGACATTCGCGTCGTCCTGATCAAACTTGCGGATCGCCTGCACAACATGCGCACCCTCGAGCATCTCCCGCCGGACCGACAGCAGAAGATTGCCAAGGAAACGCTGGAAATTTACGGCCCCATTGCTCATCGGCTCGGAATGGGCAAGATTCGCGGCGAACTCGAAGACTTGGGTTTTCGTTACCTCGATCCTCTCACCCATCAGCAAGTGCACGACGCGGTCGAATCCCGGCGCAAACAGGGCGAGCAATTCCTGGCGCGAGTCGAGCAAACCCTTCGCGACAAGTTGAAAGAGGCAGGCATTACTGCCGAGGTAGAAAGCCGCATCAAACGCCTGTTCAGCATCCACAAAAAACTGGTGCGCCAGAAAATCAGCGTCGACCAGGTTTACGACCTCTATGCCATGCGGGTGATCACAAAATCCCTGCAGGACTGTTACGCAGTCCTGGGAATAGTGCACAACGTGTGGCGGCCCGTGCCTGGACGAATCAAAGACTTCATCGCTATGCCGCGGCCAAACTTTTATCAGTCGCTGCACACCTCGGTAATTACCGAGGACGGCACTCCGTTCGAAGTGCAGATCCGGACTGAAGAAATGCACCGCATGGCGGAAGAGGGCATCGCGGCGCACTGGAAGTATAAGGATGGCCCAGTCTCGGCCCAGGACGAGCAGAGGCTGGCCTGGCTGCGGCAAGTGGTCGAATGGCAGCGCGATGTATCCGATCCCACCGAGTTCCTTTCCACCCTCAAAATCGATCTGTATCCCGAAGAGGTTTATACCTTCACGCCCAAGGGCAAGGTCGTGGTTCTGCCGCGGGAATCCACACCGATCGATTTCGCCTATACCATTCACACCGAAGTGGGTCACAGTTGCGTGGGTGCGAAGGTGAACGGCCGCATGGTGCCGCTGCGTCACAAGCTACATAGCGGTGACATCGTCGAGATCATGACCCAACCCGGCCATAAGCCCAGCCGCGATTGGCTAGCGGCGGTCAAGTCTTCGCGCGCCCGCAACAAGATTAAACATTGGCTCAACATTCATCAGCGTGAGCGTGCCGTAGAAATCGGACGCAAGCTGATTGAAAAAGAAGCGCGCAAGTACCGGGTCGCGCTGAAAGAGATCAAGGACGACGAACTGCGCAAGATCGCCTCGGATTACGGTCTGGGCCAGATTGACGACTTGATGGCAGGGATCGGATACGGCAAATACTCAGCGCGGCAAGTGCTGGCGCGCCTGGCGCCAGCTTCCGCCACCCCTGTCGCCGAAAGTGAAACGTCGAGTGGCATCGCCAGCGTGGTGCGCCGGGTTTTTGGTGGAGACAGCGGTAACAACGCCATTCGCGTAAAAGGACACGGTGATCTCCTCGTGTATCGCGCTCGCTGCTGCAATCCTATCCGCGGCGAGGACGTGGTGGGTTACGTCACCCGCGGCAAAGGCGTCGCCGTCCACGCCGTGAATTGCCCGAACGTAGTGAACCTGCTGTACGAGCCGGAACGCCGGATCGACGTCGAATGGGCCCGCGACGAGGGAACCCCGAGTTCATATCCGGTGAAGCTTACGGTCTTTTGCGACGACCGTTTTGGCATGCTGAAACAGATTACGGCCGTGATCAGCGACGCCAAGACCAATATCCGTGACATGCAAGTGCGCAGTTCCAATGGGCAAGCCAACATCGATGTGATTCTCGATATCGCCGACCTCAAGCACCTCGAAAACATCATCAACGGCGTACGCAAAATTCCTGGCGTACACGACGTGCAAAGGCTGCAGAAAGTCTAGCCGTTGGCCGCTGGTCGTTGGCTGCTGGCCAGACCCTGCAAATTGCGGAGGCTCATTTGACATCGTCTGCATTCATCTGCGTTAATCAGCGGCGGTGATAGTTTTCTGGAGGATGGATGCGAGATGTAATTGCGACCGAAGAAGGCCCTCAAGCGATAGGTCCCTATTCGCAGGCGATTCGAGCCAATGGATTCGTCTTCGTTTCTGGACAAGTGGCGATTGATCCCGCTACTCAGCAAGTGGTCGACGGCGACGTCGCCGTCCAGACTGATCGCGTGCTCAGGAACCTCAGCGGAATTTTAAAAGCTGCCGGGAGCGGGCTGGAGAAGGTCGTGCGCTCAACCGTGTTCCTGAAAAACATGGGCGACTTCACCGCGATGAATCTAGTCTATGGGCGCTATTTCAGTTCAACGCCCCCGGCCAGATCGACGGTCGAGGTGGCGCGTCTGCCGAAAGATGTGCTGGTCGAGATTGATGTGATCGCCTTGGCATAGGAGCGGTAATTTGCGATTTGCGTCGTCTAGAATTTCAAAACTCAACAGGGAGAGAATAATGCTGAAGATTTCGTTTTTGGTTGCAATCGTTATATTCGCGGCCACAGCCCTCTTTGCGCAGGGCGGCAGCAAGAAACCCGATAACAGTTCGCCCACAAAGGTTACCGGAGACGGTACCAAGACAGCTGATGGCCTTCAATATTGGGACATCAAAGTTGGCACCGGCCCCACTGCTACCGCTGGTCAGACCGCCAAAGTTCACTACACCGGATGGCTCACCAACGGCAAGAAGTTCGACAGCTCCCTGGACCGCGGCGAGCCGTTCTTGGTCGAGCCTCTGGGCAGCGCGCCCGTAATTAAGGGGTGGAACGAAGGCATCATCGGAATGAAGGTAGGGGGCAAGCGGCAGCTGCGAATCCCTCCTCAGCTCGGTTATGGGGATCGCGGAACTCCGGGTGGCCCAATTCCTCCGAATGCAACGCTGATCTTCGATGTCGAACTGTTAGGCGTCCGATAAAAAGCTTCAACCACAAAGGACACGAAGGTTCACAAAGGAAAACTTGGCTTTCCTTTGTGAACCTTCGTGTCCTTTGTGGTTAATGTGGTTTTAAGCCTTGACGACTTTGCCGCTGCGCAAGCAGGAAGTACAAACGCGCATGCGCTTGGCCCCGCCCTTTACCTTGGCGCGAACCGGGCGCAGGTTGACGTTCCAGCGCCGGCGGGACACGTTGTGCGCGTGACTGATGGTATTTCCGAATTGCGGCCCTTTGCCGCAGATATCACAAACTTGTGCCATGACGACTCCAGAGAAGTTCAGAACTTGATGTGCAAAACATAGATTTTACCGGAGTTTAGGTGGTTTCGACAACTCCGGGTCAATCACGAGATTCAGTGTTCCAGAATCCACTTGCCAATGTGATCCAGAATTTCCGGGGTTTCGGGATCCCATAGCGTGGTGTGGGGCACGTTGGGATAGATCTTGAAAGACTTATCCGGTGAAGCGCAGAGTCTGTCAAAAGCCACACACTCCCGGTGGCTGACGACCCGATCTTCTCCGCCTTTGATCAGCAGCGTAGGAGAATGCACGCGCGGCGCGATCCTCCATCTCCAGCCAAAGACGATGCGCTGCACGTCCAGCAAGTATCCAAAGCTGACGTTCTTATATGCCAGTGGGTCTACGCGACGACGGGCGATGAATTCAGCATCCCTGGAGCTCTCCTCGAGACGCTTGCCTACCAGACTGATGACCGGCTCCCGGTGCGCGAGGACGAAGTATGGCATTAAGCTCAAGCTTTCCAGGCTGACAAACTGACTGGCATCCAAGTTCAACGCCAGAGCTAGAAGAATCAGTCCGGAAAGTTCGCGGCTGTTTCGTTTGGCATAGTTAAGGGCCAGACCAGCTCCCATGCTGTCACCCAGCAGGAAAATCTTGGCTGCCGGCCGCTGCTGGTGCACGAAGCGGATCATGGATTCGACATCGGCCCCCACTTCAATCGATGTACCCACGTATCCGCGACGGCCCTGGGAAAGCCCGTGTCCTCGGGCGTCCAAGGCGTAAACGTCGGTGCCCTGAGGATTAAGTGCGTCGGCGATGACCTTGTACGGGGCGCTGTGATATCCAATGCCGTGCAGCACCACGGCTATGCGGCCATTCCAGGCCGTGCTGTGCCAGTGACGATAAAAGAGGCGGGTCTGATCGATCGAGGTAACAAATCCGTGACGGTCGGCGATCTTACCGGAAAGATGCGAAACATCCTCGGCAGAACTGACCTCGGGCGGCATCGGCGCCTCTATCTGAGCAGAATCGAGCATTCAGGATTATTACGGAGGCTAAACCGGGCGCTTCCGGGTCTCTACTATTGATAGCACGCCGCGAGTGTTTCGGTCATGCTTGCTCGGTTACTTTCGATACTTTTCCGGTACGCGGTCACGACCCCCGCGAAAGTGAACGAGGTCCCAAAACCGCGACGGTTCTGCTGTGCGATACTAAATTAATGGCGGCAGTGGCGGACCCGAAGTCGGTCAAGGTCAACCTGAGCACTGGCACAGGTCTCGATATCGAGTGGAAGGATGGTCACCAGTCGCATTATTCGTTTCCATTCCTGCGCGATGCTTGCCCTTGTGCCCTTTGCGACGAGCAGCGCGGCAAGACCCACCAGCAGCCAGGAGAGCCGCCAAAACCTGCGCCTGGTACGCTGCCTATGTTCAAGCCGGCCGTCAAAGCGACTTCGGCCGATGGCGTCGGTAAGTACGCGATCAAGTTTCAGTTCAACGATGGGCATGAGTTGGGAATTTATTCGTGGCAGTTTTTGCGGGATTGGTGTCCGTGCACGGAGTGTAGAGCGGCTAGGACCATCCAGGCGGGCGCTCGTCACTAGAAATACGATTGTCCCGATTTCTCGGGGCGGTGTAATTCTTGGATACTCCCCTGCGACCCTTTCCGTACATCCCGCGAACTTCCCCGGTCACGTTACTTCTGTATAACCTTCTTGTGGCAAACTAACGCTGATCACATGATCAAAGCTGCAAAATTTGCATATGGCCTAGGGTGCTTGATCGCAGTTTTAGGGCCGCTGCTAGCAATCCTGCTCTACCCGAGGGCGAAATGGCTGTTTGCATTCGTGCTCATCGGAATCTCAGTGCTCATCTTGAATGATCGCTTGGCCAAAGACCCTACTCCCCATGCCTTGGCGGATGAAATTGAGCGACTTCTAACCGGGAGATATGCCGGATGGGACGTTGACAATTTCGAGAGCCACCGGATTCGCGACCCGCAACTGAAGGAACTTTGGCGTAAAAGTATGCTTGTGGGCCCAAACCCGGCTCCAGAACAATGGGTCGGATTGAATGAAGAACAAAAAAATCGACTGCGAGAGATCATTCGAGAGCTCAGGGCGTTGGGAGAAGCGCGCGATATTGGGCGGATCGAGCACTAATGGCTGGCGGGTTCTGGCGATCATCCTCGAAGAACATCTAGTAAAATGGTTGTAGGATCTCTTTGTCTTTCCTCTCCCAACTTAATCCGCAGCAGCGTGAGGCTGTCGAAACTACCGAGGGGCCGGTGCTTATTCTGGCCGGCGCCGGGAGCGGGAAGACTCGCGCCATCACCTACCGAATCGCGTATCTGATCGAGAACATGGGCGTCATGCCGGAATCCATTTTGGCTATGACGTTCACAAACAAAGCTGCGTCCGAGATGGCGGAGAGGGTTGACAAACTGGTGGGCGGATTGTCGATTGCCAAGCCGGTCATCTCAACGTTCCACTCTTTTTGCGTGCGGGCGTTGCGGCGGGACATCGAGGCACTGCGCATTCCTTCGAACGTTCCGGGTACTCCGCCGATTGGGCACAGCAAGAGCTTTGTGATTTATGACGAGAGCGACCAGCAGCAACTGGTCAAGTCGGTCATGCGGCGGCTTGGAATTGACGACAAGCAGACGACGCCGCGTTCGGTGCTGGCGCATATTTCGTGGGCGAAGAATCACATGCTCGATCCGCAGGAAGTTTATTTGCAATCTGCTGATCCCAAGACCGAGCGAGTGGCTCAGATTTACGCCGAATACAAGAAAGAATTGGCGAAGGCGAATGCGCTGGATTTCGACGATCTGCTCCTCGAAACCGTGCGCTTGCTGAAGGCCGTGCCCGAAGTTCGCGAATACTACAACCGGCGGTTTCAGTACATCCTGATCGACGAATATCAGGATACGAATCGCCCGCAGTACGAACTAATGCGGTTGTTGGCGGGAACTCGGCACAACGTTTGTGCGGTTGGCGATGAAGATCAGTCGATCTACTCCTGGCGCGGGGCGGACATTCGCAACATTCTCGAGTTTGAAAAGGATTTCCCCGAGGCCAAGATTATTCGCCTGGAACAGAACTATCGTTCCACACAAAACATCCTGCAGGCGGCGTCGGCGGTAGTCGCAAACAACCTTAAGCGCAAAGGAAAGAATCTGTGGACATCGCGGCAGGGCGGAACCAAGCTTGGTTATTACGAGGCGCCTGACGGGGAGAACGAGGCGCTGTTTGCGGCGGATTACATTGCGAAGTATCTGCGGGAGGCGGTGGATCAGGGCGAGAATGCGAGGGTGGCGGTCCTTTATCGTACCAATTCGCAGTCGCGGTTGTTTGAAGAGGCTATTCGCCGGTACGGGTTGAAGTATCACGTGGTGGGAGGTTTTTCGTTCTACGAGCGCGCCGAAATCAAAGACATGATTTCGTATTTGAAGGTCATCCACAACGTGGATGACTCGATCTCCCTGCTGCGTGTAATCAACACGCCGGTCCGCGGAATTGGCAAGACCACGATTGAGACTGTGGAGCGGGTTGCGCTCGAAACCGGAGTTTCGCTGTGGGTCGCGATAGGCGCAGCGATCAAGCGTCAGCTTCTGCCACAGCGGGCGCTGGCGGCTTTGAAGAGTTTCAGGCGCCTTATCGAAGATGGCCGCGCAATGTTGGCCGGGACTTATGTGGAACGGTTGGAAGAGACAGCCCAGGTGGAACAAGATGCGGAAGTCGGGCTGGACGAATCAGCGGAGGACGCAGATATTTCCTTTGATCCCAACGAGGACGAGAACACTTCGTTCGACTTCGGAGATGCTGGTTTTGAGACTCCGGCTGCGACCCTTGGACCGTCCGAAGCAGGCGAGGGCGCCCGCTCCACACAAGCAGATCGACCTGAGCCTGGGTTCCGCGCTCCCGGCGGCCCGGCTAGTACTGCCGAAATTCTCAAGTTCCTGATTGATCGTACGGGTTACATCAAGCAACTCGAGGAGGAAGACACTCCCGAGGCTTACTCACGGATTGAGAACCTGCGCGAACTGGTGAATGCGGCAATGGATTCGCGGGACCGGGGTGAGACGTTGGATCGGTTTCTTGATCATGCGGCTCTGGTGAGCGACGCGGACGCCTACGATGAGCGAGCCCAGATCACGTTGATGACGTTGCACGCGGCGAAGGGGCTTGAGTTTTCGCTGGTCTTTCTCGGTGGGCTGGAAGAGGGATTGTTTCCGCACTCGCGGACTTTCCTGCAGCCCGACGATATCGAAGAAGAACGGCGGTTGTGCTATGTGGGTATGACGCGGGCGATGGATACTTTGATTTTGACTCGCGCTGTCTACCGCAGACGCTATGGGACGGATCTGCCTGAGGCCAGCGTGCCTTCACGATTTCTCGAGGAAGTGCCGGCGGAGTTGGTGGAGGAACTCGGTGGATCGCGGCGAAGGCGGGAATCTTCGCGGACAAGAGTGTCCGTGCCACACGAGCCTGAGCAGAAGGCGCACTACGCTTACGAGGATGAGGATCAGAGCAGCGCGAACTGGACTGCTCCCAACCCGCCGCGGAGTCCGGTGTCCTCCGGGCGCAGCGACAATTCTATCGACAACATCGCGGAGTTTTTTGCCTCGCGAGGGAAGAAGTTTGCCAAGCCGAAATTGCCGGTCGAGGAACCCAGGGGCAAGAAAGGTTTCCGGCCAGGACAGAGGGTGCGGCATCCCAAATATGGCGAGGGCACGGTCTACCATCGGGAAGGAGACGGTGAAGAGGCTAAGATTACGGTACAATTCCCTCGCTTCGGTTTGAAGAAGCTGGTGGAGAAGTATGCCCAGTTGGAGCGGGCATAGATCTTTACGTGGGCATGCTCACGTCGGGTTAGCCGCTGTCGGCTGTCCAGCCGAGCAAAGCTCGGCAGCTGATCGCGAACATTCAAGGAGAAATAGATAGCACTCATGGCAAATACGAAAACGCTAAGCAAGGAAGAGCGAAAAAAAGCGAAACGAACATCGCGTAAGAAAGTGAAGACAGAAAAGCCGCTGAAGCCGCGGGAATACGCTCGTGGGTCGAAAAAGCGCAAAGTGAAGAAGATGGTGCGCGGCGCAGCCAAGCGATAAACAAGCAATTGGCGATTAGCACTTGGCCCTGAAGGTTCGGGGCTAAGTGCTGGTTGCTGACTGCCGCACTTCTGGAGACAACGGCCTTTGGCTCAAATACCGACGATTCCGAAACCAAACACTGGCAGTCCTCGAACCTCGGACAATCAGCTTTTCTGTTGCAAGTCCATCGACAAATTGATCTCGGATTCGGAAGAGCCTGAGCGAAAACTCAAGAAGACCCTGGGCCCGGTCTCGCTCACCGCTCTTGGAATTGGGGCGGTGATTGGATCGGGCATTTTCACGGTGATCGGAACCGCCATCGGCGGTCAAAAGTTCGATACTTCTTCGATTCTCAACGCGCCACTGCTCGATTTTTTGGTCACCCACCATGCCACGCTTGGACGGCCAGGGGCCGGCCCGGCGCTGGCGCTGTCTTTGGTTTTAGTCGCCATCGTCTGCGCTTTCACCGGACTCTGTTACGCCGAACTTGCGTCGATGATTCCTATCGCGGGCAGCGCCTACACCTATACCTACGCGACTATGGGTGAACTGATTGCCTGGATCATTGGCTGGGACCTGATTCTGGAATATGCGGTCAGCAACATGGCCGTTAGCGTGGGTTTCTCAGCGCATTTGGTGGGAATGTTTGACTGGTTTGGATTTCATCCCGCATTGCGATGGATTTCGCCGGCCTATCTGCCAGGCGGCCTCACCGATCTGAAGGGCGATGTGCTTTACACGCCCGGTCTCCACTTTGGTTTCAACTTTCCAGCATTTCTTGTGGTCATGATTTTGACCGTGATCCTGGTGCGTGGCATTCGCGAGTCGGCGGAGGCCAACAACATCATGGTCTTGCTGAAAATTGCCGCCATCCTCGCATTCGTCATTGTGGGCGCCCAATATGTGCATCCCGGCAACTGGCATCCCTTTGCTCCCATGGGATGGTCCGGCATCCTGACTGGCGGCTCGATTATTTTTTTTACGTACATCGGATTTGATTCAGTGTCTACCGCTGCGGAAGAGGCCCGCAATCCACAGCGCGACTTACCGATTGGAATTATCGCTACTCTGGTTGTCTGCACCGTGCTCTACATCGGGGTTGCGATTGTGCTCACCGGGATCGTGCCCTGGCAAGCCGTGCGGGACGATGCTGCTCCGGTCGTGAACGCGATGAAGCTTTTAACCGTGCGCACGGGCTCGCACACCTTGAGTTGGATTCACCTGGGCGTGCTCTTTGGAGCGATGATGGGGATGATTTCGTCGCTGCTGGTTTTCCAGCTTGGGCAGGCGCGGGTGTGGTTCTCCATGTCTCGGGACGGTTTGCTGCCGCGCCTTTTTGGGCGGGTTCACCCGCGTTTTCGCACGCCCGCGACCGCGACCTGGATTGCCGGTTTCCTGGTTGGCATTCCGGCGGGCTTTCTGGACATTGGCACGCTTTCTGATTTATCGAACATCGGTACGCTCTTCGCGTTTGTGCTGGTTTCGATCGGAGTGATCATCCTGCGCTATCGCGATCCCGGCCGGCACCGTGGGTTCCGCGCTCCGGGCGGCATCGCGGCGCCAGTGCTTAGCGTGTTTTTTTGCGTTCTGCTCATGTCCGGCCTGCCCATTCTGACTTGGCTACGATTCTTTGCCTGGCTGGCTATCGGTTTGACTGTCTACGCGCTCTACAGCCGGCATCACAGCGAGTTCTGTAAGAGGACATAATTGAGGCACATCTCAGGAGGAACGGCAGGCCCATTGGATCAATGTTTGTCCAAATATTATCAGAGACTTACGACTGCGTTAGGTGACAAAAACAAGCCGAACTCTGGGCAGCGGAACTTGGCCCTCCTTTGCCAGCAAAACCATGGGTCACGTTTTTCGTTTCACTTTATTTCACTTCATTGTTAATTCTTCTCTTGCCAGAAAGAAAATTCATGAATATTATTCCTGCCGTTGCCAGAACACCGGCAGCGACGTTCATTAGCTCGGGTTGATGTTTTGTATATCGCAGTCGAAACTCGCGCCACTACGACAGGCTTCGGAGCTTCGCGCCATTTTCTGTACGGCGGCGCGAAACTCCGGAGCCTTTTTTGCTGGAGTAGAGTTTCGACGAACGCGAGGCAAGACTTGTTTGTCCACATGCTTTGAGGGGGTCACTGACGCGCGCGCTTCGCGAAGAATGTGGAATTCCAATTCAGCAGAGGTGAAAGGAGTTCATTGTGAGAGAGAAGGGTACAGTGAAGTGGTTCAACGGGGCTAAAGGATACGGTTTTATCCAGCGGTCCACAGGGGAAGATGTCTTCGTTCATTTCTCCGCCATCCAGGAGAATGGTTACCGCACGCTGAACGAGGGCGAAACCGTGGAGTTTGATCTGCTGAAGGGCCCCAAG
>DATMQI010000303.1:0-5672 GCA_035567135.1 Terriglobales bacterium
GGCGACTTGAAAAAAGACTCATCGGGACGTCCCTACCAAATTTTCGGTACGACCCAAGACATCACCGAACGCAAGCGCGCAGAGGAGGCCCTGCAGCGAAGCCAGTTTTATCTCAGCGAAGGGCAGCGCCTCGCCCATATAGGGAGCTGGGCGGCAAAGGATTTGGGCGTGCGTTGGTCTGATGATTTGGGTATCTATTGGTCTGACGAGGTATACAAAATTTTCGGCCTTGACCCGCAGAACGGGCCTCCGAACCTTGAGCAGTATCTGGCCGCCGTCCACCCTGACGACCGAGCCTCGATGGCGGAAACCGTCAGGGTGATGCATGAACAGCGCAGTGGATGCGACGTAACCCACCGGATTGTTCGACCAGACGGGGAGGTACGTCACGTTCGCTGCGTCGGTGTTCCGGTTTTTGAAGATGGAGTTTTCAAAGCGTTTCACGGTACGACAATCGACGTCACAGAGCACGAGCGACTGACACAGGAATTGCGACGGGAGCGTGCATACCTCGCGGAAGCGCAAAGCCTGGCCCACATCGGCAGTTGGGCGACGAATTTCGCCACCAGGCAAAACTTTCATTTATCGGACGAAACGTATCGCATACACGGCTTCGATCCACGCCAAGGTCCTCCTGGACTCGAACGCTTTTGGGCCACTCTCCATCCACAGGACGAGACGCTCGTAAGGGCAACTCTTGAAGACGCAGTCCGCGCAGGAACGGACTACGATATCCGCGACTTTCGCATTCGTCGTGCCGACGACGGCCAGATCCGATTCCTACGTACCATAGGACATCGCAATCCGGTTGGCGAAATCGGAGAGTACGTCGGTATCACGATGGATATAACCGAGCTAAAGCGTGCCGAGGAGGAACGCGAAAGGTTGCGGCAGCTTGAGGCTGATTTGGCGCACATCAATCGCGTGAATATGATGGGAGAACTCGCCGCTGCTTTGGCACATGAAATCAGGCAGCCCATAGCTGCGTCAATCACCAGTGCCAACGCGTGTTTGCGGTGGCTCGCGCGCGATCCACCGGACCTCGAAAGGGCGCGTGCTGCCGCAGCGAGAATTGAACAGGACGGAAACCGCGCGGCCGATGTTATCAATCATTTGCGGTCTTTCTATAAAAAGGGCACGCCTCCTGAGCGAGGGATCGTCGACCTCAAAGACATCATTCGAGAAATGACTGCTCTGCTTAGGAAAGAAGCGGTTCGGCACTCCATAAAAATCCATTCCGAGCTGCACGAAGATATGCCTAACGTCCTAGCTGACCGCGTGCAACTTCAACAGGTGTTCATGAACCTGATGCTGAATGCGATTGACGCCATGAAAAACACTGGAGGTAAGTTGACGATTAGTTCTCGACTAACTCCTGAAGGTCAGCTAGTCGTCTCGATCAGCGATACCGGCGTAGGATTGCCGACGGAAAATACTGAGCAGATTTTTGATGCCTTCCATACCACAAAACCACAGGGCACGGGCATGGGTTTGGCCATAACCCGCTCGATCGTGGAGGCTCACGGTGGCCGAGTGTGGGCCACCACCAATCAGGAGGCAGGCGCAACTTTTCATTTCACTCTTTCCGCCAAGTCCGAGGCACAGGCATGAAATCCGCGGCCGTTCCCACGGTCTTCATCATCGATGATGACCGCGGCATGCGTCAGGCGATTCACGATCTCGTCGAGTCCGTTGGGCTGCGCGCTGAATCCTTTGCAACTGGTGAAGCGTTTCTCGGCACGAGGCACACCGGCCGCCCGAGCTGTTTAGTTCTCGATGTAAGACTGCCTCAGATGAGTGGACTCGATTTTCAGCGCCGGTTGGCCGAGGCTGGCATGCAAATCCCCATCATTTTCGTCACGGCGCACGGAGACATCCCCATGTCTGTCAGGGCGTTAAAGTCGGGCGCTGTGGAATTTCTGACAAAACCTTTCAGAGACCAGGATCTGCTGGACGCAATTCAGCAGGCACTCGAACGGGACCACACCGCGCAAGAACAACAGGGCGAGATCCACGATCTGCAGGAGCGCTATCACGCATTGACTGCGCGAGAGCGGGAGGTAATGACTCTGGTGGTTTCCGGAAGGCTCAATAAGCAGATTGCCTCTGAAATTGGAGCCAGCGAGGCCACAGTAAAAGTCCACCGAGGCCACGTCATGCAGAAGATGCAGGCCGGATCGGTAGTTGACTTGGTCCGCATGGCCGACAAGCTCAAACTCCCTCCTCGCAAATAGCCCGTCCTGATCTAGGGCCCGTCCGGGGATTCCTGCGCCCTCGCTTCTAGTCGACTACCACCAAAGTGGTAGTGCGCACGACTAAGAGCCAATTGCGCACCTGTTGCGAATCCGGCTAGGCTTCGCGCATGAGCAGTGACCAAAGCTCAAGACTGATAGCCATCGTCGACGACGACCAGTCAGTTCAGAGTGCCTTACAAGATCTGATCGAATCGGAGGGGCTATCCACGCTCTGCTTCGGCTCCGCGGAAGAATTCCTGGATTCCGGCGCTCAACACAAGGCCGCGTGCCTGATCGCTGACATTCGGATGCCGGGCATCTCCGGCATTGAGCTGCAAGCCAAGCTCAAAGGGGACCGATGCCGCATACCGATCATTTTCATCACAGCGCATGGGGACGCCAAGATGCGGATCCAAGCCATGCGTGACGGGGCGGTGGAGTTCTTGACAAAACCATTCGACAACGCAGTCTTACTTGAAACGGTTCATGCCGCCGTCGATGACTACGCGAAGGCGCTTAGGCTTTGGAACTCAAAATGACAGTGGCTGATCAATACAATCGGGTTCGCAGATTTGAGCAGATCATAGGCAACAGCCCGGCTCTGAGAGTCGTTTTAGAGCAAGCCGAGCGAGTTGCGGCGATGGACACGACTGTGCTCATTCAAGGAGAGACCGGCACTGGCAAGGAACTCATCGCCCACGCGGTCCACAATGCGAGTCCCCGCAGCGGCCACTCTCTGATCAAGCTGAACTGTGCAGCCATTCCCTTCGACTTGCTTGAGAGTGAGCTATTTGGCCATGAACGGGGCGCTTTTACCGGAGCGATCGCGCAGAAAATCGGTCGCTTCGAATTAGCAGATAAAGGAACCCTTTTCCTCGATGAAGTCGGCGACATACCACTTACGTTGCAGCCCAAGTTGCTGCGGGTTCTGCAGGAACAGGAATTTGAGCGTCTCGGAAGTGGCCGCACGCATCACGTTGACGTGCGGCTGGTCGCGGCGACTCACCGGGATCTCGAACAAATGGTAAAGCGTAATCAATTTCGTAGCGACCTGTACTATCGCCTGAACGTATTTCCGATCACGCTGCCGCCCCTGCGCGAGCGACGCCAAGACATCCGCCCTCTCTTGGAACACTACGTTGAAGTCTTCTCCAGCCGAATGGGTAAGCGCATAGACGCTATTCCAGATGAATTCGTTAATGCTTTCGAGTCGCATTCCTGGCCGGGAAACATTCGAGAGCTCCAAAACGTGATCGAACGCGCGGTAATACTTTCCAATGACGGCTTGCTTCCCAATCTTCTACGCCCCACTCGGGGCGACTCGGTTGTTGCGTTTCCTGCGAGCAGAACGCTTAGGGAGTCGGAGCGCCTTTTGATTTTGGGAGCATTGGAAGCCACGGGATGGCTCGTCGGCGGACCCTATGGTGCAGCCGCACGGTTGGGGATGAAGCGCACTACGCTAATCGCCAGGATGAAGAAGCACGGAATTTTTCGGCCCCCGGACGAGAATCGGGATCAAGCCATTTTTGATGATTCTCCATCCCGTTCCGTCTAGATGCCTGCTAGGCGTGTTTGACCACCGGCAAACCGAACGTGCGGTTTAATACGGCGCGCTGCTCGCCAAAGCGGACCCACAAATTTCTCTGATTCATGCCCTGCATCTGCTTTTTCTTCTTCCCTGATCCTCTGGCTGATCGAACGACCGCGCTCGCGTCGCCGGTTGATCGAAAGCAAGTGCCATACCAGACGCTCGATCACACTGTTTGCCTCTATCTCGTTGGAATAAGGGATGACTGGCTCCATGCGGCCAACGATCACTTGAGCACTGGTGTCAGGTTCATGCCACTGTCTTCGCATGGTCACGCTTGGAGCGTGGAATGCAGATGGACCAGCGCAGATATTAACTGTGATTCGCTGCGATGAATTACATGGAAGAGGAATTGCAGAAGCAATCGCAGAGACATGCGCACGCAACCCCATTGTTGGCCTCCGGAAATACGCAGGTCTCTCTTCAGTGCGGCAGCTCGGCTCGTTCTGGCTGTTCTGCCGGCAACCTTGTTTTTGGCTGCGGGTTGCGGCAACCCGAAAGCGGCGCCCGCCATTCCTAGCCCCGAGGTTGAAGTCGCCAGTGTGGTTCAGAAAGACGTCCCGATCGTCAGCGAGTGGGTGGCGACTCTCGATGGTTACGTCAACGCTCAGATTCAGCCTCAGGTCGCGGGATACGTCATCCGGCAAACGTACAAAGAAGGTTCGTTTGTCCGTAAGAGCCAGATTCTTTTTCAAATTGATCCGCGTCCGTTCCAAGCGTTGCTCGATCAAGCGAAAGCGCAGCTGGCACAAGCTCAAGCACAACTCGGCAAAACCGAAATGGATGTGAACCGGGATACACCGTTGGCCAAAGAACGGGCGATTGCGCAGAGCCAGTTGGACAACGACGTACAGGCGGAGCAGGCCGCTCAGGCGGCGGTCAAGGCAGCCGAAGCTCTAGTCGAGCAGGCCCGGCTGAACCTGGAATTCACGGACGTCAAATCGCTGGTCGACGGGATCGCGGGCATCGCGCAGGTCCAGATCGGAAATCTCGTCAATCCGACGGCGGTTCTGACGACGGTTTCCCAGGTGAATCCGATCAAGGCGTATTTCTCAATCAGCGAACAGGAGTACATCCATTTCGCCGACAGGATCAATACCGAAACGCAAAAAGAAACTCCCTCGAATGGCCCGCCATTTGAGCTGATTCTGGCGGACGGCTCCGTCTATCCGCATAAAGGCGTGGGCCTACTCACCAACCGTCAAGTGGATGTTGCGACGGGCAGCATTCAGGTCATTTCTTCGTTTCCCAATCCCAAGAATGCACTGCGTCCTGGCCAGTTTGGAAGATTGCGGGCGGCGCCAGAAGTGAGGAACGGTGCGCTTCTCGTACCGCAGAAAGCCGTGACCGAATTGCAAGGAACCTATCAGCTAGCAGTTATAAACGCCGACAACAAGGTGAGCATCCGTGCGGTAAAAGTTGGGGCTCGCGTCGGTCCGCTGTGGATTGTTGAAAGTGGCGTTAAACCGGGTGAGTTGGTGATCGTGGAGGGCCTGCAAAAAGTGCAAAACGGTTCAGCCGTAAAAATCAAACAGGCCGCACCAGCAAAAGGCGATTGACCAGTGTCCAAGTTCTTCATCAATCGGCCGATTGTGGCTATAGTCATTTCCATCCTTATGGTCATCGTGGGAGCGGTAACAATCACCACGCTTCCGATTGCCCAATTTCCGAACATCGTTCCGCCAGAAGTGCAGGTCCTTGCAACCTATGTGGGCGCGGATGCGAAGACCATCGAGCAGTCCGTCGCGACGCCGATCGAACAGCAAATGAGCGGCGTCGACAACATGAATTACATGTATTCGCTGAACTCGACGGCCGACGGGCTAATGCGTTTGATTGTGGACTACGAC
>DATMQI010000304.1:0-2928 GCA_035567135.1 Terriglobales bacterium
CCATTTTCTTAAAACGATGGCTGCGGGTCAGGCGGATTGCAAATATTCGACTGCGACGGATATTGGAGGAGAACGAACGGTCGGAGGGTCGGTAGGATGCTTTAGCTCACGAGCGCATTCGAAGACGTTTGCAACTGCAGAAAGTCATACGCAGCTATCAAGCGGAGAATCACTCGCGCGAGTGGTGGAAAGCGTCGTCTTGAGGGATCATGAATGACGATGGGCGACGAAAGTTGATATCGCACGCCACGAATCTCGAGTTCGCAGCCGTCCGCAGCCAGCACATTCTTGACCCATCCGCTATCGGGACCATAGGTGAGCGCAATCAGGAATCCGTCGGGCTCTCGAAACACATTCACCGGGGTGCGGTAGAGTTTGCCGGACTTACGACCTACGCTTGTCACGATTCCGAAGCCGGGCAAGCGACCGACGAATCGGATGGTGATCCGGTTGGTGACGGCTCGGTGGAATGCTGCCAGCCGTCTTTTGCAGAACCGGACCAACAGAATGACAGTCAGGAAGAGTGCGACAATGCAGATGCCCACTGCGGCAATCATCATTTTGCCGATTCCATCTCGTTACCGCAGATAAGAGCTCCGACATCTCCGCAACCACAATTTAGCTTTTTAGCGATTCGCACTCAGCCACAAGTGCCAGATGAATAGCCCAGCATAGCTTGCGGCAAGGAACGAAAACAGCAGGGTTAGCAGAACATGACCCACGACGAACGGTGTTCCCCTGGGCCAATCGGCGTGGGAAAAGTAAATCGCGTCGACAACAATCCGCGTAGTCCAATAAATCCCGATGAAGCAAGCGAGTCCCAGGGCAGCGCGGTCTCCACGAAGCAGTTCCCGATGAAGCACCAATGTCAAGGTCCCGAACGCCATGATCGTCAAAACAGTGAATCCACCCTGCACCCAAAGCAGTTTCCTGTTGAACGGCATCAACTGCCGTAAGTCCTGTTTCCAACTTAACCGATAAGGCACTTGAAAGCTGGCGACGAGAATCAGAAAATGTGCTGCCCCAACTAACCACAGGTCGATATCGAATAGCCGCTGCAGGGCTTCATTGCTCATAGAGCGTGAATTGCTTGCATGAATGGAAGTATTACACGCGTCACAAACCAGGGATGGAAGAGGCCAAAGACTGGCACCGTAACAAACACCATCACGAAACACCATCCGCACACGCCTTGCGCGAGTCCAAGCCGCTTGCCGAAGCTTGACCGTTCGACCATCACTCCAGCGCCTTGAAGCAAGAAGTAGAGAGTGGGAAGGCCGTAGCCTCCCCTCGCAGGAAGCGAGATCACCAAGTCGTGAATGATGCCAGAAACCCCGAAGACAAGAAAACCAGCTGTGTTCGCCCCCAGCGGCCGATATAGCGGGCGAAAGATCAACTCATGCGCAAGCTGACGAAACCCAAGATTCCATCTCTTCCCCCAGAACTCTCCAAGGGAAGTAGAACGGAGAGGCGCAGACATGATCCGCTCGGCTTTCACGCCAACGCTCTGCCAGAAAAGAGCGACGATCTGAAAAGTACCAAAGTGAAGGAGCAGGATAAGACCAAGCATTCCTATCCACCCGCGCAGGAGAGGTTGTCCCGGAGGGATAGAACGCGCCACAACCCATAGCAAGGTAGCTCCGCAAAGCGTTTCAGCCGTCGCCCAGAACCAGGTCGAAGGCGACGGCCTCGGTACGGGCTGCCGGGGATCCAGGAAACCATCAGCATCCATTCCCGGCCAAGCAAGAAGGTAGGCCACCGAGCGCAAGCTGGGATGAGCAACCAGTGATCGGGCCTTCCACCATGTCAACCATTTCAGACTGAAATAGATGGCAAAAGATAGAACCCACATGAATACCCAAGCCGGTAATAGGTCCCGGCAGGCGATCGCCGCCAACGGCAAGACTGCAATCGGAACCCAACCAGCTAGCTTATGAAGCTTCGTGAACTTGGTCAGTAGTATTCACCCACTCACCTAATCTTGTACCAAATCCCTAGGAGTCTGGAATGTTGTCTTTCAACCTTCATCGCCAAAAAATCGCGAGAATGCGATGGTAGAGGGCGAAGTCCGTAGAATCGTATACTCTCCGCCGAACAACTCCCAAGCAAGCGAACACCTACTGGACTCGCTCCGGGAGGCATGTTAGTGTCTCGCGCCATGTCGTTGAACTCGGATAACTCCGATAATTGAGTGATGTCGATGTGTGCTTCGATGGACAGACGTACGTTGTTGAAGCATCTGGCGATACTGCCCGGGTTGCCACGCTTATGGTCTGGTTTTCCTACTCAGCCGAAGAGCGCTCTTCCGTCGAAACGCCTGCCGCGCGTTCGCCCTTCCGATCCATCCTGGCCGAGCGCCGCAAGCTGGGAGAAGCTGAAGCAACAGGTGGGCGGACAACTCACGCCGGTGCAGTTTCCCCTGGCTGCCTGCGGGACCTCGCTGGATGACGCGACGTGCCAGGATGTCCTCAAGAACCTCCAAAACCCTTATTACATCGGAGATCAGCCGGGGCTTACGCAAAGCTTGGGCTGGGTGAATGCATGGGTCACCAAACCAAGCGTTTACGCCGTGGCGGCAAGAAACGCGCAGGACATCGCCGCCGCCGTAAACTTTGCTCGCGACCACCGTCTACGCCTGGTTGTCAAAGGTGGAGGCCACAGCTATCTGGGCACTTCGAACGCACCAGACTCGCTGCTGATCTGGACAATGCACATGAATGACATCACTATGCACTCCGAATTTATCCCGCAGGGATGCGCGGGCGTTCATAAATCGGAGCCGGCGGTCACGCTGGGTGCGGGAGCAATCTGGATGCAGGCATACGACGCCGTAACGACCAAGGGCGGTCGCTACGTGCAAGGTGGCGGATGCACGACGGTGGGCGTGGCTGGCTTGATTCAAAGTGGCGGGTTTGGAAGTTTTTCCAA
>DATMQI010000305.1:0-2266 GCA_035567135.1 Terriglobales bacterium
TGCGCAGAGAGCACGCTGGGCGAAAGTGAAGGCAAAGGCCGGAAATGCAAACGTCGTCACAATGCCTAAGAAACGAACAATGTCTGCCAGCGCCCGTAGGAGGATTGCCGCAGCACAACGCGCTCGGTGGGCGAAGGTGAACGCCGCAAAGAAATCGGCTTGAACGGGAAGCTCAGGTCGAGAGGTTGAAACGCCAAGGCTCCTCTGTGAGTCTGGGCGTTTTCATTGCTCGCTCCTTCCGCGCATCGAGGTCAATAAGTGTAAATCGCCTGGTTTCGTCAGTTGTTCCGGGACCCTGGTTCTGGGGAAGACGACTGCCCTAGAGAGGAAAGGTCCCGAGGGCAGTATCCCCGAATCGACATTCCAAGACATCGGGTCAGTCAATGGTGAAGGTACCTGCCCCGGAGGAGTTTGGATTCTCTACGGACGTGGCGGTGACCGTGATTGAATTGGGATTTGGAGCCGTGTTCGGCGCAGTGTAAGTAATCGTGGCGGTGTCGCCATTTCCTGCGCTTCCACTGTTTGTCGGATTGCTCAGCGTTCCGCACGCAGGCGAGCAGGAGGTCCCGCTGCTTGTCAGGGCCCAGGTCGCGCCCGCGAAGTTACCGTTGTTATGGCTGATGTCCGCGGTAAAGACAACCTGCGTCCCCGCGGGAATCGACGAGGGGACGGGTTCGAGCGCCAACACTGTGGTCTTTTTTCCGATATTGCATCCGATACCGCTGGCACTCAGCAGAAAAACCAGAGAACAGGCTAGAACTCGTAGAACTCTTGCTAGCGTTTCAGCGGTAGGTCGGAAATCGTTGCGCATTAGGCTCCTTTTGACTCGAAAATTAAACGCTGCTGCAAACATGAGCGTGCATTGGGGTGCATACGAAGCATCCCAGCGGACGCGGCGAACTTGATCGGGTAACTCTGAGGGACGAATACGTTCACACTGCCAAAAAACCATGCCAACTGCGGTGGCAAAGTGAGGTTAGGATTGGGTTGGGTGGCTGCGTGACCGGACCTAGGGGAAGATCCGTCGGTGGGCTCTGTACAAGGCATGACTATACAGAGGACCATGCGCGAACGCAACACAATTCTAAACAAAGAATCTCAACCATCGAGAAACACTTCGACGAGAACGGAAATGAGTTGCAGGTCGCTGCGGCACGGCAGTTGGCGAGAAGTCGCCATCGCAGTGACCGGTTCTCAGTGACCATCGCAAGATGATCATCCTTTTTGGAGGTAAAACAAAACGCCCCAAACTTTTCCGAGTCGTGGGACGTTCGTGAACAGCCCTCCCCCGAAATCTGCTCACTAAATGGCCTACTGGGTCCGGCAACAGATGTGAACGGCTCGGACGGGCTACGTGAGCAAAACAGGATTGTGAGTGCTATGGCCTGGTTTCAGCAACTGTGCCCAGAACCTTGCACAATTGCGTCTGCCACTGGCCGCGTTTATAGTTTCTCGCCATGACACACATCGACCGTCGAACCTTGCTCTACGCGTTCGGAATTGGATCGGCGACTATGATGTTCCCGCGGATGGCGACTGCGAGTGGGATGGTCGTCGTTGCCAAGGCTGGCGAGAACCGCTTCTCATTCACAAGCGATGCGCAGGCGAAGGCGACACCCTGCAAAGTATCAAGTGAAGATACTGGTGGAGCATGCTGGAGCTTAGGGCTTTGCCCCGCGCAGGCCCATTTCTACATGTTCATCATCGCGAAGACGAGTGGTACTACGTTCTTAATGGTGAATTTATCTTTAGGGCAGGCGGCGAAGAATTCAAGCTTTCAACGGGCGGTAGTACCTAGTTACCCCGTGGCATCCCGCATGTGTGGGCAAATACAGCCACAACCGAAGGCACGTTGATCCTGATGTGTCAGCCCGGCGGGTTCGAGAAGTTTTTTGACGAAATTGGGAATGTGCCGATGAGCAAGAAGAGTCCCGATACGATGAAGCAGTTGATGGCGAAATACGGCATGGAGATGCTGGGGCCGCCAATTTTTGCATCTTCTTGGATGGAGCATCACTAGCACTGCGTCAGACTGGCGAAGTGTCGCCATTTCACTGAAACCCGTCAATGAGCGAAATGGCCTGTTAGCGACAGCTAGGGTGTATTTCCTCCCGCATCGTGGAACCGTGGAACAAGGGTATGATTGCGCCAAGTGGACCAGGGCTCACCGAAAGGTTCAATCTTCTGGAGAGACTATGAAATACCATTCAGCGATCAAGCTGTTAGGGGCGTCCTTTTTGATGGTTGCCATGGCTCTGCTAGCGAC
>DATMQI010000306.1:0-4241 GCA_035567135.1 Terriglobales bacterium
GGTTGCCGGAAGCCGAAGCTGGCGGAGGCAAGGCTCGCGATGACCTCGTTGAGATACTTGGCAAAGAGCGCCTTGCCATCGAACCGGTAGGGAACGTGGTCAAATACTTCCACATCCTCGGAAAGCATGTCCAGGATGGGCGGGAGGTCGCACTGGTCGAAGGCGTCGGCGAATTGCTGTGCTAGGGTTTGGAGTTCCTTCACGCTCATATTTGTGTCTCCTCTGATAAGTTAGACACACGCCGCGGCACACTGTGACAGAACTATCCTGCCAAACTTGCTCACCGCCGGGCACCGGCGAGTTGACGCTCCCATCAAATTGTGGTCGGATGACGAGCAAGCCGGAAATCATAGGCCTAGATTCTCAGTTTCTTGAGTCTAACGTTCGCTCGTTCCTGGTAAATGTCACTACTGGGAAGAATCTAACGGCGCTCGAACGCTGGAGAATCCTCTGACGGCTTGGTCCAAATTACTCTCCTCTGCCGGCCGAAGAATTCCGTGTTTCTTCATCCTAGCGATTAGCGTAGTGCGCTTCATTCCCAACCGCGCAGCTGCACCATATGGTCCGCCGACTAACCATCCCGTGCCTTCCAATGCTCCCAGAATCAGAGTGCGCTCGGCCTCCCTAAGCGTTGTGCTCGGAGGAAATGCGACAACTGAGGGAGAGCGAGTTGGGCGCAGAAGATTTGGAAACAGGCCTTCATTCGATAGTATTACGGCTCGTTCGATCACGTTCTGAAGTTCTCGAATATTTCCCGGCCACGAATAGGATTTGCAAGCATTAACGAATTCCTCTGGAATGGTGCGTATGGACTTCCCCATTCGATGGCAAAAGAGTTCAACGTAATGTTCAACTAGTGGAGCAATGTCTTCGCGGCGATCCCGTAGTGGCGGCAGCGCGATCGGAAATACATTCAGGCGATAGTACAAGTCGCCGCGAAGTTCGTTACAGTTCACCATCCGCTCGAGGTCCCGGTGCGTCGCGACGATGAGGCGTACGTTTACGCGATGGGTGCGACCACTTCCGAGACGCTCGAATTCCTGTTCCTGCAGAACACGGAGGAGTTTGGGCTGCAATGCGAGTGGCATATCGCCGACTTCGTCAAGAAAGAGAGTCCCTTTGTCAGCCAATTCGAAGCGGCCAACTCTTTGTGCGATCGCCCCCGTAAAAGCGCCTCGTTCATGGCCAAAGAGTTCACTCTCGAGCAAGTCGAAGGGAATGGCGGCACAATTCAGCTTGATCAAAGCGTGGCCGCTGCGGGGGCTGGCATTGTGAATCGCGCGAGCGATGAGTTCCTTGCCAGTGCCTGTCTCTCCCTGGATGAGCACAGTCGAGTCTGTTGCCGCAACCCTCTCGGCTTGCTCTAGAACGGCGCTTAGAGCTGGGCTGTTGCCTATGATCTGCTCGAATCTGCGGACGTGACGGTCTTGATCGGCAACTGTCATTGATTTGAGTTCCAAAGTCCAAGGGCCTTCGCGTAGTCCACGACGGCGGCATAAACCGTTTCGAGTAAGACTGCGTTGTCGAACGGTTTCGTCAAGAACTCCACTGCCCCGTCACGCATCGCTTGGATCCGCATCTTGGCGTCGCCATGGGCTGTGATGAAAATGATCGGTATGCGGCATCGGTCCGTTTTGAGCTTGGCTTGCAGTTCAAGGCCGGACATGCCGGGCATCCGAATGTCAGCGATCAGGCATCCGGCCTTGTGTTGAGCGCCGGAATCCAGGAATTGTTCCGCGGAGCCGAAGCAGAGCGTAGATAGCCCCTCCGATTCGATCAGATCTTGTAAGGCACTCTGAACTGACTGATCGTCGTCGACGATGGCTATTAGTCTTGAGCTTTGGTCGCTGCTCATGCGCGAAGCCTACCTATCTTGGCGGTCAACGCGCAATTGGCTCTTAGTCTTACGTACTACTACTTTGGTGGTAGTCAACTAGAAGCGAAGGCAGAGGAATAACCGGATGGGTTTTCGATTAGAACGGGCTACTTACGAGGAGGAAGTTTGAGCTTGTCGGCTATACGCACTAAGTCAACCACCGATGTAGCCTGCATTTTGTGCATGACATTGCCTCGATGCACTTTTACCGTGGCTTCGCTGGCTCCAATTTCAGAAGCAATCTGCTTATTGAGCATTCCAGAGACCACTAGGGTCATTACCTCTCGCTCTCGCACAGTCAAAGCGTGATAGCGCCCCTGCAGGTCGTGGATCTCGGCCTGTTTTTTTTGCGCGACGCCGTCACGCTCGAGGGCCTGCTGAATTGCGTCAAGCAGATCCTGGTCCCGGAAAGGTTTTGTCAGAAATTCCACGGCACCCGACTTTAGCGCCCTGACAGACATGGGAATGTCTCCGTGCGCTGTTACGAAGATGATGGGAATATGCATACCGGTCTCACCCAACCGACGCTGAAAATCGAGCCCACTCATCTGAGGCAATCTTACGTCGAGAACTAAGCAGCTCGGCCCGACAATCTGCCTCTTGTTAAGGAACTCCTCACCAGTCGCAAAGGATTCAGCGTGTAGCCCCACTGACTCGACGAGATCGTGGATCGCCTGACGCATGCCGCGGTCATCATCGATGATGAAGACCGTGGGAACGGCTGCGGATTTCATGCGTCTGCCCCGGCTTGGGCGGGAAGAGTGAAATGAAAAGTTGCGCCTGCCCCCTGATTGGCCGTGGCCCACACGTGGCCACCGTGAGCCTCCACTATCGAGCGGGTAATGGCCAAACCCATGCCCGTGCCCTGTGGTTTCGTGGTATGGAATGCATCGAAAATCCGTTCAGCACTATCCGCTGGCAATCCCACGCCAGTATCGCTGATCGAAACGACGAGCTGACCTTCAGGATTCAGTCGCGACGTAATCGTCAATTCACCTCCGCTGTCTTTCATGGCCTCGATCGCATTCAGCATCAGGTTCATGAATACCTGTTGCAGTTGCACCCGGTCAGCGAGGACGTGAGGCCTCTCTTCATGCAGTTCGGAATGGATTCTTACGGAGTGACGAAGGACTTCGGTCCTGAACAGAGCGGTCATTTCCCGAATGATTTCTTTGATGTCAACCGTCTCGCGCTTCGGCGGCGAGCCCTTTTTGTAGAAGGACCGCAAGCGGTTGATAACGTCGGCAGCACGATTTCCATCTTGTTCAATTCTGGCTGCTGCTGCCCGCGCCCTTTCCAGGTCCGGTGGATCGCGCGCGAGCCATCGCAAACACGCGTTGGCACTGGTGATTGACGCAGCTATGGGCTGCCTGATTTCATGTGCCAAAGCAGCGGCGAGTTCTCCCATCATATTCACGCGATTGATGTGTGCCAAATCAGCCTCAAGCTGCCGCAACCTCTCGCGTTCCTCCTCGGCACGCTTTAGCTCGGTTATATCCATGGTGATGCCGACGTACTCTCCGATTTCGCCAACCGGATTGCGATGTCCTATGGTACGTAGGAATCGGATCTGGCCGTCGTCGGCACGACGAATGCGAAAGTCCCGGATATCGTAGTCCGTTCCTGCGCGGACTGCATCTTCAAGAGTTGACCTCACCACCGCCTCGTCTTCCGGATGGAGAGTGGCCCAAAAGCGTTCGAGTCCAGGAGGACCTTGGCGTGGATCGAAGCCGTGTATGCGATACGTTTCGTCCGATAAATGAAAGTTTTGCCTGGTGGCGAAATTCGTCGCCCAGCTGCCGATATGGGCCAGGCTTTGCGCTTCCGCGAGGTATGCTTGCTCCCGTCGCAACTGCCGCGTAAGCAACTCCTGCTCGGTAACGTCGATGGCGGTGCCGAGAAATCCTTTGAAGACTGCTTGTTCGATGACGGGGCTAGCCACGCAGCGAACGTAGCGCACCTGCCCGTCGGGTCGAACAATTCTCTTCGTTAGGTCGCAGCCGCAGTGTTCTTGAAACATCGTTTTGATCGTTTCAGCCATCGAGGCCTGGTCTTGTGGGTGAATGAGGGTCAGATACTGCTCAATCTTGGGGGCCCCTTTCTCCGGGTCCAGGCCAAAAATCTGGTAAAGCTCGTCAGACCAATAGAAACCTTGATCGTTGAATGCCCAGCTCCCCATTCGAACTAGTCGTTGCCCTTCGCTGAGATAAAACTGGCTTCGCTGCAGGGCCTCCTCTGCGCGCTTGCGTTCGGTGATGTCCTGGGTCGTACCGAAAATTTGGTAGGGACGTCCCGATGAGTCTTTTTTCAAGTCGCCCAGGCTGTGTACGATCCGCATTTCCCCGTTGGGACGAAAAAGTCGGTG
>DATMQI010000307.1:0-5127 GCA_035567135.1 Terriglobales bacterium
GATCGAAAATTGCTTTCAGATGCGGCACCAGAATATCGTTCAGGCAGGTCAGAAACCCCCACATGAAGAACAGCGTCGTGACGATGGCCAGCGGCCGCGTGTAATCCTGGGTCACCGCAGCGGCCGCAACACTTTGCGCCGTGCTAGAACTCGTAGGTGCTCCTGTTGTTGCCATCTTTCTTCACCTCGGAATCAAGACGTCGTTCGTTACTGTGCCCGGTGCTTTCCCCGACAGCTGATCTTCACTGGTGCCACCAACTACCACCACGTTTCCGCTTGCACTCCATACGTGAGCCCGCTGGTTCTGTCCTCGAACGGAACTCCGCCCACCAAACCACGGAACCCGTTCGACCAATTCGCATAAGTCAGAAACACACGCAGCACCGGCCGGCTGAAGAACTTGCGGCCCGCGCCGATTTGCGGCGCGATCGTGAATTTGCGGAGCCAGCCGTCGAACGGAGTAGTGCCGTTTTGCGTCGTGACAAATCCTTCCGTGTGGTCAAACCCGCCCTCAAATGCCAGGGAGAGGTACTTAGTGAAAAACACTTCGGGTCTCAGTCCGAACGAGGCCCAGTCATTGAACCCATGGCCAGGCTGGCCGTCCCGCTTCCGCTGGAAGATGAAAATTGGCATTACGGCGAATCGGTCATTCGGTTGAATCAGAAGATGCTCCGTGATCAACAGTCTCTCGGAACTCTTCACGAACGGATTCGGATCGTCGATCGACGTGCTGAAATTGCTGGCCGCGCCCTTCCCGTACTGGATGGAGAACGTGTGGTAGCCCCCGTGCCATTCCAGGCGCTGGTGGCGTATCCCGAACGCGTAGCCGTTGGCGCTGGGAATCACCGTCCCGGTTTGCGTTGTGCCGCCTTTGGCCGTCGCAAAATCAAACCAGGCGCCCCACAGCCCGAAGGGTCCTTTGAGATCGTAGATACGGACGTCGATATTGTTTTTCGTGTAGTTCCCGTTTTGCGTCACGACATCGGGCCTGGCACCCGCCAGATAGGCCACGGACATCTTGCCGATGCGGAGATCCCAGTCCTCGACTCCGGCGCCGTAGCCGCTCATGTCCAGAGGATAGAAGTCATTAATTTCAATATGCTGGCGGCGGTAATAGCGCTCACCGGCCCAGAATTTCGCGTTCGGCTGGAAATCCAGAATGTTGCCGGCGCGGACAAAGGCTTCCCGTAGACGGAACTGGTCATTCCCGGTGTTGCCGGGAAAGTTTGCGTAGCTTCCCGAATTCGTGGTGTTCGCCTCGATCATGACTTCCGTTTTCAGCCAAGCCTTATCACTGTTGTGTTCAGGGTTCAGCCAGTTGTTTACGAAAATGAATTCACCGTACGTTTCTGCTTCGTTGCCCAGGCGATACTTCGCATCTGCGCCGGGCGCTTGGAATGCAACTTGCTGCCCACCTTCACTATTGCCGCCATAACCCGAGCGAAAATAGCCGTGAAACTCGAAGCTCTGCGCCTGCTGCTCCAGATTTGCAATCTTTTGGTCTGCCTCTCTCAGCAGGTCATACGTCGGTTCCGAAGGCAGTTGGCCCTGATACTTTGCTCCGACCTGATCCGACTGCCCGAGCACGGCTTTTTCGGCTGCTTGCTGGGCGGCCAGCTCTACTGCAGAGATGGTCCCTTCCTTTGTTTTTTCGCTGGCTTCTTTCTGTTTTTGGATTTGTTGCTCCAGGGCAGCGATGCGTTGTTCAAGGTCATGAGTGGTCGCGTCATACTGCCGCTTGAGTTCCTCCAGCTGCTTCTGCAAATCATCCGGTTTTGGGGTAGGGGGTTGCTGCGCCAGAGATGGCAAGGCGCTCGCAACAATCAGCGCGATAATTCGTGGCACGCGCTTAAGCTGAAGTGAGTTCCACACTTTCATTTCACTCGCACGAAGCATGGCTGGTTTCCTTATGCTCTCAAGCGCTAGCGGAACGACGGTTCAGAACGACTTCCTCGATGGCCCTCGCAAATCCTTCCTGCTCGTTTGTGGTAGTGACATAGGTAGCCGATGCCTGAACTTCCGCGCTCGCGTTGCCCATCGCAATGCTCACGCCGCTCTTCTCAAACATCAGAACGTCATTTGGCATGTCTCCGATGGTCGCGATCTCTTCCGCCGGGATGTTCAGCAGTTTTGACATTGCCAGCACTACCCCGCCCTTGTTGGCCTGGGGATGGGTCACATCGAGGTAATAAGGCTGCGAGCGCGCCGCGGAAATGTGCGTCCCGCCGGCTTGCTGAACATCTTTCTCGCATTTCGCAACGCGATCGTAGTCATCGCTGACGCCGACAATCTTCGCGACGCGGCCGAGCAGTCCCACAAACGTCTTGACCACCGTTGGAGGAAACTTCACGGTCCACTGCTCGCGTGCGACGTGAGCTGCGTTCGGGTCGCGCACAAACCATCCAGTGTCCGTGTATACCCACACATCGAGACTATGGCTCTCGATGGCCTCGATTACCTTCTCCGGCACTCCCGCAGGCAGAAACCTCTGGTCAACAACCGTCGTAAGATCGGGCTGAATCAGCACGCCGCCATTGAATGCCGCCAACGGCTGGGTCAGCTTTAGTGGATCGATTAACATGGCCATCCCGCGGGGAGGCCGTCCACTCGTGACGCTGAATTGAATCCCTGCATCGTGCAGCCGCAAAACAGCCTCGGCGGCTCGCTTCGTCAGCACCTTCTCCTTTGTGACCAGCGTTCCATCAACGTCCGCAATCACCATGCGGATGGGCTTTGCTGCATTTCCATTTCTCGATGCCATCTCGAACCTCTTTCTTGGTTTTCCATCCGAACCGGAAATGGTGTCATTGCTCCTGGTAGTTCCACAACAAGCCGCCGTCAACAAAGAACGTCGTTCCCGTGACGTAATTGGATTCCTCCGATGCCAGGAAGCTGGCTATCCCGGCAACGTCTTCCGGTTTCCCCAACCTGCCAAGCGGAATATTTTCAAGCAGCTCTTTGAGCTTGACCGGATCGTTCAAGAGTTTGGTGTTGATAGGCGTTTCGATGGCGCCGGGCGCAATCGAGTTGATCGTGATCTTGCTCGGGGCAAGTTCGATCGCCAGGTTTCGCGTCAGCATCTTGATTCCCCCTTTGCTGGCACAATAGGAAGCAAAATGCGGGAACGGCAATTCTTCGTGCACGGAGCTGATGTTGATGATTTTCCCGGGACGCTTGGTCTTCTGAAGATGCCGCACCACCGCTTGCGTGATGAAAAACATTCCCTTCAGGTTGACGTTCAAAACGGCGTCAAAATCTTCTTCCTTCACGTCCCAGAAGTCCGCTCGTTTCTCCAAACCCGCGTTGTTGACCAGAATGTCTATCTTTCCGAGGGCCGCGACGGCCTCTTCGATGAATCGCTGCCCGTCAGAAACCCTTCCGACATCGGCTTGAAACGCAGCAGCTCGCCGCTTCGTAGCTGTAATCCGGCCCACTACTTCGTCTGCGCCGTCCTTGTTCTTGCGATAGCAGATGGCAACGTCAGCGCCTTCTTGCGCCAAGCGTTCCGCGATCGCCCGTCCAATCCCCTGGTCGCCGCCAGTTACAACCGCTACCTTGCCTGCTAGCCGATTTGACAACACTCCTCCTCGCGGTTCTCTTGCTCTCGAAAAAGAACCAGCTCACTCTCGTTGTAACTTTTTCAATCCTCAGGCCACGGTGACTTCAGAACTCAAATAGACGTCCTGAATGGTGTTCAGCAATTGAATCCCTTCTGCAAGCGGCCGTTGAAATGCCTTGCGGCCCGAGATCAGTCCGGTTCCGCCTGCTCTCTTGTTGATCACCGCCGTGGCTACTGCCTCCTCGAAATCGTTCGCGCCGGACGCACCGCCGCTGTTGATCAAACCGGCTCGTCCCATAAAACAATTTGCTACCTGGTAGCGGCAAAGATCGATCGGATGATCGCTCGCGAGATCCGTGTAGATGCGCTTGTCGAACCTGCCGTAGCTCGAATCGCCCATGTTGAGCGCCTGGTAGCCACCGTTGTTCTCCGGAAGCTTTTGCTTGATGATGTCGGCCTCGATGGTCACTCCCAGATGATTGGCCTGTCCGGTCAAATCCGCAGAGAGGTGGTAGTCCTTGTCTTTCTTAAATGCGTTGTTGCGCATGTAGCACCACAGAATCGTGCCCATCCCTAGTTCGTGCGCGTGTGCGAAAGCCCGGCTCACCTCCACGATCTGCCGGTCACTCTGCTCCGAACCGAAGTAGATAGTCGCCCCTACGGCCGCCGCGCCCATGTCGTACGCTACCTTCACCGTCGAGAAAAACACCTGATCGAACTTGTTTGGGTAGGTCAGCAATTCGTTGTGATTCAACTTCATGATGAAAGGGATTTTGTGTGCGTACTTGCGCGCGACCGCACCCAGGACGCCACACGTCGAAGCCACTGCGTTGCATCCACCTTCGACAGCAAGCTTTACGATGTTCTCCGCGTCGAAGTAGTCAGGGTTTTTCGCGAAGCTGGCGCCGGCGGAGTGCTCGATGCCCTGGTCGACTGGTAATATCGAGAGATACCCAGTCTTTCCGAGGCGGCCATGATCGTAAATCCTCTGCAAATTGGAGAGAACGCGAATGTTTCTATCGGACCCAGCCCAAACGCGATCTATGAAGTCGGGGCCGGGAAGATGCAGGCGCTCCTTGGCAATCTTTGGCGAGTGGAATCCCAGCAAGGATTCCGCTTTCGCTCCAAGAAAAGATTGAATTGTCGTACGCGGACTTGTAGCCATCGTTTTCTCCTAGAATGCTCTCTTCGCTCGCGGAGCAAGCATGGCGGCTGCAGAGGGATCCACGAGCCACAGCACTTTTCCCGCTATTGGCTTGATGATCTGCGCAGGGAGTTGGTCCGGCTCGTACGGCCCCTCGAGCACGGCCTTCAGTGCAGGCGCCTTTTCCGCTCCGTGCACCATGAAAAGTACGCGGGCGGCATTGTTCAAGACCGGGGGTGTCAGCGTAATGCGATCCGTATAGAGTTTACCCACCCAATTGCTGACGACCAGACGGCGTTCTTCCTTCAAGGCTCTTGTGCCTGGAAATAAAGAAGCCGTATGCCCTTCCGGCCCCATCCCGAGCAGCACCAAGTCGAAGCGCGGCAACTGCCCCTCTGCCAGGTTGAAGCTGGCTCGCAAATCT
>DATMQI010000308.1:0-10067 GCA_035567135.1 Terriglobales bacterium
GGATTTGCAGCAAAGTGGGGAGGATTTCCCCGCTCTGTTGGAGGAACTACGGACATACTTGGGACCGGAGAAACCGGGGCAAGCGGTCAAAGCGATTCCCGGGCAGGGGAGCAACGTACCGATTACTTTGCTGGGGTCGAGTGGCTTCAGCGCGCAGCTGGCTGGGATGCTGGGCTTGCCATTCGCATTCGCGGCGCACTTTGCTCCCGAGCATCTGCATGCAGCCGCGCAGCTCTACCGCGAGCAGTTTGAGCCAATCGAGGTTCTGCAGAAGCCCTACTTGATGGTGGCGGTGCAGGTGATCGCGGCGGAGACGGATGTAGCAGCGAAGCGGTTGTTCACGACCCCGCTGCAGCGCTTTCTGCGACTGATAAGAAACCAGCCCGTGGAGTTGTTGCCACCAGTGGATTCCATGGAGGGGCTGTGGCATGACGACGGGGAGCGGACAGCCGTGGAGACCAGACTGCGTGCAGCGATTGTGGGATCCAATTCAACGGTGAAGGCAGGGCTGGAAAAGTTGGTGGGTGAAACGGGAGCTGACGAGGTGATCTTTGTGACTGATACCTATGAGCATGAGGATAGGCTGCAATCGTATCGGCGGGTGGCAGACGTTGCCACGATGATCGAGGCGAAACCGACCGTGGCGGTCGGAACCTGAGGTCGGTAGAATTTGGACGGGGCAATGCAATTTGGGAATGGTCAACTTGGGCATCTTCGTTCCTCCTGAAGCTTAATCTTCGGCGTCAAGTCGCTTGTTCGAGCGTACCCCCGGGTGCAAGAAGTATTCGGTCGAGCCTAGTAAAGGGACATACAGATTTGCGAAAACGACCTCTCAGCGCCAGGAGGCTGCCCGAGTGAAAAACTTCTTCACCGCGTTGGGGAGAACACGGCAATTCTGGGATGTGCAAGAAGGCTTGCGTACGCCACGAAAACCCTGTGCGACATCGGGTCCACTGTCAAAGTATGAGCGCCGTAGTGAGTGTGTATCTCATCTAATACTCGGTAATTATCAGGACCGTCTTGCTGGATCACCGTCATTTCTCCGGCTTTTCCGGCCGTGTAAATTCGATGAACACCTGGGTCGAATGCGACCGAGTCAGGCCCGTCGCCGATCCCCAGCCATGTGATGACTCGATGCCTCTCCAGGTCAAAAACCACCAATTTGGCGTTTCCGCTACAAACCGAAAAAAGCCGTCTCTGCTCGGTATCAATCGCCATGCCAGATGGGCCTACGCACGGTGCAAGGGGCCATCGCGCATCTACCGAGCGCTTGCCAACATCGATTGCAGCTACTTCGCTGGTGTCTTTTAGATTCTGGAAGAGTAATCCGCTCTTCGAGTCCATGGCGGAAAACTCGGGCTTGCCGGAAAGCTGGATGGTCCCGACCGTCGTGCGCCTCTGAGGATCGATTAGGGTCGCCATGTTCGGGGCTCCATGGGCTATATAAATGAGGTTGGTCGACGGGATGTATAGGATGGCATCTGCGTCATCGGCAACTGGGATGCTCGCCAACTGATGAAGGGACTTCGGATCGAAAACATCCACCGTATTCGTTTCGCTTCGGGTGATGAAGGCAACATTCTCGTCGGGGAGTAGAGCGACGCCATGCGCAGCGCCAGCTCCAGGCATCTCTGATACGGTACTGTCTCTTACATCACTGGAGTCGAAGGTGATTCTGAACAAGGCACCGGACGACTCGCTTGTAACAAACAGATAGTGATCGTTTAGCGTCAAGTAATCGAGTACTGTGAGCGGACCCTTTCGTGGAAGCTCGACGAATCCTTCAAAAGCCATGACCTTCGATTTGCTTGGTGTGCCCGGATAGATTAGGTAAAACAACAGTACTGCCGCTAGACCGATCAGTGTCACGGCGACGGTGACGGACGTCTTAAGGACGTTCATAGCGTGCTTGTCTCGCCTCGCATTCGCAGTTGTGGAAGCGGGGTCCATAGTTTCAGCAAACATATCGAGATCTTCTTTAAAATGCCGTTGATTCATGAGATCGCTCGAACTCCCCTGTGTCGGCTGATGGACAATTGCTGATTCACGGCCAATCCGCTGCAGTGCGCGCTGGATGTTTGTATCGGGAGGCACTGGTTCGAAGTTGCTACGAGTTTCGTCTAGCTGCTTTATTAATGCTCTTGAAAAGAGCGGGGCCATCGAGGTCCGTCCTCAATAAGCTTGTTTCCCATAGGCCGGGAGAGAGTCGGACCCGGTTCACTTCGATGATCCCTCCCTTGTTTAAGTGACCCGGGAGGCCATGACCAAAATTCACTTGCCCACCGGTGACATGAATCGAATGTGCAGTAATTGTCCGTTTGCCATTTCTTGCGCGAATCGACCCCGGTTCAATCGCGGGCGAGTGAATTTGGCCGCGACTCTTTGCGTGATTCGAGGCTACTGCACATCAAGCGACGGCGCTGACAGGATGTGTCAGAGGTCTGTAGGGATTTGTAAGGAGCGAGCATTACCGCTGGTGAGTCGTGGCGTATTGCTGTATATCCTTATTGAGAGAAAGACCCGGTGGTATCTATTCTGTGACGACTCAAAACTCTATAAGTGGCCTGAACTCGCGAGCACCCATTGGGCGATTATTTACCAAGGTCTTCCTCTGGTTTTGGTTGACAGTTCTGGCGCTGTTCGCCATCTTTCTGGCTAGCCGCATGCTCGGCAGGCGATTGGTTCCGCCTACGGACGTGGTTGCATCGTTCGCTCCCAGAGTCGCGGACGAGGCGGCAGACGCCTATGAATCGGGAGGTCCACAAGGGTTCGAACAATTCGCCGGAGGGCTGGTCGGGAAATCCGGGATTGAGCTCTATCTGATCGATGGGTACGGTAAGGATGTTTTGTCCCGACCCATTCCCTCCGACAGCCTGTCGATAGTACGCGCCGTCCGAAGTGATGGACGCGTTCTTACCCGCTACGGGATCCGCTCGCACAGCTCATCTTACAAATTTACGTCGCCGTCAGGACATCCCTACGTTCTTCTGGTGCGCGCTGGTTTGCAAGTGGGGAGATTCATGGACAGTACAGTCGGAGGTGGGCTTCCATTGTTAGGAGTTCAATTGCTCATGGTGACGCTCTTCTGCTTCTGGCTCACGCACCACATTGTTGCACCCATTCAGGGGATTCAATCTGCTGCGAGACAAGTGGCGGCAGGTGATCTGAGCGTGAGAGCCCCGGTCGAGATATCCGAGCGACACGACGAATTGGCCGCTCTGGCTGCAGATTTTGATGTCATGGTTGAAAGGATGGGCGCGTTCGTGCATTCCCAGAAGGATCTATTGAGCACCGTCTCGCACGAATTGCGCTCCCCCCTTACTCGATTGATTATGTCTTTGGCTCTTTTGCGAAAGCAGTCGCCGCTTGAGTCCGAGGAGTTACTGCAACGGATGGAGCGCGATGTCGAGCAGGTTGATACGCTCATGGGCCAGCTTTTGACACTCTCTCGCTTGGAAACGGGCCTATCGTCCGAGGGGAAAGACAACGTGGACTTGTCTCAACTGGTTCAAGAAGTGGTGGCTGATGGCGATTTCGAGGCGCGCTCTTGCGGCAAGTCTGTGGGGCTGCAAGCCGAAGCAGGTATCGTCATCGAGAAGGCCAATCAGCAGGCTCTGCGCAGCGCCTGCGAGAATATTATTCGCAACGCGATTAGGTTCACTACGCAGGGGAGTCAGGTGGAGGTGATTTTAACAGCCGAGAAAATGAGCCCGTCGGGGCAGGCCGTTCTTTCAGTCCGCGATTACGGTCCGGGTGTCCCTGGAGAGTTCCTGCAACAAATCTTCCAGCCCTTCTTCCGTGTAAAGGAAACAAACGGCGATCCAAAGGCAAGCAAGGGTACTGGCCTTGGACTTGCGATTGCTCTTGAGGCAATTCGTCAACACCGCGGAACAGTCATCGCATCGAACGCTAGTCCGATCGGCCTCGAAGTTAAGGTCGTGCTTCCGACCTACCACTCCTGAATTCATCCGACGGAATCGTGAAGGGGATCCACCTCAGGACATCGCATCATAGCGGCCAAGCATACAAATAGCCAACCCCCCGCACGCTCCGGATTCTTTCCGCGCCATTTGTCTGTGGACCCAACTTTTGACGAAGATTGCTCACATGAAGATCGATGCTCCGATCGAAAGGCGAAAATTTCCGGCCCAGAACCCGCTCCGCCAAAGCTTCGCGAGAAAGCACCTGTCCGGGCGATTCCAGGAATGCGCGCAGCAGATCGAACTCTGCCGACGTCAAGTGCAAGGGTCTTCCCGACTTGGATGCGGAATATGCTGCCAAATCCAGTTCCAAATCACCCGACTTGATGGAGAGTGGCCGCGGTGCTTTGGTTTGCTCCGACTGCCAACCCGATCTGCGGAGGATGGCCCCAATCCGCGCAATCAATTCACGCGGGCTGAACGGCTTCGCCAAATAATCGTCCGCACCCATCTGTAGGCCCAGGACGCGGTCAAACTCATCGCCTTTGGCGGTTAGCATCAGAACCGGCGTACGCACGCGCGAACGCAATTCTCGTAGCACATCAAAACCCTTCATGTCGGGCAACATAACATCGAGGACGATCAAATCGTAATTGCCGGTCGCCCCGGCGTGGTTGCCTTCAGCGCCGGTATGCACGACTGATGTCGCGAATCCCTCGTCCTCTAAATATCGTTGCACAAGTTCACATAGATCCGGATCGTCGTCCACGATCAGCAAGCGCGCATGCTTTCGCGCCGTTTCTTCCGTTTTTGCAGCTTGGGTCATGTATAAATCCGGCACATTGGAAAGGCGGATTCGTTACGCCGAATTACACTAGACGAACCTCTCACGACGCAATGATAGACGAACTTCTAGCATTTATTGAACCGCAGGTCGGGAGTGCGATTGCAACTATCGAAATTGATGTTTTCAAAATTGATAAAGAAATCTCCAATCTTCGGGGACAATATGCTACGGGCGGTGTTCTGGAACCCACCAACCTGGAAGGAGTTTGGGAATTCGTAACTTTTTCGCCCAGGGTCCCCATTGGGGTTCGAACTCCGTCAGGACATTCCCAATACCAATCTGCAGGAACTCACTCGCCACGTGTTGTTCCGCGTGTGTAATGTCGTTATAGCCATTCGGAAGGATGCCCATCCCGACGAACCCGCCGGCGGCTGCCGCAGCGAAATTGCTTGCGGCGAAGGTAGTTCTTCCGGAGTCTGTCTTGTCGAAGACGGTGAAGACAAGTGCATGTACGGTCCGAGTGAACGGAGTGGAACTGGTCGAACGCAAATAGCGGGGGTCTTCATGCAGGAGGGCGCCTGTCAGAAATTGGGCAGTGTTTCTGGACGTACGATCCGCCAGTCGGTATCCGTAGTTTCTGCCGAACGCGTCAGCGCTATCTTTCCATTCCTTGGGATATTTGCTTGGTGGATTAAGCATTCCCAATCCCGCCCCAAAAGCAGGCAGGATGACGGCTGGTGGACCAAAGGATTTATGGGCGTATATCAGAAATTTATCTTGAAATGTAAGAGGAGTTCTGGTCAGTCCCGGAGACAAGATTGGGAATTGATTCAGGTGTGTTTCAGAGCCTGCGGGCGCCGATGAAGACTGGTCATGCGCCTGATTCTGGGGCATCGGCGCGTCGGGAAGAGAGGCAACGACTGCATCGTCGGCTGCGGCAATGTGGTCTTTGGTCTGGTCCGGCACAGATGGAGAATCATCTTCGGAATGCAAAGTAGACGGAGATCGACTTTCCAAATCTTGTGAACAAACCGTGCCGGTGAAAGCGGAACATATGACAGCGGCAACCAACAGGATGTCAGACAAATGTACAAATCTGTTCGTCATGGTTCTCCACGCAGGAAAGGTGTTCCTGTTTGCAAAGTACCGGGATCACGATGAGTGTGCCGTTAGGAAGGGTGAGGCATTTGTAAGAATTTGTATGGTTTCGAGTTAAGCACCGTTGAGAGGTTCATTGGCTCCTGCTAAGTATTCGAGAATCCACGGGCGACCGTCAACGATTTGCATAACTGACTCCGGACGAGGCGATGACATCTCTGTCGGGCTGTATTTCTGTTGCAATAACAACGCCGGCTAGATGTCGGATCGCGGCAGTCCGTGCGTTAATCACATCCTGACGAACGCAGCCCAGAAGCAGGGAGCACTCGTGGACGGAATACTTTTCCAGGATTGACATGATGAAGATAAAACGCTCGAATGAATTGAGCCCCACGATGCCGGCGGAATTGGGGTGCGCCTGTACTGCTGCGGGCACCTTGCCGTTCGACGGCAAAAAGCTTGCCTCATTCAATTCGTTTCCCTCGTTCGGCCGAGGGCAAAGCAACCGAATCGCGTGAAGGATGATGTTGCGTCGAGCCCACAAGTGCGCCCTCTCCCTGGACACGTAGGTACTATTCACGGAATCCTCAAACCCTGAGAGGAAACACTGTTCAGCCTTCTGAGGATCCGCAGTCAGTAAGAGAGACAATAGAAAAAGACTATCCATCTGTTCGACGAAGATGCGGCAGAAATCACTGCTGGTGGCATATTCGTTTGATTGCGCGCCCTTGTACTTTTGCGTCACTTCTGTTCCTTCCTCCATTGCAGCCAGGCATACAATTCGTTGTGGAACAGCGCGTCTTTATTCGAGAATCAGAAGAAAGAAGTGGCGCTTTCTAGCTGACTGCGCTCTCCCATGCGCGACTTATTACTGTTGCCGGATATTGGCCGATGTGACCACGACTGAATCGGTCCCACCCGATCGATGAGCAGTTTCATCAACACGCAGGAACACCGGAGTATTGACAGGCAGTTCCACATTCGAACCTTTAGCAAAAAAAGCGTCGTATACGTTCACAGCTGCCCCGAAATAACCGAAGCCGATGGCGGTAGACACCGACGCTTGCGCAGCGCCCGCGCCAAGCAGTCCGAATCCTTTGTTCCCTTCTCCCGCTCGGGACCAAGCGGTTTTGTCGACGGTGTTATCGGCAACAGCCCTGGAGGGGCCGATAAGCGAAATCGGGGCTCGCAAACGAGAAAAGGTCGAGGTCGTCGCTTTCACGTCGCCTTCAAGCCCGACCGAGAGCCGTTGACCACCCGACGCCTGGACGCCGGCGACGGTTGCGAACATCTCTGTCGTGGTCCCATCAGGTGTCTGTGCTGAATGAAACGAGAACAAGAGTCCACCATTCTTCTTCATCCAGCCAGCTGCCACGGCTTTGGTAACTGTGCCTTCAAGCTTTGTGCCTGCCGGGTAGACCAAAACGTGATCCTGGTTGTAGTACGGACGCGGCACCACGGCTTCGATCGGTGACCCAGCCGCGCTCATCTCCGAGTTCAGAGGCGTTAAGAGACGAACGTGAAGATAGCCATCGTCGAGTGGAGAGTGCGTGTCAGCCTGATCGACGGGCGAGGGTGTTTCAACTGCGTCGAGGAGTGTTGCATCGAAGATTGTTCCTTGATCGAGATATTCGGGGTGATAAGGCAAACTCTTGACGGCAGCTTGGCTCAATCTTTGCAATTTGTTGGGCTCCGAGAGAGGCTTAGCAGCATCTTTCACCTTCTGTCGCACGCCGGGACGTTGAGACTTAGGAAGATACTGGGCCGTTTTTACGTCACTGACTCCAATGGTTGTGTCCGTATGAATCGGCACCGCGGTGCCGTCGGGAAGAATCACGTTGTCGAAGGTCACCTGCGCGATTCGCGGGCGCGTGAAATCGCCGCGCAGAATCTGTCCTTTATGCCTGGGCGCGCCGGAAATTGAGGAGACATGTCCTTTGATTGTCGAGCCCTTTGGAATTGCGATGGTCGTGCCGGCGTAAACCGGCTCAACCAACCTTGCCGTGATGGGCTCGCCCGACTTTGTGATGCGCAGACCCTTATCGAGCCTGCAGCGAAGATCATTACCCGCTCCGACCACGATCGTATTTTGTGGAGGCTGAGTGTCCTGCGCAACCGCAAGCGACACGGATGCAGCCAAAACCGAAAACGATACAACTACTCTCTTGATGTACGACTTCATGATTCACCTCGGCGACATTGGATAAACCGATTCGGGCCGGAGTAGAACTCTGCAATCGAGCCCGTTGCATTCAAGCTAGCGGGGCTTGCCGTGCAACGCGGTCAGAATGTGTGAGAGAAGCGTAAGGATTTGTATTGAATAGAGACGAAGCGCGAGAGCGCATCGGACCTAGTGACGGAAGTTGCTAAAGCCCGACCATCTGCTTCTGTCAACGGACCGGTGAGTAATCTCCACTGCCGTTGACGCCCGTGGTTCAACGCGATGATATGTTTAGCGACTGAGCACGCCTTCAGCGGAGGGGAAAGATAAGGAGCGCATCGAACCGATTAGCCTTTGCATCGCATTGGGTCAGAGGATTGACCCCAAAGAAAGCCTCGATCGTGGTGGCTTGGTTCATCTTCACCGAAAGAAGATTGACCATGCTTCGATAACGCTGGTCGCGGTCAGGGCGGAGCTTCTGCACTGCCTAGCTATTGGCGACGGCTCAGCGGTGAGTAACGACCGAAGGGATCTTATTGGGAACAATTCCGGCATCGCGAAGCATTCCGAAGACTAGATCGTGGAATCCATGGGTATGGGTACGCTCATAGAACACAAAGTTCTGACCGGACACTTCGCTCAGGCGCACCCTTCTCCTTTTTTCCAGTTTGTGGGACGCGGGTACCACCAGTACGAACCGCTCGCGATGCACCGTGACAACCTCGAGGGTCGAGTGCCCGCCAATCGGCAGACGAAAAAATCCAATATTAACTCTCGGGGCGAACGAACTCTTCGATCGTTGCGAGAAGGGCCGACAGCGGATCCAGTAACGGGGCACGTTCGTGATCTGCAGCTGAAGCCTGCCGGTGCGGTAGAACCGGACCACCTGCCGATTGTGAAGGGGCGGATAAGAGGCGAATTAGAATTTTCGTTCATTATGACGCCTAAACACCGTTCCAAAACAAAACGGGCCACCAGCGTTGACCGGTAGCCCGGTTTGAAGAATTCCGCTTAAGCCTAAAAGGTCAAGCGCAAGCCGAATTCGAGTTGCCGTTGCGAACCGAGCGAGTACACGCCCGTGCCGTTGCCGGTCCGGAACGTTTCCTGGTCCGACCGCGTCGTTCCGTTAATTGAGCCAGTTCCTCCGCCAGACAGAAGACCGATCATGGTGACCGGCGGCAGATTGAAGTTGGCGAAGTTGAACAGATTGAAGATGCCCACACTAGGTTCGACGGTGAACCGCTCCTTGATCGTGTGTCTCCACGCCAGCTTCAAGTCGGTGGCGCGGAGCCATCCGAAATCTACCTGGCTGCCGGGAGAATTGGTGCAACCGGCTTGCGAGGTCGGTGGCGGTGGGCAAATGATTGGAGATACCCCACCCAAGGCTTGCAGCTGCGCAAGGCTCATGACACCGTTGGCGATCAAGACCTTCCCTGCAGGTGTCGCCTGGTTCCCCTGAGTCTGGTTGTAGTTGTTGATCAGGTTAGTGAGACCGGAAGCGTTGACGCTGCGGTCAAACGAGCCGAGATGGGTCCCCGGGAGGGGATCCTGAACAGTTCCGTCCCCGGTAAAGTCGGTGCGGAAGATTTCGCCAGCGGCGCCTGTGTTGGCAGCATCGATCGAACTCGATAATGGGCTATAGAAGTGGGAGATCAGCCCAATGCGGAATCCTGCTGGTACATCTACATACCCACCAAAAGATATCTGGTTGGTACGATCCAGCAGTGATGGTCCGAAGTATCGACCAGGGTCGTTGTTGTCTGCGGTTGGCAGGACGAAATCCTGATCGTTGTCCGCCACCGATCCGCTAATCTGGGCGCCACCGGTATTCGAGAACCGTGAAAGGCTGTAAGACACCTGGAAGTTTGCCGCCTTGATGCCTCGTATCGGGTTGTTCACGTTCTGCTTCAACGTCATTTGCAAGGCGTTATAAACTGAGCGGCCTTCGGGCTGAAGGAAAAACATATTCGCCTGACCTGGATTTACTCCGCCGAAGGCGCACGGCCGCCCGATTCCGTTGACGGATGTACAACCCGCGCCGATGTCGAGAGCGGTGCCGAGACCGTGCTGGGCGAAATCAGCCATGGTCGCACCCTTTCCG
>DATMQI010000309.1:0-11723 GCA_035567135.1 Terriglobales bacterium
TCAACTCATTCGCAACTCAGCTCATTCGTGGCCGGAACGGGCGTCCCTTTGCTTGGTCGGGGTACGCGGCGCGCGCCCGCGTGGGGCGCTGAGTGGAGATGGGTGGATTTTGAGTTGGGGCGGAAGTGGGGGTGGGGGGCGCGTGCCCGCGAATTGCACAGCGTGACGTTACTGATCGGCCCGACGGTTATCCTTAGTACATTCAGGTGCGTTTTCTGTTGACACTCACAGCCTTGCAGCATTACGTTGTTTGCAAATCAGCGAGCGGATTCGCTAGGGATCGACGGATTCTCAAATTCCGTTAGTGACCCCTCTCGTAGCCTCCTCTGAAGTTAGAACAGAAGTGAAATGGACGCGCAGCCCTTCGCAAGGCAGCGTCCATCAGTGCGGACAAATGGTCGCATGGGTAACCCGGCACAAGCCGGTGTTGCCGGTCTGTTCATTTCATCAGGAGGGAAATCTCATGGCACGATTTGCTGCCGTAACTCTTGCTGCAATAACTCTCGCCTGCGTTTCCGCGTCCGCGCAGAATAGTGATCCTCAAGCGGTCGCTTATGCTGCGCAGTCTATCGCTGCCATGACTGGCAGCACAACCGTCAGCGATGTGACACTGACGGGCAGTGCGACTTGGACAGCCGGCTCTGACGGTGAAACCGGTACGGCCACTCTTCTGGCATTGGGCAATGGTGAAAGTCGCATGGATCTTTCCCTACCCAGTGGAACCAGGACTGAGATTCGCGATGCCTCTACCGGAACAGGTCAAGGCAAATGGATCGCACAAAGTGGCGCTTCGGGGATGTTCGCATCCCATAATTGCCTGACAGATGCGGTATGGTTCTTCCCGGCCTTGGGTTCGCTGAGGGGGAGCGCAAACAATGTTTTTTCCTACATCGGACTGGAAAATCGTAACGGAACGAACGTGCAGCATATCCAGTCTTATGTTTACCAGTCCAATCAGGTCCAGAGTGGGGGGGCCACTCTCCAGCAACTGAGCACCATGGATCTATCTCGACGCGACTACGCTGTTACCATCTGCAATCACCTTCAACGTTCATCCCGACAACAATGCCGCCAGCAACATCCTCGTGGAAATTGACTTTTCAAACTACCAGGTCATCAGTGGAATCACCGTACCCATGCACATTCAGAAATACATGCAGGGCGAGCTGTTGATCGACGCGACGGCGTCGAGCGCCACTTTCAATACAGGAATTAGCATCTCCACATTCAACATCAACTGAGCACAGACAGGAGGGATCAAGTGAAGACCTTATTCCGATGCATCGGGCTAGCCGCAGTGATGTTGATGTCCTTCTGTGCAACCGGGCAGGTGGCCACCGGCACGCCTCCGTTTGGAAGCTTTGGGGGTGGACCCCTCGACGTAATTAATCTTGGTAACCTGAACGTGCACTTTGCGATTCCAATTCGACACAAAGCCGGACGAGGGATGCCGTTCACTTACGACCTCGTTTACGACAGTTCGATCTGGTCCCCGGTTGGATCGAGCGGCAACCAAACTTGGCAGCCTTCCAATACAGCGCCAGCGGGTACTCCTGCCTCGTACTGGGGTTGGCAAGGACTTTCAAACTCGGGCACCAGCTATGTTACTTACGCGATGACTGTCTCTTACAACGTCCCATGCGGTCAGTCGGGAACCTACAACGTGTGGTACTTCAATGGCTTCGTCTATTACGACAAGGCTGGCGCGCCTTAACACGTAGTTACACAACGTCGAACGGCCTTGTCCCTGATTGGATGGGGTATCCTCTTGGACCGACTGGGGGCCCAGCCACAGATCAAGAAACCTTCCCTCAGATTGTCAGTCAACAGAGCTTCACGGCGACCATGAACTGGGGCGCTGGTTCTTTTACAATTCCGCTTAGCACCGTCTTTCAGGACACTTATAGCCTGACCAATGGTGTTCTGACGACATCGAAGACTGTGATAGTTCCCTAGCCTCGGCCAGGACCGCTGAGCCGACTTGACGAGCGAAAACCGGCGATTTTAGAATTCCATGACGGGGCAGTCTATGATCACGTTTGAGATGTTGGACACGAGCGGGTGCGATTGCCGTGATAAAGTGAGGCTTGGATGATGTGCCGCATATTAATTTTGTGGCTGGGTGCATTTATTACTACTGCGTGTCTTTGTCACGCACAAGGCGTGAAGAGCGGTAGAAAGGACTTTGCAGCCCGATCAACAATGGCTGACGTCCTAGGAAAAACTCCGTTTTCTGGTTCTCTCGAATATTCGGGCGACTGTGACGAGAAGAGTCAGGAGCTTCCGGTACTTCCCACGGTACGTGTCCCCTTGAAGGATCGGGACAGTTCTGCTCTAGTTATGCTGCGCGAAATGTTCGCGGACGATCATAAGATGCAGGTGACACAGGAAACGGGTGGGACGATTCGAATGGTCGAGAGCGACGTCCCCAAGGAACTTCTGGACGTAACGATTCGAGGGCTATCTTTTAATAACATCTACGATCCGATCACCGCCGAGGCCATGATAATGTCTGCGCCCGAAGTACAGGGGTTCCTGAAGGCTCATGGTATCGAGCGAGGCAGTGATCGGTTCCGCCTCGGCGTAAGGGGCCTACGCCAAGGATCTGAGCCTGGGCTTCCACACACTTCGGGAGATCTTGACAACGTGTCTGTAGAGCAAGCACTAGACCGTCTGCTGAAGACTTTTCCCGGCCTTTGGGTCTATCAGAATTGTCGAACCGAGACCGGTGGTCGCGTCGTGGCCTTCGATTATTTGAGAGCATTCTAAAGACCGGGTGGCTGGCCCACCTGCGGCGGCCATTACGAATGAGGCTTGCCCCACCTTCCGCGATTTTCGGAAGGTGGGCACCACGAGCGCAAGGCACAACGGGCGGTTTGCGATGGGCCGGTGACTCGGGCACGCTCAACGCCCGACGAGCTACGCACATTCAGCCGGAAACTCCGGCTAATTCCGCGAGCGCACGCCAGTGCCTCGGATGTGGTCGGCGTCGGCCCGCACGGATCGCAACGGCGTAGGTGACCGAAACGCCCAGCGCCGACATGATGACCGGGTTTGCGACTCCGGCCAGTAGTGGCTGAATTCGTTTCGTGTAGGTTTGTTCGTTGAGCCAAGCTGGGAGACTCGATGGTTGCCAAGCGCTGATTGCAAGCTTGTGTTGCCGTTGTGTTTCCGCGCGGCGGGCTTTCGGTCCAGGAGCATGACTCGCTACGCGCCCAACCTTGGCAATCTCCACGATTCGTTCGCGAGCGGTAGCAGCGTCACACTCGGAGCAATAGCTTTGCCCAAACGAGACCGACTTCCCGCAAACGCGACAGACGCTCTCGGGCTGTGGCGCGGGTTTGACCCGTGGAAACGATGGACGCCCCTTCGCTTCACGTTTATTGCGCTGCGTAAGGCGAGTCGGAAACCTGCTGGCACTCTTTGACGGGGATGTCGTAGCCCACAACGTGTGTGCTACGTGCTCAGCCCACGGCGCAACGAGCTTGCCCCAAGTCGGAGAGGTCTCAGCCAGCCTTGTGCAGAGACCAGACATTAGTCTGCAATTCCCAGTCGCAGTCTCGAAAAAATCAGCCCGGCGGAATGGTTCACGCATGATCCATGAAACAAGCCAGCTTTCCACTTCCGGACGAACGGGTTCCAGAACATCCAAGGCAAGCGAGTCACGGTTGCCGGTATCGGTATGCAAGCCGAATCCCAAGCCACAATCGAGACCCACAGCAGTTAATGCAAATCTGGTCTCTGATTCAAGCAGAGCGAAGCAGTAGTTGAGGGCGCAGTGAAACGGTGTGATGGCCAGTCGCGGTCCGCCCGATAGAGGAGATTGTCTGTTCCCAATTTTGCGCCAGTGTTCCGGGATACGTGACAAGTCCATTTTGGGCCAGAGCACCGGGATATCTCGCAACGCGCCGAAATAGATGATTGCCGCCTGTGCTTCTAGCCAACGAATCTCATCGACCGTCTCAACATGTTGGAGCTTCTCTCGAAAGGTTGCGACTGCTTGTGCCGTAAGAGAATCCTTCAGCCGTTCCCTCACCAATCGCTCTTGACCTTGCAGCTTTGCGGAAATCAGCGAACGAGAGACTTCGACTCCCACGCCATTCCCAATTGCGAGACTTTGGGCGCGCCGCAATCGAGCGTCGCTGGGAGCAGTTGGCCCGCTCGCAAATAGAAGTTTGCCGCATCTATCAAGGAAGACCAGGGACGCGCCGATATCGGTAATCCAGCGGATTGCTTCGAATGTTGCAAATCCATCACTGCCGACAACAATGACGCGCCTCAAATTGCGATTCACTCGCGGCAGGCGGACATGGTGACGTTCCGCTCCAATTCCCCACTCGGCACTCAGGTGCCCGTGTTGGACTTTTAGGCGCAGACCAAAGCCCGACATCACCAAAATTCCATGCTTGCCAATTTGCTCGACAATGGGTGGACACGCTAGGGTGTGCAAAGCCGTCACGGAGGTGTAGCTCCTTTCGGTTAGGGCTTGTCAGACTGGTGGAACAGACTGGCAGGCCCGTTTGTTTATACGAACACGGTGCCCAAGTGTGGCGGAAACAGAATCTTTGCTCCACACTTCGGGCAAGCATGCTTGACTGAGTGACCTTTTCGGCCACAAGAGCAAACGATATAGAACTCGTACCGAACGATCTGGTGAGCGCGTTTTTTCCGTGCCCGTTCTTCAACGCAGATGTCGCGGGAACGCCGTGGGCTAACGTTAGGTATCCCAGCAAGGGAGTCAGCTATGAAGTTTATGCGCGCCTTCTTTCGCTTCGGAAAACGCTTTTCGTTCAGGACGCCGAGGATGGCCGCAGCCCACGGCACGAACTGTTGCTCATAAGCACCTGCATTCTCCAGCGCCTTGTTCACGTCTTCTGGACTTTGGGACTCGGAGAGCGACGGCCAAACCGAATCCCAAACTTGCTGCAATATCCATCGATTATTGTCCGCTCGCCCCAGAACCGTGGTCGGCTGGATTTGCCGATGCGGTCCCCGCCGTTTTGGCGAATCGCTGTCAAGGCCTTTTTTTGCTTTTATTCGCGCACTTTCCGGTCTAGCCATAATTGGCGGTAAGTCCGCCACCTCCGAGTCTTATTGTACGTGAAAATGGCTCATCTGCGCCCTAAATGTGTGGCGTAATTTTCGTTTGACATTTTGCTATCTCGATGTAAGTGAGAGCCTTACATAGAACTCCATGCAATAATGTCGATGTTTTTAATGTGCGTGCATACGCAGATTTGCGCATATTATTGAGGAGGTTAAACGAAATGAGACGGCGACATTCCAGTTCCCGAAAGAGAAAGCCTTCGCGGCGAAAAGGAAAACCACGCATACCAAGCTATTCAATCCTTACCGCCCGCGAGAAAGCCACATACGACCGGACTACCAATCTTGTCACCGACCTCCGTCGTGGCGAGGGTTCGTACACAGAATTACTGCGGAAGCACCACCTGGGGTCGCGCACGGCCCGCAAATATGCAGGTCGGGAGCTTCTCGGAGGAACTCGTGGCAAGCCAGTGCGCGCGAGCAAAGCTGATAGGCGTGTGCGTGACCTCAATTTCCCGCAATCTTCCGGTGACGTGCGCATCCGTACTCGCAGTTCCCGCGACGCGACAAAGCTGTCCGATTATTACAACGACCGGGACAAGCTCCTGCGCGGCAAGCTAGGTGTTGCCGACTTCGAGGCCAAGTGGCGTGGAGTACGGGTTGCCGGTCGGGAAATTTACGCCGATGCAGAGGCGATTCTCGGAATGGCGGAAGCTGACGTTTTGAAAATGGAGAACTTGTACGCCAGTGTGGGACTAGAGAGATGATCGGGCGCACTGCCAAGACCGTTCTTCGCAACTCGCGCCAGCAAGCGCGCCCGCCAAGGAAAGTCTGCCCGTACTGCATGGAGGGCGATCACATCGCTGGCGAGAACCACATACCTCACATAGTCGTAGACGCGTGCCGACCTCATCACGCCGTTCTTACCGAGGAGCGCTTGGCCGCTGGAGCTGAAATGGAGAAGCAATCGAGCCCAATTACGTCCGTCGAGATGGCCTTGCGTTCGCTCGCCGTCACAGGCCGAGCCAATGCCGCAGCAATCGAGAAACTTTCTAAGGGTTTGGAATTCTGCGCTGACAAACTAAAGTTCTCAGATAGTGGTCGGGGGACGAAGGCAACGGGGAAGAAAAATGGCCGACAGGCTTGACCTCCACTTTCGTGCGCATACAGTCCCGGTCGAACCCCAAAAGGAGCACCGGATGAACCGCCACGCAAAGCGACCGGAGCACGCACTTATCTTCCGCTGTGCGACGACCGGCGATGAAAAACAGGACCTGCTTTTCGGAGCGTACACCTGCGCCCGCGTAAAAGAGGGAAAGTACGAAGCGGAGGAGATTGGCCTGTTCTGCCGCGACGGCCACCCTGAGGAATTGCGGGTGTTGCAGCGCTTTGTGAAGAACAGCAGGTATGAGATGGGAACCATTGAACAGTTCCGGCGAAGGGTTTTCTTGAAGTACCTGAAAGCAGGAGCGCTCATTGTCGCCTACGATGCCCCCTTCGAGATCAGCCGGATTGCCGTCAAGTGGAACAAGTCCCGGAAGAGACGGCGGGCGTTCGCGTTCTATTTCCGCATGTTCCGGGACAAGAAAACGGGCAAGATGCGCCCCAGCGGCTACGAACCGGGGCTTTCGATTGAAAGTCTGGACGCCTCAAAAGCCATTTATCGCTTGATCAAGTACAAGTTTCACGACATGGATGCGGAGCGAGAAAAAGAGCAAGAGACCTCGAATGCTCATGTAATCGACCTGAAGACGCTGGCTGCCGCTCTTACTGGAGAGGCGTACACCTTCGCATCGGCTTGTGAAATCTTCAGCGCGCCAGCGAGCAGGACACGCAAAGTTCGCCCGCGCGTCACCAAAGTGGCGATTGAGCGCCTGCTGAGGGATGTGACTGCCGAACTGGAACTGCTGAGTCGCCTCAAACAGGAATTGGAGCGCCACCCATTTTATCTGGTACCCGAACGTGCCTACTCGTCAGCGACTCTGGCCAAAGGCTACTTCTCCGCAATAGGGATCAAGCCACCGGAGAAAAAATTCAAGATTCCGGACAGAATCAACGGCATCGCCATGCAAGCCTTTGTTGCGGGTCGCGCGGAATGCACCATCCGGCGAACGCCCGTACCTGTCACCTATCTCGACTTCCATGCCCAGTTCCCGGCGGTGATCAATCTGCTCGACTGCCGGGAAATACTGTGCGCAGAGAGTCTGGAGTTTGCCGACTTCACTGCCGAAGCACGGCAGTTGCTGGGACACGTAAAGCCGGACGATTGTTACTGCCCAGCCTTCTGGAAGCGGCTTCGCTGGTTCGCGCTCGTGGAACCAAACGAGGATGTTCTGCCTATGCGTGCGAAATTCGGCCAACGCGAGGATTCCGACCCGACACTGGGATGGAATTTTCTCACCTCAAAGCAGCCCATCTGGGTGACGGGTTTGGACGCCGTCGCGGCAAAACTGATGACAGGCAAGCCCCTCAAGATATTGAAGGCCATCAAGGTGATCCCGCACGGAGTGCAATCTGGGCTGGCACCAGTCAAACTCTACGGCCAGCTCGAACTAGATCCTCGTCGAGACGATCTCGCCGTGAAACTCGTCGAATTGCGCGCCTCTTTGAAAACAAAAAAACCAAAGCTGGCGGGTGGATTGAAGGTGGCAGCCAACAGCGCGGCCTTCGGCATACTCTGCCAGATCGATGTCACGGACTTGGATTCGCCCTCTCCCTTGCATGTGTTTTCCGGCGAGGCGAACTATCCAACGCTGCCGGTGAAGGTTTGGGAGCAGCCCGCCGAGTTCTATAGCCCCGTAGTCGCCTCCCTCGTCACAGGCGGGTCGCATCTGTTCTGCGCCATGTTGGAGTGTGCGGTGCGAGAGATGGGAGGTCACATCGCTGCGATGGACACCGACAGCGCCATGATCGTCTCAACCAGAGACGGCGGACTGGTTCCATGCGGGGGCGGACCTGAGAGGCTGGAGAAGTACCACGCACCGGGCGGAAACGCCGCCATTCACGCGCTGTCCTGGGCTGAAGTGGATCGTATCCGTGAGCGGTTCGAGGCCCTCAATCCATGGCGCGATACCCTGAAAGCTCCGTCCTTGAAGTTGGAGGAAGAGAACTTTGCCCCGGATGGTGAGCGCCAACTGTTGTACGCCTATTGCATCTCAGCGAAGTTGTACTGCCTCTATAACCTTGATGGAGGCAAACTGCTGGTCCGCAAACCTTCCGGCCATGGACTCGGATTCTTACAGGCACCCTACACAATTGCGGACTGGAAGAGAAAGACGGGCCGAAAGTGGAACGAAGACTTGTCGCCCTGGGTCTTTGAGGCTTGGCATCACATCCTTTCGCGCGAACTGGGCCTTCCACATAAGCCGCCGTCCTGGTTGAAGCAGCCAGCGGTCATGGCGGTGCCAATTACAACACCTAACGTGCTGTCACGACTTGGCTCCTTCAAAGATGATCTTCGTCCCTTCACGGTGGTCACCGTCCCATTCCCCAAACGGGAAACAGTCAGAGACCCCCTCTGGAGGGGATACTTCATCACGCCGCAAACGGAGAAACTCAACGATTTGCACGGGCGTACGATGGTGAACATCGTCAGCGGTGAGAGCTTCCACATTTACGATAAAAATTCGTCGAGATTGCCCAAACCTCCGGGCTGGCTTTCTCTCAAGACGATGGAAGACGAAATCAATCACATCCTGTCGAGAGCGGAAACCAAGTTCTGCGCTCCCAATGGCGGCGTATGCACAAGCAGGACCCTCGGCCTGCTTGCCCGAAGGCATATCGTGGCCGGCGAGTTTCATTACATCGGCAAAGAGGCGTCTACGCGCTGGGCGGGCGGCCCCGATCCGTCAATGCTGGCTGACGCGGGGGCGCTGGACCCGGCGGAGGAGACTTGCCGCGAGTACGAAAGAGTAGTCGACGCAAAATATCTAGATCAAATCCGGACCGAAGCGAAAGGGTTCTCCACGAAGCGCCTTGCCCGTCTATCCAGACTAGGCGAGTGCACAATAAGAAACTTCAAGAACGGGAAAGGCAACGTGCGACCTCGTTCGCTGCGAAAGCTGATAGTAGCTATCCATGATCTACAAAACAAAAGGGTGAAGAATTAACCGGGATGGCCTCGGGCGTGTGCGCTCCCGCTATCAGGAATGGTCAGTGAGTGTAAGGGCGATGTTACACCAATGGACTCCCCAGCGAGTATCTGTGTCGTAAAATCGCTTCGTGAACAGCGCACGTGCAGATGTCGAATCGCGTGGTCAGCGACCAGATTAGTGGTTCAGGATCATCTGGTCCTTGCTTCGCGCTTGCGCCTCATCGAATCCCTTGAAGAGATTTATGCCACTTTGCGTTTCCATCGCAGGCTCGGACAGGAGGGCGTTCAGAGTTGAGTCATTGACCGAGACGTGACAATTCTTAGGCCCAAAACACTTGGCCAACCCATAAACGCTGGCGACGGCAACATTCCCCTTATCTTCAACGCAAATCATTTTCACCGTAATCACGACATCCATCTTTCCCTTGTCGCTCAAGTCGGGCACCAGTTCGTATTTCTTCGAGCTCTGGAGTGCCTCCTTGAACGCCGATAGAATCACTGACCCTGATTTCAATGTGCAGTTCGTTATTAAAAACACCGGCTTCACTTGGTCTTGTGTGCGAGCCTGTTGTTGGTCCTGCGCGTGGTCCTGTGCTTGAGCCTGCGGGACGCTTGATAAGGAATTAAATGAAGCTGTCTGCGTGGCCGGATGCGCCTCTTGCCATTTGCGAATGCGTTCCTGCACATCAGCAAGCTGAGCTGGTGTCAGCAGCACTTCGGCTTTGTCGCGATGGTCCTTCACGAATCCTTGTTCGAGGGATGTCGCAGCAATCGCTATCCAGAAATAGGCTTGTACGTTGTCCTTTTGTACGCCTATACCATCGTGATAAGCCAGACCCAGATTATATTGAGCCTTCGCAAGGCCTTGGTCGGCAGCCTTCTGCCACCAACGAGCGGCCTCGGCGGTATCCTTTTCGACACCGTTTCCTAAGTTGTAAGCCTGTCCGAGGTTGTATTGAGCCGCTGCGTAGCCTTGGTCGCCTGCTTTGCGATACCAACGCAAAGCTTCGGCGGTGTCCTTTGTGACGCCTGTGCCAGAGTCATACGCAGCTCCAAGCCAGAACTGACCGGCAGAATTGCCCTGATCGGCGGACTTGCGCAACCACTTGACTCCCTCTGCCTCGTCCTTTGGAACTCCTGCGCCTTGGAGGTAGAACATTCCGAGGCTGAACTGGGAGGCTGCGTTGCCGTTTTCGGCAGCCTTGGTGTGCCAGCGCACGCTTTCCACTTCATCTTTTGGAACGCCCATTCCCAAGCCATACGCCGTTCCGAGATTGCCTTCAGCCGTTACATCGCCTTGCTCGGCGGCCTTCTTCCACCAGCGAACGGCTGCAGCGTAGTTCTTTGGAACGCCCGCTCCTAGGGAATAAACCGATCCAAGGCTTACCTGCGCTGATACGTTGCCATGCTCCGCAGCCTTCTCCCACCACTGCACGGCTTTCTCCTCGTCCTTCGGGACTCCCTCACCTAGGTGATACGCCTTGGCAAGGGCCAATTGTGCTTGTACATCACCGTCCTCAGCCTTGCTCTTGAGTTCGGTAATGCTTTGCGTGTACCCGAAGGGCAGTATCGCGAGCAAACAGAAAACAGCGCACAAGAACGTGTGCCACCGGGCAGTGTGCCTGAGAAGCTGTGTTTTCATGGGATAGAGCTTACTCTTGAACTTACAACACTTCCAGATCGACTGTCGTTAGCAGGCGTTTACACTCAGAACCGGATTGTGAGTGTAATCGGGATGTTTCGCCAAATGACCAGGATCACGGCATAGTTCACTTGGCTTGTTCGACCCAGACGACAAAGCTTAAGTTATTGCCATGGTAGTCTCCCGTGATCTCCCAGCAGCCGGGAGTGGGTACATATACACCTGTCAGCATGGCAGAACCAGGTCCTTGAAAGGCGTTGGTCGGCGGCAACACCAAGGAGGGACGGAGCGGGCCCGTCGAGCTGTCTCCCCGTGACCTTTATTGCAGGGCGCTCTTCCGTACGCGAATCGTAGCCCAAACGCATCCAAAAGATTTTTGTTGTTAAAGGCTGGACTTCCTGCTCGTGCCCTGGCTGGTGTCGCGCCCATTCCCAGATCGCGCGTTCGGGAAGGAAGGTCCACAGCTTCTCCGTACCCAGCCAAAAGGAGTTTTCATCGCGCTTATAAGGGACGGGCGGTATGAATTCCTTTGCGGACCGACGCGTAATCGGGCAAGAAGCGGGCGGCGCAGGCTGAGGTTGACCCGAGGGCTCCTGAGGAGAATTCTGCTGGCTCCTTGCGGTCGAGGCCACTAACGCAACTACTAGGACGAATCGGACAGCAGTCATTGCGTTCGATCCTCCTTCTTCAAAGCGGGCCCTCGTCAAAACGGGCCGCATCTCCCACTCTCCAAAGACGGTTGCAGCAACGACGTGTTAACAAAGTATCTTAACTGACCAGGCTAGTACACTCATTGACCTCCGCCCCCCACCCCCACTTCCGCCCCAACTCAAAATCCACCCATCTCCACTCAGCGCCCCACGCGGGCGCGCGCCGCGTACCCCGACCAAGCAAAGGGACGCCCGTTCCGGCCACGAATGAGCTGAGTTGCGAATGAGTTGA
>DATMQI010000310.1:0-3639 GCA_035567135.1 Terriglobales bacterium
GCTCAGCTTCTGAGATGCGGTGAGGGCGTCCGATACTTCTTGAAAAGCCCTCAACGCACTCTGCGAATACTGAAACTTGGCCTGATCGAAGACGGCCTTGGCGGCCCGACGTTGCTTTGTCAAGCGGCCTCCTGTAAAGAGAGGCGCCGAAGCCGACGCTGCAAGTGCCCAAATATCCGAGTTTCCAGTGGTCAGCGACGATAAATCCGTGCTGACCCTTCCAAACAGCGTCGTCAAGCCAATACGAGGAAAGAAATTCGCGTTCGCAACACCGACATTTGCCAAGGCATATCTGAGACTGTCTTCGGACTGGCGAATATCGGGGCGCCTCTCCAGAAGCTGGGATGGGATTCCAGCGGGTACAATCGGAGGAGTGTTCAACCCCAATTCGGGTGGACTCCGCTTGATAGCACTGGGATTCCGGCCGACGAGAACACAAATCTGGTTTTCTTTTTCCGCAATCTGCCGCTCGGTATCATCAACCGTAGCCTGCGCGGCGGCCAGGGCCGATTCCGCGCGAGTGACCTGTAATTTGGATCCAATTCCAGCGCCAAAGCGCTCGCTGAAAAGTTTGTATGTCGTCTGAAAGGCGTCGCGGCTTTGATGAGCGAGTTCCAAACGTCGATCTAGTTCCACGAGTTCGAAGTAGGCCGCCGCGACGTCGCTCACAAGCGACAGCATGAAGCCACGGCGGGCCTCCTCAGTTCCCAGATAAGTCGTATTCGCCGCCGCCGCGGTGTTGCGAATGCGGCCCCAAAGATCAATCTCCCAGGCAGTGGAAAGACCGCCCACAAACAAATCATGCGTGGAAGCCCCAGCCGCCGGCAGATTCAGTGCAGGAACGAATCTATATGTGCCGAGATCGCGTTGTACTCCCGAGTCAAAGCCTACCGAAGGGTAGTAAGCAGAGCGCGCCACTCCAACGTACGCGCGCGCCTCTTGGGTGCGCGCGATAACGGTACGCAAATCGTAGTTGTTCTTGAGAGCTTCCTTAATCAGGTCCTCAAGTAGTGGATCGGAATAGATGTTCCACCACGCCTGATCCGCCAAAGAGAACGAATCGGCACTCGCTTGCCCTCGAAACGTTGGAGGAACCTGCACCGCGGGTCTTTTGTAGACTGGGCCGCGCAAGCAACCACTTAGGAGAATCGTGGCCAGGAGAAGAATCGGGACGCCGCTTTTCACGACGAAGTCCTCCAAGAACTGACCTTATCCTTGGCGGATTCCACGGCGTAGAACGCGACCGGTATGATGAAGATGGCGAGCATGGTTGCGGCGAGCATGCCGCCGATCACTGCAGTCCCGAGGATTCGCCGGGATTCCGCTCCCGCCCCGCTTGCGATCGCGAGCGGAATCGTCCCGAGCACGAAGGCAAAGGCGGTCATCAAGATGGGCCGGAGGCGAATGCGGGCCCCTTCCAACGCCGCTTCCATCGCGTTCTTTCCGAGGAGACGTTCCGACCTTGCGAACTCTACGATAAGTATGGCGTTCTTCGCAGAGAGGCCAATCAGCATCACCAGACCAATTTGCGCGTAGACGTCGTTTTCAAAGCTCCTCATCCACAGTGCAACAAAAGCACCGAACACGGCGACCGGCGTGCATAGCAGAACGCTAAATGGAAGGGCCCAGCTTTCGTACTGGGCCGCGAGGATAAGAAATACGACGAGAAGCGAAAACCCGAAGATCATCGCGGGACTTACTTGAGAAGCAGCCTTGTTCTGCTGATATGAAAGAGCGTTCCAATCGTATCCCATATCTTTCGGGAGGACTTGATTAGCCACTTGCTCGAGCGCCTTCATGGCTTGCGCAGCGGTGTAGCCGGGAGCAGCCGATCCCGTAATCTCCACCGCGCGGTATTCGTTAAACCGGGAAGTAAATTCTGGTCCGGCCGCGGCCTTAATGGAAACGACCGAGGAGAGAGGCAACATCTCATTGTTCTTATTGCGGACAAAAAAGTTCGTGACCTCTCTGGCCTCGGTGCGAAAGCCGTTGTCTGCACCGATGTATACCTGCCAGGCGCGTCCGAAGCGGTTGAAGTAGTTCACAAAAAGGGAACCCATGAAGGCTTGAATGGTGCTGTAAACGTCTTTTACTTCCACGCCCTGCTTCAAGACTTTGTCGCGATCGACCGCAACTAGAACTTGAGGAACCTTGGCGTTCAATGAGCTGTTCAGGCGCGCGAGCTCAGGCCGCTTTTGAGCCGCTTGCAGGAACCGATCGGTATTTTCGGCCAGATAATCGATAGATTTTCCGGCCCGGTCCTCCAGCATGAAGCTAAAGCCCCCGGAAGTTCCGACCCCGGAAATAGCCGGTGGCGAAAAAGCAAAGGCGCGCCCCTCGGGCATTCTGTCGAGCTTATCGTTGACCGAATCCATGATCGCGGTGATGCTCGTATCCTTACTTTTGCGCTGGTCCCACGGCTTCAGCGCTACGAACACGAAGGCGCTATATGTGGCGTTGGTTTGCGTAAGCAGGCTGTTGCCCACGATGGTGCTGTAGTACTGAACCCCCGGCGTGCTTTTGAGAACCGCTTCTACTTTCTTGGTGAAAGCGTCCGTTCGCTGGAGCGAGGCCGCATCCGGCAACTGGATGTTCAAATAGAAATAACCTTGATCTTCGGTAGGAAGAAATCCAGAAGGAAGCCTGTACCCCACGAGAAGAGCTGCGCCAGCTACCGCGCACAGCAAGAGCGCGCTTAAAGCCATTTTTCGGATAAGCGTGCCAGAGATGCTGACATATCGATTGGTCGCTCTATCGAATATTCGGTTGAACCCGCCAAAGACACGATGCAGAAAACCGGTGGACTCCTGGCGTGGCTTCAAAAGCAGAGAACAGAGCGCGGGACTCAGCGATAGAGCGTTGAAGGCGGAGATCAGCACAGAGACGGCGATCGTCACGGCAAACTGCTGATATAGACGCCCCGTGATTCCCGGAATAAAAGCTGTCGGAACAAAGACTGCAGCAAGAATAAGGGCAGTTGCGACTACCGGGCCACTAACCTGTTCCATTGCTTTTAGCGAGGCTTCTTTTGGATTCAAGCCAGCCGCCAGGTTCTTCTCGACGGCCTCGACGACGACAATCGCATCGTCAACCACGAGACCAATCGCCAAGACCAGCCCGAATAATGAAAGGGAGTTGATGGAGAAACCCAGCATCGGAAAGAAAATAAAAGTCCCGAGAAGCGAGACGGGAACCGTCAGTGCGGGGATTAGAGTGGCGCGAACATTCTGCAGGAACAGGAATACCACGAAGATTACCAACAACAGGGCCTCCACCAGCGTGGTGATGATTTCGCGGACGCCTTCTCTGACGGAAAGGGTTGTGTCGAGCGAAACTACGTAGTCGACGTCATCCGGAAACTTCTCCTTGAGTTGCGCCAGCATTCTTCGGACGCCATCGACGGCATCAATGGCGTCGTAGCCCGGCAGTTGAAAAACATTGATGATCGCGGCAGGAGCGTCGTTCATTCGCCCGATCACGTTGTAGGTCTGAGCTCCAAGTTCGATTCGGGCAACGTCCTTCATCCGAATGACAGAACCGTCCGGGTTCTCGCGAATCACGATATTGCCAAAGTCTTCTTCCGTGACCAGGCGCCCCTGGGCACGCATCGTGTAGGTAAACTCCTGCCCGCTTGGAGCA
>DATMQI010000311.1:0-209906 GCA_035567135.1 Terriglobales bacterium
CACGCCCGAACCCGGTTCGGTGTCCTACATGATGTCAAAGCAAGGGTATTTGAATGCCGGCGTCAAAGGACCCTGGCTTCCCCACGTGATGTTTTTTGTCCCCGAAATCGACCCTAAAGCCTTGGGATCCGACTTGGGGGATGACGTCCCGTTGGACGCGCACGAAGAAAAAATAGGCCGCTATACCACAATTGACGTTCCGGTAAGCAAGTGGTCGGACGGAACGCCGGTGGACACTCACTGAGCCGGCTGCGCGAACTGGTGGTGCCGATCACTTTGATGAGCACAAAATTAGTATTGGCGGGACAATCGAAAAAAGGAAATCCACGAGAGTATGAAGGCCGCGGTGGAGGAAACCGAGCTGGGGGCCGTCGAGGCTGGCGCGATGGCCTATATGCTGTCGAAGCAAGGGCATCTTAACGACCGTGCCGGACCCTGGCTTCCCCACGTCTGGTTTACGTTCCCCTGAAAGACGGTAAGACTTAAGGTGCAGGCTCGGATGACTCTCCGCTTATAGTGAATTGACACTTTAATAATGCTACAGAGCCCGTGCCGAGTTCATGGTTCCGGTGTGCGAGTGGTCGGACGGTACGCCGGCGGATGCTCACTGACGTCCGATCTTAACGCGAATTCAAGTGATGACCATGCGAAGACGATCGGCGAAATCTTTAGGCTCCAGTCCCGAGCGGTCAACCAAAACGTGTACGCCGGACGCGGGAAAACCTGGAAACAGAGGGGACGTACTCTAAGTTTCTAATTCGACCGGGTGCCCCATCCTAACATCGCGGAAATAGTCCGATCCCAACCTCACACTCTGGTTTTGCGACGTTAGGGTGGGGATTACCTGACCGCTGGACGTATCGCGCCGGGTGCCCCATCCTAACGTCGCGGAAATAGTCCGATCCCAACTTCACTCTGGTTCTGCGACGTTAGGGTGGGGATTTTGACCTTTGACCGCTAGACGCACTGCGCCCCATTTCACCTCCCCCGAACTCTGCCATCCCGACCGGAACAGATCATCGCAAAGCGATGATCGGTGGAGAGCCTGCCCCGAGCGAAGCCGAGGGGGACCTTGTGTTTAATGTCTGCATCGGACGGTGGCTGGCCCGCCTTTGCGATTTTGCAAAGGTCAGGACTAATGCAGCCTGCGTCCCGATTTTCCACCCGTGACCCCGACCTCATCGCTCCCACCTTTACAAGGAACGTAAAGGGTGGGCCAGCCCTACCGAGGAGCGGCAATAATCGGAGCTATTTTTGAGCCCGTCTCGATTGGTGGCTGCTTCCATTCGCCTTTCTCAAGAGTTGCAAAAACCTTGCCAGCAAGAAGGCCGCGCTGGAATGTCACCCAAAGGTGTTTCTTCGTATCGAATCGCGGATCTCGCGCTTTGAGTTTTAACCCGAGGTCGTTGACGATCCGCTGCAATCCTTCCTGATCTGGAATCTTCGTTTCGGAAGTCTTCGTGGCTCCAAGCGGCCGTAGGTAGGCTGATGCCTCACTCGGGAAGGAGAACGTGGCCGAGATTTCGTGATACTTCAAGACCTCGATTTCAGGGTTGGGACAGTCGAACTGCTCTCCAATTGCTTTTGAAATGTCTTCAACCTCGGGCTCAGTTCGCAGTTTTTCTCGCTTGCGCCCGAGTGCCAGCGCCAGATTGAGCATCTCGCATACGGCATCATGCACCTCCTCAGACGGCACCGAGGGATCAAGATGGCCGGTCCGATGGACGATCTTGTTCCGCCAGTTTATTGCCTTCAGCACCTTATCCATCTGAGCCGTGTTCCGCTCATTGTGCGAAAGGATCGAGTTCACGACGAGCCCTACTCGGCTAGTGAGACCAACGTTGTTTAGAACAACCTCAGCTTTTTTTCTTGGGAAAATGACGCTTCACTTCGAGATAGAGTTGGGCAGTTTGGCTCAGCACGATCTCCAGGCACACGGTTGCCTCGATGATTGCGAGCCTTAGATTCTCATCGCGGAGATGCTGTAGAGCGTTCGTGAGAAACTCTTGCTCAGGATTCGGCTTTAAACCCTCCACTAACGCTTGTTCTATGTCTCGCCAGCGGGACACGCTCAGCGAGCCTCTTTCAACGTTCTCTCCCAGAGCAGCGAAACCGATAAAATCGAATGAATCTCTTTTAGGCGGAGGAGCGATTTCTTTCCAGCTTCCGCGTAACCGGAACATTGCTTGCCATGCCCGGAGCAGGGTTTCCGGTTTTTCCTCTGCCTTATATTCTCTTGCTGTTGTCACCCAGCCAAAATTCCGGATGCCTGCTAGCGTTCGGTTCACGATAGGCATCAACGAGTTCACGAGTTCCTCAAAATTGTTAGACTCCACCAATCCCAAGAGACTGTGGGTCGAATTCTCCTTCTCGCGTATTTCAATTTGACACTGGTAAATCGCGCGAAAGTTAGGTTCATCGCTCTTCTCAACACGCAGAGGTGAGCCACCCTTCAAAGTCACGCGAACTTCAGAGTGACCGTAGTCAAATTTGAGCGAAGGGTTGAGCTGATCGGGATCTTTCGCATTGAGAAACAGGTTTAGAGGAACGCCCAACCTGATCCGGAGCATGGGCATCGGAGCCGACATTCTGATTCCAGATGTTACACCTCAGGTAGACGCAAGACCTACTTCGCCTGGTGCCAGAGGTTCGCGTCGGTTTTTGACGCTAAGCTGGGTCAGCGCATAGAGACACGGCTCCCAAGCTACCGCCCAAAACGGCCCGGAATCTGGGGCACCGACCGCATGTTCTACCCTTTTTGCACGAAACGTCGATTTCGCACGGCGCAAACGACTATACAGTGAAAGCAGTCAGTTCTAGTGGAGGAAGCAATGAAATTCGTATGTCTTGGATATTTCGACGACAAGAAGTGGGAAGCACTGTCAGAAACCGAACGGAAGGCGTTCATCGAGGAATGCTTTGCCTATGACGATGTGCTGCGTAAGGGCGGACACATTGCTGGGGGCGAGGCGCTGGAGTCTCCCCGCAATGCCGCCACTTTGCGGTTTAAAAAAGGCAAAGTGATTGTCACGGACGGACCGTACGCCGAAACTAAGGAACAAGTGGGCGGCATCCTGATCCTTGAGCCCCGAGACCGAAAACATGCCATCGAGTTGATCTCGAAGCACCCCGGGCTGCGCAACGGCCCGTTCGAAATTCGCGCGCTGGATGAAGCAATCACCGCCGCATTCGAAGCACGGAATCAGAGCCGAAAGCGGGCGTAACTCGGGAGAAGGCCCACACAGTTCGCCCATTTTACGTTTCCCATTTCGTGAATCGTATTCAGGGCCGATCCACTTTCCTCTTGATCTCATTCCCTCGTCACGATATTATAGAGCGACACAGGTTATCTATAAGATAACCTCGTTCTTTGACAACCTGACACGGGCGCAGCTCCTGGACCATTTTCCAACGGCTGAGTCCGACAACAAGACGAAGGCGAAAACCTTCGCCCGGCGCTTTGCTGTTGTCCATAGGTGCAGGCGCAACCGGCCCGCCAGATCGCCCTGGAAAAGACACGCTAACTCCAACGTTTAGAATATTTTGCCTGTAACTACCTTAAGAACCATAGATCTACAAGGCAGAATTTTTGCCGATCCTTTGTTTTCTAGATTTTGGGTGGAATCGAGCGTTTTTTTTGAGAGAAATTCTGCACCAGAATTAGTGCAGTCTTCGAAGTGAGTCGTCGAACGACGTGGCCTTTCCACATCCACAATCCCGAAAGGACCATTACCGGAAGGAAGACAAACCGGGTTGCGGGGGCGTAGTCCGGAAGTTTTTCAAACGGACTGTAAATGTAACCGAGGATCGGAATGGCAAAGACGATGTGAATCCAGCGAAAGATCGAACGTTGGGTGGCATCTTTCATGACTACTTTACCCTCCCGCAACCGGCATGCTCGAAAAGGTGAACGTCCAGGTGACAACCCTCACGGGACCACACGCGTGTAAGACATGAGATGGTTCGCGCTAGACCCTTAGCGAGCCACGGAACGCCCTGGCGGCATAGTAAGATTCCGCGCCGTTGTGATAAACGAAAACAGTGTCGAAGCGGCGATCACAAAAGAGGGCGCCGCCAAGTTTTCTGACAGCAGCAGGGGTTTTCACCCAGCTCGACGTTTTGGTATCGAAATTCCCAAGCTTCTGCAGCTCTCGATACTGTTCTTCGGTTAAAAGCTCAATGCCCATGGCATCTGCCATATCCATGGCATTATCTTTTGGTTTGTTTTCTTTCCGTGACTCCAGCGCTTCACGGTCGTAGCAAAGACTTCTGCGGCCTTTAGGGCTTTCCGGTGAACAGTCATAAAAAATGTATTCGCCCGTCTTTTTATCATGACCAACAACGTCCGGTTCACCGCCAGTCCGTTCCATTTCGCTGATTGACCACAGTTTTTCAGTACGAGCTTCCAGCTTTGCTTGTACCTTAGCCCATTCAAGATCTTTGTGGCGGTTCATGTTCTTCTCAAAACGCGCTTTCAATGCTCCGAGCAATTCTTTACGTTGTTCTGGTGACAACTCCTTTTTATTTCTCTTAAGTGCTTCGTGCATGGTTTTGCGCTCCTCCTCGATTCACGACTTTTGACCGCCTGAGGCGGCCCTGATTTTCTTTGCAATCAGCGCGTCTCAACGCCGAACTGCTTGGCGTACTCCGCGTTCAGCCGCTGCCAGCCGGGAAACTTCATGGCCTCGGGGCCGACGATGCGGCCGATGGGAGTTCCGCTTAGCAGGTGATCCAGAACATCGAAACAGATGTGCCACCCGGCAGCGCCCATGGCGATGAAGCGGTGACCGATGTTGGTCCACAGTGTCAGCCGCGTGCCGCCACCGAAGGCTTCGAGTTCCCACCGCATATCGAAGCCGCCCCAGTTGTACTCAAGCACCTCGGGAGCGTCGGCTCGCGTTACTCTTGTTTCAGTAATGTGCAGCGCGGGCGCTCCCACTGTGGTGAGCTTGACCGTGGTTCCAACCGTACTCAGGCTCCCATCGGCGTCAAAGGGAGCCCACTCGCGCAGGTGCGCCGGGTCGGTAAGCGCCTGCCAGACTTTTTCCGGCGAGTGGCGCAGTTCTCTGACGAGAATGAGCGTCCACTTCACTTCCCCATTTTGTTCCCGTTCCTTTTGTACTCGCGCCCCGCTGGCCGGACCCGGTGTGTATTGCTCGCGATTGGTCATCTTCTTTTCCTTGTCTTCCTTTTCGTTGGTATTGATTGGTCCCTGGATTGATCCATGCGGTCATGATCCATGCGATCGAGGTGGCGTTCGAGAGCATCGACGTGAGCGGACCAGAAGCGGCGGAACTGAGCCAGCCAGGCATCCATCTCTCGAAGTGGTTCCGGCTTCAGCCGGTAGAGACGGCGCTGAGCGTCCACCGTGGACTCGACGAAACCGGCGTCGCGCAACACGCGCAGGTGCTTTGACACGGCCGGCTGCGGCATACGAAGCCGGCGCTCGATCTCTCCCACTGACTGTTGGGACGAGACCAGGAGGCTCAATATCGCGCGGCGGTTCGGCTCCGCAATGATTTCGAAGACAGATTCCACTCTTTTTATATACTCTTCTGAGTATATACGTGTCAAGGTATATACAAGATCTGATTCGTGACTCTACCACCAACGTCTCTGTGAAACCCAACGGGGAGGATCAAGTCTGCAAAGGTCCGACCCATCGCGAGTCGAGAAAGGCCAACCCGCCACTCTCCCGTGGCATCTGATTCCTGCGTCCCAATTCCACGTCAGTCAGTAGCAGTTAAGGAGAGGTGAAAAAGATGACCCGCTTCATCCAACTCGTCGTTTGCATAATTGCCACGTTATGCACGGAAGTGGCAGTCGCTCAACTCACATCCACGAATATTGACGTAAACAGCAGTTCGCCGGTCGCGCTTGTCTACGTATCCAGCAGCCCCAATGGCAATAGCTATGAGATCAACGCATTCTCCGCCGCATCGAATGGCAAGCTCACAGCCGTGTCCGGTTCGCCTTTCGCCGCGGACGTGCAGAGCATGGCAGTAAATGCAAATTATCTTTTTGGCACAAACGGGGTGGACATCTTCTCCTTTGCTATTGCATCCGATGGCGCCCTCGAAAAAGTCACCTCTATTAACGCCCAGAAATTCAATGGATACAATTGCGGCGGACCCACTGCTCTGTTCCTCGACCGCACCGGCACTACCTTGTATGACGAAGACTTCTATGGCAACATTTGCGCCAACAACACGTATCAATCTTTTGGCATTGACCGTTCCACAGGCAAACTGAGTTATCTTGGCGCTAGCGATCCCAGCACAATGTTCACTGTGCCGCTCAGCTTCATTGGGAACAACGCATACGCCTACGGATCAGCTTCTCATCAATTCTATCCATACATCTTCGGCTTCAGGCGGAACGCCGACGGAAAGCTGAAGGACTTGAATATCAATCCGCCAATGCCATCGGCGAAGAGCGGCGACTTCTACGATCCCTACGGAGCGGCCTCTGACCTAAGCAATCATGTGGCGCTCTCCGTTGTCCCCTTCAACGGAACCACATGGCAACAGGACGGCCCGCCGCAGCTTGCGACATATACCGCCAGCGCCTCGGGAAACCTGAGCACGAAAAGCACCTTCTCGAACATGCCCAGCGCGGCCGTGAAATACGTAACGGGTATTCGTATGTCTCCGTCGGGGAAACTTCTCGCAGTCGCCGGACTGGCGGGGTTGCAGATATTCCATTTCAACGGCGGTCATCCGATAACGCACTACACCGGCCTGCTCACCAAGGATGAGGTGGATCAGATCTTCTGGGACAATGATAATCATCTCTATGCCATCAGCCGGTCGGCCAGCAAGGTCTTCGTATTTACGATTACTCCGACGAGTTTCAGCGAAGCACCGGGCTCGCCGTACACCATAACTAATCCACAGAACATAACCGTTCTGCCCAAGACATAGGCTTTAAGCGAGGGGATCCGGAGAGGCCGCTCACCCTTTTCTTCCACCCGTCCTGTCATTACAAAGCGTTATCGAGGAACCTGCTGTTTGGCTGGTGCGAGAGGAAAGCAGGTTTCTCGACCCCGCTGGATGATCCGCACTCGCGGATCTCCTGGCGTGCTCGAAATGACAAATGGAAAATTGACGTCAGGATATTTTCCAACGCTCAATAAATTTGATCGTAGCAATGTACTCCGCGATACAGATCTGTTGACGGGATCGGTCCTCGCGCATTCGTCTCAAGAAAACTGCGGGTCATGATCCCTTAGATTAAGTACGGACCGACGCCAACCCAAGTTCGATTCCATGCCTCCAAAAGGTTTCCAGTTCGGGTCAAGTCGATGCCGCAGGTGATGGTCTCAACGTCGTCCAGTAGCAAGCAGAAATTGATAGTGCGTGCTTCGCTGGCAATCGCCATCATTCTTCTTGCAGCCGGACTCTTCTTGGCATGGCAATGGCCCTTCAATCGCGCAGCGGTATTGAAACAACTGGAGGATGCGAGTATGAGCCGGGTCGATGCCGGCGCCTTTCATGGGACGTACTTCCCTCGCCCCGGCTGTGTCCTCGAACACGTGAAGTTCCAGCACAATCCGAAACCTGGGAGTCCACCGCTAATCACCGTGGACAGGATAAGAATTGAAGGAAGTTTTTTCGGTCTGTTTACCGAGCACGTCAAGCGCATCCGCGCAGAAGGTATGCACATTCTGACACCTCCTCGGGGCGCCGGCGAGCAGTTTCAAACACCGCACCGATCGACGGTTGTGGTCGACGAGTTGATCGCAGACGGCGCGGTTCTCGAAGTTTCCAGTAAACCGGACAAGCAGCCGCTGAAGTTTTTCTTTCATAACTTTAATCTCAGGAATGTTGGCGGCACCGGCCCAGCTTCGTTTCAAGCCAAGCTTTCGAATCCGGCGCCGCCGGGGGAGATAACTACCTCCGGCAAGTTCGGTCCCTGGAGCGCGGATGATGTCGGACAAACTCCTGTGTCCGGAGACTATTTGTTCGAACAGGCGGATCTGAGTGTCTTCCACGGCATTGCGGGCCTGCTTTCTTCTTCTGGCAAGTTCTCTGGTGTGCTCAATCACATTGAAGTTCAGGGCAACACCGACACGCCGCGCTTTGGCGTCACTTCGAGTTCCCATCAAGTGCAGCTGCGAACCCAGTTTCAGGCCACGGTAAACGGCGAGAACGGAGACACGTTTCTGCAGCACGTAGCTGCCACTTTCTGGAAAACGACGGTTTTATCACACGGAAGTGTCGCTGGAAAAACTGGGCAACCTGGCAAGAGCGTCTCGGTTGAACTGGCGTCAAAGAATGGCCGAATCCAGGACATTCTTTTGCTCTTTGCCAAGGCGCCGCGAGCGCCAATGTCGGGAGTCACCAGCTTTCGCGCTAAAGTCTCGATCCCACCAGGAACGAGACCATTTCTCGAGAAAGTTGAGTTGGAAGGGGATTTCGGAATTGATGCTGGGACGTTTACAAACTCAAACACGCAAGAGGGCGTGAACCACCTAAGTGAAGGCGCGCTGTTTCAGAAAGATGATCCTAAGCAAGAAGATCATAAGAACGAAAAGAACGAAAAGAGCGGAAACGACGAGGATCCGGGGACCGTGCTCTCCAATCTTACGGGACACGTCCGTCTGCAAGACGGCACAGCCCGATTCTCCAATCTCTCCTTCACAGTCCCCGGCGCCTCGGCACAATTGCAAGGGACCTACAATCTCATCACAGAGAAAATTGATCTCCACGGTACTTTAAGAACCGAGTCTTCGCCATCGAACACAACGAGCGGGGTGAAGGCGCTGATGCTTAAAGTCTTAAGCCCTTTCTTCAAGAAAAAGCCTGTCGGCTATGTAGCGCCAGTTAAGATTACAGGCACGTACGACCATCCTCTCTTCGGCTTGGACTTAATGGCCAACGACAAGAACGACAAGAAGGATCACAAATAGGCCTGGGATCCAGCCGGCAAAGCCGTGGGTCTTGTTTTCGCTCAAGCTACCGCGCTTGCGCCGTCGTGAACACAAATTTCCCGTCTTCCACCCGCACGAAAGTAAAGTCCGGAGGATTGAAGCATGTTGCCCCTGCCCCGAATTGCATTTGGGTGTTCACTGTTTGTATCGGTTTTCCCGTCAGCGTCTCGAACAGCCTTAGACGAGGCTCGTTCGGTCCAGCATTCTGGAACATTATCGCTAACTGTCCTCGGTTTTCCATCAAAATACTAGGAAACTTTGGCGGTTCGCCAGAGGGCAGGGTTAATGTACGAACCAAAGACCCCCCGCTCGAAATGACATAAACTACTGCAGGTAGGGATTTCCGCATCACATAGGCATTGCCATCTGAGCCAATGATTACCTGGCCCATTGCGACCGCAGGGTTCGCTCCATGACCCGGTGCAACTTTTGTCGTGTCATGAGATTCGATGGCATTGGCAATCCACTCGTCCTCTTTGCCGGATATTTTCTTAAGAAAAGCACCGTTTTGATCGAAGAGAGAGGTAAAGGGCGTAGGCGGCGGTTGCCCGACTCCGGTAGCCACTTCAATCGCTGAGATAAGAATCTCCCCAGAGGGGAAGACTACAAATGACCCGGAAGGTACGAACTGGGCGTCCAGTTTCGTTTTTCCATCAAGGCTGCCGTCACTGCGGTAGCGCAAGATGTAATTGTCTGGAGCCCTTCGTGCCTCCTGCTCCTTCTCGTCCGTTAACTGTTTCTGATCCACTGCCAACACGTACACCGTACCATCGCCTGCAACAAAAAGCTGCGTGGGCAGAAAACCGGCTTGCGGAGAGAAAGTAACCTTCAGTTCTCCCTTCGGATTGAACTTTAGAATTTGACCCCATCCAAACTTGTAGTCGAGGCCGTGAGGACGCATGTAAACGTTCCCATCGGCGTCGCATCGGTCTGGACTCATGGTACTGATTTCGTCGGTGTTTGTGCGTACTGCGTCAACAATCTGCAGATTGAGCGAGGCTTCATCGTTTTGCTGTTGTTTCTTTTGTTTATCCTCGGCCATCGTGAAAACGGTTACGTAGAACAGAGAAGCTGCTAGCAAGACAACTCCCGCATTACGCATTTCAACCACCTCTCTTTCTGATGGCTCCTTAATGGCCCCTTTTTATTTTTTCGAGTCTTTGGGTTCGATTTGCCGTCGTATGCCCTTCGCCAGACCCAAGTTGTTCTTACATGTTAGGGATCGTTGCCAGTAGGTTAACTTGCAGGATTATGATTGTCGGGCGGTTACTGTTGGGATTCTATCTTCATCGGCTTCCACCACCACTGATGGTGTTTGCACTGTGACTCGAACTCCGGATTGCAGCGTGCATGGAAGGTCCTCTCAGCGATAGCGAGGCCCAACGCAGTGCCCGCAAACATGTCCGAGGACCAGTGATCCCGTGCCATGAAGCGAGCGAAGGTCACGGTGAACGCTGCGCCGTAACTCAGCGCCCGCGCCCAAGGTTTCGGATATTCGTCGGCCAGCACCGAAGCCATCGCCCAGGTAAACATGGCATGGCCGCCGGGGAATGAGGTGTTCAGGGCGTGATGCTTCAAGAAGTCCCCGTGATTGTTGCCTTCATCGGGCCGCTGGCGGCCCGCAATCAGTTGCATCGGGGTGTAGACGAGGAAGGTATTGACCAAAGTTTCGAGTTCGAGCTCGCCTGTCTCTCTGGCGTGACTATGCTCGCTGTTGGCTCCGTAAAGGTACACGCCGGCGAGAGAGGCGGCTAATCCCCCGATAGCGATATCTGAAGTGTCCTGATACGCGGTGAAATGTGAGTGCGGAATATTGCTTTCGATGTGGCGGTCAGCGGCGAGAAACGCGCCGGTACCCACCAGAATCACGGCGTCCCACTTAAGGTTATGCGCTTCGAACGGCCCCCGGTAGAGATGCTTCTGATCTTGTGCAATCCGTTTGAGACTTCGTTTCACAAGCCCCGGCTTCTGCTCCGTTCCTGCTGAAGTGGGGGACGATCCATCTGGCGCGGGATTATCTGCGTCCATCGTTTGCAATCGAAAGGCTCCGACGCGGAACGTGGGCTCGGGAGCTGTCCGCTGGATCGCTGGTGTACTGGGAAGAACCGAGGTTATTGACGACGATTCTTGGGAGTTGGCAACTACAGCAAAGACGGGCATCGCCAATGCAACCATTGTCAGCCGGAGAGTAGGTTTCTTCAACGTCATGAGTCTCTTGAGCGCGCCGCGAACTTCGAGAAGAGCGCCACACTTGGATGCAAATGCCACAATAGAGTTTTTACGAATATGCATTCGACGTCATTTCGGGATGAAACCGCAAAGCAACCTAGTACGCGGTTGTTCAGGGCGAGTTAGGAAGAGATGGGAGTCGGTCTCGCCGACGTCGCTGGCAAAGACCTTGTCGCTTCCGAGATCTTGGTTGGCGGGACCTGTCGCTTAGTGACGACAACCACGGTTTTGCATTTGACGTAAAGCCTTTTTATGCTATGGTTTGAACGACAAGAACAGAACCTATACTTTACATGCGCAAAAAGTCTGGATCAGCGGGATTTTAAGGCTTTTTGATGTCCATCCACCCATCGACCGATGGCCGAGTACGATGGCTTATCGCGCCTGGAGCCGAATTGTTGCAGCCAATCCAGCATAACGATACAAATATCGCGTTCGTAGGCCGCAGTGACACACACCACAACCAGCAGCGTTGGGATCGTAATGATTAAGGCTAAAGCCATTCAGAACTGCCATGGCCAGGGGTCTTTCAAAAACACTAAGGCAACGCCCGAAATTGATCGATACCCCGAACACCCTACGCCTGACAGAAAATTGCCGGATGGTTCCACGTAGCCTAGACCCTCGTCCGGGAGGACGACGAACGCAGATTCCGAATAGCCGAGTTTTTTGCTCTTCCCCCGGACGAGGGCGTCCGGGGCTACGCAGACTGCAGCTACATCGGGATTAAATCAGAGCCTGGGCAGTCACTGCCTGAACCAGCAGGAGCACTCCAATGCCCACCAAGCCAACATAGATATATTTTAGAAAGGCTTCGCCACGCAGCCGATGATTGATCACTCTGCCGAGGAATACGGCTGATAGGACAACGGGGAGCGACAGCAGATAATAGTGCGTTACGGCAGGAACCCAGAGGCCCGCCAACCAATAGCCCACCATGCCGATGATGCTGGCGGGCAGAAAATATCCTTGCAGGGTCGCCCGGAAGTGTTGGGCCGACCACCGTCGCATGGATCCGTAAGTCGCCAAGGGTGGGCCATTCATTCCGTAGGCGCCGCCTAGCACGCCTGCAAAGAATCCACAGGCTAAGAGCCATCCGCGACTGTCGCGTTTCGGCTCAAACGGCGTGCGGCCTATCAGAGAGTAGGTGGCAAACGCAATGAGAATCGCTCCCAGACCGCCTTTTACCACCCTTTGATGGCTGCTGGTCAAAAGCAGAAGACCCAGTGGGATGCCGAATAGCGTGGAGAGCACGAGCCAACTGGCACTACCCAGGTGGATCTTATTCCAATCTTGCACCACCACGATGGCAGCAATAGTGATCGACAAAAGCACCACCAACGGGGCGGCTACCGTCAGCGGAATACAGAAAGCGAGAAGCGGAACTGCGACTAGACCCTCGCCGAAGCCGAATGCTGATCGAATCAGGGTGGCGATAAATACGATCAACAAAACAAGCAGTGTAGTTGCGGCGATTACGATCCCCCTTGCACAAAACAATTTTCTCACGACCGAGTTGCCATTCTCACGGCGGGAATCGCAGAGCGAACCGCCAAAGAACACGAGATCCTGCGATGACTTTGCCGCAGGTTTGCAGTATTCTCGTAAGACTGCTGGTATGTCTTCTCTCCCCGTAAAACTGGACGTCGGCCAAACCGTAGGTGATTACGAAATCCTGTCGCTGCTCGGCCGCGGCGGCATGGGCAAGGTCTTCAAGGTTCGCAATCTTATTTCGGACCGCATTGAAGCCATGAAGGTTCTGCTGCCAGATGCCGACGCCACTCCGGAATTGGCGGAACGTTTCGCACGCGAGATCAAGCTGGTAGCCACTCTTGAGCATCCCAACATCGCGGCGCTGCGTACTGCGCTCCGGGTCGGCAGCCAGATGCTGATGATCATGGAGTTCGTCGAGGGGACTTCTCTGGAACAGCAAATTCAATCGCAAAAGCCCGATTGGGGCCGCGCGGTTCACTTCGCGGTTCAAGTCCTGCCAGCGCTGAGCTATGCGCATCAGCATGGCGTGGTTCATCGCGACGTTAAACCTTCCAACATCCTGGTGCGCGCCGATGACAGTGTGAAGCTGACCGATTTTGGTATTGCCAGCCGCGTCGGAGACCCGAGGCTCACCGGCGCTGGAATGGCCCTCGGCTCTCTTTATTACATGTCTCCCGAGCAAGTAAAAGCGCTTCCCTGCGACGCCAGGTCAGATATCTATTCAACTGGAGTGACGCTGTACGAAAGCGTGACCGGACGCCGTCCCATTCAAGGCGACAGCTTTCACGAAATCATGACAGCCCACCTCGAGCAGAGGCCGATTCCTCCGATTCAACTTGCTCCGGAGATTTCTCCCGCGCTCTCGGCCATCATCGAACATTCGCTGGCAAAGGCCCCCGAACACCGCTTCCAGACAGCCGCGGAATTTCGAGCCGCATTGCTGAGCGTCCATCCCGAGGCAGACTCCCACGCTGCTGCGACCGCCCCGTATCTGAATGCTGCCCCAGTTCGAACGGTTCATCCGATCGCGGCGCCCAGCTCGGAAAGCACGCATTCGTTTGACCCTGCCTTGCTCGAGACTGCAAGAAAGAAGCTCGCTACTTATATCGGACCCATGGCCAAGGTGATCGTCAGCCGAGCCGCCAAGAATGCACGCTCACGCCAAGACCTGTACGAAAAACTGGCAGCGGAGATCCCGTCGCCTGGCGATCGCCAAACATTTCTTCGCTCGCTTCCTCTCTGAGAACTTCACTTTAAGATTCCAGCAGACGAATTGCCTTCACCATGCTGACGTACATACGGTTGAAGGATCGCGCGAGCTGGGAAATTTCGTCCGAACTTTTTACCGGAATTTCAGGAACGTCGAAATTACCGTTGCTGATCTCATCCGCCGCGGCTACCAGGCGGCTGACCGGACGAATGACAATCACCACCATGGCCAGATCCAGCAGAATTAGCGTCGCCAGGGCCAGCCCGCCGAGATAGATCATGAGCGTGCGGAATGCATGGTCGGCGATGGTCAGTGGGACCGACATTGGAACTGAGACAATCTGGGCGGCGACGGTATCGCCGAGTTTCCAATCGAATCCGTTGTTCGTTCCATACAGTTTAATCATCGCAACCGGAGCCGCTGACGGCGTACTGTGGCACTCCAGGCAGGGTCCGACGGCAATGATCGGCCGCGCCAAGAACAGCGAACGCCCGCCGGGAACCTCTCGCTCGCCAGAGAACTCTTTGGCGTCCGCGTGGGTGCGGAAGTTTTCGATCACATCCGCCTCCCAATCCACAGCCCGATCCCGCAGGTTGGTGGGATTCAGCGTAGCCTCTTTGTAGGTGTAATCCGGATAGCTTGATCGCAAGTAATTAAATACTTCGGTCGCGGAAAAAGCCGGAACGGTCTGCGGAAGAAACGTTTTGATGCGGGCCTGATGCGCCTGCAATAACGGACCAATCTGCTCCGATGTGTAGGTTCGCAGACCGCCGGCTGCGCCCATCATCAGGCGCGCCTGCTGCAGAACTTCCTCGCGAGCGGTCCGCTCCAGGAAATTGCGGGAGATGTACCCGGCAATCCCAATACCAACGCCAAAAACCAAAATCAGAACGAGATTGAATTTGATCAGAAGCTTCATAGGCGGCCTATTATAAAGCGGTGAATAAAAGTAGCAGAGAGGCGGCTAAGCAGAATGGACGGCTCAAATTTCGGGTACCATCGCTTCCCCGGCGCAACCGTCAGCTTGTCTAAATATCTTTGACTGCCGGGCCGCGCAGTCCCCAAAAAATCCATGGCACTCATTGACCTCACTATTTATCCGGTTGCGTTCGGTACCATACAGTAACTGCTGTATTCCACTACTGTCGGCAACAGGACAATCATGCCTATCTTGGGACTATGGATCGCCGACTGGAAGATAAGATCAGGGAACTCTGTACGAAAGTCGCGGTTTCCCAAGATAGCCCTGAGTGGCAAGCAAATATTCGGGAACTACAAGCAGCCCTTAAAGAGCACATCTCTCGCATGAGAAAGGTGGCCACTGAGTTTCCTATCGGGCGAGAGCGACGGGGCAAAGAAAACTAATCAGGATTGGCGCTGCGGCGCTGGGAGGGATTTTGTTCCCGAGATCGGTTAAGGCTGAGGTTCAGAACGACGTTATTGTTTTTGCAGTGCAGGCACAGACCAGATCAATTGGATCCTATGTTGTGTCCCGGGCGGTCTATTTCGACTTGGAGAAATCTTCCACCGCAAACAACTGTCCCTTGCGTTCCACCACGCCGATGCCGGCGGAATCCATGTCGCTATCCAGGATATTGGCGCGGTGCTGCGAAGATTTCATGAAGCTCTGGTGAATCGCGTTTGCGTTGGGTCCCTCGTCCACGTTTTCGGAAAGCCAGGTGAAGTGAGCACCGGCCGCTTTCGCGCGTGAGGGCAAGCTAGGCTCCCCGGGAAACTGGTGGGAGATCGTTCCCTGCTCTGCCATCCGCTGGGCATGCTTGCGGGCGGCGTTAGCCAGGGCCTCGTCTGAACTCAGAGCCGTCAATCCATGCGCCTGTCGCTCCTGGTTCACGGCATTCAACAGCTGTCGTTCGGCCTCGGAAGTTTTCTGCTGCGCCCAGCCGCTCACCGAAAAGACAGCCAGGAAGGTTATCAGCGCCGCTGTTCGATACGGAATGCGCATGAGAGCTCTCCGTGTGATCTAACCCTGCTGATGAGTTTTCCACTCGCCTGAGACGCAGCAAACTACGTCTCTACAGCGAAAGATAACTGTAGAGACGTTGCTTGCAACGTCTGGTGCGGCGATACTTACTCGATCCCCAGTTCTTTCCACTTCTTATCCACCAGCGCCTTGGTCTTTTCATCCATCAGAATCTCATCCGGCCACGGACGCGTGAATCCTTCGCTCGACCATTTGCGGGTGGCGTCGATACCCATCTTCGATCCGTAGTTAGGCAGTCGAGAAGCATGATCGAGCGAATCGACAGGCCCGAGCATGAACTGAATATCGCGCTCCGGGTCGATGTGGTTGAGCACCTTCAACGTAACTTCGCCGACATCCTGCACGTTCACATCTTCATCGACCACGAGAATGCACTTGGTGAACATAGCCTGCCCCAACGACCAGACCGCATTCATGACTTTGCGCGCCTGCCCCGGATAGGACTTCTTGATAGAAACGATCATCAGATTATGAAAGACGCCCTCGACCGGAAGATTGATGTCGACGATCTCAGGAATCGTAAGCCGCATGAGCGGAAGAAAAATGCGCTCAACCGCCTTCCCCATCCACCCATCCTCCATCGGCGGCTTGCCCACGATAGTCGTGGAGTAGATCGGATCCTTGCGATGAGTGATGCAGCTGAGATGAAAAACCGGATACAAATCTTCCAGCGAATAGTAGCCGGTGTGATCGCCGAAGGGGCCTTCAGTTCTCAGTTCGTCCAGGTTAACGTGGCCTTCGAGGATGATTTCTGCAGAGGCTGGGACTTCGAGCTCGACCGTCTCGCACTTTACTAATTCGACTGGCTTTTGGCGGAGGAATCCGGCGATGAGATATTCCTCGACGTCAGGCGGGGCGGGGACGATGGCGGAGAACGTGATTGCGGGATCGGTGCCAATGGCGACGGCTACTTCCATTTTGCCGCTGGGACGTTCGCCGTCTGCCAGGATAGAACCTCCCGAGGAGCGCGCCATTATGTCGACCGCGGCACTCGCGCCTGCATTGGTTGCGGCTCGCATACGCTCGCGATAGTGTTCGGCTCCGACTTTTTGCCTTTGCCAGTGCATGCCAGTGGTTCGTCCGTCATAGACCTGCATGCGGTACATTCCGACATTTCTTTTCCCAGTCTTGGGATCGCGCGTTACTACACATGGGAGCGTGATGAAGCGGCCGGCGTCTTTGGGCCAGCATTGAAGGATGGCAAACCAGTCGAGGGAAAAATTGTCTCGGCGAATGACTTCTTTGCACGGTCCAGTCGAGACTGTTTTCGGAAAGAACTTTCCCATCTCGGCGAGCATGGGCAACATTTTGACCTTGTCGAGGAAGCCCTGCGGGGATTTTACGTCCATGAATTGGCGAATGCGGTCGGCGACTTCATCGAGCTTGTCGACTTCGAGCGCGAGGTTCATGCGGCGGGCAGAGCCGAATTGATTGATTAACACTTGGGCGCCCGGGTGGCCTTTTATGTTTTGGAATAGTAGAGCTGGGCCGCCGGGCGAGGACGCCCGGCCTCCATTCTTTGTGCCGGGACTCTTGCTCACGCGATCCGTGATTTCGGCGATCTCCAGGAAGGGGTCGACTTCGGTACGGATCTTTTTTAATTCGCCGGCGCGGTCGAGCGCGGCGATCCAATCACGCAGGTCATCGTAGGCCAAGAGTTCCCTCGTTGTGAAACGCGATTATAAAGCACAGCGCGAAGGCAAAGTCTTTAACCGTAGAGGACACGAAGGTTCACAAAGGAAATCGGGCAGGATGCTTCTCCAGGCCGCATTTAGCTTGCTTCATATATCCTTAGACTATAGCCACGGAGGTGAGGATTTGAAACGACGAGTGGTGATTACCGGCATGGGAGTTGTGAGCCCTAATGGCGTGGGGAATGTTGCTTTTTCTGAGGGCGTTCTGCAGGGGCGCAGCGGTGTGCGGCGCATTTCGCGGTTTGATTCGGCGGAGATTCCAGTGCAGATTGCTGGGGAAGTTCCCGATTTCGACGAATTGGCTTGGGTGGAGAAGCGGGAGCGAAAGCATGTGTCGCGGGTACTGCCGCTGGCGTTGGCGGCGGCCACGGAGGCTTTGGGGACAGCCGGTTTCGATCCGGCTTCCCTGCCCAACGAGAAGAAGCGACGCTTTGGAGTAATCATTGGTTCGGGTGGAGGCTCGCAGGAGTTTACCGAGGAACAATACCGACTCTTCTTTCACCAGCAATACAAGCAGATGAGTTTGTTCTGCGTGCCGACTGGAGTGATGGGCTCGCTTTCGAGTGAACTCAATGTGCGCTTTGGCTTGCGTGGGGCGAGTCATGTAATCACCACCGGTTGCACATCTTCCACGGACGCTTTCGGCTACTCGTTGCGGCAGATTCAATCGGGACGGCTGGATATGGTTTTGAGCGGTGGTGCGGATGCGCCCATTGCGCTGGGCATCATCAAGGGATTTATTCTGATGAAAATTCTGACCGACTCGTGGAACCATGCGCCGGAGCGGGGATCGCGGCCGTTCTCGGTCGATCGTGATGGTTTTGTGCTGGCGGAAGGTGCGTGGATGTTCGTTTTGGAAGAGTACGAGCATGCGAAGACACGTGGAGCGAAGATGCTGGCAGAAATTTGCGGCTATGGGTCGACGTGCGAAGCCTTTCATCGGGTGCGGCTGCAGGAGTGCGGCGAGGAGCCGGCGCGGGCGATCGGGCTGGCGATGAAGGAAGCTGGAATTTCTGCGCCGGATGTGGATTATGTGAATCTGCACGGAACTTCTACGCAGTTGAATGACCGCATTGAAACGCGGGCGTTGAAACTGGTGCTGGGCGATCAGGCTCGGCAGGTTCCCATGTCGGCGTTGAAGTCGCAGATCGGGCATCCGCAGGGGGCGTGCGGCGCGGCAGGAGTGGCAGCTGCAGTTGTGGCCATGCAGAGAGGGCAGATTCCGCCGACGATTAATCTGGAGACGCCTGATCCGGAATGCGATCTGGATTATGTGCCGGACGTCGGACGGAAAAAACTGGTTGAACATGCGGTGTGCAATTGCATTGCGTTCGGCTCGAAGAACTCGGCTTTAGTGTTGCGGAATTGCGCTTGAGTGCGGCCACGGATCTGCAAAACCATAGAACACTAACCACCAAGGACACGAAGGTACACAAAGGAAAGCAGTGCGGCGCCTGCGTCTAGACTCACGTCGACCGTTCTCCATTCTTACTTCGCTAACAAATGGAGGACTGTGTTTTCTACTGTGGGCCAGGCTTTTGAGCGGGGATCGATTAAATCGAAGTGGCCGGCGGTTGAGACCTCGGTGTAGTGCACATCTTCGCCGCGCTTTTTCTTTTGCTCGGTGTACTGTCGGCTGAAAAACGATGGGACTACGTCGTCTCCGGCACCGTGGATTAACCATTGGGTGGTCCCATGGTCGATCGCGAGTTGCATGGGATCGGCTTCGCGGTAATGTTCCGTCACTTCGCTGGGCTTGCCTCCTAGAAAAGCCACGACTGCGTTGTCGCTGAGATGCTGTTCCCACGCCTGCTGCAAATCCACTACGCCTGCCAATGGGACCACGCGCTTAAGGGATGTTTCGTGGGCGGCCAGGCAAAGGGCTAGCTGTCCGCCGGCGGAGTGGCCCATCACCAGGAGTTTTGTCGAGTCGAAGTCGTAGCGCTTTGCGATTTGCGGAAGGTAGCGATAGGCGCTGCGAATATCTTCGAACGTGCCGGGCCAGCCGCCGCCTGGGTTGCCGACTCGGCGATACTCGATGTTCCAGGTGGCCATGCCTTTGGCACTCAGCGCGGCGCAGAGATGCCCGGCGTGGGCGAGAGTGTACTTGGCGCGCCAGAAGCCTCCGTGGATATTCATAACCACGGGAAATGGGCCTTTGGTCTTGGGAAGGCGAAGTTCGGCAAACTGATTGGGATCGGTTCCGTAGGGGAGACGGGCGTCGGCTGGGGGTGGCGGCAGGGTGAGAATGTCGTCGGAGGGCATAGCATTCCAATTTAACCACAGGGAATAAAAATGAAGAACCGCGGCCACGGACTCCGCGAATCAAGAGCTTAAGACAAAACCCTGCCGCAATCAGAAACGCTGCCTTCCCAGAGACGGCTTCACCCCTCCAATATCCCGAGCGGCATTACTGCACAGTGAAGATGTTCTTACTTACAGCAGTACCGCCTGGAGTGGTGATCGCAATCTTGCCGGTCTTTGCGCCGGTCGGAACCGTGGCCGTGATCTGCGTATCGGAATCAACCGAGAACACGGTTGCGTTAACGCCCCCGAACGTGACCTTCGTGGCGCCCGTGAAGCTGCTGCCGTTGATCATCACCTTGGTTCCCGCGCTTCCGCTGGTCGGGCTGAAGCTCAGGATCACAGGGGTAACGCGGAATATTTTATTGCTGGTAAGCTTTCCTCCGGGCGTGGTTACGATGACAGAGCCCGTGGTCGCGCCAGCTGGAACCACTGCGGTCAGATATGTATCCGAGACCACCGCGAAGGTCGCCGGGACTCCATGAAACGAGACATTGGACGTCCCCGTCAATCCTTGGCCGAGGATTTCGATAGTTCTTCCGACTTTGCCCTCGAAGAGTGGACCCACGAAACTGACAAACGGGCCGAGCTTCATGCCCAGGCTGTAAAGCACGCCGCAAAAACACAGCTTCCCAGTGCCACCGCCGTCAGTATCTCCGTAGAGAGTGCCGTTGGTGTGCTGGAACAGGGAAACCTGTGGATTCGCCCCCGGATACTTGCCCGTGGTGTTCGTAAGGTTAAGGAGGACCTTGTACTTGCCTGTGGAGGTGATCTGGAAAAGCACTCCGGACGAGGTATTGCTTCCAGCGGCGCCATAGAACTTGCCATCGGTCGCCTGCACCAGTCCAGCGAGGGGATGAAGTCCTAGCCCGTCGCTCTCACTAAAACTGCGGAGAATGGTTAACTTTCCAGCTGGCGTCATTTTGTAAATAGAGCCAAAGCCGTTGGCTCCGCCCGCCGCGGTTGTGCCGTAGAAATTTCCGTCACTGGCTTGAATGATCGAACCCTTAGGGGTTTCCCCGTCTGGTGTGCCTTTGAAGTTGTAAAGCACCGTGAGCTTGCCACCCGGCGTGATCCTGAACACCCCGCCGAAACGGCTTGCGCCGCCTCCCAAGGCTGTGCCGTAAAAGTTGCCGTCGTTCCCTAGTGTCAGGGCCATGGGATAGGCGAGCTTACTGGCACCAGGAAAGGTGTAAATTTCCGTCAGCTTGCCCGAAGGCGTCATTTTGTACACCGTACCAAAAACCTCCCCGCCACCGTCACTGGTCGTACCGTAGAAATTCCCGTCGAGTCCTTCGATCGGGGCGGCGTAGGCACAGCAGTTGAAGCCGCGAAAGCTGAACAGTGTCGTGATTTTCCCGCTGCTAGTGACCTTAAACACGATTCCAGCGTTAGAGTTGCCGCCGTTGTAAGTCGTGCCGTAGAAGTTACCATCGGTGCCCAGCGTCAGGCCGCTGTACGGGTAAACACCGTCGTTGCCTTTGCCATCGAAGCTCCACGGCGTAATCTTCCCTGCGAGGGTGAGTTGAAAGGCGGTACCGAAGGCAGATGTTCCGCCGCCCTGCGACGTGCTATACAAGTTGCCGTCGCGTCCCTGGGCGAAAAGGCCGATCCAGGCAGGGTTAGCGGGGTCGCCGGTGTTGCTTCCAAGGTCGTACAGGTCGGTATATTTTTGGGCGTGGAGAGTCGTAGCGCTCGCGCTGAACAGCAGCATTGCCACCAGCACCAGCGAGGCTGTCTTCTGCTTCGATCTTGTTTCGAGAATCCTTAGCTGTTTCATCTGCGATCCTCCTGAAATTCGAGACGCGCACCTGCTGACTAGCATCCGTGTCTCAGCAAAGGCTGTGGGGCTTTACTCCCCTTGGCTGACAGACTTGCTGTTGGCCTCTACGAGGCATTACGTAAACGCACAGCAAAAACCGTCGTGCTGACGCGAAACAATCGAATGGCAGCACGAGTCGCTCTTAGGGGGCTCGGCAGGGCAACTGCGGGGGAGATGACCGGGCGCCCAATTCTCCTCCCGGCGCGACCGGCGGTCAAGGACAAAAGATTCTTGCGCCCACAGCCTCGTCTCAAGACAGGTTTTGTTGCGGCTGTTTCCGTCTTTCTCAGTTTTGCCGCTCTAACTCCACTACCGTGCCGTCTCCCCAGCCGTATTTTTGAGTGGAGAGATCGGCGATCGCACGATGCAGTTCGGGTTCGGTTTCAGGCGCGATGAAGCGGGCGTGGGCGGCGAAGCGTTCTGCCGCAACCCGCACCAGCGCTTGTGGATGGGCTCTCAGATTCTGCACCCATTTCGAGGTCGGGTATTCGGCGATCACGTAGAAACGTCCGTTGCGATTCGTGAACCAGATCTCGATCTCGCGGGGCAGGCCAGTCGTGCGGCCTCGAGTGGTGAGATAGAGATACTGCTCGTGGTCGAGACTATTGTCCTTTGAGCTTGAGTTTGGATTTGTTTTCTTCAATGAATTCGCGTAGCTTGTCGGCGGACTCCAGCAGGCGCGTCCACTGTTCGTAATAAAGTGTGACTGGGAAGCGGCCGAGGCCATAGACGCTGACTCCGCCTTTTTCGCTGACGCGAAATTCCATGCTGGCAGTGCGGCGGGGTCCCTGTTTCTCCAGTTCGGCTAAGCGAGCTTTTAGTTCCTCATAAGTGGGTTCAGCCATTTTTTCCTACCTCGCAGGAATGTGATCAATCCATGATAGGGATTGCGTTGGAATTCGTCGAGGGGTTCAAAACTCTTAGAGATGTTTTTTCAACGAGCAACAATCTTTTCGGGAACAAGCTTTGGCGGACAAGAGTGTCCGCCCCACACTTGCGGTCACAATCTCTTATGATGACATCGCCAGCAGAGGCAAGCCGTCGTTATCTTCCGGCAGTGGATCGGCGATCTTTTGCAAGACGGGATAATGCCGCATCAGTGTCTCCGTCGCCCTCACCCGCTTCCCACTCAGCATGTGTTTCAGTTGCAGCGCATTCACTCCAGCCCGTGCTTCAAAATGATTATTGGCGACCACGTAGGTAACTTCAGCCTTTGTGGCGATGCGCTCGATCTTCTCTTTCCATCCGGATAGTTCGGCCTCGCTGTAAAGATAGTTGTAGCGCTCAGCCCCTTTCTCCGCTTCGAACCACTGGTCGTAATTCCGCCCGTGCAGCCGCACGTATCCGACGGGCGAAGTCACGTGTTCGGTGGCTTCAAGCGAGCGCCCAATCAGCGGTTGGTCGATATTGCAGAATGCGACATTCCTCTCGGTGAAGTAGGAGATCGTCCCTGGATTGTTCCAACTCTCATGCCGCACTTCCACTACGCGAGGAAACTCAATGAACTGCCGCAGCAGCGATTCCAGGTATTCGCGGTTCAAAGAAGTGTTCTTGAATGACACCGGAAATTGAATCAGCAGCGCGCCCAGCTTCCCGCTTGCCGCCAGTGCGTCCAAGCCTTCGCGAGCCAGCCTCTCGTCTTCGTCATTGGGCTTGATGGTCGCGGCCGATGTCGGCTCCATCACCGCTATCGGAGAATGAGTAAACGATCGATGCAACTTGGCGGTAAACACAAATTTTGGGTTGACCGCAACCTTGCGCGCCCAGACCTTAACCAGTTCCGGCTTGATGTGCCCATAAAAAGAAGTGTTGATTTCCACCACATCGAAACACTGCGCCAGAAATTCCAGCCCATGCTGTTTGCGGCGCTGCATCCCAGGCGGATAGAACACTCCATCCCAATCCTTGTAAGACCACCCGGCCGTGCCAATGCGAATCTGCTGGAGTGCTTCCATAGGACGCTGGCGAAACAGTTCTGGCTGCAGGTTAGCACAAGGAAAGCACCAGCTTGCGGATACTGATGGTTGAAATGAAGCAACTTCATTGCAGGACGAGCGTGACCCAATACACACCATTGGGATAGGTGTTCGTGTGCGCGTAGCAGGTCCCGACCGAGAACGTATGCATTGCCCGGTCTTCAATCGCCTGGGCTGCCGCGGTGGGCAGTATTTCCGGCTGCGACGTAGTGTAACGAAGAATGTAGGATCCGCGGGTGGATACGGTCTTCAAAGAATCCGCCCGCGCCATGGAGCATGCGGCGGTCTGAGCAGCATCGCTGTCCTTCCATTGCAACTGAGGCAAATTAGCTTCCCGCCGCATGCGCGCGATGCTGCCGCTGACCAGGCCTCCCGCTTGCCGGGGCGAATAGGCTGGGAGACTGTGTCCGAAATCCTGCGCGACATAAAGCGAGGATCCCGCGCGCACCACGCCGAATCCGGCGACGTTGTATGCAGAGTTCAACAGGTTTTCGCGATGCGGAGGCGAGTGCATCAAGCTTTGCTGCGCCTGATCCGCGCTGTCCGCGTAGGCCACGTTCTCTCCAGTTCGATCGAGGTGCAGTGTACAGGTAGCCGCCAGTCGTTCTGTGAGGGAGGGCTCTCCGGCAAGCTGATGCGAAAGCTGTCCCTGCCCCGCCATTTCAGCGGCGTGCGTCCGAGCGGCTCGCGTCAAACCCTCGTCCATTTGCAGTGCTGCCACTCCGGCTTGCGCTCGTGCCTGGTTTGCCAGATCGAATAATGCGCGTTCGTTTTCGACGTCGTAAGGCGATGAATCGTAGGGGGAGGGCTGCTGGTGCGCCGAGGCCGCATTCAACACCTTCACGGGCGCCGGCTGCGGATCCTTCACAGGAGCCGCTCCGCCGATCAAAACCACCGCCAGCCAAGCCATTGGGGCCCGAAACATGTTTTGCCTTGCCCACGTTCAGGACCCGGGAGGATCAACTTTTGCAGCTTTGTTTCTTTGACCATACCCTCTAGAATCGGGTCAGGCACGATTACAACGGAGATACCTTCAAATTGACTTTCATCGCCTCCCTGCTTGGTCTTCTTCTCGTTCTGGAACTAGTACTTTTGATACTGGTAATCCCGCTCTTCCAGCGGAGGTTTGGCAGTTCCTCGCAAACTGAAGCATTAAAACAGCTTGCAACCCAAGCAGAAGCCTTGCACCAGACCCTTTCCGCCCAATTTGCCTCAGCTACTGCCGATACCGCCATGCGCTTGGAGCAGACAAGAGGAGCCATCGGCCTACAGGTAGCTGACCGGCTGGGCGATGGCTTCTCGGCCATTCGTTCGGCGGTCGAGGAACAAATGAAGGCCGGCAGGCAGGAACAGTCGGGACGGTTGGCTGAGGTTCGTACCGAGCTGAGCACCTCTCTCGCGCTTACCACTTCGCAGCTCAAATCCGAATTCGACAGCTTGAATCAGAAGACCGCGCAGAGTCTCGACTCCATCCGTGACCGCGTCGATGCACGGCTGATGGCGATTACCGACCAGGTCCAGGAGAAACTCGATCAGAACATCAAGGAAGGCTTTGCCCAGTTCGAAAAAGTGCAGCAGCATTTGAAGGCGGCGGAAGAGCAGCTCCGCGAAGTCGGAGCCCTAGGACATTCCATCAACGACTTGAACAATCTGCTCAAGCTGCCTCATCTGCGTGGCCGCTTTGGTGAAGCCAGCCTGGAGCGCCTGCTCGCCGATTTTCTGCCCGCGCACATGTTCGAAATGCAGGCGCAACTGCCCGAGGGCGGAGGACGTCCCGACGCCGTCATCCAGTTCCCCGACCGCCGTCTGCCGATCGATGCCAAGTTTCCCCGTGAGCAGGTCATCGCGCTATTTGAAAGCAATGTCGAAGCCGAGATCGAAGAAGCCCGGATTTCGCTGGTGCGAGTCATGAAGGCCGAAGCCAAGAGAATCAAAGCGTACATTCAGCCGGAAAATGGCACCACCGATATCGCCTTGATGTATCTACCCAGCGAAACCCTCTATATGGAAGTCATCCGCAACCGCGAACTCGCGGATTGGCTCAACCTGCAGCACGTCTTTCCCGTCTCGCCCAACAGTTTGCTGATGACGTTGCAGACCATCGCCCTGGTGCACAAGTGGTATGAAGTCGCCAGCCGCTTCGAGAAGAGCCGCCTGGAATTGTCGAAGGCGCAGAAGTCATTCGACTATTTCCAGAGCCAGTTCGAGAACGTCGGCAAGAATCTGAACAAAGCTCAGGAAGCCTTCGAAACCGCGCAGAAACATCTGAAGACCTATCGCGGTCGCGTCACCGTGCTCAGCGGACAGGAGCAGCTAGATCTGGATGCTGCTGCGAATGCGAAGAGTGACGAACCTCTGTTGCCGCTAACCGACAAGGCCAGCGCATAAGACGCCAGCCCTATCCTCTACTGCCTGCCCGCACCGCCTCGTAGCTCCCGCTCCACTCCTCAAGGTCTAAGACTGTCTGAGATTTAGACCGCATGTCTCGAACTCAGACCGACGGCAGACCGACGGCATCAGCAGACGCGAACCGTGCCCAGAACAAAAGGGTGGGCCACTTATGATTATCGTCGTTGGGTTTTCAACAGTATGACGGACAACCCACGCTGATGAGACTGCCTCTCAGGGGGGCGCCGCTCCGTCAATTCGATGGAAGCTGAGCCATTGCTCGGCGGAGGTTACCATGAAGAAGTTCGTACTCGCAGCCTTGATCGCTGTGATCGCACTGTACCCTGCCCACCTGCGATCACAAATTGCTCTGAGCAGCCTGACAGCAAACAACACCTCGGCTTGTACCGGGGCGGGCGCGCCGGACGCCGGATGCTATGCAGCCTTTTCCGGATTGAACGATCCTAACTTTACCCCTCAGACTTATGAGCCAAAACCACAGAACGTCAGCAAGGTATCTGTCAGCACTCTGATGTACCCAGGCAGCAACACATTCATCTTCACCCACTTTCAGCCTTGGTTCTATCAGGGCAACACGCAGAAAATCGCAACTGGCTACAACTCCAACAACACGTATACGGTCGGGGCGCAGATGAACGACATGATTTCCCGAGGCTTCAAAGGCGTCGTCATCGACTGGTACGGACAGAATGGCGGCGACCAAAAGGGGTACGACGATGGAACAACCATGAAAATCAAATCCAATCTCGCTCCCCGATGCTCCAAGGCCCAGGTTTGTCCTTTTTACTTTGCCATCATGGAGGACAAAGGTGCTCTCGCGGCCAATGGGTGTTCGACCTCGAGTAGCACGACGCAGAGCTGTATTACAGCGTTAGAAACCGACCTGACTTATATGAAAACCAACTACTTCGGCTCTAATGCTTATTTCAAGCTGACCGCACCTCCGGGAAACGCAATATCGTCTACCGGCCGTCCCGTGGTCTTTTTGTTTCTGCTTCCGGCCTCATCTTACAACCAGAGCACGACCGACTGGACTACGGTTTGGAACACGGTCATTCCTTGGGCGCAAGCGAACGCGGACAACCCGCTATTTTGGTTTGAGAGCCAGTTCACGCCGCAAAATACCTACGACTATCCAAACACCGATGCCGTCGGCGCCTATGGATGGATCAACTGGAATAACGACATCACTCCCTACATTGGAAAATACGACACCGGCGACCTCTACGGATTCGATGCTCTGACCGGCTTCTACTACACCTCGTTCTATGGCGGTTACTACAAGACGCAGGCCGTCACCGGCGTGGCTTACAAAGGATTTGACGATTATGACAGTTGGGGAACAGTGCCGAACTACCACCATCCTGTAATTGCTCAGCAATGTGGACAAACCTGGACGCAGTCGTTCTCCTACGCCGGAAAATATTACAACTCAACCACTCAACTTCCATTCCTCGGCGCGGCCGTCTGGAATGACTACGATGAAGGGACCGAGATCGAAACCGGCATCGACAACTGCGTGAGCAGTTTCACCGAAACCTCCCTCTCGGGCGCCACCTTGGATTGGGATATTCAGTTCAGCTGCTACAACTCCGAAAACTGCGGCAGCGAGAGCACCGTCTACAACTACGTTATCTACTATTCGACCGATGGCAAGAATGTCTATAAGGCAGGAACCGTTCCCAGCGGGACCCATACCGCGAACCTTTGCACACTCGACAAAGGGATACCCACCGGAGCCACGATCTACGTCTACGCTCAGGGTCAGCCGTCTATCTTCAACCACTTGGCTTCCAATCCGAAGACATACACCAACAGCTGCACTTAAGCTGCAGAGCGGGGGGCGGCGAACACTTAGCCGCTCCCTTCCATTCTGTTGAGATAAAGAGTGGGACCTAAGGAAGTCTTTGAGGCCAACAAGTCAGGTGGGGCTGCCCGTGAAGAAATTACCAAGACAGCCCATACCCTTCTAACCCCAGGCTTTCACGATCAAGTTGCGCGCAACTTATTCGCAAACCAGTTGCGCCGTCCCCGAAATAGTGGCCGAGGTATTGGTGACTCCATTGTTCACGGTAAGCTGCAAATTCTGAGGCGCGCTGGCCGTAACCGTTACCGTGCCAGGTGAAAGGCACGTCGCCTCACCCGTCGACCCAATGCTGGCGGCAGTGGTCGACGTCTTCCACGAAAGCCCGTCCACCTGCGAGAGCTCGCGGCTCGAACCGTTACTAAAATGGCCCGTCGCCGTGTAGCCTACTTGTCCGTGAGTGGCGCTCGGCGCCGTGGCCGTTTGCGGGCTGACGGTGACGCTGCTCAAGTTTGGATGGCCGGCGCCGCAACCGATAACAATTAAGGCAAGGCCAGCCAATAAAATAAACTGCAATGGTTTCATGGTTCCCTTCTCCTCAAAAATCCCAGTCCTTAGAAACCCGCGCCCACAGCGGGAGTTGCCCGACGACCGGAGCCAGTTCCTGTAGATGGCGTCAGGGCAGCCCGTAGATCACTTGGTGATCGGGCGTATTGACATCGATCCGGCAAAGCCGGCGTTGCCATGAGATGCCAGGCTTCGCGGTAGCATTCGAAGCGCCCGCCTCTGCTGCATCCCGAGGGATAGAAGCATAATGTGCGCGAGACAAGTATGGAGTTCACCGGAATTACGTACCAGATGTCTCGGGCCGCGACAAGTCTTCGGCAGCGCAGCCGTTTTGGACAGTTTCGAGGCATTTCTGATCAAGCCGAGCGGCGCACCCGGCTGTCATCCTGAGGCAGTGGAGTCCTGGGCGAAGCCGAGGACTCCCAACGAAGGATCTCTGCACTCCGGCGGCACGGCAACCTCGGAAATTCCCAGTTCACCCACGAGCCCAAGCTTTCCAAGTTGGATTGTGGGGTCGACCGCGCCCACAAATTCGTGCGCAGTCGGTGACCTCTATTCAGTAACCTCCGGCACGAGCGGCTTCACCCTGTGGGGCTGCGTGGGCATCGGGCAGTCGGGAGCCCCGGGGAATTGGTCACTATTCTGTGAATTGTAAGTCAGAACGTGATTGCGATTGATAGGCTCCGACAAGGAGACAGATATGGTCACGGAGGTCGGTTCGACCGCATGGACAACGCGACAGAACCGATGTAACATCGCGGGCAATTCTAGGTCTTTTGCTTCCTCCCCGACGACACGCGGAAGTGCAGATGGGATGGCTCTTGGTATGAATCACAAGAAGTTGTTTGACGCGGCCAGTCTGCCGCTGATGCTGTTCGCGCTCGTGCTCGCATTGGCAATTGGTGCCTCGGCGGAGTGGAAAGAGAAAGTGCTTTACAGTTTCCAAGGCATTCCGGACGGAGCCTACCCCGCAGGCGCTGTAGTGTTCGACTCGGCAGGCAATCTCTATGGCGCGACTACCTACGGAGGCGCGAATGACTGTCCGGGAATTACTCAGTGCGGCGTCGTGTTTCAGTTGCAGCCCCCTGTGCACAAGGGCGGAGCATGGACCGAGCACGTACTTTACGTCTTCAAAGGCGTGAACTCCAATGACGGCGACGCCCCGGTGGGCGGCGTGATCTTCGATCAGTCAGGAAATTTGTATGGCACGACGGCCTACGGCGGCACGGGTAAATGTCAGTTGTTCGGAGGCAGGGTGGGTTGCGGCACGGTCTACAAGTTGGTGCCACCGAAACAGAAGAACGGTGCCTGGACGGAGCAAGTTGTCTACAGTTTCCAAAGCGGCAAAGACGGCTATTTCGCCTGGGGCGATCTGACCTTTGACGGCGCAGGCAACTTGTACGGCGCGACACAGTACGGAGGTGGCAAGGGGACAACTTGTGACCAGTTCTACCAGTTCTGCGGTACGGTGTTCAAGCTCAGTCCGCCGAAGACGAAGGGGGGCAAGTGGGCGGAGAAAGTACTACACAGCTTCGCGGGCGGATCGGACGGAGCCAATCCCAACGGTGGCTTGGTGCTGGACAGCAAGGGTGCGATTTACGGCACGACACCATATGGTGGCTACAACTGTCCACAATTTCAGGGAGTGGGCTGTGGCACGGTGTTCAAGCTTACGCCTCTGATGAGCGGCAGGTGGACGGAGCAGATACTGCACCGTTTCACGGACGGTGACGACGGAGCCGGCCCAAGCAGCGGCCTGATTTTCGACAGGAAGGGTGCACTTTACGGCACCGCAGACACGGGCGGCAAGGGAAATGGGTTTGGTGTCGTGTTCCGACTATCTCGGGCAAAGCAGGGCAGCCGATGGGTTGAGAACGTTCTGCGCACTTTTCAAGGAGGCGACGGAAGAAATCCCTCGGGTCCGTTGACTTTCGACTCCGCTGGCAATCTTTATGGCACCACGAACGCAGAGGGCAGCTATTTTGGAGGGACGGTTTTCCGGATGAAGGCAACAGGAAGTCGAGCGGGAACTTGGCAATTCGCTTTGCTCTATAGCTTCAAGGGATCACCGGATGGCCGATTCCCTGCGGCACGGTTGATTTTCAACAAGGAAGGTAGTCTCTACAGCACAACGTCATATGGTGGTACAGGGCAGGCGTGTCAAGGGGGCTGCGGCACTGTGTTTCAGGTTAGCCCGTAGAAGTCAACTCGGATGCTCGCCGTAGATCACGACGAAGGATTCACATTGGCAAGCTAGGAGAAAGCGCATGACGAATTCAAGAAAATCAACATACTCCTGGATGTTTGTCGTAGCTACTGTTCTCGTTTGGTTTTCGGCCTTCCCTACTCATGTGGGAGCACAGCAAGGCGACAACGCGATATGCACCAGCACGAGTCAAACCCAGTGCGGGCCAACATTGGCTTCGCCCGCCTTCATCGACGCCAGCATGTTTCTTCCACCCAACAGCAGAGACGCTGTCGATATCTGCGACGCTGTGTACTTTATCTTCACAAACGGCTATCCGTCCACCGGGGCGGTCATTGACGCACGCGGCATCAACGGCTCAGCTCTGACCTGCACGAAAGGCAGCCCATGGTTCGAAAGCACCGGCTTCGCCAAAGTGCCCTCGACCATCCTGCTGCCTGCCGGGACAATCACGATTCCCTCCACCTGGGTGTTGCCGAGCGGCACGAAGCTGATCGGAGAAGGCAGCGAAATTCCGCCCGTTCCTACTCCGCCCACCGTAGCTGGGACTACCATGATTCAGGCTTGCACGAATTCCATCTCGGGGTGCTCAGCCAACTTCTCCGGAACAATGATTCAGTTCGGCTCGGCTTGTCCGGGCACCCAGTGTACCGGACCAGTGCAGGGAATTTCGGTCGAGAATGTGGTTCTAAACGGCAACGGCCTCGGTGTTACTGGCATTCAGAACGCGGAGTCCGAGGATTTAACCTATGTGGATCACGTTGCCCTCTTTCAGATTCTGGGAATGGGTTTGAATGTAACATTGAATGCCGAGAACTCGGGACCCTACTCGAACATTACTTTTGACACAGGCGGATATGCGCCCAACACGTCTACATCATGTGCCCAAATCCTTAATGTTTCTGGTGGCACGCGGGGCATCCACGGGCTGACTTGTATTGGGGAACAAAGCAACGGAAACAATGCGGTACTTCTGGACTCGTCTAACAACTCGCTTGAAGACATTCGAATCATGGGATTCGATCAAGGAATTGTCGTTGGGTCTCAGGCGATCGCGCATAGCAATGTCTTACTCAACATTTACGGCGACACTATGCAGCAGGGAACCCTACGAGTAATTAACGTTATCGAGATTGCAGGGCGCCTTGCTCCTTGCGTTTTTGCAAGGGGCGGGTAATCCGGGGGACACGGCGTGGAGAAGTTTTGGCTACCACAAGTGTGGAGAGGCGGTTCGAGTCAACGATTGTGACTTGATGCGGATGAACGAATGGAAAGCGGCGGTGTGGTCGATCCATCCACTCGCCCCTTGCAAAAATCGCAAGGAGCGGGGCACCCAGTTTTTGGTTATCTGCGAAGGTCCGGCGCACCCGGCTGTCATTCTGAGGCAGTGGAGTCCTTGGCGAAGCCGAGGACTCCCAACGAAGGATCTGTGCACTCCGGCGGCGATGTCGCGCGGGCCAATTGCATAGATCCTGAGGCCCGCAAAAGACGTGGGCCTCAGGATGATAGCGTTGATGGTGGGGAGGGTGCTGGCGTCATTGGCGATGCAGTTGTCTTCCGCGCTTTTGTGAACGCTGGATGGCGGAGATTCATGTTCACGACGGGAAGCAGTCCGAGACGCTGACGTCTACATTCAGTTCACTCCTGAAATTATGTAGAGCACCGAGAGGGTTTGGTAGTAGCTGTAGGCGAACTCGGAGGCGCTCGTATTCGTAATCACCGGGCCGATGGAGACCACTCCTCCGAGATCTGCTGGAAGCAGTTCTCGAACCAGTTTCATCTTTCCGGTCGCGATGTCCAGACGTTGAATTTTTACCGGCACATCGCCTGTCCGGTAGACATACAACGCTTGGCTGTCGGCGGACCATTGCGCTAAAACATATCCGGGTTCCACGTTAGGGATGGGATGCGGCGGGCCTCCGTCTAGAGGGAACAGATCGAGCTTGTAGTCCGCAGTCGCACCGGCAAGAAATTTGCCGTCGGGCGAAGGCAGGGTGGCATAAATTCCTTCGGCCGTAATGGGCTGAGCCTTGCCCCCCGCGAGGTCGACAATGTAGCTGCGCCCTGGGCGTCCTGCTTCGTTACCGTTGACTACGATTCGCTTGCCGTCGGGCAAGAAGTGGGAGCCGTTTTGCAGACGTTCCAGTCCCGGCAAAGGAATCTCACGGGATTGTCCTGGACCAACCGAAAGTAGAGTGACATGCGCTGGTCCGGATCCCGAAACTGAAATTGCCCACTGGCCATCTGGCGATAGCGTGTCCGCCGTGCCGTCCGCCAAACGGATTGGTGGCGAGCCGTCGACGTCGCGCACCGCGACCGCATCGTGCGGACCGGCAGGTTCCGAGCCCTCGGTGCCCTCTTCAAATAGCACCGAGCGGCCATCCGGCGAAATATCTTTCGCAATGCTCCAGTCGTACCAGGAAAGATCGCGCACTCGTTTATCTTTGCCGGTCCACTCCATGGCCAGACGCTCACTGTCGATGGTGGCCAGAATTCGTCCATCGGGAGCGATGTCGTGCATGGTAAAGCCGCCGGGCACGGTGAGAACGTTTCGCGTTTTTCCCGACAGATTCGCCGCCCACAGGGAGCGATTGCTCGATCCCCCTCGCAAGGCCGCGAACCAGACTTCGTTGCCGGCGGGAGACCACGCCAGACCGCTTTCCCACTCCCAGTTAGAAGAAAGCGTGGTCTTGTGTCCGGTCAAGTCGGCAACGCACACAGATCCGCTGTCATCCCATCGCTGGGGATGATCCAGAAACGCGATCCGATCTCCCTGAGGAGAAAAACGGATATTACTGATGGAGCCGCTGGTCTCGTAGAGAACTTTGCCAACCGGATATTCCAGATCGTCGCGCCCGTTCACATGGTGCACCACCGCAAGCTCTCCATCCGGGCTCCAGTCTGCCCAGGCAACGTCCTGAAGAATTTCGTGAGGCGTTCCACCAATGAACGGCGATCGCGCCAGCGTTCCTCCTTCGGATTCCAAACGCGAACCTGGCATTCCGTGAAGCGCGAGCGCAAGTTCGTTGCTGCGCGAAAGACCCAGAAGATAGGCTGAGGTCAAACCCAAGGGGCGGGCAAGCGTGGAATCCGGAATGGTGGAATAAATCTGCAGGGGGCGCCCATTCCACGAAGCTCCGTAGACCACGGTCCGCCCGTCCGGAGTAAACCGAGCCGAGTACACTGTGCCGCGCTCAAAGGTAACGCGGTGAAAGTCTTGCGTCGCACCTGGCTTGAGCTTGGTTCCCACATAGACGGCAGCGGCCGCCAGCAGCAATGCAGCGGCAATGCGGGGCAACCATATTCGGATTGGCGACCGCTCAAGACTGAACGGGGAGATTTGTTTACTGGTCGTAGCGTCCGCCAACGTGCTGAGTGCGAATGCCAAATCGCGCGCCGTCTGAAAGCGATTCTCCGGCTCCTTCTCCAAACAGTGCCGGACAACCTGTTCATAGGCGAAAGGAATCTCCTTCCCTTCGCGAATCATCTCCGCCGGATCTTCCTTGAGGATCGCAGTCAAGGTGTCTACTTGAGTTTCGCCAGCGAAGGCACGTTCGCCGGTAATCATCTCGTAAAGAATTGAGCCAAAGCTGAAGATGTCACTGCGATGATCCACGCCCTTGCCGCGCAACTGCTCCGGACTCATGTACGCTATGGTTCCGACCACCGCGCCTACTTTGGTCTGGGTGGTGAGGCTCGCCGCCGATCCAGTCTTGCTGGCCTCGGAACCGAAACCGGAACTCATCAACTTGGCAATACCGAAATCGAGGATCTTGATGCGGCCATCTTTGGTGAGGAAGATATTTTCCGGCTTGAGGTCGCGATGCACGATGCGCTTTTCATGCGCCGCTGCCAAGCCCTGCGCAATCTGTCCGGCAAAATCAAACACTAAACGGCGCGGTATGGGACCCTCGAGCAAACGCTCACGCAGGGTCTGGCCCTCAAGCAACTCGGAGACGATGTAGGGAGCTCCATCGTGCATGCCGATGTCAAAGATGGCAACAATGTTGGGGTGACTCAGGGCAGCGGCGGCGCGGGCCTCCTGCTCGAACCGGCGCAGGCGGTCCTGATCATTAGCCAGAGAGGGTTTTAGTATCTTAAGGGCGACGTCCCGTCCCAGCCGTTCATCGCTGGCGCGGTAAACTTCCCCCATCCCTCCCGAGCCTATCTTTTCCAAGACTCGATAGTGACCCAATACTTGACTGATCATGCAAAGCTGGAGCGGCGCGTGTCGGAATGTTATGACTGAGCGCGCGGAGTGTCAACTGCCTGGCGAAAATGTGATCGTGGTTCGGCTAGCGGCGCACCCAAATCCGAATTTTCGCGTCGGCTAAAGCGCTGCGGAGCTTCACTCCGCCTGAACGGGCGAGGCCACCGTCCCTACACGAGCAGAGCGGGTTTTTACAAAGAATTACACGGGGCTGCCTTCTTCTATTCGCAACTTCCGGGTAGAATCGTTTTTGATTACAAGACAGTTAAACGTTTTCCCACAGGGGCTGAAGCCGGGGTGTGTGCTGAATACTTTACGGTACGAGTGAACTCGTACCCTCCCGAAATTCGCAGCCTGCTTGGATGTCAGCACAATTCTGGAGAAAAGTTGGTACTTTCATACTAATGGCGATCGAACGTGTGGGCCTCCTCAGCAAGCGAGCGGCAGTCTTCCTCTTCTTCATTTCTTCCATAATCATGGCGGCCTCTTCCCTTTCCGTGGGACAAGTGGCTCCGCGCTGGGAGGTATTTGGTGGATACGCCTATCGAAATGTGGATTCAACCACCTTCGGTTTTGTGAATCGTTCCAACATGAATGGATTCGACGCCAACGCCACCTTCAACATCACACCCACCTGGGGAGTGACCGCCGACGTGGGCGGCCAGTACGGATCCCAAATGACCGTGTACAATTTCTTGGCTGGTCCGCAGTATGCCATGCGACGGGACAAATCAATGTTCTTCGTTCATGGTCTGTTCGGCAAAGCGCAAGACCGGGTCAACATCTCAACCTCAATTAGCAGTCATTTTGAAAGTGTTGGACGCGCCATCGGGGCGGGTGGAGGTTATGACCTGGACTTGACGCCGCGCTTCACTTTTCGCGTCCAGGCGGATTATCTCCGTACCAATACGTTTGGGACGAGTCAAAACGATATACGCGTGTCAACCGGTTTGGTTTTTCACTTTGGCCATATTGGCCGGCGTCCCCGACTTTGATGGGGTGAGACGTAGCCAACTACTTCTCTACAGCTAGGAAGGTCGCGAACTGGAATGTTTTTCAGATCTCCACAAATGAGCAAGCGAATATCCGTGGTTCTCCTGACATTGGGGTTGGCTTTTCTGTTGGGATGCGGTTCGAATTCTACTCACACCGCTTATGTCGCTCTGCCCAACTCGAATGCGGTCGGAGCTTATCGCATTAAAAACAACTCCGCGCAATTTACCACCATCCTGGGATCGCCGTATCCCGCGGGGAACTCTCCGGCATCGGTTCGCGTGCATCCTTCTAATAAGTTTGTTTACGCCGCCAATCAAAGCGAGAACGATATTTCGCTGTTCACCGTCGATAGCTCTATAGGTTCGCTGCATGAAGTACTACCGCGAACCCCGACCGGACTCACGCCGGTTTCGCTTCTCATGGACAGCGGAGGCAATTTTCTTTTTGCGCTCAATGCGGTTTCCGGGAGCATCTCGGTTTATTCCATCAATTCCGGAAGCGGGGCTCTTACGGCGGTTGCTGGATCCCCCTTTCCCACATTTCCGAATTCGATTGCATTCGCGATCACACCCTCAGCGAAATTTCTCTATGTGCTGAATGCCAATGTGGCATCTGTTTTCGCTTACACCATTACGTCCGGAGTCTTGCAGTTGGTGAGCAGCATTCCAGTCCAGGTCGGCAACGTGCCGCTCGCTCTCACGGTGGATCCTGCGGAGACTTTTGTTTACGTCGCCAACTCGGCCGATAACACAGTTTCCGTGCTATCCATCAATTCCGGCAGCGGGGCTCTCACTCTCCTGGGTTCATTTCCTACGGGAACGACGCCCAGCTCGGTCGCGGTCTTGGGCTCGTTTCTCTACGTCGCCAACATGGGATCGAGCAACATCTCGGTGTTCTCGGTTGCTCCTACCACAGGAGTCCTTACGCAGATTACGAGTTCGCCATTCGCCGCGGGCGTCGCTCCCTTGTTCGAGGTGCTCGATCCCAATGGCTTATTCCTTTACGTGGGCAGTCAAGCGGCGAGATCCATTACCGCATTTTCGATCACTGCCGGCACCGGGGCTCTCACAAATACCTCGCAGGTCGCATCAACCCCCGTTTCACCATCCTCGATGTCGGTGTCGAAGTAGAGGCTAAGCACACGCAGCCCTGGACGCCTCGTCCGGGCAGGTTCGAATGAAATGATCAACTTCGGAATCATCGGCTTTGGACTACACGCGGTAAAACGGCTGATGCCCGGTTTCGCTCTCGCTAAAAACTGCCGGGTTGCCGCTCTGTCCCGCCGGGACCTGGCAAAGGCGCAAGCATCAGCTCGACAGTTCGAAATTCCATTGGCATTCGACTCAGCTGAAAAGTTGTGCCGCTCACCGCAGGTTGATGCCGTGTTCATTGCCACGCCGAATGCCTGCCATTTGCAGGACGTACTGGTCGCATCCGCATGCGGCAAGCCCATCCTGTGCGAAAAGCCAATGGCGATGAACGCCGATGAATGCCGGCAAATGGTCGAAGCTGCCCGCAGCGCCAAAGTTCTACTGGGAATAGCACAAGTCTTTCGCTTCGAGGACAGCACATCGTGGTTCCGCGACCAAGTAACTGCGGGAAGAATTGGCAATCCGGTATTTGCCCGCTCCGAATTTTCCTTTCGCGTTGACCGTACCCATCCACGTGCGTGGATCAACGACCCCCAAATTGCCGGAGGCGGCCCGGTCGCTGATGTGGGCGTGCACTGCATCGACGCGCTGCGTTTCGTTCTTCAGGACGAAGTACGACGGGTAAGCGCTCGCGAGATTGCCGGCCACGCAGGCGAGGTTGAAGCAGGCGCAGCGTTGTTGCTGGAGTTCTCCCTTGGGACCCTGGCGAACGTCCTGGTTTCATTCCGCGCTGAATACCGCACACCTCTTGAACTGGTTGGCGAAACCGGCGTCCTGCGCGCCGAAAACGCGTTGACCGTCGACCGCCCCGTCCATCTTGAGCTGAGTCGAAATGGAGTCGTGGTTGAAACCAAAACGGTATCAAACCAACTCGCCTATGCGCGCCAAGTGGATGCCTTCGCCGCCGCCGTCGACGGCAAAGCCGAGTTTCCGATTCCCGGCGAAGAAGGCTGGCGAAATCAGCAGATTCTGGACGCGGCGTATCGAAGCATGAAGAGCGGAAAAACCGAAGACGTGTGAATTGAATGTTGACTCGCCTCCTGAGCTGGCAGATAATCGCCGTCTCCGGAGGAGCACTCCACGGGGCGGAGTAAGTATACGAGGGATTCTCATTGACATCGAGTGTGGTTAGAAGGAGGATGCCGTGAAACCCAGTTTTAAGTTGCCCCGAACGCCCTCTGAGCTTTCCGCGTCAGTTCGTAAACGGCTCAACATGTATTCGCTCGCGGCAAGTGCAGCCGGTGTAAGTTTGCTTGCGTTGGCACCGACCGCCGAGGGTAAAATCGTATACACCCCAGCAAATGTAAAACTTCAGGGCCCTTTTCCGCTCGATCTTAATCACGACGGCAAAATTGATTTCTTCCTCCTCCTAAGCGGTTCTATCGGGAATAGCGAAGCGATCGAAGCTCTATCGGTTTGTCATCATCCATTCCAGATCTCCAGGGGAATCTATGCATGTTCGACGTCGGCGTCCACCGCCCAGAATGCAGTCAGAGTCGCTAAGACGTCGAGCCCGGAGGCCGCGGCTGCCCTGCGGGCAGGCGCAAGAATCCAAAATGGTGACCGATTCCGGGACAAGCCAGCAGTCGGCATGGCCCGCGTCTCCTATCCAACCTTTACGACGACCCTACCGCCGCATTGGAGCGGAGCCTGGGCAAACGGAGGCACGGGCGTCAAGAATCGCTATCTCGGGCTGAAGTTCAAGATCAACGGCAAGTTTCATTTTGGTTGGGCCCGGCTTACCGTGACGACGCAAGGCCGGAACTTCACGGCGACCCTGACGGGCTACGCCTACGAGACCCTCCCCGGCAAGGGTATCATCGCCGGCAAAACCAAGGGGCCGGATGAGATCGATGGTCAGTCGCCTTCCGCAGCGGTCAGCGCGCCCGTCCAGCAATCGGCCACGCTGGGCGTGCTGGCCTTGGGTACACCAGGACTTTCCATCTGGCGGCGGGAGAAGTCGCAGCAGGAACTGTGAAGCACTAATACTTCGCACTGTCTGCGACCGTAGTCGGAGGGATTCCCTTCGCCTCTATGATCGCCCAATGCCACTCTTGACCGTCATCGGGAACTGCGTCCAGCTTTTCCCGATAGACGCTTGTGGCAAACGGCGCGGTCGAGCCTTTCAAATGAAGCAGCAGCGTCAAGTCCGGACGCTTTTCGACCGGAACTGCATCCCCTGAGGCCGCATCTTCGGCGACCGCGGGTAGCAGTTTCGCAGTTCCATAGCTTGCGGTGCTGGTGTCAGGACGGCGCACGATCGTCAGGCCTACCGTGATCTCTCTTACGCTCCAAGCGCTCGCGTTGTACACCGAGACTTCGAGGGTGTCGCCGCGTAGGTTGGCGGGACCGTCCAACTTCGCCAATTCGCTTTGCGGCAGATCTTGCGACACGTAGGGCGTGGACAGCAGGGCGGTGGAATTGGCATTGAAGGAAAGGCTGCAAGTTCCATCGGGTGAAGACATCCGGAAGTTTCTTCCCGCGCCGTCAAAGGAAAATATCGGCTTTCCGTTTTGTCGGAAGTGTTCGACATCGTCAATCACCTGGGTGAGATTGTCATTATCGATGACATCCGGAGCAGCCGCTTCTTGCGGGTTCTTGCTCTGACGCAGGGAACGCGCCAGATCACCCAGAGACGGACCGCCGTCCGACTGGGCGAACGCGTAACCTGGGAGCAAGATCCCGAGAAAAACCAGAAGTATACGTAGATAACACCCGTGCCTCATGGGATATTCGCGCTCGCAACGATACCTAAGGCAAATTGTAGTCAGAAAACAGCCGGGGGTTCAGCACTGAGGAACGAACGTTGGTAGTAGAACCTTAGGGGCAAGCTAATGCGTAGGTGAGAGATCACGGACGTGCGGGACGAAGTAGCCCGCGCAACAGGGGCACCGTACGTCCGTGAAATTTACAACAAGCCCGAAGAGCGGAAACGTGTGACTGGATCTGCAATCGGCATGGCTTCCCGTTTAAAGATCCAGCGAGCCACAGCAAAACCCAACGCCGCGTAGCACAGATGAACAAGTTTCATAACTCACCCCCAAGGAAGATGCGTCACAGCACCTAAAGGGGAGGCTCACTGAGCTCAAGGTAGCAAGCCGACACCGGTAGTGCAACGCCCGAATGGGCCATAGACGTAGCACAAAAGTTTAGGAGGGTAATCTGCGAAGTAACCGGGAAAGTGCGCCTTCGCATGGTTGCAACGGCTTGCAACCTTGGAAACTGAGCCGTAATTCACACAAAACAAGCATCGTGATAGAGCCCGCGTGCCCCACCCTTTTGGCGAGGGTGGGGCACGCAGCTGTTGCTGCTATTTTCCCTTAGGATGGGGTGGCTGCTGCTTTGACTCCAAGTGCTGTTGCTGTTGCGTGTGTTGTTGCTCCATCCGCTGAGTCTGTTGCTGGTGCTTTTGTTCTACCTGCTGTCTCTGCGGTTCAGGCACGTTTCTTTGTGTCAGACGCTGGTGTTCCTGCTCCTGCTTCTGGGCGAGTTTCTGGTGTTGCTGATTCTGTTTCTGGACAAGTTTGTCCTGCTGCTGCTGATATTTCTGGTCCAGTTTGGGGTTGCCAGTGTTTGGCTGAGCAGGGCGTTCGTGCGGTTGAACCTCTGTCGCGTGGGCTGGGGGCCGAGGAACGTTGTTCTCTGGACGTCCTGCGTTCTCCGGACGAGCCGCCGCCGCATTGCCCCGGTTCTCCGGGCGAGGAACATTATTCTCTGGACGACCGGCCGCAGTGCCGCCACGTTCGGCTGCAGGATGGTAGGGCGCTCCCGCTTCCCTGGCCGGCACCGCTCCGGGACCCCTTAATTGTCCGGGCCTGTCGGTAGCGGCAATGGCTGGCCTGCCGTGGTTGACCGAAGCCCGTTGCTGGGGGTCGGTGCGAGCAACTTGCTCGTGCTGCTTTTGAACCGCCGCCGGCGGCAGATGTCTTTCATGTTCAGCCTGTATTTCTTCAGGTCTGGGGCGATCATTGATCCCGCCAGATCCGCCGTTGTAGCTGATGCGGTTCGTGGTGTTGTTGTTGATCACCGTGGTGTTGTAAACGTTATGAATGTTGGTGATATTCACGTTGTTGACGGTGCGATTGTAGAAAAAGTGTCCGCCGTCCCATCGTCCGCCTTCATAACCGTGGCCGAAGTAGCCGAATCCGTAATTGATTCCGCCGTAGAATCCGATACGTGGACCCCAATAGCCTTCATGGAAAATGAATGCTTCGCCACCCCAGCCCCACCAGCCTGGCGTCCAGAGGAAGCCGACTTCAGGCGCGAGCACCCACGTGCCTGGCACCCAATAGTAATCGCCCGCGTCGTAGTCGTAGGCCCAGTAGCCTGGCGTCCAGATATAGCCCTCGGCGGGACAAGGTGGCTGCTCGTACACGGGAATGGCAGGCGGCCCGATCCGGATCGATACGCCAATCCCTATTTGAGCAAATGAAGCCGCGGACATCGTCAGTACTACAATTGCGAATAACAGAGTGCGAACATAGCGTGCAATACGCATTTCGTTTCCTCCGCCTGATTACCCTTCGCTTGCCCGGTGATGCTTTGCTGCTGCGGGTTGCGTGGATTGTGAGGCGACTTCTCCAGCTTCCAAAAAATCTTACCTTTTTACTCCTCGTGATGAGCAAAAGTAATAGTTACATTTCAAACACGTCTCTCAAAAAAGCCCAAGGTAGTAAACCCTGGGCTTCTTATTTTGTAGCGCGGCTACCAGATTTCTTGTATCGATGCTGCGTTAATTTCCCTTGATCCTGCACTTACCTGGCTGATATTGCGACTATTTAATCTGTAAAGACGTACCTAGCTGCGTCTCTACAGTGGGAGCACGATTGAATGGACTTGTGCAGCATCGTCGCGCTTGGTTGCGAAATCCCGGTTCAGGGTTGCCTTTCACCGCACGGGCGAGGACGCCCACACCTGCATTCGTCTCGTGATGTAGACTGCATCTTTCGCGGGTGCATAGCGAACGGAGGTTGCGAATGACCTGGGCTAGCAAACTGGTTAAACCCTATCGGATAGAGGACGGCTCCAAGTTCCGGCTGAAGGATTTTGATCCCGGCGATACGGGGAAAATTGATTCCAAGGAGGAAGCTGAGCGACTTCTGGCGGCGGGCATCGCTTCGCTGGCCGAGGAACAGGACAAACTTTACGCCCAGGACCACTGGGCTGTGTTGCTGATCTTTCAGGCTATGGACGCGGCTGGTAAGGATAGCGTCATCAAGCATGTAATGTCGGGCGTGAATCCGCAAGGCGTTCAGGTTTATTCGTTCAAGACTCCGTCGTCGGAAGAACTGGATCACGACTACCTTTGTCGCACTACGGTGCGTCTTCCTGGAAGGGGCCGGATCGGCATTTTCAATCGCTCTTATTACGAAGAGTTGCTGGTGGTGCGGGTTCATCCCGAGTTGTTGAAGAGCGAGAGAATTCCTCCGTCGTTGATCAGCAAGGATATTTGGGAGGAGCGTTTTCACGACATCCATTCGTTCGAGCGTTATCTCTGGCGCAATGGAATTATTGTGCGCAAGTTCTTTCTGAATGTTTCAAAAAAAGAACAAAAGAAGCGTTTTTTGGAACGCCTGGATCATCCCGAGAAGAACTGGAAGTTTTCCGCGGCGGATGTGCGGGAACGCCAGTGTTGGAAGGATTACATGAGTGCCTACGAGGACATGATCGTCCATACGGCGACCGGCCATGCGCCCTGGTACGTGGTGCCGGCGGACAACAAATGGTTCACTCGCGTGGTGGTCGCGGCCGCCATTGTGGATACGCTGGAGGATTTGAAGCTCACTTATCCCGAGGTTGATCCTGACAAGCGCAAGGAGTTGCAGGCCGCGCGAGTTTTGCTTGAGGGCAAGAAGAAAGCATAGGAACCGAAAGCCGGGTCCGCCGGAGAAAGTCCGAGCGGACGGTTTGTCAGCTTCCGATTGCTTCGAGGCGATCGATCCGAGCGATCGGTTGGGTGCACTCAACCGCGATTGCGAACCGTTTTTCTGTTGGCTTCACGTCAACACGCACAACTTTACCTTCGCCTACGAACCGGATGGGGCGACCAAGGTCTCCGCCTTCGGCCGTTACGACGAAACTCACCGGAGTATGCGGCGGAATGATCGAAGCAGTTTCTACCAGCAGTCCGCAGAGACTGATGTTTCTGCTCGTGGCTTCAAACTCGGCGATGAAGTCAGCGGAGTGAGCTTTCAGCCGAACCGGGTATTGCAGCGGGAAGCGGCGAAACTTGCGCTCTTGTGGCGGAGTCGATCTTGCAACGTCGTCGAACTGGCTCATAATGTGAGTGCATCCCCAACCGGACTCCGATGCTAATAGCGGCCGCCGTCCGCAAACAGAGCACGAAGGACCCTGCCCAAGAGGCCAATGGGTCAGCGCATAGTCCGCAGGTCATCATCGGGAAATTCGAAGTAACCGGGTACCGCGTTGTGGCCTCACGCGGGCTGTCCGATTGCGATACGTCGACGGAGAATTCGCCCGTCTCGTAGACGACCCTCGATGGTTTGCTGGTACGACCTTCTGCGACCTACCTAAGGCTCGGCTGGGAGTTCAGACTACTTCCTGTCGCCCCCTGGTGAGTACCTGAACAGGAGGCAACAGGTCACCTATGACAAGACTGCTGCCGATTCGCTGGAATTTGTTCGTTATACTTCTGGCCGTTGCGACGATGGTGGGATGTCAAGGCCTTAGCAGCTCCAACAAAACATCGACGGCTCCCCCGAATACCCCCAAGCCAGGCCAGCTCGCGGTGGCGCCGACCAGCATTAGTTTCGGCGTTGTAAAAGTTGGGAACAACCAAAGCCTGCCGGCGACGATGACCAACTCCGGTGGATCCAGCCTTCAGGTGACTCAGGCTACGGCTACGGGCGCAGGCTTCAGCGTGAGCGGATTGAGCTTTCCAGTGACTCTGACGCCGGGTCAGAGTCAAGGCTTCACCGTCGTCTTTACTCCGCAATCCGCAGGCACGATCAAGGGAAACTTGGCCGTCGCGAACACCGGCTCGACTCCTACACTTAACGTCGCGCTCTCCGGAGGCTCACAAACGGCGGGTACTCTCTCTCCAAGTCCCGCGAGCCTTGACTTCGGAAGCGTTCAAGTCGGCGGCAATCAAACCCTCCCCGAAACTCTGACCAACTCCGGCGGATCCACGGTCACTGTCACTCAGGTGAATCCCACGGGAACCGGTTTCAGCGTAAGCGGGCTGAGTTTACCTCTGGTTCTCGCGGCTGGTCAAAATCAGCCCTTCAATGTCACCTTTACCCCGTCGTCTTCAGGCAGCAGCAGCGGAAATCTCGCGATTGTCAGCGACGCTTCAAATTCTTCTCTCAACGTGGCGTTATCTGGAAACGGGCTGGCGCCGGGTGCCCTTACGGCGGGCCCGTCAAGCCTTAGCTTTGGCAATGTTCAGGTCGGCAACAACCTGCAACTATCCGAAACTCTGACCAACTCCGGCGGAGTGAATGTTCATATTTCGCAGGCGAGTATCACCGGGACCGGTTTCAGTATGAGTGGGTTGGCTCCTCCTTTGCTGCTCACGCCCGGACAGCGTTTCACGTTCAACGTCACCTTTACGCCCCCATCTACCGGAAATGACACCGGAAATATCGCAATCGTCTCGGATGCGTCGAACCCGAACCTGGCCATACCGCTGAGCGGTACCGGAACACCCGTGCCCCAGGGCCAGTTAGCCATAACCCCCACGACCATGAGCTTCGGCAGTGTGTTCGTAGGAACAAACGCACAACTGAACGGAACGCTTACCGCTAGCGGTGCGACGGTAATTGTGTCTTCGGATCAGTTGAATGGCTCGGCTTTTGCCATCAGCGGGTTGCCATCGTTCCCCATCACGATTCCGGCTGGCCAACAGGTGCAATTCACGGTGACCTTCACGCCCTCAGCAACGGGCGTCGCATCGGGCAGCATATCGTTCGCCAGCAACGCTTCAAACTCTCCGACGATTGAATCGTTGACCGGCACCGGCGCACCACCACCTACGCACACCGTCAGTCTGTCATGGACCGCGAGCACGTCGCAGAACATCATCGGTTACAACATTTATCGTGGCGGGACGTCCGGAGGGCCATATTCGAAAATCAATTCCGTTCTCGACCCAAGCACGCTTTACACGGATAGTGCGGTGGTTGATGGAAAGACCTATTACTACGTAACCAGTGCGGTTAATTCGAGTAACCAAGAAAGCGGCTACTCCAATCAGACGACGGCCGTGATTCCTCCCCCATAGTTTTCGAGCTTGGGCGGGTCTCAGCCGGGTGTTTTGGGATATCCGGATGTACTAATGAGACCTTCTCGATTCGTCGAAAACCCGCCACAATCGCCGCATGCCACTCCCCCGTGTGCTGCGAGCCTTGCTTTGTGCAGGCCTGATGGCGGTTCTTTTCGTATTGACTCAGAGCGCTGACGCGGCTGACGCAATCACCAGCAAGCCCTCCTCGCTCAATGCTAAGCACTTAGTCTTCACACCTGCGAGCCTGAGTTTCGGCAACGTCGTGGTCGGCCAGCAGAAGGTCCAGACGATCACCATCACTAATTCGGGCGCTTCTGCCATCACGCTGTTGCGCCTTGCTACCCAAGGCAAGGACTTCACCCTGATCGGCCTGGATTTACCCTTGACGCTGGCCGGTGGAGAGAGCTTCACCTTCAGTGGAGCCTTTGCGCCGCAAGCTCCTGGTTACAGCAGCGGAAGTATTTCGTTCCTGTCGGACCACGCGGATCTCTCGACGCCAATTCTGCGCTCGGAAATGAATGGGACAGGAGTAGAGCCTGACGGGCTTCACGCTGATCGGCCAACGATGGAATTCGGCAACGTGCCAGTGGGATCGATGGCGAGTCAAGTAATAACGCTCGCAGCTGACAAAGAGGTGACGATCGTTTCGGCTAACAGTAGCAGGCCGGAATTCAGCGTGAGCGGAGCATCCTTTCCGTTGACCGTTCCAGCCGGGAGCAGTCGGGCATTTACGGTGACGTTTGCACCTGGATCTGATAGCGTCGCATCCGGCACTCTTTCTTTCACGAGTGCTTCAGGGACTTCTCTTGTCGCAATTAAATCTCTGAATGGCGTCGGCACCATCTCGCGCGAGCATAAGGTCGATCTGAAGTGGAAAGCCAGCAAGTCCCACGGTGTGATTGGCTATAACGTTTATCGTGCGCTTGCGTCAGCTGGCCCGTACACGAAAATCAATACCGCCCTCGACCAAAATACGGTGTACACCGACACGTCTGTTACCAACGGAAAAACCTATTACTACGCCACGACGGCGGTCAATTCAAAGAAAGAAGAGAGCCGCTTTTCGAACAAGCGGCGCGCCATTATTCCCTGATTCTTCTACGGCGAAGGGACCGTGACTCGAACCTCGTTCGAGCCGACACTTTCCGCTCCTTTCGCACTCACTGCTTTGGCCACGTAGTAGTAGGTTTCTCCCGGCCTCACGGTGCTGTCGACGCAACTGGTTTCGGTCGGCGGTACGCAATTGATTTTGACGACCCGCCCCGACGTGTCGCGACGATAGACATTGTAGGCGACCCCTGCGGTGGTGCTAGCCTTCCAGGAAAGCTTAACGCTGTGTGGCGGTCCGGCCGGAACAGTTTCAGTCCGCTGTTGCGTCTTGGAGAATGAGGTTGATGTGTCGCGAAAGAAGTGGTTGGCTAGAACCAACGTGCGCAGTATTCCGGTGTGACGGTGCGCGGCAAGTTGAAAACATATCCAGGCAATTGTCAGGACAACCACACCGACAAAGATCCTCGACGCGCTCTTGCGGTTTAACCAAGGCCTCATTGGACGAGTTGCTGCTGCTCCCGCAGCAGGTAACCGCCATCATACGCATACTTCCAAGGACTCAGCCGGGCAAGAAGTGAGGCCGTCTCGCGACGAAGGCAACTCTTCGGTACGCAATAGTTTGCACATATCCTTTTCAGTGACAATCGCGCTGAACTCCTAAATCACTGAATTTTGACAATAAGCAATCATGGGCGGCGCGGTCCCATCGGCTGTCGAATTGCGATGTACTGCTTGGCAGAGATGACAGACGTCCTATTTATGGGCGCGCACGTCTTAGGTTCAGTACTTGGACGATGGACCAAGGGCCTGGTGGCATTGGCGTTTCTGAGTGGAACGATGCTTGCCCAAGGAGTTTCCGTCGCGACCCTTCATGATGACGTGCCTGACTCTGGTCCCCTTGGTTCGGGCGTAATGGCAGCTTCACCGGCTCCCGCGGAAGCGCCCCGGCAGCATGAATTTTGGGATAAGCAGAATCGGGTTCTTTTCGCTACCGTTGCTGCTCTCAGCGCCGCCGACTTCGCAGTTACTCGGACCATCCTCCAAAACGGAGGGAAAGAGCTGAATCCTGTAACCCGCGCTTTCAGTGCCAGCACGGCGGGGTTAGCGGCTAATTTCGCAGGAGAAACCGCAGGCGTAATCGCACTTAGCTACTGTTTCCACAGGACGGGCCACCATCGACCTGAGCGGATAACCTCTATGCTCGACATCGGGACCTCATCGTTTGCCGTCGCCTACGACCTTAGCCATCGATAAGTTTTGTATCTCCAAAAGTGGCCCGCTGCCCGCCACCTTTTAATCTTGGTATCAGCGGCTTTTCCGTGGTAACATTTCCCCCGCTTTGTTGCTGTCGCGGTTTTGGGGCGCGCTCCTTGACGAAGACCCATGAGGAGAAGCCCGTCCATGACCCGACAATCTTTCCTGCTAACAATCGTTTTCTGTGTTTCGGTCAACATCCTGGCTCGCGCCAGCGATGAGATTGTCCCCGCCGGAACGCTTCTGCAATGCACAGTGTCTGAACCTAACTTCTCTTCCAAAACCGCACAGGTTGGCGACCCTGTGCTTTGCTACCTGGGTCACGTGGCGGCCTTTGGGCACCCGCTGTTTCCTCGGGGAGCCGAGCTTAGCGGTCACCTCGAAGACTTTAAAAACCCAGGACACTTTGTGGGCAAGGGCTGGATGCAGGTGAGTTTCGACCGGCTTATCCTGCCCGGCGCCCAGGTCCTTCCACTCTCCGCGAAAATCATTTCTGCACCTCACATGAAAACCGATGCCGAGGGCAAGGTCCATTCAAAGGGCCATCCCAAGCGGGACGCGGTTCTTTGGGCGATTCCCGTCTTCTGGCCGGTCAAGATTCTCACCCTGCCAGCCCGCGGACCGTATCCAGCTTTCAAAGGGGAAACCCGGCTGAGCCTCCGACTCATGGAAGACATGGAGTTTTCCTTGCCGGCGGTCCGATCCTCGATTCCCATGCCGCCGCGGTATACGCCGAGCTCTTACGACTCGTCTTCGTCCGCAGTGTACCGTCCGTCATCGCCTGCGCCAAGACAGCAGAATGCGACTTTGCAGAATGCGTTCATACAGGAACCGGCGCAACAGCCCAGAGAACCGATCTCCACGGTTATCGTCCTCAAAGGCGGTGCCGCATGGCTGGCCCGCAACTATTGGGTGGAAGGTGGCCAGCTTCACTGCGTGAGCCCAGACGGAGAGCAGAAGCTGGTCGCGCTGGATACCATGGATCTTTACCAAACGGTTCGCGTGAACCGGGAGCGGCGGGTTGAGTTCGTGCTGCACTCGAAAGATCTGGTCGAGCAGTAGCGGCGCGTCTTAAATTAGGTGTAGAGACGTAGCTGGCTACGTCTCTACACGGGTGTCTCCGAAAAAATCTAGCGCCAGCCAACCCCCTGGCACCACTCTGCTATCTAAGCGATGCGGGGTCGTGTCAAGCCAGTCTGCCTTTCGTCTTTCTCACCTTCGCTGAATCTTGTCAGTCCCGCAATGGCCGCAGAGGAGTATCTTTTAATAGTAGGTACTTCCTCAGTCTCGGAGGTTTCCATGCGTAAGGTTGCAATTGTCATCGGAATCGTAGTGGTTGTCATAGTGCTTGGGGTGGGGATTTTGCTGGCAGTTTTCAATCCTAACGATTATCGCGGAACGATTCAGACCAAGCTTGAGCAACAGTTGAATCGCAAAGTTTCGTTGGGCAACATGAGTTTGGGATTGTTTCCGCTCCGCTTTAAGGTGGCGAACCTCTCGATCGCAGACGATGCGAAGTTCAACAGCAACACCCCGTTCATCCAAGCCCAGGAGTTGAGCGTCTCCGTCAAGTTGCTTCCGCTGCTGAGCAAGAAAGTTGAAGTAGACTCGCTGGGACTCGACCGCCCGAGCGTAGATCTGATCAAGAATGCGCAAGGCGTTTGGAACTTCGCCTCGCTCGGCCAGAAGTCGTCGCCAGAGGCTTCTGCGGCGCCTTCTTCTTCGAGTACGCCCTTCTCGTTGGGCGAACTCGCAATCAATGACGGACAGGTCGCAATCACAGACCTGCAGGACCGAAGACCGCGTACTGTATACGATCACATCGACGTTAAACTTACGGATTTCGCACCCACTACGCCCTTCAGCGTGGAAGCTTCCGTGCACTTGCCGGGCCCTGGGAACCAGGAAGTAGGTTTAAAAGGAAAGGGTGGGCCCCTTTCCCACGAAAATCCCGCGACTACCCCCTTCAAAGGCACCCTTGACTTGAAAAATGTCGACATCGCGGGCTTACAAAAGTTTCTGCAGAGCCCGGCCCTGGTCAACACCGCCGGGATACTTTCCGGACACACTGACATTTCCAATGAGAATGGGAAGCTTTCGGCGAACGGGCAAATGAATCTGGACAAGCCAAAGCTGCATGGCATCGAGGTGGGATATCCGATTAACGCAGACTACAACATCACCGACGATGTTCCGAATGATCTGCTGCATATCGAGAAGGGCGCGATCAAGTTGGGACAGACTCCCATATTCGTAACCGGGACCGTGAACCACAAGCCCACGCCTGTGCAACTCGACGTAGACCTGAAGGCCCCCGATGTTTCCATCGCGGAAATCGCCCGTCTGGCAGCCGCCGCGGGTATAGCCTTTGCTCCCGGCACTACGGTGAATGGAAAAATCAACGCGGATATAAAGGCCCAGGGTCCAGCGGACAAGCCGGCACTCAATGGGACTCTAACCGCCCAAGGCGTCCAGGTGTCAGGAAAAGAAATCGCCAAGCCAGTCGAAATTAAAGCATTGAATATCGCTCTAACCCCAACCGAAATTCATTCCGACAATTTCAATGTGACTTCGGGTGGCACAACGGCTGCGGTGCAGTTCTCGGTGAAGCAGTACACATCCAACGCGGCTGTAATAGACGCCACGTTGCGTGCTCCACAAGCGGCGCTGCCCGATATCCTCGCGATGGCTAAGGCATACGGCGTGACATCGCTGGATAAGGTCACCGGCGATGGCACCCTCAGCGTCGACATGCACGCCGCCGGTCCAGTGCGATCACTCAGCTCGAATGAGATCATGAAAGCGCTCAACGGCACCATCAATGAAAATTTCACTAACGTGCGCTACTCGGGAGTCGATATCTCGCACCAACTCCTGTCTATTCTCGGTACCAGCAAGGCGTCGCAAAAAGATCAAGGCGTAACCACCATTCAAAAATTGACGGGCACCATCGCGGTGAAGAATGGAATCGCCCAGACCAACAATCTCCAAGCCACTCTCGACATCGGCAACGTGGGCGCGGTCGGCACCGCCAACCTGGTGACGCAGACGTTGAACCTGCAGTTGAACGCCGTGCTGTCCAAAGCCTTCACCCAGGAGGTGGGTGGGACGGGCGTCGGCGGCTACATGAGCACCGCGCTGGCCAATAACCAGGGAGAACTGGTGATCCCTGCAACGGTCACTGGGACGTTCCAGAATCCCAAGGTGATGCCCGATGTCCAGAAGATGGCCCAAATGAAATTGAAGGGATTGATACCTACTGGCGACAATCCCCTGGGTGGGGCTTCTTCGATCCTAGGTGGATTGACAGGAAAGAAAGGACAGCCGGCTACGCCGGGACAGCAGCAGCAGAATCCGGTGAATCAAGTCCTGGGCCTTTTCGGCAACAAGAAAAAGTAATCGCTCCAGCGCGTATCTGCTAGGGCAGAATTCCCAGCAAGCGCAGCGTGCTGACTCCGGTCATCACCGCGACGAACAGCATTACTACATATTCGGCGACGCTCGCAAACACGCTCGATGCACGGGTTTTGCTCAAAAAATCTTTCATGCTTCCTCTCTTCTCTGGCGGCTGTCCAACTTGTTCTCGGCTGCTACCAGCTTGCGTCACAGCCGACGTTTCCACAATGGCTCGTTGGTGGCATTGGTCTAACCCCGGTAACCAGCAGAAGATGACCCTGGTCACGAAGTGAAAAATAATCTAAAAGCGTCGATGCGACGCCTTGAGGCAATCCGCCAGTGCCAGACCCGCGGCCACGCCACTTATGTAACTGGCGAGAGTTATGCCGACTGCTATCATCCACGCAGCAGCGCGGGAGGCACAGATGGCGGGGAAGAAGAAGTTCATTGTTGTGGTTCTCAATAGCTTAATCTTCTTAGCATTCACTGCCCTGTTCGGCGGCATCTTTGCCAATGGGCAGGCTGTGCCCCAAACCGCCCGACAGGCGCTGCTGGAAATGTTTTTCAGCAAGACGCCGGGAACATTCGAGAAGCATCTTCCGCAAGCAACGCGGACGGCTCTGCGAAAAGCGGGTTCGACTTCAAGCACGCCCTTCCTCACCGGATTCTCTGCCATGACCAGCCAACTCACCACCCATGGGCAGCAATTGCAGACCTTTGAAGCTGGGCCAACTCTGGTGCAGATCGAAGACCCCCAGACGCACAACAAATTCGAAATCACAGTGGAACGCGACGATCTGCTAGGCGACGAAGACGATCTTGAACTCTCATTCCACGGCTCGAAAGACGGAGAGACGCAAACTGCAGGGGCGAAATTCGGGCTCACCTTCACCATGAAGCAGGAAGCCAGCATCTGGCGGCTGAGCGCCATTTCGGCGACGGTCGGAGTATCGCTGACCGATCCCGAGTTCTTGAAAGCGCTGGCCACGAAATTACGGCCTGAAATCAGCGCAGCCCCGGCAGGCGGTACCACTACGCTAATCGCGCCGAATGCCATGACCGCTGCGAATGAATCTGCGGCTGTAGGCGCGGTCCGTGCATTCAATACTGCCGAGATAAGCTACGCCGTGACTTTTCCAGGCCACGGATTTACTTGCACGCTTTCCGATCTAGGTGGCATGGGAAGCGGCAGCGGAGTCACGGAGCACCAGTCAATGTTGATCGATCCGCGGCTGGCCTCAGGCAGAAAGAACGGCTACGTTTTCGCGCTCACCGGCTGCGATGGAACGCCAGCGTCGAGGTACAGCATCACTGCCGTGCCTGCGGATCCCACTTCAGGGATACGCGCATTTTGTAGCGATGAATCTGCAGTGATTCGTTTCTCGATCGACGGCAAGGCCAACTCGTGCCTGAACATGGGCAAGCCCTTGCAGTAAGAAACGCACTCCTATTTGGAGTCCGATAGGGATAAATCCGCGGGCAAGCAACAGACAACGGCAGTCGTGAAAGTAAGAGTTCCTAATTTTTCATCCAGCCCTTGATACCAGCTAATTGTTGAGGTATCACCTACCCAATTGGCGGATGCGCGCAATTCATAACCCTTGCATGATGAAAGTCACTGGACGAATCAATCGCCCGTGTCAGATCAGTCAGGGAGAATGAAATGGCTTCCGTAATTGCCAGCTTTTCGCAAGAACTCGCCGCCGCGGCGGAACAAGCAGGATCTTCAGTGGTCGCAATACACGCAAGGCACCGTGTCCCTTCCAGCGGCATTTATTGGCGTAAGGGCGTCCTGGTCACCGCTAACCATGCGGTACGCCGCGAGGATGACATTACCGTCCTGGTTCATGGCGGCAAACGCGTTTCGGCCAAACTCGCAGGACGCGACGCCGGCACCGACCTCGCAATTTTGAAATTCGATCAAGATGCCGGAGTTGCAATCCCTCAATTCGGCGATGCTGCGAACCTGAAACTCGCGAACTTCGTGCTCGCACTCGGCCGCACGCGTTTTGGAAACCTCGTGGCCAGCGCCGGAATCATCGGAGGCCTCGGCGGCGAATGGCGCACCTGGCGTGGCGGTCGAATCGAGCAGAGCATCCGGCTCGATCTTGCGCTTTACCCCGGATTTTCCGGCGGCCCTCTGGTCAACGGCGAAGGAAAAGTTCTCGGGCTCAACACCAATGGCTTCGGTCGCGGACGGGCAGTAACTATTCCCGTCGCAACCGTCAACCGGGTTGTCGACGAACTTCTCGATAAAGGTCATATCGCCCGTCCTTACCTCGGAATCGCAATGCAGCCAGTCGCAGTTCCTGAAGCGCTACGCAGCAAGCTGAAGTCATCGGCAGCGGGAGGTTTGATGGTTCTCCATGTCGAACCGGACGGCCCTGCGGACAAAGCCGGAATCGTTCTCGGCGATGTGATCGTCGAATTACAAGGCAAGCCAGCGCTGGACACAGAATACATTCAGGACTTACTGGCATCGGCAAAAGTAAACGAAAAGATACGGACAACCGTAATCCGGGGCGGCTCTCCTCTCGAGCTGTCAATCACTCTGGGAGAGCGTCCGGCGAAGTAGAGTAATTTTGCAATGACAAAGAGAAATGGAGGCAGGGTCGTTCGCGTGCTTTTGGCCGCTGCCTCCCCCGTCCGTCGTGCCGGACTGGAAGCACTGCTCAAGAGCGCTCCATCGCTCGAGCTTGCCGGAAGTCTCCACAGCCCACTCGCGGTCGCACAATATGCCGCGCAACTCCAACCGGACGTCATATTGCTTGATCTCGAAAATTCAATCGGGTTGGACACGACCCGCGCGCTCCCCCGAATTCCGAACAGCTTTCCTGCGGTGGCACTGATCGATGAACCTTCCGCCGATTGGACGGCGCATGCCCTGCGCTCCGGGCTGAGAGCGATTCTGCCTCGCGACTCTGGCCTCGAAGAAATTCTGGCGGGCATTCAAGCCGCGTTTGCCGGTTTGGTGCTGCTCGATTCCGAAGTAACTCAGAATCTAGCCTCCCGCATTCCCTCGCCAGCAGTTCAGCAAGCAGCGGCGTTGGAAGACTTGACTCCTCGCGAAATCGAAGTCTTACGAATGCTCGCCGAGGGCCTCGGCAATCGCGAAATGGCGTCTCGCCTCGGTATCTCTGACCACACGGTGAAGTTCCACATCAGCTCCATCCTCGACAAGCTTGGCGCATCTACTCGCACCGAAGCCGTGACCATGGGCATCCGCATGGGAATTATCCTGCTGTAGACCTACTCACGAATTGCCTCCTGCCCCGTCTAATCCGTGTCAACACGGAGGAACCATGAATCGCCAGCACAGACTCGCCACCTGGATGGGAGCCATTCTAGGCACTCTTTGCGCCCTGTTTTTCGCCGCTGCTCAAGGACAGGCATCGGAAAACAGACAGTTCACGGAGGAGTTTCATCAGACTTATCCTTTAAGCGCCGGAGGCCGAATCGAGCTCGATAATATCAACGGCGCGGTGCACATTGCCGCATGGGATCAAAACGAGGTTAAGGTCGACGCGGTGAAGTACGCCGGCACGAAAGAGCGGTTGGATGAGGCCAAGATCGACGTCGAGGCCGGCAGTGACTTTGTTTCCATACGCACAAAGTACACCGATCACGACCACACTTTCAACGGTGGACGGAACGATCCCGCCGGTGTCGAATACACGCTAATGGTTCCTCGCGGCGCCAGTCTCGACGAGATCAAGCTCATCAACGGCCCACTGGATATCCACGGAGCTTCCGGAGAAGTACGCGCCTCCTGCATCAACGGCCGGTTGCTGGCGGAGGGATTGCACGGCAGAGTAAAGCTTTCCTCGATCAACGGCCGCATGGAAGCCCGCTTCGAGCGTCTGACAGATTCCCCAATTGAACTGTCGTCGGTGAATGGAACCCTCGAGTTAATTCTGCCGTCAGATGCCAAAGCTGAATTGGAAGCCTCGACCGTATCTGGTGGAATCGACGACGACTTTGGCCTGCACGTGCGCCATCACCGCTTCGTTGGCCACAGTCTGCGTGGCGAACTGGGCGGTGGTGGAACTCATATCCATCTGTCCAACGTAAATGGACGAATCGACATTCGACACGCCAATGACGGCCGCGCGCTAGGCTCTGCGAAGGATCTGAACCGCGAGGATGACGGAGACGAAATCTGAGCCTCTGTCCTGCAACCGCCTAATTGGTAAAGCACGTCACGGAGAGCAAATCCCACGATTGGCGTCCTGGATCACAGGAAACAGCCTAAATTGCGGCCTTCCACAAAGAAGCGGTACCCATCGGTTCCGACAAACGATTACCACGGTAACCATCACCGTATTGCGGAGAACACTCTTAATTGGTGGCCCACCTTAAACTATAGGCTGGTGTGTTCTGCCGGAGCCACGACCTTTGAGCAAAATGGAAACTCGCTGGGGCAAGCGTTTCGGACGATACGAGATTATCGGCGAGCTCGGTCGCGGAGCGATGGGAGTCGTGTATAAAGCCCGCGATCCCAAGATCGACCGCTTTGTGGCGGTCAAGGCGATCTCACTCTCCACAAACCATCCAGAGGAAGAACGCGAATACCGCGAACGGTTTTTTTATGAAGCTCAGGCAGCCGGCCGTTTGTTGCATCCCGGCATCGTAACCATCTTCGATACTGGCGAGGATCTCGAGGGTCATCTTGCCTACATCGTGATGGAGTACATTGCGGGTCAATCGCTCGACCGGATGCTTTCGGAACAATCCAAGAAGCTGCCGGTGCACACAGCGCTTTTGTTGGCTGAGGAATTGGCAGAAGCATTGGATCACGCTCATGGCCAGGGCGTAATCCATCGTGACATGAAGCCTGCCAACGTCCTGGTAACAAAGGAAGGGCATGCAAAAATTGCGGATTTCGGAATTGCAAAAATGAACCTGGCGCATTTAACGCTTCCTCGAATGGCGCTGGGCACGCCGGCTTACATGGCGCCGGAACAGTTGGAGGGCGAGCCAGTCGACAACCGCTCTGACCTGTTTTCGTTAGGAGCGATTCTGTACCGCATGGTCACCGGCTACGGACCTTTTCAAGGCAACAGCACGGCCACGGTTTGCTTCAAGGTAGCGAACCGCGATCCCTTGCGCGCAACCGCGCTGGATCCCGATCTTCCACCTGAATTGGATTCTGTCATCGCCCGTGCCATGGCAAAAGATCCCGCGCAACGTTATCAGCGCGGATTGGAATTTGCTCTTGATCTGCGTGAACTGCGAGAGCGGGGTCGAACGATCCCACGAGAGCCAGACCGTCCATCCTGGTTCCCGCGCGCAAGAATAGCTCGGGCGGGTCGCGACATCAGCGGCGGCACTCCTTCAGCGGCCTCTGCCATACCCGCTTTTCTTGAAGCATGGGCTCATGCAGGGAGAAGGGTTCCCCGATTCTTTAATCCACGGCTTCTATCTTGGTGGCGTGTGCCCACTGTACGCGTAGGTCTCGCACTTACGATCGCAACACTTCTTGTGAGCACCCTTGTTTATCGTCATCCCGGCCAGCCATCGCCTAAACCCGGTCAGGCTGTTTCTACTTCACGGCCGAACAGCACACCAGTGACTGTTGGCCAGACCGTACCAGCGACCGCGCCAAGACCGACGCAACCAGTCGTCCACAGGCCCGTCAGAAAAACTGTGTCGAAGACTTCGACAAACGCTGTTGCGGACTCCACCAAGCCGGTTGCGGATTCCGCTAAAACGATTGCCGATTCGAGGTTGGATATCCACGTCGAACATCGCTTTTCGGCAGCCGATCTTTCGCTCTGGGTTGACGACAAGTTGACTTATGAGCACCCCTTGCAGGGTCAGGACAAGAAGCATTGGAATCCGTTTCGAACCGACGTACGGGAGACTGAAACCGTCCGGCTAACCTCCGGCCAGCACCGTCTAATGGTCCGAGTGCGCTCCGCGCCTGAGAAATACGAACAGTCAGCCTCTATCTTGGGAAGTTTCGCCAAGGATCATCCTGCGATCTTGCAGATCAACTTTGAACGTCAGGGTAAAGCGATGCGCTTGATCCTGCGATAATCGCTGCTAGCAATCGCACGCCTGCCACCAAGAGTCACCGAGTAGAAAGATTTCTCATTCTCCGTGTCACTGGTAACCTTCTTTCGCCGTCGCTGTCGATGCCCACTTTTTTACGAAAAGTGTGGCCCACAATCGAGGCTAGGCGACCTGCTAGGCGCAATGCTTGCAGACTATGTGCAGAACTTTGCATTTTTATTCTAGGCGCTTCAGAAAATGCAGGGCAGAATCTGAATTCACTCTTGACTTAAGCTTTCCATGGTGCAAGACTCATGTCCGTTTTCGGCTTCCTAGAAGTCAGGAGCTGTTCCGGCGGATGGGAGAGACAAGGTGTGTCATCATCGCTCCTTGAATCTGGAACAAGCAGCACGGATACACTCAGCAGCGGGAGAGTACTCGGCGGAGATCAGACACGAGTAAAACCGGCGTGGCTTCCCCCAAAAGACCCACCAATTCACCCAAACTTTTCAACCACGGAGGAGACAACAGATGGCAAAGAAATTTGGCGTACGCAGCTTACTCTGTCTGGCGATACTGGCGTTGGCCAGCGTCGCGGCATTCGCGGGTCAGTCAACGAAAGATGGCGTGATCATTATTAACGGCGGTAAGGAAGCCGTTGCAACCCACGTACAAACTCCTTTTCACGCAACGAATCCAAATTCCACCAAACTTAAGACAATCTACTCCAACCTCGGAACGGGAACCAGCGTCTACAACCCCGGTTCGGGTTGGACGGTATGCGGCCCAAATTCCGGAATTTGTACCCAATGGGTTGCCATACCTTTCACTCCTAAAGCGAGAGCATTGGTCACGAAAATCTCAGCCGCTGTGGGATGGTTCACGGGCACGAAGGAAGTTGTGATCAGCCTCAATCAGGACAGTGGCGGGAAGCCGGGAAAAGCGATCCATAAGTGGCATTTTAAAAATATGGAAACCTTCGGCCAGTGCTGCAACCTGGACACTGTCAAATCCAAGACAGGATTGGCGGTGAGGAAAGGGAAACAGTATTGGGTAGTCGCCAGCACCGATACGACCGATGCTGATATAGGGGCTGCCTGGAACTTTACATTCAACAATGCCCAGGGAACTTATGCATGGAGTACGGACTTGGGCACCACTTGGAACACAGCCACGGGCTCCCTCAGCGCCCTTGGCGTCTTTGGCCAGTAATCGCTCGCGATCGAACTAACCGAGGCCGGTCCCTCCTCAGCCAGAACTGGCAGTGGAGGCCGGCCTCGCGATTTAGATGACGATTCAGACTTTGGGTACCCCCGATCGTTTGAAACTTCGATCTACCAACCATCGCTTCAACCATGAACTCGGACCGCCTTTGGATCTGCTCCTCTGACCCTCATACCTCGACGCTTCCACGTCTGTCGTCAATTGACGAGTGTCGAAATTGCCGTCGACATTTTGACAGTAACCTTTCAGGCATTTGCCTCATCGATATATTGTGGTCAGCGATTTACAAGACTCACCTTAGCCTCGCGTTTGGCCGGTCGGTTGCTTTGGAAAGCCAGGTTGAGGAGTCTGTCATTCGTAGGAGAACGCGCAATGAAGTGGCGTATCTTTGCACTCGTGGCCTGCCTTTGCGGATCAATCACTTCCAAGGCCCAGCAGCCGACTCTGATGCCTGAAGCGCCCAAGCCGCAAACCGGAGTTCTTGTTGGCACCGTAACCGATGTGAACAACGACACCGTCCCTGGCGCCACTGTCGTTCTCGAAGGCCCAGAGCTCAAAGATCTGCGCACGGTCGTCACGAAAGACAATGGCTTCTTTCAGTTCAGCGATGTCCAGCCCGGAGCCACCTACCATGTCACCGTCAGAGCGGAGGGGTTTGCAAACTGGACATCGCCCACCGTCGTCCTGAAACCAGGCCAGTACTTGATCTTAACCGGAAGCAAACTCAATATCGCACAGGCGCTTACCACAATCACGGTAGCTTCTCCGGCCGCTTCCCCTGAGGAAATCGCCAGGGAGCAGGTGAAGGCCGAAGAGAAGCAGCGCATTTTCGGCATTCTTCCGAATTTCTACGTTGTCTATGATCGCGACGTCGCTCCGCTCACGCCGAAGCTGAAGTTCAAGCTCGCCACGAAGGTCCTCTTTGATCCGGTTACGGTCATTGGCGTAGCTACGTTTGCCGGAATCAACCAGGCAGCCGACAACCCTAACTACGGCCAGGGCGCAAAGGGTTATGCTGAGCGCTTCGGCGCGGGCTATGCTGACGGCGCTATCGACATTATGGTCGGTGGCGCGATCCTGCCATCACTTCTGCACCAGGATCCGCGCTACTTCTACCAGGGCACGGGCTCAAACAAGTCTCGCGCTCTGCACGCACTCTCCAGCCCATTCGTCTGCAGGGGGGACAACGGACGGTCGCAGCCTAACTATTCGACCCTAGGTGGCGATCTCGCCACGGCAGCCCTCGCGAATGCCTACTATCCGGCATCGAATCGCGGCGCCGGACTGTTCTTGGGGAATTTCTTTATCGCCACCGGACAGCGCGCGCTCGCCAACGTCGCACAGGAGTTCGTCCTACGCAAGATCACATCTAAACCCAAAGATCAAAACTAGCGGCGCAGGCTCGGGCCCAGCATCCGTTCTATGTAAGTCGGATTGATCGAAAATCTATCGCGTTCCTCAGGGGTCGTAATGCCACTGGTTCGCATTTCGCTACGAGAGGGCAAGTCAGAACAATATCGACGGGCGCTGGCGGATGCGGTTCATCAAGCCATGGTCGAGGCGATCGATGCTCCGCCGCAGGATCGCTTTCAGATCATTACGGAACACTCCGCGAACGACTTGATTTACGATCCGAGTTATCTAGGAGGGGAGCGCAGCGACAATATTGTGATTGTGCAGATCACTTTGTCAGCGGGACGCAAGCCCGGGCAGAAGCGGAAACTGTTTCAACGCATGGCAGAAATCATGGAGAAGAATCCAGGATTGCGACCGCAGGATCTCATGATCAGTCTGGTGGAGGTTGCTTGGGAGAACTGGTCGTTCGGAAACGGCGAATCGCAGTATACAAAGTAACCAGAGGCCCGGGACGCCCGGCGAGAGGGCGGAATTTGTGCGCCTCCACCTTTGACAGATGTGATATTATAAACTGGTAATACATAACTAACTGCTAATAGCAAACCAGCGTAGCCCTCGGGCTGCGCTTTTTTGTTGCTGGCAGAAAATGGGGACGAGAGGATTTTCGCATGACCATGGGCATCGAGCAAGAGTCGGGGATTTCGATATTTGCGGCTGCGGGATGGGTGGAAGAAATCGAAGCTTCGCATAACACGTCGAAGTGGGCCGGAGAGCAAGCTGAAGCGGCTTTCTTGAACAAGGCAATCAGCCTCGGATTGAACGTGGCCAAGCCTTGGGGAGAAAGCGAGCGCTATGACTTCATCGTGGATTCCGGACGCAGGCTGTTGCGCGTGCAGGTGAAGTCCACCAAATACCTGCGCGAACACAACCGGTTCAGGGTCACGCCGGGGGCCGGAGGGGTGCTGTACACCAACAAAGACATCGATTTTGTCGTGGTCTACATTGTGCCTCTCCATCTCTGGTACGTGATTCCGGTGAATGCTTTCACCAACCGCACCACTTTGCGTTTCTATCCCAGGACAAACAATTCGCGCGGAACCTTCGAGAAATATCGCGAAGCCTGGTGGCGCCTGCAGGCTAGAAAGGTATCGAATCGCCGCTAACCAACTGTCCTCCCGAACGAAGTCGAGGGATCTTGTGTGTATTGTGTCCGGCGGAAGTCCGTAGCCGCGAAGCGGCGTAAGAATGCAGCCCACGGCGTAAGCCGTGGGTAAAAGTGGAAAACGGATGAAGCCCCGGCAGGGCGAAAGATGAGTTTTCACGCACATACTCTTAAGAGGCCACCCCTTTCCCCGCTGTCATCCTGAGGCAGGGGGCCGGGCCCAGGCTTTCTCCGCACAAAGAGTGGGTGCCCCGTCCTTCTCGCGTTCTTTGCGAGAGGGCGGGGCTTAAGAGGCCTCCACGAACGCAAGACTTGTCGACTTTGTATTTCCGATGTTCGTCCGTCACAGCGGTAACTTGGCACCAAGAAGTAATCTCGACCTCATGCCATGGGGACTGAAGAGATACCAGCAAACTGGTGACCTTCATTTCACTACGTTCAGTTGTTATCGCCGCGCGCCGTTGCTCGGAAGCGGGTCGGCGCGCGACACATTCGTTGTCACCCTGGAAAGAGTACGTCGTTGGTACCGATTCTACTTGATTGGATTTGTCGTGATGCCCGAGCACGTGCACCTGTTGCTGAGCGAGCCGGAGCGAGGCAACTTGGCGGTTGTGCTGCAAATGCTCAAGCAAATTGTTTCGCAAGAACTGAATGAACGCGCGAGGACTTCTCTCTGGCAGCCTCGGTACTACGACTTCAATGTTTGGCGTGAATCGAAACTAACTGAGAAATTGGATTACATGCATCAAAACCCGGTCCAACGCGGGTTGGTCGCTCGTCCGGAAGATTGGAAGTGGAGTAGTGCCCTTCACTATTCGACGGGGAAGGAGTGTGGGGTGGAGATTGAATCTCACTGGACAGCCCGTCGTCGTGAGCAGCTCGGCGTGCATCCGCTGGTCCGCCGCCGCGATCTCAGCTAAAAGCCCCGCCCTCTCGTCAAGAACGCGAGAAGGACGGGGCACCCGCCTTTGTGGGTGGTGAAAGAATAGGCCAGCCCCCGCACTCCAAACCGAATCGTTCTTTTAAGGCTTGGCACTTGGGGCTGCCCTTTCCCCAATGACAAAAGCGGGTGCCCTGCCCTTCTCGCGTTCTTTGCGAGAGGGCGGGGCTTTTAGAGGCCTTCCCCTAACCGCAAGGGCTCGTGGACTTTGTGTTTCCAATCGGAAAGAAAGGCTGGGCCAGCCCCCTGGTCACGGGGAAGAAGGTGCGGTCGAGATTGACTGTCGCTGGATAGCGCGTCGTCGTGAGCAGCTTAGCGTGTACCCAGTGGTCCGCCGCCGCGATGTCAGCTAAAAGCCCCGCCCTCTGGCCAAGAACGCGAGAAGGGCGGGGCACCCGCTTTTGGTGTAGTGAAAGCACGGGCCAGCCCCCAAGGCTTCCGCGGTCTTGATATCATCGACGGAACCAAGATCGGACTCGGCCCCAAATTCCTCTCGTTCCCACTGAGCTCTGAGTAGCTGCCTCATGCCTGAGGTGAAATTCTAGGAATGCGGAAAGGGCGGGCGACACAGGCGACGCGCGAACCAGCAGTTGAATGAAATTTGAGTCGGTGAGCTGAACACCGACCGAGATTGCGCCACCCGATTCACGAGCCATAGCACTTAAACTCTCCTCCGTTTTCCGTATAAATCCCAGAAGAAACCAAGCATCAAACTTGCCGCGCACGTACCTCTTCGGTTCCAGTCGACGCAGCTCTCGGCAAGTCTGCCGGACTTGCCTCCACTCCCCAGGACGACACTCGACCTTTGTTACGCGTTCAAGGTAGGGAATGATTCGAACGCTGTTTCGCCGCGTGACTCGCGAGTTAAGGAATACCAAGAACTCGCCTGGGTTGACGTCATTCAGAATCGGATGTCGGCCAGTGCGCCTCATCGTCACCACCCAAGCCATCACGGGCAAAATCGCACGATGAAACGCGTTCAGTTGGCTCTCGAACTCCGGAAGAGCCAGCTCCAAATCGAATTCGACCTTCTTCATCTTAACGAAGTCGAGAAAGAAACGTCGGACCACTTCCTTGCAGACCAAGTAGTTTTCGACTGCGTAAAAATCCGTGATGTAGATGCGGGGATCAGAGGGCCAAGGCACGCCGAGAATATCGTCCAGATCCTTATCCACGAAAAACACTACGCGTCGGCATCGCGGAAAACGCTCCACAACCTTGGCGTACGCTTGGTAAACATTTGCCTTTCCCTCGCAGTTATACATGCGTAGTTCGCTGCCTTCGACGTACCGCTCAACGTAACTTCGATAGAAAGCCAGGTCAGGAGCACCCTCAACGAAAGCATGGGTCCGCACACCGTTTGGCTCATAACTTACAAGGAATTGGTGAAAGACTGAAACTGGCCTCGAGCGAGACTGCCTCAAGAGATCAACGAATGACATTTGTTGCCTCAACGAACTCTGAGAGGGGGTGGACGTAAGGTTCAAGCACGTTCTCCCAGATAAAGGGTGAATGGGTGACGGCAATCATCCCCGTGCATCGCTCAGTGCTGATGATATCCGGCAGAAAACGTTGCTGCCACGGGACCGAAAGGGACAACTCAGGTTCATCAATTATGACGAAATAGTTTTTGTCGCCAGAAAGGTAAATGTGGGAAAAGAGTGATACTATTTGCTTCTCGCCGGAGGATAGCATTCTCAGTTGGAGTTGGTCTTCCTCGTCTTTTTCCTCCGAAACCGAGCCGTCCTGCCTGATGTAGATAACATATCTCACGTCGTCATAGACCAGGTGCTTTCCCGTCAAGTACGCGTTACAGACCTTGGCGAACTGCCTAACGTCAGTCTCGCTCGCTTGCTGCTCTCTATGGAGAGCCACCAGCTTGGATAGAAAATGCGCGATCACCTTGTCGTCAGGCCCTATTCCATAGCCTTGCAGGGCAATGCTGGCGATTCTCGTCTTGAGGAGCTCCTTATCGGAAGGAGGTAGCGTTGTCTCATCGATCCTCGCGAATATTGACTCGAAGACGGCAGGCTCAATTGTCCGCAGAACAGCTACGTCAGCAGCCGGGTCGTCCAGACCTCTTAGAACCTCGCGTAGATAGGCTCCCGTAAGGTTGTTTAGTCCCTCTCTGACGCTCTCCTTGATCTTCGCCATGCGTTCGTTGATGGTTCTTTCCACGTCCTCCATGCCGAATTCGATGAGCTCCATGAATGTCCGCTCACGCTTCTTAACCCTATCCCGAAACTCACGGATCTTCTCTTCAATCCCGGCACCCCTGAATATTGACTTCAGATCCTGCTCAATCCGTCTATACGTGGGTAGATATAAGAACTGACCAAAATCTAATGACTTGAGCGTTTCAACGGACTCAATCAGCTTCGGCGGCAACTTTGATTTCCTTTTGGATTTTCGCAACATGTTCTGGGCAACACTCACAGGAACGTCCAACTCGTCGGACAGGTGTTCCAGATACCTTGCATACTCCGGAGAATCTTCAGGAAACGGGGGCACCTCGAAATCGAGGAATATTTGCCTGCTGCGTCTGAAGACAAACTCGGCTTGGTGCACAGCGCGGCTTCGGTCTACCAACAGGCTCTGCAAGTCGTCCCGGGTGATGCGAATCGGGGAGCCGGAAACGGTCGCCTCAATTGCGTCGAACCTATAGTCTTTGAGACGCACCCATTGACGGGTGAGGAAATAGTAAATGAGGTTCGCCACGGTGCTCTTACCACTTCCATTTTCTCCCACGAGCACGAGTCGGTTGTCGACGACGGGTATGTCGAAGGTTCGTCGCCCGTGTAGTTTCTCGATGCGGAAGCGAGTCAGCGAAGCGGGCATTTGTTCGAGACATCGTACTCCAAAGCTGGCTATTCTGCGAAACGGAGGGTTACGGCGGGTGGGTTAGTGCCGTCTTCTCGCCTTACACCGCCGCTGGCTGCTGTACTTCCTGCAATGCTGCGGCGAAGGCGTCGATGGCCTGATCGATCTGCTGGCGGGTGATGATCAGCGGGGGTTGGAAGCGGATCACGTTGCCGTAGATGCCTCCTACGCCGACCAGGACGCCGTTGCGTAGCAGGGCGTCGCGGATGGCTTCGGCTTCGGCGGTGGCTGGGGTTAGCTTTTCGTCTTTCACCAGCTCTACGCCGATCATCAGGCCGAGGCCGCGGACTTCTCCGATGAGTGGGTGATGCTTTTGCAGGGGGCGGAGTTTGGTCATGGCGTAGTTGCCGGTTTCGGTGGCGCGGGCGGGAAGATTTTCTTTCTCCATGAAATTGATGTTGGCGAGGGCGGCGGCGCAGGAGATGGGATTGCCTCCGAAGGTGGAAAGATGGTCGCCGGGTTTGAAGGCGGCGGCGACTTCGGGGCGGGTGGTGAAGGCGCTCAGGGGGAATCCGTCGGCGATGCCCTTGGCGGTGACCAGGATGTCGGGGACGACGCCGTAGTGCTCGATGGCAAACATTTTGCCGGTACGGGCAAAGCCGGATTGGACTTCGTCGGCGATGAAGAGGATGCCGTGCTGGTCGAGAACTTTCTTTACCTCTTTGAAATAGTTTGGTGGCGGACAAATAATGCCGCCTTCGCCCATGACTGGCTCGGCGATAAATGCGGCTACATCTCCGGAGGTGGCGAAGCGGATTACGTCGTCGATGGCTCTGGCGCACTGGCGTCCGCACTCTTCGGGGTCGTTGCGCCATTGCGAACGGTAGGCGTAGGGTGCGGGGGCGAAGGCTACGCCAGGGGCGTAGGGGCCTCCGCGTTTTTTGCGGCACTGGTTGCCAGTGATGCTAAGGGTGCCCCAGCTGCGTCCGTGAAAGCTGGCGTGGAGCGAGATGTATTCGTGTTTGCTCGTGTAGAGCCGCGCTAGCTTCATCGCACCTTCGATGGCTTCGGCGCCGCCGTTGCCGAAGAAAGTTTTGGACAGGCCTTGCGGGGCGATGTGGGCCATCTTTTCGGCTAGATCGGCTACTGGTTTTACGTGGTAGATGTAGGACGCGGCGTGAACCAGCTTGTCCATTTGCGATTTGGCGGCGGCGATTACTTGCGGATTGCAGTGTCCGGCGTTCACGACCGAGATGCCGGAGAAACAGTCCAGATAGTCGCGGCCGTTTTCGTCTGTCACGGTTACGCCGCTGGCATGATCGATGACAATCGGCATTACCTGCTTCATGAAGCCGGTCATTACGTAGTCTTTGTATTTTTGAACAGTGTCCGACATGGCGTCCGAGATCTTCCTTTGTGTACCTTCGTGTCCTCTGTGGTTAACGCCTCTTAAGGATGACGACAAACCATCAGAACTTCCGCGAGTGTTCCTTGGCCCAGCGCTCGATTACTACTTTTTTCTCCGTATAGAACTCGATGGCGTCGCGGCCTTGTCCATGCAGGATGCCGAAGAAGCTGTCCTTCCATCCGCTGAACGGAAAATAGGCCATGGGCGCAGCCACGCCGATGTTGATTCCGATATTGCCAGCCGGCGCTTCATAACGAAACCGCCGCGCAGCTGCGCCACTCGACGTAAACAACGACGCCTGATTGCCATACTTACTGCGCTCGAGAAACGCTAAAGCTTCGTCCAGGTCTCGAGCATGAATCAGACTCAGGACCGGGCCGAAGATTTCTGTATCCGCTACTTCGCTTGTGGGTGAGACATCATCAAGGATCGTCGGCTTTACGAAGTTCCCCGCTTCGTGCCTTGGTATTTTGGGATTGCGTCCATCAAGCAGAACTTTCGCACCCTGCTTCTCTCCGGTCGCGATCAGCGACTCGATTCGCGACTTACTCTGACTTGTGATTACCGGGCCCATCTGGGTGTCTGCGTCGAGGCCGTTGCCCACGCGGAGGTTGGCGGCGGAGTCGGTGATGGCATCGCGGAAAGTTTTTTGCGCTTCACCGATCGTGACCGCGACCGAGACTGCGAGACACCGCTGGCCGGCGCAGCCGAAGGCGCTGTCGCTGATCATTTGCGTGGCCATCTTCATGTCGGCGTCGGGGAGAACGATGACGTGATTCTTCGCGCCACCTTGACACTGCGCGCGCTTTCCGTTGGCGCCGGCTCGTTCGTAGACGTATTTCGCAACTGGAGTCGATCCCACGAAGCTGATGGCGCGCACTTTGGGGTGGTCGAGCAAGGCGTTGACTACGACTTTTCCGCCGTTCACTAGGTTGACTACGCCCTTGGGCAGTCCAGTCTGCGCGAGAAACTCATAGGTTCGCTGGATGGTGAGCGGCACGCGCTCCGAGGGTTTGAGGATAAAAGTGTTCCCGCAGGCGATCGCATAGGGCAGAAACCAGAAGGGGACCATGCCGGGGAAATTAAACGGCGTGATCGCCGCTACTACGCCGAGCGGTTGGCGGATCATCATCTCGTCGATGCCGCGAGCTACATCTTCAAGGTTGTAGCCTTGCATCATCATCGGAATACCGCAGGCAACTTCGACATTCTCGATGGCACGACGCCACTCGGCTTTGGCCTCGGTGAAAGTCTTTCCATTTTCCTGGGTGATAATGCGGCTCAGTTCGTCGATATGTTCTTCCAGAAGTTGCTTCAGCTTGAAGAGCGGCTGGATGCGGTCCTCGGGAGGAGTGCGCCGCCATTCGGGATAGGCCGCCGCTGCGGCTTCGACAGCAGCGTTGACTTCGGAGGCATCAGAGAGCGGAGCTTTGGCGATGGTTTCACCGGTCGCTGGATTGGTAACGTCGAACCATTCTGTGGCGATGGATTCGACCCAGTGGCCGTTCACGTAGTTGGGAACTTTGGTTAAAGGTGGTGCTGCGATGGGCATGTTCTTGACCTCTGCGATTGCGAAGAATTCTTGTGCTTCGAGACGTTGCAAGCAACGTCTGTGCAGCGTGTTTTTTCTGTAGAAACGTAGCTCGCTACGTCTCTGGTGCTGCCGAGCTTTGCTCGCCTAGGCGGATGAGGGCGTCTGCCCCTACGTGATCATGGTCCTTACCGCCGGGTGCGCGCCGACGACCCTCTTCTCGGACACGGTTTGCAGCGCGGATTCCAGCACGCCGAGGCCCTCGTCCAGTTGCTGGTCGGTCACAACCAGTGGGACTAGAACACGGATCACGTTGGAATATGAGCCTGCCATGATTGTAATCAAACCGTGCTCGTAACAATATTTTGTCACTTCTTTCGTCTCGTCTGCGGCTGGCTCACGCTTGTCGGAGGATTTCACAAGTTCGATCGCCTGCATTCCGCCCAGGCCGCGGACATCGCCGATTATCGGCCAGCGCTTCTGCCATTCTTTGGCGCGCTTTTGGAATTTGTTTCCGATTTCGTTGGCGCGAGTCAACAGGTTTTCGCGGTCGAAGATGTCCAACACGGCTAGTGCGGCTGCGCAGGAGACGGGATTGCCGGCAAAGGTTCCGCCGAGACCTCCCGGTCCTGGTGCGTCCATGATTTCGGCGCGGCCCGTGATCGCGGCCAGCGGTAAACCGCCGCCGAGCGACTTGGCTGTAACGAGGATATCCGGTTCGATGCCGTAGTGTTCACTGGCAAATAGAGTCCCGGTTCGGCCGAAACCGCTTTGCACTTCGTCGGCGATGAACAGAACGCCGTGCTTTTGGCAGATGCCGATCAGCACGCGGAAGAAATCGGGTGGAGGGACGACGAATCCTCCTTCGCCCAAGACTGGCTCGGCGATCACGGCAGCAACATCTTCGGATGCTACTACTCGCTTGAATGTATCTTCGAGATGGCGGGCGCAGTAAACATCGCACGACGGATATTTTAGGGAATAGGAACAGCGATAACAGTAGGCATAGGGAATGCGGTAGACGTCTCCGGGAAATGGCGCGAAGCCTGCTTTGTAGGGATGCGTCTTGCTGGTGAGCGCCAGAGTCATCATAGTACGGCCGTGGAACGCGTCTTCGAAGGCGATGATGCCTGAACGTCCGGTGTGGGCGCGCGCGATTTTTACCGCGTTCTCTACCGCTTCGGCGCCGCTGTTCACGAACAGCGTTTTCTTTGGGAACTTGCCGGGCGTGATTTCGTTCATTCGCTCGGCGAGCCGGATGTAGTTTTCATACGGCGTGACCTGGACGCAGGTATGAAGAAAGTTTTCTAGCTGGGCGCGGATGGCAGTAATCACGGGCTCACGACGATGTCCAATGTTGAGGCAGCCGATGCCGCCGGCAAAATCAATGTAGCGGTTCCCGTCTACATCCTCGAGCCAAGCGTCTTCCGCTTTCGCCACGTAGATCGGTGTTCCGTGCGAGAGGCCGCGCGGAACCGCGCTGTTGCGGCGATCCGCTAGTGCTTTAGATCTCGGTCCCGGGATTGGGGTTTTTAGTTGAATCGTGTTCATAGTGCTTCCTACGTTCTGGTGAGAATTCCCTGAGGCTTTGATCGTCGTACGGGCGACGCAAGGTCCTTCGACTCCGTAACTGATTCGCTTCGCGAACCAGTTACTGCGCTCAGGATGACAGCATTAAAGTTGCCGCAACATTCATCTTTTATTTCAGCGTCCCGGCTTCGCTTCGCGAACCGGCTACTGCGCTCAGGATGACAAGGTTATTTTTAATACCAGCCGATGGGGGCCTCGTTTAAATTGATGTGTACTTGTTTAGTTTCGAGATATTCTTCGATTCCCCACGGGCCGAGTTCGCGGCCGAAGCCGGATTGCTTGTAGCCTCCCCAGGGTGCTTCGACGTAAGTTGGTTGCATGTGGTTGACCCAGACGATTCCTGCGCGCAGTGCTTTCACAGTGCGGAATGCTTTGAAAATGTCGCGCGTCCAGACTGCGGCGGCCAGGCCGTAAGGTGAATCGTTGGCAATCCTGATTGCGTCTCTCTCGTCTTCGAATGGGATGACCGCGGCTACGGGCCCAAATATTTCTTCGCGGGCAATACGATCGTTGTTGGTGACATCGTAGAAGATGGTCGGCTCGATGTAGTATCCCTTGGCAAACTTCTCGGCACGTCCTCCGCCAACGGCCAGTTTCGCTTCCTTCTTACCGAGTTCCTGGTAGGAGCGTACGCGGTCGTATTGGTCTTTGCTCACCAGCGGGCCCATCTTGGTGTCGCGATCGGCTGGCGATCCCAACTTAATTTTCTTGGTTTTTTCTGTCATCGCATCCACGAACTTTTTGTAGATGGGTTTGTGCACCAGGATGCGGCTACCTGCCGAGCACACCTCGCCTTGATTGATGAAGACTCCGAAGAGCGCGCCGTCAATGGCGGCTTCGAAGTCGGCGTCGGCGAAAAAGATGTTGGGCGACTTGCCGCCGAGTTCGAGTGTGACTCGCTTCACCGTTTCGGCGGCCTGTTTGACGATAATCTTGCCAACGGCGGCGCTGCCGGTGAAGGCGATCTTGTTCACGTCAGGATGTTGAACCAGAGGCGCACCACAACTTTCGCCGAATCCGGTGATGATGTTGACTACACCCGGCGGCAGGCCCACGTCGCTCAACCAATTGGCCATTTCGAGCGCGGTGATGGGAGTTTGCTCGGCGGGTTTCAGGATGCAGGTACAGCCTGCGGCTAATGCTGGCGCGAGTTTCCACGCCGCCATAAGCAGCGGGTAGTTCCATGGGATAATCTGTCCAGCGACGCCGATGGGTTCTTTTAGCGTGAGGCTCACGGCATTGTCTGGAACTGGGTTCACGTACCCGAGGATCTTTGTGGCCAGACCGCCGTAATATTCGAAACAGGTGGCTACGTCGGCGATGTCGAATTCGGCTTCGACGATGGGCTTACCAGTGTTGCGGGATTCCAGCTCTGCCAGCATAGCTGCGTTCTGGCGGATTTTGTCGGCGAGACGGAAGAGGACGCGTCCGCGTTCCTGCGCAGTGGTCGAGGCCCATGGGCCGTTTTCGAATGCGGCTTTCGCGGCGGATACGGCGCGGTTGACGTCGTCGGCGTTTGCTTCGGGAACCTGGGCGATCACTTCTTCCGTTGCTGGGTCGTACACGGGGAAAGTCTTGTTGGACTTGCTGTCCACCCACTCGCCGTTGACGTACATCTGGTAGGTGCGAACGTCGGTTTTCACTCCACCTGGCATAATTTCGATCCTCGCGCTTGTTCCCTCAGGGCCTGAAGGCCCAGCAATTTGTTGGACTCAACGGCACGACTGAAGTCGTGCCCTTCCCGTTTTCCGTGGCACGCGGCACAGCTAGAGTTGTGCCCTCCCGTTTGCATGGACGGGCGAGTCGCCCGTCTCGACACGAACTGCTTCCGGTGTTTTCAGACGACTGTATCCAAAGAAGAAAAATACTGCTAATGCGATAAAGCCCAGGGTGATGCCGAACATACTGACTTCATATTTCCACAGTGATGTGATTTGTTTGGCTGGGAAATAGGCCACGACAATCGCCAGCGTCGTAGTGATGAATCCGGCGACACCGGCAAACATGAGCGTTCCCCTGCCATAACATCCTTCGAGGGAGCCGCGCAGGGCAAACTTTATCAAGGCAGCAAAGACATAGAGAAACGGAACTAATTGCAGCACAACCGCGGCTGAGAGCATTTTCTGAAACGCTTCCTGCACTCCCCCGGAAAGTGTGAAGTTGAGAACGATCAGGACGAGCGACACCAAGCCTTGCACGATCAGCGCTACGTGAGGAGTCGCGTACCTCGGATGAACTTTTCCCATCGCGGCGGGCATGTAGGAATCGAGGCCAGCGACGAATGGGATACGGGCGGAGCCGCCCATCCAAGCGGAACCGATTCCGGCAATCGATAAACTCAGCATTACCGCGAAGGGCGCGATGATCCACGCTACGCCGACCTTGTCGGCCATGTGACTGACCGCCTGCACGATCCCCTGCAGCACGTTGATGTCGTTCTTTCCGATCGCAACGAGCAGCGTGAGAGTCGCGCCTACATAGAGAGCGCCCGAGATCACTCCTCCCCAGGCGACTGCGCCGGGCAGAGTTTTCTGGGGATCGCGGATTTCGTCACCCATCACGGAGGCGAGTTCGAGTCCGACCAGACCGAAACAAATTACGCCGAATGAGTTGAGGACGAACTTGGTGTCCGCAGGAATTTTGAAATCAGCGGCAGTGACGGGAGTTCCGAAGCGCAACCATACGGTCACGCCTAATCCCACGAGCACCGCCGCCGCGACAAAGGTACCGATCCCGCCCAGGTTGTTCAGCCATTTACCCACGCTGAGGCCGATGATGTTGAGCACAGTGAGAAACGCCAGCAGAGCTATCGACGCGACCATGGCGAACGTCTTGTTGTCGGCGAGGGCTGCGTGGCCCGGGCCCATGGCGAAGACCGAGACGCCGACGAAGTAAAGCATGACCGTCGGCACGTAAAGCATGTTGTTGGTCCAGTAGCACCAACCGGAGAGGAATCCGTGGAAGTCTCCGAAGACTTCTTTTGCCCAGAGATAGACGCCGCCTTCTCCGGGATAGCGGTGAGCTAGTTCGATTACAGCGATGCCTTGCGGCCAGAAGAAGAGGACTAAGGCGATGATCCAGAGCCAGACGGTGACACCGCCATTAGCGGCAATGCTGGGGACGACGTTTAAGTTAAAGACGGCGACCACGAAGAGCAATACCAGATCGAAGCGGCCGAGCACGCGCTTGAGGTGAGGTTGGTTGGCGTCTTGGGCAGTGGCTGACAAGTCGGTCCCTATTTTTCCTGATTGTCATTCCGAGCAAAGCGAGGAATCTGTATTCCTGGCTCGTAGGCCTGCAGATTCTTTGCTTCCCTCGGAATGACAAGTGGTGAAGGTACATGCGGCGCAACCTAACTTGCGCCGAAACCGCTGCGGAGCTTTGCTCCGCTGGACAGCCGAGAGCGGCTGTCCCCACGTGATTTTAGTGGGCCACCACTTCTGCCGTGCGCTCCTGCTGGGCCTTGGCCAACGCTGGTGCCACGTCTTCGAACGCTGCCAGATGCTTGTCGATATCGGCGTCGGTGTGTTGGACCGAGATTGTCCATTGCTCGTCCCACCAGTAGGGTTGCGCCATCACACCACGGTTTACCATTCCGAACCAATAGTGGCGCCAAAGGTCAATGTCGATCGTGGCCCAATCGCGGTAGTTGCGGATTTCTTTGGGATAGAGCATCAGAGCTCCGTTGGCGCCCGCGCTCGCGATGTAGGCCTGCAGAGAAACTTTCGCTATGGTCTTGCGATAGCCGGTGGTGAGCTTTTGGCTGAGCTTGTCCACGTGCGCGTAGTTCGCGCGCGAGAGCACTTCGCGAAATGTCGCGAGACCCGCGGCCATCGAGACCGGATTCGTGTTGTAGGTGCCGCCGTGAAATACCTTGTGCTCCGAGATGAGATTCATGACCGACTTGTGGGTGCCGAAGGCTGCCAGCGGCAAACCGCCTCCGATTGATTTCGCGAGGCAGATCATGTCGGGCTTCACGCCAAAGTATTCTGAGGCTCCGCCCCAGCCGAGTTTGGCTCCTGTCTTTACTTCATCGAAGATCAGCAGCGCGCCGTTCTTGGTTGCGATTTCGCGCAAGCCTTCGAGGAATCCGCGCTGCGGCATGCAGAGGCCGACATTCATCATGATGGGTTCGAGGATGATGGCGGCGATTTCTCCGGGATTCTGTTTGAAGCGGAGCTCGACGCTGGCGAGATCATTAAACGCAGCGACCGGGACATTGGTGATGCTCGCCTTGGGCACTCCCAGGCCGCCAGGCACTGACGTTGGAGCATTCGGGTCGCCGAACTCTGGGGCATGCGGTTTCACGCTGACCAGCGCGGCGTCGTGCAGGCCGTGGTATCCGCCTTCGAATTTGAGAACTTTGTCCCGGCCGGTGGCGGCGCGGGCCAGTCGGACGGCATGCATCGTTGCTTCCGTCCCACTGCTGCCGAAGCGGACCATCTCAACTGGAAAGCGATTGCATATTTCTTCGGCCAGCTCCCATTCCATGTCGTGCGGCATACCGAACATGGTGCCGGTACTCAGACGTTTTTCTACCGCCTTCATCACTGCGGGATGGCAGTGTCCGGCCATCAGTGCGCCGAAACAAAGGTTGTGATCGATGTAGTCGTTGCCATCGAGGTCGCGGAAATGCGAGCCGCTGCCTTCCTTCACGAAGATCGGATAAGGATCGTAAGCGCGGTAGTTGCTGGCTACGCCGAGCGGGATGCGCTTCAGGTTTTTCTTGTGGGATGCGGCGGATTTGGGCGTGCGACGCTCGAAGGTGTCGAGCTCCTTTTGCAGTTCGGGGTACATCCGGGTCTCCAGAGATCTCAAGCCGCTTGTGCGGCCATTAGAATGTGTCCGGGCGCGAGGGCCGCCCGGTTTCAGGCTAGAAGAACAATTTTAACGCGAATTGCACCAGACGTGGGTCGCGGGCCGAAGTGATTTTACCGAACAGCGCGCCGTCGCCTAAATTGCCATCGGGATTCGTGAACTGCGTGTGATTGGCAATGTTGAAGATCTCTGCACGGAATTGCAGATACTTGGTTTCCGTTAGCGTTATCAGTTTATGTACCGAAAAGTCCGTATTGTTCAGCCCTGGGCCGCAGCAGATGGTGCGTTGTGTTCTGATGTTGAATTGACCCAGCGTTGGATTGGCAAAATCGGAACTATTGAACCAGTATCCACCGTTCTTTTTGGGGTTCAGAGTGGTGAAGGGCGCGACCCTCTGCGGCGCCTCCGTGCCGACGAAGAAGAAGCTGTTGATCAGCTCGGTGTCGCTGGAAGCGTTGATTGAATCGTTGGACAAACGGATCGGAAAGCCACTCTGGAATTCCGTAATCCCGGAGATCGCCCAATCGTTAGCAACCTTACCCACCCAGCCAGAGTGTTTGGGGATGGGCAGGTCCCAGAAATAACTGATCACGAAGCGCTGAGCCGAGTTAAAAAGCGATAGAGCACGGCTATTTCTAAAGTTAAAGGGATCGAGAGTTTCTTCAAAGCTCGATGCCTCATCCATCGATTTGCTGAAGGTGTAGGCCGCCTGGAATTGCAAACCTTTCGAAAAGCGCTTTTCCAGCATGGCTTCGAAGGCGTTGTAGCTGGAGGTCGCGATCGTGTCCTCTGCGAAGATGTCGGTAAAAACCGGGACGCCATCTGCAGGACAGTTGACGCCACTGAACGGATTGCAGGTGGGCGAAGAATAAGGGCGCAGCCCGACCAGGTTAAGGCCACCCGGCGCAACGGAACCAATCGGGGCGCCCGCTGGAATTACAGTTGGGCCATTGGGACCGTAGGGGACGTGGAATCCGCCCGGAGGAGCAACTGCAGCTGGCGAAATATTGAATTGAGTGTCTTCCAAGGTTGGGCCGCAAGTCGCGGGACTGCCGAAAGAACTCACATTAGCGGGATTTGTATTCGCCAGAGAAATGATGTCCAAACAGGTTTGCGGATTGGATGGGTTGATATCGTGCGAAGCCAGCAGGCGATGGCCCTGAGAGCCGACGTAGCCAAACTGCAACATCAAATCCTTGGCCAGTTCTCGCTGAATGTTGAGGTTGTATTGGGCGGTATACTGGGTCCGCATGTGCGGTTGGAATTCACCGAAAAGTTCGATGGGCCGGAATCTCTGCCAATCCTGCGGCTGACCTGGGGTGGGATTGAGAATTCCATTGTACGGATTGGGGTTAATGGTTCCAGCCTGGCTGACGAAGGGCGTATTGAAGAAGGTACCGGATAGGAACGTGCTCCCACCGAAGGGAGGCTCGGCGCCGAACTGCTCCATGACCAACTGTTCCATGGGATTGTAAAACAGGCCCCACCCTGTGCGAATGCTGGTCTTTCCATTGCTTCCAAACAGCTTGCCGAGAAAACCGCTGTCATAGTTAGGACTGTAAGCCAATCCAATGCGGGGCGCGAAAGCTTTGTAGTAGGTTTGCGTCAGCGCGGCGGGCACGCCCTTGTCGCCGGGGAAAACGATTCCAGTCGGGAGCACACCGGCACTGAGGCAGTTTGCCTGCCCGAAGCTTGCCTGTTCTGCGGGAGTCAGCGTGCACGGATACACGGTCGAATTCTGCCCTGGGCGGAACGTCTGCACGTGATGGAGGATGTCGGTGAGCGGAGTATCGAGTTCCCAGCGCAGACCGTAGTTCAATGTAAGGTTGGGCTTGATCTTCCAGCTATCCTCGGCGAACGGATACAGCGACGTGCTGCGGATTGCTTCACTCTGTGCGGCTCCCTGGGTGTAGGAATCTACCAGTCCCAAAAGGTATCCAGCGTAGTTGTCGCCATCGAAAGTAAGCACGGCGTTTGAACTCGAACTACTGATCACAGGAGCGCCGTTCACATTGAAATAGAGAGTCTGGTCGAAACGCGCCCGGCGGACATCGACGCCAAACTTCATGGTGTGATTGCCTTTGACCCAAGTGAGGCTATCTGACCACTGAAAACTGTTCCCCACTTGAGGCAACTGGCCCTCGAAGTTGTTCCCGATGACAGCGCCGCCGGAAATGGTGGTGAATGGCACTCCCTCGTGAGTGGCGCCTAACCCCGGAGTGATACCGAAAGACGGATTGCCGGTTGCACTGCCAGCCAAGGCATTGATCGCCGAAGAATCAGAAAGACCGGTAAAGCAGAACTGTTGCACCGCGGAAGAACACGACGCGGTCACCGCGTTGTTGGTCTGTGGTTGTTGAAAGCCACGCTGGCCCTCGCGCATGTAGGTAAAGCGCCCTTCGTTCACCAAGGCGTTCCCGATGGTCCAAGTGTGGCTTAAGTTTACTTGCTGATAGCGCGAGTCGTTACTACTTCCGAAACCTGGGATATTGGCGCCGGCTGCCTGAAAGAACGAGAACGGCTGAAAATTCGCGTCGTCGGTGTAATAGTAATAAGCGGTGAAGCTCTGATGGTCGGTAATCTTGTGGTCGAAGCGGATGGTGAATTGATCCTGGAAGTCGCTTCCCACAGGTACGGCCTGGAAGATATTGGAGCCGACGTTTGCAGTAGGAATATATTTCTGGAGCAAGCTTGCAGCCACCGGATCCTGGCAGGGAGTTGGTATGACGCCCGTCGGAAAGACCTCAGCCCACGGAATGTAAGGCGAACCGGTCGCCGGATTCGTCTGCACCGGCAGAGCCGTCACCGACGATATTCCCAGTGCTTTGTCACAACCGGAGCGCCCATCTAGGACCTGGGCCACGAAGGGTGTTCCAGAACTCGCATCAATGCCGCCCGCAAAAGGCCCGCCGGTGCCGGAAAAGTCTCCAGTTCTTTCTGGGCCGGTCGGCACGGTGACCTGTGAACCCGACTGCCCTTGACGGATGCGGCGCCCCTCATACGATACAAAGAAGAAGGTACGATCCTTTTTAATGGGGCCACCAAACGTTCCGCCGAACTGGTTCTGATTAAATTGCGGTTTTACGGTGTTGAAATAGCCTTGTGCGTTCAGAACTTTATTACGAAAATATTCGTAGACATTGCCATGGAAATTGTTGGTCCCGGATTTCGTGATCACGTTGACCACAGCTCCGGAGTTTCTGCCGTACTCGGCGTCGAAGGTGTTGGTGATAACGCGGAACTCCTGGATGCTGTCGGGTGTGGGTTGGATCGTGGGCAGGTTTACGAATTGGTCGTTGGCATCTCCGCCGTTCACACTGAAATTGTTGGAGCGTCCACGGCCACCATTCACGGAAACCGAGCCCGCGGAATCTGAACCATAGAAGAGGCTGCCACTGCTGCCCAACTGCGACTGCACTCCCGGTTGAAGCTGCAAGAACTGGTAGGTGTCGCGCGTGTTGAGAGGCAATTCGTTCACCGAGCGGTCATTGATGACAGCTCCGAGTTGGGTGCTGGTGGTGTCCACCTGGGGCGCTTCCGAAGTCACCTCTACGGTTTCCTGAGTGGCGCCGATTTGCAGCGTCTGATTGAGCGTGACCACCTGGTTGACATCGACGGTAACGCTTTTCTGCACGCTTTTCTTAAATCCAGCCAGCTCATATTCGACTCGATAGTTGCCGGGCACGACCTCGACAAAAGTGTAATCGCCGCTGGGATTCGTCTGCGTGTCCCGGCTGGCACCTGTTGCCTCGTTTACCAGAATGATCTTCACGCCCGATAAAACCGCGCCCGTAGGATCGGCTACACGACCGAGTATCCGGCCACCGGTGCTCTGCGAGAATATGGCAACGGAGATTAAGGGAAGTAGCCCGATCACAGCCAGCCAGAAAAGCGGCCCACGACGCGACACAAACGAAGCCATTACGAACCTCCGATCCGGGGGAAAGATTATTTTCTAAATACTTGCGTGAAAATCAAACCTTGCTATAATCGCGCAAGGTTAGAGAACCTGCCGCGCGCTGTCAAGTAAAAAATGGTGCTGTGATCAAGCTCAAAGGACATTTCAGGAGCGTAGTTCTGGAAATGAAGGGCGCCGACCCACAACCTTACTTGAAAATCGGAGACGTGGCCCGGTTAGTGGGTGTTTCTCCTTCGCTGATCCGCTCGTGGGAGAGTCTTGGCCTGACCCGGCCTCACCGGACGATCAGCAAATATCGTCTTTACACTCCCCAAGATGTCAAACTGCTCAAGCGCGCGCAATTTTTGCGCAAGGTGCGCGGGTTGAACGCGCCCGCTATTGCGCAATTGCTCAAGCGCGAAGGTGTGGTGCCGTCGGCGAACGGCGCCAGCGGCGCGATCGGTGTACACCTGCGTCATCTGCGCGTGCGGCGCGACCTGTCTCTAGCTCAAGTGGCAAAGAGAGTTGGCATCTCGGTCGGGTTTCTCAGCGCCCTCGAACGCTCTCATATGAGCGCGTCCGTGAGCACTCTACGAAAGCTGGCACGCTTCTACAAGACCAACATCCTTGATTTTTTCGATGCGGCGAAATCGAATAGCCGATTGGTGCCCGCGGAAAAACGCAAAGTCCTCGAGGCAGGACCCGGCGTCCGGATGGAGTTGCTGGCTTGGGGAAACACCGTGATGGAACCGCACCTGTTCCGCATTTCTCCCCGTGCGGGCAGCGGTGAATCGTACACCCATGAAGGCGAGGAGTTTCTCCATGTCTTGCAAGGGCGATTGCATATATCAGTAGCGGAAGAAGAGTATCACCTGAAGCCTGGCGACAGTTTCTATTTTGAGAGCGCGACGCCCCATCGCTGGTTCAACCCGGGGCGCACCGAGACCCGGGTTTTGTGGGTAAACACTCCGCCAACTTTTTAGGATCCGGAGAGGAGATGGAGGAACATTGAGGACGCGAAACTTCCTGGTTGCGCTAGCAGCAACATCCATTTTTCTGCTTGGCTCTTGTACTAAGAAGACTCCAACGCTCAACCTGCTGGTGTGGGAAGGCTATGCCGATCCATCGTTCGTACGCGGCTTCGAGGAGCAGTGTCATTGCAAAGTTACAGCGTCGTACATGGGTTCGAGCGACGAACTGGTTGCCAAGCTGCGCGGCGGGAGTGCGGGAAACTATGACGTGATTTCACCATCCAGCGATGTGGCCACATCGATTGCTGTGGCAGGATTGGCGGCGCCGCTCGACCTTTCGAAGTTTCCGAGCTACAACCAACTTTCGCCGCAGCTCGCTTCCCTGCCTCTGGTTCGCGTCAAGGGACAAGTTTTTGGTGTGCCGTTCGTGTGGGGGCCAAACCCGATCATTTATGACACGACCGCATTTCCACAACCGCCGGACAGTTGGAATGTGTTTTGGGATCCGAAATACCGCGGCAAGGTTTCCGTCTGGGACGAACTGTCCACCGTATACATGGCGGCGCAAGTTCTGGGCTTTGACAAACCTGATCCCACGCACATTTACGATCTCAGCGATGGAGAGTTGGATGCGGTCAAGAAAAAGCTGCTGGAGTTGAAGCCGAACATCCGGAAGATGTGGTCGACCGGCGGCGAGTTGACAAATTTGTTTCAAAATCATGAAGTCATCTTGGCTATGGGATGGCCGCTGATGACCAATCAGCTTCGCAAACTCAACTTTCCTGTCGGTGAAACCATCCCAAAAGAAAATACCACGGGATGGATTGACCATTTGATGGTGACCGCTGGCAGCGACAATAAGGAGCTGGCCTATAAGTTTCTGGAATACATGATTGAGGCTCAAACCCAAAAGAAGGTCGCAGATGTGACCGGCTACACCCCGGCGAATCCACAGGCAGCACAGTTTATGAGCCCGGAGCAAATCAGGAGCCTGCACCTTGATGACGTGGACAATTATCAGAGACATATTTACTTCTGGCAGGATGTGCCGCGTCGGACTAAGTACGTTGAAATCTGGAATGAAGTGAAGGCAGCGCAATAAATTTGTTACGCCGGCATCTTGACCTCGGGGATGGGGTGAGACGCCCCCAACGACAGCCGCAGGGACGGCGGCGCTACCAAAGCAGATGGCTACCACCACCGAACCCGCTGTTGCTCGTTCCGCCAAATCCGGCGTGCAGCCTCTGCTTGTCATCCGTAATGTTGCTAAGTCTTTCGGGAAGAATCCCGTGCTTCGCGACATCTCCCTGCAAATTGCGGAAGGAGAGTTCCTAACCATTCTCGGAGAAAGTGGCTCGGGCAAGACGACATTGTTGCGCATCATCGCTGGTTTCGAGAACGCCAGTTCAGGCGAGATCCTCATGGAGGGCGAACGGCTCGACCTCTTGCCCCCATACCGCCGCCGCGTCAACACGGTGTTTCAGCATTACGCTCTTTTCCCCCATTTGACGGTTGCGGAGAACGTAGGCTACGGGCTGCGCGTGGCCAAGTTGCCGAAAGTTGAGATTACGGCACGAGTCTCGGAAGCGTTGGCCATGGTTAAAATGACTGCGTTCGCCAACTCGAAGCCGGCCAACATTAGCGGTGGCCAGCAGCAGCGCATCGCGTTGGCACGTGCCCTCATAAACCGGCCACGGCTTTTGCTGTTGGACGAACCGTTGTCGGCGTTGGACGCGAATCTTCGACGGCAAATGCAAGTGGAACTGAAATCTTTGCAGCGGGAAGTTGGAATTTCGTTCGTGTTTGTCACCCATGACCAGGAAGAGGCTATGGTGATGTCGGATCGCATTGCGCTCTTGCGCATGGGAGAGTTGGAACAGGTCGCCTCACCGCGCGAAATCTACAGCCGGCCGGCATCGGCCTACGTCGCACAGTTTATCGGCCACACCAACTTGCTTCGCGGCGAAGTTCGAGCCGGAATCGCGCATTGCAGCTCGCTTTTGTGGAAAGTCGACTTGCCGGATGGTCCCGCATTGTTTTCGTTGCGGCCCGAAAATATCCGATTGGCGGCGGCACCAGGTGGCGCTGACGCTGTCCGCTTTCGCGGCAAGATTTTGACCCAGGCGTTTCATGGCGCCACCGAACTACTGCAGATTGCCTGTGATGACGGGCTCACGGTGTCGGTGAGAACTGCTACTCGCGAGACCCGCCAAGGAGATTTGCAATTTGAATTTTCCCCGGCGGATGCAGTACCGGTGCGGCAATCCCAGGAGGGAGGCAGCCCAAGCTGATGTTTTCCCGCGCGTACCGAGCCGCTATCACGTTGCCGCCCCTGCTGTGGGTAACAATGTTTCTACTCGTTCCCTACGCTCTTCTTTTCTGTTACAGCTTCTGGTCGGTCTCGCCATCGCAAACCATCGTCCACGCCTGGACGCTGGACAACTACCCTGAACTGATCCGCGTGAATGTTTACCTGCAAACTCTTTTTCGGTCGATGTGGATTGCGGCTCGCGTCATGATCTTTTCTTTGCTGCTGGGATATCCGCTCGCCTACTACCTCTCGTTCTATGCGGGCGCGAAAAAAGATCTCTTCTATCAGTTGGTAATTATTCCGCTGTGGGTTAGCTACCTGGTTCGCGCTTATGCCTGGAAAACAATCCTGGGCAGTGACGGCGTGCTCAATACTTTGTTGCAGTACGTCCATCTTACAAAACATCCGTTGGAGTTTCTGCTTTACAGCCCGTTTGCGGTTGTGCTCACGCTCACTCACATCTACACGCCCTTTGCGGTTTTGCCGATCTACGCGTCGCTCGAGCACATTCCGCGCAATCTGGTTGAGGCCTCGCATGATCTGGGAGCGTCTCCCTTGCAGACCTTCTGGAGAGTGATTTTCCCGTTGTCGATTCCTGGAGTCCTCGCCGGAGCCACTTTCGCCTTCGTGCTCAGCCTCGGCGATTTTCTCGCGCCGCTGCTGCTTGGCGGCCCCAGCGGCATCATGATTTCGAACATTGTAGTCAGCTTATTCGGCGCGGCGTACAACTGGCCGCTAGGAGCCGCGATTTCGCTTTGCATGTTGCTGCTGGTGCTTGCATTGCTCTTGCTGTCCGAAAAACTGGAGAAGAAATGGAGCTTCCGATGAGCGCCGCTCATGTTACTTCTCGCTGGCTGCCGTGGCACGCCATCGCCGTTTTCGGATTTCTTTATCTGCCAATCGTGACTTTGATCGTTTATTCGTTCAACGGATCGGGGGTTGGGGGATTCCCTCCCCACAACCTCACCCTGGATTGGTACCGCATGCTTTTTGCCGATGACGCTATCTGGGAATCAGTCCTGAATAGCGTGATCGTCGCCGTTGCAGCCATGGCAATTTCGCTGCTGTTTGGCATTCCGGCCGCATTGGCTCTCGATCGGGCGAACTTTCCAGGCAAGGCTCTTTTTCGACGGCTTGTACTTCTGCCTCTAATCCTCCCCGGAATTATCACCGGGCTTTCGCTGTTGATGCTGTTCCGCCAGGCCGACGTGAAACTCAGCTTGCTGACGATTGTGCTTGGGCACGGCACGGCTTTGATTTCCGTCGCTACGACAGAGGTGTTCGCAGGTCTGCAGAAACTGGATCGCGCTCAGGAGGAAGCTTCGCTCGATCTTGGCGCAAATTATTGGCAAACGTTTTGGCGGATCACAATTCCGAACTTGCGCTTGTCCATTATCGGCGCCGCGTTGCTGATCTTCACGCTTTCGATGGACGAGATCGCGGTAAGCTTTTTCTTAATTGGGCGTGACAACACGCTGCCGCTCGAAATCTGGGGACGGCTACGGCGCGGGATCACGCCGGAAATCAATGCTATCTCTAGCATCATTTTTGTTTTCTCCCTGATCGCAATTGTCGGTTGGTATCGACTGCGGATGAATGCGGAAGGAAAGCAGGAAGTTGCGGCCGAACTGGTAGAGGCTGTGTCAGGTTTGTAGCGCCGGCATCTTGCCGGCTGTCCCGAGGGCATCCTGCCCTCGGATGTGCGGGCGGACGCCCCCACGACAACCGTCGGGAGAGCGGCGCTACACAAGGAATCTTATGACTACAAATCGTAGAGACTTCATTAAATTCGTCGTCGCAGGATCGGTGGCGGCCGGTTGTCCGATTGATCTTTCTTTATTAGCAGCGGAGGCGCCTCTCGTACCTTCTGTCGAAAGTGAAGACAATCGCATCTGCCACCAGGTGCGAGATGGCAAAATCTTCGACCGGCCATCAGTCTCGGCGCGTCACGACGTGGTGATCGTCGGCGGCGGGGTTAGCGGACTGACCGCGGCCTACCTGTTGCGCGACCGCGACTTCCTCTTGCTGGAGAAAGAACCGCACTGGGGCGGCAATGCCTACGTGATGGAGCATCAGGGAAACGCCTATGCTACGGGGTCCGCGTTTCTAGCCAAGAGTGAATACACCTACGGCTTCGCCAAAGAAATCGGCCTGGAGCCTCTGCCCATCAATGATCGAGACAGCACCATCATTAAAGGCGAATGGATTGCTAATACTTGGGCGGAGGGCCTTGATAAATTGCCATTCTCCACATCTGTGCGTGAGGGTTTCAAGAAGTTCAAAAAAGACATGCTGGCCATCGATGTAGTGAAGCGCGCGCAGGAACTCGACAACGTTCCGTTTTCCGATTTCATGAAGGGCTATCCCGCCGAGGTAAAGCAGTGGTGGGACAATTACGGCCCTTCCAACTGGGGAGCAGCGACCGAGGACACGGCTGCAGCGCTAGGCATCGGGGGCATGCAGGACATCGGTGGAGACACCGTTCCGGAGTACTACACCTGGCCCGGCGGACTAGGTGTGATTACTAAGAAGTTGGCCGATATCCTGCAACCGCAATTCGCAGATCACATGCAAGTGGGCGCAACCACGATCGCCGTCGTGCCGGACAACAGTGGAGTGCAAGTCACGTACATGCAGGGTGCGGAACTGAAGACGGTGGCTGCGAAAACCGTCATTATGGCCACTCCAAAGTTTATTACGCGGCGGATCGTGCAGGGCCTGCCAGAGAAACAGAGCGACGCCATGCATCAGGTTCGATACATTCCCTACGTCGTCGTAAATCTGATCTTCGACAAGCCAGTGTTCAACAAGAGTTACGACACGTGGTGTCCGGGAAACACGTTTACCGATTTCATTGTGGCGGATTGGACCATTCGCAACCAGCCTGGTTACCAGCAGAAGTACAACATCCTCACCTGCTACACGCCTTTGAACGAAGAAGACCGCGGTTCCCTGCTTAGCGAAGCAGGCGCACGAAAAAAGGCTGTCAGCGTGCTCAGCGATTTTCAGAAGCTTTTTCCCGGTTCCAATGTGGATCCTCTCGAAGTTCACCTCTACCGTCGGGGCCATCCTTTATATATGTCTGCGCCCGGTCTTTATACGAAGGTGCAACCACTGGTGCGGCAACCGATGGACCGCGTTTTCTTCGCCAACACCGATTCCGAAGGCCCGGAATCGACTACTGGTAAAGCAATCGTGGCGGCCCGCCGCGCAGTCAAAGAGGCCGAGAGCCGAATGGCGGGAAAACCCCTGCCAAAACACACGGCCGCAGCGGGCTGAACCTTTTCGCCAATGGAGAACAGGCGTCCTCGCCTGTCCACCCGGGCAGGGACGCCAAGCCTCCATTATGTTTCTGCCACTCCCTCTTGGTTCCACCGCTTTCTTCCGCGCATAGTAAAGTAGTAGTAGGCCGCGGTTGCGGTCCTCGGGAAGGAAGTCTCATTTGAGTTCCAGCATTCGCAACATCGCTATTATTGCCCACGTCGACCATGGCAAGACCACGCTGGTCGATGCCATGCTGCAGCAGAGCGGCACCTTTCGTTCCAATGAACACATCATCGAACGCGTGATGGACTCGAACGATCTGGAGCGTGAGCGCGGTATCACCATTCTGGCCAAGAACACGGCCATTCTCTATCACGATGTAAAGATCAATATCGTGGACACGCCCGGCCACAGCGATTTCGGCGGAGAAGTGGAGCGCGCGTTGAAGATGGTCGACGGCGTCATGTTGCTGGTCGATGCCAGCGAAGGCCCGCTGCCGCAAACGCGCTACGTCCTCAGCAAGGCGCTTGAGGCTCATCTTGCACCGATCCTCGTGATCAACAAGATCGACCGTTCCGACGCCCGCCCTCAGGAAGTATTGAATGAGGTTTACGATCTCTTCATTGATCTCGATGCCAAAGAAGAGCAACTCGACTTCCCGGTGTTGTACACCAATGCCAAAGCCGGAACCGCCTCGCGAGATATAAAAGGTGGCGGTGTAAATCTGCAGCCTCTGTTCGAGACCATCGTCGAAACTATTCCCGCGCCTACCGGCGATGTTGCAGGGCCGCTTCAAATCCTGGTCGCCAATCTCGATTACAGCGACTATCTGGGACGCCTGGCGATTGCCCGTGTGTTCAACGGAACCATGCACACTGGGGAAGACGTCGCCATCGCCAAGCTCGACGGTTCACTGCACAAAACGAAAATCACGAAATTGTTTTCCTTCTCAGGGTTGAAGCGAACCGATATTACTGAGACCACCCTTGGGGACATCATCGCCGTCGCCGGCGTCGAAGGCATCACCATAGGCGAAACCATCACCGACGCGGAGAATCCGGCGCCATTGCCGCATATCACCATCGACGAGCCAACGATTGCCATGCTGTTCACGGTGAATACTTCGCCATTTGCCGGACGCGAGGGCACGTATGTGACTTCCCGCAATCTTCGGGAGCGCTTGCAGAAAGAGTTGCTGACCAATGTTTCCTTGCGTCTGGAAGAAACCGATACTACGGATTCATTTGTAGTCATGGGCCGGGGCGAGCTGCAGCTTTCGATTCTCATTGAGATGATGCGTCGTGAAGGGTACGAGCTCATGGTGGGAAAACCTGAGATCGTTACCAAGCGCGTGGATGGCAAGCTCATGGAGCCGGTCGAGAAGCTGACTGTCGACGTGCCGGAATCGTTCGTCGGAGTGGTGATGGAGCAGCTAGGAGCTCGCAAAGGCGAAGTGCTCAACATGCACAATCACGGGTACGGCCGAGTGCGGATCGAGTTCCGCGTGCCCAGCCGCGGACTTATCGGCCTGCGCAGCCAGTTGCTGACTGACACGCGCGGCACCATCGTCATGAACGCTCTTTTTGATGGATACATCGAATGGCAAGGCGAGATTCCGCACCGTTTGACGGGCGCTCTGGTCTCCGACCGCGCCGGCGTAACTACTCCTTATTCTCTTTACAACCTGCAAGAGCGGGGCGAATTGTTTATCGGCCCGACCATCGATGTTTACGAAGGCATGATCGTTGGCGAAAATGCCAAGGATAACGACCTCGACGTAAATGTCGTGCGCGAGAAAAAGCTGACCAACATGCGCTCCTCCACCTCGGACATTGCCGTGCGGTTGGTACCTTTTCGAAATCTGAATCTGGAGCAGGCGATTGAATTCATCGCCGACGACGAGTTTGTCGAAGTCACTCCCAAGTCGCTGCGGCTGCGCAAGAAGGTACTACAGGCTAACAAGCGCAAGCGCAGTTCGATGGCCATGGCGGAAGAAGAGCGCTGATGGCACGCGGTCGAAAGCCGAGTGCGGCGCTAAATACCGACTTGAAACTTTACCTTGTGCCCTGCAGTTGCGGCACAACTTTCGCAGTCTCCCAAAACTACAATCGCCAGGGCACGGCGTGGGGCCGCTATCTGAAGTGTCCCCAGTGCGGCAAGCGACACGATCCCAAGAACCGCCTGTTGCAACTCGGCTTCCACCGCGAGGGATACTGGAGAGTGGATGGGTGTTAGTAAATATTGGTCATCTTGAGCGGAGGATGTTTCGTGCGTCGGCACGGAACACACGGAGTCGAAAGATTGGTTTCGCAGACCTCGCAAGGCACTCTCATTATGAAAGCCTCCGCTGCTGCATCCCGAAAATGCCCCGACGCATTGATAGCACGGTCCGCACCTAGGATTCTTCGACTGCGTCTGTCCCTTAGCAAGCGGAGGGCAAATTCCCCTCAGAGTGACAGGGTTGAATTAGATGATGGACTGGGAAAAAATGAATGACCACTGAATCCCGCGCACATCTTCGCCCCACGCGAGTCGCAATAGTTGGCGTTGGCAGCGTCGGCTCAACCTTCGCCTATGCGCTGCTGCTCAGCGGCCTTGCGGCTGAAATCGTCCTGATCGATGCCAATCGCGCCAAGGCTGAAGGCGAGGCCATGGACCTCAATCACACCGTGCCCTTCGCGCATCCGACGAGCGTGTGGGCTGGCAACTATTCGGATTGCACGGGCGCAGCAGTTACGGTGCTGGCGGCGGGCGGCAACCAGAAACCAGGAGAAACTCGTCTCGACTTAATCAACAAAAACGCCGCGATCTGGCGCAGCATCGTCCCCGAAGTGGCCAGGCATAATCCCGAAGGCATTCTTCTCATCGCAACTAATCCGGTCGATGTCCTCACCTACGCCGCGGGCAAGCTCTCAGGACTGCCTTGGGAGCGCGTGATCGGCTCCGGCACGATTCTCGACACGTCGCGCTTCCGCTATCTGCTCAGCCAGCATTTCGGTGTGGATGCGCGCAGCGTCCACGCTTACATCATCGGCGAGCACGGCGACAGCGAGGTTCCGGTGTGGTCGTCGGCCAATATTGCCGGCATGCGGTTGCCGCAATTCTGCAAGGCTCAGGGCATTCCCTACGATCAGCGAACAATGGAAAACATTTTCTTGCAGACTCGGGATGCGGCTTATCGCATTATCGAGCGCAAGGGTGCAACCTACTATGCCGTCGCTGCCGGACTTATGCGCATTACGCAGGCGATTTTGCGCGACCAGAGTACCGTGCTCTCTATTTCAAGTCTGATTGATGACTACCACGGGCTCGCGGACGTGTGTTTCAGCCTGCCTACGGTTATTGATCGCGGCGGCGTTGAGCAGGTACTTCACCTTGAATTAGACAACGAAGAGATTGAGAAACTTCGCCATTCGGCGGCGCTTCTGAAGACGACGATCAAAAGCCTAGGGTTGAATTGAAATTACGCAAGATTCTCCAAACGCCATGGCCAAACAATTCGCATTCCACGGAATAGCTTCCCACACAGGGTAGACCTGCTATACTTCCTGCGCATTTGATTGTTCGTCAACTTTGGCTGTCGGCCTGGCCAACCAGCCTCCCATTTGCGCCGAAGTCGCCCACGTTCAAATAGCTCACTCAGAGGCAATCGCGTGAAGAACATTTTTGTTGGGAACCTCGACTTCAACACTTCAGAAGACGAACTGCGCAAACTCTTCGAGGCACATGGACAAGTAGACCGGGTCAGCATCATGACTGACCGGGATACCGGGCGCTCTCGCGGCTTCGGCTTCGTCGAGATGACAAGTGCGGAAGACGGAGAGAAAGCCATTGCGGCGCTGAACGGCTCTCAGATTGGCGGGCGCACGTTGAATGTGAATGAAGCACGTCCGAAGGTCGAGCGTGCGGGGAGTGGAGGAGGCGGCGGTCGAGATCGTGGCGGCCGCGGCGGACACGGCGGCGGTGGTGGGCGGAATCGCTACTAACTGGTCGTCAGTTGCAAGTCGGAATATTCAGTACGGTGTCATGGCGTAGCGATTGCCACCCGCAGCCTGACGCCGAGTTTCGATCCACCAATTGATAGGGTAAAGCTCCGCATGTACACTGGAAACACTGGCGCGCGCCCGTAGCTCAGCTGGATAGAGCGGCAGCCTCCGGAGCTGTAGGTCGGGAGTTCGAATCTCTCCGGGCGCACCATTTTTCATGGCCACTGCCACCAGGCGAACTTCTGTAAGGCTCCGGCTTAATGCTTCCGCTACTTCTGGGGAATGCCTCTTTTGGTGACGAGATAGACCGCAAAGCTCCCCAACCAGTGACCGCCCTCATAATGCTTGCCCGTCACGGCTGCCAGTCCCGCACGCTTGTGCTCCTCGGCAGCCGCCCTGATCGTGGGCAAGCGTTTGTCCCCTTTGGGCAGGCCCGCAACGATGCCTTCCAGCATCCATGCTCGGCTGAGATTCAGCCCGTCCAAAATGCGCCAGCTTGGGGTCGCTGGGATCGGGCGACACCACTGGCTGCAACCAAGCGCCATTTTTCGGGAGCGAAATCTGAGGCAGAAAAGATCGGAGCCAGCGAGCGAACTCATCGCTCGGCAGGACACGCCTCATAAGGTCCGCTTCCCCAAGGCAAGGTGAAAGGAAATCCTCACCTGAAGGCTCATACGCCAGCGGACAATCTTTGTCCGCGAGGTAAAATTGCCGGGCTTTCGACACCAGCAGGTCTGTGAACTTCTCACCTCCCGTGGCGCGTGCATAATCCAGAACTAATCCAAGGGCAAAAGCTGTTTGGTCATGCTCGCCGATCCGCACGGGATGAGAGAGCTTGGGGAGCCAGTCCTCCAAACGTCCCCGTGCGGACTCCTCCAGCGGACGCAGGTTCGCACTCATCTCGCGTGCCTGAGGGTCGTCCCATTCGCGCAGTTCCGCAATAAGCTGAAGCAGCCATGCCAGCCCATAAGGACGCTCGAAGGTGGCTCGTCCCTCGGCCCGCAAGTACGCCGCTTCTTGTGCGATGTTCTCTGCGGTGAGGCTTTGCCGCAGGGTTTCGCGTGCGGAGGACGCGAAGCCGGCATCGGGAAAAGTCCTGATTAGACGAACCAGCAGCCAATGCCCATGCACAGAGGAATGCCAGTCGTAGCACCCATAGAATGCGGGCGTCAGTTTTCGCGGCGGTGCCGCATCCGCATCGCTGTTCAAGGTATGGCTAATGTGGTTCGGATATTCCTTGTGGATGCACGCGAGCGCAAGATTCGCAAACCGCTGAGCCGCTTTGGTGTCGAACTCACCTGTATCTTGGGCGGCAGCACCCATCGTGAGGAGTAAGAACGTGGCGAAGACGATCAACTTCATCGGCTAATACTTTAGCCGAAGATGGAGAACAGCGCGAAGACAAGGTTCGTGACCGTCATGCCAGCACTCGCATCCGGAAGAGACACTCACTGTTGACTCTATGCCAAGAACGGAACGCCGACCGTTGGGCAGAGTTGGTGGGACTAGCTCATATACCAGCCGCCATTGACCGAAATCGTCTGCCCAGTCATGTAGTCATTCATCGCCAGCATCACCGCGACAGATGCAACATCCCCCACTGAGCCAAAGTGCCCCATCGGAATAAGATTCGGGTTCGCGTTGGGGTTGCTGGTCACCATATCGGTCTCAATCAGAGCGGGGGCAATGGCATTCACGGTGATACCGTCTCGAATAAGCGATGAAGCGCAGGAGTGCGTCAGCCCTATGATTCCCGCCTTGGACGCGGCGTAGTGTGCCCCCACTGCTCCACCCGTCTGTGCAGCGACTGAAGACAGGTTGATGATCCGTCCCCACTTTCTTTGTCGCATACCGCCCACCGCCTGCGTTACCAAGAACACCGACTTTAGATTGACGGTGAGCACTTCGTCCCACTCCGCTTCTGTAATCTCCTCCAACTTGCGGGGATGAGCGATACCCGCGTTGTTGACGACAATATCGACAGCGCCCAGTCGAGTCTCAACCTCGGCGAGCATCCGCTTGACCTTCGCAGCTACCGATACATCGGCCCGAACCGCCAACGCCTTCCGTCCGAGGCCAGAAATCTCTGCGCATACAGCGGCAGCCGCATCGGCGTTCTGGCGGTAGTTCACTGCGACATCTGCACCAGCCCGAGCCAGAGCCAATGCAATTCCGGCACCGATGCCGCGACTCCCTCCAGTAACAAGAGCAATTCGGTGTTTTAGGTCTCGCACGTTAAACACGGTACCACTTCGGAGCCTTGCAGCGTGCTGACTAATGCGACCTCGACTTAAATCCACTGTAAGTCAGGTAGATGCCGAGAACGAGCGACAAAGTCCCGTACACGTAGAAAAGCTCTTGGTAGTGAAGCTGCTCAAGGAAAAAACTCGCTTCCATCTCATGCGGCAGGAATAAAAACAGTAGGCTCTTGACCAGCGTCACCCATCCGACGAGGGTAACGATCATCACCAGCGGACCACCCGACCAGAGATTGTGCGCGAGAACCATCGCGAGCCCGGCTGCCAGCGTAATTGCACCGAGGACGAACATCATTGCTGGGTCGTGAAGGAGTGCTGTTATCGATTCCAGAGTGGCTTGTCTGCGGGTGATCATGGATAGCGTGACGAGAATGCAGTACAGCCCGATCAGCCTGCTAAGAAAAAGCGTGCGCGGCGACATTGGTGCCCTCCAAACGAATCAAGGATGGTCTGCTGAGTCTAAGGGATGGGCAAAGACTGGAATTACGTTAGCGCCTCGAAACTTCACTTGAAGGTCGCGGTGAATCCCGAGAACCGCCCCCTGCTCTTGGTTTGGTACCCTCCGACGATGACGTTATGGTCGTTGATTCCACCGCCGTAGGTTTGTGCGCTCTTGGGGAAGTTGAACTTGTAATATTTCCCCGCATGCAGCAGTGCACCGTGGCTCACGTTGCTGGAATCCAACCAGCCATAAACAACGTCTCCCGCACTGTTGATGTTCTCGGCAAACGAACTTGCAGCACCGGGGACGTTAATTGTCTTGTAGGTTTTGCCATTGTAAATCGACGATTCAATCGCGCCTTTCGAATTCACCCAAAACAAAACGATGCTGCCCCCGTTGTTGATCCCCAGGGCCACAGTACTCGAAGCGCCGGGCACGTCCAGAGTCGTGTATGTCTTGCCCCCTAATAGAAATCCATGCGTGGCTCCGCTCGAATCTGTGTAGAAGCCGACGATTGCCCCGCTGTCGTTTATCCCATAGGCGGCAGAGGCCGTTGCACCCGCAGGACCGGGGATGTCTGTGAATTTTCCCTCTTTATGCAGAAATCCCTCTGAGTTGCCCTTGGAATTGATATAGGCACCGACAATCGAAATCTCGCCATTGGGATTGAGATTGGCGCAGACGGTGTTGGAGCCCTTGGGGTCATCAAGTGTGGTCAGTTTTTTGCCATTGCGAAGATAACCGTGGAAGACCTTGCTCCTGTCTTCGTATTGCCCGACCGACACGCCCGCATTGTTGACCCCGGCAGGAGTGGTTTGTATCGCTCCCCTCACGTTGGTTGTAGTGAACTTGAAGGTTAGTGGTGGCGTGTCGGCGGCAGTAGCAGCGACTATGATTGCCGCCATAAAAGCAAGGACGGACGTGATCAATTTGGAGTTTTCCATACCTGCTCGGATTCGTGGCTGCTCATGTTCACTGTCGGCCGATCCGCAGATGTAGATGACCAGCAGACCGGGGAAGATGCCCAGCAGCAGAGAATGAAACCCTCTCCCACCTGGCGTCGAAGCCTCAGCATGACCGCTCGATGCAGTAACACCGCCTGTTCTGATCTTTGTGAAGCCCTTCACTGGCGGTGACCAAAGTCTGTATTCCTGTCCCAATGCACACGGCAGCCAACCGTTCGATTATTCCAGAAGTAACGCCCCTTAAGGTAAGACTCGTACGCTTGCGGATTAACCACCTTTACGCTTTTCAGCGCAGCCTGTTCCTGCGGCGTCAAATTGATTCGAATTTGATCTGCAATGACGCCGGCCACTCTGCTTTGCAGAGTTAAGGTATCGCGGAACTCACCCTCATAACTCTAAGACCATAAATGCTGGTCCGTCGAGGCCTCGATCAACTGCGCTGTGATGCGAACCTGGTCGTGTTCTCGCTACCTGCACGAAACAGCTTATTCACCGTCGACAAGAATTAGCCCTCTTCGCCTCTCGTTTAGGCGCAGAAAATGGGGCAAGCTCGTGTTCCAAATGCCTGCCCCGGAAAGACTCAGATCTAGAGAGAACTTAGGAACTTCAACAACTCACTCCGCTCCTCAGGATTCAACTGCTTGAATTGCGCAATCGAGTCGGATGCTTCGCCTTGATGGCGGAGGATCGCTGACTCGAAGGATTCTGACTTCAAGTCGTGCATGAAGCGGGTCTTGGTGCGCACTCCCCAAAGCGCTGCGGTTCGCAGCTTGTGTTGCGTATCCTGCGGTCCTCCTTGCACGATGCCGTCACCGGTGCCGATATCGTGAAGCAGGAAGTCGCTGAACGGATGGATGATCTTGTTGCCCAGAGCGTCGGGAACAGTGAAAGCTCCGCCGTTAATAACGGTTCCCGGCGGAGCCGTAACGATCTTGGACACGTGGCAGATGCTGCATTCAATTTTGGCGAATAGCGCTTCTCCAGCCTTGACGTCGGGCTGGTGGACCAGCTCTGGGTCGCGTGGCGGCACAAGCGTTCCGCGAATGAATTGGGCAAAGTGGTCAATCCCGAACAGGCCGGTGTTGTCTGCTTGATCCTCGGGATCTTTCGTGGTCTTGCAGACGGTCGTCGTATCTGTGGGTTTGAGGCGGTTGGAAATGCCGACCTCGTTGAGATAAGCATCCGCTGAGAAGGAGAGCAGGCTACCGTGTTGATCCTTCCAGCCGAAGCGACCGATGCGAGTTGCTGATGGAGCTTCGAGGATAGGAACTTCGACCGTCTCGCCCACAATTTTGCCGTTGCTCAGTTTCGGTTGCTCAGCGGCGATGTTGATCAAAGTTTGATCGTCAATGGCCTCGACAAAACCATCTCCCAACGTATTCAGCACCGCCCGTAGCGCGCGGATGTTTTCGGTGGCCGGCAGATGTTCCTCCGCCCGAGCGCAAGTGGCACGGTCGTTAATAAGGGAGCGGCCGGTAATTGTGTCCTTGCCGTGATTGATGAAAATAGTCGGGTTTACGAAATTTCCGTTTGTATCCAGGTGCCCGGCACGAATCTCGGTAATCTGGCTGGGACTGCCGGTGACGGGGCCCTGATGACAATCAACGCAAATGGTGGCGTTGTAGACGGGACCGAGGCCACTATCATTTCCTTCCCGGGACTCGAAGTTTGCCTGGTCGAGAGCAAATGTGTCATGCGGCGGCTCGGGAATGCCATTACTGACACTCTTTGAGCCGGGATGCTTGGATAGTGTGGGTGTTTTAAAACCAGCAGGCGCCTCGGTTATTTTGGGCGGCTGAGGATTCTGTGCAGACTGTTGCGCGAGACCAACAAGGCCAAGACCAATCACGCCGGAGCTACACACGGCGAGAAGGACGTTTTTACGGATCATGGAATGGCATTCCTCCAAAGGTATTTGTTATGACACCCTGCAGGGTGTAGTGAAGGGGTCAGCAATGCCGCGGCAGTGCCGCACGATGCTGAAATTTGGGCTCCTAACGCAGTAACTTGCAGCCGGAGGAAATATTCTGTGGAAAAAGTATCTTTAGTTGTGTCCTGGCGGTGTTCTAGGTTGTCTCTCAAGAAGGCTCACTGGCGTGACCGGGATAACAGTGGGGCACGACGAGGAAGGTTCACGAAAAACTCAACGTTTTCGTCTATCGACCCTGTTGAATCTACGAACCGGCGGTTTTGAACAATTTCGCAAGATGATCGATGTCGGCGGCGCTCGTGTCGCCGATCACGAAATAGCGAAGGCCGCCTTGACTCCACGTTTCCATGTTGAATGGCAGTTCCTTGGGAGAGAGAGAATTCTCGTCCAACCTCGCTGCCAAGGATCGTTCCTGGAACACGAACACGGAAATATGGTGCTTGCGCACATCATAGATAAGATGTGCGCCCGGCGTTTGTTCAAGATAGGTCATCCGGCCGCCAAGCAAAGAAAACTCGGAGTTCTGGAGCTCCGGCAAATTGAACGCGAAGGGGATCTTTCCCTGGAACCAGGGTTTCACTGTGTGCCGGTCGGTGGAGATCACATCCACCGGCGTTGAACTGGCGAGCGTCGCCACGTGCAAGTCTGCAATCTCACTGAAAACCTGACCTCCGGCCCTCCGAGTTTCCACATAAGTCGAAGTCAAGGCAGCGATCACAAGAATGAAGGCTGCGGCCGCAGCGAACATCCATACTCGGCCCAGATTTCGTTGCGGTTTGGGCGCGATGGACAGTTGCACACGCTTGCGGAACTGAGTGCTCGGAGTGAAACGTCTTCCAGCAAGTTGAATGGTGCGCTTCATCTGTACGCGCGCGAGGGTACCCGTCGAGCAAGAATGGCAGCTGCGGACATGGCGATCGACCATGTACATCTCCGCCTGCGGAAGCTCGTTATCAATATACGTATCGAGCTTTGCCTTCCAAGACTCACAAACCATAATTCGTCCCCTTTGTAATCGTCGTCACAGCTCCGCGTTGCATCTGCGGGCGCAGCCGCTCGGACAATGTTTTCCGTGCACGCGACAAACGTGACATCACCGTTCCTATAGGAACCGACAGCGTTTCCGCAATCTCCTGATACGACATCTCCTCCACCTCACATAGAAGGAGGATCTCCCGAGAATGCACGGGAAGCTCATCCATCGCGCTGTGCAGCAGTTCACGGTTTAACTGCTCAAGTAGGTAGGTCTCCGGCGTGTCGCGCTCAACTGCCAGGTCAGCTCCGTCCTCCTCGGGATCGATAGGAACGGTCATCGTCACTTTGAGTCCCGTGCGAGAGGTCAGGAAAGTATTGCGCAGGATGCGATACATCCACGCGCGAAAATTAGTTCCTAGCTGGAAAGACCCGAATCCTTTCAAGGCCTTAGCATAAGTTTCCTGGACCAGGTCTTCGGCCTCTTCGCGATTACGTGTGAGCCAGTGCGCGAAGTTGTACAACTGGTCGAAGAGCGGCATGGCCAGTTCTTCAAACGAGTCGAGTTGGAGATTCGCAGTTGACACGTCCAATGGGTATAACTGCGGAGGCGTCGCTGTATTCCTTCAAAAAAGAATAATTTCGGGAAATAAATCACTGGCTCGGTATTTCGCGCACGAGGGCAACCGAAACCGCGATGACCCCGTTGGTCATTCGCGTTCGGCTGTGGCCTGAGTTAGGCAGGAGCGGCTGAGGTTAGGCATTACCTGCTCATGATTTCCTGCCTAGAGATAGGCCGCCTCGGCATCATTTTTCTCCATTGGAACTTTCCCTATAGTCTCAATAGCCATAGATAGTCTGCCTTGTACCCACACCACAACGACCGGCGCAAGAATGAACAAAACGATATTGGCGACCGCTTTGACTAAACCTGTCATTGGAATCCTAATCATCGACCACTAAATTAGAACTGATGTGCGGTCGCTATATTCCGCTGTGCCGCGAATTAGTTCTCATGCCGATCACATACTATTTGCCGCAAAGGGAATAAAAAGGTGAGAACTTCCGTTACATCCGGTGAGACTAATTTCGCAGGAGACGGACATGAACAATATCGGTGCAAGCAGGTTCGTAGCAGTCAGCTCGGCAGTTCTTATTATTCTGCTGGGGTCGAAGATCAACAGCGCATCGGCGAAAGAGCGTAAGCCCAATGGGTCTCGCACTGAGAGCCGCGTAATTGCTCACATTCCTTTTGGTGAACTCTCGGCAGTCGACATGGTGATGCAGAGGCGAGTGAACAATAAGTACTACGTTTATGTGCAACACGCAAAGAATCAAGGTATCTCGATCATCGATGTCAGCGATCCGGCTCAACCTAAGTCGGTCGGTGTAACTCCCTGGCCGAACCCGGCTGTGCCGAGCCGGATGAACGTAACCGGTGATCTGGCGATTGTCGAGGAAAACAGAGTTCTTCCCACGCGTGGTGCCTCCAATGATGACCTTGTACTTTGGGATCTGTCGAACCCGTCTGCTCCTCGAATCGTGCAAAAGTTCTCGGGAGTGGTCAAGTGGCTTCAGGACGAGCGGAGTTTTATCTATGTCCTGAATGGGGAGGGACTATGGGTCGTTTCAAATACGGATCGCGATTCGGAGCAGACTAACAGTTCGAACAGCTATGGAGGGTAAGGCATTGCGCGAGGAGCGATCCGGCAGAGGTAGACATGCTCCATCACGCAAAATCCGCAAGTTTAAAAAAGGTACATCTAATGGTAAATCCTTTCGATTTGAAGGCTGCAGTTCTCGCTAAGCACGCACAACACGTCGTGCTCATTCATTTTCCGATCGCACTATTTATTTCGGCGGTCGTATTCGACCTTATCTCGCAATGGACAGATCGCCGTGGCTTGGCGGACGCGGCCTATTACAACCTGGTAGGGGCAACGATGTCAACGCTGCCAGTTCTTGCCACGGGAATTCTCGCGTGGCAATTCCAACTTGAGGGACAGAAACTAAAAGGCATCCTGCTAATACACCTGGTGCTCGCCTGTATCTCGACCGTGATGATCTGGTTTGTCTGGTGGTTACATTTTCGCGCGCGACGCAGGACATTAGTTCTGCCACGCTACCGACTTCCGCTTGAAGTTCTGGCAGTCGGCATCATTGCCTTAACCAGGCATCTGGGCGGCTTTCTCAGCGGCGTAAACCTACCTGGCTAGACTGAGGCGGCGAAGTTCCTGGTGAGAAACAAACTCGCCACTTTTTAGTTATGCGCGATGTTTGGTCTCGTGCAGTGATCTCGAACACGAGTGTGTACTGCAACCAAATCAAGAACAAAAACAGATTCGCCGTGGAGAAGAACGGCGATATCGCTTTCAGAGAGGTAGCCACCGGCGGATCAGGGCACCAGATGACCCTGCTCTTGCACTGAAACGGGACTAGCTGGAAAATTGTCCCCAGTCCCAATCCCACCAAGGGCAATTTCCTGGATGATTTTTTGTTCGCTGGAGTAACCCCGTCAGCAGGCAACGTCTGGATTTTCGGAGGCGAGGCTCAATTTCAGAACAACCACGGCATCGAGACGCTCACGCTTCATACCACGAAAGAGGAGTGATCACGGTCCAGTTCTTGGCTAACGAGACGCGGCGGGCGCGGGCCAGCCGCGTCGATTTTTTGCAGCACTACGTCGAGAAGGTCTCTTCCGCTGTCTTCAAATTTAGACGGGAATAAAAACAACCTGCCTCAGTTATTACCTCAGAAAGTTACAAACCACGGAGGAGAAATGCCGGACAAGAAACAAGATTTTATCGATCAGAAGTTGCAAGACTTCAACAACGATGGCGTTGATCGCCGCGGATTCCTGAAGTGTATGGCGTGGGCAGGCACGGGCCTGGTCTGGACCATGAGTGGCGGGATTCCGGTATCGCGGGCTTTCGCCAAAGACAGCAAAAAAGACGCCGCCAAAGGCGCGGACTTCAGCTTTGTCCAGATAAGTGACAGCCACATCGGGTTTAACAAACCGGCAAATCCGGATGTCACCGCTACTCTGCAGACGGCGATCAACAAGATCAATGCCATGCCTCACTCACCGGATTTCATCATTCATACCGGTGATCTGAGTCAGCTCTCGAAACCGAGTGAGTTCGACACCTTGGATCAAGTATTAAAAGGAGCGTCCGCCAAACAGATCTACTTTGTACCGGGTGAGCATGACATGCTCAGTGACAACGGCGAGCAATTTCTCCAGCGCTACGGAAAAGGTACAAAGGGCTCTGGGTGGTCCAGTTTTGATCACAAGGGTGTGCACTTCGTTGGCCTGGTGAACGTTGCGAATTTGAAAGCTGGGGGCATGGGATCGCTCGGTCACGAACAACTGGAATGGCTCGAAGACGATCTCAATGGCCGCTCCGCCAGCACTCCGATTGTGCTCTACGCGCACATTCCGCTGTGGACGATCTATCCCGATTGGGGTTGGGGAACCGATGACAGCGAACAAGCCTTGTCTTACGTCAAACGCTTCGGCTCTGTGACTGTGTTGAACGGCCACATTCACCAGATCATGCAGAAGATCGAAGGCCGGGTTTCGTTTCACACAGCGATGTCGACTGCGTTCCCTCAACCTGCGCCGGGAACAGCGCCCTCAGCCGGACCGATGAAAGTTCCAGCCGAGCAGTTGCAACAGGTGCTGGGCATCACCGACGTGAACTACGTGGTCAGTGGTGGCAGCCTCGCAATCGTCGATTCACCGCTCGGAATTTCGGGCTCGTCGGCTTCGGGCAATGGAGGCGGCGTTTGGAGGTAGTTGACTCAGCCCTTAGTAAATTCCGAGGGCTCGGTCTGAACGAAGAACATCAAGCAAGAACATCACATCTAGAAAAGGAACAGAACAATGAACAGGAAAAATGTGTGGGTTGCAAGTTTGACCGCGCCCGTGATGATCGCGATGCTCCTGCTGCTAGCGGGATCACCCAGCGTCAGGGCGAATGACCACTCATCCGCGGCTGTCGCGGCGGTGAAAATCGATAATTTCGTTTTTGGGCCGCCGACGCTCACGGTACCGGTTGGAACGACTGTTACCTGGACAAACAGTGATGACATACCTCATACGTCGGTCAGCACGGATGGTGTGTTCAAGTCGAAAGTGCTGGATACCGATGACAAATTCTCCTACACGTTTACCAAGGCAGGAACATATCCCTACTACTGCACGATTCACCCGAGGATGACCGGCAAGGTCGTAGTGCAGTGAAACACGGACTCGTAGATGGCACGGGAACGGCTTCACGTCTCCAGAAACATTACTTGCTTCCACAGAACTGCTTCTCCAAAGTACCTTGAGCCATTATGACTGCAGAGCCGGCACAATCCGGAGTGCGAGCAGAGACAAATGATGACTTAACACTTGTCCAGGCTAGCAAGAATGGGGATGTTGCCGCTTTCGAGCAACTGGTAAAGCGATACGATCGCAAACTTTTCCGAATCGCTCAAAGCGTCACTCATAACCGGGAAGATTCCCAAGACGCGGTTCAGGAAGCTTTTTTGAAAGCTTATCAACACCTGGGCGACTTCCGAGGAGATTCCCGATTCTCGACGTGGCTGATTCGCATCACTCTGAACCAATCTCTAATGAAGCTGCGAAAGCAACGCAGAACAAGAGAGGTGTCCCTGGATGAGGATTTTGGGACAGATGAGGACACGCTTCCACGGGAGGTCATCGATTGGGCTCCCAATGCCGAAGAACTTTACAGCGTGTCGGAACTACGAAACATCCTAATCAAGACCATAGAAGAGCTGAGTCCGATTTTGCGAACGGTCTTCGTGCTGCAAGATATCGAAGGTCTTTCGACCATTCAGACGGCAGAGGTTCTGAACCTGAGTCAATCCGCTGTGAAGTCGCGGCTTTGGCGGGCTCGGTTGCAGCTTCGCGAACGGCTTAACAAATACTTCAGCAAGTCAGCGGAATCTGCGCAAGTAGAGTCACCCTTTTGTAAACGCCCGGTACAAGCAGCCCCACATTTTCATCGTTTGGTTGCGGACAACTAAACGCTACCTGATTCGCGGGAGAACCGCGGTCGAATAAAAGCAGGTAACCCCAGCACGGACAGGGCCAGCAAAAGGCCTCCGGTGCGCCCTTCGCCCAGAGGCCTAAACTCTCGACGTGTTCCCGGTAAATCCACGTGCATATGCCAATGATCTGCATCGCCGACCATTGTTGCTTGAGACCGGCGTAGCAACATGGAGTTAATTCCACCCGTTTGAGCGTGACAAGCGGAATAAACCACGACCGCCCCGGTTAAAGAAGACGAGGCTGATTCCTACTGTGCCAGTCGAGACCAATAGAGACTCTGGGCGAATGGAACAAAAAGCACTACAAGGACGGATGATGAGGGCTTATCAAAGCACGCTACTAGGTCGAACAGACGTTGCCGAAGGCACAATGGCTTTTCAATTTGAAAAGCCACATGACTTTGTGTACAAGGCTGGACAGTATATTGACCTGACTATATCGGATTCTCAGAATGGGTCGCCAAGCGGACTCACGCACACCTTCTCCATCGCAAGTTCTCCGTTCGACAAAGACCTTCTAGTCACGACTCGCATGCGAAATACAGTTTTCAAGCAGGCTTTGTCCATCCTGCCGATCGGTAGTGGTGTGAAGATTGAAGGACCAATGGGCTCTTTTAGCCTCCATAACAACACAGCCAGGCCAGTTGTCTTCCTCGCCGGCGGCATCGGGATCGCTCCATTCTTGAGCATGCTCTTTTACGCAACAGGGGAGAAGCTTCGTCATCCTATTGTTCTGTTCTATGCGAACCGCTACCTGGAGGACGCCGCGTTCATGGATCCGCTCTGGAAGCTAGAGCGTGCAAATCCAAGGTTTCGCTTTGTTCCAACCCTCACGCGTACCGATAAGAATTATCGAGGTTGGAAGGGGGAGACCGGACACATAAGCGCGGAAATGCTGGTCACACAAGTAGGAATTGTGCGAGGTCCGATCTATTACATAGCGGGGCCGCCAACGATGGTCGCAGCAACACGCCGAACGCTTAATGAGGCAGGCGTAGATGAAGACGATATTCGGACAGAAGAGTTTGCCGGCTATTGAGATCAGAAATCGGTGGGCGGAGCAAACGATTAGCGCTTGTCTTTATTTCCAATGAAAGGCTTTCTCGGTACCGGCGCCACTTTCGGGGCAGATCTCAACCTCGTCGTGCAACTCATTATGGGAGTTGCACTCGCTTTAGGCGCGATTCTCGCGAGGCACAAACGCTACAAGGCTCACGGTATTTGCCAGACGGCGGTACTTGTCTTGAACTTGTTGATGATCGGACTGGTGATGTGGCCGTCATTTCAGCAACAGGTGAAGCCCGCGCTATCAAAGGTTTTTCATAAGTGGTATTACGAGGCGGCGACAATACACGCGGTTCTGGGAATAACGGCTGAGCTTCTGGGACTCTATATCGTCATGGTGGCCGGCACGAACGTCCTTCCACAATGGCTGCGCTTCAAACATTGGAAGTGGTGGATGCGCACCGAGCTCGCGCTTTGGGCGATTGTTCTGATCAGTGGAGTGGGAACGTACTGCGCATGGTATGTGGCACCATTCCGGTAGTGCTGGGCCATAGGCGATTCTGGACACATGTCGGTTCGGGTTGACCGAGAGAGCGCAAGAAGATGCAAAGAGAGGTCAGAATGCTTGAACTAACCATGTACGGACTCATTGGGCTGGCTGCAATGCTCGTTATAGCGTTCTGTTTTGCATACGCCGATGAAATCTCGCCGCTCCGAGAGCAGTCCTCGCTCGATCTAATCAATAACGCAAACTTGAAGGATTGGCAGAGGATCGAGACTGCGTACCGGGATTCCACGGTCCCGAGGGACGGTTGGTAAGCATGGCTGACACAGCTGTCTTTCCGCTCGCACAATCCATGGACACCATGCCGCTCCTGGCTCACTTGGAGGAGTTGAGAAAACGAATTATCTTTTCAATCCTTGGGGTACTTGCCGGTTTTCTCTCGTGCTGGTCTTTCGCTGACCGTATTTTCGGTTTAATGCAGCAACCCATTATTCAGGCGCTGCGCCACCATGGGTTCAGCGGAGGGTTGGTGTATTTAAACCCGACTGAGCCCTTCAACCTCTATTTGGAGGTTGGGTTTGTTGCCGGATTATTCGCGGCCTCTCCATTCGTGTTCTATCAGTTGTGGTTGTTCATCGCTCCCGGATTGTATCGGAGGGAAAAGCGTTATGTTTTACCATTCTTGCTCAGCACAGTCGGCTTGTTCATAGGCGGGGGCTTTTTTGGTTACAGAATGGTCTACCCGGCATCGCTGGATTTCTTAATCGGTTACAGCCTGCGCTTCCAGCCGATGATTACGATTGGGGAATACACGAAACTCTTTCTAACGATCATCATTGGTCTCGGACTGATTTTCGAAATGCCAGTTCTCGTGTTTTTTCTCGCTTTGATGCGCGTGATTACGGCTCGCTGGATGTGGCGGAATTTGCGGTACTCCATACTCGTAATTTTCGTTGTCGCGGCAATTGTCACGCCGACCACCGACATCTTGAACATGTGCCTTTTTGCTGCGCCAATGGTTGCACTCTACGCCATCAGCATTGTAGTGGCTTGGCTGGTGAATTCAGCACGCGAGCGCAGGACGGGTGCCGTCTAGCTCAAGCGAGTAGTCGCCCTAGCCGGGCAACGTGACAATTATCTAACAATAAAATTTACAAGCTCTCTCCAGTTAAGACTCGATTCCTGGAAATCCCGTCACCGGCTCTGTGCTCACGATCGTATGAGCGCCCTTGTGTTCAATCTTTGGACGTTCAACCAACCGCGCGGTGCGGAATGTCAAAAGATTGTTGTCGGTACAAATATTTTGGAATTGCGGAATATTGCTCGACTAGCGGAGTTTCACACATTGCTGGAACACAATCATAACTGAAAGGAATTGGAGTAAAGCATGAAAGAAGAGAATTCTCAATCTACGATGGTGTCCGAGGCAAGCTCATCTGAAGCAAGCCCTTCTTCGACGGGAGAAAATGCTCAACGTCACTGGCAAGGCGTGGTCAAGCGACGTTCATTTCTCAAGGGCCTGGGGATCGCCGGTGCAACCTTGTCGGCCGGCGTTTTATTGGCGACGGAGGGCAAGGCGCAGACCACGCGCAGCGCAGGCAAGCTTTCCAATGGCGATGCTGCGCTACTCCGGTTCGCCGCGGCGGTTGAACTCATAGAGGCTGATTTGTGGCAACAGTACAACGAACTGGGAGGAGTCCAAGGGGGCAATCCGGCTTACATAGCCGCGCTCAGCAACCTTGATGGCGATATGGCGCAATACATCGCGGATAACACCGACGATGAAATAAGCCACGCGGACTTCCTGAATGCCTACCTGATCTCCAAGGGAGTGGAGCCGGTTGATCTCGACGTGTTCCGCACCTTGCCCAGCAGTCAAGCGACTGGCGCAAAGAACATCGGAAGGCTGACCAACCTGATGAATCTCAACGTTGACCTGAGTTGGTACACGCGTTATCGCAGCTCACAGAACCCCGATTTCGGCACCCACTTCAAAGGACCGTTTGTTATCAAGAATGAACCAGCCATTCCTTTGAACGATACCGACACTCCTCCCAACCAGCCTCAACCAGTTCCGCCCGCGACCCCGCAAGAGGCTCGCATGCAGGCGATCGCGAACACGGCGGGGTTTCACTTTGCCTACATCGAACAGGGTGGGGCGAGCCTATATCCCACGCTGGCCTTGAAGGCAACCGATGCTGAAGTCCTGCGAATCCTGATCAGCATTGGCGGAGTCGAAATCGACCACTTCGGACTCTGGCATGACAAGGCCGGCAATGCGGTTTCTCAGCCTTTGGCCGGGGTGACTGATCCGGAAACCGGTCTGACGTTCCCGGATCTCAATGCCCGCCACTCAGAGCTCGACCAGACCAACCTGATCCTGCCTGAGCCGTGCGAGTTTATCAGCAAGAGTCTGCCGCAGTGTTCCGTGATCCGGCCTACGTCGACAGAGAACGGAGGAGCAGTCGCCACTATCAAATCTTTCACGGCTGACCTGTTGTTCCATGGTCAGTCGCAGTCGTTCTTCACCCTGGTGAACCGGCTGGCTGTTGAGGCTGATTCGGTTCGACGGGGCTTTTGATTTGTTTCAAGCTCTCTCCCCTGCTGTCTGGGCGGGTGCTGTATCTGTGACCGGTTGCAGTGCCCGCATTTTTTGAAGGCATGGTGTGGAGATTTTTTCACTCGATCTGTTTTTCACTCGATCTAAGGAGGCCGTATGTTTGAAGGATTGTTTCAACCGATGCATCTACTGGTGATTTTCGGAATTGCCCTGCTAGTGTTCGGGCCCAAGAAACTTCCTGAGCTGGGCAAAGGAATCGGAGAAGGCATCCGCGGCTTCAAGTCAGCCATGAAAGCTGAGGAAGAGAAGCCGGTCAATACAACCACCATTACCAGCGACCAAGCCACAACCAAGGGGTGAATCGTGGGTTTTGGAACGGAAATCCTGTTCGTGTTTATGCTCGGACTCGTGGTATTGGGGCCAAAGCGGCTGCACACCATGTTGCGGCATGTGGCCCGGGCTAAAGCGGAACTTGAGAAAGCGACCCGCGGCATAAAGTCTCAGCTCGGCGCCGAGATCGATGCTGCGCGTCAGGACGACAAGACTGAGATCGCTCAAGAATTGGTTGGGAATTAGTGAACCATCCTCGCATTCTCAGTATCGGAACAGCGAACCCGCCGGTTAGGCTCACCCAGGAGCAAACCTTTCATGCGGCGGGCTACCAGGGCGAGCGCATTCGGAAGATATTTCTGAATAGCGATATCGATTATCGCCATTTTTATCTGGAAGGCCCACCAAATCGAGATGAGAGCTCTGACCAACTGAATCAGCGCTATTTGCGCGGCGCCATCAGAACGGGTTGCCGCGCGATTCTCAACTGCGTGAATTCAGCCCGAACCACGGTGCAGGATGTAGGCTTCCTGGCAGTGTGCAGCTGCACAGGCTACGTGTGTCCCGATGTGGGCAGCCGCTTGATTGCGCATATGGGGTTTAGTAACAGCGTGAAAAGGGCGTCCATCATCGGACTCGGTTGTGCGGGGGCCCTTCCGACTTTGCAGCGGGCGGTTGATTTTGTTCGTGCGAATCCGGACCGCCAAGCATTAATGCTAGCAGTCGAGATCTGCTCTGCTTGCTATTACGTCGATAAGACTCTCGAAACGGTGGTGGGTAATGCGATTTGCGCTGACGGCGCCGCAGCCTTTCTGCTTGCGGCCGGACAGCAAGCCGATCGCAAATATCCTCAAATTATCGACTTCGAAACTTTCATCGATACGGAGCAGATCGAAGAAGTTGGACTTCAACATCGCGATGGCAAGCTGCGAATCGTGCTGGGCGCGTCGATTCAACACCTGGCTGGTCCAATGATCGAAGCCGCACTACAGCCGTTGCTGCAGAGGCACGGACTCTCCCGGTCTCGGATTCGCTTTTGGGTTGTCCATCCGGGCGGACGCAAGGTGATCGACAACGTGCAAAAACATTTCGGCATGACCGATACCCAGTTGCGTTTCTCCAGAACCGTATTGCGAAACTACGGAAATATGTCGTCGCCCACAGTCATGTTTGTCCTGGAAGAAGTCGTTCGCAACGGCGATCCGCGAGCGGGCGACTTCGGGGTAATGGTCGCATTAGGACCAGGTATGGCCGCGGAGGTAGCGCTCCTCAGATGGTAGGTCGCCGATTGCCTCTCTGGCTACTTCTCCAGGCTCTCCATCGGGCGAGGCGGATGGGTTTGTGGCCTGAGATGAAGCCGCTTCTGCGAGATCGATTATTTCCGGGGAGAGTCGCGTCCACGAAAGAATGGCATTCATCTTCTACTGCACTGTTCCAAATGGCAACTGGCTATTGGATATCCCAAGCGATCTACGTCGCAGCTAAGCTCGGTATCGCCGATTTACTGAAAGACGGGCCACAGACGTGTGTCACATTGGCCGCAGCGACTGAGTCAGACGCATCGTCGCTCTTCCGTCTGATGCGGGCCTTGGCAAGCGTGGGCGTCTTTTCGCACGTCGGCAGAGAACGCTTCGCTCTGTCCCGCCTCGCCGAGAGACTCCGGACGGACACTCCCGCATCGCTTAGGGCGATGGTAATCACGATCGGTGAAATTCACTACCAGGCGTGCGGGAACCTTCTTGACAGCGTCCAAACCGGATCTCCGGCCTTTAACAAAGTGTTCGGAACGAGCTTGTTCGACTATTTGCAGCAAAATGCGAGCGCAGCTGACGCATTCAACAAGGGTATGACGAACCTCTCATCCATGCTGGCTTATGCGATCCTGATGGCCTACGACTTTGCAGGAATCTCTTCCATCGTCGATGTCGGAGGAGGCCAGGGTACGCTCCTGGAGAAGATTCTGCAGTTCAATCCCGACATGAGAGGCACGGTTTTCGACACAGCGTCGACAATCGAAAAGTCAACACAACAGCCCGGCAGCAACTCATGGGGCAAAAGGTGCTCATACGTTACCGGAGATTTCTTCGCCTCGGTTCCACAAGGAGCAGACGCTTACCTTCTGTGCGGTGTGATTCATGATTGGGACGATTATCGTGCCATTACAATTCTTGGAAATTGCCGTAGAGCGATGACCAAGAATAGCAGGGTATTGATGGTGGATATGGTTGTGCCGCATACCAATGTCAATTGTTTCAGTAAGCTTCTCGACCTGAATATGCTGGTGATGACCGGAGGACGAGAACGCACCGAAACTGAATTCCGCACACTGCTTGACGCCTCTGGCTACAAGCTTACAAAGATCGTCCCGACGATGGCACCGCAAAGTTTGATTGAGGCCGTCCCAAACTGACTTCGAGACAACCCAGTGAGATCTTTTTTCGAGACACGTGAAACCGAAATAAGAGCATCGGCTCTCCCCCCGGTCCGAGTGTTAGTATCGGAACCCGATGTTGTGAGTCGCAGGTTAATTTGCGCACTGCTTGAGCGTAAATCAGGCATGATGGTGACGAGCGTTGACGATTCCGAGTCCGAGAAAAAGCATCCGCCCCCTGGTATGAACCCATCGCTTGCATGGCCGCGTCATTAATGACTTTCAGCGGACAACCGAGTCCTTGGCATAGTCGAAATTCTTGGAAGGGCGATGATGTTTTGACAACCTCTGCAGCCGTAGGTCGGGAGTTCGAATCTCTCCGGGCGCACCATTTTCAGTCAGTATTAGAATCGCGCGGTATCGGATTGTTGAACTCTCAGATTTTTGCGGTAAGGGTATCGCCATTTTTCCCCATCATTATCAGCCACCGAACGGTCAGCGAGACTCGGGACATTCTGTGGGCAGCGCGGTGTATGCAACACGTCGACGTTCAATGAGACGCTGGCCATGTAGATCGTACTCAAACAGCCAAGTCTCATGGGCAATTCCGCCCGCCAAGCCCGATGCCTTAACAAACAAAGATTCGTTTGCGGGTTGAAACGCACATCGCTGGGATAGACGTAATCGCCAGCGTTAGCGGCTTCCAATTCGCGACCCGTCCTCAGGTAGCGAACTGTGACCCGGCCACCCGGCATTTGGTACCCAAGAACCATCACCATCGAAGCATCGCTGAGCGTTACGAGGGTTTCCTACTCGCGAGTATGAGGGCCTCGCACTTTGCGATTGGCCGAAACCGGAATGCACGCCGCCGCTTCGTAGCCGTCGATTATTGGACCATGCGAAAACGGGCGATGGCAGCTAACGGTGCAGCAAGCGATCGTGAAACAAAGGATGATTCTCATTTGCGGAAATCTGTGCTCAAAACCGGCACACTGTTTCGCTCAGAATCTCTCCGCACGCACCATTTTACTCGTAGCGCAACGCCTCCACAGGATCCAGGCGCGAGGCTTTCATCGCAGGATAAATCCCAAAGAACAGGCCAACGCTCATCGAAGCCGTCACGGCGGCAATGACCGACCATAGCGGTACCGCCGAGGGCAAGCTTGGCAACAGCTTGTTGATCAACAAGCTGATTCCCATTCCCAGTGAGACGCCAATGATCCCACCCGTGCCCGTCAAAGTAATAGCTTCGGTGAGGAATTGCCTGATGATGTCGCGGCGCCGGGCGCCGATGGCTTTGCGCACTCCAATTTCGCGAGTACGTTCGGTGACTGACATGAGCATGATGTTCATCACGCCAACTCCGCCGATGAGGAGTCCGATGGAACTGATCACGACCACAGCGATTGCAATCGCTCCGGTGATCTGACGGAATTGGCGCGCGATCCCCTCGGAGCTGGAGATCGCGAAATTACTCGGCTTAGCAATTCCAACCCCTCGGCGCCGCCGCATCAGGCCAATGATTTCGTCCTCCGCTTGATTCTTTCTTCCGGGGTACGCTTGTGCGCCAATAAAGTTTTCGTCGTCTTGGGGATTGTGTTTGCGGTAGGCTCCGTAGGGCACGACTACAACTTTGTCCGCCGATTCGTCTTTGAAGAACTGGCCTTTACGTTTTTCCAACACGCCGACGACCTGGTAGAAAGCGCCTCCCACTTCGACGGATTTGCCCAGCGGATCTTCCTCGTGGAAAAGCCCCGTCGCCAGATCGTGGCCGATCACCGCCACATCCATGTGATGGAGGTTTTCCGCTTCGCTGAAGAATCGGCCTTTTTCCGGGTTGGCGTTGTAGACCCATTCGTAGGATGGAATCGTGCCCGTAAATTGAATTCCGTAAACCTCGTTCCGTTTGTAGCGCGCAGGCACCACAGTGATGGGCTGGCCCGGTTCCAGCCGCGGGGAAACCTCGACCGTCACATCCTTCACGTCAGGACACTCATCCAGAATCGCCATCGTGTCTTCATAGGTGAGCGGCTTTCGGTTGCGTTCTTCCGCCGTGAGGTTCCCTCGAAAACCAAAGTCCCAGCGAAAAACGAACAGTGTGTCGGTGCCGTATTGATCAAGAAATCCGCGAATATCCCGGTCCAAGCCCACCATGATGGAGGCTACGGCGACGATCGCCATAATTCCGATGACGACGCCCAGTACGGTCAACAGGGAGCGCATTTTGTGCTGGCGAAGAGAATCAAACGCCAGGCGCGTGCTTTCGCCGAGTTCAATCCGCATGGTTCAACCTTTAAAACAAGACGTTGCAAGCCACGTCTCTACCTTCCTCTGTAGAGACGTGGCTTGCTACGTCTCTAGCCAGGCTAAATCTCAAACCGCAGAGCCTCGATGGGATCCAGCTTCGACGCCCGGTTCGCAGGATAAAGCCCAAAGAACAATCCCACGATGGTCGAGACTCCGAGCGACAAAATCACCGCACCGATCGGCACCTGTGACGGCACAGGCGTGAGCATCCTCACCAACGTAGACAGAAGATAGGCAATGGCAATCCCAGTCGCGCCTCCCACAGCTGACATCACCGCGGACTCCACCAGGAACTGCATCATGATGTCGCGCCTTCTAGCTCCCAGCGATTTGCGCACGCCAATCTCGCGGGTGCGCTCGGTCACGCTGGCCAGCATCACATTCATGATCACGACGCCGCCGATCACGAGGAACACTGAAACCACTCCCACCATGGTCGCGGCAATGGCGCCGGTCAGATTCTTCCACAAGCTCATAATCGTGTCAGACGCCAAAATACCAAAATTGTCATCAGCCTTGGGATCGAGGTGATGGCGGGCGCGCATCATGGTGCGGGCCTCATCCTCGGTCTCCCGCATCCACTCCGCGCCGCGCGCCTGGATATTAATGGCCATATCCAGACTCTGCCCGTGTTCGCCGTAGCGTTTTAGCAACGTCCGCACTGGGATGTAGACAAAATTGTCCTGAGATTGTCCGAAGACCGTTCCAATCGCCTTAGCTACGCCCACCACTTGGAAACCCCTGCCGTCGATATAGATCGTCTTGCCGATAGGATCGACCGTGGGAAACAGTTTGGTGGCCACATCTTGTCCGATGAATGTAACCTCTGTTCTCCCGTCATTGTCGGCATCGGTTATATAGCGGCCGGTTTCAGGTTCCTCGACATCCATGTCGGCAATGTTGGCGGTCACGCCGCGGATATTAATGTCGTCCAGCGCTTGGGTTCCCAGACGAACCTTGCCGTTAACTCGTGTCTCCAAGCCAACGGCCCGAGGCAGCTTCATGCCGTCATGCAGGGCCTCATAGTCTTCCCAGGTCATGTTCTTATTGCGGCGCATCGCTTTGAGGAAGTCCTGCTGATTAGTGATGATGGGAAAGCGAACCACAATAAAGACATTGGATCCGAGATTGGCAACCCGGTTCTGAATGTAAAGGTTCGCCCCAGTGATAATTGACACAACAAGGATGAGAACCGATACCGACAAAGTGACGCCTAGCAGCGTCAGCGCAGAACGCAGTTTGTGCGCGCGCAACGCGGCCAGAGCCTCGAGCGCCGGATCGCGGAAAACGGTGCCTTGACGCCGGAGCTGTTGTCGAACTTGCGAGACACGGAATTTGCGGGCGATTCCCCTCGGAACCTCGGCTTCCGTCGTTGTGGGGTTAGTGACGTCCACGCTGCAATGGTATACGAGTTTTGGCGGAAAGTTGTTCCAGGCCCGTGCGTCAGTTTGGCTCTTATTTTGGAGGCGTCATTCCGATGCTCCGCGCCTTCACCAGCCGTGCACTGATCCTGCACTTAGGCGCGGCTCTGATTTTCGGCAGGGGCGAGGGCGCTCGCGTTTACAGGGCGCCCTCGGTTAGACAAAGACTCTCAGTGAAAGAGGTTTAGAGCGTTTTCGTTATCATCCACGAAGTACACGCCCTGATCCGCGACTGCGACGAGCCCGAACAAGGCGCCGACTCCGGGCGGTTTGCCCATATTGTCCAGCAATACTTTTCGGATTTGATGGCCGTGGTTGCCTTTTAGTCTGGTGAAAACCATGAAACCATTCGCGCCATTCACCGTCAGAATGTCTCCGTTGGGGGCGATCGCCAGGCCGAGCGGATCGTTCAATGCTCTGCCTGTTGAGACCGTCTTTCCGGTTCCGTCCGAGGAGTGTCGATGCAACGGATCCCGGATGGCAACGATACGGTTGTTGAGACTGTCGGCGACGAACAAGTCCTGGTCTCCGCCGTGATCATGGCCATCGTTGCCCCTGAGCGCGACTCCGGTTGGTCCAATCACAAGCGCGGCGGGATCGGTTCGTTCGGCGAAATCCGAACCGATAATCGTGCGCCCCTTCTCTTTGGGCATGGAACCGTTTTCAATACGAAGATCGATTCGCAATACGGTTCCCTTGTGAACGATCTTGCCGCCGCCCGCGACAGTACCATTCAGTACATTGGTGACGAACAGAGCGGCACTGTCCCCGTCATCGGAGGCAGTCATATCCCAGGGGCCATTGATTTGCTTCCCAGAGAAGGTTTCAACCACGTTGCCGTTATCGTCGAGCACTAGCAGACATCCAGCCTTGGCCGTCTTCGAAGTTCCGTCCCTCGTCGGCAAGCTTCCAACGATGACCCATCCGGTTTTCAGCGCGACCAGCGCCGTGGTCAAACCGACGCCACCCGGACACGGGCCGGGCAGATTGTGGGGATCGATTTGGGCAAACAGAGTGACGGTCCCGGTGGGACTGATCTGTACAATCGTCGTCCCCGTCCCCTGCAGATTCTTGCTGTTGTTGAAGTTGCTGACCAGAATGTTTCCCTCGGTCAAGGAACCTGTGGTGGTGGGAACGCGCGCGACGCCATAAGGGTTAAGATCGCCGTTACTGGGAATAGTAGAAGCGATCATGGTAATGGTGCCAGCTTGCGCACTAGCCAGCGCCAGTACGACCATGGTACTCACCGCTACAAGACGCGCAATGTGACGGTTCGCGCGCAACATCGCATTATGTCCTTTCATTTGTTTTCCCTCCTAGATGAGCAAACCATTCCTGGGCTAGAGGCCTTGACGTTGGGGCAATCCAAGATCCCGCAGCACACAGGGACAAAATGTTATGAAGTTCGGCCCGGGCGACTGTCAAAGACTTGTCAAAGATTTGTCATTTCGACGATACATTCACGAACATGCCGCATTCCCCTGGTTGGGATCTTGAGGCACAATTTGCCCGGCCACGATCCGATTGCAGGCAGCACTTGCCTGTCAATGATCTGGCCGGCAGAACCAGACTGCAGAATTCTGCAAGGATCGAAATAGAATCAGCAGCTTGAACGCGAAGACAGCCGCGAAGCACTCTGGCGAGCGACTTGCACACCAGGAGAGCATCTCTGCGATCCAAGGAGTTGACCAATGTCCGTATCGGCGATCTTACCCAGCAGCGCACTCCATCCAACCAGCAGCCCGCAAAACACGAACCAGCAACAGCGGACCGAGTTTCAGCAACTCACCCAGGCCCTCCAATCCGGCAACCTGAGTAACGCCCAGCAAGCTTTTAGTGCACTGACGAATAGCGCAACCAGCTCGGGCTTGTTAAGCATTCAACTGAAGCAGGACCTCAGCAAACTCGGTTCGGCTCTCCAATCCGGAAATCTGACCAGCGCGCGGCAGGCCTACTCGTCGGTTCAACAGAACTTTCAGAGTTCGAATCCCATGGCAGCCCACCATCACCGCGCGCGTCACGGTGGCGGCTCGCAACTCCTCACATCGGGCTTTCCGGACGGCGCCAGCAACTCGGGCAGCGCTGCCACCAGTCAAAGCGCGGCCTTTCAGCCGATCAACTTGACGGCGTGAGTTCTCGAAGAGCGGCTTCATGCCCTGGGAACGGCGGAAGTGCTGCTCGCCGTCTGTGATTCTGGTTAAAGCAATGGGATTTCCTGCCGATGAAGTATCCGGAACCAAGATGGAGTTGGCGCTTCTCGTCAACCAACAAGTTCTGAAATCAGTCCTAAGGAGAAAATAATGTCTGCGCTCAACCTTAACAACATTTCGTCGCCCGCCCCGTCGCCCACCCCTCTAACATCCCTGCAAACCTACTTTAAAGATCGGGCCCCGGATGTCCGGAAATTGAGCGATGCCCTGAAAGCAGGCGATTTGAACGCCGCCAAGCAGGCCTATAACAACCTCGTCTCATTGGGCAACAGCGCGATCGACAGGAATAATCCTTTCTTCCGATCCGATCGGGCTGCGGATTTCAACGCGATCGGAACCGCGCTTCTAAGCGGAGATCTCGCCGGTGCGCAGCAAGCTTTTGCCGCCCTGCACAGCACTTTCGGCCATCCGCCTGCGCAGCCGACTCCCCTTGGCTCCGGTGTACCAGACAGTAACGTGAAGTTGACCGGAACCACGACTCCGACACAAGGCGGACTCAATGTAATCGCGTAAGATTCACTCCCGGAATTATCACTGCGGACGGGGCGAGAATCCCGTCCGCATTTCTGCTCTCAGCCAGTTTAAAATTTCTCCTCTATGGAGAAGCTCCACATTTGGGCACAACCTTGGTGGGTCAACCTGCTGGTCCTGATCCCCCTAACCACCTACTTCGCATTTCGCCGCAATCGGCCGCTATTAAGCTGGCGGCGCCTCGCCGTGCTCGCAATCTTTGCCACCGCCTTTGGTTTTGCCGAGGCTTCCGTCGTGGTCTACCTTCGGGCGGCGATGGGTCTGCTGCCAGGTTACACCGGAACGCTATCCGAGCTTCAGCATTCGCCGCAGGGCTATCGCCAGGAGCAGTCGATCTCTCAGTTTCCCCAAAGTCTGCTCACAATCGAGACATACCGCGAGGCGGCTACGATGATCATGCTGATCAGTGTGGCGATGCTCGCCGGGCCCGCGACCAGGGCGCGATGGGCAGCATTTCTCTGGGCTTTTGCTTTGTGGGATATTGCCTACTACGCCGGCCTCTGGGCCACCGTGCGATGGCCAGCTTCGCTGATCGACCTCGACGTGCTATTTCTCATTCCCGTCCCCTGGCTCGCACAAGTATGGTTCCCATTGCTGGTCAGCGGGTTAACGGTTCTTGCGATTGCTCTATCGAGCCGCGCGTCATCGGTCTGAAGCCGCCATTCTGGTTACTGCTAACCCACACTACGGTCATCTTGTCCGGAGAGCGATCCTGCTCCAATCTATCGTGTGGGGCGTCATCCCTGAGATCCAGCAAGATCGTTGAGCCAACGAATGACTGAAACCAAGACTTCTTCGCGCGGAACCGACTGGACCAAGCTCCTGACCGACCCTGACGTCGTAAGCCATCTCGGAGAACTGCTGCAGTCTTACCGCGACGCCGAACCTGCCCGCCGCGATCAAGTGCTGATTGAGACCATGCGCAAGATCAAGAGCGCTGCGCCAACAGCGCAACCCGCACCGTCATCTTCAAAAGTCTCACAAGAGCCGCCAATCGCAACCGCGCCGGCAGCGACGCCACCTTTTGAACCTGATATTTTCACTCCCTGTTGGGGTCAGGATCGGCGGCGCTATCCGCGGATGAAGTGTTTTGTCGCAGTCGAGTTACGCATCGACGGTTCGCCCACCCCGGTTTGGGGCAACCTATCGAATACCAGCCTCGGCGGGGGCTTTGTGGAAACGGTGACCCCGGTCAAGACCGGAGTAAAGCTCGAAATCGGACTCTGGGTGGCGAACGGAATAATTTGGGTGAAAGGTCTGATCCTCAACGGAATCGTGACCCAAAGCAATCCCAGCTTCGGAGTTCGCCTCAAGTTCGACAGTATGGAACTCTCCGAGCGCGAAACTCTGCGGCAATTCTTGAAATTCGTGGAACGTACCACCAAGAGCTACCAGGACCAGCAAGGCTACCTGGCGCAGATGAAACGCTAGCAATTTATAGCCTGACAAAAAGACTCCACCCACCCTGCATCTTTATCCTGCCGCCGTCATCCTAAATATTGTGGATGCAATAAAGCCGAGGAATTCTGTATTCACGAGATTCACCCTTTTTCAACTTCGATCGTCTGCACACGCCCTCCGAAAGCTTGATAAACTGCCGGATATGGGGAAATTTCGTCTGCCTCAATGCTGAACAGCGAAGTGGCCGCCGGCATGCGAATGTGAAACTCTAATAAGGGAGAAGTTTTTATGGTGGCAAGCGAGCAAACATTGCTGACCAGCAAGCAGCTGGACATCCTGAGCATCAACACCATCCGCACTCTGGCAATCGATGCGGTGCAAAAAGCAAACTCCGGCCATCCTGGCGCCCCCATGGCGTTGGCACCGGTGGCCTATTGTCTGTGGCAGCAGTTCCTCCGCTTCGATCCCGCAAATCCCGTCTGGCCTAACCGCGACCGCTTCATACTCTCGAACGGCCACGCTTCCATGTTGCTGTACGCCACGCTGTACCTGTGTGAAGTTCGCGGAATTAATCCCGAATACGAATCGACGGGCGAATTCGCCGTCACTCTCGATGACATCAAGAGGTTTCGCCAGATCGACAGCAAGACTCCCGGTCATCCCGAATACCGCATGACCGCGGGCGTAGAAACCACGACCGGACCGCTCGGTCAAGGTATCGGAAACAGCGTAGGCATTGCGATCGGCGCCCAATGGCTGGCGGCCAATTTCAACCGCCCCGGTTTCGAAGTGTTCAATTACAACGTGTACGCCTTCTGCGGCGACGGCGATCTGATGGAAGGTGTAGGCAGCGAGGCCGCATCGCTGGCCGGTCATTTGAAGCTGCCTAACCTGTGCTGGATTTACGACAACAACCGGGTCACGCTGGATGGTCCCGCCGACGTTTCATTTACGGAAGATGTGGGCCAGCGCTTCCAAGGCTACGGCTGGAACGTAGTTCACGTTACCGACGCGAATGACCTCAACGCGCTGGCGAACGCCTATAACAAATTCCTGCAGACCACCGACCGCCCCACGCTCATCATTGTGAACACCCATATCGGCTACGGATCGCCCCACAAACAAGACACCAATGAAGCGCACGGCGAGCCCTTGGGTGAGGAAGAAGTCCGGCTGGTAAAGAAAAATTACGGTTGGCCCGAGGATGCGAAGTTTCTCGTCCCTGACGGTGTGCTGGAGAATTTCCGCCAGGGCATCGGCAAGCGCGGACATGACCTGTACCAGAAGTGGCAAGCGTCGTTCGCCGAGTACACAAAGAAATTCCCCGACCTTGCAGACCGGATCAATCGCATGCAGCGCCGCGACCTGCCTGATGGATGGGACAAGAACCTGCCGACTTTTCCCGCCGACGCCAAGGGTATTGCGACACGCGACAGCTCCGGTAAAGTGCTCAACGTAATCGCACAGAATGTTCCATGGATGATCGGGGGCTCTGCGGATCTAGCCACGTCGGACCGGACGAGACTGAAGTTTGAAGGCGCCGGCGACTTTCAACCAGGCAGCTACGCCGGACGCAATTTGCACTTTGGAGTTCGCGAACATGCCATGGCCGGCGCTCTGAACGGTTTGGCGGTATCCAAAATCCGGCCCTTCGGTGGCACGTTTTTCAACTTCAACGATTACATGAAGCCAGCCGTTCGGCTGTCCGCGCTGATGGAAATTCCCTCCATCTTTATATATACCCACGACTCCATCGGCCTGGGCGAGGACGGCCCTACTCACCAGCCGATCGAGCAACTGGCCACGCTCCGCGCCGTCCCTGGCTTGCTGTTGTTCAGGCCGGCAGACGCCAACGAAGTCGTCGAAGCCTGGAAAGTAATCATGCAGAAAAAGCATGAGCCCGCTGTTCTGGTGCTGACACGGCAACCGCTCCCAACTTTCGACCGTTCGAAGTACGCCCCAGCCGCCGGCGTGGCGAAGGGAGCCTACACTCTCGCCGACGCGCCCGATGGAAAACCTGACGTCATCCTCATTGCGACTGGAAGCGAAGTCTCCCTGTGCGTAACTGCCTACGAGCAGCTCGCCTCGGAAGGAATCAAAGCTCGTGTAGTGAGTATGCCGTCGTGGGGCATCTTCGAAGCGCAAAGCGATGAGTACAAGAAACAGGTCCTGCCCCCGGCAGTGAAAGCGCGAGTATCGGTCGAGGCAGCGGCCACATTCGGCTGGTCGCAGTACGTTGGACCAACCGGGAAAATCATCGGAATGCGCCGCTTCGGAGCCTCCGCCCCGATCAAAGATCTGTTAAAGAAATTCGGGTTCACGCCGGAGAAAGTCGTGGAAGCAGCCCGAGAAGCAATTGCGCAATCGAAATAATCGACAATAGAGGACGGGCGTCACGCCCGTCCCGCAGCTAGTATCCGAGAGGAGAAGTACCATGGCAACCGGAATTCTTGAAACCGCAAAAGCCACCAATCCCTTGAAAGATCTGCTGAAATACGGCCAGTCGGTTTGGCTCGATTACATCCGCCGCGACCTGCTTACCAGCGGAGAACTCAAGCGCCTCATTGAAGAGGACGGCCTGCGCGGCATGACCTCGAATCCAACCATATTCGAAAAGGCTATCGCCGGAAGCACCGATTACTCCGACATCCTGCAGTCGCTGCAATCGAAGACCGACCTCGACGCCAAAGCTCGTTACGAAATTCTCGCCATCCGCGACATCCAGGATGCTGCCGATTTTCTGCGTCCGGTATATGACAGCTCGAAACGCCGTGACGGATACGTCAGCCTCGAAGTCTCACCCTATCTCGCTCGCGATACCGAGGGAACCCTTGCCGAAGCGCGAAGATTATGGAAAGCCGTGAGCCGCGAGAACGTGATGATCAAAGTTCCCGGCACCGCGCAGGGCATTCCCGCCTTCCAGCAACTGATCAGCGAAGGCATCAACATCAATGTAACGTTGCTCTTCTCGCAGGAAGTTTATAAGCGCGTGGCGGAAGCTTATATCGTCGGCCTCCAGCAACTCGCGGCACGCGGAGGCGATGTCAGCAAAATTGCCAGCGTAGCCAGCTTCTTCATCAGCCGAATTGATAATTCTGTCGACGCCATCGTTGGCGAGCGTCTTAAGACTTCCAAAGATCCCAAGGAGCAGGAGCAATTGAAGAGTCTTCTTGGCCGGGTTGCAATTGCGAATGGCAAGCAAACTTACGTCAGCTATCAGAAGATTTTTAGCGGCGACCGCTGGCAGGCTTTGGTTTCCAAGGGTGCGCAAACCCAGCGTGTGCTCTGGGCCAGCACCAGCACCAAGAATCCCAAATACCGCGACGTACTGTACGTGGAGGAATTGATTGGACCGGATACTGTGAACACAATTCCACCCGCGACTCTGGATGCCTTCCGCGATCACGGACGCCCTCGCGCGAGTTTGACCGAAGACGTTGAAGGCGCGAATCGGACCATGGAAACCGTCGCCAAACTTGGGATTTCCATGAAAGAAGTCACGGACAAGCTTACTGATGACGGCGTCCGTCTCTTCGCCGAAGCCTTCGACAAGTTGCTCGAAGCGGTGGAGAAAAGTTCGAAGTCTCAGACAGAACCAAAAGTTAGCAAGCAAGCCTACAAGTTGCCCGAAGCTTTGACGAATGCGGTCAAGACCAACATCGACGACTGGCGGGCTGCGGGAAAAGTGCGCCGCCTGTGGCAGCGCGATGCCTCCCTTTGGACGGGCACGGACGAAGCCAATTGGCTGGGCTGGCTGGGAATCACGGAAAAGCAGATTGCCAATGCCGACAATCTGCGCCGCTTGGCCGAAGAAGTTAAACGGGAAGCTTTTAGCGATATTCTTTTGCTCGGCATGGGCGGCTCCAGCCTTTGTCCAGAAGTACTCGAAAAAACCTTTGGCCGCATCGCGGGCTTCCCACAGATGCACGTGCTCGACTCCACCGATCCCGCGCAGATCAAGGCGTTCGAGAGCCAAGTCAATCTCGCAAAAACTCTTTTCGTCGTTTCAAGCAAGTCAGGCACCACGCTTGAACCCAACATTTACAAACAATACTTCTTCGAACGCATGAAGCAGGTGGTTGGCGCCGACAAAGTGGGCGGCCACTTTATCGCAATCACGGATCCTGGTTCCAAACTGCAGCAAGTCGCCGAGACTGACAAGTTCCGTCACATCCTTTACGGAGATCCGACCATTGGCGGACGCTACTCGGCGCTGTCGAATTTCGGCGTCGTACCCGCAGCCATGATGGGTCTCGACATCTCCAAGTTTCTTGACCGCACGGAGGAGATGGTCGAAGCCTGTGCGGCATCAGTTCCAGTCCAGGAAAACCCCGGCGTCATTCTCGGAATTATTTTAGGAACCGCCGCTAAAAACGGCCGTGACAAAGTCACCATTGTTGCCTCGCCCGCCATCTCTGATCTTGGCGCGTGGCTCGAGCAACTGCTGGCCGAGTCCACAGGAAAGCAGGGCCATGGCATTATTCCCGTGGATCGTGAGGAGTTGGGCACTCCGGATGTCTACGGCAACGACCGGATTTTCGCGTACCTGCTACTCGATTCTGCGCCGGACGCCGCACAGGACGCCAAGGTCGCCGCTCTGGAGCAGGCCGGGCAACCGGTCGTACGCATTTCGCTCGGCGATGTCTACGACCTCGGCCAGGAATTCTTCCGCTGGGAAATTGCAACGGCGGTTGCCGGATCGATCATCGGCATTGACGCTTTCAACCAACCCGACGTCGAAGCCAGCAAGATTGCGACTCGCAATTTAACCGCGGAATACGAGAAGACCGGTTCCCTTCCAGCTGAAACGCCCATGTTCGAAAAGGATGGCATCAAGCTCTTTACTGATTCCAAGAATGCCGATGCTCTGAACAAGGCGGTAGGCGGCAACAAGTCCCTCGAAGGCTATCTTGGTGCCCACCTGAATCGTCTCGCCGCTGGCGACTATTTCGCTTTGCTCGCCTTCATTCGGATGAATGACGAGAGCGAGGCTGGTCTGCAGGAAATCCGGCATATGCTGCGCAACCAGAAACGCGTAGCAACCTGCCTGGGATTTGGCCCGCGCTTCCTGCATTCCACCGGCCAAGCCTACAAGGGCGGGCCGAATTCGGGAGTCTTCCTGCAGATCACCTGCGACGATGCGGCCGATCTTCCCGTGCCCGGACAAAAGTACACATTCGGAGTAGTAAAGGCCGCTCAAGCCCGCGGAGACTTCCAGGTGCTGGTCGAACGCGGCCGTCGAGCCTTGCGAGTACATCTTGGAAAAGATGTGAAATCAGGCCTGGAAACGCTGAAGGCAGCAGTTCGCAAGGTGTTGGACTAAGTAGCGCCGCATCTTTGCCGGCTGTCGCGAGGGCATCTTGCCCTCGCTGCCGGCGCGAAGGCTCAATCGCAGTCGCCAGAACCACAAAAACGATTTAACATTGGCAACGGAGCGCATATGAAGCTGGGAATGGTCGGACTAGGAAGAATGGGCGCGAACATGACCCGCCGCCTGATGCGGGGCGGTCATGAACTGGTAGTCACCGACCTGAGCGCGGAAAATGTAAGGCACATCGCCACCGAGGGTGCGATCCCATCCGCTTCGCTCGACGACTTCGTCAACAAACTGGGAAAGCCTCGCGTCGCCTGGCTAATGGTCCCAGCCGGCGAACCCACGGAACAAACCGTACAAACTTTAGCCCAGAAGTTTCAAGCTGGCGACATTCTCATCGACGGCGGAAACTCTTACTTCAAAGATGACATTCGCCGCTCCAAGCAACTTAGGGACAAAGGCATCCACTACGTCGACGTAGGCACCAGCGGTGGCGTTTGGGGATTGGAGCGCGGATATTGCATGATGATCGGCGGGCCGAAAGAAGCCGTGCAGTATCTCGACCCCATTTTCAAGACTCTCGCGCCAGGCCGCGGCGACATCCCCCGCACTCTCGGACGCGAGAAGATGGCGGGCACCGCTGAAGACGGATACATTTACTCCGGTCCATCCGGCGCAGGACACTTCGTCAAAATGGTTCATAACGGCATCGAGTACGGACTCATGCAGGCCTATGCCGAGGGCTTCGACATCTTCCGCAACGCCACCAGCAAGGAAATACCCGAAGATCAGCGCTACGATTTGAATCTCGCCGACATTGCCGAAGTGTGGCGCCGCGGAAGCGTAGTGAGTTCATGGCTGCTCGATCTCACGGCAATGGCCCTGGCGGAAAATCCCACCCTGTCCGAGTACACTGGATTCGTTCAGGACTCGGGTGAAGGCCGATGGACAATCCAGGCGGCCATCGACGAAGCGGTTCCAGTCGACGTGCTGTCGGCAGCTTTATTCACGCGTTTCCGTTCGCGCCAGGAACACACCTTCGCAGAGAAAATGCTTTCCGCCATGCGCCAGAAATTCGGTGGGCACGTCGAAGCCGGCGTGGCCGCGAAAAAAACTGCATAGGCTTGCTCACAGTTTCATCGACGAGGATACAAAGTCATGGCCCAAGCAGAAGTATTAGACGCCCCGCAAACCAAGCGTACCGCCAGGCCCGCCGATCCCTGCGTGATGGTGATCTTTGGCGCAGCCGGTGATCTCACCAGCCGCAAACTCATTCCCGCACTTTATAACCTCGCCAAAGCCGATTTGCTTTCGCGCGAGTTCGCCATCGTCGGGCTGTCGCATGGCTCCATGACGACCGAGCAATTTCGTAAAAAGGTGACTGACGACGTGAAGCACTACGCGGGCGGGGGTGTCGACCAGGACATCGTCGAATGGTTTTGCAAACGTTTGTATTACATAAGCGGCGAGTTCGACGATAAGAATGTTTATTCTCAGTTGAAAGACTTTCTCCAGAAAGTCGATCAGGATCACACCACCCACAGCAATTTTTTCTTCTACCTGGCCACCGCCCCGAATTTCTTTGGCCCCATCGTCGAGCAGTTGGCCTCGGTTGGACTCATGGAAGAAGACAGTCACCATTGGCGGCGGGTCATCATCGAAAAGCCTTTCGGGCACGACTTGGAATCGGCGAAAATCCTGAACCAGCAACTGCTGAAGGTCGCAAAAGAAAAGCAAATCTACCGCATCGATCATTACCTTGGCAAAGAGACGGTGCAAAACATCTTGGCCTTTCGGTTCGCCAACGGAATCTTCGAGCCTATCTGGAATCGCCGTTATATCGATCACGTACAAATCTCCGTCGCTGAAACCGTAGGCGTCGAGGGCCGCGGCAGTTATTACGATCAGGCGGGCGCATTGCGCGACATGGTGCCGAACCACATCATGCAGCTCATCAGCCTGACCTCCATGGAACCGCCGGTTTCGTTTCACGCCGATGCCGTTCGAGATGAGCAGGCAAAAATCCTGCATGCCATCCAGGCTTGGAGTTCGGAAGAAGTCCTTACCAAGACGGTTCGCGGGCAATACGGACCCGGTATCGTGAACGGACAGCACGCGCCGGGTTATCGCGAAGAAGAAGATGTTCCCCCTGATTCGAAAACGGAAACCTTCGTCGCCATGAAGCTGCTGATCGACAACTGGCGCTGGGCCGACGTTCCCATCTACCTGCGCACCGGCAAACGGTTGGCGGCCCAGAACACCCACATCGTGATCCAGTTCCGGCGCGCGCCGTTTGTCTTGTTCCGCGACACCCCGGTCGAAAACCTGATGCCTAACCAACTGGTGCTGCACATCTCGCCCGAGGAAGGCATCTCATTGCAATTTGCCGCCAAGGTTCCCGGCCCCATCATGCGGCTGGGCGCCGTGGACATGAATTTCGAATACGCCGATTACTTCGGAACCCAGCCCAGCACGGGCTATGAGCGACTGCTCCACGATTGCATGATCGGTGACCAGACTCTTTTCCAGCGCGCCGATATGGTCGAGGCCGGATGGTGCGTCGTGAGCCCGGTGCTCGATGTCTGGAAGGCGCTGCCACCCCGCAACTTTCCCAACTATCCCGCGGGCTCATGGGGACCGAAAGAAGCCGACGATTTGCTTGAGCGCGACGGCCGTCATTGGAGGAATTTCGACAAATGATCCTGGCAGGCGACATCGGAGGGACGAATGCAAGGCTGGCGTTCTTCGATGTTCTGAACGGCCACTTCCGCCTGGTTTCCTCATCCGTGTTCCCCAGCCGCGAATACGCTGGCCTGGATCAGATCGTCTCCAAGTTTGTCGAGACTTCAAAGCTGCATCCCGATGCCGCCTGCTTTGGTGTACCTGGCCCTGTTCGCAACGGACGCGTGGAAACCTCCAACCTCCCCTGGGTCATCGAATCCTCGCGCCTCGCCGAAGAGCTCAACTTGAAGGCGACCGTTCTCCTTAATGATCTCGAAGCCAACGCCTGGGGCATCGCTACTCTGGCTCCTGAGGATGTAGTCTCCCTGAACCAGGTCAAAGGTAATCCGGTCGGCAATCAGGCCGTAATCTCCGCGGGCACCGGGCTCGGCGAGGCTGGCATGTATTGGGACGGCTCGCAATACCGCATCTTCGCCACCGAGGGTGGCCACACCGATTTCGCGCCCCGCAACGAATTGGAGATCGAGTTGTTTCGCTACCTGTCCGGCCACTACGGACACGTCAGCTATGAGCGGATTGTCTCCGGCCCAGGCCTGGTCAACGTGTTTCACTTTCTGCGCGACAGTGGGCGCGGAAGCGAGCCGCCATGGCTCACGGACCAAATGGCCCACGGCGATCCGGCGGCGGCCATTTCGCGCGCCGCTCTCGATGGCGCCTGCGCCTTGTGTGAACAGGCGCTGGATTTATTCGTCTCCGTTTTTGCCGCGGAAGCCGGCAATCTGGCTCTCAAGATCATGGCCACCGGCGGAGTCTACCTCGGCGGCGGCATCGCCCCCAAGATGCTGACCAAATTGTCCGGACCATTATTCATGCACGCCTTCGTCGGCAAAGGCCGCATGCAGTCCCTGCTGGAATCCATCCCGGTAAAAGTCATTACCAATGACAAAACCGCTCTGATCGGAGCCGCCCGCTGCGCCGCCGCCAACGGATCGAGTTAGACCGTTCTGCAGTTGCTGAGACGATACTGGTGGCAAAACGGCACATTGCTCGTGTAACCACGAACCCATCCTTCAAATCTAAACCGCACATGATAAAGGGTGCCCCATTCTTTCGCGTTCTTTGCGAAAGGGTGGGAGGCGAGGGTCTCAAGAGGAGGTCCCGTTTATTTCTATCGGAGAGGTACCTAAACTGCCTTTCGCTGTTTTAAGCTCAAAATCCCAATTTGGGACAAATCTTGTCAAGCCCCCAGAAGCCCCTGATTCCCCCTACCTCGCTGATTCCAAGCCAAATATAAAGTTTACAAAATGGCACATTTACCCCCTCCAGTATGCTACGCTATATCTATAAGTACAGACAAAGGCGCAGCCAATAGCTGCGCCTTTTCCTTTTTCCACCCGAAAGGCCCCAAACAAAATGAAGCCATTGACCACAGCCGCCCCGCGTCCACCCATCCACCGCAACACCAAGCGTACCGGAGAACTCTCCGAAGCCGCCTTCCTCCTGAAGGCCGAAACCCTGGGCTTCCACCTCGCCAAACCGTGGGGAGACAGCGAGCGCTACGACTTCATCCTCGACACCGGTCCACGCCTCTGGCGCGTGCAACTGAAATGCACTGAAGTGATGCGCGCCCGAGGCTACGACGTCCAACCCATCTACAGCATCTACGGCCAGGGTAAAGTCGTCTACAGCGCCGACGACATCGACGTCCTCGCAGCCCACATCGTCCCCCTCGACGTCTGGTACATCCTGCCCATAGAAGCCTTCACTCCCAACAAGAGTCTGCGTTTCTACCCCAGCAACCACTGCAAGCGGGCCCGCTGGGAAACCTACCGCGAAGCCTGGCACCTCCTGGACCCGTGTGGGGCGGACACTCCTGTCCGCCGCCTTTTGACGTAAGGGCGCGTCGAACCAAGCAAGCAAATCCCTACAGAAAAAGACGAAGTGTAGACGCGAAGCGTCCACGCTCGTGTAACAAGAATCCCACCGTGAAATCCAACCTCGTCCAAAGATAAAGGGTGCCCCATCTTTCCGCGCCCTATGCGGAAAGGTGGGAAACGATAAACCAACCCAGAGACTGTCATCCTAAGGCAGCGGAGTCGCTCGCCAACGAGCGACTCCCCACGAAGAGCCTGCCCCGAGCCTGCCGCTGGGATCTCTGTACCACCCGCAACCAGAGTATGTATCCCAGCCGCCCGCTTCGATACCCGCTTCATGGGAGGACATGGTTTCAGCCATGCCGCAAAGCAACGCCGCGAGCAGGAGAAATGGGTGTAGAATGGCTCCATTTTCGAGGTCACAAAGGAGATTCCGGACTTAGACACTTTTCGCAGGAGGAAAATATGCCAGCCGCTGAACTAGGCCTCAAGCACTTTCAGAAGGACGAAATAAAAATCACCCGGGACGACGCCAGAAAGATCCTTGTGTTTTTCTTCGGTAGCAATGTACCCACGCCCGAAAATCTCACAGATGAAGACGTACCCTTCGCCCAGGCCTTGCTGCTTGAAGCAATCGACAAGAGCTACGCAATGGGGTATGTTGAGGCTGTCTTCAACTCCTTCTACATGAAAGTTCCCAGCGATATAAAGGAGCTGATGAAGGATTTCGCTAAGGAAGCAGCAAAGAATTGGTTCGACCATGCCGCGGGGAAAGACCTTTCGAATCCGAAGATTTATGAGATGGTACGTGTGACGATTTCCAACAACTACAGTCAAGTGTGGGCGATTCGAATGGGCGGTGGCGACCTTACCTATTAAGAAGGGACCAAGTCCGGGCGGGTGCCCCAGTCCTTCTCAGTGCAAATCTAAACTACACATGAAGAAGGGTGCCCCACCTTTCCGCGCACTATGCGGAAGGGTGGGAAACCATAAACCAACACTGAAATTGTCATCCTGAGGCGGAGTCGCTCGCTCGCTAGCGACTCCCAACGAAGAGCCTGCCCCGAGCCTGCCGAGGGGATCTCTGTACCACCCGCAACCAGAGTAGGTATCCCAGCCGTCCGCTTCGATACCGGCTTCATAGGAAGGCATGGCTTCAGCCATGCCGCAAAACAGCAAATTCGATTCACTCCCCGCAGGGAAAAGTTTTTGGGTGGCGCAGCGCTTCCGATGTGTGCGTGAGAACTAGAATTTCCACCAACGCAATGGAACAAAACCATGAGTCTGCAGCCGCGAAGCGGCGTAAGAATGCAGCCCATGGCGTAAGCCATGGGTAAGGTGGGAACGAGACAAGCTCCCGCGGGGCGAAAGACCAGTTCTCACGCACACGCTTCCAGCGCTGCGATAAAAGCAACGTTGCCAATTCAGGCCCCGGAGGAAGATGAACCAACCAAGAGACTGTCATCCTGAGGCAGCGGAGTAGCTCGCGAGCGACTCCCAACGAAGAGCCTGCCCGGCGGGTGGCCCATCTATTTCTAGCACGACTCTAAATTACACACGAATGAGGGGCGCCCCATTCTTCCTGCGCGGTCTTTCCGGAAGGGTGGGGGCGAGAAAACAAACAAAACTCCGCGCCGTTGTCGGCCCGGGGTGTAACCTGTCCAGCTACAAGATTGACTATCGGCACACGTTGCCTTTTCTGGTAACTTGTGGCCTATGCACGATCACTTGCTTTTTATGGGTAACGCGCTCGCTCATTTGGTGGCTTCTATGAGCGGCCTCGTCTCGTTTGCAATTGCGGTGTATGAAGCGACACGAAAGAAGAAGTTTGAGACATGGGCCTTCTTTGGGCTCGGTGCGATTTGTCTTGTAGTCGCCTTCGATCAGGCATGGCAGGACGAACACACGAATGCTCAGTTGTTAATCAGTCAGAAGGAGGAAGCTGTAATCGAGAGAAATTTCTGGAAGGACCAGAGTTATGCGAAGGACGCTGCGCTTCATTCTAGAGATGAATTGCTCGCCAAGAACTATAGTGCCCTAATCGGGGAGCAAACGACCGCAAACCAGACCCAACAATCTATAGCCCAATTGTCAAAGAAAATTATCGACACGAATGCTGTCTGCTATCGTCCAGATAGGAGACTAACAGCCGAACAGCGAGGGTTTTCATTCACACAGCTTAACCATGTAGCTATTGAGATGAAGCAGCAGCACAAGAACCCGATCATAATAGTTGCCAGCTTGGCTTGCGATAGAGAAAGCGATGCGTTCGCACAGGTTCTGCGGGATGTGTTCGACCATGCAGGCTGGACAGTGAAGTGGGTACTCTCAGAGGAAGAAATCAAGAACCTAAAGGATCAGCAGCAGTGGTTCGTGCAGCACGGGCAATTTAGTGGAATTGTTTTCCTCGATTCTCCGGCAACCAAGAATTATGGCACGTTGCTCTATGGCATTTTTTCCAACCAGATACTAAACCTTGCTGGCGGATGGCCTGGGTATAACATCGCTGGCGGCCCAGAGCCAAGGGATCTGACCATGTGGGTCGGATACAAGGTGCTAAATCCGTGAAGCCTGAATATACAGAAGGCGCAACACTTGAGAACTTTAAGCGGGGTATGAAAGCACTGTTCAAAGTCCCAGGAGCGCCGTAGGCGGGTGGCTCAGCCTTGACGGTGCAAATCCAAAAACACAGATATAAGAGGGGTGCCCCATTCTTCCGCGTTCTTTGCGGAAGGGTGGGAGGCGATAAAGCAACCGGAAAAATGGCCCAACCTTCCATTGCGTTACACAGTTATATGTGTAATAATCTACACATGGCAACCAATCTTGCCCTCGACGACAACCTAATTGAAGAAGCCCGCCGCGTCGGCCGCCACAAAACCAAAAAAGACGCGGTCACCGCCGCCCTCGCCGAATACGTGCAGCGCCGCAAGCAGCTTGGCATCCTCAAATCATTCGGGACGGTCGATTTCGATCCTAAGTACGACTACAAAGCGGAGCGCAGAAAGCGCTCCTGACCATGCTGGTTTTAATCGACACGCCCATCTGGTCACTGGCCCTGCGCCGAAGAGAAGCCAACTTGAATCCTCGCGAGCAGCGCTTGACGACCGAATTGGGTGAACTAATCCAAGACGGCCGCGCTCAGCTGCTAGGTCCCATCCGCCAGGAATTGCTTTCCGGCATACGCGAAGAGGCCACCTTCAACAAAGTGCGCGACCAACTACGGGCCTTTGACCAGGTTCCCCTCAATATTAACGATTACGAAGAAGCCGCTCACATGAGCAACCAATGCCGTGCCCGAGGCATAGCCGGATCGCCGATAGACTTCCTAATCTGCGCCACCGCCCATCGCCGAAACTGGCAGATTCTCACTACCGACCGCGATTTCTCGCGCTACGCCTCGGTGCTGCCGCTGAAGCTCTGCCTGAGCTAGACGTCGCGCTCAAAAAACAAAACCCCGAGCCGTCGTCGGCCCGGGGTGTAACCTGTCCAGCTACAAGATTGATTATCGGTAGACGCAGATTGAAACTCAAGGTTACTTAATAAGTCTGCCAGCCCTTAGACTCCCCGTCGGCTTCCCTACCAAGGCCAGGAGCGGTGTGGACCCGGCTCGATTCGAACCCGCACCTTGTAGCTGGACAGGCTATTGTGCTCCTAATTACACCACGGGCCCCAGCGTATCGTATGGGACCCAGTCGGTCGGAACAAGTTCGTCCGTCACATCCGTCGTAAGCGAGTGCCAACTCGGGAAGCCACAGCTGTAGCCCTGTAATTCTAGTCAACTTTGATGACTCCGATGATTACGACACCCCCATTCAACCCAGCCGGAAGCCCGAAGCCAGAAGCCTGAAGCCCGAAGCCTAAAGCCTAATCCCTCAATCACTTACACCCATCCAATGCACCATTCCACCGCTAAACCCCGATTTTCCCCCTTTCATTGAGTTACACGTGCCATCCCGGCATTGTCTTCAATAGGATAGTTACATAATGAAACCCAGGGAGAGGTCCATCGAGAGGGCTTCTTGAACTTGATGTTTAAGCGTGGGGAGTGAAGGTCAGACAAGGGTAGGCTCTACAGGTTCGAACGTTTACACAATTGAATTTGAGCCCCAGGGAAAAGTGGCCGATACCTGACTTGCCATAATCCCGAGCAATAGAAAGCGAGAGGACATGCACAAGCCAGTAAAGTACGTCGAGAAAGCAGTGACCATAGCCGCCAGAGGCGTATGGGCGGTGTTCGAGCGCGCCAACCGGATTAAACAGAATCCGTCGCCTAAGCCCAAGTGGTCGGACAAGCCGCTGCTCAAGTCGTATGAGAAGACCAAGCCTCCGCTAGGCTGGCCTCGTACCACGGACTCGCTGTGCCCGAAGTGTGTCCCCGAAATTCGCCAGCAGATTCTTGATGGCAAGCTCCCGGTAGAAGTGCTGAGCAACTCAAAAATCGGCGAGATCAAGGCCGAGATCGTCGAGCGCGACGGCAAGATCCTGATGGTCAAGGACTGCGCCATTCACGGTCATTTCGAAGATGTAATGTCGATTGACACCGACTTCTCGCAGCACCTCGAAGAGGTATTCCCCGGCCGCGACATCGCCGCCCACAACGACGAGAAGTTGCATCATCACGGCTCGAGCACGGTGAAGTATGGACGCGGGTCAGTGCTCACCATCGACCTCACCAACCGTTGCAACATGATGTGCGACCCGTGCTTCATGGACGCGAACCAGGTTGGGTTCGTCCACGAGTTGAGCTGGGAAGATATTAAGACCATGCTCGACAACGCGATCACGATCAAGCCGCGCCGGCAGATGTCGGTACAGTTCTCGGGCGGCGAGCCAACGCTCTCGCCGTACTTCCTCGATGCAGTGCGCTACGCCCGCAAAGTCGGATACAACAGCGTGCAAGCCGCAACCAACGGAATCGAATTTGCGAAGAGCCTGGAGTTTGCTCAGCAGGCGGCTGAAGCGGGAATGCGCTACGCCTATCTGCAATTCGACGGCATCGGCAACGCCGCGAATGCCCACAGAAAAGTCGGTAACCTGTTTGACGTGAAATTGAAGGCGATCGAGAACCTGCACACCGCCGGAATCGAAATCGTCCCGGTAGTCACCATCGTAAACGGAATTAACAACGAGCAAGTCGGACGCATAATCAAGTTCGCTCTCGACAATCCCAAGAAGATCGGATTCCTCAGCTTCCAGCCAGTAAGCTTCACCGGCCGCGACGAAGCCGTGACGGATGATCGCCGCGAAGCCCAACGCTACACGCTCTCCCATTTAGCCCACGACGTAAAAGCCCAAACCGGCCTGGGCCAACCATCCCGCGACTGGTTCCCCATCTCATTCATGGGAACCTTCAGTGACTGGGCCGACCTGATGCACGTAGACGACCCCAAAAACAACTGGGGCCAGCTCTCCTGCGGTTGCCACCCGAATTGTGGGACGGGGATGGCTGTGATGATCGATAAGGAGACCAAAGAGGCGGTTCCGGTAACCGCTTTCTTGAAGGGGGATCAACTCGCTAAAGACATTCAGAAAGTCAATGATGCGGCTCGGGGGAAGTTTCTTACGATTGTGGGGATGGCTTTGTGCTTGATGAAGAACTACGATCCGTTTCAGTCGCCTACTCATTTCAAGTTGATGGATCTTTTGAAGAAGTTTGACAAGAACTTCAATGCTACCGGGAAGAATTATGGGAAAGTTGGTCCGGACCGGACGATTGACGATGTGATGAAGCGACGGCAGGACCGGTGGAATTTCCTGTTTATCGCGGGGATGTGGTTTCAGGATCTGTTCAACTACGATTTCCGGCGGACCGAGCAGTGCATTATTCCTTATGCGACGCAGGAGGGTGAGATTTCTTTCTGCGCTTACAACACCGGCGTGGGGTGGCGGAACATTATCGAGAAAATGCACATGACCGCGACCCTGACCAAGTGGTATGAGGAGCATGGACGGCACGAGATCTTTGCCGGCGGTAAGAACGTAAAGATGGATTCCACCGCGCACTCTCTGCTGCTGAAGGATGAACTGGTAACCAACGAAGAGCAGCGTGATCTCGATAAGCTGGGCATCGCCAAGAACTCTCGCGAAGAGAAGTTGCGGGCGCGGGATGCGAAACAGCAGGCTGCAGGCGTTGGGCTTCAGGCTTCAGGAAAGAAAGATGGGCGTGGTCCGCAGAAGGATGATGCGGCTTACAATGCCCGCATGGCGGCTCTTTATCGGGAAGTCGTTTTGCAGGAGAAGCCGGTGGTCGCGGAGAACGGGTTTATTCCGCTGGGGGCTTTGACTGCTTCGAAGCCTAAGGTTGAGCAGGGTGAGCCGGTTTTGGGTGATTAGTTCTTCAAGAACTCGAGGTCCCGGCTGTAGGTTAACAGGCCGCCAATACTGGCGGCCTGTTTTGCTGCAGTTTCTCTCTCTTCCTCCGGAACACTATCAATTAAAAAGTCAGCGGTGTCCCAATATGGGAAAGTTGGTAACTGGCTAAGGCTCTAGTCGATGCGGGTTGTATTGGCAGAAGCCTGACTGTCTGAAATCCAGACAAAAGACCGTTTTCCTTGACATTTATCATGACTGGAGGACAATTGCTTGAGGGTTGTTGATTTAACAGCATCTTGCGGCTGGAAATCGAGTAGCGGATTTTCTCTGCCGAACGGAGCGGAATGGGTTACGGGTTCGTTCTGGGAATTTGTTGGCCGGATGTTGCATGGGAGCGCTCCTGACGACGGCTTGCTATTTCGCCCGATTCAGGAAGGTCAAGGCTGAGCTGCGCATTGGTTCCCGTTTTGGTTCTCAAAATTCCCGAGGTATCTCGGTACCCGAAAAACGGTTCCGCTTGAGTTGTCCCTCCCCCGCAATTTCTCCTTTCATCCTGAGTCGCCGTGTGGGTAACGCTTGTGGCTCGTCGGCGCTTGTCTTTGAGCATCTAACAAAACTATGACAATACTTGTAATCGAGGACAGCAAGCTGCTGCGGGTCGGGAGTTCGCGAGCCCTGGTGAAGGCTGGGTATCAAGTTCTCAGTGCCGTCGACGGGGAGCAAGGGTTGCGCATGGCTCGGGAGTCGATTCCTGATCTCATCCTTCTGGACATGCTTTTGCCCAAAGTCACGGGGCTGGATGTTCTCAAGGCTCTTAAGGGTGACGCGCGAACGGCGAACATTCCAGTCATCGTGCTCAGCGGGCTGTCTCAGGCCAATGAAGCCAAACTGGTAAAAGAAGGCGCGGCAGCATTTTTCGTGAAGTCAGAAAAAATGTTAGAGAATGATTCAGCAGATCTGGTTGCGGCAGTCCGACAGGTGTTAGCGGGCGGCAATGGGAAGGGAGCGGGCAGCAAATCGCTGCTATCCGCATCTACGAGATAGCATACAAGCAGAACTTAAATCGGTATCGAGAGGTTTTGGAGACATGAGTAGCGGCAGTGCAAGCGCGCCTTCAACGTCCATCGCGGGAGTGCTGGTTGTATCCAATGATGCATTGACGGTCGCGCAGGTCAGCGTATCCATGCAACAACTGGCCATGGCTGCGGAGATATGCGCGGAGGTTCCCACGGCGCTGGGTTTATTAAGCCGGCGAAAGTTCGAAGCGGTTATCGTCGATTTCCAGCTCGGAGGACAGGCCAACACCGTCATAGAAAAAATACGGCAGTCTCCGGCGAACCGGACGGCCGTGATCTTTACCATCAGCGACAGTGACGCAGAGACCGCGGCTGCGTTCAAAGCCGGTTCGAACTTCGTGCTGCGGAGACCGCTTTCGCCGAGCTTGATCGATCGAAATTTGAAGGTTGCCTACGGTTTGATCGTACGCGAGCATCGCCGCTACTTTCGCTGCCCGGTTGAAGTTCCGGCGGTTATTTCCGCGAATGACGAACCCGAGGTTCATGGGCAGACCCGGAACATCAGCGAAGGGGGAATCGCAATCACGACTCCCGTCGCGCTCGGACCGGGAACTAAGGTGCGGGTAAAGTTCACGCTACCGGGCCGCGAATCCCAGTTCGAGGCCGAGGCGGCGGTCTGCTGGTGCAAAGAGACCTACCTCGGATTACAGTTCACTTCCCTTTCTCCCCAGCTGACCTCGGAATTGCAGGAATGGCTGGCGCGGCGATTGGAACAGACTATCCCCGCGTCGGTGGCCGACAAATTCCGAAAGCCCGAGAACGCTCCGCGCTGAAATAGGCGAGCCTGTGGAAGTTGGCGGCTGCGGCGTCACAGAATCGTCGGATCGTGGCATAGGTTTCAGTTAAACATCTTAGCCACTGCAGCGATGCCACTCCACGAAGCAGGTGTCCAGGCGGACGGCGTACTTGCCTGGTCTGCGGGCAGTACAGAGATCCTTCGTTGGGAGTCGCTCGCGAGCGAGCGACTCCGCCGCCTCAGGATGACAATTTCAACGTTGATTTTTCGTTTTCCACCTTTCCGCATAGGGCGCGGAAAGATGGGGCACCCTTCTTTCATATGTCGTTTAGATTTGCGGGTAGGTTCGTGGTCTTAGCTTATTAACTAGTGGTTCTTCGTTGGGAGTCGCTCGCTGACGAGCGACTCCGCCGCCTCAGGATGACAATTTCAAGGTTGATTTTTCGTTTCCCACCTTTCCGCATAGGGCGCGGAAAGATGGGGCACCCTTCTTTCATATGTCGTTTAGATTTGCGGGTGGGTTCGTCGTCTTAGCTTATTAACTAGTGGGTCTTCGTCGGGAGTGGCTCTCTGGCAGCGACTCCTGCTGTCTCAGGATGACAATTTCAGGGTTGGTTTTTCGTTTCCCACCTTTCCGCATAGAGCGCGGAAAGATGGGGCACCCTTCTTCATATGTGGTTCAGATTTGCGGGTGGTTCGTGGTTATTAGCTTGTTTAACTAGTGGTTTCCCGTGTAAATTCAATCGAAGGCTGAGCGCGTGGTCCAAAGCTCATCTAGCGCGAAGCAATCCAAAAACAGGAGTTCGTCCATGCAGAGTCGTATCGTCGGCACTACCATGCCGGTAGTTGAGTTCGTGCTTGATCCTAACGAGTCCGTCATTTCGGAAGCTGGTGAACTTTCCTGGATGACGAGCTCCATTCAGATGACGACGCACACCCAGTTTGGCGGGGGCGGAGGAATCTTTGGCGTGCTGAAGCGCGTGGCTGGCGGCGGATCGCTATTCATGACGGAGTACCGGGCCATCGGCGCCACCGGAGGGATTTCCTTCGCTACCAAACTGCCGGGGCATATCGTGCCGATCGAAGTTGGCGCGGGACACGAATATATGATTCACCGGCACGGATTTTTGTGCGCGACCCCGCAGATTCAGATCAGCGTTGGGTTTCAGCAATCGCTGGGGGCGGGAGTTTTCGGCGGCGACGGCTTCCTGCTGCAACACGTCAGCGGAACCGGAACGGCGTGGATTGAGCTTTCCGGTGAGCTAGTGATGAAGGATCTGCAGCCGGGGGAGACTTTGCGGGTGCATCCGGGGCACGTGGGGGTGTTCCAGTCGGGCGTTTCTTTTCAGATCACGACGGTGCCCGGAATCAAGAACATGATTTTTGGCGGTGATGGAATCTTTCTCGCATCGCTCACCGGCCCGGGAAGAATTTGGTTGCAAACCTTGCCCATTGCTAAACTGGCGCACAAGTTGATGGAGTACATGCCTACGCAGCGCAAGGAAACGGTGCAGGGCGGGGTCGTTGGGGGAATTGTGGGCTCGATTCTGGAGGGGATGAAGTAAAGGAGCAGACGGCGGGAGGGCGTCAGACCGTTTCGCAAAATAATCTTTCGCCCCGCTGGGCTCGTTCGTCTCCTTCTGGCGACCCACGGCTTACGCCGTGGGCTGCATTCTGGCGCCGCTTCGCGGCTGTTGCAGAGTTAGTCCCTTTATCGCCGTGTTCCATCGAGTTTCGGTGGAGAGCAAGGTTATGGCTTTTGCGTGACACGACTAAGCTGGCTTTGGATCCAACTATCCACGCGAGGCTCCCCTGCGGGGCCTGAATCGAAATCGCGTTGTGGTGGCACGGTTGAAACCGTGCCCTTCCCCCCAATCCTGAGGACTCCGATTAGTTGCGGGAAGCTACGGGACTCGATCGCCGGTCACTGATTGACGGTCAGTTTGACTCTTTGGCGGAAGAGGACGCGATCGTAGACATTGTTGGTATTCAAGCGGACATAGTAAACGTAGGGGTTGGCACCGATAGCCGAAAAGTTCATGTCCGGCGAGTTCGGATCGATCAAGGAAAAGTAGGCGTAGAGCCAGCTCCCTTTGGGATCATTTTTGCTGAGCTCTTTTACCGTGACCACCAACGTGGGTTTGGTCCAGTTGACCAGGTCGGTCGAAGTGGTGAGGTACAAACCCGGGGGACCCAGTTCGTTGTCCCAATAATCCCACAGGGTGGCGACGACTACATTCGCGGACTGGTAAATATTGATGGCGTTCACTGCAAACATGTACGGCACCGGTGTGTAGATGTGCTTCCTGGGATGCGAAACCGGACCGAGATAGGGATCGACGAACGATACCGAGAAATCTGTGCCGTTCCAGCCGCGCCATGAGGAAGGGTCGAAAACATCCGTGGTGCGGATCGGCGCGCCGCCGCCGGGCACCAGACAACGGTGCGGGGCTTTGTTGCCGGAACAGTTTGGAGGCCAGGTCCAATCCGTGGCGATGGCGTAGTACCAGCCATTGAATTGGACGACGTTGGTGTCCACGCTGTAGCCCATGGGACCGCGGTCGATCCGATACTTGTAGGGAATTCCGGCTAGAAAGTTTGCGGGCGCCTTGAAGGATTCGAAGTGATAGCCACCGTCTTTGGAAACGTGATAGGTGTCGGAGTCGTACTCGCACTCGCCGTAGTTCTGGGTATGACACTCGCCGGGGTGCGCCCACCCATGATATTCGGTGTGGGATAGAGCCGCGATAGTTTTGCCGTCGAGGGTATAAAAAGAATCGAGCCAGGCTTGATCGTTGAAGTCGGCCGGATTGGGATCGTTCGCGGAATGGAATGCCGCGTGGCAACTGTGCTTGAGCGTCTCGAGAGTTGGGCCGAGGCTTTGGAACATGTCGGAGCTTGCGGCGACGAAATGGATGGTGCCGGTGGAATCGCGAAAGGCGCGGGCCATGGCGTCGGGAATATCGTTTTGGGTGCAGGAGTCCTTCGGCGTTTTGAAGACCGCGGTGCGGGAGCCTTCGAGTTTGCCGGTGATGGTTGGAGTTTGAGCCTGGGAAACCGCGATCAAGGCCAATATCCACAGAATGGGAAGCATCCGTTTCATCGTAGGCTCCGGCGTTCTCCGTTACGAACCCTGGGCAAGGGAAATCCACTCGGGTCTGCGAGATCATTTTGCATGGATAGGCGAGTTACGGCAACGTTTGATCATGCCAGTACCATCCGCTGAAGCGGACTCGGTTGTTCCAGGTTCGCTTATGGTAGGGCGAACGCGTACAGGGAACTGCCTGCGGCGATGGCGATGTACTGTTTTCCGTCGACGGCGAATGCCATGGGTGAGGCGTAGACTGCGCCGCCCATTTGAAAGTGCCATAGAGGCTTGCCTGATGCGGCATCCAAGGCGATGAAGTTTCCTTCTGCGTCTCCGGTGAACAACAGGCCGCCGGCGGTCGAGAGCACACCGGACCACGTTGGGGAAAGATGGCGAAACTCCCATTTGACCTGGCCGGTTGCGGGATCGATGGCGCGAAGCGCGCCCCAGTAGGGCTCAGCTTTATCGGAGGGAAAATAAGCGCTGCCGTAATAAGCATGGCCCACCTCGTAAGGTTGCGGCGCCGTGCTGAAGATGTCGCACTGCTCGCGCGCGGTTACGTAGAAGAGACCGGTTTGCGAGTCGAAGCTGGGGGACATCCAGTTGGTGGCGCCCAGCGCTCCTGGGCAAACGGTTCGTCCCTCGGGCGTGGGCGAGCTTTGGTTGTTCGGGATTGGGCGACCCTCGGCATCTTTGTTGTCGGTCCAGGTGGTACGGCTGTAGGCGTTGGCGGAGAGCAGTTTGCCTGTGGCGCGATCGAGCACGTAGAAAAAACCGTTGCGGTTGGCTTGCGCGATCAAGTGTTTGTCGCCGGAGTCGATCATGATGGGCACCTGGGTGGCGTCCCAGTCGTGCTCGTCATGCTTGGTGAATTGAAAATACCAGTTTAATTTTCCGGTGTCGGCGTCGAGGGCGAGGAGAGAATTGCTGTACAGGTTGTCGCCGGCGCGGCCTTCGCCACGATTGGATGGTGCAGGATTGCCCGTCGGCCAAAAGAGTTGGTTGGTTCGCGGATCATAGACGCCCGTCACCCACGCGGGGGCGCCGCCGATTTTCCACGAGTCGCCTTCCCAAGTTTCGTGACCCGGCTCGCCGGGACCGGGGACGGTGTAGAAGCGCCACTTTCGCTGCCCGGTGTTCGCGTCGTAGGCATCGATGAAACCGCGGATCCCGTATTCGCCACCTGAGACGCCGAAAATCACCAGGTTCTTTACGGCGAGTGGGGCCAGAGTGAAACTGTATCCTTGCTTGTAGTCAACTGCAGCAACATCCCAAATGATGTTTCCGGTTTTGGCGTCGAGGGCGATAACGTGGGCATCGAGCGTGCCGAGAAATACCTTGTCACCTAAGATGGCGAGGCCGCGATTTACGCGGCCGCAGCAGGGGCGAATGTCCGAGGGCAATTGATGTTGAAATAGCCAGATAGGTCTGCCGGTGCGGGCATCGAGGGCGAATGCGCGATCGTCCTGGCCGGTCGCGTACAGAATGCCGTCTGCGACCAGCGGCGTGGTTTCAAATTTTCCTGTAGCCGCAGTTTGATAAACCCATTTCGCGACTAGTGAATGGGCGTTGGTGGTGTTGACCTGGTCCAACGTGCTGAAGCGGTGTCCCGCGTAGTTACCTGAGTAGGTGAGCCAGTTCTGGGGTTCCTTGGATGCGTTGAGCAGACGTTCGAACGTGACTTGCGCTTGCGTTTTGACAGCCACGGCAGCGACGATTAGCAGCACGATGGCGGGAAGCTTGTTCGATATCAGCGCTCTCATTTTGTGCTCACGTTAAGAAGGTAAGCGACGATGTCGTCGAGATCGTGGTCACTCAATATTGTCAGGTCGTAGGAGGGCATCATGGATTTGCGGCTGGTCTGAATCGAACGCAGCTTGTCTTTCTCGAACAGATGAATTTGTTCGGTTGTGTCCATCATTTGCAGGGTGAACCGGTCTTCGTTCAGGGTCACGCCCTTGAGCTTTTGGCCGTCCGCAGTTACAACCGTGACGGTTTCATATTCCTGCGCGAACTCTTTAGTGGATTCGGTGAGTCCCCAAGCCAGCCGCTGGCTGGGGTTGCGGACCGACTCGATCAGCGATTCGACGGTGCGGGCCGTGGCCACACTGCTTAAGTCCGGGCCGAGACGTCCTCCCTTGCCTTCGACCATGTGACAGGACGAACAGTTGGCGTCACCATAAAAAAGGTCTTTGCCGTGGGCAGGGTTGCCAATGGGCTTTAGCGGCGACTGAACCTGGACGCTTCGCAGATACGCGATGATCTGCCAGATCTCGTCATCAGTCATTCCGACGCCTTGGCCGTTGGTTCCGTTGGCGGGCATTACGGTGCCGGGGATTCCCTGGGTGATGTTTTGGAAAAGGTCGGCGTCGGAGTCTCCGTGACGCTTGTGGGCGCGAGTGAGGTCGGGGCCGCGGCCACCACCGCGGGCTCCCAGCCCGTGGCAGAAAGCACAGTTGATTCGGAATTCAAATTCGCCAGCTTTGGCTGCTTTGGGGTCGGTTGAAAGCGGGTTGCGGGATTCTTGGGCTACAGTCGAGGAAGATAAGAGTGCTGCCAACGCGAGCAATCCTAGCAAAATCGAAAGCAACACGCGCCGGGAGATGGGGAACGAAGACTTTTTCTGACGGCACACAGTGGGCGTTAGCATCCCTGACCGGCCAAGATAATTTTCCTAAGTGAATTGCGCGCATGATAGCACAGGGTTTGCCGGCATGGGAATTAACTAGAGGAACTTTCTGTTTGGCTGGTGCGAGCGGAAAAGCAGGTTTCTCGACTTCGCAGGATCATCCGCATTCGCCGACGAGCCTGCTGCGCTCGAAATGACAGATTACTTAAACTCGAAATGACAGACTACTAAAAAGGGTGGACAATGACGGACGCTAGGGCGATATATTCTCCATAAGAAAAGGGCCGGTTTTCTGGCCCTTTGTTTCCAGGAATCTCTTGCTGCTTGTGAGAGAGGCTACTGAACGTGGATCATCTTGGTGCTGGGATCGAGGGTGCCGTGTACACGAACTTTTTTGCCTTCGAACTGCTTTACCTGGTCCTGGGCGTCGATATCGTAAGTGGCGCCACCGGAATCTTGAAACACGTACTTATCGCCTGATTTTACGATCGTTCCGGTGAAGACCTGAACGCCCGATTGTGATTGAGCCTGGGAATCTGGCGCCGGTTGTGCGGATTGGTCAGGTGTCTGTCCTGGTTGCTGTTGGCCGGATCGCTGCGATGGATATGGCTGTTGCGATGGCGAGCCACTTTGCTGCGCATTGAGTTGAGCAGTCAACAACACCATTCCAAATACCAGGGCGAGCAGGCTAAGAAATCGGGAAGAGTGAGTCTGTCTGTTCCTGTTCATGAAACCTCCGAAAGAGTTGGTCATTGGCTGAACAAGAGCAACCTGCTTGCCAAATCCTATTGTCGACAGAGATTGGAAGGAGTTTCCGAAACTAAGTCCGAGGTGTTCTATCTGCAGGTCTTAACTCGGAGTGTACGAAGCAGGCCTGACGATAAATAGACATTTCCTGAGCGGCACTACAGGGAAAGCTGTATAGCCTCCGTTGCTCGATCCTTTACAGGAGCGTGAAAATTTTTCTCGGGTACTGGCCGATAGTTTGCATCGTAGCGTCCCACCCGACAAAAGAGGCATGGGAAGTTTACTTCTCTCTTCTTTGCAACAAGACACGACAAGCGATTGAATATTTCCGTGAAACAAATACCACAAATCTTGCTCTTCCTGTCCTTCTATCCGCGGCCTTCGACGTCTGTACAAGGGCTATGGAAAATTGTCATTGTTGAGGACAAAGCTTTACAAAACTATTCGCATAACTTGTGACATCGACCTTTCCTAAGGTGTAGGTTAACACTCAAGGAGGAAAAACCATGCCATTACAAACTCAGGAACAACCAACCCTGAACGTAAAACTCGTCCACTTTACTAAGCAAAATTCCCCCGATGAACCGGTGCAGGTTGCCTTTGCCGTGACCGATGAACAAGGCAAAGAAGAGATCATCACCGGCGAGGTTCCTTACAGCTATGACCTTTTCCATCTTCTCCAAGAGAACGGATGGTTGAACATCCGCCGCGGCGTGGCCTCGATTCGCGAGACGCGCTCGCAGCGTCGAGCCATGTCAGCTTAATCACTGCTGACTGAGTGCGCTGGGACCCCGCGAATTACGGGGTCCCCAGTGCCTCGCGCGAACGATCAATTTACATTCCCGACAAACTGGAGGGTCGAATGATACGTGATTTTCAGCTTTCTGCCGGCGATATATGTGGAGATGCTACGGGCTTGCGAGTGAGGGTCGAGGATGTTGACATTTATGATTACGTCCACTTTTCGGTTGTGGAAATTGGGGAGGCGGAAGCGGATGAGGCGCACTCGGGAGAGATGTCTCACGTGGCTTTCGTGCATCGCTTTACCAAGGTGGGGCAATACATTTGTTGAGTGAAGAATTGATTAAATAGTGGGCCATGGTTTCTGTCTAAGCCGCTTATTGCTCGCGTCCGGTGGGCCTCGCTTCGCTTTGGCTGCCCGGACGAGGCGTCCGGGCCTATGTGTGCGAGGCGTGATCGGCCAGGTTTCCGATCCATGGCAGCTTGAAGATTTCGCCTTGCAGGGCTTTCACCACGAGCACCAGCCATAGAATTATCCACCCGAGCAGCGCGACCGCTGACGTGAGCCACGCCAGCAGGTACCCTAACACTGGGATCAGAGCAAATAGAGAATAGAGGACGCGGATCGCGATTGCGGCCACGATGGTGGCGCCCGCCAGGAAGATGGACTGGAAGGCGTGAAATCTCACGAAAAAGTTGCGTTTAAACGGCTCGATCAGCACAAAAACGATGGCTGGGATAAATGTGACGTAGGCCAGGGCGGCGATGACCTTGTCTTTGGGTTGGGTGGGGATGCTGACGCCAGATGTGCTTTCGGCTGGCGGGTTGATCGCACGGGCAGCGGGTCGACTGATTGCCGGCTGAGTTGTTTCCTGACCCGGCACCCACATTCTGCGGCCGCAGCCCGGACAGAAGGCGACATTGTCGGGGATTTCGGCGTGACATTGTGGACATGAAATAGGCATGAGTGTTGTTCAGGCAAGGGCGCGGGTGGTGTTCTTCTTGCGACAATCCTCGCAGACTCCGTAGATCTGGAAGGTGTGGCGGGTGGTCGCGTAGCGGTATCTTTTTCCGATCTCCTGTTCCAGGCCGTCGACCTCGGGCGAGAAAAATTCCACGGAGCTGCCGCATTCCGTACACACCATATGATGGTGGCTGCGGCGGTTGTATTGATGCTCGTAGCGGGCGATGCCATCATGAAAAGCAACTTCGCTGGCCAGGCCGCATTCGGCCAACAGTTTCAGGGTACGGTAGACGGTGGTGAAACCGATGCGGGCATCTTTCTTTTGCACCAGCCGGTGCAGTTCGTTAACAGAGAGATGCTCACGAGTCTCGAGGAAGGTTCGCAGAATGGTATCGCGTTGCGCCGTGTGTTTCAGGCCGACACGCTTGAGATGCTGGTGCAGGATCTGCTGGGCTTCGCGAACCATCTCAGGGGAGATGCTGGGCTGGTCGTCAATGCGCTTTTGCAGCATGAGCACTTGTGGCGTCGGGCTCTCCCGGCGGGAACAGAATAACACTGGCGTTTGGAAAGCTCATCTTTTGCCTACAATGTAAGTCGGCAGGATTACGTCGTTCGTACAGACCCCCAAAGCTGATCGGGCACATCACTCTGAACCTTGCGAACTTCGAGTACTCAGTTCACCACGGCTTCAAGAGGGATGGGTTCGAAATACTTGGGCACAATCACCTTTGTTTTCGGGGACGCAGCGGCGATCTCTTGCACGAAGGATTGCAGGGCGTCGATTGCGGACTGCTGCGAAGCGTCGTACGGCGTTAGAAACTGGTCCCAATGAGTTGGCAGGACTAAAGGCGGATAATGCAGGGCGCGCATGAGGCGGCCGCTATAGTCGTAGATTTCTTTGCGCGAAGAGCCGGCTCCGATCAGCGCAACGTCGGGTTCCAGTCCTTGGATTTCGCGTTCGATGTAGTTCATTCCGCCAAACGCGAGGATCTGGTGACCGTGAAAACGAATCAGGTAGGCGAGAGTGCCTCCCTCGGGGTGCATCTGCTCCAAGGTCAACGGCGCTTTCATGCCAGCAGGGGCAGTTGCCGAACTGAAGTAGCGCTTGTGATCCAGGGCGCTGTGAATGCTGGGAATGACTTTGAGGGAAAACGCTTTGAACTCATAGTCTTCTCCGCCCCGCACGGTAATCAGCTGTTGTTCAGGGACAGCGTACGCACGCAGCACATTTTCTGTGCTCTCGGTACCGATCACTGCGGCGCCGGTTTTGAGGGCGATGTGAGGAACGTCCAGGACGTGGTCGTGTGGGTGTGAGTGACGAGAACAAAATCTGCTCGTTGAATGTGCGAATCGATGGCCCCCACGTCCGGCACCGCGACGTCACTCCAGCCGTAGGCCCGGCGCGTGTCCCCGGCCATGCGATGCCCCTCCGGTGGCGGCGGACCGTTGATTCGCGACAGATATGGGTCGATCAGGATCGTGGTGTTTCCGTCGGTGATTTCCCAGCCCGCGGCTCCCAGGTATTTCAGAACGACTTGATTGCTGTGGGTTGCCTTCTGTAGGTCTTGAGCGGCCAGATTCACGAGCGTAGTTGCGACTAATATCACGCACAGGAGCCCAGACCTCACCATCGAATGTTCCTCCAGACTGAATCACCCGCGGAGTCTACTGTGCAGAAACCTGCTACCCCTCCGCCACTAGATGTTAAACCACTTGCGAGTTTGTGTTGGGCAGCAGAGTCAACCTAGAATCAAAGTTGCGCATGGTCACGATACCGACTTCCCTTTCGTCTTCTCCGTCACGTTTCCGGCCTGCACGACTTGTCCTTTTTTTGATTGGGGCGATTTTGTTGGCGTTTGCGGGTGGTATTGGCTGGTTTTATTCCATGGCGCGGTCTGCTCTGCCTCAAATTGACGGCAGGTTGCGAGTTGCGGGACTCTCGGCGCCGGTGACGGTTATTCGCGATGCGCACGGAGCTCCTACGATCGATGCTGCCAATTTCAATGATCTGTTTTTTGCTCAGGGTTATGTGACGGCGCAAGACCGATTATTTCAGATGGATGGGATGCGGAGGTTCGCGGCGGGGGAATTGGCGGAAGTTTTTGGTGGAGTCTTTATCGAGCACGACCGTCAGCAAAGAATCCTGGGGTTGAAAGTTGTTGCGCGAAAGACGATAGAGAGTTTGTCGGCCGCGGACCGGTCGCATTTCGAGGCCTACGCGCGGGGCGTGAACGCGTTCGTTGAAGCACATCGCAACCGGTTGCCGCTGGAGTTTCGCATCCTGCGATATTCGCCTCAACCGTGGACGCCGGAGGATTCGGCGCTGATCGGGGTCCAGATGGTGGAGGATCTGAGCACGAGTCCGCGTCATGCGCTCGGGCGGGAGAAAATCCTGGCCAAGTTGGGGCCGGAGTTGACTGCGGATCTGTATGTGAACTCTTCCTGGCATGACCGTCCGCCGACGGTGTCGCGACCCAGTCTCGATCAGGAGATTCAGGGTGGGGATCAGAATGACGACGATGAGGACGAGGATTCGGGCGCGGACAGTTCGGTGACAGAGTTAACGCGGATGCCTGAGATTCCTGCTTCGTCACCATTGCAGGAAATGTTCTTTGATGAGCGGCCTTTGGTACTAGGATCGAACAATTGGGTGGTTTCGGGGGCGCATACGGTTTCGGGCAAGCCGCTGCTCTCGAATGATATGCATTTGGGACATCAGATACCAAATCTCTGGTATGAAGCCCATCTCCATTGTGCAAATGCGGCGTGCGGCAACTTCGATGTGGCCGGGTTCACGCTGCCGGGATATCCCTATGTGATCGTCGGGCACAACCAGCGGATTGCCTGGGGATTCACCAATCTCGGGCCCACGGTTGAGGACATTTACGTTGAGACGTTCAACGCGGACGGACAATACCTGACGCCGGGGGGATGGAAGCAGCCAGAGCATCGGCGTGAGGTGATCCACGCGAAAGGCAAGCCGGATTTAATCGTGGACGTGGTGCTGACGCGCCACGGGCCGATCGTTATGGACATGGTCCCGGGTGAGACGCGCAAGCTGGCTTTGCGCTGGACTTTGTACGACGGCACGCGCGGTCCTTTTTTCGCGGTCGATTCGGCGCAGAAGTGGGAGGAGTTCAGGCGGGCTTTTTCGGAACTGGATGCCCCGGGTCAAAACGTTGTGTATGCGGACGTGGATGGCAACATCGGCTATCAGGCTACCGGAAAAATTCCCATTCGAGCCGCGGGGGACGGCAGCTTGCCTGTGAATGGCAGCGACGATGCGCACGAATGGGTAGGTTATGTTCCGTTCGACAAGCTGCCCAGCACATTCAATCCCGCTTCCGGGATCATTGCCACCGCGAATAGCCGGATTACCCCGGATGGGTATAAATATTCGCTAAGCACGGAGTGGGACGCTCCATGGCGATCGGCGCGCATTTACCGCGTGCTGGAGTCGGGAAGGAAATTTTCCGCGGCGGACATGTTGGCGCTTGAGACTGATATCTATTCCGAGCTGGATCGATTTTTCGCCGAGCGGTTTGTGTATGCGGTCGACCATGCCAAGAATCCTGCGGTGCGAGCCAAAGCGGCGGCTGAGATTCTGCGGCAGTGGGATGGACGGATGACCGAGAACTCGGCAGCGCCTACGATTGCAGTGCGGGCGCGGCAGGAACTGACGCGTTTGCTGCTCGAGCCTAAACTGGGCCCGGCGCCTAAAGATCCGCAACAAGTCGAAACCACCCTTAGTTGGAAAAGCTATCGCTGGATGATGAGTACGGTCTGGTTGGAGAACGTAGTCGAGCATCAGCCCAAGCGCTGGTTGCCCGATGCCTATGCGAACTATGACGAATTGCTGACGGCGGCGGTGGTGGCGGCGGTCGATACAGATCCAGTGCACGATTCAAGTGCGCCTCAGGACCTGAATTCGTGGAGGTGGGGAGATTTTCATCCGATGGAAATTCAGCATCCGATCTTTGGCAAGATTCCGCTTTTGCGGCGCTGGTCGGGTCCGGGATTGCAACGGTTGTCGGGAAGCGAGTACACAGTAAAAGCCGTATCGCGGACCCACGGGCCGTCGGAACGAATGACGGTTGATCTTGCGAACCTGGATCAATCGACGCTGAACCTAGTGACGGGCGAGGCGGGGAATTTGTTCAGCCCGTATTTCATGGACCAGTGGAAAGCGTGGTACGAGGGATTTACTTTTGTGTGGCCGTTTTCGGCGCCGGCTGTCGAAAAGGCACGGGCGCATGCGTTGGTGTTGGAACCGTGAGATAGATTTTCGGCGCTCACGACTTCGCAGGATCATCCGCATTGGAAAGCAAAACCGCGAACTCGTCGCCTCCGTACAATCGAGTTGTTGGAAGAGTCTAGAAGTACCGCCGAATTCGCGTCGGCTGTCTGGGAGATGCAGGTTAGCCCATGAATGCCGTGAGTCCCGCCCGTTACATTGTAAAGTTGTGCGCAAGTTGTCTGTGGTAGCCCTGTGTAAGCTCCGGTGTCGAACGTGATGTTCGTATACGGGCCGGAATAACTGGCGCTGCTCTCAAGCAGGAGTCCTACACCGAGAATCTGGAACAGTGTGATGCGGTCTACATAAGTCTGGGAGCCGGAATTTGAATTCACGATGCCGTTGATCGATTGTCCCTGCCCGTCGAGGGTTACCTTCTCCACGGAAATCCCTCGGGCCAAGGATGAACCAAATTGGATCATGGCGCCGTCTGAAAATGAACACGAGTTTATGTTACTGTTGCACGCTTGAATAGTGGTCCCAGAGGCCGCAGAAGGGTTGTCACCTTCGCCGATCAGGCGTGTGTTGGCGGGCAAAATCCACGACTTGGGAATGAGAATTGTTCCGTCAGGCAGCAGGATGGTCGATGGCGGACTGACCGTGGTCGCACCGTTGTTCCACGGAGTGGTCCCCGCCGCGCACTTCAGTGCCGAACCGCTGATCCCGCGTGCGTCAATCACTGCCCCAGCCGACGGGTAGGGCGGATTCGGCGGAGTCCCGGCAAGGATATTATAGATTGTCGCGCAAACGTCGGTACCTTGATTCTGTGCGCTTGCACTGGCGTCAATGAAGGCTCCGGAGAACCCACAAGAAGTGGTCGAAAAGCACCTCGCATTTGAGTTATAGACTGCATCGTTGCCTATAGTTTGGGCCTCTGATCGGGTCGCAGAGCTTGCGAAACAGAGAATAACTACCAGTGCGACAAACATCCAATACGACGCTGACCTCGGTGCATTTCTCATACTTTCTCCTCCAAGTAACAGGGCGAACTCCATTCGCAAATAGCTCGGGCCCTTAAGCATTCTTACGGCGCGACCTCAAAGAACGCACCGCAACCGCCCTGGCACGCCTGCCCGGTACCACCGTACTCGGTCACCCCGAATATCACGCCGCCTTTTACGATAGTCAGCTCTAACGGGTCGTAGCCGTCGGGCGAACCCGTGAAGCTGTAAAGGACATCAAAGGACCACGCGCCCCCTTTGGTCAAAGCTGGCGGCCTCATCCGGAAGACGACTCCGCCACGGGACGGACTCCCGCCCGCCGCCCCGTAGAAATTGGCATCCGGGCCTTGGACCAAGCCATCCCATGGCCCCTGGCCATCTTTGGCGCCGGTGAACACATGAATCAGGCTCTCCTTCCAGCTGTCCCCTTTATTAACTGGCGGGATCAGTTTGAACACCACACCGTCCTCATCGCTTCCACCGCCTATTGTGGTGCCGTAAAGTGAGTCGTCCTTTTCCTGAGCCAAGCGGCCATTAGGGCCCAGGCCATCGCTGGGGGAACCTTCAAAACGGTGGAGGACGCTCTCATTCCAGTCTCTGCCTTCCTTGACAGGCGGCTTCAGAGCAAACACTGTGCCGCAGCCCTCGTATCCCACCCCGCGATCGCATTGTCCTTGATGGTAGCCGCCAAATTGGGTGGTCCCGTAGATTTCGCCCTTCGCGTCGAAGACCAAGCCACCGTTGGGATTAGCTCCATCCTTCCCCGACTTGAAGCCGTAAAGCACTTTCTCCGTCCACTTACCACCTTTTGTCTTTGGCGGGCTCACCTCATAGATCGCTCCGCAGTGCTGGTAGTAGGGTTCGTTGCACGAGCCATAGCCGCCGCCGTAGGCGGTCGCACCGTAGATGTTGCCCTGGGCGTCGAACGTGAGGCTCTCTCCGGCAAGCTGCCCGTCCTTGCCTCCTTTGAAGCTGTACAGCACCTTCTCCTTCCAGGCTTCGCCTTGTTTCTTCGGTGGGGACAACTCGTACACGGTGCCGCAGCCGACTACTCCGCCGAAGATCGTGCACTTTCCCGTGCCACCGTAGCCCGTAGCGCCGTAGAGATTGCCGGAGCTGTCGATAAGCAATGTCCCGGCTGGAGAGGAGCCATCGCCGTAGTGCTGACCTTTGAAGACGTACAGAACCGTCTCCGTCCATGGCCCACCCTTTTGAGCCGGTGGGCTCAGTTGGTAGACGATGCCACACTGCGCGGGAGGACAGGAGCCCGAGCCTCCCTCAAGAGTTACACCATAAAGGTTGCCAGCCTTGTCGAAGACTAATCCGCCTCCTGGGAAAGAACCATCGGGAGATCCCTGGAAGCTGTAGAGCACCTTCTCTTTCCACTCGGCGGAGGCAGGCACAGTCAATGCGAAAACAGCCACGAAGAAGCTCAGCAGGCCAACCGCCGACTGGGAATGTCTCTTGCGAGTCATATCGAGGAGCCACCTCGGAACCGGATTGCCGCTGCCGAGGGAGCGGCAGGTTTGGCGCGGCTTCCCGCGATGCTACACCGGTTTGCCACCGGCGTCCACATGCAAGAGAACGCCCTTTCCATAGTCATGATCCGACCCTTTTTTGTTGTTCTTCCGCTCTTGACCCAAACGCCCCCTAGATCTCAGTGAGTTTGAATCTGAAACCAAGCGGAGCCAGGCCGATGTTACGTTTGAAATGAAGGTGAGAATGCAGCAGGCGGCAAATCTTTCTCAATCTACGAGTTTCACGTCGAATAGCTGGCCCACGATATCGACCTGGCCGTTGCTGTTTTGGGTGTTGCCGGTCGTTACCTGCAGTTTGTTGGTGGTGGTGTCGTAGATTGCAAGGGCGGCGTTCTGGACTACATAAACTATGTCGCGACTGGGTATCTGCTGGATGCCGGTCACATCGCCGTTGTTTGGTGGGATGACGACGCCCGCGCTACTCGTGTTGAAGATCGACAAACAGCCGCGAACTTCGCCGCCGGCAACATTGATGTTGGAGCAGCTGTGGGAACCAATGTAGAGTTGCCCGTTTTGGCTGATCTGCATGCGATCGTGGTACCCGTCCGTGATGACGGCCGAACCGGTGACGGTCATCGTGCTGGCGTCTAGAATACTCAGCTCGCCGCACCTGGTGGCCGCTGTCGTTGTCCCCGCACAAGTATTCGTTCCGGGCGGGCTGGGCGGCGGAGTGCCCGCCACATACAGGGTCGATCCGTTCAGCAAACCATACGTTGCAGCACTTACTGGAGTGGTGCTCGTCGAAGTTGATGATCCCAGATCGAGGATGCTAACCCCTGCCGCTTTACCGCCGCATTGCGGGCCGCAATCCAAGACGTAAGCCGTCGCGTTACTGGTGAAAATGCCCCACACAGGGCGGTCGAAGCCGGTGACGAAACTCCTTGGATCCGTGGAGGTTCCGATCGAGATGGTGTTGATCACGGTTACGGTGTCAGAGTTATCACTGAATACCAGGAGGTGGTTGCCGTCCGGGCTCGACAGAACAAAGTGTGCGCCGGGCACGGGGATGGATGCGGTGATGGATCCGTTTTGCAGGTTCAGCACCTCGACCGCGCCTGGAGCCTGCCCGACGACCGGAGCAGTCGGCACGGCGGCATAGGCGCTCGTAGAGAAAGGACTGATGGCGATACTCTCGGTAAAGCCGGGCAGGGCGATGGGAGACAACGCGGTGGTGGTCCCAGTGGCGGTTGCAACGGTTTCAGTCGCGTTGTCGATCACCGTCACCGAGTTGCCGCTCGGGCTGTAGATCAGCGTGAACTGCAGATTGGGAGAAACTGCCATCAGTCCCGGCTGGGCGCTGTCACCCAGCAAAGAGACGACCGATACAGAAAGCACGTCGTGCATGGCATCCACAATATTCAGCACCGGTAGATTCGTCCCAGTACCGTTCGGAAACAGCGGATTTGAAACGAACACTCGGAAGGGTAAGCCGCTGGGTTTATGCGTATTGGTCGAAGAGCTGCTGTTGTTGTATCCGCAGGAAATAACCACACTGACAGCTATAAGCACAAAGATACTGGCTAAGATTCTCTTCAAACCTGGGACTCCGAAGAGCAAGAAGGATAGAGATTTAGATGCAAGAAAGCGGATTATAACAGAGCGACTCCGGAGAATTTACGCGGCTGGTGTCCCGTGCCTCGGGTGTAGATGCAAAAGCACTAGTCCTCTTGTATTCTGAAGTGGATGCCTACTGACCTCCTGACCCGAATGAAACAGTCCGCTGTGCTGTGCGACGGCGCAATGGGGACGCTCCTCTACGGTAAGGGGATCTTCATTAATCGCTGTTATGACGAGTTGAATGTTTCTCAGCCTGACTTGATTCGCGGTATCCACCATGAGTATTTGCAGGCAGGTGCGGAGATTATTGAAACCAATACTTTCGGTGGCAACTCATTCCGCTTGGCTCGGCACAGCATGGCCAGCCAAGTGCATGAGATCAATCTTGCGGGAGCGCGGCTGGCGCGGGAATCTGCCAAGAGTTTCGATGTGTGGGTCGCAGGATCCGTGGGGCCGATCGGAGTGCAGATTGAACCGCTGGGCAAGACCTCCTTCGAGGAGGCTCGCAGCGCGTTTCGTGAGCAGATCGCGGCGTTGGTCGAAGGCGGCGTCGATCTATTGATGCTGGAGACATTCGGCTACCTGGGAGAGATTCATCAAGCCATACTGGCCGCTCGCGATGTGAATCCGCGGATCCCGTTGGTGGCCCACGTGACCATCGATGAGGATGGCAATTGTCTCGATGGGTCGACACCAGAGACTTTTACTTCGCGACTGGAAGAGTGGGGAGTGGACGTTATCGGGTGTAATTGCAGTGTAGGCCCGGTAGCGATGCTGGAAGCGGTTGAGCGCATGCGAGCGGTTACGTCCGTGCCGTTGGCGGCACAACCCAATGCCGGTATGCCGCGCTCGGTCGAAGGCCGGAACATTTATCTTTGTTCGCCGGAATACATGGCCAGCTATGCCCGGAAGTTTGTGGCTGCGGGCGTGCGGCTTGTGGGCGGCTGTTGCGGAACCACTCCGGATCATATTCGGGTGATGAAATCCGCCCTGCGAGTAGGAGATGCGCGCGCGAAGGTAAGCTTGGCGCCAGCCACGGGTCAAGCCAAGCCTGCCGCAACTGCCGCCGTCCCGTTGGAGCAGCGGTCGCGACTGGGCGCCAAGCTCTCCGCCGGCGAATTCCTGACCATGGTGGAAATCGTTCCACCCAAAGGAACGGACATTCGCAAGGAAATCGAAGGGGCGCGTTTCGTCAAGTCGGTAGGCGTAGACGGAATTAATGTCCCGGATAGTCCACGGGCATCGGCGCGCATGAGCAACCAGGCGCTGTCGTTGCTTATTCAGCAGGAAGTGGGGATTGAAGCGATCCTGCACTACACCTGCCGTGACCGTAATGTGCTCGGCATTCAGTCGGATCTTCTCGGAGCAGCCGCTACAGGCATTCGCAATTTGATCTGCATCACTGGCGATCCGCCTAAGATGGGCAGCTATCCCGATGCCACCGCCGTGTTTGATGTGGACGCGATCGGATTGGTAAACGTCGTTCACAATTTGAATCGCGGCCTTGATATTGGCGGCAATCCGATTGGCGCGGGCACGAGTTTCGTGATCGGCGTCGGCGCTAACCCTGGGCTGAGCGATATGGACGAGGAGATCCGGCGCTTTGAATTCAAAGTGCAGGCGGGAGCGGAGTACGTTGTCACGCAACCGGTGTTCGATCTCAGCCTGCTGGAGAGCTTCCTGCGTCGGATCGAGCACTGCCGGATTCCCGTGGTAGCCGGGATCTGGCCGCTGGTGAGCGTGCGCAATGCGGAATTCATGAAGAACGAATTGCGAGTCTCGGTTCCGGACTCCATTCTTGAGCGCATGGTCAGGGCCAAAACCCCGGAGGCAGCGCGGGAGGAAGGAGTCGCGATCGCTCGCGAGATGCTGGTCGCGGTACGCAAAATGGCGCAGGGGGCCCAGATCAGCGCGCCCATGGGCCGATACAGCTTGGCGGTGGACGTTCTGGAAGCCTTGGGAGGTAAAGGCGCTGGCGCCAGTTGAACCGATGCACTGTTCCTTGGATCACTTCCCACTTCGGTTTGGCTTTGTTAAATCTTGTTTAAATTACACTTTCTACTAGACACATTTGGCCTCCAAGTGGATAGAATAGTTACTAGGAGCACAAACCCAGTTGGCAAAATTTGAAGATTGCCTCCAGCGTCTGGAGAAGATCGTACAAGAGCTTGAAAAGGGAGAAGTGCCCTTGGAAAAGTCTCTGACGCTTTTTGAGGAAGGCATGCAACTTTCAGCCACTTGCCGGAAAGAACTGGAGCAGGCCGAAGGCAAAGTGGAAATCCTGCTGAAGCAGAACGGGAAGCTCCAGGCTGAGTCGTTTGAGCCCTTGACCGAGAGCGCGGTGGGGAAGAGATAAAAAGCCGCATCGGTTGCTACACCGCTCATAAGTATTAACGTCTGTGTCGGCGTGCACTCCCGTGTAACTCGGCACAGCCCGGTTGCCGTGCCTAGCGGTAGAAGCCAGAGGGAAGTAATGCAGCCTCTCAATGTAGTACTCCTCCAGAGCGATTCGAGGGTAGCGCAGTCTCTCGTTTCCGCCCTTGCCAGCAAATTCAGTTCGGTCCGCCAGGTCCAGTCCCTGGGGGAAGTGCGCACCAGCATTGCCAAGCAACGTACAGGTGTGGCTATTTTGGACATGGAGACGGCCTCGATATCCGATGTCGAGCATCTGTCCCGTGAGTTCCCGCAGGCCTGTATTGTGTGTACGCATCGCTTAGCGGATGAGGATATGTGGACAGCGGCGCTGAACGCAGGCGCTGTTGATGTGTATCCTTCGTCTGATACTCGAGGCATCCTGCGAACGGCTCTGCAGAATGCCGCCTTGACACAATCCGCAGCTGCATAGAAGTATTTGGCAACAAAATCTAAGGACGCCTCCGCGGGCGTCCTTTTATTTTCGCAGTCCTGATCGTGTCCGCAAGATAGACGACGGTTGCTATACTCAGCGTCATGCTCAAAGACACCCTGGAGGCAGGCCGAGAGCTGACTGACGCGGCGCTGGAGCGCCTACTGCCGCCAGCCACACAGCATCCGGTTTCCATTCATCGGGCCATGCGGCACAGCGTTTTTGCCGGCGGCAAGCGCTTGCGGCCTATTCTGTGCATGGAAGCCGGGAAGATGGTTGCTGGGTCCCTTCCCGCGGGTATCGAAGAACTGGGCGCCGCGCTGGAGATGTTGCATACATATTCCTTAATCCACGATGACCTTCCGGCGTTGGACAACGATGACTTGCGCCGAGGGCGGCCGACGTGTCACAAAGTTTTTGGTGAGGCCATCGCGATTTTGGCGGGCGACGCTTTGCAGACGCAGGCTTATGAAACGCTGGCACGATTGCGCTGTCCGGCGGAAGCCCGCGTCCGGATTATCGAAGAGATTGCTCGCGGCACCGGTACCGTGGACGGCATGATTGGCGGCCAGGTAATCGATCTTGAAGCTGAGCACACCAAGCCGGATTTGACCATGCTGGAGTATATTCATCGCTCAAAAACCGCGGCGCTGATCACTGCTAGCGTGGTGAGCGGCAGCCTTTACGCCGGAGCGAAAGATGACGAAGTTTGTAAGCTGAGGACCTTCGGCAAATCGATCGGGCTGGCCTTTCAGATCGTGGATGACGTGCTCGACGTTACGCAGACCTCCGAGCAACTGGGAAAGACTGCGGGCAAGGACACGGCAGCGGAGAAGGCGACTTATCCGGCTCTCTTCGGCATCGATGAGTCGCTGAAGAAAGCAGACTCGCTGGTGGAAACGGCCATGGGTTCGCTCGAGGGCTTCGGACCGCGGGCGGATATGCTGAAAGAGCTGGCACGATTCCTGGTGGAAAGAAAGAAGTAGCGCCGGCGGCCCTTCGGCTGCGCTCAGGGCTGGCTTGCCGGCTGTCCTCAGGGCATCCTGCATCAGTGCGGCCGGGACGCCCTCAGCACAGCCGCCAGGGACGGCGGCGCTACAAAGGATTTTGTTATCATGACTGCGGCGATGGAGTTCGCCATAACCGCCTGGGTCGAACTGCTGAGATCGGGCTGATAACTCCTACAAACTCTGTAGGGAGAACTTCATCGTGACCGATTTTCTCATCATATCCCTCGGCGCATTAGTCGGCGCCAATGCACGGTATCTTCTGAGCCGGTACGCCGCGAAAGAACTCGGGCCCGTTTTCCCTTACGGGACGCTGTTCATCAATATCGCAGGCAGTCTGATCGTTGGCTTCTTCGTCATCTGGACTACGGAACGCATACTGGCCGACCCGCGCTGGCGGTTGCTGATCGTGGTCGGATTCTGCGGGTCGTTTACTACATTTTCCAGCTACGCGTTTGAAAGCATGGCTTACCTCGAGCAGGGACAGTGGCTTTTACTCGTCACTAACGTGCTCGCCAACAATTTGCTGTGCCTCGGCGGAGCCCTGGCTGGCATGGCTCTGGCGCGGGTGCTGTAAAATGCCAGACGCGATGGCTGTTCAAGTTACGATCTATCTCAACGAAGCCGACCAATGGCATCACCGGCCGTTGCACATGGAAATCCTCAATTACCTGCGGCGGGAAAATGTCTACGCCGCGACGGCAATCCACGCCGTGGCCGGGTTCCTTGGACGGCATCGAGTTCAAACCAGTCATCTCGTAGACGCTGGAGGAAAGCTTCCTGTGATCATCATCTTCGTGGACAAGGTTGAGCACGTGAATCGCGTCCTGCCAACCTTGAAAGAGATGGCGGTCCACCGGTTGATCGTGCGCGAAAACGTGGTTCTGGAACAAGGAAGCCTCGACTGATATGTCCACACTTTCCACTTCCGATGTGCCGCTTGATATTTTGGCCATCGCGGCGCACCGCGACGATGTCGAACAGACCTGCGGCGGCACGTTGCTCAAAATGGCACAACGCGGACGGCGCACTGGCATCCTCGATCTCACTCAAGGAGAGATGGGAACGCGGGGCACCGCGGAAGACCGCGCGCGAGAGGCGGCGGATGCAGCGAAGATATTGCGCGTCTCATGGAGGCACGCTCTCGACATTCCAGACGGGCGGGTCGAGAACACCTTTGAGAACCGGTTGAAAGTAGCGCAGGTAATCCGCGAGCAGCGGCCGCGAGTTGTGATCCTTCCCTACTGGAAGGGACGCCATCCGGATCACTACACGGCGTCGACCCTGGGATATGAAGCTTGCTTTCTGGCGGGATTGGCTAAGCTTGACCTTAGTGTGGTTGCGGGCGACTCGCCCGCAGATCTGACAACAGGACGCCGTCAGGATGCCGGCGCTACTAAGCTGCCGCCGCACCGGCCGTTCAAGATTATTTACGCTACGCTTTACTATGACGTGCGGCCGACTTTCGTGGTGGACATCAGCGAGCTTTTCGAAGAGCGTTTCCAGGCGCTGATGGCTTACAAATCGCAGTTCAGCGATCAGGATGCGGGCAGAGACTTGTTCCCTGCTCAGGCTGAGATTCGCACCCGCATCGAGGCCATGGCACGTTTCTACGGACTGCTGGGCGGCGTGACCTACGCCGAACCGTTTCTGCAGAAAGAAGTCGGCTTGGTGGAAGATCTGACTTTAATTCCGGTGAAGTCGATCTAACTATCTTTTCACCGCGACCGCAACCCCATCCCGTATCGGCAGGATCGTTGTAAACAGATCCGGAGAATTGTAGAGCAGCCCGTTGAACTCTTGGATGGCTTTGGTCGAAGCGTCCGGGGGCGTTTTCTGTGCGACCTTGCCGCTCCAAAGGACGTTGTCCGTGACAAATAGCCCACCTTTCCGCAGGCGCGGCACGGCCAACCGGAAGACACGCGGATAGTCTTCTTTATCCACGTCGTTGAAGATTATGTCGAACTCTTGCTTGTGTTCGGAAAGAAGTTCCAGCGCGTCGCCAGTTGTGACGTTGATTCGCGAGGCGACTCCTGCGCGCTCGAAATATCCGCGCGCTTGTTCTGCGTTCTTGCGATCTCCGTCGGTGTAGAACACAAGTCCACCTTGGCCGACGGCTCGCGCCCACCAGATGGTCGAGTAACCAATGGCTGAGCCCATCTCGAAAACCGTTTTCGCGCCGATCATAAGCGCCAGTTGATGCAGAATGCGGGCGACGGCTGGGCCCACGATGGGGATCTTTCGCTTGGCGGCTTCGGCTTCCATCTCCGCGAGGACCTCGTCGCGCGGGGGAAGCATGGAATAGAGATAATCTTCAACGGGCCCGGCGACGATTCCAGGCATCTGCCAATCTGGCTTGGTGGTTTTCAATTTAGCCAACTCGTGTCCTCCGCGCATAGCCGAGCCTTGCTAGGCCGGACGGACGAAAAGCCCGTCCTCGATGAATTTAATTTATGAAATTGTCTCCCCCGGCTTCATCTCCCGGACTTCCACCTTCGGCACGAGCTTCTGTAAGTCGCTCGGCCTTCCGGTCAGTACAGGAAAGGTTCCGAAGTGCATGGGGATAACCATTTTCGGTTTCAGCAGATTGCAGGCGTAGGCAGCCTCACGAGGCCCCATGGTGTAGTGGTCGCCAATCGGAATCATGGCCACATCTGGTGCGTAGAGCTCACGAATGATTTGCATGTCGCCGAATACGTTGGTATCGCCGGCGTGATAAATCTTCACCCCGTTCGCGAACTCCACGACATACCCGCAGGCTTCGCCGCCGTAGACAGTCTCATCCCCGTCCTTGATGCCGCAGGAATGGTCGGCGTGCACCATTGTTACTTTGATGTCGTCGACGGTTTGCGTGCCACCCTTATTCATCTCTGCCGTCTGCTTGACACCCTTTTTTCCCAGCCATCCGCACAATTCAGGAATACCGACCACTTTGGGATTATGCTTCTTGGCGATTTCGACTGCGTCTCCGATGTGGTCGAAGTGGCCGTGGGTGCAGAGCAGAATGTCAACTTTCTTGACGCTCTTTTCCTTCTCCGGACACATGGGATTGCCCATGACCCAGGGATCGATCAAGATTATCTTGCCACCGGGAGTTTCCACCCGAAAGGTTGCGTGGCCTAGCCAGGTGAGTTTGATGCCATTGAGATTCATATTGTCTGGCTTAGATGCGGGAAATCGCATTCAGCACTCAGCATTTAGCATTCAGCCCTCAAAGCAAATTTAATGACTGAATGCTGAGTGCTAAATGCTGAGTGCTAGTTTAATATAGTTCGCCGTGACCGAACTCAAAGTTCTAATCTCGCGCGAGCAAATCGCGCATCGCGTGGCCGCGATGGGCGCTGAGATCACCCGCGAGTTTGCGGGTCAAACCGTGATTTTGGTGGGCGTGCTGAAAGGCGCAACTATTTTTCTCAGCGACCTGGCACGCCATATCCAACTCGACGCGACCTTCGATTTCATCGGAGTCTCCAGCTACGGCAACCGTCCCAGCCCCGCCGATGAATTGCAGTTCGGATGGGACTCGACCGGAGAAGTGCAGCTGACCAAAGATGTAGACCAATCGATGAAGGATCGAAACGTGATCCTGGTCGAAGACATTCTGGACACCGGCCTCACCCTCAACTATCTGCAGAGGATCATGCACGGCCACCAGCCGAAAGCTCTTCGCATCGCAGCATTGCTGGATAAGCCCTCGCGGCGAAAACAACCGATCAAGGCGGATTACATCGGGTTCAGTATTCCCGACGAATTCGTGGTCGGATATGGATTGGACTACGCGGAAAAATACCGCAACCTGCCGGACATCTGCGTCATCCCGAGAGTAGTCTGATCGCGCCACCCGAGACGTAGCAAGCTACGTCTCTACAGGCGTCTCGCTTGCGCCCAGAGCCCGCAAAAACGCGACTGATATCATAGGAAAGTGGAAATGGTTGCTGCCAAGGCGGACTTTCAATCCAAGGTCGACCCTCTTCTTCTGGAAGTGGCCGACGTGGTCAACACCACGCTCGACCTGGACACTACGCTGCACCGCGTAGCTGAACTGGTACGCAAGGTTATCGATTACGAAATCTTTGCCATCCTGCTGCTGAACGAGAAAACTCAGGAACTTCGCTTTCGATTTCAGTTGGGTTACGCGCCGGAAGTCTCCGAGCGCATGCGGATCAAGGTGGGCGAGGGCGTCACCGGGATTGCCGCGCAACGGCGGGAAGCAATCCTGGTCGATGATGTTGCCAACGATCCGCGTTACATTTCTGCAGTTCCCAACGTGCGTTCCGAGTTGGCGGTGCCGTTAATTATTAAGAACCGGCTTATCGGCGTTATCGATATCGAATCGCCACAGCCTTATCACTTTACCGAAGAACACAAACGGTTGCTGACGCTGATAGCATCACGCATGGCGGTGGGGATCGAGAATGCGCGTTTGTACACACGTACGACGCGTCAGGCGCGGACCCTGGTTTTGCTGAACGAAATCGCGCGAGAACTCACATCGATTCTCAACGTCGACGAGTTGCTCAAGCGCATTGCCGAACTGCTTCGACGGCTGATCGATTATCAGATGTTCAGCATCTTGTTACTGGATGATGCGGGAGAGAAATTACAGCATCGCTTCTCGCAGCGCTTTCAGGAGAGCATCCAAGTCAAACGCGAAATACCGTTGGGAACAGGCGTGGTAGGCTATGCCGCGCAACACAAGAAGGCAGTACTGGTTCCCGACGTGAGTAAGGACCCGCGGTACATTCAGGGGAACCCCGAGACCCGCTCCGAACTGGCGGTGCCGCTGGTCTACAAAGATAAAGTGATCGGAGTGCTGGACCTCGAGCACACGCGGCGGGGCTTTTTTACTGACGATCACAAACGAACTGTGACTACGCTGGCGGCGCAGGTCGCGATTGCGATTGAAAATGCCCAGCTCTATGAACAAATTGCCCGGCAGGAAAAGCGGCTCGAGCGCGATCTGGCGATGGCACGTCAACTCCAGTTCGGGCTTCTGCCGCCTACACTCCCGAAACTTGAGAATCTGGATATAGCGGCGAAATTTGTGCCGGCGCGGGCTATTGGCGGCGATCTTTATGATTTTGTTAGTTATTCCATGGCGCGCACCGCTATCGTGATTGGAGACGTTAGTGGCAAAGGCGCACCGGCGGCGATTTATGCAGCGCTGGTCAGCGGGATTCTGCGTTCCCACGCACCGATTGAGCCTGGACCCGCGGAAATGCTTTCTGCGGTTAACTTCTCGCTGGGTGAGCGGCGCATTGAGAGCCAGTTTGTGTCGCTGATCTATGCCGTGTGGGATGATCGAAATCGTACCCTGCAAGTCGCGAACTCGGGCTTGCCGCGCCCCATCTACTCCCACAATGGCACGATCGAGGTCATCGAGGCCACGGGGTTGCCTTTGGGATTGTTCGATGACGCCGATTACGACGAATTCACCTTCCGGGCTAAGCCGGGAGACATGTTCGTATTTTTCAGCGACGGTATTCTGGATGCCAGTAACAAAGCGGGAGAACTTTTTGGCCGCGAGCGGGTGGGGGAAATCATTGCCGAGAATCCCAACGCTTCAGCTGATGAGGTCGTGAAGTTGATATTCAAAGCGGTGGCAGAACATGCCTCGGGGGAAGAGGCGTTCGACGATCAGACGGTGGTTGCAATTCGCGTCAAAGGCAATCCCGGGAAACGCAAGTGATGCGTACGGGGAATCGGGCGCAGGGCCGTCCGCCTGCTTTTTCATATCGCGATGTGAAGCATAGCGATTCTTCCGCGCTTCATTGTGACCAGGTTTCGCTCGCGGTTCTAGCCGAGCGCTTCGGCACGCCGCTATATGTTTATTCAGCGGAGACGATCCGTGAACGCATGCGCGCCTTCGATCGCGCCTTTCGCAAGGCTCCTCACACTGTCTGCTACTCGGTGAAAGCAAACTCGAACCTCAGCATTCTGCGGTTGCTGGCCGGGATGGGCTGCGGCTTCGACGTGGTCTCCGGAGGAGAATTGGAGCGGGTGCTCCACGTCAGCCGGAGTGCTGCGAAAAAAGTCGTCTTCTCCGGAGTGGGCAAAACGCCGGATGAGATGCTGGCCGCGCTGAAGGCCGAGGTCTTACTGTTCAACGTAGAAAGCGAATCAGAGTTGAGCGCACTCGCTGAATGTGCGGCACGAGCGAAAAGGAAGGCACGCATTGCCCTGCGTGTAAATCCGGATGTTCCTGCCGAGACTCATCCGTATATTTCCACCGGCCTGCACCAGCACAAATTCGGCATACCCATTGACGAAGCTCGCCGCTTGTATGCCCGTGCGTCCGAAATAAAATCTTTAGAGATTGCCGGCATCAGCGTACACATAGGTTCCCAGATCACAGACGTGAAGCCTTTCGCTGCGACCATGGAGCGAGTGGCAGATCTGACCCGGGCGCTGCGCACGGACGGTCATGCGATTAAATATGTGGACGCGGGCGGCGGGCTGGGTATTGCCTATGACAATCAGAGTCTGCCTAACTTTGCCGATCACGTCGCTTCCTATGCAGACGCCTTGCAGAGACCGTTGCGAGATCTCAAGGTGCATCTTTTGCTCGAGCCCGGCCGCTGTATTGTCGGGCCCGCTGGAGGGTTGCTCACGCGCTTGTTATACAAGAAGACAAATGGGGTGAAGAAGTTCCTGGTCGTAGATGCGGCGATGAATGATCTGCTGCGCCCTTCGCTCTATCACGCTTATCACGAAATCGTACCTGTGCTCGTGTCTGACCATTCGGGGCAAGGTGTACACGAGACGGTCGATGTAGTTGGACCGATCTGCGAAACAGGAGACTTTTTCGCCCGTGACCGCGACCTGCCGGTTGTGCAGGAAGGCGATCTCTTGGCGTTGCTCGATACGGGCGCTTACGGAATGGTTCTGGCCTCCAACTACAATACCCGCCCGCGTCCCGCGGAGGTACTGGTCGACGGAAAATCAATCAAAGTAATCCGGCAACGTGAGACCGTTGCGGATCTGGTTCGCGGCGAACGCTAGTTCGCGGTGGAATACTGCTTCTTCCGGTCCACGTCCCACACTAGCCTGCCGCCGACGATTGTCTTCAGAACCTTTACGTCTCGAATCTTTACCGGATCGATAGTGAAAATGTCATCGCTTAGCAGGACCATATCGGCGAGTTTCCCCGGTGTGATCGATCCCTTTTCCTTTTCTTGAAATTCAGCGTATGCCGAGCCAGCCGTGTAGGCCTCGACGGCTTCCGCGACGGTGAGCTTCTGTTCGGGAAACCAGCCGTTGGGATTCTTGCCATCCAGACTCGCACGTGTGACCGCGGCATAAACAGTCAGCAGGGGATTCAATGGTGCGACATCCCAGTCGGTACCGAAGGCGAGATGCACGCCATGATTCAGGAAAGTGCGAAAAGCGTAGGTCCGGCTGGCGCGGTCATGACCGATGCGAGCCTCGGCCCAGCGTCCGTCGTCGATTGCCTGGTAGGGCTGAACGGATGCGATCACATCCAACTGCGCGAAACGCGCGAAATCTTTCTCGGCCATATGTTGCGCGTGTTCGATGCGGAAGCGGCGTTCCATCCCACGATTGGTTCTGACCACATCGGTATACAAGTCGAGGACGGTCGAGATGGCGCGATCGCCGATGGCGTGGGTGCAGAGTTGCAGACCGGCGGCGTCGGCCTGCGTCATCCAATCCCGCACCTGGGAAAGTGGTTGCAGTTGCTTGCCCAGCAAACCGGAGTTGTTGGCATCGTCACTATACGGATCAAAGAAGTATGCGGTGCGCGACCCCAACGACCCGTCAGCAAACGTTTTGAGCGCACCGATTCGCAAGAATGAAGACCCGAAGGCGTGGCGAATGCCGACCTTAGCCTGGTCCTGCCAGTCGGAAATCGCTGGGGCTACATACACGCGCGTGGTCAGTTCACCGCTTTGCAGAAGCTCTCCGTAGGCTCGAATATCGATAGAGCTGTCCTCGCCATCATTGTTCATGTGCTGAACACTGGTAACGCCGAGAGAGGCTGAGTACTCCAGAGCACGCCTTATCGCGTGAAGGCGCTGCTCGTGGGACAAGGGAGGAATCACTTTGATGACAAGTGCCTTGGCCGCATCCTTGAGAGCGCCCGTGGGATTGCCGTGGGCATCGCGAACAATCACGCCTCCCGCTGGATCGGGAGTCTGCGCCGTGATGCCTGCCAGACGCAGCGCGGTAGAGTTCGCCAAGGCGCCGTGGCCGTCGTAGCGGTCGAGGAATGCGGGATTGTCCGGCGTTACCGGATCGATCAACTCTTTGGTGGGCAGATTGGGTGGGCTCCATTTGGTTTCGTCCCACTCGCCTCCTTTAATCCATTCTCCTTTCGGAGTTTTCTGCGCTTGTTCGCGGACCCGGCGGACGAATTCATCGGTGCTGGTGGCGTCATTGAGTTGCACGGAATCGAGTTGTAAGCCACCGTCGACGAAGTGGACATGAGCATCGTTGAATCCCGGCAAAAGCAGCCTGCCGCCGGCATCGATCACCTTGGTGTCAGGGCTGCGCAACACATCCACATCAGCGTTCGAGCCCACTGCAATAATGCGATCACCGAGAACGGCGACGGCTTGGGCCGTGGGATGCGTCTTGTCCACTGTCCAGACTTTGGCGTTGGTAATGATGAGGTCAGCGGTGGGCTTGGACTGGGCCGACAGATTACTCGCGAAAACACAAATGAGAAACAGTATTGCGAATTTCATTCTCATCCTTCTCTGTGGGAGTAGCGGCTCGCGAACGGGCCGAAACGCATGCGCTTGATTCATCTCTGTCCCCACTTCAGCTTGGCCCGCAACACATCGAAAAATGTTCCCTTGATGCGCAACAACTTGACCTCGCGCTCTGACTTGCGGCAAGCGACGCGGTCGCCATCGAACATCGGCATGCCGACCTGACCATCGATGCTCAAATACGCTTCGTCGAAACCGGTGTTGACGACGATATCGATCTTCGATGTGTCAGGCACCACTAGCGGCCGAAGCGTCAGCGAGTGGGCTGCGACTGGCGTCACCACGAACGCATTCACCGACGGCATTAGGATAGGTCCGCCTGCGGCGAGACAATAAGCAGTCGAGCCGGTAGGGGTGGAGACGATAAGACTGTCCGCTTTATAGACGGAGACAAAAGCACCATCGATGTACACGTCGCAATGGTTGAGACGGGAAACCGTTCCCTTGCCTACCACGATGTCATTCAGCGCGTCATAGCTGGCCACCAGCAAATCTTTGCGCAACACATCACAGTGCACCATGGAGCGCGTTTCCACGTTGCAGTTACTGTCATCGATCCCCTGCAGTGTTGGATAGAGTTCCTCCAGCGGCACTTCGGTCAAGAATCCGAGGGAACCCAAATTCACGCCCAGCACCGGAATTCCAGCCTTGGCCATAGAACGAGCCGCGGAGAGCAAAGTTCCGTCACCACCAAGCACGACCACGAAGTTCAGAGGTCGGGAGGCCATTTCATCGCGGCTGAGCACATCGATGCCGGCGGCGTTCGGAGCGGTTTCAGGGTCCACTACCACCCGATACTGGTGCTGACGAAACCAATCGAGGAGTCCAGGCACAATACTTGCGATTTCTGACTTGCCCGGCTTAGAGATGATAGCTGCAGCTTTGCCTTTCGCGGATGGAGTCTTCTCAGTGTCCATGGTGAACTTTGAATTGTACAGAAATCGTCGAAACAATTTATGGGCAGAGGGCGAAGCAACCTCAGAAAACCGCGAACAACAGGAACTCCCGATTCCCTTCGGCGCCCAGAATCGGAGACTCGATCACGTCGGTGTGCGTGCAATTCTGCGACATCAATGCGAGACGAACCTTCTTTACTGCAGCCGCGTGTGCGGCCCGGTCGCGGACGATGCCTCCCTTCCCCACCTGTTCGCGACCCACCTCGAATTGCGGTTTCACCAGCACCACCATTTGCTGGCCGCGGCGCTCGGCCGCGGAGTTGGAGAATGCCGCCGCGATGACTGCGGGAATCACCAGGGTTGCGGAGATAAAAGAAACATCCATCGCAACGAAGTCCACGGCTTCGCCGAGCTCGCCCTTGCTCAGGTAGCGCGCATTGGTCTTTTCCAACAGCCGCACACGCGCGTCCTGGCGCAGACGGAAATCAATTTGGCCGTGGCCGGTATCGACGGCGATCACCTGCGATGCCCCGTGTTGCAGCAGACAATCCGTGAAACCGCCGGTCGAAGCTCCCACATCGACACAGATTTTACCGTTGACATCGATGCGCCAATGCTCAAGCGCTTTTTCGAGCTTAAGTCCGCCACGACCGACATACTTCAAATCTTCGCCCAGAAGGCGAATATCAACGTCAGGGTCCACTGCCGTTCCGGCTTTTTCTATCTTTTGCCCATCGACGAGAACCTTGCCCGCCAGGATTAACGATTGAGCGCGCTCACGCGAAGTTGTTAGTCCGCGTTCCAGCAGCAGCTTGTCGAGTCTGATCTTCAAAACGTCTCCAGAAACTTCTGCGTTGACCAAGGTACCAGCAACCAAGTCAGTGCAAGGTGTAGAAGCATCTCTCGCTGAGCCAGTTACGAAGATACTTCCCTGCTTTTCCACAATGTTTTCCACTGAGGTGTTGAAAAGTGTGCACGGCCTGACTGCCGCGCAACCGTATGTTAAATCTGAGAAGATGGGCGCGAAGTCTCTGCGGCAGCACACCGGCTAAACTTTCACCACGGTCAGATTGGGAAACGCGGTGCGGTAGAGATGGTCATCGAGCGTGAGGAGATGATGGCCTCCTTCAAGCGCATGGGCTCCGATCAGGAAGTCCGCCAGAATACGCCGCGGGCCTGGATCTCGTTGTTTTCTTCGACGTGCAGCGTGAATTTGGAAGGCTCGCCCTGCCGCTCTCCAAACAGATTCCTTCACCGACCAGTCAATGCTGATCGCGGTTTCCCGACAGAACAAATGGAGAAAGGATTCGCTCCGACCGGGCGCAGCCATCAATTCAGCAAAAACCGCGCCCGAGATAAGCAGGGTCCCACGTGCAAGCGCTTCATCCAGAGCCGACTGGGCGGTCGAGTTGAGCCCCGCGTCACGGTCCCAGAGAGCAACGATGACGTTGGTATCAATGGCTGTCTTCGTCACGACGCATTTCCCGGACCCATCTCACAATTGCCTTGCGGCCGGAATCGATGCCCTGGTTGCCGATACCTCGATACCTGGCGAAGGGACTCTCTGTCCTGGCTGGTCGCACGCGTATTCCCTTTTCGTCGCTCTCAAATAGCAACCTATCGCCCGGTCGAACACCTAACGCACGGCGAACCTCACGGGGTATCGTAATTTGACCCTTGCTGGTGATCTTGGCCTGCTTTTCCAAGGATTCCTCCGTTTCCTTACTTTATCACACGGCGCCTTACTTCCAACCCTCCAAAAACGCCCGCTTTAAACAAACGCCACTCTCTTCCTCTATGGCCCGGTTGTGCCATATGCATCGGCCCGTCGTGCTATTGTCTCCCACCGCGAAAGGCATCATCTTAGTAGTGCATATCAGCAATTGTTCAGAAGCACGAAAGTTAAGAGATGCTACAGCAGACGACAAAACGGCAAGCTGGCACGAACCGGATGGGTGCCGCTAACCGAAATGATCGCAGCCGCATGTTCTTCGCGCTGGTTCTGCTACTCGTGGCGCTTGCTGTCGTGGTAGTAAACGACCGCGACTTTTGGTTTGCCGATACGAACACGACGGCCGCGGACGACGTGTCGCCTGAGTGGGTTCCGAGCCCGAGCAAGGTAGCGGCAACGCACGCTGCTCCCGCTCCTACTGCCGCTAAACACGTCGCTGCTCCCAAAAGTTCCGCTAAGCCGGCAATCGCCGGGCAGCCCGTTCTTGCAATCAGCCGTAATGTGATTCCGCCACTCGAAGTCGAAGTTGTGGCTGGCGCTTCGAATAGCACTGTCCGCCTGGGCAGTAATCCTGAGAAGGTTGAGATGCCGCGCAGCTCCAGATTAGCAGCGGCAGATTCGACGGTAGCCGAACCGGGTCCGGCCAGGGTTGCCGCCGAGCGGGTGCAGTTGGTCAAAGCTCAAGTACCGGCTTATCCCTCGCTCAGCCGGCAAATGAAGGTTGAGGGTTCGGTGCTGCTCCAGGCATTCATCGCCGCCGACGGCACCATACAGGACTTGCGCGTGCTCAGCGGTCCCGCCATTCTCGCTTCGGCAGCGCGTGAAGCGGCGCAGCACTGGCAATTCAAGCCCTACCTGCAGAACGGGAAACCGGTCGAGACGCAAGCCAAGATTGCGGTGAACTTCACCATCAAAGTGCTGGAAAACGGCGTCCGCGATCAAATGGACACGGTCGTGGCATTATCGAGGGGTGGAGAATAATTCGCTCGCCTCTTTCTCCGCTAACTTCAGATTTCTCAGACTGCCGCTAAATATTCTGGGGAACCGAGTTGATCAATCCAACCGTGCGCGCTCTCCCCGCTCGAGATATATCATTTGCCCACACAGGATGATTTCGCTGCCTCACAAGGGTGCGAGCCTTCCCGGTTCGGGCAGGAGTGCCGGTGAAGGCAAATGCGACAATTCGGCCTGAAGAGTCGGCGAAGTATTACCGCTCCGACTATGCTGTAAACCGCTGCTAGCGTATATAGGAGATGGGGGAGGTGAAACACTCTTGTCGCCTTTCAGTCGAGAAGTATCCTCTCCTGAGAACCCGCAGTCTGTGATCTGGATCACATGAAACCATTTGCAGCCGTTCCGTCTCAATCGCCATGCCGCTCTCTCGCAAGCAGGGATCGGAGCTTGACGTCTCCTTTGCAACGGTGGCCTGAAGCGCGGTGACAAGGCTATCGCCATCTCTACGGTTTGCGCTACTGTGCACGATCTCGTTGGTGATCGGCTGTCAGACGCTACTTCGGACTTTCGCGCTCGCCCTCCGTTCTGATGAGTACACCCACCTACTTTTAATCTTACCGATTAGCGCAGCATTGATCCTGGCAGAAGGAAAGAATCTGCCTTCGGCGTTCAAACCTGCGGTTGGATTGGGTTCAGCTCTGCTGGTTATCGCGGTTCTGGTCGGTGGCTATGCGCGTTGGATGGTTTCCTCACAGAGCGATGCTCAGCTTACGGTCAGCATGCTGGCCCTGGTGATTTGGTGGATCGGATCTTTTGTGTTGTGTTTTGGCACTCGCATGTCTCGGCGGTTTCTGTTCCCTCTTTGTTTCTTATTCTGGCTGGTTCCTATTCCCGCGCTGGCGTTAAACAAGGTTGTGGCTTTCTGGCAGCAAGGGTCCGCAACATCTGCCAGTGTGCTGTTTTCCGCCTTGGGGATTCCAGTTGTGCAAAATGGAATCATCCTATCGATACCAGGATTAACCCTTGAGGTCGCGCAGGAATGCAGCAGTTTGCGGTCCAGTCTTATGTTGATTGTGACCAGCATGGTGCTGGCGCACTTGTTTCTTCGCTCCCTTTGGCGGAAAAGCGCGGTGGTTTTGGCCGCCATACCGCTTTCGATCTTCAAGAATGGAATTCGAATCTTCACCATCTCCATGCTCGGAACTCGCGTCGATCCTGGATTCCTTCATGGGAACTTGCATCGGAAAGGTGGCATTCTTTTTTTTCTGCTGGCACTGTCGGTCGTTCTGTTGTTGCTCTGGCTATTGAACCGCAATGAAAGCCGGGTATCTGTGGGTGCAGTTATAGCTAAGGAGCCAAGCAGGGCAAGCCAAGTTCCGGGGTAATAGCTGGGACCTTGCCCAAGGTCATGTCGCAGCTCGCGGCGTCCGGTTTGGCAACTTGGCGGCGACGCAGCCAGCCTGATCGTGGAATTCCTTCAGATCATTCGGCAGTCCCCCCCAACTCATAAATCCGCGGTACGATCACCTCCTTATCGGCGCGATCCTCTACCGTGCGTCCTCGCATCGGTGAAATAGTTTTTCCTTAAAACCGAGCCAGTAGTTGGATGACCGCACCCATTTGGCGAGATAGACGGAGTATCATGCGAATACCAATGAAACTAACAAAAACGGGGCGGGGCAATGCCTGACTCTATTGACTGGCCGCGGACGCGCGCTCCACGGTCTCGCCGCCGCTTGCTTCTCATTCTCGCCGTGGTTGTGGGTATTCTGTTTGGCGGCCGGACCGCGTTGTCGTATTTCGTGGACGTGCTCTGGTTCGGGTCGCTCGGCTACGGAGACGTCTTCTGGAAAACCTTAAGTCTTCAGTGGGGAATCTTCACGGTTTTTGCAGCGGCCACGTTTCTCATTCTGTTCGGATCATTCCTGGCGCTGAAGCAGGCGCATCTCCCCGACTTGCCGAGCGGTCACACGATTTTCATCGGCCAACAGCCGGTGAAATTGCCGGTCGAACCAGTCCTGCGCCTCATCGCGCTCGTAGCCTCCATTGTGATTGCCGGCATCACCGGCGCGGGCATGAGCGTGGAGTGGCCTACGCTCGCTCTTTTCTGGTATACGCCCCAAGCCCCTGGTGGGGTCGTAGACCCGATCTTTGGCAAGCCGCTTAACTTCTTTCTGTTTACCCTGCCGGCTTGGCAGCTCATCGCTGGCTGGCTGCTCACCCTGGCTGTCATCACCTGTGCACTCGCCGCTTTCTTCATCCTCATCACCGGCGGAACCCGTGTACTGGCGCGTCGCAGCAGTGTCACATTACCTTGGCGAGGGTTCTCCATTGCATTTGCGTTTCTGTTGATCGTCCTCGCGATACTTGCGTATCTCGGCAGATTCGAGCGCTTGTTCGAAGACCACACGATCTTCGGGGGGGTGACTTACACGGACGCCCACGTGACTCTCACCGGGATGCTGGTAGTCTGCGCGGCACTAATCATCGGCGCGCTGATCGCAGCCGCCAACGCTGTGTCGATGCAACGCGGACGCTGGCTGGTGGCTGCAGTCCTTCCCGCCGCAGTCTGTTATATCGGACTTCAAGTCATCGTCTGGTACGTCAGCAGCTTTATCGTCAAACCAAACGAACTGGTTCGCGAGAAGCCGTACATCGTCCACAACACTGAATTCACTCGGCAGGCCTACGGGTTTGACCGGCTCACGCAGCGCGAGTTTCCCGCAGAGACGACCGTCGAGGCCGCCGATCCTGAGCACAATCAGGTCACGCTGCAGAATATCCGGCTGTGGGACTGGCGCGCACTCCAGGACACGCTGCGTCAGATTCAGGAAATCCGTACCTACTACGACTTCCCGGACATTGACATCGATCGCTATGACATTGACGGCACGACTCGCGAGGTAATGCTGGCCGCGCGCGAGTTGAACGTCGACAAACTGCCGGAGAGCAGCCGCAACTGGATTAACGAGAAGCTGATCTACACCCACGGCTACGGCATTACGATGAACCCAGTCAATGGGTTCACGCCGGAAGGGTTGCCCACCCTAATCCTGAGCAATATGCCCGTCCAGAGCACGGTACGCAGTCTAAACGTAACGCGGCCAGAGATTTATTTCGGCGAGCTGACCAATACCGACGTGTACGTAAAGACGCGGCAGAAGGAATTCAACTACCCGCAAGGCCAGACCAACAATCTGACGTCTTATGAAGGCAACGGCGGCATCGTGCTTGGTGGTTTCCTGCGCCGAATCATCATCGCGCTCGACCGTGGCGACCTGGCGAAGCTGCCATTCAGCGATGACGTAACCTCTGACAGCCGGCTACTGATGCGGCGCACCGTGCGCGAACGCGCCTCGGCATTAGCACCTTTTCTCACCTATGAATCGGATCCGTACATCGTGCTCGGGGACGACGGCCGTCTATCGTGGATGATGGATGCATTCACGGTCGCGGATACCTATCCCTACTCGACCCATTACCGTCTCGAAAACAACGCCATTAACTACATGCGGAACAGCGTCAAGGTGGTCATCGACGCCTACGATGGCACGACCACGTTTTACGTGTTTGACACAGACGACCCAATCATTGCGGCCTACCGCCGCATCTTTCCCAGTCTGTTCAAGGACGCGGCCACGATGCCGCCCGATCTGCGCAAGCACGTGCGCTATCCCGAGTTATTGCTCAAACTTCAAGCGGAAGTATACGGTCTGTATCACATGACCGACCCCGAAGCGTTCTACAACCGCGAGGATCTGTGGACGGTGGCCACCGAAGTCGGCATGAGCGAAGGGGGCGAACAAAGAACACAGGTAATGCAGCCGAATTTCGTACTGATGAAACTGCCGGACGAAAACGGCGCGGAGTTTGTCGAGATTCTGCCCTTCACGCCGGCTAACCGGAACAATCTGATTGGCTGGATTGCCGGTCGCAGCGACGGCGCTCAATACGGTACGTCGGTAGTCTACAACTTTCCCAAAACCAAACTGGTCGATGGCCCGCTACAAATTGAAGCACGAATCGATCAGAACGCGCAGCTTTCCGGACAATTGACGCTGTGGAACCAGCAAGGCTCGCACGTGCGGCGCGGGGCATTGCTTGTCATTCCGATCGGACGCGCACTGTTGTATGCGGAGCCGATTTACCTGCAGGCGGAGAGGAGTCCGATGCCGGAGTTGCGACTCGTCGTCCTCGCACTGCAGGATCGGCTTGCGTACGGACCAACTTTCGAGTCGGCGCTAGCGTCCCTCTTTGGCGGAGCAGTCTCCTCCTTGACCGCCCCGTCGACAAGCGCCGCAGCGGCACCGACTGAGCGGGCGCACGCCACATCCACCGCGTCGCCTCAGCCCGCTGGCGATCTCAACGCTCTGATCGCGGAAGCCGCCAGAGACCTTGCCGACTACCAGCGCCTGACAGCGGAAGGCAAACTCGGCGAGGCTGGGCAGAAACTCGAAGACTTAAAGCGCACTCTCGATAAGCTCAACGCGCGGCAAAAATAGTGTCGCAGGCCATGTTGGCGCGGTCGTCATCGCCAGTGCTCTGCGAAAAAGATTGTTCGGAATAAAATCGCAGTCCGACGAACCCGCTGTCGAGCTTTGCTCGACCCGACAGCCGAGGGCGGCTGTCCTCACGTGTTCTTATTGAGAAATATTCAGCGCGCGCTTGATCGTTCCGCGCTCGTTCTGAATTTTCTCCTGCAGCAGAGTGATGGCGTAAATCAACTGCTCCGGCCGCGGCGGGCAACCGGGGACGTACACATCGACAGGAATAACCTGGTTGACGCTCTGCACCAGAGCGTAATTGTTGAACACCCCGCCCGAGGTCGCACACGCTCCCATCGAGATCACCCACTTGGGCTCGGGCATCTGCTCCCAGAGCTGGCGGATCACCGGAGCCATTTTGTGGGCGACGCGTCCCGCGATAATGATGAGATCGGATTGCCGCGGAGATGGCCGAAATACCTCGGCCCCAAACCGCGCAATATCGAACCGCGACGCCCCCATGGACATCATTTCTATGGCGCAGCAGGCTAAGCCGAAAGTCATCGGCCAAATGGAGTTCTTGCGCATCCAGTTGACCGCGTTGTCCATGGTGGTGAGCACGACGCCTTCGGGCGTGGGATTCCCGTAAGTCAGGTCTTTGACCACGCGCTTGCCATTTTCAATGCTTACGTAGGGGCCGAAGCTAAGATCGCTGCTCATACTTCCATTTTACGTGCCAGCTCGCGTTCCGTCCAAGTTCAGAAATGCAGAGCAGGTTTCCCACTGATCGATTCGAAGAAGCACTCCCGCCGTGATCTTTCCAGCGCGCTGCTCCCCGGACGAGGCGTCCGGGGCTACGTGATCGTTGCCCAATGTAATTCGCGAAACGATCAACTTTGCCGCGCAGAGACCTCGGCAGTTTGAGCGACGATGAACCGTTCAAAGACTTCATTCGAAAGAAGCCTGCCCTGCGACGTCAGACGGATTACGTCTCTCTGTCTCTCCAGCAATCCAGTCCGCACGAAATCGGCAATGGTTTCGGAAATCCCTTCGATCGCTTCTTCTCCGAATGTTGCCGCAACTTGTCGCAGGTTCACTCCGCATGTCAGCCGGAGCCCCAAGAAAAATGTTTCTTCGAGCGCTGCAGATGGCGAAACCTGAACACGATTCGGCGAACCTCCAGCAACAAAGGCATCCAACGAATCCGGAGAGGAAAATCGCACCGCTTCCACTCCGCCCTCTAAAGCTGGCAGCATCGAGTGCGCGTCTACGCCAAATCCCAAATACGGCTGCCGGGTCCAATATTTCAGATTGTGCCGCGACGCATGCCCCGGCCGCGCAAAGTTAGAAATCTCATACTGCTGTACACCCGCTGATTCCAGTCGCTCAGAGGCCATCAGGTACAAATCAGCTGTGAGATCTTCATCCGGCACAAAGTGAGCGTGATATTTTGTACCGCCAGCGATCAATTCGCGGCCGAGACGTGAGTCATCGTCTACCTCCAGCATGTAGACGCTGGCGTGCGGGGCTTCGCAGGCAACAGCCTGCTCCACGGAGAATAACCAGCTATCGACCGTCTGATGCGGCAATCCGGCAATCAGGTCGATATTGATGTTTGAAATCGCAGCGGCGCGCAGGCGGGTAATATCGTCGAGAACCGTCTTCCGATCATGCAGACGCCCAACCGAGGCCGCTTCCTGATCGACAAAAGATTGCACGCCCAGACTCACCCGATTCACTCCGCAGCGCTGAAGAGCATCAATCACGGCGGGAGTCAGAGTGCCAGGAGCGCATTCGACTGTGATTTCCGCTCCGGGCTGGACCTCGAAATTTTGCGAAATTGTGACAAACAGGTCCTGTAGCTGGGTTATATCGAGTACAGTAGGAGTTCCGCCACCGAGGTAGACGGAGTCGACAACGCGCTCCATGCGTGCGCCGATCCGTGCTACAGTCGGGTTGGCATGTTTAATGTCAGCGCAGACCCGGTCCACATAACGCTGGAACACGGAACGGGAGAATACATCGGAAGCAAAGTTGCAATAGCTGCACTTGGTGCGACAGAACGGAACGGAGATGTACAAGCCAAGAGGCATTTAGACGATTATCCCACTTTGGCGGGACGCTTGGGCAGCTGGAGTTTCTTCTCGGCTCTCAGAACTAACCCGCGAGGGTAGGGTTTATAGGTTGAGTGATTCGGAGCAACAATCACAAACTGATGACGCTTCCACGCGTGGTTATCACTGGAATGGGCGTGGTCAGCCCCAACGGCATCGGCAAAGAAGCCTTCTGCCTTGCTGTCCTCGCAGGAAAGTCCGGAGTGAAACGGATTTCGCGCTTTGATCCATGCGAACTGCCTGTACACATCGCGGGCGAAATTCCCGAGTTTGACGAACTTGCCTGGGTGGATGCTCGCGAGCGCAAACACGTCTCGCGCGTCGTGCCGCTGGCCGTAGCCGCTTCGAGCGAAGCCATCCAAGATTCGGGGCTCGACCCGGCTGCAATGTCCATGGAAGAAAAGCGCGAAATCGGCGTGATTCTGGGCACGGGCGGCGGCGCTCAAGAATTCTCTGAGGAACAATACCGGCTTTGGCACTCCGGACACGTCAAGCAGGTCAGCCTGTTCTGCATTCCAAGCGGAACCATGGGCACAATTCCAAGCGAAATCAGCATGCGCTTCGGCTTTCGCGGCTACAGTCACGTGGTCACCGCTGGTTGTACTTCATCGACCGATGCCCTCGGTTACGCTTATCAACATATTCAAGCGGGCGTGCAGCCCATGTTTCTGGTTGGCGGCGTGGATTCGCCAATCACTCCTGGAATTATCAAAGGTTACACGCTATTGCGAGCGCTTACCCAATCCTGGAATCATGAGCCGGAGCGAGCTTCGCGGCCGTTTTCTGCCGACCGCGACGGATTCGTGATCGCCGAGGGGTCCTGGATGTTTATCCTCGAAGACTACGTCCATGCTCGTGCGCGAGGCGCCCGCATCTACGCCGAAATTACCGGATACGCTTCGACCTGTGAAGCCTTCCACCGGGTCCGAATGAGCGATTCTCCGGAAGAGCCGGCTCGCGCGATTACTCTGGCTCTCGAAGAGGCAGGCATCGCCGCCGAGGACGTCAACTATGTGAACCTTCATGGCACCTCCACAGAAATGAATGATCGCGTGGAGACTCGCGCCCTGAAACTCGCTTTAGGAGAGCACGCAAGCCGGATCCCAATGTCCGGACTAAAGTCGCAGATAGGACATGCCCAGGGCGCCTGTGGCTCAGCCAGCCTCGCCGCAACGCTGATAGCTATGGAGCACGGGAAGATCCCCCCAACAATCAACCTCGAAGCCTCCGACCCCGAATGCGACCTGGATTACGTACCAGACGCAGGCCGCAAAGCTCAAATTGGGCACGCCATCTGCAATTGCGTGGGTTTCGGATCGAAGAACTCAGCGTTGGTACTGAAAAAAATCGCTTAGGACCCGACACATTCTTTGTCGTGCCGATGATCCATCCGTTGTCTTTCCGAGGAGCCACGCGACGAGGAATCTGGGTTTTTGCCGGTCACGAGCAAAACCTGGATCCCTCGCGCTGCTCGGGATGACAACTTGGGAGTTTTGCCAGCGAACTTGAGACGTAACAAGTTACGTCTGTACAGAACCCAAGCCCAAAAACCTTTTCCATCCTCACTGTTTCTTTGCCATCTATCTAAGGTATCTTTGACATTAGCCGCCCATGGCCTCGGAAGAAGAAGTATTAGGCAAAGCGTACGACAGCCGGTTGATGAAACGGCTGCTTACTTACCTGCGTCCCTACAAGTGGCAGGTAGGGATTGCGCTGGCTTCCATTTTGCTCAAGGCTGGCGCTGACGTTCTCGGGCCCTATCTCACCAAAATCGTCGTTGACCGCTATCTGGCGCCGGTGCACGGCCTCCACACCCCACTCGATCGGTTCCTGAGCAACACCGCGCTGGTTGGGATCGCGCAAGTCGCCGCGCTCTATGTTGGCCTGCTGGTCTTCAGCTTCCTGCTGGAATATTTGCAGACTTATTACATGCAATGGACCGGGCAGAAGACGATGTTTGACCTGCGCGCCCAGATCTTTCGTCATCTGCAGCGCATGCACATCGGTTTCTACGACAAGAATCCCGTAGGCCGACTGGTCACGCGCGTAACTACCGACGTGGATGCGGTGAACGAAATGTTCACCTCGGGAGTGGTCTCAATTTTCGAAGACATCTTCGTGCTGGCTGGCATTATCGCCATCATGCTCCGCATGAACTGGAAGCTAGCTCTAATCACCTTTGCCGTGCTGCCGCTGATCGGCATCGCAACCAAGATTTTCCGCGATAAAGTCCGTGACTCCTACCGGCGGATCCGCGTGGCCATTGCCCGGATCAACGCGTATTTGCAAGAGCACGTGAGCGGCATGGTCGTGCTGCAGCTTTTCAATCGTGAAGAACGCGCCTTCGACAAGTTTTCCGAAGTCAATTCCGTCCACATGGACGCCTACAAAGACGCGATCATGGCGCACGCCGTCTATTATCCCGTAGTAGAGATTCTTTCTGCGATTGCGATTGCCTGCGTTATCTGGTTCGGCGGTAATGATGTGATTCACGGCATGACCACGCTTGGCGTTCTGGTTGCGTTCATCCAGTACGCGCAGCGTTTCTTCCGGCCTATTCAGGATCTCAGCGAGAAGTACAACATTCTGCAGTCGGCAATGGCTTCGAGCGAGCGCATTTTCAAGCTGCTCGACGCGCCGGTGGAAATCACATCGCCCGCGCTCACTAAGGCGCCAGAGGGCCCTGGCCGAATAGAATTCGACCACGTGTGGTTCGCGTATCGATCGATTCCAGCCAATGATCACGTAGGAACGGCCACCCCCGGCCGTCCGGTCGAGCAAAGCTCGACTGCCTCCGGCCCCGATTGGGTCTTGCGCGATGTGAGCTTCGCGATCGAACCTGGAGAGACGGTCGCTATCGTCGGACACACTGGAGCCGGCAAGACTACGATCATTTCACTGCTGATGCGCTTTTACGATGTGCAGAAAGGCGCGATCATGATTGACGGAGTCGACGTGAAAGATATGGACCTCGCCGATCTTCGCCGCCGCTTTGGCGTGGTGTTGCAGGATCCGTTTCTGTTCAGCGGAACGGTCGCCAGCAACATTCGCCTGGGCACGGAAGGCATCGATGACGAAGACGTAGAAAAAGCCGCCGAAGACGTGAACCTTGCGGACTTCGTACGCAAGCTTCCCAATGGTTTCAAGGAAGAAGTTCGCGAGCGCGGCAGCACGCTGTCGACTGGACAAAAGCAGCTCATCTCGTTCGCCCGCGCCCTGGCGCACAATCCCAAGATATTGATCCTCGACGAGGCCACATCCAGCGTGGACACGGAAACTGAATTCCGGGTGCGCGATGCTCTCAGCCGAATGGTCGAAGGCCGCACCTCGGTAATCATCGCCCACCGGCTTTCGACCATCCAGCGGGCCGACAAAATTGTTGTGATGCACAAAGGGCAGGTTCGCGAGATGGGTTCTCACCAGCAACTGCTCGCTCAGCGTGGCATTTACTACAAGCTCTACCAGCTGCAATACAAGGATCAGGAGCTTCCTGCCGCTTCCCAGGTGACCGCCAACGCTGACGACTAAACTCACCGCAGGATAGTTCTCTTTCGACTTTCCCCATCTGCCTTCTGAATTGTGGCTGACTCCAACACCGATGGCGCTGCATCTTCGTAACTCTTCCCCACGTTCTTCCGCAGGCTAGAATCGCTCCACGGTAGCGGGAGTGTATTCAAGCGGCATGAAGCCACAAGAGTTCCAAGAGGTGAGTCCGAGCAGTCCCGAGACGATTCCGGTCGAGATGCGCCGCATCGACGGACGCGAATGGTGGCTGTGGGGGTTCGCAGTTGCTGTAACCCTGGCATTAACTTTAGGCATCGTCTCCTTTACTTTCCCCTGGTTTCGTTGGGATAGTGAAGCCTCGTACTGGTTCGATCTGAGGGAATGGGTACGCGGGCTGGCAGCTCTGGTATTGCTTTTCGACTTTTACACCGTCTACCAGCACCTGCAACTTCATCGCATTCGACGGCAGTTGGCAGAGCGCGATCAGCTTTTTCAACTGATCAGCGAAAATGCCGCTGATATGATCGCGCTGGTCGATAGCAATGGCCACCGGCTCTACAACAGTCCTGCCTATGAAAAAGTTCTTGGATACTCTGCCGAGGACTTGAAAACCACTTCGTCGATGGAGCAGATTCATCCGGACGATCGGCCGCGCGTGCTGATTGCCGCGGAAAGCGCGCGCCTCAACGGTACCGGAGAACGGATGGAATACCGGATACGCCACAAAGACGGGTCGTGGCGCACCCTGGAATCGACCGCGAGCCCGATCCGAAATGCAAAAGGACAGACCGACAAACTGGTGATCGTGAACCGCGACATCACCGAGCGCAAGCGAGCGGAGGAACTACTCGCCCACAACGCATTCCATGACGGGCTTACCAACTTGCCGAACCGTGCTCTCTTCCTCGACCGGCTGCAGCATGCTCTGACTCTCTCCAAGAGACACGCAAACTACAAATTCGCGGTCTTACTGATCGATGTCGACGAATTCAAAATTATCAATGACAGCCTCGGACACACGGCCGGGGATGAATTGTTGATTCAAATCGGGCAAAGATTGAAAGACGCAGTGCGCCGGGCCGACCTGGTGTCGCGTCCGCGCAATAGTGGTGTGGCTGACAAGCCGATCAACGACGACGTGTTGGCCAGACTCGGCGGCGATGAATTCACCGTCCTTCTGGACGACATCCGAGACCCGATTGAGGCCGTCCGCGTTGCAGAACGAATTCAAACGGAACTGACAACTCCATTTGTCGTAAACCAGCAGGAGATAGTGATTTCGGCGAGCATCGGAATTGCCTCCAGCACCAGTCCTCATACCCAGGCGGAAGATCTGATGCGCGATGCGGATATCGCCATGTACCGGGCCAAACGCGCTGGGAAGGCGCGTTGCGAAGTGTCCGACGCAGCCATGCACGCGAGTGCAGTGAAGCGATTGACGCTGGAGACGGATCTGCGCAAAGCTCTCGATCAGGGAGAATTTCGTGTTTTCTACCAGCCCATTGTGTCGGTGCAGACCGGCAAGATCACGGGCTTTGAGGCCCTGACGCGGTGGCAACGTCCTGAGGGCATACTTGCACCGATTGCATTTATTGCGGTGGCCGAGGAAATTGGGCTCATCGTGCCCATGAATCGGCTACTGCTCCGCGAAGCCTGCGAACATCTTCGATCCTGGCAGACTGAATTTCCTTCGTCTCCACCGCTGACGATGAGCGTAAATATCACTTCGAAGGAGTTCGCTCAAAGCGACTTAGTCAGCGAAATCGGTAAGACTCTGAAGCAGACCGGGGTTGATCCGGGTTGCGTGCAATTCGAAATTATTGAAACCATCGCTATGGGCGATGCGGAAAAATCGGGTCAGGTGCTCTCTCAATTGAAGGCACTGGGAGTTCGCCTGAGCATCGACGATTTTGGTACCGGGTATTCCTCGCTTAGCCGCTTGCGCCGGATTCCCGTGGACACCTTGAAAATTGATCGCGCTTTCATTATGAACATGGACACCGATTCGGAGAGCCGCGAGATTGTGAGAATCATCATTACCCTTGCCCATAATCTTGGTCTGAAGGTCGTAGCTGAGGGGACTGAGACGGAAGAGCACATCAAACTGCTCAAGCAACTCAATTGCGAGATGGCCCAGGGATACATGTTCTCCCGGCCCGCGGACGCCGAGGCTATGGTGAAACTGCTGGCAAGCAACCGCAGCGTTGCCGCTGCCGCCGGGCAATGATAAAGGGTAGCGCCGGCATCTTGCCGGTTGTCGCGAGGGCATCCTGCGCTCGCTGTTCGGGCGGGACGCCCTCACGACAGCCGCCGAGACGGCGGCGCTACAATGCGGCCGGACTCAATTTCGCGTATCCCTTTACAATGCTCGGGTGCGAATTCTCATCTCCGCTGGAGAGGCTTCTGGTGAAATGTATGGGGCGCAACTCATTGAGGCTTTACTCCGTCGCGATCCGTCTTTCAAGTTTTTCGGGGTTGGCGGAGACCGCATGCGCACAGCGGGCTGCGATACTGTGGTGGACGCAAAAGATCTGGCCGTAGTCGGCATTTCGGAGATCGTCAGCCATCTTCCTAAAATCTACGGTTTGTTTCACAAGTTGATTGCAGAGGCCGATCGACGGCGTCCTGATCTTGCCATCGTTATTGATTCTCCGGCTTTCAACTGGCGGGTGGCTCGCCAGATGCGGAAGCGCGCTGTTCCTGTCGTGTACTACGTTTGTCCCCAATTTTGGGCTTGGCGACAAGGGCGGGTTCGATTGCTTCGCAAATACGTCGACAAGGCGTTGGTGATTTTTCCCTTCGAGGAGAAGTTTTACCGCGACCGGGGCGTGGATGCGACTTTCGTCGGCCATCCGCTTGCCGATCTTTCTCCGCCCGCAATTGATCGCGAGGTCTACGCTTCGACCTGCGAGCTCGACGCTTCCAAGCTCTGGATCACGCTGATGCCGGGCAGCCGGAAGAAAGAAGTACGGATGAATCTGCCTACAATTCTGGAGTCGGTTTCGAAGCTGGGTTCGGGGTATGAATTCCTGCTGCCGGTCGCGCCCACATTGGATCGCAGTTTCCTTGAGGCGCTGCTCGGCGGCCGGCATCCGATCCGACTGGTTACTGATGCCTTGGCGGCGCTCGCACATTCGCGGGCAGGCATCATTGCCAGCGGCACGGCTACGGTAGAGGCCGCGATGATCGGTACGCCGTTTGTGATGGTGTATCGCGTGTCTCCGCTGACTTATTTGCTGGGACGTTCCCGGATCAAGGTGCCCCACTTTGCGATGGTGAATCTGATTGCCGGAAAAGAGATTGTCCCTGAGTTGGTACAGCATGATTTCACCGCTGAGAAGGTGGTCACGGGGATTCGCGAGATTCTTCCGGACGGTCAGGCTCGTGCTCGGATGATTGAGGGTTTGGCTGGAGTGAGAACCTTGCTGCGTGGCGCGAATATGGACCGACTTCATGCCGCCGAGCGGGCCGCAGATGAAATAATTGCACTGCTGCGGCGAGCGCCTGTAGAAGCGTAGCTTGCTACGTCTTGCTGACAAAGTCTTGCTGGGAATCCATGTTTCTTCGCGTGGTCAGGAAGGCCCAGATTCCTCGTCGCTTCCCTTCTCGGAATGACAAAAGATGCGGGAAGCGGATGAAAAAACAGCTAACCCTTGTCCTGACAGCATCTTTTGCGTCACAATCTTCATCATAGAGCTTAGAGACCTGCGGGATTTCCCGGGAGACATTCCTGAATGTCCTTTCGACCTCGGCGCCATCGTCGGGCAATTACTAGCTTTCTCGTCTTGTTGCTTGTTTTGGTTTCGCGTCCCGTTTGGGCCGCCGAGAAGACGCGGCTTCGTGTCGATGACTATCAGATCGACGCGGAACTCACACCGCACACCCACAAGATCTCGGCGCGGGCGAAGGTTAAGTTTACCGCGTTGGAAGATATCAACGCTGCCACCTTTGAACTGCACAACGGCTTGCGAGTCAGCAAAGTAACCGATGACAGTGGGCAGACGCTATCTGCCGAGCGCATCGCTCAGGACTTCACCGTGCGGGTGCAATTGTCGAAACCACTGAGTAAAGGCAACTCAACAACTCTGACATTTGATTACGATGGGACCCTCGACTCCGCTGACGACAGCCCGGTGCAAGGGATGAAACTGGCCTCGATCAACGATGACACCAGTTACCTGTTGTATGCAGGGCGCTGGTTCCCAGTGAATGCGTATGGCATCAATCGGTTCACGGCCACAATGAACATCACCGTCCCTGCGCACATGGTCGTTATTGGCAGCGGGAAGGAGACTGCCGGCAATCCTTCGTCGAAGAAAGCGAGCGGGAGCGCGCTGGCCGGGAAGACCTACACCTTCGTTTGGGACAAACCGAGTTTCCCCGGCACCCTTGTTGCAGGAACGTTTCAGGAATTTAAGAGCGACGAGGCTGGGGTCGACCTGCACGTGTTTTTCAAGCCGGTTCACCAGAACCTGGGCGCGATGTACGCGGAAACCGCGATCAAAGAGTTTACTTATTACGTGACCCTTTATGGAGCTGCGCCTTCAACCACGCTGAGGGTGGTCGAGATTCCGGACGACAGTGTGCCTTCCGCGTGGGCCCCAGAGATTGCGGCGGTCGCGAGCCGCGCGGTGACCGAGAAAGTGAATTACCGGTTGCTGGCCAATACCATCGCGCACCAGTGGTGGGGAGCTTCGGTGAGTCCTGGCTCTATCGATGACTGGTGGTTGTGCGATGGCTTCGCACGGTACTCGGAAGCGCGCTATGTGGAAAACGCTGCGGGACAAGCTGGTTTGGAAGAAGTGGTGAAAGATATGTCGGTGGGTGCGCTGGCTTACGACGCGGTGCCGCTGGCGACCATTGGCAAGCTGGATATGTTCTCGCCTGAGTTCCAGTCGCTGGCGACCGACAAGGGCGCGATGATTTTGCACATGCTGCGCTGGGTGGAAGGAGATCAGAAGTTTGATCAGACGATGCGCACCTTTGCATCGAAATACGCAGGCAAGTCTGCGTCGCTGGACGATTTCACGTCCGTCGCGGAACAGAGTTACGGGGAAAAGCTCACCTGGTTTTTCACCCAGTGGCTTGATTCCACGGGCGCTCCCGAATTTAAAACGAAGTACACGGTTTACCGGCTGGGAAACAGGTGCCCTGCGAATCAACGCTGCCCTGGGTTTCGCATCGTGGGGCAGATCACGCAGGATCTTGATCTTTTCCGCATGCCGGTCGAGTTGAAAGTTGACACGGACGGTAAAACTGAAGAAAAGCGCGTCGATGTGGTGGGTACGGATTCGGCTTTCACGCTAGAGACCTTCGGTAAACCGAGGCGGATTTCGATTGATCCCGATAATCGCGTGTTGAGGAATTCCTCCGACGTAAAGCTGCGGGCGTCCATTCAACGAGGGCAGGCATTGGTTCAGCAAGGCGATTTCGCTGGAGCGCTCTCGGAATTCAACAAAGCTCTCGAAGTCAATAAGAACAGCTCACTGGCCCACTATCGGGTTGCCGAGGTGTTCTTTCTGCAAAAGAATTATCAGGCATCCGCGAATGCTTACCGCGATTCACTGAATGGCGACGGCGATCCGCGTTGGACGGAAGTGTGGAGCCACATTCAATTAGGCAAGATTTTCGATATTACCGGGCAGCGTGAGCGCGCTACCAACGAATATCGGCAGGCTCTGCAAACCAATGACAACACGCAGGGCGCGTTGGAGGAGGCTCGCAAGTATTTGCAGAAACCCTTCGAACAACCAAAGGGCAAGCCCGAATCCGGTATTTAGAGTGGGTGCGGTCAACCTCACATTCGAATGTGATCGGCGGCCTTGTCCCTACTTGGCAGCACTCCTAAGCTTTTCTGAGGAGATCAATCCATGCTGCTTAAGAGTCTGGCGGGCGGCGCAATTTTCCTCTTCCTGATTTGACTGGTTGCCGTGCTCCAGGGCTGGAGCAAAAGCGATTCATCGGGTCGGATTAGCGGAGTGGCGTTCGTTCTCGCGTTTGGCGCAGCCGCATTCTGGGGTTTGCGGGTCTTAACCGGCTGGCATCACTGACAGTAGAGATAGTCTGGTGATGGTATGGCGCGCGCGTCCCAGCGGATTAAAGCCGAGCCGTTGTCAGTTCTGGCAGCACGGCGGAAACCGTGCCCTCTCGTTCGGGGCGATTCGAGATTTTGAAGTTAATAGGCCCAGCGCAATAGAGTCGCTCCCACGGTGAATCCTGCGCCTACCGAGGCTAGCAGCACCAGGTCACCCTTCTTGAGTTTGCCTTCCTGGCGGGCTGTGTCCATCGCGAGGGGAATCGTGCCGGCTGTCGTGTTTCCGTAACGGTCGATGTTGATGATGATGTTTTCGGGTCGCACGCCCAACCGTTCCGCCGTGGCACTTATGATGCGCTTATTGGCTTGATGGGCGATGAACACGTCGATGTCGGAGGCTTTGATTCCATTGCGCTCCAGCAGCTTTTCACACAGCTCGGTCTGTTTGCGTACCGCAAATTTGAAGACGGCCTGACCGTCCTGGTGGACGTAATGCATCTTCTCGTCGACCGTCTCATGTGTCGAAGGATGCAGGCTGCCGCCGCCGGGCATGTAAAGAAAGCAACCACCTGAACCGTCGACCTCGTGGATGAAGTCGATCATGCCTAAAGAGTCGGTATCGGCGGGCTCGAGGATGACGGCGCCGGCGCCGTCGCCAAAGATGATGCAGGTGGCGCGATCGGTGTAGTCGATGATCGAGGACATCACATCGGCTCCGATCACCATCACGCGCTTGTGCGTTCCTGTGGCAACGAACTGAGTTCCCGTCTGCAGCGCGTATAGAAACGCTGAGCAAGCCGCCGAGAGATCGAAACCCCAAACTCCCTTTGCTCCCAACTTGTGCTGGACCAGACAAGCGGTGGAGGGGAAAAGCATATCCGGGGTGACCGTGCCCACGAGGATTGCGTCTAGATCGCTTGCGTTCATGCCACGTTGGGCCAAAGCTTTCTTAGCCGCCTCAACCGCCAGATCGCTGGTTGCGAACCCCTTGTCTACGATATGGCGCTCACGGATTCCGGTGCGTTCGGTAATCCATTGATCGCTGGTTTCGACCATCTTTTCCAAATCCGCGTTGGTTAATAGGCGGGGCGGGACATAGGTTCCGAGAGCGCTGATCTTAACGCCAATGGATTTGGTCAATGATTGCTCCTGGGTATGAGAATCAGTATTTTGCAGGATTGGACGCAGAATGTCTAACTGGATTTGCTCAGGCGAGCCGCCAGAACTCGGAAGTGAGGGCCAGAGCGTGGAATAACTCGTGTGCTTCGTCCACCGTTCGGCGGCGCCAGTCGGGCGAGAGACGGTCGCGGTACCATGCGTCGGCTAGTTTCCAGGCTTGTTCCAGGCTCAAGACCGCGCCTCGTGGGAGCTTCCAAACCTTGCACCATTTTTCGATGTGGTCCTCCGACCGGAAGATCAGCATGGTTTTTCAATTGAAGACGATGTCGTCCCACCAGCGCTTGGCCGGAACAGCGAAATGCACGACGCCTGGCGGGTTGGCCTGCACTTCGCCTTTGCGAACGCTGACAATCATGCTCTCGCCACAACATCCGCAGGACGCACGTACTCGACCGTCGCACTGCAGCATGGCGATCACGCCCAAGGCATCCCAAATACAGTTTCCATACCAGCTTTGGCGTCCGGCGTCTGTGCCGGTCTCCACCACGAACGGTGTCGGAACCGCCGAAAGCGGGTTGGCCATGAGGACTTCCCCACCCGGCTGCAGTACAAGCATGTGGTCGGTGGCGAGCTCTTCGAACGCCGTGGCCACTTCGGCGGGGGCGCACTGAAGAGAGCCCGCAACCTCCGCTGAACTGGGACACCTGCCCAACTCCAGGAACATTCGGTAGAGCCGGACACGCACTCGATTTTTGAAGTCGTCAGGCACAACGCGATGGTGATCCACATTATGGGGGAACGGAAATGCGATGTCCAACGAGAGCACGAATCCTGTTTGGCGGGAGATTTGGATTGAGGGTTCGGTCGTATATGAAAAGCCAGACACCGGCGACCCACTGCACACGCAAGAGCCCGTTACCGTTGCTTCCTTCCGGACCTGGCGGGGTTGGCGGGAGTGCGTCGCGCGGGACCGATGCCTGACCTGTTTAATTCTAACATTCCGATCGTACTCTTCCCTTTCCCGGTGGAATCGCCAACAATAGACGAAGTTCTTCTACGTCATTCGGAGCGAGGTCGAGAAATCTGCTGTTTGGCGGGTGCGACGAAAAAGCAGGTTTCTCGACTCCGCTCGAAATGACAGGACTAAATTGAATATTCATGACTTCCGCTTCTAGCCCGCAATCCGGAATTACCCCGCTGCCTATGGCGGTGCAGCGCTATTTTGAAGTCGCGCTTTATTTGCTTGCCGTGTGTGGCTTCGGAACTCTGGTTTCGACGGGAGGCCTGGATCTTCCGACAGTTTTTCTCGTCGCAGCGGCCTTACTGTTTCGCGGATACCTTCTTGCCACGCATCGCGCTTTGCTCATTCCCGAGAACTGGACCACAACACTCACCCTGGGCTATGTGGCTTTCTATCTCGCGGATTACTTCGTGTTCTCTGGTGTGTTTGTCAGCGCCACCGTGCATCTTGTGCTTTTCGTCATGGTGGTTCGCCTGTTCTCCGCCAAACGCGACCGCGACTACTATTTTCTTGCGGTGATCTCGTTCCTGATGGTGCTGGCTGCCGCCGTGCTTACCGTGGATAGCACTTTTCTGCTGGCGTTTGCGGCATTCATGCTGATTGCGGTTGTGACCTGCATCCTGATGGAGATGCGGCGCGCTGCCAGCAAGTCTACGGTGCGAGCCCATTCATCGGGTGATGATTTAACGTACCGGCAAATGGCCTTCTCGCTGGCTGGGGCTTCGCCCGTGCTTGCATTCCTGATCATGCTGGGTGCCGCGGGTATTTTCTTTGTGCTGCCCCGCATATCAAACGGGTATCTCAGCGCGTTTGCGCGCAGCCGCGAAATCAGCACCGGTTTCAGCGACCAGGTACAACTCGGTCAGATCGGCGAAATCCAACAGTCGAACTCACTGGTGATGCACATCCAAATCGATGGTGATCCGCAGGGGTCTTACGATTTGAAGTGGCGCGGCGTGACGTTGAACAATTTCAATGGCAAGACCTGGTCCAACCCGCACGCTCAGCACGTGGTGGCGAGCGAGGGTGGCGGGCGTTTTCTGCTGGTGCAAAACGGGGCACGATGGAAAAACGTTCGATCGTATGTGCCGCCGCGGACCATCCACTATCGGGTATTGATGGAGCCCTTGATCGGCAATGTTTTCTTCCTGGCGCCAACAGCGAGGGTTCTCCAAGGCAACTACGGTCTGTTGTCAATGGACGACGGTGATGCGGTTTTTAACCTTGACCCGGAACACCCCATCGGCCGCTATGAGACTACTTCTGACATTGCTCAACCTGGTGCTAGCGAGCTACGCACCGCCACTTACGACTATCCGCCCCAGATCCTGTTGAACTATCTGCAATTGCCGCCAGTTGACCGTCGTGTCTTATCTCTGGCCAAGGAAATCACAGCTTCCGCAGAGAACAATTACGACAGGGCAGCCGCTATTGATCGATATCTGCGCGAGAATTTTGGGTATACTCTGCAACTTCCGCGCACTGTTCCACGCGATCCCATCGCCAATTTCCTTTTCGAACGCAAGCAGGGACACTGCGAGTACTTCGCTTCCGCAATGGCAATCATGCTACGGACGGTCGGCATTCCCTCGCGAGTGGTAAACGGTTTCCGCACCGGGGAGTTCAACGACCTTACTTCGGAGTACCTGGTTAGAGCCAGCAACGCGCACTCCTGGGTGGAAGCCTATTTTCCGGGCTATGGATGGATCAGTTTTGATCCCACTCCGGCAGCCCCGGCACAAATGCATACCGGCTGGAGCAGGAGCATGTTGTACCTGGACGCGATGGCCTCATTCTGGCGGGAGTGGGTCGTCGACTACGACGCGGGGCACCAGTACAGTCTGGGCCGCAATGCTACACGCAATAGCCTCGCGTGGTTCCAGCGGGCGCGAAATTGGGCTCGCCGACATCATGAAGCGTTGCTGGCTGCGGCTCGTCGAACCCAACGAACGGTGTCGGACTCGCCGGTGAAGTGGAGCCTTGAGGCAGGAGCGATTGTGGTGCTGCTACTCTTGGCGAGCAATGCGCGTCGCTTATGGCAAGCTTTGCGCAGCCGTCGGCTGGCGGCTCGTCCGGAAAAATCTCCGAGCCTGGCTGCAACCATCTGGTATGAACGAATGACGCGAATGCTCGCGAGGAAGGGCTGGTCCAAATCTCCAGCGCAGACTCCGGCAGAATTCCTGATCTGCATTCAGGACGATGCCGTAAGGGAACCATTTGCGAAGTTCACCCAACACTATGAGTCAGCACGCTTTGGAGGTTCCGCTGAGGACGCACAGCGTTTGCCGGAGCTGTACGAAGAGGTCTCGAACGTCACCGCACGATAACGCAACCTCACGATCGAGATCGCGTGCTTTTCACTTGGATGGTGGTGCGAATGCAGGCACCGCATCATGCGAACGTGTTAAACGTATTTGGCTAAAGCCCGGCCAGAACCACGCGGCAATCGCGACGACAAGAACCCAGAACCCAAACCACAGCCTGCGCGTCTGCTTACTTCGCCACAAGATGATTATCAGTACACTGTCAAAGCGAATCAAGGCAAATCAGGACACGACGGTAGATGCGTAGGAGGGCTGAATCCTGCTTCCCGATGTTAGAATAGAAGGATTCGATGCCTCATCAGAAGTCCACTGTAGCTATCGATAACGCACCCGAAACTGCTATGTCGGCGCCCTCCCGTCCACGGGTAGGTTTCGTGAGCCTGGGCTGCCCCAAGAATCTGGTGGATAGTGAAGTCATGATGGGCATGCTGGCACAAGGGGGAGCCGAGTTGGTTCCGCGCGCCGAGGACGCCGATGTCATTGTGGTTAACACCTGTTCCTTCATTGCCAGCGCCCAGCAGGAGTCCGTCGACACCATTCTGGAAATGGCGCGATTCAAAAGCGACGGTCGCGCAAGAAAACTCGTGGTGGCCGGATGCCTGGTCGAACGCTTCCGCGACGACATTCGCAAGAATATTCCAGAAGTTGATGCCGTCGTAGGCACAGGCGAACTGGAAAAGATTCTCGCAGCAGCGGGAGTCGCACCTGCGCCAGCCAAACCTTCCCCGTTCAACATTTTGACATCGCGACCCGAAGGCGACGCCCGCGAAGCGCAAGGCCGGTTTTCACGCGAGTCGTGGGACGGAGCTATCGCCGACCTGCCCAATTACCTCTACGACGAAGCAACACCGCGCGTCCTGGCTACGCCTGGCTACACTGCGTACATCAAGATTGCAGAGGGCTGCGACCATCCCTGCAGCTTTTGCATAATTCCGCAACTGCGCGGCAAGTTCCGCTCTCGTCGATTCGAATCCGTTGTTGCTGAGGCCGAACGTCTGGCTCGCTCCGGAGTGCGTGAGATCACGCTCATCGGACAAGACACAACCTGCTACGGCGAAGATTTTGGCCTGAAGGACGGGCTCGCTCTCCTGATCGAGAAACTAGCCAGCATTCAAGACTTGCGCTGGATCCGTTTCCTCTACGCCTATCCCAACAAAATTACCGGCCGGCTGCTCGAAACCATCGCCGCTCACGAGAAGATTTGCGCCTACGTCGATGTGCCGTTGCAGCACGCTTCGGCCACGGTTTTGAAGCGCATGAAACGTGGCGGAGGCGCCGACGTGTTTCTGCGCTCGATTGAGAAGATGCGGCGCACGATTCCAGACGTCACCTTGCGAACATCCTTCATAGTCGGCTTCCCTGGCGAAACCGAAAACGAATTTGAGCAACTCTGCGAATTCGTACGCGAGGCGGAATTTGATTGGATGGGCGCGTTCGGCTACTCCGATCAGGAAGGCGCACAGGCCTTTGGTCTGGACGAGAAGCTTCCTTACCGCGAGATCGAGCGTCGCCGCAAACACCTGATGCAGATTCAGCGCCGCATCAGCAAGAAGCGAAAGAAGGCGCTGGTCGGCCGAGAGCTCGACCTGCTGCTCGAAGGAGTATCCGAAGAAAGCGACCTGCTGCTCGATGGACGCACTGCCATGCACGCTCCCGAAATCGATGGCAAGGTCTTTGTGAACGACGTTCCCGAAGGGCTCCAGCCGCAACCGGGCGAGTTCTACCGCTGCCAGATTACCGAAGCCCACGACTATGACCTGGTCGCTAAAATCGTATAGGGATCTATGGCTCGCAAGCGGACTCCGAACCTGAAGTGCCCCACCTGCAAGAAGCCGGTGAAGAGCAAAGATCCAGAATTCCCATTCTGCAGCGACCGCTGCCGCCTGATCGATCTGGGTAAATGGGCGAGCGGCGCATACGTGATGTCATCGCCAGTGCACGACACATCGGACAGCATGTCGGGTGGGCTGCCGGACAATTCTGATGACGAAGACTGAGTCGGACGGAAAAACAATAACCGACTCCCGTTCCTTGCCCCCTCCATCGTCTCGCCCCCGTGCGCCACTCTGGGCTAAGCTGGTTGCTACTTTTTTCGGTACAGGGCTCCTTCATCCCGGACCTGGAAGCTGGGGTTCGGCGGCCACGGTTTTGCTTTGGTGGCTGCTAAGCGGTTGGATTAACCCGCAATGGCAGCCTGCAGCAGCGGCGTTGCTCGCGGCTGCAGCTGTACTCGTTGGCATTCCCGCAGCCACTCACATGGCTCGTGCCACGGGCTTGAAAGACCCTCAGTTCGTGGCGATCGATGAAGTTGCCGGACAACTCATCACTCTGATTGCCGTTCCGGTGTCGTGGAAATCTATGTTGCTGGGCTTTATACTTTTCCGAGGATTCGATATTGTGAAACCTCCGCCGGTGCGTCAACTGGAGCATCTTCCAGAGGGAATCGGCATCGTAGTAGATGATGTGGGGGCTGGGCTTTACGCATTGGCCATCATGCAACTGGCGTTGCACTTTGGCCTGTTACCACGGTAGTTCGGCGGACGCGCGACACGAGGAAGTTGAAGTCCATGGGAATTTCTGATCGCCTGCTGGGCAAGACGAATGTTAACGGAAAACCGCACATCGAGGCGGTGGTTCCGGCTGCCGCGCTGCCTGGCGGCGAAGTACGAATTACCGGCCACGGCTTACGGCCTCAGGATCTGCGACGGCCTCGCGTGCGCTTTGGAGAAATCGAAGGCGCCGTGGTCATCAGTTCCGATGAATTCCTGGTGGCTCGCGTACCTCAAGGCGCATCTTCCGGACCCATCGTAGTCTCGACTAATGGGAACTCTAGCAATCCACACCAGATTAAAGTCGCTGTTCCCATTGCAGAGAATCTCCATCCGGTAACCAATCCGGCGCTAGACGCGGAGGGCAACATCTACGTCAGTTTTTCCGGAAGCCGCGGACAGAAGGTACCGGTCGCCATCTATAAGATCGATACCAACTACAACGTCAAGCCTTTTCTCGCCGACCTGATGAACGCTACCTCTATTGCTTTTGACCGGGCCGGGCAAATGTACGTTTCCTCGCGCTTTGATGGGACCGTTTACCGCGTCGCGCCGAACGGCACCATGTCCTCGTATGCCGAGGGAATGGGCATCGCTACGGGTATTGCCTTCGACCGCGCGCAGAATCTTTATGTCGGCGACCGTAGTGGCACAATTTTCAAGATCGGCTCCGACCGTCAGATCTTTGTCTTCGCGACGCTCGAACCCAGCGTTTCGGCTTATCACCTGGCGTTCGGTCCCCATGGCGACCTTTTCGTGACCGGGCCGACTACTTCGAGTTTTGATTGCATTTACAAGATCACTCCCCAAGGCAATGTGTCGACGTTTTTCCGCGGCCTGGGACGTCCCCAGGGCATTGCCTTCGATATCGACGGTAATCTCTACGTGGCCGCTTCCCTCTCGGGCAAACGCGGCATCGTGAAAATCACATCGTCTGGCGAGGCGTCATTAGCGGTGGCGGGTGCGGGACTGGTTGGACTCGCCTTCGCCCCGGGCCTTTCGCTGGTTCTGGCCACCAATAGCGCGGTCCATCACCTCGCCGGAAACATTCAGGGATTGCCGTTGACAGATGTCTCTGCGTGAAGAAGCACTCACCAATCAGCATTCAGTCCTGGAAACTATCCGTGAAATGCGTGGCTGATCTTGTTTCGGCTAATCATTTACACTTTTATTCGTGAACGCAGAGATCGTCGCCATTGGTTCCGAGTTGCTGACTCCCTTTCGTCAGGACACAAACTCACTTTATCTGACCGAAAAGCTCAATCAGCTTGGCGTTGAGGTGATTTTCAAGACCATCGTCGGGGATAGCCGCGAACGTCTCACAGGAGCAGCCAGTCTCGCCGTCTCGCGCGCCGAAATCGTTATCTTCATGGGCGGCCTTGGCCCTACCGAGGACGACCTGACTCGGGAAGCAGTCTCCGATGCGCTTGGACTTGAACTTCACCGCGATCCCGCGATTATCACCAGTCTCGAGCAACGCTTCGCGGCCCGCGGTTGGAAGATGGCGATAAACAATCTAAAGCAGGCAGACGTGATCGCGGGCGCAACTGTTTTGCCGAACGCCAATGGCAGCGCCCCCGGACAGTGGATGAGCGGCAAATATGAGGGCCGTGAAAGAATCATCATGTTGCTTCCTGGGCCTCCGCACGAATTGAAGGCTCTATTCGAGGAGCAGTGTCTGCCTCGCCTGAGGGCCAAACTGCCGCCGCAATCCATTGCTACCCGTGAACTGAAAATCACGGGACTGGGCGAGTCGCAATGCGACGCCCGCGTCGCGCCCATTTATAAGAACTACGCTGACGTGCAAACCACAATCCTGGCGGGAGCTGGGGAAATCCAATTACATCTGAAATCTCGTGAAGCTACTCTCGAAGCCGCGCAAGCACGAGTCGATCAGTTGGTCGAGAAGATCGAAGAAGAACTCGGCGACTGCGTCTTTTCCGATAATGGCGATTCGATGGAACAGATCGTTGGCTACTATCTGCAAATGCGCAACGCGACCCTGGCAGTCGCGGAATCCTGTACGGGTGGCCTGTTGGCCGAGCGCATTACTTCTGTCAGCGGAAGCTCGCGTTATTTTGTCGGTGGCGCCGTGGTTTATTCAAACCAGATGAAGACCGCGTTCGCCGATGTTCCCGGCGACCTAATCGAGAAACACGGAGCAGTAAGCCGCGAGGTTGCCGCCGCTCTAGCGGAAGGAATTCGCCGGCGCACTGGCGCAACTTTGGGCTTAGGGATTACCGGCGTTGCCGGGCCCAATGGCGGGACTGACGCGAAGCCGGTGGGATTGGTTTTTCACGCTCTGGCCAGTGACACAGGAACCGAAGTCGTGGAACGCAAGTTCCCTGGAGATCGCAAACACATCCGCCGCTTCGCCAGCCAGCAGGCGTTGGATATGGTGAGAAGGAAGCTGATGTAAATCTGCATTTAGCAGTTGGCATTTAGCACTTAGCTACACCTTCGGGGAGCCAGAAGGGCTAAGTGCCAAATGCTAAGTGCTAAATGCGAACCTTCGTTGCCTTCGACATTGACGATGCCATCCGGCTGCGCATTCAGCGCTTCATGGAAGGCGTGAGCGGCTTCGCGCCGGATGCCCGCTGGGTTCGTCCTGAATCGCTGCACATCACATTGAAATTCATCGGCGAAAAACCGAACGATACGGTAGAAGAAATCAAGCGCGTTCTTTCCGGCATCCAAGCCGGATCCTTCGAGGTCTCGTTCCGGGGCTACGGCTTCTTCCCCACCACAAACGCAGCTCGCGTCTTCTGGATCGGAATCGAATCTGGACCACAGCTCCCCGCTCTCGCAAAAGCTATCGACGATGCCACTTCCACTCTCGGGATTCCAAGAGAAGATCATGCCTTCACTCCTCACCTCACGCTGGCACGCGGCGGCAGAGGGTCGGGTTCGCCCGGTCGGAGCAAAGGTGACACTCTCAACCAGAACTTTCAGCGCCTGCAAGAAAAATTGGCCGCTCTGCCCACTCCCGACTTTGGTACCATGGCGGCCCACGAGTTTTTTCTGTACCAAAGCCAGCTTTCGCGAGGAGGTTCACGCTACACAAAGATCGCAAGCTTCGCGCTAACGTAGCGCTGGCATCTTGCCGGCTGTCGCGAGAGCATCCTGTCCTCGCGGGAGTGACCGGAAAGTCTGGCGTCCGAAAAGCGCCGCTGGCGCAACAAATAAAATGACCGCTTTTCTTGTCACCGCCGCGTACAGCTACCTCCTGGGATCCATCCCCTTCGGGTACATTCTGGTTCGCACCTTTCGCGGACAGGACATTCGCAGAACCGGCAGCGGCAACATCGGAGCAACCAACGTCTCCCGCACTTCCCCGGGATTGGGCGCGCTTACCCTGGTCTTCGATCTACTGAAGGGACTTGCCGCAGTGGCAATTACTGGCATGCTCTTCCCCACGCACCCCACTCTGCAGGCCGCAGCGGCATTGTTCGCGATAGTGGGTCATATGTTCCCGGTGTGGCTGCGTTTCCAAGGCGGCAAAGGAGTGGCCACGGGACTGGGCTCCTTTGTTCTGCTCACCCCTAAAACCATTCTGGTGATGGTAGCTATTTTCGTATTGATCTTTCTTGCATTCCGCTACGTGTCGCTCGCCTCCATCCTCGCCGTGGCTGTGTTCCCGCTCCTGGCTTGGATGCTCGAGCCCGATCGTGTTACCCCGCAGATGCTGATTTTCATCGCGGCGGCTTCCGTTCTCATCATTGTCAAGCACCATGAAAATATCCGCCGCCTGCTGGCTCATACCGAATCCCGCTTCCAATGGAGGCGCACATGAGCGAGATCGCGGTCGTCGGTGCTGGCGCCTGGGGCACGAGCCTTTCCATCGTCCTGGGGCGGAAAGGCACACACCGGGTGCGCTTGTGGGCCCACGAAAAAGAAGTGCGCGAGTCGATTTCATCGCGCCGGATCAACGAATTGTTTCTTCCAGAACATCCGATTCCTGCCTGCGTTTCAGTGACTGGCAGCTTTGAGGAAGCTCTTCGGAATGCCGAAATTGTGGTGAGCGTCATGCCCTCGCCACACTGCCGTGGTCTTTTCCAGAAAATGCGTCCGTTCTTAAAGCCCCGTATGCTGTTCGTGAGCGCTACCAAGGGTCTCGAAGAAGGCACTCTGCTGCGCATGACAGAAGTGATCTCACAGGTCGTCGCGTCAGACGGAGGCTTTCAGCCGCGCATTGCCGCGCTCAGTGGACCAACCTTCGCCAAAGAGGTCGCACGCGGCGATCCCACCGCGATCACCACCGCGTCACGCGACAGCGGAGTGGCAGAAACCATTCAGCGAGAATTCGGCGATCCATGCTTCCGCGTTTACACCAACAGTGATGTGGCTGGCGTGGAACTTGGCGGCGCGCTCAAGAACATAATTGCCATCGCCGCGGGTGTTTGCGACGGGCTCGGCCTCGGACACAACTCCATTGCAGCCCTGATCACTCGCGGCCTTGCCGAGATGACCCGCCTGGTCGTGGCCTGTGGCGGCCGACAGGATACGATGTCGGGGCTCGCAGGCCTGGGCGATCTCGTCCTCACCTGCACGGGAGGCCTTTCGCGCAACCGCAGCGTGGGAGTCGAACTCGGCCGCGGCCGCAAACTTCCAGAGATCATCGCCGCCATGCATGGAATGGTGGCCGAAGGCGTTTTCACTACGCACGCGGCGGTCGAACTTGCGCGTGCCCGCGAAGTGGAAATGCCCATCACCGCGCAGATGGATGCCATCCTGAACCAGGGCAAGTCACCTCAAGATGCTATCCGCGATTTGATGACCCGCAGTGCCAAGAGCGAAGCCCCAATGTAGGCGCGGGTCAATCACTTACACGAAATCCTACCCCGAGAGCGATTCCCTTTTTAATCCCATCGCAAACACCAGAGGAACACCTTTTCGGGGTACCTTCGTAATCCTTGGAAGCCACGATATCAGGCTACAATTTTAGAGTGCTGGCCGGACTTTTGGCTGAGCTAACACCAGCACCTAAGGGCCACTTTGTCGCTGAAATTGCCATCGCCATCTCGCCTGCCTATTCTTTACGTGATCCTCAGTGTGCTCGTATTGATCAGCGTCGTTCCTATGTACTTTTACTCGGCGCAAGTGGAATCGATCAACCGCGACCGCCTGATCACCAACGAAAGGCTTCTGCAGAATACCGTTACGCGCTCGCTGGCGGATGACATTTCGCAGCACCAGGAATCCCTGCGCATGATGCAGGCGAATCTGGCCTCAGCACTTCAAGTGGCGAGCGGCGGCGACATCACTTCGGAGCACGTGGAAGCGCCCGAATTGCGCGCTCTGCTGGAAAACTTTGTTTCCTCGTCGGACGACCTGGCTTACGCCACGCTGCTGAATACAGAAGGCAAAGGAATTTCGGCTGGACGCATCGCTCCCGACGCTTTCCTCCAGCGCGAACTGGAGCGTGCCTACGCTGCCGCTGGCGACGGCCGAGTCTATAACGGCCAGGCGCTGGTCGTGGGCACGGGTAAATCCGCCCGCACAGTCGTGCTGGTTAGCACTCCTGTAATGTACGCGGGCAGCTTCCTGGGCATGATTGGCTCTGTGGTGGACTTGCAGTTCCTGATACGGCGCCTGCAAGAGGTCAACCGCGGCGGCCTAACCCCGTACGTAGTCGATAGCCAAGGGCGGCTGGTCGCGGGCGCGACCTCCGACTACGCCACTGGGCAAGACATGTCGAACCTCGAAATCGTGCGCAACTTCGTCGAGGCGGGAACCAAGGTTCAAATGGTAGCCGCGACCCGGGAATTCAATCTTCGCAACGGCAACACGAACATCAGAATGCTCGGCACGTACAGTCCTGTAACTAACCTGGACTGGGCTGTCGTGGTGCAAAAGCCGCGCGCCGAGGCCTACCGCGGTGTGTACGAGATGCAGCGCAACGCCCGCGTTCTGGCCATGATGGCCATCGCTCTGAGTATTTGCATCAGTATCTTCGCCGCACGCCGGATTACGAATCCGTTGCAAGTCCTCACTCATTTCAGCCGCGCTATCGCAGGCGGAGATTTCTCTCAGCGAGTTCACGTCAAGAGCCGCACCGAAATCGGCGAGTTAGCGGAAACCTTCAACGTCATGTCAGAAGAGCTCGAGCATTTCGTGCTCGACCTGAAACGCGCCGCTACTGAAAATCGCGACTTGTTCATGGGCTCGATCCAGATGCTGGCTGGCGCAGTCGACGAAAAAGATCCCTACACGCGCGGCCACTCCGACCGCGTCACGCGCTATTCCCTGCTGATTGCCAAAGAAATGGGCGTGTCCGAAGACTTTATTGAAACCGTACGCATCTCTGCCCAACTGCACGACGTCGGCAAAATCGGAATCGAGGATCGCATCCTGAAGAAGCCGGGCGCGCTCACCCCGGAAGAATTCGAGATCATGAAAACACATACGACCAAAGGCGCCACGATCCTGCGTCCAGTGGCGCAGTTGAAGGACATGATTCCGGGAATTGAGCTGCACCACGAATCGCTCGACGGTCGCGGTTATCCGCATGGTCTGAAGGGAGACGAAATTCCTCTTCTACCTCGCATCATCGCTGTCGCCGATACCTTCGATGCGCTGACCACTAACCGTCCGTATCAACACGCGCATGACCCCGTCGACGCGTTGAAGATCATTCACAATCTTTCCGGCAAGCGCCTCGATCCAACTGCAGCTTCGGCCATAACCGCGATTTACTATCGGGGTGACATTCGCATCACCCGCCAACCGCCCCCGCCGCCAATCCCGGTTAAGTCCGCTGTGCCGATTCCTGCGGCCTCTTCTTCTCCTGTACCCGCTGCCTCGGAAGCTCCCGCGTAGGGCAATTGGGCGTCGCACTTCTTTTTGCGACTCATCGAAAAGGCTTGCTTCCCTTCGAAATCATCACCTGCCGCTATAATTAACATTTAGCGCGCGAAACTAACTTCTATGATTCAGACCCTGTTTGGCAGCCTGGACGAGCAGCAGAAGCCGGGCCTCTTCGATCGCATGAAAGAGGCGGTAACGCGCACCCGCGAAAATCTCAGCCAGCGCATCGAGGAAGTCGTTTCTTTCGGCAAGGAGATTGATCGGGCGACGCTGGACGACCTGGAAGCAACTCTTATAGGCGCCGACCTGGGAAACACGACCACGCATGAGGTTCTCGACAAGCTTCGAGAAAAAGCAGATCGAAAGCAGATTCGAAACACGGAAGAACTCAAGCGCCTGTTGAAAGAGGAGTTGCTCAGCATCCTGAATGCGGCCAACACGCGCCCTGTCGAGAAGGTTGACGGCACACCCGAGGTCATTCTCGTGGTCGGCGTCAACGGCACGGGAAAAACCACAACCATCGGCAAGCTATCGCAGGTTTTTCGTTCACAAGGCAAAACCGTTTTGCTGTGCGCAGCTGACACTTTCCGAGCGGCCGCCATCGAGCAACTGGAAATCTGGGGACAACGCACCGGAACCGAAGTCATCCGAACCAAAGCCGGCGGCGATCCCGCAGCCGTGCTCTACGACGCTCTGCAAGCCGCTTCCGCGCGCCATAGCGATTACGTCATCGTCGACACTGCCGGACGCCTGCACACTAAAACTAATCTGATGGCTGAACTGGAAAAAATGCGTCGTACTGCACAACGGATTATTCCCGGCGCGCCCCACGAAACCTTGCTGGTGATGGACGCCACCACCGGCCAGAACGGTCTGCAGCAAGCGCGCCAGTTCACGGAAGCGGCCGGAGTGACCGGTATCGTGCTCACCAAACTCGACGGCACTGCCAAGGGCGGCGTGGTCGTCGCCATTTCGCGCGAATTAGGTCTGCCGGTGCGCTACGTCGGCGTCGGCGAAAAGGCCGGGGATCTGCTCCCCTTCAATGCCAAAGATTTTGTAGATTCATTGTTTGCCTGATTTCCTTCGTGATACTTCGTGTCCTTTGTGGTTATTGCTTTGAGCCGGGGGCGCGAATCACGCAAAAGTCCGACGAAACCGGACGTTATCCTACTCAATGCCCGATCACAACACTGACGAACTCCTCCTTCTCCAAGCCCTCGACTTCGCCCGGCAAGGCATCGGCTTGACGTCACCCAATCCATGCGTGGGTGCAGTTATTGTCGACGCGAAGGGCTCTATCGTCGGCACGGGCAGCCACAGCTACGACGGTCTGAAGCATGCGGAAATCCTCGCCATCGAGCAAGCTAGAGAAAAAGCTCGCGGCGCAACTCTCTATATCAACCTGGAACCTTGTTCCCATCAGGGCCGAACCGCGCCCTGCACTGACGGGGTAATCGCCGCCGGCATTTCGCGCGTCGTCGCCTGCATGGAGGATCCGAATCCACTCGTCAGCGGCCAGGGCTTCGCCAAACTTCGCAGTGCCGGGATTGACGTCTCCTCCGGCATCCTGGAAGAACAAGCGAAAGCACTGAACGAATCTTTCACCAAATACATTCGCCACCACATTCCGCTGGTTACGCTAAAGGCTGCGATGACGCTTGACGGTAAAATCGCGCCGCCTCCCAACCAGGCGCCGAATCCCGTAGCCCGCGTATCGGGAACGCATGTCCCCTGGATCACCGGAGAATCTGCACGTGCTCACGTGCAGGAACTTCGTCATCAAAATGATGCGATTCTAGTTGGTGTCGGCACGGTAATTGCCGATGACCCGCTGCTCACTGACCGCAGCGGTCGACCGCGTCGTCGCCAGCTGCTGCGCGTCATCCTCGATTCGCGGCTGCGTCTGCCCCTCGACTCCCGTGTGGCCAAAACCGCTCAGGACGATGTTCTGGTACTTTGCTCTTTCGCCGAAGAGAAAAAGAAAAAGCAACTCCTGAAGCTTGGCATTCGCGTTCAACAGTTGCCCCCAGCTAAGTCGGATAGCCATCCTGACATTGCCGCGGTCCTCCGCTATCTTGGCCAACTGGACATAACCAGTCTGCTGATCGAAGGCGGTGCCACGGTCAACTGGGCCGCACTGTCCGCGAGCGTCATCGACAAAGTTCTTCTGTACTACGCACCCAGGATTCTCGCGGGCACAACATCGGTTCCATTCGCCGCAGGCGCAGGATTCAACAGCATCAACGACGCGCCTTGCGTGAAGTCCATACGTCTGCATCAATTCGACGAAGACTTCGCAGTAGAGGGATACTTGAAAGATCCATATGGAGATTGAGGATTGAGGCTTCAGGCTTCAGGCTTCGGGCTCTAGGCTTCAGGCTCAAGGCTTCAGGCCTCGGAATTAGCTTGAGATTTATAGTCGAACCTGAAAGCCTAACGCCTGAAGCCTAGAGCCCGAAGCCTGAAGCCTGAAGCCCAACGCCTGCTCACGGAGATTTCATGTTCACCGGCATCATCGAAGAAGTTGGACGCGTCACGAGTATCAACAACGAGGATCACAATCGCCGTCTCACTGTTTCCACATCGCATCTGGTCAAGGAACTGAAAAGAGGTGATAGCATTGCAGTCAGCGGCGTATGCCTCACCGCGGTCGAAATCACAGCCAAGTCGTTCGGCGCCGATCTCGCCGAGGAAACCTGGAATCGCACTTCGTTCTCCCGCATTAAACCGGGCGCGTTGGTCAATCTCGAACTCCCCATACGCGCCGACGGACGCTTCGGTGGACACATCGTGCAAGGCCACGTCGACGGCACCGGCAAGTTCATCGCGCTCGACGAAATCCCCGCCACCGACAACTTCTGGTTGAGCATTGAGATCCCAGCAGAGCTGGCTCGCTACGTCATCTTCAAAGGCTCGCTCTCGATTGAAGGCATCAGCTTGACGGTCGCGAAGGTGGAAGGAACGCGGGTGACGGTTGCCGTTATCCCTCATACTGTCGAGATGACCAATCTGAAATCCCTCAAGGCCGGCGATCCCGTGAACCTCGAAGTGGACTTGATCGCAAAGTACGTGGAGAAAATGATGCGAGGGGATTCAACGAACAGTTCCATCACAATCGAACGACTGGTGCACGAAGGATTCTAAGCCCGAAGCCGAAAGCCTGAAGCCGAGAGCCTGCAGCCTTCTACGCTTCCAACGTCAACTTATCCAATTCTAAGAATTCCTGAACAATCGGCTCCTCGCATTTCTCCATCTCCGCATAGGTGCCAAAAAAAAGCACCTTGGCCTCGTGCAGAAAGACGATCCGGTTGGCCAGCTTCTTGGCCAGGCGCATATCATGGGTCACGACCACGCTGGTGAGGTGCAGCTGGGTTTTGAGCCGCTTGATCAAATCGCCCAGCAATTGCGCCATCAGCGGATCCACCATGGTCGTGGGCTCATCGTAAAGAACGCACTCCGGTTGGGCCGCCAAGGCTCGCGCGATCGCGACCGACCGCTTCATTCCGGTCGATAAATCCGAGGGGAGCAAATCGCGCATCTCTTTCACTCCCACCATCTCCAGCAGTCCGTCCACGATCTGGAAAATTTGTTCTTCCTGGAGATCGCGACGCTCACGCAACGGAAAAGCGATATTTTCCCCTACAGTCAGCGAGTCGAACAGCGCTCCGTTCTGGAACACCATGGTGACCTTCTTGCGAATGCGTTGCAGGTCGGGCTCGGCATAATCAGTGATGTCTTCGCAAGCCACGATGACCCGGCCTGAGTCTGGCTTGAGAAAACCCATAATGTTTTGTAGCGTGACCGATTTGCCCACACCGCTGCGCCCCAGAATGCACACCGTCTCTCCCGCCATGACCTCGAAGGTTACGTGGTCGAGCACGTTGTTCCCACCGAAGGCCTTCGAGACCTCCTTAAATTCAATATACGGCCCGGTTTGTCCGTTGCTTCCCATGTGGAGTTCTTCAACACTTTGGATAGTAAATGATAGATTGCACTTGAATCACGTGGGGACGGGCGCCCACGCGAGCCTGCCCTGAGCGAAGTCGAAGGGTCCGGCCGAGCGAAGCTCGGCGTCGGCGTCCCCGCTGCTCACTCCGCGCCGCCGCCAAAACGCAAACTTCTTGCCTCGTCCAGTTCGTTCGGCGTATTCAGGTTTCGAAACATCTCAGCCGCAAAACCAGCTTGCTCCCACTCGTCCTCGTCAATCACGCAAGTTTCGACTCTCTCGAACAGCGAATCAATCTTGTTTTTCCCTTCGCGCAATGACTCTTCCGCCACTGCCGCAAACCCACGCCGATAAGCCGCACAGAGGGGCTGCAAGCCTCCTCCCGCCCGCGGAAGCGTAACCATTGCGCCCGATTCCCTCGTTCGCAAAAGCAGATACTCGAGAAAGTTGGACTCCACGAAAGGCAGATCGACCGCCAGCATCAGATTAAGCTCCGTCATCGAACTCGAGAGTGCCGCATGAATCCCGCCCAACGGTCCCCGATCGCAATAAACATCCTCAACCACTTGCCCAAAGGTTGCGAACTTCTTGGCGTCGCCCACGATCCGCACTTCTCCTGTCACAGCGCCCGCCACGATCAATGCGTGTGAAAGAAGACTTTCGTTTCCAAACTGGAGAAATGCCTTATCACTCCCCATGCGAGAGCTTTTGCCTCCCGCCAAGACGAAAGCAGTGACGCCGGACTCACTCCGATTCTTCACGCGCTGATCATACATGCCATTCGCGAACCTGAACGACACCACCAATTAATCAATCAGAGAGAATCAGAGCAGTACCAACGTGATGCCCTTATTGCCGCGGCCAAGATCGCTGTCCAGCACCAACTCCGGAAGCTTCGCAAATATCAGCTTGCTGCGCTCATCGAAGCTGGACCAACTCTCCCCGTTCACGAACGCCGCAATTTCACCTTTCTCTTTTCGTTGGCGCAGGAAGCCTCGCACCGCAAACCGCAGCACGCCGCCTGTACCCGTCGAGCCATAGCCATGAATCACTTTCAGCACGGCGATGCCGTCCTTTCGCGCCCGGGCCAGCGCTGTCTCCAGCTTCTGGTAAGCCTGATCGCGAGTTGGGAATCCCTCTTCCAGATTGATCACCCGGACTCTTGCAGACATATCCCCTTTCGTCACTTAGCCGCGCTTCATACCACTTTAACTCCTTACTTAGCTGAAAGAGGAGACTTACGAAACCTTGGGTGGTTGGACTAACAAGATCTCAAAGGGCCACTAGGAGTTCATGACACGACACAGAATGCCCGCAAATGCATCCCTGCGAGACTTAGGGAGCAAGGTGACGATGCAGTCCTCGATGCCGACAACGAGCCTATTTTCAACGGCAGCCAATTGCAACCCTAAACTACTATCGAGCCTAACATTGCATCCCGGATCAGGCTGCAGACGCTCCGCAAATTACTGCTTGCGCGCGAGATGGTACACCATGTCCGTGTCCTTGCCATTCTTTTGCCACGTCCAGCGTTCCGTGATGTGATCCTTGTCTTCAAAGTCCAGCACCATCTTGTGCTCATGCCCAACGGCGATGCTAGGGAGATTGCCGGCGTTCAGGAAAGAGAAGGTCAACTGCTTTACGTTCCCGGAGGATGGCACTGCGCGCATATGCGGTTGATTGTTGGTGGGGCAATAGTGCAACAAGGAAATCCCGTCACCGTCGACGCTGTACAGCGTAAGCATCTCCTCCATGCCAGAGGCATTGAGCGTTTCCATCACGACTGTGTTCGAGATGGCCGACTTGAAATTGCTCTTCACTTCCTCACCCTGCTCGTCTTTCCCCACCCAATCGCCCTCGAGACTCGCTAGCTTCTTATAGGCTTCTGGAGCAAAGTTTGGCTGCTTTTGCGCAGAGATTGAGATCGTAAGCACGATGAAGGCGCACAGAACGCGCATGGTATGCCGAATCATTGTCAGAGTCTCCCTTCCTCGAGCCTGGCTTCCGTTCGCATAACACCAAATCATAAGAGTTTCGAGGAAACCACACTCTGGTAGACGCTGGGCGCACCACTTTAGTTAGCGGCGGGCAAATTCCCTTCAACTGAGCGAGTTGGAGAGAGCTCTCGACTGGAAGAAGCCCTAAGTAAGATGATTGCGATTCGTAAGGTCAGCAGCCCGTCTATCTCCTGTTGGGCGGGCTTTCCCTTCGGCTACAGCTGGCGGGAGGTGCCCAGTAAAAGCTCATGGACTTCGCAATACGCGATTACGTTCGTGCTGACGGCTACGTTTGAGCAATCGCGTGACGGGCGGACCGGATAAATTCATGGGTCGGAAAACATTCGCCTGAATTACTCCCACGGGTAGTAGAATGCCTGCACGTTTCCAATTCCTTGCCCCTGAAGGCTAAAAAATGACTCTCCAATTCTTGCTGTTCGTGATCGCAGTTCTGCTTGTTTCGATTTTCTGGGAACTGACTAAGATTAATCACCGCCTCAAGACGCTTCTTACGCAAACAAAACAGGATCATAACTGGGCGAAGAAAGACGCCGCGTGACATCAGGAAGCAGCGACTCAAGCTCAAATACGGGGCAACGCTGAATCGAATGTGAGGAGCCCGGCGCAGGGACTCTGGGATTGCCGTAGACCCCCCGTCCTTGGATGTAGGACCGCTCAGGGTGTGGAACCACTTGCAACCGGAAGAGCAGTCGCTCGCCGTCAATCGCTTGCGTTCCCCGTAAGGCTCGAAGTCGCGCGGCTCTGCTGGCATAGGGTCGCACTGCGGATGCGCGGGTGTGGTCGTCGCACAGAGTCCTGATTCAATCGCCTTCTCTCCGTTTCCGTGGCAACGGAAACTGCGGCAACCTCCAAGTTGCCCACGTTGGCTAATACTCAGTCCCAGCGAAAAAAGAGGAAGATTACGAAAAAGGAATGTTTGGAGGCCTGGTCAGTCACCCTGATCGCGGTGACATTAGTCACTGGCTTTAGGCGGCTCGATGTTCTAATGTTAAATACTGTCGGCCATATTTCCTCCCCCGCGACTCCAACCTCCGCAAAGCCCAGCCACGAGCCGAGCTTTGAGTGAGGCATCCCCCCAAATTCGAGCTTCACGCCACGAGTAGTGCCGTGATTTGTCGGAATCTTGGTTCAAAATCGCTAGGAGTCAACGGTGAAGGTTTATCTCAAGCTTGCCTGCGTGCTGTGCATAGGGGCGCTCTGGCGGACAACAGCAAATATGGCTTTCTGCTATTTGTTCTGGATGACAACGCTTGCGTGGGCAGTGCGCTACATTGTGCGTGCCAAAGTGAAAGGTGGACTCTTCGTTTTGCTGGGAATCACTTGCAACGCTTTAGTTACATCATTGAACAAAGGTGTGATGCCATCGGTTGGAATGCCCGCGACGTTCCAGCCCGCGGCTCCGATTTGGAATGTTTCCGGCAAAGGACAATGGCTCACGCTTGCAGACCAGGCAGCGTTGTATCGCTTCAGCATTGGGGACATGTTTCTAATCGCGGGTTCCCTGATGTTTCTGATCAGCACGGTACACCGTCGGTTCGTGGTAGCTCCCATCAAAGAAGGGGAGCCGTCGATCCACTCGCGCTACGTCGTCGGGACTCCGGAGGGACAGGCATGGCCGGATCAAGAGGTCACTCGCCACCAACTACGGCTTTGAGAAGCAGCGGCCCTTCCCGTCCACCAGAAGGACGAGCGGACGGTGCCCCGGATACGTCGTTGACCATGTGTGATCGCTGGAGTGCAGCAGCCCTGACGCGCTTGCGGTGGAAGACGGCAGCGGACGGGAAAACAGACGGGCAAAGCGGGCAACCGTGATTTCTTCAGATCAGTTCAGACGGCTTCAGGCTGGCTCCATGGACGTTTCCAGAAATCAGGAGCATGATCACACTCACTTGCGGGATTTGCTCACCGCTGTCACGTCGGGTCTGGTGAGCCAACTGAGTGGGGGTTCGGAGACCGGGGGAGGTTTCCGAATCCCCCAAGGGTTTGGGCACGTCACTCGCTGCAACGCAAACGAAATTCACACAACCAACCACAAAAATTCTCAAGCATACCCATAACACCCAAACCCTCCTCCCGCCAGCCCAGCTAAGGTTTCACCCTAGTTCAGGTCCGCCAGCGATCCCCCCCACGTCACGGGGCAACCACCCGTCTCCAAAGAGCGGAGAGACGAGGGCCAGACCTTCTTCGAGGATTAGATGAGAAAACGTGGGTGCGCCAATCTCCGAGACGATGCAATTCGGTGTTGAATACCGCCTGCTCGGACGTTCCTTACGGAAACTCGGCAGCCATTTGCTTTGGAAGCGCGCTGAAAGGCAGGAGTGCCTGTTCACTACTGTGGAGAAATATTTGCAAACGACGGCACAATACCAAGTCTGGTCATGAAGGAATTGAAGCGGGTAATGGCTAATGAGTACAGCCGGGAACTGTCGCAAAAAGTATTCGGGGGACGCCACGAAGGGCGATTGAAAGGGCACGCGCCTGGCGAGATCCCCTGCAGGTTTTTACCTCAAGTTCTTGATAGTTGCCACTAAATCCGTGGCGAGACGACTCTTGTCGAGGCAGGCATCGCATCCAGCCTCAATAACTCGAGGCAACATTACAAACGGATCATGTTGGCTGATTACCAGGAGCTTCACGGTCGGCAGTTCCTGCCGCAGGCGACGGGCGACATCCAACCCGCTTATGCCCGGCATGCTGATATCCAGAAGAATCACGTCCGGCAGGAGTTCCCGCGCCTTTTGAATCGCTTCTGGGCCATCCTTGGCTTCTCCGCAGACTGTCCAATCCGACTCGTCCGACAATAGCCTTATCACTCCACGGCGAACTATGTCGCTGTCGTCTGCAATCAGAATGCGCATCTCGGTCGTGATCAGAGTTACATCCTCCTACGCAGCAGGCTCCTGAGCCGCCTCGGATGGTTGGAGTATTGCCTCTGATTCCGACGCAGCGGTCGTTGCCAACGGGAATGTGACTACGATTCTGGCACCCGCGTCATTCGATTGAATATCCATTTCACCTTTGAAATGGCGGACGCGTTCACGCATTCCGGCAATGCCTACCCCGGTTCGTTGTGCCTTGATCGCAGCGAGCTTCTCAGCCGGGATTCCTTTGCCTTGATCCTGAATCTCAAGCAAAACATTTTGGGCGCTGCGAGAAAGATGGATGGTCGCCGTTTTGCTTCCGGAATGGCGATGAATGTTCGTCAAGGATTCCTGGACGATGCGGAAGATCGCCAGCTCAAGGTCGGCAGGGAGCCTGCCGAAGTTCTCGGCAATATCGAGCTCGATTTCCAAGCCGCTGCGTTCCATCAGGCCCTGCATGTACCAATCAATCGCCCGCGACAAGCCGGTTTCATCCAGCATGGGAGGATGCAAGAGGTAAGACGTCGTGCGGATCTCTTTGTTGAGCTGCAGTACCAGATTCTGGGTTTCTTCCAGAGCCTCGGCAAGCGGCGGACTGTGTTTTGCCTGCCGGCTGATGCTGGCGAGATTCATACTCAGGCCGGCTATCAGTTGACCCGCACTGTCGTGCAACTCGCGCGCAATATGTCTTCGTTCATCATCCTGCATTTTCAATAAGCGGTTCGATAGCTCGCGGAGCTGCTGGGACTGCTGGAGGATCTCGGCATTCCGACGCTCCAACTCTTCCGTCCGCTCGGTTACTTGAATTTCAAGGCTATTGGACAAGGAACGCAGTCGTTCCTCACTTTCGCGCAATGCCTGATCGTTCTGTTTCTGTTGGGTGATGTCATTGTTGGTTTCGAGAACGCAATTCTGATTCCCGCGCCCGTCCTTATCGAGTGTCCAACGGCTGACCACGACGACCTTGGTGCCGTCGTTGCGCCTGTGAATCAGTTCGCCGGTCCAGCGACCGTCGCGGTGAAGTTGTTCAGTAATATTCTCCAGCGGTTCAGGAAATTCGGTACGAAACAATTCATGACTCACGCGGCCCATCGCTTGCTCGCGGCTGTAGCCATACAGGTCGCACGCGCTTCGGTTCCAATACGTAACGCGGTCAGCACCGTCGCGAACCAAGATTGCATCGCTGCTCAAGTCGAGCAACCGAGCTCGTTCCGTTAACGTATGCTCGATCTCCTTTCGCTCCGTCACGTCGCGGGCCACCTTCGACGCGCCGACAATACGTCCTGCGTCATCCTTGACCGGCGAAATCGTAAGCGAAAGAGTGAGCAACCTCCCATCCTTACACCGCCGAAGCGTCTCGAAATGATCGATTCGTTCGCCTCGTTTCAATCGTTCAAGAATCTTCGCTTCCTCATCCCGACGATCTTCGGGAACGATCAGGGTGATGTGCCGGCCCACAGCTTCCTCGCGGGTGTAACCGAACAACCGCTCCGCGCTCTTATTCCAACTGGTGATGACGCCGTCCAGAGTCTTGCTGATAATGGCGTCGTCGGAGGAATCCACAATAGCAGCGAGAAGGCTGCTTGCGCGCTCGCGTTTGTCGCGCTCTGCTTTCTCAAGCACCTGACTGGTGACTTCGACGGCGTAGACCAGGATTCCTTCTACCTTCTCTTCAGGGTTGCGCAGGGGCTGGTAAACGAAGTTGAAATATATGTCTTGATCTTGGTCGGTGGCAGCGCTGTTGAGAACTGCTTTCACTTCGGTGCCGACATGTGGGACACCTGTCCGGTACACGGTGTCGAGTAATTCGAAGAAAGGCTGCCCCTCCAACTCTGGCATGCTTTCGCGGATTGTCTTGCCAATAAAGTCCTCTGCTTGACTGCGGCTGGTGGCTCTAATCATCTCAGGGTTTACAAGTGTCCAGCGATGCTCTGGACCGGAAAGCAATCCCATTGCCACAGGAGACTGCATGAAGACTTTGCGGATCAGGCTGCCAGTGTCGCTCAGCAAAAATTCGGTGCCACGGACGTCGCCGAAATTGACGGCTACCTGCGGATCGATTGTCTTAAGCTGTGCACGGGGTCCGCGTTCCGTAACGTTGTTCGCAAGAGCTTCTATCGTCTTTAGCAGGTCTTGCGAGATTCTCGATTTATCGACGAAACCCGTCGCCCCCGCCTCGGCTGCGGCTTTGTGGATCAAGCCGAAATCGTTTTGGCTGACGATAATCACCTCGGATTCAGGCACTTCTCGTCGGATGATTCGAGTCGCCTCAATGCCCTGCATCCTGGGCATGGAAATATCCATCAGCACCACGTTGGGACGCAGCCTTTTCGCCTTTTCGATCGCTTCGATGCCATCGCCTGCTTCGCCACAGATAGACCAGCCAGCGCGCAGCGACAGTAAAGCGCGGATACCCTGCCGCACTTCCTCATGATCGTCGACGACAAGGATGCTCAGCGAACACATATTCTGGTACCAAAATGAACAGTACGAATCTGGCAGGCCCGCATGACCGAACTCGTCATAATATTCTAGTACTGCCACAGATAAATACGGCAATCCTTCTGAGGACCAAGTACAGTGTTCACCCGATTGACCAGGCAACGGGCTTCTACTCTCGATAGTATTGCGGCGTGCGTTCGCGCTGGATCAGGGAAAGCGTCGGAGCGTCCTCTAAACCCGTTTCCGAATAACTTCGTGTTCGCCGACAACCCGCAAGTGAATGAGACCAATCGTCCCGAGTGCCAAGGCTGCGTTTAGTGTCCGCATTTGCGATAGCGGTGTCCGGAAGCGGACAGCCCGGACTAACTTATCGCATATTAAGTCGTGTAGAATGTGACGCTTAGTATTGGCAGGCGTGATGCTGATGCTCGGCAGGGAGGCTAAGTGCATGTCCTTCATTCGCGATCTGAGAGTTGCAGCTCACTCGCTAATTCGGACTCCAGGGCTGGCGATCGCCGTGATTCTCACGCTGTCGCTCGGCATCGGCGCGAACGCTGCCATTTTCACGCTGGTTCGCGGAGTCCTGCTCAAGCCTCTTGTCAACCGCGACGAGGACCGGCTGATCTATATCCGGCAGAGCGCTCCCGGCATCGGCGACGCAAACGCGACGTTTTCCGTACCCGAGATACAGGATTTACGCGCTAGCGTGAAAACCCTGAGCGCGTTTGGCGACTTCTCCGCCATGGACTTCACCTTGATCGGCCTCGGCGAGCCTCGTTCAATTCAAGGCGGCGTTGTCAGCGGCACGTATTTCGACGTGATGGGCCTTCATCCCGTACTCGGTCGCCTCATCGGACCTCAAGACGATGGTCCTAAAGCTGCCGGCGTCGTCGTTCTCACCTACCGTTTTTGGACGAACTCTCTTCACAAGGATCCTTCGGTTATCGGCAAAACCGTTCGCCTCGGTAGCATCGGTGATCGCTCTGCGACAGTCATTGGCGTCCTCGAGCCGTGCGTCCCATATCCCCAGGACACCGAAATCATCTCCAACATCGTCACCAGCCCGCATCATCTTTCCGCAACCATGGTTACTGGCCGCATCCATCGCATGACTGAGCTTTTCGGTCGTCTCGCTCCTGGAGTCACTCTCGATCAGGCTCGCGCCGAATTACGCTCCTCCTACTCCGCGATGAAAAGGGACCATCCCGAAGCCTATGCGCGGGAAGCGGACTTCCAGATTGGGACCAAGTTGCTTCGTGACCAGATCACGTCGGGCGCCCGGACCGTACTGCTAGTGCTGCTCGCCGCGTCAGCGCTGGTCTTCATCATCGCGTGTTGTAACGTCGCCAACCTGATTCTGGCACGGACGGTTCGCCGTGAAGGTGAGCTGGCGGTCCGCGTGGCGCTGGGCGCAAGCACAGGGGCGCTGCGCCGCATGCTGTTGGCCGAAAGCCTTCTGCTCTGCGGTGCTGGCGCCGCGATCGGTGTAGTGAGTGCGCAGCCGATGGTCGCTATCCTCGCCCGCTACGCTTCGCGCTTCTCGGTTCGCGCGCTCGATTTGACAGTTGATGCCAGCCTGCTCTGGGTAGGAGCGGCGCTGGCGATTGTCGCCGCGGTCGTTCTTGCATTTGTCCCGCGCCTGCCGTCGTCTGACACATCGAATGGACTGAGCCTGTCAAGCGGGAGTGTGCGGATCACCGGCAGCACGAGCCGCCGCCAGCGGACCTTCGCGGTGACACAAATCGCCGCGTCCTTCGTGTTACTGGCCGGCGCAAGTACGTTGATCACTACGCTGATCGCACTGCAAAGGACGCAGACGGGTCTAGACACGCAGCACGTCCTGGCCATCGACGTTCCCGCAATGTCCCATGGGAAGACAGCTCAGCAAGTCGTTGATTTCTACAAGGAAGCAATCCGTCGGATTGATGCGCGGCCGGATGTGAGCAAGACTGCCTTCGGCAATGTGGTTCCCTGGCGCGATGCCGGCGGCCCCACCGCTCCTGGTCTGCAATTCTCCGCCGACGGACACGTCCATGCGGCTGGTGTGGAGGATCCCCGGGCGCAGTGGCGTGTCATCTCTCCGGGATTCTTTGCGTCGCTTGGAGTTCCTGTCATTGCCGGCCGCGATTTCAATGCGCTCGATGGTCAGAATAACGATCAGAATAATAAAAATGAGGAGCCCGTCGTTATCGTCAGCGAGACTCTCGCACGGCGCATGTTCCCCAACCAGGATGCGGTCAATCGGCACGTCTATTGGACGGATCCCGTGCTGCAATTCTTCGACGGGACCGATCTCGAAAAGTCGCGTCTCTTCGCGCCACACCGCATTATCGGTGTCACCGCCGATATTGACGACGAACACCTCGTTCCTGAGCCCATTCCCACGGTCTATAGCCCCTTCGAAGAGGGTCCCATTTTTGGCGGCCGCCTTTTCATTCACACCAGTGCAAATCCTTATTCACTGGTCACGCCGGTCACGCGCATTATTCGCGCCATGTCGGCCGATCAGCCCATCGAGCGCGCTGCCACACTCGAAGACATCCGTGCAGAAGTGCTCACACCGGATCGTCTAAACTCGCTGGTGTTTGGCGTATTCGCGGCTGTCGCGTTGGCAATTGCAGTGGTGGGCGTCGCCGGCGTGCTGGCGTTTTCGGTGAGCGCGCGGACGCGGGAATTCGGCATCCGGCTCGCCCTCGGATCGGAACCGCAGCGACTCCTCAAGGGCGTGATCGCAGAGGGCACCGTGATGGCTGCGGCGGGCGTCCTTGCAGGCGCGGCATTCGGATTGGTGCTGGCGCGTTTGGCGGGAACATATTTCCTGGAGGTCAAGATGCCGGGCGCATTGCCTGTGTTTGTCTCTGCGTTCGTGCTGATGACGGTCGCGGTTATCGCGTCAGTGCTGCCCGCGGCTCGCGCTGCGCGCGTTGATGTTATGCAAGCCTTGCGCTCCGAGTGACCGTCGGACGGCTGGGTCAGGGTTACCGGCAACTCCAAACGTGAGATGAATCTCCGAAAACGGTCCCCCATGCCCGAAGAACAAGTTTAGGAGGCAATCCATAGCAGCCTCGACCCGTTGAACGGAACGTCCGCTCGTGCTTCACCGCCTGATTAGTTTAAGGGGTCAGCTTGAAGACCACGCCGCAACCGGCGCCCTGGCCGCATGACAAATCGCCGCCCGCTGGGGCGGTACCATAAAGATTCCCGGTCTTGTCTAGAATCAGTCCCCCGAAAGGTATTCTTCCGTCACTCCCCCCCGTGAAGCCATGGAGCACAGTCTCATGGCCGCTCGCATCCACCTTGAAGACTGAACCGCAGCCGATGCCATAGCAATTCGTGGAGCCACCACCGGCGTAGGTAACACCATAGAGATTGCCTGCTCCGTCACCTGTCAGCCCAAGTTCGGGATAGGCACCGTCAGGGTTTCCCGTGAAGCTGTGTCGGACGGACTCATGGCCCCTCTTGTCGAGCTTGAATACAACTCCACAGAAACAGGACCCTCCACCGTCCTGGGTTGCGCCATAGAGA
>DATMQI010000312.1:0-5125 GCA_035567135.1 Terriglobales bacterium
CAAAACCTCCTCTTGGTCGTCGTTTTCCGACGCAAGCCACTCTACCCAGCCCTCTTCGATCGCAGTAATCAGCCAGCCGCAACGATCGCAACGCCAGCCTTTAAATCCGCCCAGTCTGAGAACATCGTTACTAAGCATTTCGGAACCTACGTCTCAACAAACGTGCGACCGGTTAGTCCTGGTTCAAATATTCACCGGGAACATCGTCCTCCGGAACCTCGTGCGTAGTCACTTCGGAAAAGCTAGGATCTTTGGAGTTCTCCACACCGAAGACAACGCCTGCCTCGAACGAATTCCCCTCTTCAAGCAGTTCTTCGACGCTCTCAGAATCCGCTGTAGCATCACGCGGTAACCCTTGATCACCACCGGACTGTCCGGCAGAGAAAGAAGCCGGCTCTGGTTGGTTGTATCTCTTCTTCTCAGTCATAAATTTATTCCTCCTTCGTTTTGCCCGCGGGAGCAGCATCTCCGCCGAGCTTAGGCAGCGACTTTTCGTCGAATGCTTTCGCGAGACAGCCAGTGTTTGGCAGCCTGAATGTCATCCCCGCCGAGCTCGCGTCCACCCTGGTGCCATGAAATAGTGACATCGGCGCCACCGCTTTTGAAAAGGGCTGCCACTTCTTCAGCCTGCCCCGAGGGAATGAGCGGATCTAGGCGAGCCGCGCCGATAAACACCGAAAGATGGCTAAAATCCCGAATCAGGTCGGGTACCAGAGGCACCATGGCCCGGAAAAGAACTGCACCTGCGAGGTAATGGGGGTGAAGCAGAATCAAACTGGCGGCGAGATTTGCGCCATTAGAATAGCCCACGACAATCAGACGTCTTCTGTTGAAATCGTATCGCTTGGAGGCAGCGTCGATAAATTGTGCCAATTCTTCGGTCCTAGACTTGATGTCTTGAATGCTAGCCTCGGTGAACCGTCGAAATGATGAAGGCATGCCGTTCTCCAAGACCTTGCCCCGTAGCCCGAGGAGCGCGGCACCAGGCCATAGTTCATTTCCCAAGGGTAGAAGAGCATTCTCGTCGCCTCCGGTTCCGTGCAGGAGCAGAAGCGTCACTGGATCGGGAGAACCTGATTCGGCAGGTACCCACTTATGAATGAAAACTAAATCATCAGTCGGCTGCAGGTTCATGGCTATGCAGCGCCGCTACCCACAGCGGGCTCTTCCGCCTTAACCAAGGGCACGTTCACGAGATGTTCGCTCAAGAACCATGTCTGTAGCTCACTGGTGCGGAGCACCTCGCTCACAACCAGGTCGTTCGTCCCGTGATCGCCGAGCTGAATTGCGCGACGTGCCAGGATTCGAACTTGGCGGATGATCAGCTGATGAGCGTCAATCAAGCGCGACAGTTGAACAGGAACCTCTTCTCGACCGCGGGGTGGTCGTTCAATCCGTGTCGTTTCCGCCACGTCTGCTGCCATCGCCAAACTCACACCTCCAAGCGCCTGAATCCTTTCGGCAATCGAGTCGACCAGTTCGCTTTGCTCGCTATAGTGCTTATCGAAGAGCAAATGCAACTGATAGAAGGTAGCGCCGGCAACCTGCCAGTGAGACTTTTTGTATAGATCACGAAGAGTGATCGTGTCCGCCAGCAATTGGTTTAACTGTTCAGTCATCTCCAGGCGTACTGGCTCTTCGAGTTCGAGCGGCAGAGCGTGGTTCACGGTTCCATAAGGCTGAATCTCGCCCGCCCGTTGGTGAAAACGTGGTTGGGCGTTGATGTTGCTCGTTGTACTTCCAGGCTTGCCCATCTTAGATTCTCCTTTGTTTGGTGTTGTCGTTTTATCCGTCATGAAATGACGTCGATTCCGTTGGGAGACTAGCCTTACTTTGTACTCGGCAACGTCCGCACGTAATTCACCAGACCCCAAATGTGGTCCGGCGCCTCAAGTTTGGCGAAGCCCGGCATCCCTGTGAATTTAATCCCGTTGTTGATGATCCAAAAGAGCTCCTGATCGGAATAGCTCTGCACTTGCTTGCTGGTGAGATCCGCTGCACGTGGGTACATCCACTGTCCAGATGGCGTTTGAGCCCGGCCGTCGACGCCGTGGCATATGCCGCAATCCAGGCCGTAATGTGCACCTCCCGCTTCAGTGCCGGCTTTTGTTTCGAGTGGCCGCGGAGGAATTCCGTGGCGGCTGGCCACGCGAATGACAGAGCGTTTGGCCAGATTCACCATGCGTGTTTCAAGAGGGCCCGGTTCTTGCAGCGCCGTCAAACTGAAATGCCTCAGTCCAATCCCGATCAGCACCACACCAGACGCAATCGTTGTCCAAATGATTCGCGACCGCATTAGGTTCTCTTCCGCGTACGTCACAAGCCGCGGTGTTCCCAGCTCTTCTGCAACTCAGAGACCGAAGAGAGACTAAAAGGTCCTTACAGGCCAGCGTTGCAACAAAAATCGCCTAGTTCAATTCTCGGTGTCGCAATAGCAACGCGGAGGCGGTACACAGTCGCTATTAAGTCACGGCCGCAGCTTGCAGATGTCCTTATCACGATCGCTGTGAATTCTTGCGCGCCGCCGCCCACAGCTCCAAGCACACTCGATAACAGCGATGCAGAGGAACTCAGACTGCACTTTTATAAGGCGAAACGAATTTGGACAATCAGTTGCTACATGAGTTGCGCAGCGAGACTCGCTGCGAGGAACTCACCGTGACAAGAAACACGATCTCGATCGTTGAGAACAACGAGTCAACCGGAAAGAACACAAGGAGCGGGCGCGAGTGTGCCAGTTATGCACCGACGGATTCTGAACTCGCAAATGCGTTGGGAGCCGGCTTCGAATACTTCTCCGTCTGGCGACCCCCTCTGTGGCCGTTCACCTCGATTCGATTGTTCAAGCAGGAGGAGGAGTAAATGTCGGTTCGCATTGCATCGCTCGTTCTTACGCTTGTTTTTTTGACAGGCCACCAGCCGATCAATTCTCAATCTGTGGGCAGCCACAACGGCTTCGATCTGGTCGACAAAACGGGAACCATTCGCAAACCGGCTGACGTTAGAGATCGCTATCAGGCGCTTGGAGTTTATACACCGGTCGACCTCAACAACAACACCGAGATGCACTACACCTACGCCTCGCCGGGCACAGCTGAGTATTACCGCAAGACTGGAAAGTTTGCGGACGGGACCGTGCTAGTGAAAGAGGTCTTCGCGACTGATCATGCGCAACTGACGACCGGGGACGCACATTGGGCTACGGGAACGAAAGTGTGGTTCGTCATGATCAAAGACGACAGGGGACGCTATCCCGACAATCCGCTGTGGGGCGATGGATGGGGATGGGCCCTTTTCAAATCCGATGCGCCCGATAAACAGGTTGCAACGAACTACAAAAAAGACTGCCTGGGTTGCCACGTCCCCGCGAAGTCGACAGACTGGGTGTACGTGCAAGGTTACCCGGTCCTCAAATCGAAGTAAACAGAACGGTCTCGCAGAGACTCAGTCGGGAAATTTCCAGAAGGAGAATTGCAATGCAAAAGCATCTGTTTCCAATCATCGTTTTACTTGGATTGACCGCTTCGGCCGTATTCCTGCTGGTCGCGAAACCCGTGGTGGCCGCCCAGCCTGAACAGTCGAGCGCCGTGTTCGATGCTGATGGCAAGTTGGAGTTGCCAACCGGTTTTCGGAAATGGGTTTTTGTGGGGGCTCCCCTAACACCTAACGGCCTCAACGACGGAAAGGCAGGGTTCCCCGAATATCATCACGTTTACGTCGAGCAGAAAAACGTCGATGCCTATCTGAAGACAGGCGAGTTTCCAGAAGGAACAGTCATCGTAAAAGAACTGACCCGGGTTCTTAACCCGACTTTTCCAGACGGCTCTCGTAAGGAACCATCCGGACGTGGATATTTCAACGGCGAGTACAACGGCATCGACTTAACAGTGAAAGACAGTAAGCGCTTTGCTAAGACCAACGGCTGGGGATTTTTCACTTTCGGTCATCATCCGTTGCCCTACGAGAAGGTCGCAGCTGAAAAGCCTGTGACCGAATGTGCCGGATGCCACATCGCCAATGTCGCCGCCACAGACATGACATGGATTCAGTTCTATCCGTTACTTCGTGACAAGCAGGGGTATTAGGTAACGAGGTTTTGTCTCACCATGGACCACCTGGTCCAATTTCAAAGGAGCAAAAGGAAAACGAATATGGCTACAGAGATGAGCAAGTCGAAAGAGATGGGCATGTCAAAAGAGATGAGTATGTCGAAAGAGATGAGCATGAACGGTCGTGGCGGTCATCTCTACATGCAAACCAACGAGGTAAAGAACTATATCATCCACTACCATCGGTCTGCGAACGGCGCGCTTGCGGAAGTGGAACGTGTCGCGACAGGGGGCGCCGGTTCTGGGCGCATCAGCCCCATCTACCACATCGCCCGGCCCAACCACTACGAGGGTGCGGGCAGTGTCCGTCTCACGCAGGATCGTCGCTTTCTGTTTGCCACCAACGGCGGCGACAATTCCGTCTCCAGCTTCGCTGTGGATAAGGAAGGCTGGCTCACGCTGCTGGACGTGAAGCGGACGGGTAACACACAAGGCGGTGGCGCTAAATCGGTGGCCTATGCCCCATCGAGTCGCACGCTTTACGTGGTGCACACGTTCGGCCCCGACCATATCCGGGTGCTCTCGGTCGATGACGAAGGCAACCTCACGCCACGCCCGGAAAAATACTCGGTGAGCACGATGGAATGGCCCAATCGTGTGCCCACCATGGCCGTGCCCTCGCCAGACGGGAAATTCCTCATTCTAGGCACCACATTCGACGAGTTGCCTAGCAGGAAAAATCCGGACGGCTCACTGATTCTCTGGATCCCGCGGGGAAACAACGGCGACCTGCACTCGATCGCTTCGAATGCACCTGACCCCGACGGCATCATCGTATTCCCCGTAGGCGCAGACGGCTCACTCGGCGAGCCCTCATTTTACGATGGGGGAGGCGCTTCTCCTTTCTACATCGCCTTCTTGAACAACCGGCCGGACACCTTCGTCATCGGGGAAGCCGTTTCAGACGGACTCGCCATCGGCCGCATCGATGCAGACGGCAAAGTCACCGTTGGCCCGGTCGTGCCGATCGACACGAGCGCCGGCGTGCCCTCTGAACTGTGCTGGCTGGCGGTCTC
>DATMQI010000313.1:0-64569 GCA_035567135.1 Terriglobales bacterium
CGCCTCAACTTGTCGGTGATCTTACCGCGGGGGCTCCACCCGTTCCCATCCCGAACACGGAAGTTAAGCCCCGCAGGGCCGATTGTACTGCACGCGAAAGTGTGTGGGAGAGTAGGTCGTTGCCGGCATAAATAAAGGCCACGTTCAGAAATGAGCGTGGCCTTTTCCGCTTTGCTCCCGTCTGCCTAGCTTGATCCCGGCGGCTAGCTTCGCAAAGCATAAGATGTACCATGACCGAAAAGCTGCCGGAGTATTTGGCCCACCTCCAAGAAACCCATCCGCAGCTCATGCAGTTGAGCCTCCCGATAGTGTGGATGGGAACCCGCGTTAACTCCCTGCCGAACAGAGAGGGCGACGACCATGCGAACCTCTGCGTGAATCAATGCCGGGTTGCATGGGAGGCCTGGAACTCCGTCTGCTGCCTTGCCGGATATGACTACGGTCTCGGCGCGATGGGAATGTGCAGAAACCTGTTTGAACTTGTCGCAGGCACGCTGTTTCTTATCCAACATCCCGAAAAAACACACGACTTCGTCGATTACGGCAAGAAAATCGCATACGAACTCGTTCGAGACATGGGTGCCAACAACGAATATCTGAACGCCTTTGACTCTGTGGCGGGCTATCGGACGTTAGCATCCAAGTTTGGGACACAAAGCTGGCACGGTATGAAGATCAGGGGCCTCGTAGAAGCCGTAGGAATGGGCGATTTGTACAAGACTTTCTACAAGGAGGCCTCCAGCATCGCTCACGGCGACTCGTTCATAACGTTGCGATACAAGAATAGAACCTGGCAGCTCACGCGCGGCGTAGACGAATGGCGCGCTTACATTGAGACGTCGCTAAGGTTCGCGCTTTCGCTGATGACCTTGCTGTACTTCACGGCGAATGTCGGGCTTAAGCTGCCCTACATAGCCGAGGCGCATAAGCTCGCAAAGTTAATGAAGGAAAACGATCTGTTCGGGTAATTCGTCCTTTTTGCTATTGCAAGTGTCCGGTCGCAAGTTAAGCCCCGCAGGGCCGATGTACCTCACGCTAACTAGGTTCGGTTGCTGCAACGAATTTCTCGTGACATTTTGCGTGCGCATATTGCTCATACAGCGGTTCGCCAAAGCTGCCTGGTTCTGCAGGTGCGGGCGGCAAAGATACGTAATCTTCAGCCGGGCCTATCGGTTTCTTGCAGTAGATGCAGATTTCCAGCCTTGCCATTCCCAAGATTATAACGTCTCCCGTGCGAGGGCCGGGAACATCAGGCGAGAGATCCCTCGCACAGAACGCTTCGGGATTTCGGCTGCGGGCTCCCGCTTCGCTCACGCCCGCAAAGCGCCTCAAGTTAAGCCCCGCAGGGCCGATTGTACTGCACGCGAAAGTGTGTGGGAGAGTAGGTCGTTGCCGGCATTAAATAAAGGCCAGTCTGAGAAATCAGATTGGCCTTTTCCTTTTCTGTCGTCAAAGTGTGGCGCGGGCGCCCTCGCCCGCGAACCCGCATCAGGAACTCAACTCTGGCTCGACCCACAGCCAGCGATAATCCTCCGCCCTGGCCACCAAACCCGCCTTCACTGGATTCTGCCGAATGTATTCACATTTCTCCCGCAAACTCTCGTCCGAACGCAACACATGGTCGAACGACTCTTCTTCCCAAACCGGCCCTGAAGTCCGCAGAAGTTTGTTAATGCGATGCGCCGTCGTGCTCTTCAAACATTGCAAGATGTCCACCATGGCGAAAGCCCGGTCATTCTCATCCCGCAAAGGCAAGAACAATAAATGAACATGATCCGGCATAATCACGGCTGCGTACAGATGAATTCGCGGCGGCAGTGTGGCGCGGGTGCCCTCGCCCGCGAGTGGGCGAAGGCCGCCCTCCCGCAGATAATGTTCAAGGACAAGATCACGAGCCTGATCCGGCAAGATCAAATGCGTACCAGTACAGAAAGTGACGAATAACGCCGCATCCGCTTTCTGCAGATGAGGGAGCCTTCGGCGATAGCAATACTTGGTCGGTGCACTGGTGGACATGAGGCTGAATGTTGGGCGGGCGCCCTCGCCCGCAATCTCTCTACCACAAATAACCGCTGCCTGATTTCGTGTCAGTGACGGCCGAACAAGTTCACCTAGGCTCTTCCCGGAATGGGATCTCCGGCGAACTGAGCCGTTTTCGCGGGCGAGGGCGCCCGCGCCACACGTGTGTGGGAGAGTAGGTCGTTGCTGGCATAAATAAAGGCCACGTTCAGAAATGAGCGTGGCCTTTTCCTTTTTGGGGCGGGTTCGCAATTAAACGGTATCGATTCTCATTCGGAGGAAGTGGAAGGAGGCCGATGGAGTTATATTCATGAGATGGGCAGTCAGGAGGAGATTATGTGCGTCATGTGTGAGCACGAACTATGGGGCGAGCACCGAGCGCTCGAACGCGAGTTCTTCAAGCCCTGCAAGACATGTAAGAAGTTCCCTGGCACGAGCTCCGAAGGAACCTGCTATCACTGTTTCGCCATTGGCGGCACGATCGACGAGTGCCCCGAGTGCGCGGGCAAACCATGGACCGAAGAATTCCTGGAGGCCAAAAACGAAATCGAAGGCCCGGACAAGCTGCTGCTCCCGTTCTAGAGCCGGGAAGCGTTACGTCGGTATAAATAAAGGCCACGTTCAGAAATGAGCGCGGCCTTTTCCGCTTATGGGGCTGCTCACGCCCTTGTGCGGAGTATGGCTGCGATCACCCGTGGGCTGCGGCGTCCGTGCAACACGGCGATAACGGCGAGCGGTTTCTCATCTGGCGTGTAAGCGATCACATATTCTCGTAGAGACTGAAACCGCAGGGGCCGCGCGGTGAGGTCGGGGCGGCTGTGGCCGGTATAAGGAAAGACTACGAAGAGCGGATCGTTTCGTAGATTTCTTCACGAATACGATCGGCGGCCTCGAGGCTGTCGGTTGCGATGTATTCCCAGATTTCGTCGAGGTCAGTGTAGGCGTTCGGGTGGAGGACAAATCCGTTCATGAACCGGCGCGACGCTCATCGCTCTTTCGCCTAAGTTTGGCAAAGGCTTCTTCACCGTCAAGCGGCTTCACACGGCCGCTTTTGAGGTCGTCGTAGCGGCTATCCAGCATCTCGCGAGTCTGGGCAAGTTCTTGCAGATAACCTGCCATGGCGTCCTCGATCAAGTCGTTGGGTGCGCGCCCGGTTTTGGCGGCTAGTTCTTGAAGACGAGACTCGATTTCGGGTCGAAGATGTACTTCCACAGTTGCTAGTCTAGAGAGGCTGGCTGGCAGTGTCCACAGATATCTCCCGAATCGATACTCGGGCCGGAGTACATAGATCCTTCGTTGGCAGGCCTTCGCTTTGCGAAGGCCTGCGCTTCCTCAGGATGACAGGGATGGGTTGAAGGATTGCGACCCTCAGCGGCTAAAGCCAAATTGATGGTGCGGCTTATCGCAGCGCTGAAGCGCTGTGCCACCCAAAGGCCGGGGGTCGAGAGCAAAGGTCAACATCAACGGCGGCGGACAGGAGTGTCCGCCCCACATGAGTTTTTTGTTGACTTAGCCTTGCGATATTTTGTATCCTTCTTATATAACCTTGAAGGCTTTATGGAGCCTCTTCGGACGGGATTGTCCGAGGAGGCTTTTTGTGTCTTGGATGTGTCGCGGGTAAAAATGCAGATCCCTCGGCTTCGCTCGGGATGACAGATTTTTGCTCGGGATGACAGTTTTTCCCGATGACAGGGTTTCGCGAGTGATGGAGTTCAAGAAATGAGGAGTGAATGGTTATGAGCTTGGGTGTGGTGGTTGGAGATTTGTTTGCTGCGGTGGAGATTGGGGACTTATTGGCCTCGGCGGAGCGTCGGGATAAAGGGGGGATGGCTCGGTTTACCGGGAAGCGGCGGGGGGAGATGGCGGAGGCGGCGTTTGTGGCTAAGGCGGTCAGCCTGGGATTTGGCGTGGCTAAGCCTTGGGGCGATAGCGATCCGTTTGACTTTATTGTGCAGGCGGGTGGGAGGCTGTCGAAGGTGCAGGTGAAGTCGGCGCATTGTATGGGCGAAGACGGCACTTACAGTATTCGGGCGCATGGGCATGACATGAAGGCGTATCGGGCGGATCAGATCGATGTGCTGGTGGCGTACGTGGTTCCGGAGAATGCGTGGTATGTGTTTCCGGTGCGGGCGCTGCGGGGGATGCGATTTGTGAAGTTGTTTTCTGGGAGCCGGAAGCGGCGGTCGAAGTTTGAGAAGTATCGCGAGGCTTGGGGATATTTGCGGGGGTGAGGTTGAGGTGGCCGGTAGGGCCGAAAGTGTGTGGGAGTCCTGCGATTTCGCTCAGGATAAAGTCCGGTCGGGTTGCCGGCATAAATAAAGGCCGATCATCGAAGCATGGTCGGCCTTTTGCTCCTTAAAAATTTTAGCGCTGCGGAGCCTGTGTCCTTTGTCAGGAGTTTCAGACTCTACTAATAGGTGAACGATTGCAGGCTTGTAAAGCCTCCGGCACCGACCAAGCCGAAGCCGATCCTTCTGGCGGGGTTAAGCACACAGCAAGTGGCAAGATTGTTCAACGGGCCACCTGTGAGGCTGTTTTTTAGACTGCCCTTTGCGTCGTATTCAAACAAGGAATTGTTGGTGCCATCACCGGCAATTACCACGAAGAGCCGATGCACGGGATCGAATTCGACATCCCCGCCCACGTTGGATCCTGGAAATTGCAGGCCGAAGCCGCTTTCTTTCCCCAAGTCGTAGAACTCGACCATGGGAGGCGTGAACGGGCCGCCCTGCGTAGTAAAGACGGCGATATTCGTCACGGGATCAACCGCCAATCCGAGCACGTTCCCAACTCCCACCGCAGTGAACTCGCGGATGGTTCCCTTGACAAGGTTTACGATTGCCACGAGGGGGTTCGTGGTCGGGCTTCCGTTGCTTCCCACCAATACGCCGTGATCTAGCCGGCTGTTATAACCAATAAGGGGGGTGGCTCCGATATTTCCATCGGTGAAGGGAATCTGCGGCCCAAATGTGTTGGTCGAGATGTTGGAACTGAAGATGTAGAAAGGCACTGTTTCCACATCGCTCTGCTGAACCACGGCAACGGTCGATTCGCTTTTGTTGTTGCTGATGCCTTCCAGAAAATAATTCTTCTTAATCGCCAGCGACCATTTCCCCGTGAACTTGTTGGAACCGACCGGGTTCATGGTTAGAAAATGATTCTTCGCGACGAAACCCACTTCCGTCTGGAAGTCGACCACCCCAACGTGGTTGTAGATTCCGTCGGTGACGTAATCGTCCTGCGTATTGGTCTTCTTGGCGACCACCTTGATGATTTTGCCTGTGGTCTGATCGAAAGCCTCGGCCGCTACTACGGCGTTGTCACCGTTCCCCGCTACGTACTCAGTCAGGATGCCTTCGTTTCCGCCCCGGTCGATGTCGTAACCCAGAATGAAGCCGCCAAACTTGGCGTGTACGATCACGGATCGCGAATGGGGAGAGGCATGGGCGCTCCCTGCATGCACATCGGAAGCTACAGCGACTGTGCCCGCGCACCATGCCACGAGCAGGGCTAGTCCCACTCCAAGGTCAATTCGTTTTACACGAAACCTCTTGCTACCCGAGTTCCTCATGAAGTTCCTCCGGAAAATGGATGCTTATCGTACCCAGGGTCTTTGAACAGCGGAAGGACTTTAAGTCAGGCTAGCCCAACAGATGTCATGACGGTGTCAAAAATCTGTAAAGAATGAAGTCTCGGGGGGATGGCTCGGCCTACCCGTCAATATCGGGCCAGTGGATTCCATAACCTCCGCCACCGCCCGATACGCCTTCGTGTCATGCCCATGCGCCCGAATACTGAATTCGTCACCATCCGAGTGGATCTCGCGCAGTTCGTCCCTCAGCGGTTGCGGAAGACCTTAATTCTGTTACCTCAGCGGCTAAAGCCGGGTCAAGGTGATGCCGTTACCGCCCCGCTGAAGTGTGTGCGTGAGAAGTAACCTTTCGCCCCGCTGGGCCTTGTCTCGTTCCTACTTTACCCATGGCTTACGCCATGGGCTGTATTCTTACGCCGCTTCGCGGCTGCAGACTCATCGTTTTGTTCCATCGCGTGGTGGAAATTCTAGTTCTCACGCACCCACTGAAGAGCTGCGCCATCCAAAGGCCGGAAATCGTGAACAAAAGGCATCAACTTCAACGGCGGCGGACAGGAGTGTCCGCCCCACACTTGCTTCTACTGGGAAGCGGTCGAGATTTGAGAAGTATCGCGAGGCTTGGTGGATTTTGCGGGTTCGGTTGGGAGTGAGCGGTAGCGCCCCAACATCAAAGGCGACGAATCTGACGTCTGCGTTTGCCTTTGGCTGGTGGCCCAGGTTCGCGTCCGCGGTTTTCGGACGCCAACCTGCGGGTCACCACCCGATCCGCTTATTTCCTGCTACAAGATCGAAGTGGCGATCGCGGCTCAGTAATGGAAGCTCGTGCTGGCGGCAAAGGGCTGCGATCCAGACATCGTTGGTTGGAATCGGCTTGCCCTGTTGTCTTAATTCGAGGGTGATTTCCGCGTAATAGTGCGTGGTCGGTTCATGGATGTCCAGCACCAGGCAGTCCTGCAGCAGGCCCTTCAACCAGTTCGCATAGCTGGCCCGGTTCCGCGACTGTGCGATGCCATAGCGATACTCCCCAAGCACAATCACCGGAATCGCCACCTCGTCGGCGTCAGCCAGAAGGGCGATGACTGCCGGATCATCGTCGGCGGCGGCGGACAGGGCGTTGGTATCGAGAATCATTTCCAGAAAATCATTGCCAGAGTTCCCGGTCAATCTGCTCGAAAGCCTGCTCCACGCGCTTTTCGACCTGCTTTCGTTCCTTATGGAGATGTTTGAGCTTTCCCAGATGTTTCATCCAAGGCTTTTCCTGGGACGTGGTCCGCAGTTTCTCCTGGACAGCTTCGGTGATCAACTGGCGCAGAGGGATCCCGCGTTCGGCCGCCACCGACTTGGCTCGGCGGAACAAGAAGTCGGGGATCTCCAAGGTTGTTTTCACGCTCCCATATTACCATATTTACGGGACAAGCCGTCAATGCGAGGGCGACAACAATATCTGCTTTGCGCAACTCTCGGTTTCTGGCTAGCCGGAGGAAGCGGTCGCGATTTGCGATGTATCGCAAGGCTTGGCGATTTTGCGGGTTCCGGTTGGGGAACCCGGCAGGTGCAGGACACGTACTAAGGCTTGAACCTGGTGGGGTCGATATGCACATTCTCCGCAGCATGATTCTGGTGCTTCTTTTTCTTGGGGCTAGTATCTCGGACGACGAGTTGGCGCGCAGCGGCAAAATTCGCGAGGACGCTCCTGTCAAAGCCTCGCTTGAGATTACGATTCACGCTCCAATTGAAAAAGTCTGGCTTCTGCTGACCGATGTGAGGGGTTGGCCGAAGTGGCAGACGGATATCTCAACCGCGGAGATGACTGGTCCGCTGCAAGTGGGAACGACCTTCTCATGGACGACCGGCGGTACGCACATTAAATCGCGGGTAGCGCTGGTGCAACCCTGCACTCAGTTCGCTTGGACGGGGTCGGCGTTCGGGGCTACGGCCATCCACCTCTGGAAGCTTTCGCGGCTGGCTGACGACCAGACGATCGTGAAGACCGATGAATCGATGCACGGCTTTCTGCTTACCCTCTTCTACTCGTCGAGGAAACTGGAGGAGACCGATCAGCGCTGGCTGGATCGCCTGAAGCTGGCAGCGGAGAGCGGGGGGTCTGCCGGTTCCCATCTCGAACGCGGAGATTGAGCCACGAATCTGAAAAAGATGGCGAGCCGGGCACTCGGGGTGTATCCTCGCGTGGGCCGGGCAAACGGACGTCCCGGTTCACCCCTTTCCATGTCCACCATCAACGTAGAACGCGTCGGGCCGGCAATGAGCCCGGAGAAAAAACTGAACGCGACAACCTTGACTGGTCGTAACGGGATTTTGCATCGCTATTTCTACTTTGCGATGTCGCTGTTGATGGCTGTCATTGTGGCTTCCGGCTTCAAGCGTACGGTCAACGACAACCTGTTTCGTGCCGCGGTGCCGCGGCCCTTCATTCTCTGGATTCATGGCGCGGCTTTTGCCGGGTGGGTGATCTTCTTCATTTGTCAGTCCACGCTGGTCCGTATACACAAAGTCAGTTGGCATCGCTTCATCGGATGGTTTGGCGCCGGGCTCGCCACGGTGATGGTTCCACTGGGCGTCACCACGGCCATCGTCATGGCGCGCTTTGACACGGTGCAACTTCATCAGAGCGGCACGGATGCGGATGCTTTTCTGAGCGTTCCGTTCTATGACATGATCGCCTTTGGCGTGCTCATTGCGCTTGCCGTTTATTGGCGCACGCGGCCAGAGCTGCATCGCCGGCTGATCTTCATAGCAACCTGCGGGCTCATGGACGCGCCCGTCGCCCGCTTTGACTACGTGTTCGACTACAATCTTTTCTTTCCTTGCCTGGACCTGCTGATCCTTCTCGGAGTTGCGCGCGATCTGCTGGTCGATCGGCGCATTCACAAGGTCTACCTCTATGCCCTGCCATTACTGATCGTGGGCCAATGCCTCGCGATGTACATGTGGCGGAGCAATCCTTCCTGGTGGCAGGGGATCACCCACGCGGTCATGGGATAGCCACACAGCCTGTGATCCTCAAGGGAACAGACATCCTCCTGGCCACATTTTGCAACTAACCTTTGGCGCCAGATAGCTTGTGCCGATAACGCTTTGTTGCGGGTGCACTTGGTACGCGGTACAAAGCAGCCGAGTAGAAGACTTGTCTTCTACTTCGAAAGTTCGTACCCAAAGGAGAAGAAATGAAAAACAAAGTCTGTAATTCGATTTTATGCGTGGCTCTTATTGTTTGCGGGGCTGTTTGGGGATCCGCACAGGAAAAGTCAAAGTCAGACGTAAGGACGATCACCGGCTGCCTGTCGAATGGCGACAGTGCCAAAGAGTTCCTGCTCACAGGAACGGATGGCAGCACTTGGGAAATCCGTAGCAGCGCAGTGAACCTCGCCCATCACGTGGGACACACCGTGGAAGCAACCGGAGTCGTCTCCAACTCCGCCATGCATAACATGAAAGAAGACACAAAAGACATGGCGAAGGATAGTGGCATGAAGAAAGACAACACCGAGCACGGCCATTTGAAAGTCACAGACTTGAAGATGGTCAGCGAATCCTGCAAGTAAAATCCGCAAGGATCCAGAGGGTGGCCCACCTTAACGTCGTGCGTTCGACGTCAGGGTGGGCACTCTGATTGTTGGACGCAGTCGCCGACCTCGCGTCAATTCCCGTGAACGCTAAACCGTGTCGGCCAACTGGGCCGCCCGCCGATCAAAGTCCGTATTCGTCGTCTTCATCCTGGTTTTGTCCAGGCCCGCTCCGGCCAGAGTTGCCCTGTTGACGAACTGCGCTCCAGGAATGACTTTCCTGTCCCCCTCCGTGTCCCTCATGCCCGCCATTTCCGCCCTGAGGCTGAAGGGTGCCGCTCATTTTGTCGCCATCGATGGTGCCGTTAAAAGCCAGCGTCATGGCGCGGCGGCGTCCCTGCATTTGCACGTTAAAAGAAATGTTGTTTCCCTGTACGCTGCCGGTCAGCGCCGAGGAACCCCGCGGGCCTTGAAACGTGCCGCTCAGCTTGGACCCATCTTGCTGGATCTGAATTGTGGCTTGCTGCGAGCCATCCCGGCCCTGCCATGAAAGCTGCCACGCACCACCGATGTTCGTGGAATGAGATTGATTCGAGTCCGAATCCTGTGCCAGCAGAAGTGGCGCGGCGAGAAGACAGATAAAAAGAATAGGGTACAGACGTTTGATCACATGAACCTCCTGAAACTGATTTCTTCTATCCAAACACAGAGGAGACTTGGAGGGAGTAAAGAGTTAGTAAAGCCAGGTAAAGTTTTTTGTCGGACGGGAGCGGGGACCCAACCCTGGCGCTATTGTGGTGCATCGCATTCCAGTTCTGACCATTAGCTTTCGACAAAAAGACGGCTTGAATGGGCCACCTGCCTGCCGACGAAGGACCTACGCATTACTCACTGCAGGGCTCGCCCATACTGTCGCGTTCATTTTACTTATGAGGGTGCCGGTCCAAGCCCGCTTGGGCGGGTTGTCCCTCGGCTGAGCGCAATCCGCGACTTCCCCACCCTAACGTCGAAGAGCACGACGTTAGGATGGGCCACCCGCGCCGACCGAGACAACAGGAGCGTGATTTGGGAATGTGCGCTCCCCCAGCCACAGGTTTCCGTTGACACGACATACACGTAGACGTATTCATGTATAATGACGATAGAACGGCCGATAGCATGGGTCGGGTCAAGCCGGAAAGATCTGCGTGCCTTTCCCCGGAAAGTCCGGCGCGACATCGGCCAATCGCTCTATGCCGCGCAGCAAGGAGAGGTTGACCCTTCAGCTAAGCCGCTGCGGGGTTTTGGCGGAGCCTCCGTGATAGAGATTGTCGCTGAGGATCGCGGTGGCACATGGCGGGCCGTCTATACGGTTCGGTTCGCGGAAGCGATTTACGTTTTGCACGCTTTCCAAAAGAAATCGAAGAAAGGCATCGCTACACCCACGCGGGACATGGGCCTCATCCGCCAGCGGTTGACTGTGGCCGAACGGATGCACCGGGAAAGCCAGAACTGAAATGACCATGAGAACGAAAAAGCCGTCCGCTTCACGAAGACCGCGAGTAGAAAAAGGCAGTGGAAATGTCTTCGCCGACCTCGGCGTGCCTCATCCCGAACAGGAACTGTTGAAGGCCAAGCTCACCCTGCAGATCTACCGCCTCATCAAGCGGCGCGGCCTCAAGCAGGCGGAAGCCGGAAAGATTCTCGGCATCCAGCAGCCTCATGTCTCCGCATTAATGCGCAACCGCGCCGGCGCTTTTTCCGTCGAACGCCTCATGGACTTCCTCACGGCGCTCGGGCAGGACGTGGAAATCATCGTAAGGCCAACGCGGAAGCAGCACGGCGAAGTGTCCGTGGTCGCGCGAAAACCGGGGGCGTCGTAGCGCTAGCGCCCGCCCCCGTCCCTACGAGAATTTTGGCGGCTGGCCCACCTTTACATTCTCTGTAAAGGTGGGAACGGCGAAGTCGGCGGCTCGCGTCGCAACAATCAATCAGTGGGTTAAAGACAAGATCAAAGGCGACGCAGGCGGCATAAGGCCCCACCTTTGCCAAAATCGCAAAGGTGGGCCAGCCACCAGCCACGGCTGCTATTGTTTGACTAACAGCCCGTAGTCGGCATACACGCCGTTTACAAGGTTGTCGTCGAATACCTCGATGGAATTAGGCGTTCCGGTGTACGTACCGGCGCTGTCAAAGTACCCAAACAACGCAAATGGATTTCCATTTACCGAACCGGAAACAAACATTACATTCGCGACCGCTGAACCGGAGAAGGTAAAGGTTCCATTGTCCGTCCCGCTCAGTGTGGTCTGTACGGTCAAGGAATTATTGCTGCCCTCGGTCAGCGTCGCCGTCACTTGATCCGAGCCGGAAGGAAAGTTCAGTGTGCCTGAAAATGTTCCGGCCAGATTTGGCACTTGAGTGCCTGTAAACGTGCCTGAATCGGAGCAATTTGAGTTTGTGCCCGAATAAGATCCGGAGACTGTAGTCCCACTCACTGTTCCTTGCCCGGTAAAAGTATTTCCGCCCTCGTTAAAGGTGAGAGTAATGCTCGTGCCGCTCACTGTTCCGGTGATGCTGTTTTGCCCCGGAGCCGAACTGGCACATGCGCCGTTGACATACCAAAGGCCGTTCACGTGAGTTGCGGTTTGTACTTGGTTGGAGCCAGTGGCGCTGCTCTGAGCCCCGTTTGCGGACAGGCTGGCCTCTATCAGAGTTGTTGATCCACTCGTTGTAGTTGAAGTGGCAACAAATTCATAGGAGCCTGAAATCCCTTGCGACGAAGGCGGACTGCTGCTACTACTGCTGGTTCCACCACCACATCCAATGGCGAGCAAAAGGATCGTTACGAACGACACAGTAGACGCTTTCCTCATTTAGAATCTCCTTAAGATTCGGTTCTTGTTCTCCTGGAATTCACTCCATACTCAGTTCTTAACGGTCATGGTTTCGGAGTCGACGGCTTTCTTGCCGGATACGCCTTCTAGTCCGGCGAGGATGCCGCGGTAGTCGTTCTTATCGCACTGCAAGGCGAGACCGCCTTTTTTGTCTCCGTCGGCCCAGATCAATCCGATGTAGTGTTTCTTGGATTTGCTGAGGGCGATCAATGCGCCCACGCCCAGGGTGAAGACACCGACCGCAACCGCGGTGCCGATTCGGCGGTGCACGTCTTGGCCGTAGCTGATCTCGGTGATCGCCGACGCCGGTATCTTTACTACGTCTGCGTTGTCTTTCGCGATCCGGACCTGACTGGATTCAATGTAGATCTTCATGCCAGCTCCGGCCTTGGCATCGGGCAGTGAGCCTCCGTCGTAGGTGACCTTGTAGCCGTTTTCCGAGGCGAACATCGCGAGGGGCATTGCGATGCACAGGACAGCAGCGAGCACATGCTTCATGTGGTCTCCTTGACTCTGAATCAGATTTCCTGGGGAAAAGTGCGGGGCCCGACAGCTTGGGGGAAGGAGAACAGTACTCCGAGGATTTCGGCCCGTCAAGGAAATCTGAATGAACTTGATGAGATCAGTGGTTCCATGCGGCCTGAATCAAGCTCGATGCGCGTCCCAATTTGGGACTGGGGCCTCAGCCGGACTGTTTTCCCTTGACCTTACCCTTTCATCTCCGATAACATAGATAGAAGCACATTATCTAAGAGATAATATAGAATCTTTGACAACTTGGCCGAGGCAGATCTACTGGCAGTTTCAAAACGGAACCGCACGGGCTGTAACCTCCATGTTTTGAATATTTTGCCCGTAACTACCTTTAGAACTATAGATCTGGAAGGCAAAAAAAATCCCAATCGTTTGTTTTCTAGATTTTGCGAGGAAACAAGAGTTTTTTTTACAGGAAAGTCTGCACCATTTTCGCGACACTTTCAGAACGCGGAGCCAGAGCCGAGCAAACTGTAGAGCAGGACGATCAGGACGATGCCGGTGAAGATCATGTACATGCGATCTTTCTCGGCGGCGAATCCCCAGATGGAGAGGGCCACGCGGAAGACTGGGGTGGCGATCAGCAGAAGCAGTCCGAACTGAATGACGCCGCGACCGTGGAATCCAAAGGCGAAGCGGACGATTCCGCTGACGCTTTTGAGGTCGGAGGGCTCGCCTTGAAATACGCGGTAATTTGCCGGCTCGCGGCCATGCCGGGCCAGGTAAATGATTCCTCCGATCGCGACCACGAACGCCGAGAGTGAGACGCCGGCGCGAAGCAAGTTGCCGACAAGATTCTCCAGTTTCTGATCGGTCCAGACCGGTTTTAGCCCAGGTTGATTTGACCCAGGTTGATTTGGCCCAGCTCGATTTGCCTCGGTTTCCGCCAATTTAGATTCCTCCCGTCAGGCCTTTGTACAGCATCTGTAAGCCGAGCACGGCGATCACAACGCTGAACACGATGCGCAATACTTTAGTCTCCGCCTTGACGAGAATGCGCGCGCCCAGCATCGAACCGGCCAGGACGCCGAGCATCACCGGCATGGCCAGCGCGGGGTCGATGTATCCGCGGTTGAGATAGACGCCGGCGCTGGCGGCGGCGGTGACGCCAATCATGAAGTTGCTGGTCGTAGTCGAGACTTTGAAGGGAATCTTCATGGCCTGATCCATGGCAAGAACTTTCACCGCTCCCGAGCCGATGCCGAGAAGTCCGGAGAGCGCGCCTGCACCGAACATCAGGCTGAAACCTGCAGGCACGCGCTGCACATTGTAGTGCCGCATGCCCCCCTCTTCGGACGGGAAGTCTCCATTCATCCGAAGCCGGGTTGCGAGAGGATCGGGCGGAAGGTTGCGTTGTGCCCGGGACCGCGGCTTTCTCGATAAATACGCCGAATAGAGCAGCATCACACCAAAGATCACGGCGAGAGAACGGGTAGAAATGAATGCCGCCAGAAAGGCTCCCACCAAAGCGCCGACCGTAGTCGCGATCTCCAGAAACATGCCAATGCGGATGTTGGAGAATCCCTCCTTTACGTAGGCGGCGGCTGCGCCGGATGAAGTTGCGATCACGGAAACCAGGGACGCTCCGATGGCATAGCGGATATCGACTTTGAAGAACAGGGTCAGCAGGGGAACGAGGACGACGCCTCCGCCGAGGCCGGTGAGCGATCCGAGGAGGCCGGCTACAAATGACCCCGCCGCCACCAGAATGGTGAATTCGAGAATGTTCATCACGCCCCCGCAGAACCAGCCCCGCAGAAAGAGTGTGCCACATTTGTCGAGCTAGAAGTGTAGCGCGGAGAGTACTGGCGTGGGTCAGGTTGAGATCATCCTGCGATTTGCAGTTGGCATTTGGCCAGTCTGGATTTCTTCGAACTGACATGCCGAGTTTGGTCGGCCCGCGGAAGCGGCGTCCGGGGCTAGGTGTTCAGTGCCAATTCATTGAACATTTATCAAATATTCATCAACTTTTAATAAACGGCACATAGCATAAACGGTCCTACAAGTCCTGCAAGGGAAATCGCACCAATAGTTTTTGCCGGTTGTCCATCTTTCGAATGATTCAGGAGGAGAAATGAAGCACGCAATGGCTTTGGCGTTGACGTTTGCGCTGGTAGGTGGCGCTTTCGCGGCGCCCGCACCGCAAGGTACGACCGCGGGGAGCAGCACCAGCACCAAAAAGAAGGCGGTCTCCAAGAGTTCTGCGACCAGCGTTTCGACCCAGCTCAGTGAAATGAAGCGGGCGATCGATGCGCAACAGCAACAGATTATGCAACTCATGAATCAACTGCAGAGTCGGGATGCGGTAATTCAGCAACTGCAACAGCAGGTGGGTCAGGTGCAGAGTGCGGCGAGCCAGGCAGCGCAGAAAGCCGATACGGCAGCTTCCCAAAGCGCTCAACAGCAGCAGGATGTCGCGGCCGTACGCACCGACGTGACTGACCTGAAACAGAACGCCACCAACGCTGCGCTCTCATTGCAGGAGACGCAGAAGAATATCAAGGACGCGCTCGAGAGCCCATTGGCGATTCACTACAAAGGAGTCACAATAACCCCGGGTGGCTTCCTGGCGGCAGAAACCGTGTGGCGCCAGCACGCGCTTGGCTCGGATATCAACACCCCGTTCAACTCGATTACGTTCCCGGGCGCGGCGCAAAGCAACCTGTCGGAATTCTTTGGTTCCGGCCGCCAGTCGCGAATCTCGATGTTGACGGAGGGCAAACTTAGTTCGGCTAAGCTGACTGGTTACGTCGAGGCAGATTTCTTGTCGGCTGCGGTTACGTCGAATAACAACGAGAGTAACAGCTATTCCCTTCGGCAAAGACAGGCATGGGGGCAGGCCGCATTGAATAGCGGCTGGACGTTTACCGGCGGCCAAATGTGGAGCCTGGTTACGGAAACCAAGAAAGGCCTCGACAACCGCAGCGAAGCGTTGCCCATGACCATCGACCCGCAATATAACGTCGGATTCAGCTGGGCGCGCCAGTACGGATTCCGGATAACCAAGAACCTGGGCAATAAGGCTTTCCTGGGTTTCTCGGTGGAAGATTCGTCAGCGACTTTAGGTGGCCACGGCGCCAGCAACAACTTCGTCGTGGGCGAGCAAGGAACGAGCGGCGGTCTTTACAACCCGACCACAAATTACTCTTTCAATCCCACGCCAGACTTCATCGGCAAACTTGCCTTTGAGCCGGGTTGGGGGCACTGGGAGGTATTCGGCGTGGTCAGCGACTTCCGCGACCGGATCTACCCACTAGGGACGGCAACCAAGCCTTCCGCGGCCGGTGCGTTTAACAACACGGCGTGGGACGGTGGGATCGGCGCCAACATTCGCGGGACGGTCGCTAAGAAAGTGGACATTGGAGTCCATTTCATGGGCGGCAATGGTATCGGACGCTATGGCAGCAGTCAATTGGTGGACGTGGTTGCCCGTCCCGATGGCGTTCTGGATCCGGTACGGAATTATCAGGCACTAGGGACGCTTGAATGGCATTCCAAAAAGCTGGACGTTTATGCCAATGTTGGCGGTGAATACGAAGACCGGACTGCGTTCGTCAACTCATCCGGAAAGGGTGTGGGTTACGGATCGACTCTGTTTAATAACTCAGGATGCCGAACTGAGACGCCTCCAACTCCGACAACCATCACTGTGACCACGGTGACGGGTACTACAACCGGGACGGCAACAGTTCCGGTAGGTGGTTCCGTGGGGACGCCTCTGACCGGCGGTTTTAATCCCGGCGGTCTTTCCAACTGCAACGGAGATACGAAGGACATCATTGAAGGCACTATCGGGTTCTGGTATCGCTTTTATGTTGGCCCGAAGGGCAGGATTCAATGGGGACCGCAGTATTCCTACATCGACCGCAATGTCTGGCGTGGTGTGGGTGGTACTCCGAACGCGACGGAAAATATGTTCTTCACGTCGTTCCGCTACTACTTGCCTTAGACCATAAATCCTCGCCTTCGCGCTGGTTCCGGCGTGGGGGCGAGGCTTTTTCTTTGATTGAATTTTGCCCGAGCCCGCACGAGCGCCTACATATGGATGCGCGGGCTACATTCATGCTATTGGCAGGGTGAAGTAAAAGACCGAGCCGTTGCCGGGTTGGCTGGTCACACCGATCTTGCCGCCGTGGGCTTCGACGATTGCCTTGGCGATTGCCAGGCCCATGCCTGTCCCTTGAACCTGCAGTCGCTGATCGCGACCACGATAGAATTTCTCGAATATCAACGACTGTTCGAAATCGTCGATGCCCGGTCCGCGGTCGGAGACGCTGGTCATCACCATGCGGTTCCCTACTTCTCCTGTGATTTGAATCGGCGATTCCGGGGATGAGTATTTGGCCGCGTTCTCCAGCAGTTGGGTTATGACTTGGGTGACGCGGCCGACATCCATTCGGACCGGGGGCAAGTTGCTGGGCAGTTGGAGATCGACGGGATGCTGTCCCAGTGTCGGCTTCGCTTTCTCAATTGCGGCCTCGACGGCTTCCTGAATGGGATGTGCCCCGAGGTGAAGCTCGAATTGATTGGCGTCGAGTTGTGCCATCTCGGCAGCCTCGCCCACCAGCCGATTCAAGCGGTCACTTTCCTCGTTGATCACGGTGAGAAGTTCGAGACGTTGAGCGTCGTCCAGCGCAGGATTCGAGAGCAGCGACGTGGCTGAAGCTTTGATGGCGGTCAGGGGCGTGCGAAATTCGTGAGTGACGGAATCGAGCAACGCGGAACGCAGCTGTTCGCCTTCGCGAGAGGCTTCGGCGCGGGTGAGCTTTTCTACTGCCCCGGCGCGCTCGATCGCGATGGCAATCAGGCTGCTCATGGCTTCCAGGGTTTCGCGGGAAATCAGCGCGCCAGAAACACCCATACTGCCCACCACGCGGAGACCCATTCGAAGAGGCATAAAGACAGACTGTTTCACGGGATCGGTCATGGGCTCGCCGCGCATGCAGACCAACTGCAAATCGTGGGGCTCCAAGTCATGAGTACTGGGGCTCGAACGATAGACGTCAGCCCGGTTGGCCAATGCGATGGCCGCTGCTTTGACTCCGAGAGAGTCCACAATGTATCGCGGGATCGCGTTCAGGAGTTCGACCACGTTATCGCTGGATAGAAGTTGCTGGCTGAATTTATAAAGACGTTCGGCCTCATGGCGCCGCTCGTTAGCGCTTTGCGCCTCCCGGCGTGCTCGCTCCGCCAGTTGACTGGCGATGATGGCTGTGACCAGGAAAGCAAATAGCGCGACCCAATTCTGAGGATCTGCAATGGTCAATGTGCCGACGGGGGGAAGAAAGTAGTAATTGAAAGCCAGGGTGGCGGCTACGGCCATGAAGATGGCAGGACGCAGGCCCCAGTTTGCGGACACTATCAGCACACCGATGAGAAAAGTAAGCGCGACGGTTGTGGGGTTTACCCTGATTACAACGTGGTAGACGAGAACCACGAGCAGTACGGCGAATGCCGTCGCCGCATAGCGCAGGGCCGACTTAAGCGCGGGTTGGTTCACGCCGCGATTGTAGCTGATCTCTGAAAGCGAAACTTCTTAGGCGTGAATTCAAGTAAGACAAGCACCCACTCGAGGAAATCTCCTTTGGGTCCTTGGTGGTTGATGACGTACAAAGACTAGAACCACAGAGGACACGAAGGTACACAAAGGAAAAATGTGGGACCGTACCGGCGTACGCCCACCCTACACTAATTATCGACAATTTTGATTTGCTCGACGACAATAGCGCGATGCCAAAAACTCCTGAGCAGTGGCTGGAAGAGGCTGATCCCACGAAGAAGGGCGGTGTGTTCAAGCTGTTCCTGGGCTACGCGCCGGGTGTTGGCAAAACTTTCAGCATGCTGAGTGAAGCCATCCGCCGGCATGCGCGGGGTGAAGATGTGGTCATTGGAGTGATTGAAACCCATGGGCGCAAGGCGACCGCCGAACTCGCGGCGAAACTGGAAGCCGTTCCTCGAAAGAAGCTGGAGTACAAAGGCACGGTGTTCGAGGAAATGGACGTCGATGCCATCCTCGCCCGCAAGCCGAGTGTGGTTTTGGTCGACGAACTGGCACACACCAATGTGGAGGGCAGCAAACACGGAAAGCGATATCAGGATGTGCTGGAGTTGCTCGATGCCGGCATTGCTGTGCTATCGACTATGAACATTCAGCATCTGGAGAGCGTCACGCCCACGGTGCAGAGCCTAACCGGAATCACCGTGCGGGAGACGGTTCCCGACTGGGTGCTGAAGCGAGTGAATGAAGTCGTGATGTCTGACTTGACTCCTGAAGCCCTGCAGAGCCGGATGCGTCGCGGAGATATTTATCCGCTCGACCGAGTGGGACGCGCTCTAGGTAATTTCTTTCGTCCGGGAAATCTTATCGCGCTGCGTGAGTTAGCTCTCCGCCAAGTAGCGCAAGCGGTCGACCAGAGCCTGGAGTCCTACCGCGAAAAGGACGAAGGCAGCGGAAACGTGGCGGTGCGGGAACGAATTGCAGTGTGCATCAGTTCTAATCCCGTGGCGCAGTACTTGATTGCGCGCGGGGCTCGCATGGCTCAGGCCATGGGCGGCGAGTTGCACGTGGTGTATGTGGATATGGGCCAGGACGACAACCAGACCAACCAGAAAACACTGGCCGCGAATCTGCAGTTCGCAGAAAATGTTGGCGCGCAAATAACCAAGCTGAAGGCGAGCAGCGTGGCCGAGGCGGTGGCCGACTTCGTTCGCGAAAAGCACGTCACGCAAGTTGTGTTCGGACGATCAGCTACCGGGGGATGGAGGAAATATCTGTACCTCACTGCCATCAACAAGTTCCTGCGAGATGCGCCTCCGGTGGACGTGCACATTGTCACGCAGGAGCCTTCCTGATTCCTTCATGAATGAACATCGCCGCATTCTCGTAGTGGACGATGAGACCCAGATCACGCGCGTGCTGAGAACCAGTCTCTCCAGCCAGGGCTATGACGTTCGCGTGGCCAATGACGGCGAAACCGCGCTCGAGATCATGAAGGACTGGATCCCGGATCTGGTGATCACTGACCTATCCATGCCCAACATGGATGGATTGCAGCTATGCCGGCAGCTGCGGCTTACGAGCAAGATTCCCATCATCGTGCTCTCGGTTAAGGGCGAGGAGAGGATCAAGGTGCAGGCGCTGGATGCTGGCGCCGATGACTACGTGACCAAACCGTTCGGGATCGAGGAATTGCTGGCTCGGGTGCGTGCCAGCCTGCGGCGTGTCCCGGCCGGCGACAACAACACATCAACGGCGATTGAGATTGGCGATTTCCGTATCGACCTGGCGGCGCACAAAGTTGTGGTCGGCCGACGCGAAGTCCACCTCACTCCCAAAGAATTCGATCTGCTGGTCTATCTTGCGAGCCACCCCGGCAAAGTGGTCACTCACCGAACGCTGCTGAGCGCAATCTGGGGCGGCCAGAGTACCGAACAGGTTGAGTATCTACGGGTGTTCGTTGGCCAGTTGCGCAAAAAGCTGGAACCGGAAGCCTCCTCACCGCGCTACATCGTTACCGAACCCTGGGTTGGATACCGCTTCGAGCCTGGCGAGTAAATTCCCTGTTCTCAATCTGCTGCGTCCTGACGAACATTCTACGAATTCTTTATTCAATCCTTATGGGTTTCATTATCCAATCAGTTGAGTTGAGGGAGTGGGAGTAAATGATCGTGCTGGGAATGGTAAACCTGCTGCTTTCGCTGGCTGGAATTCTGCCCGGGCTACGCAGGAAAAGTTGGACCACCAACCGACCGGAAGATTCGGCCGCCGACCAGGCACGTATCGAGCAACTCACTGAAGTCGTACAGAAAGGCTGAGGGGTTTATGTCATCGATTCATAACGTATCCGCGGAAGATTTGGCAAAACTATTTCATCACTATCACGAGGCTCTCGCACATGACTTCCACGGTCACGCAAGCCGGCAAGTTGATTTTTCCTGGGAGAAGGCTCCTCAAAATGAACGCAGACTGATGATCGCGGCGGCGCGGTTGACGCTGCTGGAACTGGCTGCGAACTCTGAGATGGAACAGGCTAATCGTCAGTATTTCGCCAAGCCGGGTGAGGCGGATTGGGGCTGCTAGGTTCCCCCAATTTGTCTTCTTTATGAAATCCTTACGAACTGCTTAGGCCACTTTTACGCCCGTAATTGTCAAATGATGATTGCGGCGTATCCGTCACAATTTGTGTGCGAACGGTCACCATGAAACTGGTCCTCGCATCATTGTGTACAGGCGCGGTGGTTTTCATGCTGCGCTTTCTGGCCGCCTTGCTGAGAGAAGAAAGGAACTTCTCGCGACGACCGGTAAGAGTTTATTTCGCGAAGTTCAATCCAGCTAAGCGACGTGGAGAATTGATCTTTATGAAACTCAAGAACGATGTGCAGAGGTCTGCGATAGAAACTGGCAAGCGGGCTGCCTTCATGGTAGCGGTTGCAGTGGCGCTGACCCTCCCACTCCATAGTCAACAAACAGCCAATGATGTTTCGGCAAGCGCTGCGGGGCCGGCCAGCCAACAACCAGACGCAGCAAGTCAGCAAAGTGATCAACAGATCGTGCAAGAGCTTGACGCCATGAAAAAGCGCATCGCGCAACTCGAAGCCGCGCTCAAGCAGCATGAGGCCGCGGAAAAGCCGACCATGGCCCCTCGTACGGCGAAGGGGAGCGCGCCCGAGACAGTCCCTGCAATTGAGCCAGTTGAGAATGCGGTTGAGACAACGCCCCAAACGGCTGCGCCCGCGAAACCGGCTAAGGAAGAGCCCTTTGCATTCGCGGACTGGACGTGGCTGAACGGCAATGCCCGTACCAAGACACCTGCCTTCGACTCAAAATTCTTCACTCCGGAAATTCGCGCCGACGTTGACTACATCTACGATCTTAACCATCCGAAAGATGACACCATCGGCGGATCCAGCGAAGTCTTTCGGTCGAACGAATTCCATGTAACACAGCTCGGCGTTGGCGGCGACTTCCACTATGACAACGTTCGGGCCCGCCTGATGACCCAATTCGGTTTGTATTCCCAGACAACCCCGCGCAACGATGCCAGCCCCGCGCGGGGACAATGGAATCTGGCTGATGCTTACCGCTACGTCTCGGAAGCCTATGGCGGATACCACTTCAACGCCTTGCATGGGATCAACGTCGACGCTGGAATCTTCATGTCCTATATTGGTCTGTTCAGCTACTATAACTTCGATAACTGGGCATATCAGCCGTCCTACGTCTCCTCAAATACGCCGTGGTTCTTCAACGGAATGCGTATACAGATTTTCCCCACGGCCCACTTGAAGATTGAACCTTGGATCATTAACGGATGGCAGTCCTACGGGCGATTCAATAACAGATTAGGCATCGGCGGCCAGATTTTGTGGCGTCCGAATGGATGGCTCTCAGTGGTCGGGAATCAGTACGCATTAGGTGAGGATGCGTTGAACACCCCGGGCCGAGTCCGTTATCACACCGACGACAGCATCGAGGTCAAATACTACGACCATCCAGAACGCACATTGAGCAAAGCCGCGTTCTCGCTGACCGGCGACATGGGATGTGAACATGGTGGCGGCGTAAGCTGCGCGGGCAATTCTACGCAGATTATCGGGGGCCAGCGCGTCCTCGCACCCAAGCAGGACTTCCTCGGATTCATGCTCTACAACCGCCTGTGGTTCCACAGAGACCTTTACGGCTTCACGCTGGGCGGCGGCAAGATCAACAATCCGGGACGCTATCTTGTACTGTTGCCGCCAATCAACGGCGCGACTGCCGCTTCCGGAACGCCCTACTTCACCGAGAATCCTGGCGATCCCTACAAGGCGTGGGACGCATCCGCTACTTTCGATTACATGCCCAGCCAATACCTTACCTTCCGGTGGGAGTTCGATCATCGTGCGGCGAATGTCCCGTATTTCTCAGGAAAGGGCGGCATCACACCGTCGGGTGGCAATACTGGCGCCCCAGGTTCGCTGGTACCAGGTTTTACGCCAGATCTGGTGAAAGACGAGAACCGGTTTGATCTGTCGATATTGGTCAAGTTTTGATGGTGGCGTTGGGCAATTCGGGAGGAAGGTTTTATGCGAGATGCAATTTTCCTGATGGTGACGGTGGCGTTCTTTTTGCTTGCCGTCGGCTATGTGCGATTTTGTGATCGGATTCGGTGAGGTGGAATGTCATGAGTCTTGAATCGATCCTCATGTTGGTCGTCTGTGTGTTGTTGATGGTTTACCTGCTTTACGCGTTACTGATGCCGGAGAAGTTCTGATGACGGCGAATGGTTGGATCCAGATCCTCGTATTCCTGGTGCTGATATTTGCGGTTACCAAACCGCTGGGCGTATTCATGGCTCGGGTTTTCAACCGCGAACGGACTTTTCTTGACCCCGTTGCCCGGCCAGTCGAGCGTTTGCTCTATCGCGTAACCGGCGTCGATGAGAACCACGAGATGCGCTGGACGGAGTATGCGCTTTCCATGCTGATGTTCAGCGGGGTCTCGATGCTGCTGCTGTATTTGATCGAGCGCGTTCAGCAATGGCTGCCGTGGAATCCGCAGAAGTTTGGCGCCGTCGCTCAGGACTTGGCCTTTAATACGGCCGCGTCCTTCACTACCAATACCAACTGGCAGAACTATTCGGGTGAGACCACGATGAGCTACCTCACCCAAATGGCCGGGTTGGCCTATCACAACTTCACTTCGGCCGCCGTCGGCATCGCGCTGGCGATTGCATTTGTACGCGGAATTGTAAGGCGGGAAAAAGAAACCATCGGCAACTTCTGGGTGGACATGACGCGCGCCACGCTCTGGCTGCTAGTGCCAATGTGCATCGTCTACGCTCTGGCTCTGGTTTCTCAAGGCGTCGTGCAGAACCTGAAGCCGTACGACTCAGTGAAGTTGGTTGAGCCACAGCAAGTGCAGAAGACCGGGGCCGATGGAAAGCCTATGGTCGGTCAAGACGGCAAGCCGGTGATGGATACCGTGACCGAACAGAACATTGCGCAAGGCCCGGTCGCGTCGCAGGAAGCCATCAAGATGCTGGGCACCAATGGCGGCGGTTTCTTCGCTGCAAACAGCGGTCATCCGTTCGAAAATCCCACGCCACTTAGCAATTATCTGCAGATGCTTTCCATTTTCGCCATCCCCGCGGGCTTGACTTACACTCTTGGCCGCATGACCGGATCGCAACGTCATGGATGGGCGGTTTGGGCAGCCATGGCTTTTTTATTTTTGGCCGGAGTGACAACCGCTTATTGGGCGGAGGCCCGTGGCAATCCGCTGCTGCAGGGAGTGGATCAGCGCGTTACCAGGTTGCAGCCCGGTGGCAACATGGAAGGCAAGGAAGTCCGGTTTGGCATCGCGTCTTCTGCTCTATTTGCGACGGTCACGACTGATGCCAGTTGCGGAGCGATTAACAGTTGGCACGATTCTTACACGCCGCTTGGTGGAATGGTTCCTCTGGCGAACATCATGTTGAGCGAAACCGTTTTCGGCGGCGTGGGCGCGGGCCTTTACGGCATTCTGATCTACGTAGTTTTGGCTGTGTTCATTGCGGGATTGATGGTCGGCCGCACGCCCGAGTATCTGGGCAAGAAGATCGAAGCCTATGACGTGAAGATGGCGATGCTGGTCACACTGGTTTTTCCTCTGGTGATTCTGGTGCTCACCGCCATCTCGTCCGTACAGAGCTTTGGTACATCCAGCATCAGCAATCCAGGGCCTCACGGGTTAACCCAGATTCTGTACGCCTTCACATCCATGGCAGGCAATAACGGTTCGGCTTTTGGAGGGTTGAACGGGAACACGCTCTGGTACAACAGCTCGGGCGCAATGACCATGCTGGTAGGCCGATTCTTCATGATCATTCCGATGCTGGCCATTGCTGGCAATCTGGCGAAAAAGAAATATGTCCCGCCGTCGTTGGGCACGTTTCCAGTCACTACGCCGTTGTTTAGCGTGCTGCTGGTGGGCGTCATTCTCATCGTGGGAGCGCTGACCTTCTTCCCAGCACTGAGTTTGGGACCTATTCTCGAACACCTGTTGATGTCGGTCGGCAAGACTTTCTGAGGAACTATGCTAGAGAAGAAATCGAAATCTATCTGGGACATGAAGATCGTGCGCCGCGCACTCTGGGATTCCCTCGTGAAGCTGGATCCGCGGAACATGATGAAGAATCCGGTAATGTTCGTAGTCGAAGTTGGTAGCGTGGCTACAACCATCCTGTTGATCCGCGACGTTCTCAGACATCAAGGAGCATTCGGCTTCAATCTCCAGATCACGCTCTGGCTGTGGTTTACAGTCTTGTTCGCGAATTTTGCCGAGGCTATGGCGGAAGGCCGAGGCAAGGCGCAAGCCGACTCGCTACGAAAGGCCCGCGCCGAAACGATTGCCACTCGTTTACTGCCCGATGGCAAGACTGAACAGATTGCCAGCTCCAAACTCCGCTCCGGCGACCTGGTCAGAGTTAACGCTTGTGAGTTCATCCCTAGTGACGGTGAGATTCTTGAGGGTGTAGCTTCCGTAGACGAATCCGCAATCACGGGAGAGTCCGCGCCTGTAATTCGCGAAGCAGGGGGCGATCGCTCGGCGGTTACCGGCGGCACGCGGGTGCTTTCGGACTGGCTAAAAATCAAGATCACGTCTAATCCCGGCGAGACATTTCTTGATCGCATGATCGCCCTCGTGGAAGGAGCCGAGCGGCAGAAGACGCCAAATGAAATCGCGCTGAACATTCTGCTGGCGGGGCTGACGATTATCTTTCTGCTTGCCGTTGTTACTCTGCAGCCGTTCGCGATTTATTCCGGATCACCCCAGACCGTTTTCGTGTTGGTGTCATTGCTGGTCTGTCTGATTCCGACAACCATCGGGGGACTGCTCTCCGCGATCGGAATCGCTGGCATGGACCGCCTGGTGCAACACAACGTATTGGCGATGTCGGGACGAGCGGTCGAGGCTGCGGGCGACGTCAATACGCTTCTGCTCGACAAAACCGGAACCATCACCCTAGGAAACCGGCAGGCCTCGGAATTCGTTGCTGCACCTGGGATCACCGAAGCGCAAATGGCGGATGCGGCGCAGCTCTCTTCGTTGGCGGATGAAACTCCGGAAGGCCGCTCGATCGTTGTGCTGGCTAAAGAACGGTACAGTCTTCGAGGTCGCGAACTGGCTTCGCAGGAAGCTACGTTCATTCCTTTCACCGCGCAAACCCGCATGTCGGGCGTAGACATGGATGGCCGCGAAATTCGCAAAGGCGCCGTAGACGCCATCACGAAATACCTCACGCAGCACGGCACCATGCTTCCCAAGGAAATTCAAGCGGCCGTCGAAAACATCGCGCGTTCAGGAGGAACGCCACTGGTGGTCGCTGAAAATCGCCGCGCCCTCGGCGTGATTCACCTCAAAGATATCGTGAAAGGCGGAATGCGTGAACGCTTCGATCAGCTTCGCGCCATGGGAATCAAGACCGTGATGATTACCGGAGACAATCCGCTGACCGCAGCCGCAATCGCGCGAGAAGCCGGCGTCGACGACTTCCTCGCCGAGGCGACTCCGAAAGACAAAATGGACTTGATTCGCGGTGAGCAAAAGCAGGGCAAACTGGTGGCAATGACCGGCGATGGCACGAATGATGCCCCCGCACTGGCGCAGGCAGATGTCGGTGTGGCCATGAATACGGGCACGCAGGCAGCAAAGGAAGCGGGCAACATGGTCGATCTCGATTCCAATCCGACGAAGCTGATCGAGATCGTCGAAATCGGCAAGCAACTGCTGATGACCCGAGGCGCTCTCACTACGTTTTCCATTGCCAATGACGTCGCTAAATATTTCGCCATTATTCCGGCGATGTTCGCCGCGACTTTTCCTGTGCTGAATACTTTAAACGTTATGCAGCTCAAGACTCCGCAGTCGGCAATTTTGTCAGCTGTAATCTTTAATGCTCTGATCATTGTCGCCTTGATTCCCCTGGCGCTGCGCGGGGTGAAATATCGGCCCATGGGAGCTGCCGTGCTCTTGCGCCGCAATCTCTGGATCTACGGCGCTGGTGGCATTATTGTTCCGTTCGTGGGGATCAAGCTGATCGATATGCTCATTACTCGCGTGGGGATGGCCTGAGAGGTTTGTCATGAAAAAGAATCTAATAACGTCGGTCCTGATGACGATCGCCACCACAGTTCTGCTGGGAATCATTTATCCATTAGTGGTCACGGGACTGGCGCAATTGTTTTTCAAAGACAAAGCCAACGGCCAGCTCATTGTGCAAAACGGCAAAGTCGTGGGTTCGAGGATCATCGGGCAAGCATTTGTCGGTCCCGGATATTTCCACTCCCGGCCTTCCGCTGCGGGGAACGGATACGACGCCGCGAATTCGAATGGCTCTCAACTTGGTCCGACGAATCAGCACTTGATCGATCGGGTGAAGACGGACGTGGCTTCTAACCAGGCGGATAATCCGGGCCAGGCCGTACCCGTCGACTTGGTGACAACCTCAGCATCCGGCCTCGACCCTGACATTTCTCCAGCGGCGGCTGAATTTCAAGTTCCGAGAATCGCGAAGCAGCGCGGAATTTCTGCTGACCAAGTAAGGCGTCTCGTCCAGGCGCACACCGAGCCGCGCCAGTTAGGCTTTCTAGGAGAGCCGCGAGTCAACGTGTTAGAGCTGAATATCGATCTGGACACCAACCTCCCGCGAAAGTAACCAGAATTACGTAGCTCCGGACGTCCGGCCTCCATCAATTTATAGCGAATGCTAAACTCTCAATCGTGGCTCGCATCGATCATCTGGAATGCACAAAATGTGGCGCATCGATTGACGCCGCACGTCCGCAAACGGTTTGCCCGAAGGACGGCGGCGTGCTCTATGTGCGCTACAAGCTGTCAGCGCTAAAATCCAAGTTCACAACTGCATCGCTAGCCGGGCGCACCCCTACCATGTGGCGCTACGCAGAGGTCTTGCCAGAGGCTGAGCCGGTGTCGCTGGGCGAGGGCTTTACTCCGCTGTTGCCGTCCCGCGAGTTTCCCAACGTCTATATAAAGGATGAAGGATTAAACCCGACCGGCTCGTTCAAGGCTCGTGGCATGTCAGCTGCGGTCACGATGGCGAAGGCGTACGGCCTGAAAAAATTGGCCGCTCCCTCGGCGGGAAACGCGGGAAGCGCGCTGGCTGCGTATGCCGCTGCCGCCGGCCTTGAGGCGCACATCTTCATGCCCAAAGATGTGCCGCTTGCCAATCGAGTGGAGTGCGAGAGCTACGGCGCACACGTCACTCTGGTCGACGGCCTGATCAGCGATTGTGCGCGTATGGTTGCCGAGAAAAAAGAGAAGGAAGGGTGGTTCGATGTGTCTACGCTGAAAGAACCTTTTCGCGTGGAAGGCAAGAAGACCATGGGCTACGAAGTCGCCGAACAATTGGGATGGCGGATACCGCAAGGAATTATTTATCCCACCGGAGGCGGAGTCGGCTTGATCGGAATGTGGAAAGCGTTTGAGGAGATGCAGGACCTGGGCTGGATCGGCGCCGAGCGTCCGCAAATGATTGCTGTGCAAGCGGCGGGATGCGCTCCCATTGCGAAAGCGTGGGACGACGCGACGCCTACCGCTGAATTCTGGTCGAATGCGGCGACGTTAGCAGCGGGTCTTCGCGTGCCCAAGGCATACGGGGATTATTTAATTCTCGATATTCTCAAGAAGAGCGGCGGCCTGGCCCTGGCCGTGACCGATGACGAAATTATGGACGCGTTGCGCCAATGGGCTCGCGTCGAAGGAATTTTCGCTGCGCCGGAGGGAGCCGCCGCGCTGGCTGCGTATCGAAAATTGCGTGCCAACACTTTCTTCGGCCCGGACGACACGGTCGTGCTTTTTAATACGGGCTCCGGGTTGAAATATCTGGACGTGATCGATAGCCAAAAGAAGACCGGGCAGGGGCCTGCTCTTGCCTCGCGGCACATCGGAGGAATTATTGGACCTTATTGAAAGAAGCATCAGCAGTTAGCACTCATCCCCTCAACAGTGAAGTCGAAATGGGGCTGTGCTATCCAGATATGACCGAGCGTCTCTATTACCACGACTCTTTTCTCTATGAATTCGACGCGGATGTGTTAGACCTTTCTGCGTCGACTTCTGATTCTCGTCCTGCGGTGATTCTGGATCAAACCGCCTTTTATCCTACGAGCGGCGGTCAGGTCTTCGACGTGGGTTGGATTCTTCCCGATGAGAGTAGGGACGCGAACAACCGGCTGCGTGTGGTCGAGGTAACCGAGCGAGACGACGGGCAGATCCTCCACATCCTTGAGCATGCAGGGCCAATTCAGAAAGGCAGCCGCGTTCACGGGCTGATTGACGCCGAGCGTCGCCGCGATCACATGCAGCAGCATTCGGGTCAGCACGTGCTCTCCGCTGCGTTCTTGCGCTTGTTCAACCTGCCCACGGTTTCGTTTCACATGGGCGTGGAGTCGTGTTCGATTGATCTGGAAACGAAGACGCTGACTACCGCGCAAGTCGAATCGGCCGAGGCTTTGGCAAATGATGCCGTCATGCAGAACCGTGCCGTAAGCATTCGTTTTGTGACGCAGGAAGAAGCGCGCGGCTTGGGATTGCGCAAAATTCCACCCATGGAACGCGACCAGCTAAGGCTGATTGAGGTGCATGACTTCGATCTGACCGCCTGCGGCGGGACGCACGTCGCCGCTACCGGACAGATTGGTTGCATCCTGCTGCGAAAAACTGAAAAGACGCGGCAGGGATGGCGCGTGGAGTTCGTTTGCGGCAAACGCGCGGTGGCTGCGGCTCGACGTGATTATGCCGTTCTGGCGGAGTCGGGCGGCCTGCTTTCGAGCCACATCTGGGATAATCCGCAGCAGGTGCGAAAGATTCAGGAGGAATCGCGAGCCTCGCGCAAATCACGCGAACTGTTGCTGGAAGAGTTGGCCGACTTGTATGCCAGCAAATTATTAGGAGAAAGTCCCGAGACTGGCGGACGCAAAGTTATGGTTCGTGTTTTCCACGATCGCGATCTGACATTCATCAAGTTGCTCGCACAAAGGCTGACTCGCCAGAGTAAGGGAGTCGTTGCGCTTCTCGGCAGCACTCAGGATCAGGCGGCATTGGTGTTCGCCCAGTCCTCGGGTCAGCCCTTCGACATGGGAGCACTGATGAAGGACACACTTGCGCGCCTCGGCGGCCGCGGTGGTGGGAGCAAGGACATGGCGCAGGGCGGACCTTCACAAATCGAAGGGATGGAAGGAGCCCTTGCCGATCTCGCGATGCGGCTGAATTCAAAAACATAGCAAGCTACGTTTCTACAACGTGATTCTGTCCGTACAGACGTTGCTTGCAACGTCTCCCGCCGTGCTACATTCTCCTCAGCGGCTCTCTTCATTCGGCCAAAAATGGAACAGCGCCTCATTCTCGTTAATCTGCTGATCAAGCTCGGCGTTGCGGCCGCCGTGGCTAGTGTTTTGGTTCGTTCGGTCGAGTTTAAGTCTCTTCTGTTCCGCGAAAGCCGAGCCCTCAAGCACCGGGTCTACCTCATTCTATGGATCGGCGTCCCGATGGCATTGGGCGTATGGGTCCGCTTCATTCAAACCAGTTTTCTGGCTGGCGATTTGTCTTTCGAAACCACCGTCCTGCTCGGCGTTATTGGCGGGCGCTTTACAGGCATGGTGGGAGGCGCCCTGCTGGCTCTTCCGGCTCTCTTGCATGGGGAGTGGGCCACCCTTCCATTCAACCTTCTGGTGGGATTTGTCGCTGGACAACTGCGTACCCTCGCGCCCGACCGGGAGGATATCTGGTCGTTCTCTCCCTTTATCGATCTGAGCATTTATCGGATGATTCGCCGCAACCTGCCCACTCCCCGCCTGTTCGACTGGCAGATCATGTTCTTCGTCACCGTTGTGGCACTGCGTTTCGTGCAGACGGAGATTTCTCGCTTCCTGCCTAACGCCACGTTCAGCCTGGAAAGTCCTAACCTATGGATCGAATCGCTCATCTACGCAACGTCGGTCACCGTGATCGGTATAGAACTGAAAATCTGGAACAGTGTTCGTCTGCAGATCAAACTTGAAGAACAGGAACGGCTGCTGTTGCAGGCTCGCATGGAAGCGTTGCAAAATCAGATCAATCCGCACTTCCTGTTCAATACCCTGAACTCAGTTTCCTCGCTGGTGCGCTTTGATCCCGATACAGCGCGCGAACTGATCATCAAGCTGGCCACGATTCTGCGACGACTACTGAGTAGCGGTGAAGCTTTCGTGCCTTTGCGAGAGGAGGTAGAGTTCATCGACAATTACCTCGACATCGAAGTCGTCCGTTTCGGCCGGGACAAGCTGCAAGTGGTGAAGGAACTGGAGTCCACATCTCTCGACGTGATGGTGCCCAGCATGCTCCTTCAGCCGCTGGTGGAAAATTCGATCAAGCACGGCCTCGCCTCAAAGATTGAAGGGGGAAGCATCTTCCTGCGCAGCCGGTTGACCGGGTCTCACGTAATCATTGAAGTGGAAGACGATGGCGTGGGCATGGGTGCCGCGACCTTTTGGGAAAAACCAAGTGGTCTGGGTGGAACCGGGATTGGTATGGCAAATGTCGCCGAGCGGTTGAAAGTGTTGTATGGAGAAACGGCACGCATGACCATCGACAGCCATGAAGGCAAGGGAACGCTGATTCGTTTGCGTCTGCCCGTCCTGCCGAGTGAGGATTCGATTCCAGCCGCACTCTACGAAGAGCGTTCGAGCACGCGCCGGTAGAACTCTTCATATTGGGGAATAATTCTCGAGGAACAAAACCTGGACTGCGCTACTCCTCGACAAGCCTTCGCCATTTCCTGCAAGCGGCTCTCGTCGCTGAGCAATTCGATTGCGTAGCGCGCCATGGCGTCAACATCGCCCACATCCGCCAGGTAGCCACTCTTGCCGTGCTCGATCACCTCAGGCACGCCGCCCACGCGGGTTGCAATGGGGACTACTTCGCAAGCCATGGCTTCGAGAGCAGCCAAGCCGAACGACTCCAGTTCGCTGGGCATGAGGATCAAGTCCGCCAGAGCAAGCTTCTCGTGTACGTTGTCCTGCTTGCCCAGGAACAGCACATCATTGTGAATTCCCTTTTGCACGGCCAGCCACTCCGCGCGCGAGCGATCCGGTCCATCGCCGATCAGCAGCAGTTTCGCCGGAATCTTCTTGCGGACCCTATCCAAAATCTCGATGGTATCCGTGATGCGTTTCACCGGCCGAAAGTTGGACAGGTGCACCAGGATGCGTTCGCCGTTGGGGGCATACTCGAGCCGTCGCTTTGATGCCTCGGCATCACGCACGTAGACATCGCAATTCACAAAGTTGTAGATGACCTGGATGTTGTTTTTAACGTCGAACTCCCGCAGCGTGCGCTCGCGCAAATATTGCGAAATGGCAGTGACACCATCGCTTTGTTCAATGGAGAAGCGGGTAATTGGCAAGTAGGAGCGGTCCAACCCGACTAGCGTAATGTCAGTGCCGTGGAGCGTGGTCACAAAAGGCAGCTTCTGTCCCATGGGTTTCGCGGCTAGCATTTGGCGGGCTAGCAAAGCGCTTACGGAATGCGGAATCGCATAGTGTACGTGCAGGAGATCGAGAGCATAAAGTTCGGAGACTTCCGCCATCCGCGTGGCCAACGCCAAGTCGTACGGAGGATATTCGAAGAGCGGATATCGCGAAACGTCGACCTCATGGTAGTGAATGTTGGGATGAAGTTCAGTCAAGCGGATGGGCTGGGCATAAGAAATGAAATGAATCTCGTGTCCGCGCTCGGCCAGTTCCACGCCGAGTTCGGTAGCGACGACCCCGCTGCCGCCGTAAGTCGGATAGCACGTGATTCCAATCTTCATCCGGTCCTTTCAATGCCACTGTTCGGCTCTCTGATTCGATGGTGACCGGTGCGATGGGATTCAGATTTTGGAAGCTGATGGCGGAAAGATAGATGAAAATCGATTAGGACTAAGAATCTATGTTGCTGGCGCCCTTTGCCGATTGATTCCGGTTGAGTCCGACGTCAAGTTTCTCGAGATGCTGCTGCAACCGCTCCTGAACATGGTCGTCCAGTTGGGTGAACTCGATGCCCATACCCACGCCTCCGTCGCTGGCTCTGACCACGCCGCTGGTTTGAATCTTTTCCGAGTCCATCCAGAACGCGATTTTGACTTTTGTCCCTAGCGGCAACGGAAGTAAGGTCTCTACATAACAACCACGGCCGCCAATGTCAGTGGCGTTCGTCTGCATGTGAGTGCGCTGCGAATCCTCGAAGCCAATTTCCAGAGGAAACCAAACCTTGTGCCGAACATATCGCCGCTTATTTTTCGAAGAAGAGACCGCGGGCTTATGGGCTTTGGTGACTTCTTCCTCCCATGGGCTCTTCTGGCCGGGCAAAATTTGGACGCCCGCCTCAATCTGCCTTGCCACTCCGCCGTCGACCACCCACACCACCTTGAACCGGGCTTTCTTTTCACCGAATTGCACGCCGACCACGTCCCCAGCTTTGAGCGGATGATTGAGTTTAGTGAAGGTTGCGCCTTGACTGCTGAGATTGGTGGCGTTGGCATTCTGAAAAAATGGACGGCCGTCCGCATCCATGCCCCACACTCGCACCAGAATGATGTTCGCGAGCCGGGTTTCCGGTCTTCTATCCATGTTTTTCGGCTACCTTGTGCCGTATTCTTGGGGGATGGCCTATCATAACTTGGCACTTGAGCCCTTGTTACAGCAATTTGGGGCGGGTGCGTATCTAAAGGCCGTGTACGTTCGGGGAGTGAACCGCACCTCAGACGAGATCACGGTACGAAATAAGTTGAACCCCGCTTCGGTTCAATATTTCACGGGCTTCGGGCGAAGTCAGCAGTTGTAGTTCTTCTGCGCGGGATTCGCGCAGCCGGGTGCGGATGTTGCCCAGTTCAGCATCGTTATACCCCGGATGACAAACCAACTCCCAAGTGCCCTCCGGGAGGCTGTCTACGATACCTTCGAACAGACGAGCATCCATTGCCCCGGTGGCCACAATGCCTACGGTCCCGTCGGGAGTAAGCATATCCGCATCGGTCACGGACTTGCGAAACGTCTTGCCCAGCCCGCTGAGAACGGTGACTCTGCTGAACTGCTTCCACAAGCTTGGACGTTTTGCCACCAGGGACACGTGCACCGGTCCGAACGGATTACGCATAGCCCGGACGCCGCAGGCTTTAGCCGCTCGTAACAATGGCCCCAGCACTGGCGGAAATATGTGCGTGTGCTTGTGAGTATCCAGGTGTGAGACGACGATGCCGGCAGCTTGCAGTTTGCGAATTTGCGCTGTGGCCTCGGCTTCAATTTCGTCTCGATTGATGTTGCCGCTGATGGCGCGAAGTACAAAGCCGCTTAGACTGTCGTAAAAGCGACTGTCGTCAGAGTTTCCATTAGAGAGAGTGGGAGTTTGTCCGGCGCCGAGCACGGGCCGGCCATCGACCAGCACGACATGACAACCGACGCTAAGCCGTGAGTTCGGGCTTAGGCGTGTGCGCGCATCGTCGAATGCGTGACTATTGGCCATGAGGGTTGCGGAGGTCACAATGCCTTGGCCGTGTGCTTCAATAATGGCGCGGTTCACCCCCACAGTGAGGCCGAAATCATCCGCATTGACGATCAAACGCCGCACGCGCCAGTCTAGCAGCAAAGAAGTAATAAGCAGCTGGCATTGGCAACCCACAATCAGCTATGCGGACGCGGTGGACAAACCAGGAATGCTACTGTTTTCTACGTACTCGCTTTTTCGCGCATCATGCCAAACGTGTTTTGACTAGACCGCCTGACTCGACAAAGCAGAGCAGGGACCAAAGGCATCGCGAATCGGGCCGGCTGCCGTTCCGCTTCGCAGCGGCTGTATCAAACGGACTACGCTTGCGACAGACGGATCGGTCAGGAAAGGAAGTGATGTGCCAACGTGTGGCGTCCCCAGCGTGATCAGCCCCTGAATTCAGAGTGGCTTGCAGATCTCGTGCAGCATCGAGAAAACAATTCGGTTAGAATCAGTGCAGCAATTGAGTTGGGCGGTTAGCTCAGCTGGTTAGAGCGCCTGCCTTACAAGCAGGAGGTCGCAGGTTCGAGTCCTGCACTGCCCACCAATTCTTTTCGTATGTTTACCTCACAGCCGATTGGATTTGTAAGCAGCCCCTACCGGAACACAAGCGAAATTCCCAAGGGCCTTGGCGCTAAGCACGACGCTGATGGCGTGCTCAAGATCTTGCCTGAGTTCGAGCCGGGGCTCACCGACATCGAGGGCTTCTCCCATCTTATCGTGCTCTGGGAGTTCGATCGTTCCCGTGGCTTCGAATTGCTTGGTACACCGCCTTCCGACAATCGACCGCATGGTGTGTTTGCGACCCGGTCGCCGCGACGTCCAAACCCGATTGGCCTGACTATCGTGGAATTGTGCCGCCGCGAAGGAGCCGAACTGCATGTCCGGGGCGTCGACATGCTGGATGGGACACCTGTTCTCGATATCAAGCCCTACTTGTCGAGCATCCCGTCCGAAAGATTACGCCGCGGATGGCTAGCGGAAGCCGAATTGCGTTCTTGATCATCTGAGGACCGCGGTTGAGGATTTGAGAACTTCCATTTGCATTGCCTGAAGCGGCAAGTCCACCAGAAATGTCGATCCCTCACCCGGTGAGCTCTGCACTGTGATCGACCCTTTATGTTGCTGCGCGATCCATTGGCCGATGGCGAGACCGATGCCCGCCCCTCTGAGATCGCGGTTTCTTGCCTTGTCGACGCGATAAAACCGTTCGAAAATCTTCGCCTGGTCCTCGCGAGCGATTCCGATCCCCGAGTCGGAGACGCGAATGAACGCCGAGGAGCCCCTGCTTTCCAGGAAAATCTCTATGCTTCCAGGCGCCGGCGTGTATTTCGCGGCGTTGTCCAGCAAAACCGTCAGCAACCGCTGCAAGGCATTGCGATCTCCGAGAACAGTAATTTCGTGCCCGGCAATTCCGCAAGTGAAGGTGAGATTTCGCGCGGCCATCAACTCGCGCCACTGTTCGGTGACCTCACCAACCATCGCGGACAGGTCCACAGGAGCGATCCGTAGCGTCTCCCGGCCAGAATCCGCGCGAGCGAGCGACAAGAGTTCTTCCAGCAATCCTGATGTTCTTTCCGCCTCGAGGAGAATATGACGCAAGGCTTCGCGGTATTCGGCATCGCCTCGGGATCTTCTAAGGGCGATTTCGGCCTCAGTGCGAATCAGTGAGACAGGCGTGCGCAGTTCGTGAGAGGCATCCGCGGTGAATTGAGTTACGCGGATAAAGGCGTGCTCGATGCGTCCGAGCATTTCGTTCAAGGTGTCGGACAAGCGTTGAAGTTCGTCGCCGGTCGTCAGCTTCTCCAGCCGGTCGCTGAGGTTCGCGGCATTGATGTTTCGCGCGGTTCGCGTGATTGTGTCCACGGGCGATAAGGCCTTTCGGCTTAGCCAAAATCCCCCGGTTGCAGCGGCGAGCAGTAACAGCGGAGCAAATGACAGCAGGTAGCCTCGAAACAGAACCAGCATGTGGTTGACCTGATCGATTGGCACGCCCATCTGCACTGTGAAAACACGACCGTTCGCCTCGATACTTTGGGTCACAAAGCGAAGCGATCGTCCCAGTTGCTCGTCGCGATAGAGGGCCCGGGTTGAAACATCGGTAGCGGGAGGCGCCAAGGCATGTTGACGCAGGAAATCCGCGCGAAAAATCCAGACGCCATCGCTGTCGTCATAAAGCTGGAGATAGTCGCCGGAATGCTCGATCACATAAGTCTCGGCGACCTCTTCCTGTAGCTTGGCGACGGTAGCATTCTTCTTCTGGGCGCGCATAAAGTTGGTGAGGTCATCGATTTGTCCGTGCAGAGCATCATCGGTCATGCGGTACAGACTTCGTCGCGCGAGAAACCACATGCCCGTACCGAAGACGAGTTGGGCGGTAAAGAACAGCAGCAGGTACCAGAGCGTGAGCCGAACGCCAATTGAAAATTTCCTCACATCAGACCTCCGACCGCATGATGTATCCCACCCCGCGCACGGTGTGAATCAGCCGCTCGCGACCGTGGTGGTCTACCTTGTGACGCAACAGACGCATGAAGGCGTCGAGCGTATTGTCTTCGATTTGTGGCTCGCGTCCCCATACTGACAAGATCAACAAGGCGCGAGAAACGACCTGTCCAGCATCGCTCATGAGGCGTTCGAGCAAACTGTATTCGGTTCGCGTAAGGCTAATCGCTTCGCCGGCGCGGCTGACCTTGTGAGTATTTGGATCCAGCCATAAGTCTGCGACCTGGAGTTTTGGCGCTTGGCATGCGGCTGCTCTTCGCTTCACGGCACGCAATCGCAGGAGGAGTTCATGGAAGGAGAAAGGCTTTGTCATGTAATCGTCGGCGCCCAAATCCAAACCGTGTACGATGTCGGGAACTGAGTCTTTCGCGGTGAGCATGAGCACGGGGGTAGAATTTTTTTCTGTGCGCATCTGGCGCGCCAGATCGAAGCCGCTCATTTTCGGCAGCATCACGTCGAGGATTACGACATCAAATTCCCGCTCCCGAAGTTTGAGCCATGCCTGATCGCCGTCCTCTGCGCAGAAAACTGCGTGCCCCTCTTCGGTCAGTCCTCGCCGAAGCAATTCGAGCATTCGAGGCTCATCGTCCACAACGAGCAGTTTCATACGTTGGGGGTACATACTAACCACTAGAGAGTAAAACGGGTGCGAGCGGAAAGCGCAGTCTGAAAAACTTTTAACATTCCTTTAACATCGGCTTCACAAGGCCTTCCTAGAATCGCGAATCATCAGCAATCACAACTCCGGCGGGAAAACTGTTTGTTCGCTGAAGTTGACATGGGAGGTCCGGCATGCTTTCGAGGTACGGTGCATTCATTATCGTCGCCTGTTTGTTCGGTCTACTCACCACATCGTCGTTGTTCGCCCAAGTCGATCGGGCGGTGCTTGAAGGCACAGTAATTGATCCCAGCGGGGCTACGATCGTTGGGGCTAAGGTCGTGACTCTGGAGGTTGACACAGGAATTAAGGAGGAACAGCGGACAAATTCGAAGGGTTACTACCGCTTTCCCGGCCTGGCGGTCGGTCGCTACACGGTGACAGTTGAGGATATCGGGTTCAAAATGCACGTGACCGAAAACGTTGTATTGCGGGTTGGGGAGACGCACACGTTAGACGTGCGGCTGGAAGTTGGTGCGAATGCCGAAAAGGTCGAAGTCACAGCCACGGCCGCTCCCGTAGAGCGCAGTTCAGCTGAAGCATCCACGGTCATCACTACAGATCAGATCCTGAACCTTCCCAACAACGGACGCGATTGGGCAAGTTTCACTCTTCTCGCGCCTTTCGCTCAAGATGATGGAGGTGGTGATCAGCGAACCATTCGCTTCGCGGGCCGCGCCAGAGACGATAACAACTTTCAGTTTGACGGCGTCGATGCGGGCGGGATTCAGGAACAGGCTCAAAAGTCGCAAACCCGTTTACAAATTTCACAGGACGCGATCGAGGAGTACCGTGTAAGCAGCGCTTTGTATGATGCGGAGTACGGCACCCAATCTGGCGGCCAAGTCGATGTGGTCACTAAGTCTGGCACTAATCAGTTCCACGGCTCGCTCTTTGGCTACTTGAGAAACTCGGTTTTCGATGCGCGAAACTTCAATGACTTTGATATTAATGGCAATCCCGCCGTTCCTCCTTTTCGTTTTGGACAGTATGGAATGAGCCTTGGTGGCCCCATCGTCAAGGATAAATTGTTTTTCTTCCTGAACTATGAGGGCCTTCGCCAGTACGGAGGCGCGACGACACGCGTGCTCGTTCCGTCACCCTCCATTCAACAGCAGACGCTGGCTCAATCGCCACAGATGTGCTCCATCCTTCAAGCTTTCCCGTGGCGTGCCTCAACCGGTTCCATCGGGAACTGCAATCCGGTATTCGTTTATCCTGACGGCGCATTCGTCGACCAGACCAGCAACGGCTTGCCTGACTCCGATCAGTTCACGGCGCCTGCGCCCACTACGGTCCATGAAGACACGTGGCTCGCGCGAATCGATTACAAAATTAACGACAAAACCACGTTGTATGGACGAGCACAGCGCGACATCAGCCTGGTCAGTGGCACCAACAGCAATAGCGTGCCATACGACTTAATCCAAACCATCAACCATCCCGCAAATTATTTCCTGGCCCTTCAGCGGACTTTTTCTCCGACCGTTCTGAACGAGGTCAAGGTTTTCGTGAACCGGGCTCCCTTTATAAACCCGCAGGCAAGCCCGCTTCCCTATGCCGTTCACACCAACGACTGGGCCACGATCAACGACGATAACGCGGATCACGAAGTGGGCACGACCTACGGGGTAATCGACAACCTTACATGGATGCACGGTCGTCACACATTCAAGACGGGCATGGAGATCCGCCGAGTTCGTCTGAATCAAGGCAAGACCGCCGATAACAACCTCTATTTCGCCGATAACTCCGGCGCTTTGAACACAGGCTTTGTCAATGCGTCGCTTTATCAAATTGCTTTTACCGCCCCCTGGTGCTGCCACAAATATCGACGCACCTTTTACATGCCTTATTTCCAGGATGAGTGGAAGGTAACTCCAACTTTGACCCTCAACCTGGGACTGCGCTGGGAATATTACGGCGTTGCCCACGAGGCCGACAATCGCACCACGGTCTTCGATCTCAATCAATTTCATGGAGTGTGTCTGGGCTCAGGCTCGACGAACGGCCCCTTTCCCACACCCATCAACACCCCTCCTTGTCCAACAAATCCCGCTCTCTATAATCCCGACTACCGGAACTTCGATCCTCGTGTCAGCTTTGCCTGGGCTCCGAGTGTCTTTGGCGGAAAGACAGTGATTCGATCGGGTTTCGGCATTTACCACGGTGCCGCTCAGAATGACGACCTGAACGCCGGCTTAGAGAGCGATCGTTACACGGCATTTGTCAATCTAGACCCATCCGGTCCAGGCACGCCGCTTTTGCCGGCTTATCAGCAGACAACCCCAAACCTGAGTGCGCTGGGAGGCAACGTTACAAACCTTCAACAGCCGCGCGCGTTACAGCGGCAAGGACGCCGCGATCTTTACGTCGAAACCTGGGGTCTTACCATTGATCGCGAATTGCCCGCCAATTTTCTAGCGTCGGCGCAGTATCTTGGGTCACACGGCGTGCGATTGTTTTCTCGCGGAGGCGTCAACTTCTGCATCACCCCGCCGGATAGCACAGGAAATTGCACGCGTACGCTGGATCAGTATTATCCCGGCGGCGATCCCTACGGCTCTGTCGACTACAAATCCGATATCGGCGCCAGCACCTACGAAGCGCTGATGTTAAGTTTGGAACGGCGGTTCACGAACGGCCTCTCTTTCCAAACTCGCTATACGTGGTCCCATTCCATTAATGACGGTTCGGTTGGCGGAGGAGAATCGAATGGGCCAGAAAACGTGAATTGCCTCAAGTGCGACTTTGGACCTAGCATCTTCGACATTCGTCACAATTTTACGGCGGATGCGGTTTACCAATTACCCTTTGGACCGGGGAAAACATACTTGAATGAAGGCGGTGTGTTGGGGAACATTGTCGGCGGCTGGACCTTCAGCAGCCTTGGTCATTGGCATACTGGCCATCCGCTTACCATCACGATGAACATCTCGCCGACACAGCTCCCGGACGGCAACGACCAAACCACCCAGCGCCCTGACCTTGTTCCCGGAGTTCCTATATTGCTGCCGGGAGGAGTGCAGAATCACACGATCCCGATCAATCCTGCGGCATTTGCCCCACCGCCGCTCGCGGCAGGGACAGATCAATTCGGGGTTCCCTACGCTTCTTACGGTCTCGTGAGCCGGTTCGGCGACGCTCCGAATGGTCTGATTCGGGCGCTGGCCGCATGGCAGATCGACATGGCTCTGACGAAGACGACTAAAATAACCGAGCGTGTTTCGACCGAGTTCGGTGTCCAGGTATTCAACATTTTCAATCACGTTCAGTTAGGCGACCCCAACACTGGAAACCTGGCGTTTAACTATGTCCAGGTCGGTTCGGCGTGGACGCTTCAACCGGCGGGAAATCTCGGTCAGATCACTTCGACCAACAATTTCAACAACAACAACGACAATGCGGCTTCCCCGAATACTGGTACCGGTTTACCGCGGCAGATTCAATTTATGCTTCGCTTCGAATTCTGAACTGAAAGGAACTTTCTGGTGGCCGATCGACGCGGGACGTTATTTTCAACATCACAGATTGCCTTAATCTTGTTCGCATGCTTCATTTTGTTGGGTGCATCCACCTCATCTAACGGTAACTACAGCGTGATCAAGAAAATTCCAATTCCCGGTCAGGGTAGTTGGGACTATCTCACAGTCGATGACGGCGCCCGCCGCCTGTACGTTTCTCACGGCACCCAAGTTGAAGTGCTCGATTTGGACTCAGGCGCCATTGTCGGCAAAATCGAAAACACCCTCGGCGTGCATGGCATAGCGGTCGCCGCGGAAATCGGGCGCGGATTCGTCAGCGACGGGCAGTCTTCTACGGTCACGATTTTCGACTTAAAAACTCTGAAGACGATTGCAGAAGTGCCTACCGGAAAGAAGCCCGACGCCATCATCTATGATCCCGCAACCTCGAGGGTTTTCGCCTTTAACGGCGGAAGTAACAGTGCTACCGTGATCGAGGCGAAGGATGGAAAAGTGGCGGGCACGATCGATCTAGGAGGCGGTCCCGAGTACGCGGCAGCAGATGGCAAAGGCTACGTCTACGATAATCTTGAAGACGAAAGCTTGGTGCTGAAGATCAACTCCCGTACCTTGAAAGTCGAACAACGCTGGCCCACGGCGCCTTGTGCGTCACCTTCGAGCATGGCGATGGACCCGGCCAATCGCAGACTGTTTCTCGGTTGCCGCAGCAGAGTCATGGCCGTGATGAATGCTGACTCCGGTCAAATTATCACTGCTCTCCCTATAGGCGATCATGTGGATGCCACCGCCTTCGATGTCGAGACGAGGCTGATTTTCAATTCGAACGGTGAAGGCACCGTCACTGTGATTCACCAGGACAGCCCAGACAAATACTCCATGATCGAAACTGTGAAAACTTTGCCTCGGGCCAAGACCTCGGCGCTCGATCCCAAAACACACCAATTGTTTTTGTCGACTGCTGAGTCGGGACAGTTTGAAGTGTTGGTGGTGGGAAAGTAAATGAAGACCTGCCAAAGATTGTCGGTTGTCCTCGTTTTTCTTGGCTGTGCCGCCTGCACGCGTTCCCACTCGCAGATGCAGACGCCGCAGACACAGCCGGTTGCCCTGCAATTGCAAGTAAGCACTCCGTTCCGTTTCGTCGCCTATGGAGATTCGCGCTTCCACGATCCCAAAGACACGCAGGCGGCGAACCCGCCTGTCCGCCAGGCGCTGGTGCAAGCCATCGCGGAGGTCAACCCGGCATTTATCTCCTTCGGCGGAGACATTGTGTACAACGGCAATGACATGGATGACTGGAGGGTTTGGGACGCCGAGACCAGTATTTGGCGCGATAAGAAGATTCCTGTCTATCCGGCTTTGGGCAATCACGATCTGCATGGAGACGAAAACGTCGCGCTGGAAAATTATTTCCAGCGTTTTCCTGACCTGAAGAGCAGCCGCTATTATTCCGTCCGCGCGGCCAATACCATGATGCTGGTACTCGACAGCTCACTTGATGAAACCTCCGGTCCGCAAGGGCAATGGTTAAAGCAGGCACTGGATACGCTCCCTGTGGATGTTGACTTCGTCTTCATCGTTCTCCACCATCCTCCGTACACAAGCTCTTCGGATGCCAAGAAGTTCGGAGGAGGACACTCATCTCGCTCACCTGAACAAGCGCTGGCAAAGGAGTTGGAAGCCCGCCAGCAAAATACCGCCGCCCGTTTCGTGGTTCTCTCCGGACACGTACACAACTACGAACGTCATGAGCACGGCGGCGTTCACTATTTTGTTCTAGGTGGCGCAGGAGCTCACGCGTATCCTATCGAACGCGCCGCCACCGACCCTTTCCAAAGCAAAGACATCAACTACCATTACTTGCTTGTCGAGGTAGATCGTCACCATATGAAGGCGACTATGAACCGCGTTGACCTCAGCAGCGGAAAGGCGGTCTGGACCCAACCGGACTCCGTCGAGATCACCGCGCCCGCTGCTGTTTCCACGGGTGCTGCTAGCGGCCGTTAGTTGTAGGGCAATCAGATAATCGCAATCGACAGCGGTAACGCAGACCAAAAAATGCCGGCCAGGTTTTTGAAACCTGGCCGGCTAGTCTTTCGACTTCTAGTACGTTAACCCCGGCTTGTTGCGGCCATGGCGTAAGCACTCTTCTGTTCCGTGGTGTCACGGATAGTTTGGAAGTAGACCGTGAAAGAGCGTTGCACCAGAAACATCAGCGGCAAAATAAGCAGCGGGATGTACCAGGCGAAGGCATGCGTGGCCAGTTTGGCCAGGCCCGCAACGCCCGCAGCCAGAACGAAATAAGGAAACGTAAGTTGCAGGATCCGTCTCCAGATTCCGAACAGGTTGCCGCTTTCGGTGAGTGCGATGATGCCCGCAACTGGAACGGTGTTGACCAGCAAGTAGGCCAGTGCGCCCAGAGCGAGACCAAGTCCGGAATTTGGCGCCGTTGCCTGCATCGTAAACCATGCAGCCTGGGCTGCCATCAGGGTTACGCTTACGTTGAATAGAATCTTGATGGGCTTCTGCTGACTGTTGTCAGACCAGAGGCACTGCACCAAGGTTGACGCGGCGGTGATCAGAAGCGCCTCAGCCAAGCTGAGTTCGCTGAGAGCCAGAAGGATGAACGGCAGGTTCACCGACATCGATCCGCTAAGCCGTGGTAGCGAGACTTTCAGCCGCGCTGCGAAGAGGGCGACGAAGAAGGTCCCGGTGAAGCGTGCGTAAGCCGGGTGTCCCCAAGTGAGCGGCACCTGGACGAGAATCCCGATGCCGAACAGAACCACGAGCCCGACAAGTATTTTGGTTTTTGCCGAGAGTTGTGTCATGGCTAGTTTTCTCCGTCCTGGCCATCACTGTAGGCCGAAGTTGCTGTCGAATTACCCCAGATTATGCTGTTACCCCAGACCACGCTGAAGCCTTGGTCCACGGTATTGCCCCACACGACGGAGTTGCCCCAAACTACCGAGTTCGCATTCAACACCGAATTGCCCCAGATGATAGAAGTGCCCCAAACGATTGAGTTGCCCCAAACGACTGAGGTGCCCCAAGTCACGGAGTTGGTGTTGACTATGGTGACCGTTTTCGCTACTGGATCGAAGGTGGCCGTTGGAGACAGCGCCACACCGTTAGCGACATCAGTGTTTGCCAATGCCTGATCAACGTCGAGATACCCTGCGCCGTATGTGAAGAGATCGTACTCGTTGTCGTAAACGTTATTGAAGACGTCGTAGGAGTTGCTGTAGACGCCAAACCCTTTCCATGCCGTCTTCATGATGCGAGCTTTCACCGTATCCGGTGTCAGCGTCGGATCTTTTTGCAGCATGAGCGCCACTGCGCCGCTGACCACTGGTGTCGCCATGCTGGTCCCGCTCAGCCGGAAGTACTGGGTGGTGCAGGCCAGAGCGCAGGTTCCGGTGGGAGCGATCTCGAGACTCGGATTAGCGAGGTCGAGCGTGCTGTTCTTGACCAGCAAGGAGCCAACGCGGTTCCCTGGAGCGACGACATCGGGTTTGACGACGTGGTCCAGTAAGGTCGGGCCTTTAGAGCTGTAGCTTGCGATTGCATCATCTACCCGGGTGGCAGTTCCCAGTGTTCGGGTAGCGCCCACCGTGATGACGGCCGGATCGTTGCCCGGGGCGCCGATCGTGGCGAAGCCGTGGGTGTGCATGGAATTGTCACGTCCGTTGTTTCCCGCAGCCACCACGACCACGATCCCGGCTTGCCACGCTTGTTCTACAGCCTGGCAGAGAGGATCGAGAGTGTAGCTTTCGAATACCGGCCGTCCCAGCGAAAGATTGATGACCCGGATGTTGAATTGGGTCTTGAGCTGGATGGCTCGCTGAATAGCAGCGATCACCTGGCTGTCGGTACCGGCGCCGTTTTGATCAAGAACGCGAAGGTTGATGAGGTTCACATTCGGAGCCATGCCCACGATGGCTGCGGAATAACCAGATCCGCTGCCTGATGCTGAGCCGTTGCCACCGATAATGCCGCTGACGTGTGTGCCATGTCCGTAGGCGTCGACGGCGGAGGTATTTCCTGCGACAAAGCTTTCGCTGTGCACCACGCGGGTGCCGCTGGCGTTGCGAAAGTCCTTGTGATCGGCGATGCCGCTATCAATCACCGCAACTCCGATTCCGGTGCCGTCGAGGCCGTATTGCTGTGCAGCTACATCTGCTTCCACAGCTGACGCGAAGCTCTCGTAAGTGTTCTTCAGACTAACCGGGCGATCCGGCGTGATATACAAAACATCGGGATCCTGCTCCAGCTTTGCCAGCTCGGAGACCGGAATTCTGAAAGCAGCGGCTTTGATGCTGTGCAGCCGGGTCTTAACCGTGGCGCCGCGAGCCGACATTCTCTGGTAGTGCATGGCGCGAGGCGTGACCCTGAACTGTACGATCACGTCAACCATGGCGTTGGGGTGACGACGATCGACGTCTTTGGCAACCTTGCTGGCATGATTTGCTACGCCGGACTTCAGGTCGCGAAGTTGTGGGGGCGAGGCTGCAAAGCTCGCCGTGGCGAAGAGTGCCGGAATTGCAAGATGCAAAAGCGTCTTCCGGATGCTCTTCCATTTTTCGGTAGATGGTTTTCCTGGCTTCATTGATGGGTCGCTCCAATCACTCCCATGACTTGTCATGCTGTCAGCTGCCCCATACTGCCGAGGCAATAACGGAGACAGCGTGGTTAAAAACCCTTGGGGGAATCACTTGGACGACTTCGTAGACCAGCGCCGTTACCAGAGCCAGCCATCCGATTTGGTTCTTCATACGCACGTGAACACTCCTCAGAAGTTGAACTACTTCGGTTGTCTTGATGCAGATCAAGTACCAAAGCTAGGCTTATACAACCTGCTTGTTATCAATTATTTAGCTGGAGTTTGGAGTTACTTCGGCGGGGACAGATTGTCCTCTACGCGTTGGGACATGGGGTATAAGTCAATGAAATGAAGAGGGATAAGTAGTTCGCCCGTACGGCGGGACAACTTGTCCCTTGGCCCGGGCCGACAAATGCAGGCTACGACTGGACTTCCCGCAACCGACGCTCAAGGAATCGGCGTTCGCTGTCGTTGGTAACCAGCGCGAGGGCCCGTTGGTAACTCTTCGCCGCCTCTACTGGTGAACCAAGGCGCCGCAGCAGATCGGCACGCGCCGCGTGCAGCAGGTGATAGTCGGCGAGATCGTCGGTTGCGGCCAATTGATCAATCAAGACGAGTGCTGGCGGTGGGCCATTCACCATAGCCACAGCCACGGCGCGGTTCAACGAGACGATAGGAGAAGGCTGCACGCGCTCAAGCAGATCATAGAGACGGACAATTTGCGGCCAATCGGTGTCTTCGGGTCGGGCCGCCTGACAATGCACGGCTGCGATTGCTGCTTGCAGCGCGAACGGACCAGGCCTGCCACTCAGAGCCTCTTCGACAAGAGGCAGCGCCTCCGCAATCTGACTTTGGTCCCAACGGCCGCGATCTTGTTCTTCGAGAACTACGAGATCGCCAGCGTCGTCAATACGGGCATCACGTCGTGCATCGTGCAGCAGCATCAAGGCGACGAGCGCAGTCGCCTCCGCCGGTGCCTGCGGCTTTATCAGTGATCTCACCAAGCGACCCAGGCGGATGGCTTCTGCGCAAAGGGCTGTCCTCACCAGCGGTCCAGCCCGAGTAGCTGCGTAGCCTTCGTTGAAGACCAGATAAATCACGGTCAACACCGCGTCGAGACGGGCTGCCATCTCGTTCGTCTCGGGTACACTATACGGAATGCCGGCGTCGCGGATCTTACGCTTTGCGCGAACCAGCCGCTGCGCCATAGTCGTTTCAGGCACCAAAAACGCTCGCGCTATTTCGTCCGTCTCGAGGCCGCACAAAGTTCGAAGCGTCAGCGCCACCTGCGCCTCCAGCGCGAGCGCGGGATGGCAACAGGTGAAAATCAAGCGCAGGCGATCGTCGGGAATTTCGCTGGTGTCGTAGTCCGGCTCTTCGATAGTGCGGACCATGCCGGAGGTGGCGTATGATTCAAGTTTTTCCTCGAACCGCGCATTGCGCCGGATGCGGTCGATGGCCTTGTGCCGGGCCGTCTGGACGATCCACGCGCGCGGGAACTCCGGAACGCCCGAAACTCGCCATTGATCCACAGCTGCCGCAAATGCTTCTTGCGCAGACTCTTCGGCGAGATCGAAGTCGCCGATAAGGCCAATCAGCGTGGCGACGATCCGGCCCCAATCGGAGCGATAAAGTGCTTCGACGGCCTTGGTTGCATCCAGTGGCATATCTGATTGTAAAATTTTTTCGAACGGGGTGTCGATTTATGCCATTTCCGTTCGACTTACCAATGGAGGCGCACAAATGAAGTACATGTTGCTGATTTATGCTGACGAGCAGGTCTGGACCGAGTCCGAGCGCCAGCATTGTTACGGGGAGTCGACACAGCTCGCGCATACTCTCAGTTCGAATGGCCAGTTTCTGGCCGCTTCCCCGCTGCAGCCGGTATCGACAGCGACCAGTGTGCGCGTACGCGATGACAAACGCCTCGTGACTGACGGTCCGTTCGCCGAAACTCGCGAACAGCTCGGCGGCTACTTCATGGTCGAAGCCAAAAATCTCGACGAAGCGATTGATATTGCCGGACGCATTCCGGGCGCACGCAAAGGTACGGTCGAGATTCGGCCGGTAGTAGAGATTCACGGTCTGCCGACCGACTAGAGGCCACAATCTAAGAACTCAGAAACACACATGGAGGAATTATGCGATTCATGATGATGGTTAAATCCAACAAAGACAGCGAAGCCGGCAAAATGCCGAGTGAAGATCTCCTCGCGGCAATGGCAAAATACAATGACGAGCTGATGAAAGCCGGCGTGCTGCTCGATCTCACCGGGCTGCACCCGAGCTCCAAGGGCGCGCGGATTAAGTTCTCAGGAGGCAAGCGTACTGTGATCGACGGGCCTTTCGCCGAGACCAAGGAGTTGATTGGCGGCTATTGGTTGATCCAGGTAAAGTCCAGGGAAGAAGCGATTGAGTGGGCCAAGCGCGCGCCTGCTCCGCATGGCGAGGACGCGGAAGGCGAGATCGAAATTCGCCAGGTGTTCGAGCTTGAGGATTTCAATCCCAGTGAGGCCATCGAACATCATCGCGAATTAGGAAAGCAGCTGGCGAAGAAGAAGCAGCCGGGTTTGGCTCGGGCTTAGTGAGTTCGTTTCGATAAATCGGTCAACCCAAACATTATTGAAACAAACCGAAGGAGAACACCATGAAATTGAATTCTCATCTCACGTTCAACGGCCAATGCGAAGCCGCGTTTAAATTCTACGAACAATGCCTGGGCGGCAAGATCGTGACCATACTCACTCACGCGAACTCGCCGATGAGGGACCAAGTACCATCTGAATGGAGCAATAAGGTCCTTCATGCCGCCTTAACCATCGGCAACGAAACATTGATGGGTTACGACGCTCCACCGGAACACTATCAGAAACCTCAGGGCTTTTCGGTGGCACTCCATGTGAAAGACTCGGAGGAAGCAGAACGCAAGTTTCAGGCATTAGCAGAGAACGGGACGGTGCAAATGCCGATCCAGGAAACATTCTGGTCTCCCCGTTTTGGCATGGTAGTCGATCGCTTCGGGATACCATGGATGATCAACTGCGAGGCTGCCTAGTTTTCAGGATGAACAAAATTATCCCGGAGCCCAAGCCAAAGGCGACGAATCGCAGTCTATAAAAGAAGCAGGAAGAATGACAGCGAAGCTCAACCCAGTCGATTCACGAAAACATAATAAAAAACTCTAAGGAGACAAACGTAATGGCAACAGCACCCACGCACGAACAAGCGCAACTCCACCTGCAGGTTTTTGAACAGCGCCGCGAGGCCCGGCTTCGGCAGGCCCGCGACTGGTTCTTCAAGAGCTACTTCGCCGACACCTGGCCTGACGCGATGCGAGTCGCTGCGCCCGGGACAGAAGGCGGCACCAACTTCATGATGGTGGCAAGCTACTGGGAACAGACCTGCGCTTTGCTCAACTACGGTCTGCTTCACGAGGACCTGTTCTTCGAAACCACCGGGGAGTTCTTCGGGGTCTGGGAGCGGATCAAGCCAACCATCGCCGAAGGACGTGAACAATGGGGCAACAAGCAGTTCCTCGCGCATATGGAAAAGGCCGCGCAGCGCTTTGAGGTTTGGATGGACAAGCGCTCGCCCGGTCACATCGCTAAAATGCGCGAGTTCATGAAGCAAATGCGTGGCCAGTTGCAAAAGGCTGCGTAGAGCTCATGAAGCAGCGAGACCGATAGCAACCGAGCCTGCGCCAATGGATGCTTCCCACGGCGCAGGCTCACATTTCGAATCCTTCCGTCAGGAGCGATCAATGAACGGAAATCTGACTGAGAGAACGATATTGAGAGCCTTGGCGCTGGCGGTCATGCTGGGCGCGTCCTGGCAAGCCCATGCTCAGGACGCCAAAGCTTCCTATCCCAACATGGCTCCGCTTGACCAATACCTGATGACGGATCGCAACGCCGAGATAGCTTTGGCCCGTAGCGCGGCTCCGGAATCGATTTCACGCGACGCCAAGGTCATGGTTCTCGGACGGCATGGCTACGAGACAGCAGTTGAAGGCAAGAATGGTTTCGTGTGTGTCGTCGAACGAGCGTGGATGTCTCCGTCTGACCATCCGGAGTTTTGGAACCCCAAGCTGCGCGGGCCGCTCTGCTTCAATCCAGCGGCCGCGCGATCCATCCTGCCGCTTACGATCAAACGGACAGAATTGGTGCTGGCCGGACTTTCCAAAACACAAATCATGGAAAACCTGAAAGCCGCGCTTAATCGAAAAGAACTTCCCACCCTGGAACCCGGAGCGATGAGTTACATGATGTCGAAGCACGCGTACCTTACCGATGAGGACGGGCATAACCTGTGCCATCTGATGATTTACGCTCCCCTTACAGAGGGCGCCGCCTGGGGAGCAGATCTGCCCGGCTCTCCGGTTATGCTTGCCGGACAATTTCAGGGCGCTCCCGAGCCAGTAACTGTGTTCCTGATTCCGGTACCCAATTGGTCTGACGGCACGGCTGCGCCGACCGATGCGCACTGACATCCGGCTTCGGTCGGCGAAGTTGAGTTTCGCAGCAATTCGAAAAAGCTTAAACTGAAAGCCTCAAAAACGAAATCGTTCGGGTTCGGGCGCTGCAGCCACTGGTCATCTGAGGCCTGATAAACAAACATCCGCGAGTAACAAAGTTCGAGTGGAAGCGAAATTTACAAAAGGAGAGGGTAAGCAATGAGCAAGGTACGGGTACTGGTTGGCACGCGCAAGGGCGCATTTATTCTGAGCTCGGATGGTAAGCGCGAGAAGTGGGACGTGAGCGGCCCCCATTTTGCGGGCTGGGAGATTTACCACATGAAGGGATCGCCGGTTGATCCCGACCGTGTTTACGCGTCGCAAACTAGCGGCTGGTTCGGGCAGATCATGCAGCGCTCTGATGACGGAGGCAAAACCTGGCATCAACCGGGGACGCCGCCCGGAGAAGCAGCTGCGCCTGGCCCGCCAAAAACCGATAGCAATAAGTTTGCTTATGACGCCTCCGCCGCGCCTCTCACCACTCATCAGTGGTACGACGGAACGCAGCACCCCTGGGAATTCAAGCGAGTCTGGCATCTGGAGCCGTCGCTCAACGACCCCGACACGGTTTATGCCGGAGTCGAAGACGCCGCGCTGTTCCGCTCCACGGACGGTGGGCAGAACTGGAAAGAACTCCCCGGATTGCGCGGCCACGGCACCGGCCCCAAGTGGCAGCCGGGCGCAGGCGGCATGTGTCTGCACACCGTGATCCTGGATCCGAGTAATCCCCAGCGGATATTTATCGCCATTTCAGCCGCGGGCGCTTTTCGTACCGATGACGGCGGCAAGTCATGGAAGCCGATCAATCAGGGACTGCGTTCCCAATACATCCCTGATCCTACAGCTGAGATCGGGCATTGCGTTCACCACGTCGCCATGAACCCCAAGCGGCCAGGTGTGTTGTTTATGCAGAAACATTGGGATGTTATGCGCAGCGACAATGCGGGCGATTCGTGGACAGAAGTTAGCGGGAACTTGCCGACTGACTTCGGCTTCGTGATCGACGTTCACGCCCACGAGCCAGAGACGATTTACGTGGTCCCGATCAAGAGCGACTCGGAACATTATGTGCACGAGGGCAAGTTGCGCGTTTACCGCAGCCGCAGTGGCGGAAACGATTGGGAAGCATTAACTAAAGGCCTGCCGCAGAGCAACTGCTACGTGAACGTATTGCGTGACGCCATGGCAGTCGACTCGCTCGACAAGTGCGGCATTTATTTCGGCACAAGCGGCGGCCAGGTATACGCATCAGCCGATGCCGGAGATAGTTGGGCTCCGATCGTGCGCGATCTTCCCGGGGTGCTCTCGGTCGAGGTGCAGACGCTGCCGTGATCGCTGAAATGATCAAACTAGTATGATCCGAGTGATACTTCCACAACATCTGCGAACCCTGGCGCACGTAGGGAGCGAGGTTACAATTGAGGTCGAGGGCCCAGTCACCTTGCGGTCGGTGCTCGACGCCCTCGAAGGCGCCTACCCGATGTTGCGCGGTACGATCCGTGACCATGTCACGCAGCAACGCCGGCCGTTTCTGAGATTCTTCGCCTGCGAGGAGGATCTCTCTCACGAATCGCCCGATGCTCCCCTGCCCCACGCCATCGTGTCAGGCGCGGAACCCTTGCTCGTAATAGGAGCAATTGCCGGAGGCTAGGGTTGGAAGCTACCAGATATATTGCGGACTAAGTCATACTTCTTCATCCCGAGCAACGCGAGGGATCTGGGTTAGTGCCTGCACCAACGGTATCGCCATGGCGGGCCAACACCTGGATCCCTCGCTTTACCCGGGACGACAGTTCGTAATGGGTTACCCTATTCATTCGCTTATTCCCGAATCAACGAAGGAGGATTGTCCGGTGAAGCGATGGATCATTTGTGCGCTTCTGGCACTCGTAACAGTCAACCCAGTCTCTGCGCAACAGCCGGTTTCCAGCCAGAAAACTGTTGATACCTACAAGCCAACTTTGGACCGTCTGGAATCGCTCACCACTCTCCCACTGCCGGAATGGCGCTTCCATTCGGACGTACCACATCCTGAGGATTCGGCTTTTGATGATTCAGCCTGGGAGACAGTGAAAGTGGGGGACAAATGGTCCAGCGGATCTCGCGTGCTGCGCCGCTGGATCGAGATCACCGACAAGATCAACGGCTATGCAGTGCAGGGCGCCCGCATCAAGTTGGACCTTCGATTCGACTTTGCGTGGAACAACAAAGGGCCAGTAACGATCGCGGTGTTCTCGAACGGAGGGCTGGTGTCGCGAGGGGATGACGATATGCAGCAGCCGATAACGCTGACCGAGAACGCCCAGCCGGGTCAGAAGTTTCTGATCGCGGTGCGGATCGATGCTCCTGAGGTCGAGACGCAGTTCCATCACGCTCAGTTGAGGATCGAGCCTCCGACTACCCGGCCGGATCCGGCGATGCTGCGAATGGAAATCCTGGCGGCACGTCCCATGATCACGGCGTATGAAGAGGGTCGGGCGGAACGCCAGCAGCAGCTCGATGCGGCGGTCAAAGCTATCGATTTCTCGCCGCTCGAAAAGAATGATCAGGCGGGCTTCGATGCGTCGCTGCGTCAGGCGCAGAGCAACCTGCAACCCTTAAATGCGTGGCTGAAACAATTCACAGTTCGGGCTGTCGGGAACTCTCATATTGACATGGCCTGGTTGTGGCCGTGGACGGAAACAGTTGAGGTCGTGCGCAACACGTTTCAAAGTGTGCTGGATTTGATGCGCGAGTATCCAGATTTCAAATTCACAATGTCATCGGCGCGAACTTATGAGTGGATGCAGGAGAAATATCCCGACATGTTCGAGCAGATCAAGCAGCGTGTAAAAGAAGGCCGCTGGGAGGTTATCGGCGGCATGTGGGTCGAGCCCGATCTGAATATGCCGGACGGCGAGTCGCTGGTGCGGCAAATTCTGGTCGGCAAGCGGTATTTTCAGAAGAACTTCGGCGCCGACATCAAGATCGGCTGGAATCCCGATTCATTTGGATACAACTGGCAGCTCCCGCAAATCTACAAGAAGTCTGGCATCGATTATTTTGTGACCAGCAAGCTGCTGTGGGCCACGGATTACACAAAGTTCCCATACCGCTTGTTCTGGTGGGAAGCGCCGGATGGGAGCCGTCTCCTAACTTACTTTCCGCACGAGTATGCCAATGATTTCGAACCCGAGCAGATGACGAAGGATTTGGCGTCCTATGCTCCGCTAATTTACGGAAGCCGAGTCACCGACTCGCCGCAGATGCTTTACTTGTACGGAATCGGCGACCATGGCGGCGGCCCGACCCGCACCATGCTGGATCAGGCGAATCGTCTTCGCGATCCCAACACGGTCTTCCCCAAGATTGACTTCAGCACTGCTAAGGAATTTTTCGCAGACCTGAACCAGGAGCTTCCAAACCTCAAAGTCCCTACGTGGAAAGACGAACTCTATTTCGAATATCACCGCGGGGTCTACACTTCGCAAGCGGACACGAAACAACGAATCCGGCGTGATGAGGAACGGATGCTCGATGCCGAGAAGTATGCTTCGCTAGGTTCGCTCCTCGGCCGCACGTACCCTCAAGATCAGTTCGAGCTGGCTTGGAAGAACCTACTATTCGATCATTTTCACGACGTGATGCCCGGCTCCGGAATCGCGGTGAATTATCTCGACGCCAAACGAAATTTGGAAGACGTTGCCCGCTCCGCCAAGGAGGTTACGGACGGTGCGCTCGACGAGATCCTTGCTCACATCAATACCCAAGGCGATGGTGTGCCGATCGTGGTATTCAATTCTCTTTCCTGGCCGCGAACTGAGGTGGTTGAAGCCGAGGTGCAACTTCCTGCCCACGCTGAACAGGTTGACGTAGCCGACGCGTCAGGCCACCGAGTTCAGTCCCAGTTGCTGGCGATGGACTCAGCCACGAACCGCGCGCACGTGCTCATCCTCGCGGATACACCAGCACTTGGGTACCAGACTTATTTTGTGCGGCCGGCAGCGAAGCGTGATGGCTCTGCGATGAATGGCCAAGTCGTCGAGGCATCCGGCGACACGCTGAAAAATGCCTACATCCAAATCAAAGTCGATCCGCAAACCGGATGCGTCACCAGCCTTCTCGATCTGCGAAATCAGACGGAAGCGCTAGCTCCATCGGGAACCGATTCAGGCGGTCCGAGGACATTCGTTTGTGGAAACCTCTTGCAGGCGTTCCATGACAAACCCCAAAAATGGGACGCTTGGAACATCGATGCCGATTTCGAGAAACAACATTGGGATTTGGATAAAGCTGATGACGTAAAGCTGATTGAAGGTGGGCCGCTCCGCGCCGTGATCCGCGTCAAGAAGCATTTCCAGAATTCCACCTTCGTGCAAGACATCACCATGTATGCCGGCATGCCGCGAGTCGATGTGAAGATGCAGGCTGAGTGGCACGAGAAACACATTCTCCTGAAGGCGGCATTCCCATTAAGCGCACATAGCGACAAGGCCACTTTTGAAATTCCCTACGGCTCCATAGAACGTCCGACCACGCGGAATACGCCAGCGGAGCAGGCCAAATTTGAAGTCCCGGCGCAGCGCTGGGCCGATCTTTCGGATGCAAAACACGGGTTCAGCCTGCTTAACGACAGCAAGTACGGATACGATGTAAAAGGCAATGTGCTGCGTCTTTCGTTGCTGCGTTCGCCGGAGTGGCCCGATCCGCATGCCGACGAAGGTCATCACGAATTTACATACTCTTTATATCCACACCCCGGAAATTGGCGGGACGCGCAGACCGTGCGTCGTGGTTACGAGCTGAATTACAAGCTGACCTCTGTGCAGCCGCACAAGCATGAGGGAACACTTCCGGCCGAGCATTCGTTTGTGCATGTTGAACCGGACAATGTGGTGCTGACCGCGATCAAGAAGTCGGAGGACGATCAGTCTCTGGTCCTGCGCTTTTATGAGTGGGAAGGGAAAGAAGCGAATGTGAGCATCCAACTTCCGCTGGGGGCGCAGTCTGCGTCAGAAACCGATTTGATGGAGCGAGAGACTGCTCCTCTTGCCATGCATAATGATACGGTCACGGTGCACACGAAGCCGTATGAGATCAAAACCGTGAAAGTCCGGTTTATGCTGCACGAGTTCCGTATCAGGCGCTAACAAAGTCATATTGCACACAGCAGCGCCTGAAGGCGCGCCTAAACTACCGGCCATTACGGCATCGCTGAAGCCGTGCCCTGATACGAATGGAGTATTTCGGCAGCGTGAGAGCGGGGCACACTCGGAAGACGCGCTACTGTCCCTCGCCTTTGTCGATCTTGCTGGCGACTTTGACTCCACTCAGCCCGCTGACATATTTGGCGATGCCCCGGTAGAGCGATTCGGCAATCTTCTGGCGGTAATCGGCCGTTTCCAGCCGGCGTTCATCGCCTGGATTGCTCACGAAAGAAATCTCCGCGAGGATCGACGGCATATTGGCTCCGATGAGCACGATGAACGGAGCTTTTTTCACGCCCCGGTCGCGCACGCCGGGGTTCTTCGCAGCGAGACCGGTGTGCAGCGAACGCTGTACGTCGGCGGCGAACTCCTGCGACTCTTCGATCTTCTCCTTCAGAGCGATCTTTTTCACCAGATCCTGAAGTTCGTGAATCGATTTTTCCGAGACCGCGTTTTCGCGTGCCGCCACTTCGAGCGCTTCTGGAGACGAGGTGAAATTCAAATAGTAAGTTTCTACTCCGCGGGCATCCGAGTCATGGCTTGAGTTCGCGTGGACAGAAACAAAAAGGTCCGCCGCTTCCTGGTTCGCGATTGCGGTTCGCGTTTCGAGCGGAATGAAGGTGTCGTCCTTGCGCGTGTAAATGACTTCGGCCCCAAGTCTGGTTTGCAGCAGCTTGCCAAGACGCCGACTGACGTCGAGAACCAGATTTTTTTCTTCCAGGCCGCTAGGGCCGATAGTGCCGGTGTCGTGGCCGCCGTGACCGGGATCGATTACGATTTTCCCGATCTTCAGTCCGAGCGCGCGAATTAGAGAACGGTCACCACTAGCGGTCGGTTGGGCCTCGCGAACATCTAAGTTGGCAACTGCCATCTTTCGCTTACTCTTGGCATTTCCGCTCTTGATGTGGTCGGAGGGCGAAGGCGTGCTCGAAGTTGTATTGACGCTGGCCGGCGTAATTTTGCCAGGTTCGATCCCGGGAGAGTCGAGCTTAGCGGCCGTGTCTTTGTCCTTTTCCAGAGGATCTTTCGCCGCCAGCGCATCATCGTCCGCATCGACGATAGTTTTCTTTACGCCGTTGCTGACTATCACTGAATTGCGCCGGACCGGTTTCTCCACCGCAGTTAGTGCCGCAGCTTCATCAGCATTCGCTGCGGAATCCTGCACGGTCTTGTCTGAGGACGTCGCTCCCTCCGCGGCCTCGGTCGTCGTTCCAACCTCTTTCACGATTGGGGCTTTGTTAGCGGGCCCATTATGAATGCTGCTGCTGTGGATATCTTTGTTATGGATATCGATGATTAGCCGCGGCGGATTCGACAGCAGCGACGCATCAAACTCGGACAATTCATCCAGATCGAGCACGACGCGCGTCCTTCCCGTTTTAAATTGCGCGGTGCGGATATCTTTCAGGAGTCCATCACTGACGTCGAAGGTCTTACCGGTCAGCCTGGAGTCGAGCTTGGTATTCAGCAGATCAAAAAAGATGCGGTCGGGGTGATCGATTCGCTGCGACTCGAACTTCACGCCCTGTTCGAGATCAATCGCAACCCGTGTATAGTCTGGCGTCGACCAGTGACGGATTCCGATTACTCGCGATGGCTTTCCGCTGGCAGGCAAAGCCGCTTCAGTTTCGTTGATCGAATTGTCAGAGGCCGCATCCTTGTCCGAATCAGAATCGAAGTCCGAGTTTGGCTTGGAATGTTTGGAATCCTTGTCGGGGCCTATCTTTGCTGCTTTCGATCTCAAGCTGGCTTGCGGCTTTGCTGGTTCGGCCAGAGCCTGGCGTGCTGCCTCGGCGAACTGGTTACGCGGATAACGCCGCAGGAATTCCTCAAAGGTTGCGTCGGCCCGAACCCTGTCATGGAGGTCGTCCTTATAGACCTCGCCAATCCTGAACAGCGCGTCGAAGCGGAACTTGCTGCCGGGATACTCGCGGCGAAGAAATTCGTATTGCTGGATAGCGGAGCGCAAAATGTCGGAGTCATTGAAGCGTCGTCCCATCTCCTCCGTCATTTGCGCGGCGGCAACCACGCTGGGATCAGCCCGGCCAGAAGTCGGGGCTCCCAAATAAACGCGGCGATAGGCGTTGATCACGCGCTCGTAGTCGAGCCGAGTCCGGCTCTCGATGGTGCGACCCTCCAATGCCTCCTGCATACGTTGAGCGGCGGCAAATTGCGAGTCGGCCCAGGCTCCGGATCTGTGCACGCGGGCATGCGCAGCCATCACCGGCAGTAGCAGCACAAACACAGCCGCACTCCAGCGCAGCACGCGTTGAATTCGATGTGAATTCTTCAATTGAACAGCCCGTAATCGCTATCGCAAAACTAGAAACGTGTACCTGGGATGACTGCGAACTTACTCATTCCTAAAACGCGCGTTCTCTCTCATTCCGTGTTACTGATGTGAAGCACGCCCCGGCCATCCCTCTCCACATGAATTGGATCATGGGTGGGGCTTTCCAGGAAGTGAGAACCTGGGTCCGATCCTCCGTAATACAGTTGCGTGATCCGCTTCACGTAGTTGCGGGTCTCGGCAAAATGCGGCACCCCGGCGCTGCGTGCCACCGCTCCCTGGCCCGCGTTATAGGCGGCCAAGGTCAGCTTTACGTCGCCTCCGTAGCTCTCCATGAGCTGCTTTAGATGACGAACCCCGGCATCGACATTTTGTTGCGGATCGAACGGATTCGCCACCTTTAGCTGCCGTGCCGTCTGCGGCATTAGTTGCATCAGCCCCATTGCGCCCTTGCGCGAAACCGCATTGGGATTGAAATTCGACTCCACCTTAATAACCGCACGGACCAGGTTGGGATCGACGTTGTGCCGCGAGGCCGCTTGGTCAATAGCGGCGTCAATATCCTGTGGAGAAAACGTCCTTCCGCGAACAAAGTCCGTGGGCGGGCCGGGTTGCTCCCCGAGATAATGGTTCACCTCGGCCGCTGCCGATCGCGCTGCCCGGACGTTGGCGGAAGGAACTGGCTTCCAGCGGCGCTCAGTAACGCTCCAGAACGCAAGCGAGGTCCGTCGAACTGACGCTTCGGAACGCTTGGTAGCAACCGCCGGAAGTGATTCATTGACGTAGACTTTCCGGCCATTGTCATCGGTGCTGCTGGTAATTACCGCGCTAGCACCACCGGATGCGGCGTCCGCTTGCACGTATGGCGTTGTGAATAAAAGGGAGGTCGCGACTACGGAACTAGCCATCAGGGCGAATTGCAGGTGCTTTCGCATAGCCGGGTGCCAGATGATCACGAAGGATGGTCAAACCGTTCACCATCGACGTGACGAATTACGGCACGGAAAAAGCCTCCGCACCTGCCCACCCGGACCTGAAGGAGAATCGTAAAACCAGAGTGCAATGATTATAGGGTGGCTAAGGTAGAGCGACAACTTACCAAAGGAGCATTGAACCACGATGGTAATCTCCGTAAGTATTTGAATAAATTAATGTTACCGGAAGGTAATCGATTAATGGAGGACCCGCGTCCTCGCCTGTCACGCGATCTGCTCAGTCGGAACGGTATTCCTGTCTGAGGGGCGGGGCGAGGGTCGTCCGCCCTCCACAAATTTTCCCCGCTGTAGTACGCTGCCTGTAATTCCCAATGAATGAATTGGAAACCTCCCAACGCCAAACGCCGGACTCACTGATGCTGTACGGCTTCTGGTATCGCGCCCTGCCCGGCGCGCAGATTACACGTGATCGCCTGCATAAGGCCGTGCTTCTGGAGACGCCTCTAGTCATCGGACGCGATCGCCAGGGAAAGCCCTTTGCCCTGCGCGATGCCTGTCCGCATCGGGGAATGCCGCTTTCGTGCGGCTGGTTTGACGGGCAGAATTTGGAGTGCAGCTACCATGGTTGGAAATTCGACGCCCACACTGGCCAGTGCCAGCTCATTCCTTCGCTGACTTCCGGTCAGGAACTGAGAGTGGACCGGATCTATGCCGGCAGTTATGCCTGTGAGGAGAAAGACAACTACATTTGGGTATTCATTCCGGAGCCGCCTCCGGCCAGCGCCGGTTTCACCAAAGCGGTGGAACCACCCGCGCCCGCCCCGCGTGTCCCGACTTTCGATGGAAAATACAAGATCGCCCATTTGACGGCCGATCTGCCATGCAGCGTGGATCACGGCATCATCGGCCTCATGGATCCGGCGCATGGGCCCTTCGTCCACCAGGCATGGTGGTGGCGCAGCCGCCACAGCATTCACGAGAAACAAAAGAATTTCGAGCCGATTCCGATGGGCTTCCGCATGAGCGCGCACACTCCCAGCTCAAACAGTGCGCCCTACAAACTGCTGCGGCTTTACGCGGACGCGGACTCGATCACTACCACCATTGACTTTGTTTTGCCCAACCTGCGCCTGGAAACTATCCGGGCAGGCAAATACTGGTTCTCCAGTCTGACCACGGTGACGCCAATCACGTGCAGCCATTGCCGCATCGATGTAGTGGCTTGCTGGAATATTTTCCACTGGGTCCCGTTTGGACCTGCCTTGCTCAAGTTTGTGTTTGCGAAGTTCGTCGAACAAGATCGGCAGACGATGGAGAATCAGTCGGAAGGCTTGAAGCATAACCCTCACCTGATGCTGATCGACGACGCGGATCGCCCCGCCAAGTGGTATTTCCAGTTGAAGGCGGCATACCTGGAATCACGCCGTAACGGCGGAGTGATGCGTCATCCGATGCCCGGACCGGCCACGTTGAAATGGAGAAGCTAGCATCGGGCGGGGAGAGCGTAGCATCGAATTAAGATCGGCACACCTGAGACCGAAAGAGGAATTGACCAAGAGTGGATGCGCCTGACTTTGAATCAGCGACGCTGCGTGCGAGTTTGTGCTGGCTAGAGACCCTCGGATCGGCAAAATTCCGGGCGCACGATCTTCGAAGTCCGGATCAAAAGCGACTGCAAGATCGTCGAAGCAGAACAAAACTAATCGCAGACTGAAGAAACCTTCGCGAGGTCGTCTGCCTAACTAGCACTGAAGTGCGGAGCGTAGCTCCAACGTGCGATTGACTACCATGCAACCGAAAGGCAGTATGTTTTCACGCAACGTTTTAATTAAATGTTAGTCTTCCGCCCCGCCTGAGGTTCCTGCTTGGGCGGGGTTTTTTCCTTCATCTGTACCAAGCGCAGGAAACCATTCATGATGCCCAGATGGCGGTAAAGCCCGTGCATTGACATACCTCACCGCACGTCCTAGCATTCCTGCGAATGATCGGCCAGACCATCTCGCACTACCACGTCATCGAGATGTTGGGTGGCGGCGGGATGGGTGTTGTATACAAAGCCGAGGATACCGTCCTTGGACGTTTCGTCGCCTTGAAATTTCTGCCCGAAGACGTAGCTCAAGACACGCAAGCATTAGAACGGTTTCGACGTGAGGCACGTGCTGCTTCAGCGTTAAACCATCCAAACATCTGCACCATCCACGAGATTGGCAAGCACGGGAACCTATCTTTCATCGTCATGGAATTTCTGGACGGCATGACATTGAAGCACCGAATTGCTGGCCGTCCGATGGAGACAGAGTTGATTCTGTCGCTGGCTATCGAGATTGCAGACGCGCTCGACGCAGCCCATGCAGAAGGCATCGTCCACCGGGACATCAAACCCGCAAACGTTTTTGTGACAAAGCGCGGACACGCCAAAATTTTGGATTTCGGGTTGGCAAAGGTCATGCCCGTCCTCAGCAACGTCGGATTCGCTGGGGCAGCAGGGCAATCTACGGTCAGCTTGGAGGATCACCTGACCAATCCCGGAGCAGCGGTGGGCACAATCGGGTACATGTCGCCGGAACAAGTCCGCTGCAAGGAACTGGATGCCCGAACGGACCTGTTCTCCTTCGGAGTATTGCTATACGAGATGGCAACAGGGACGTTGCCGTTCCGTGGCGAAAGCACAGGAGTGATTTTTGACTCCATTTTGAACCGGGCACCTGTTCCTCCTGTGCGGCTGAATCCCGATGTGCCCCCGGACTTGGAACGGATCATCAACAAGGCTTTGGAGAAAGACCGCAAGCTGCGCTACCAGCACGCAGCCGATATGCGAACGGATTTGCAACGCTTGAAGCGGGACTCCGAGAGCGGACACGGTTCTGCGGCGCGCTCGGACAAGGTAATTGTGCCGGCAGCTGCTGCGGCTGGGGTTGGGACGTTCTGGAAAATCGCGGCTGCCGTCTTAACCGTGGTCTTGCTTATGGCGGGTGGGCTCTACTATCGGTCGCATCAGCAAGGCAAGCGCCTGACCGAGAAGGACACCATCGTACTCACCGATTTTGCCAACAGCACGGGCGACGCGGTGTTCGACGACGCCCTGAAAACGGCGCTCAGCGTCTCCCTCCGGCAATCGCCCTTTCTGAATATGCTCTCTGACAGCGAAGTTGCGAAGACTCTGCAACTGATGACTCGTCCGGTGGACACGAAACTGACTTCCGAGGTAGCCCGCGAGCTTTGCCAGCGAACGGGCAGCAAAGCCTACATAGCGGGATCGATTGCCAGTCTAGGCAGCGAATACGTGCTGGGATTGCGGGCGGTGAATTGCCAGAGCGGAGACACGCTGGCGCAGGAGCAGCTGACAGCGGCGTCCAAGGAGAAGGTGCTGGTGGCGCTAGGCGAGGCAGCGTCCAAGCTGCGCGGTGAGCTGGGCGAATCTCTGGCTACGGTGCAGAGGTTTGACGTTCCGCTCCATCAGGCCACCACGTCTTCGCTCGAAGCGCTGAAGGCGTTCAGCCTTGGGCAAAAAACCAACAACGAGAAAGGCGACGCGGCAGCCTTGCCCTACTTTCAGCGTGCCATCGAGCTTGATCCGAATTTTGCCTTGGGCTACACGGCAGCGGGGGCGGACTATTCCAATCTGGGCCAGCTTGAGCGGGCTAACGAGTATTACCGCAAAGCATTCCAGCTACGGGAACGTGCCAGCGAACGGGAAAAGCAGGCGATCACCGCCGACTACTACTTGAATGTAACCGGGGAACTGGACAAAGCCGCCCAGACGTATCAGGAGGAGATTGAGAGCTACCCGCGGTCATCGGTACCGTACGGCAATTTGGGTGTGGTGTTGGCCTTGCAGGGCCAGTATGAGAAGGCTACGGAAGCCACGAGGCAACTCATACGTCTTGCGCCGGATCAGGTTTCTTCATACGTAAACCTCGCTGACTACTCCCTCGCCTTGCAGCGCTTTGACGAAACCGGGCAGATCATCCACGAGCAGTCGCCCAAACTGGATGATTTCGCATTCCACGATGCTCTCTATGCTCTTGCTTTCCTTGGAGCGGATTCCCCGGCGATGGCGGAACAGCAACAGTGGTTTGCGAGTAAGCCGGAAGCTGAGAACTATGGCCTTTCGTTGGCGTCTGACACCGAGGCGTATGTCGGTCATCTGAGCAAGGCGCGGGAACTGACCACGCGGGCTGTGGACTCCGCGATACGGGCTGACAGCAAGGAAACGGGGGCCATGTTTCAAGATAACGCCGCTCTGCGGGAAGCGGCTTACGGCAATCCTGCGGAAGCGGGGCGGTTAGCTGCACAGGCTTTGAAGCTCGTTCCCGCGAGTCAGGGTGTCGAGAGCGAAGCCGCCCTTGCGTTTGCCATGGCGGGCGATACAACGCGAGCCGACTCTTTGGCGCGGGACTTGGGGAAACGATTCCCCCTGGACACTCAGATGCAATCGCTTTGGCTGCCAGCGATTCGGACACAATTGGCGCTGGATAGAAAGGACCCGGCTTCCGCTGTGAATATCCCGCAAGCTGCTTCGCCCCTTGAGTTGGGGCAAATTGTCTTCGTCAATAATCTCTCCTGCCTCTATCCAGTGTATGTACACGGAGAGGCATACTTGGCAGCCGGACAGGGCAGTGCCGCTGCCACCGAGTTTCAGAAGATTCTCGACCACAGCGGCATCGTCTGGAACTGCTGGACGGGAGCGCTAGCGCATCTGGGAGTGGCTCGCGCCAACGCTCTGGAGTCGAGGACCTTGAAGGGCGCTGGCGGAGACGCCGATGCCGCCCGCGTCCGTGCGCTCGCCGCATACAAAGATTTCCTGACGCTCTGGAAAGAAGCCGACCGTGACATCCCCATCCTGAAGGAAGCCAAGGCGGAGTACGCGAAGCTGCAGTGACCCATTCTTCCGTAGGTGATCGCGTCTGCTTTGAAAATGCTATACCACTGAGAAATGCTGGTGTCATACGGGGCACCGTACTTCGCCTCCACCTGCGCAGCCGTGTAGCTGCGGTCAGCAAGCGCAAGCATGAAGTAGGCGCCTGGGTGCTTCTCGCCTTTGACCGCCGCAATTTCGAAGAAAGGAAATGGCTGGTGCGCCAAATTGTTAGAACGCTACCGACCAAGAAACGCAGAGCGTCGGCGCAAAGCAGCGTTCTCCAACAACTTCAAACAGGAGCAATCTTGACGGCATATAATTCGCGCGTTAAGGAGAAAAGAGAAAAACATGGCAACCTTCACAGATTGGATTCACAAGACAATCGCACTCAAAATCGCTAGCGTCGATGAAGTAATAAAAGTGGAAGTCACACAGGTTGACAATAACGGCCTCTGGCTCAAAGGTGCGGACCTATCAGTGAACTACGTCAAAAATCGTACAAAGGATGCAGAGGCCGTCGTGTTTAGCAATCCGATTTTCTTTGTTCCGCATTCTCAGATTCAATGGGTGATGTCCGCTGACCCAAAATTGGAGGTATAAACGCCATTCAAGGGCGGGTAGGTACCCGCCTCTTTGGAAAAGTTTTGCCCATCCAGTAAATCCGACCTACGTCGTTTTCAAACAAAGCGAGCGACCGTGAATTTCTTCAGATCAGTCCAGACGGCTTCAGGATGGCTCCATGGACGTTTCCACAAATCAGGAGCATGATCGCACTCACTTGCGGGATTTGCTCACCCCGTCCGCAAAAGTCAGGTGAGCCCAGTAGCGGGGTTGGGAGACCGGGGGGAGGTTTCCGACCCCCAAGGGTTTGGGCACGTCAATCACTGCAACGCAAACGAAAATTCACACAACCAACCACAAAAATTCTCAAGCATACCCATAACACCCAAACCCTTCTCCGCCAGCCCAGTGGTTTCCCCGAATTTAGATAAGCTGTTCTCCCTGGTTCTTTGACACAGCGATCCCGCCCACGTCACGGGCAGCCGCCGTCCATCATGGGTCAGTGGCCATTAACAAACTGTGTGTTGTCGAGGCTCCAACTGCCGCCCAGTGCTTTGTAAAGCTGAACGATGACAAGCCTCCGATCGCGCGAGGTCTGGGAAAGAGAAAATTCAGCCGGATAGAGAAGCTCCTGAGCCTCCAGAACCTCGTAGTAGCTGGCGAGCCCGCCCCGATATCGCCGATTCGCGATCGCGACCGATTCAGTCAGGGCCCTGACCTCGTGCTTCTGCTGTTCCTCCATATCGCTCAGCTTCTGAGATGCGGTGAGGGCGTCCGATACTTCTTGAAAAGCCCTCAACGCACTCTGCGAATACTGAAACTTGGCCTGATCGAAGACGGCCTTGGCGGCCCGACGTTGCTTTGTCAAGCGGCCTCCTGTAAAGAG
>DATMQI010000314.1:0-61243 GCA_035567135.1 Terriglobales bacterium
GTGGTATTGTGCAAACGTTTTGCTAATATACCAACCAATGACCCTTAGTGAACGGGGCCTCCTGCATGTGGTGTAGGAGCTCCGCAAGTCTGCTTCGCGTCCGGTGCGGCAAAAAGGAGAACGTCCGTTCCCCAGCCAATCGAGCGACGCTTGTGGTGAGAACAACAATACGCGTGCATTCTCACAGTCCCACATTCCAGGTCTGCACTGCGACCTGCACTTCGAGACTCAGTCCTGTTTCACCTCGCTCGCTGGCGAGATATGTTTCGTTTATTGACTTGCGTTCTATTCGAGCTTGGAGGATCGCTGATTGATGACGGCGTCAATTCTGGACCACCTGGATAGGCTGGCAGATGAGCACCCGAACAAACTACTTTATTCGTACCTTGACGTAAACGGCGATCCGATCGAAACCTACACCTACGCGTCGTTTCTCCGCCGAGCGCAAGCGATCGCGGGACATTTGCGGAAAGAAGGTTGTTTCGCGGCTGGCGACCGGCTTCTGCTTGCCTACCCACCAGGGCTCGAAATGATCTGTGCTTTTTTTGGTTGCGTGCGCGCCGGATTGATCCCAGTGCCGGTCTATCCCCCCAGTTCGCGCGGCTTCCAGAGCGCCCTATACAAGACGGTCCACATCGCAAAGGATTGCCAGGCGGCTGGGATCTTGACGAGCAGAGACTATCACGCATCTCTCAAGACCAATCTCGCCAGACGTGGAGTCTCGGCGTCGGGCGTCGACGTAGATTACATTTCCGGTCTTCCGTGGATCGCCACGGAAGATTTCGTGGACACGATTTCGGACCGACCATCTGTCGATCCTTCGAAGATCTTGTTTCTCCAGTACACGTCGGGTTCGACGATGGAACCCAAGGGCGTGATCGTGACGCACGAAAATATCCTGAATACCTATCCGCTGGTGATCGACCATCCGGCGCCGGTCGTCGTTTCCTGGCTTCCCCAGTATCACGATATGGGACTGATCGGGTGCTACCTTTACCCAGCACTGAAAGGTGGCACGACGTACGGGTTCGCTCCGATGGATTTCATTCAGCGGCCGATCCTGTGGTTCAATACGATAACTACCTACCAGGCCACTGCGGCGGCTGCTCCCAACTTCGCGTACGACTATTGCTTGCGCGCCGGGAGGCTTTCCAAGGAAAGCCTGGAGGCTTGTGATCTCAGCTCGCTTCGCGTATTGATGTGCGCCGCAGAACCCGTAAAACCGGATACCTACACCCGGTTTCTAGAAGCGTTTCAGCCCTATGGACTCAAGTCCGAGAGTTTCCATGTCGCCTACGGGCTGGCCGAGAATACTTTGGCGGTCTCGCTGGGCGGTCGCAACATCGTTTCCGTCAACAAGCGTGCCCTGGCGCTGGGGAAGGCCCGCATGACTACCGAGGTTTCAGAGATCGGCGGTGCCACACAGATTGTCAGTTGTGGCACCTCGCTCATGGGTCTCGACGTTAAGATCGTGGATCCCGAAGGACATTTCGCGCTTAAGCCAGAGCATATAGGCGAAATTTGGGTCGCAGGAAGCGGTAAGTGCCAGGGTTACTGGAATAATCCGGAATTGACTCTGAGGCAGTTTCGTGCGCGGCTCGTGGACGATACTCCCTATGACGACGGCTACCTTCGGACCGGCGACATAGGATTCATCCACAACGGCGAACTTTACGTCTGCGGCCGCATTAAGGACATGATTATTCTCCGCGGGCAGAACTATTACCCGCAGGACATTGAGAACGTCGTGGAGAAATCATCCAGTCTGATCCGGCACAATTGCGTCGCTGCGTTCCAGGTTCAGGAAGACAGCGAACCTGCGCTAGCAATTGTCGCCGAAGTCAAGAATCCCAGGGCGCTTCCCGAAGCACGAAAGATCGCCGCAGCGGTCCGGAATTATCTCAACGTGGAAGTGGCGATGATTTCCCTCATCGCGCCTCGTGCGATCCCGAGAACGAGTTCAGGGAAGATCATGCGCCATAAGACCAAGCAGATGTGGCTGCAAGGTCAGTTCACCGTTCTCTTCGACTTTTCGCGGGAGAAGGATGCCGGCAAGTCCCATTCCGACATACATTCCTCGTTCGCCGAATTGAAAGCCAGGTACAACCTGACCGGTCTGGAATCGTACAACCTCGTCGAAGCCGGCCTGGATTCCCTGGATCTTGTTGTATTCATGCATGAGCTCAAGGAACTCCTGAAAGATAAAGGCGCCGAGATGCTGGCGAGGCAGGTAGATATTGGTGTCATTCAGCGTGTCAGTGTAGCCGAGCTGTTTGGACTAGCCGAACAACTGGAGCGCGCTCCCGAAGAGGCGCTGCTTCATCTGCGCCATTCCCTTGCGGCTTTCCGTGAAGAGCAGTGCGCCGCTGAGAAACAGATGATGAGCAACGATAGGAAGCTCATCTTCGAGCCTCCGGTTCCTGCGCCCATGCCGAAGATACCGACGCTGAATCATGTGCTGCTCACGGGCGGGACAGGCTTCATAGGTCCATTCCTCATCAAAAGCTTGCTCGAACAAACACAGGCGAAAATCTATGTTCTCGTCAGGTCTTCCGACGAAAAGCAGGGCAGGCAGAGACTAAGAGCTGCGATGGAGTCAATGGGACCCTGCGGAACGCGGCTGATGGAGATGTTCGAGGCCCGTGTAATCCCCGTCCCCGGCGATCTGGCGCAGCCAAAGCTCGGCCTGATGCAGGACATGTGGGATTTCCTCGCGAGTGAAATCGACACGGTGTTCCATAACGGTGCAACCGTAAACTACTTGTTCAACTATGACCTGATGCGTGACGCGAACGTGCTGGGAACCAATGAGGTCGTAAGATTGGCGTTCGAGGGAAGGCCCAAAGAGTTTAACTATGTCTCGACTACCTTCGTGTTTGGCTGGGCGGTCAAATCAGTCTTGTATGAGACCGACCTGAACGAGAATATGGAGCTTCTCGATTTTGGGTACAGTCAATCGAAATGGGTAGCGGAACAGGTGGTTGTCGACGCACGCAGCCGGGGACTTTCCGCGCGAATTTTCCGGCCGGCTCTCGTGAGTCCTTCCGTCACGGGCGGAGGTAACAACTTCGATATCGCGGTTCGCTTAGTTGCCTTTATGGTGAATCACGGGATTGGCGTCGATACTCTCAACCAGGTCAGCTTTGTTCCGGCGGACATTGTGGCGAACAATATCGTTGCGATCTCTAGCACTCCCGGTACAGCGAATAAGACTTACCATGTCGTTCGGGATGATTATTCGAACATGATGGATATTACCGGGCTTATTACCAAAGCGACTGGCCGGCAATTCGAAAAATTCAGCCTTCCCGATTTCGTTCCCGAGCTGATCCGGAGATGCCGGAAGGAAGATCTTCTCTTTCCCCTGCTGGATTTTCTGGTGGGCTCGGTCGACAACATCTCCGCGATGGAGTTCAAACGGTACGACAGCTCTTCCTATCAAGTGGCCCGGGATGCCTCCGTGTGGGGAAAACCGGACCCGTCTCTGGAAGATACGGTCAACGGTATTCTGAAATTTATGTATCGCAAGGGGATCATTTCGGTTGTGGCTCGTGAGGTCAACGCGGTGTCACCGATGTGCGCGCCCGAACTGGCCATCGAGACCCATCGGAGAGGTATAGATTGCGCTGCGGATTGCCTCCAATGCATGGCCGCTGCTGGAGATCCTGAGTGTATCGAGGAGATTCCGAAGGTCGAAGCCTCGGAACAAGTGTGAGATGATCGCGGGGGCAATGAGCGAAATCCTGATTTCGTAAACTGTCGACCTACCCGCATCTTAGCAAGCGCCGGCGTCGAGTACACAGCTACTGCGATGGGCTCGGGTGTATGGTCACCTTCGCCGAACCGGTCTTGGTCGGGTCAGTCGCTGAGGTTGCGGTCACAATCGCCGTCGCAGAATTCGGGACGCCGAGAGGTGCAGTGTAGAGTCCGTCAGGAGAAATGCTGCTACACGCCAACCCCGTACAACCAGGGCCGCCGACGCTCCAATTCACGGATGACTCGAGCGTCACCGGGACGGTGGAGAATTGCTGCTTTGCTCCGGTGACCAACGGGGCTAATGTTGGCGACACGACGATCCCGTAAAGACGGAAGTTTACTTCTACATTGATCTGTACTGCGACGGGTTTGCCTTCATACATCGCGGGTTCAAATTTCCACTGCTTCACGGCTTCAACGGCCTTCTCGTCCAGACCGCGTCCGAGCCGCCGAGCTACTCTTATGTCGCGCACTCGGCCATCGGTACCAACGATGGTCCACAGCACACAAGTACCCCGATAGCACTCATTGACTCGAGGGTCGGCGAAAACCCAATTCTCTTAGTTACAAAGACTTCTCGAAGACACTGGCGAGATAAAAGGGACGCCGGCTTTCATGTATGGTTGTGAAGGCGGGTGCGGAGCGAAAAACCTGATGGATTTTCGGACTCCACCGGCTTCCGGGATCAAAATTGAGAGTGAAGTGATTCACGAGCAACAGGATTCCGCCTGGTACGAGCAACTGAACCACTCGCTCGCGAACCGTCTGTAACACTTCGTCTGAAAGTGGCGAGAGGTAGTACAGGGTGTCTGCGATCACGACTAGATCAAAGCCGTTATCTAGCTCAGGGCTGAGATTGAGAGCGTCCCCTTGCTGGAATTGCAGGTTGCTCTGTTCCGTCCCTTCTTGTGTGGCCTGTGCGATGGCGACGTGCGACACGTCAATCCCCAAAACCTGGTCAGCGTGGTTGCATAAGCGGCGGGTCAGATTGCCCAAACCGCAACCAAGGTCGAGTGCGCGTTTGTAACGACGGCTCGGGAGCAGGGACAGGATCGTGGCGTATTTCATTTGCTGGTACCGAAAGTGGGGGGAGTCCAATCCCCAAGGGTCCTTTCGCTCTTCATAAAGCAAGTCGAGGCTTTGGGCGTTATTGTGCTCTCTAAGCAAACGCTGGAGTTTTGCATCGCTCCGGGCGCTCCGGATCCAAAACTGGATGTCGGAGAGCCACATGAAAAGGTTCCAAGTCATCGCAGGTCTGAGGTTACTCAGTCTGATTCCGCCCGTAGTCCCCGATGCGCTCCCCGGGCAGTCGATCCCAAGACAGCAGACCATTTATCGGCCTTGAGCGTAGAACTTCTGGGAATGAAATTCTAGACTTGCGTTGACGTTCGCTCCCGTTGCGCTGGGGACATCGCAGGCCAGTATGACATCCCATCGTTTAGTCCCCGGATCGGGGGATCAGAAGTTATTTCGAGCCTGCAACTCCGGAGGCAATCCGCTCAATTGGCGAAACATCTCTATTTGCACTTATCGACCCCCGAACGATCGGCCTCTGCACCGCGCAAACGCATTATGCGCTACTGCTTCTTAAACACGAGCTTCTCCGTTACTCGCTGGCCCGATTCCAATGTGCCTGTGGTGGATAGCGTCATCTGCTGCCCGTCTGCGGAAACCACCCACCTATCCTTTTGAGTAACTTGACCGTCCCGCTGGTAACTCGCATCCACGGTATGAGGATCGACAAGTTCGAGCGTCACGGTATCGTTGCGCGAGTTCTTCAAATCGTATTGCTTTCCGTCAAAACGGGCGGTATAGCTGAAGTCGCCCAGAAAACGGACCCCACCATTTCCGTCCGCCTCGATCTTGAGCACCAAACCTTGCCGCAAACGGGTCTTGCTGAGATCCTGCGTCCACTCGCCTACGAACAGATCACTCGCGACCTTCGCACCTCCGGTTCGCGTCCACACGGTGATCTGATCGGGGTGACCCACGGTCGAGGTCGTGGCCGTTAACTCCTTTCCATTTTTCGAAAGTTGTTCGCGAACCGTCGCCACAACCGTTCCGTCCTTTTTCTCGGTGACCTCAGCCTGCCTCTTATCGATCCGATGCAGATCAATTTGATTGAAGCCGAGGTTGCCGGGTGCGGGCGAATCGTGTCCGTTCCGATTCGCAGTGAAATCGAGACGTCTTTCGCCTGACATGACTACATGCACCCCGCCATGCAGATGTGTAATGGAGAGCCGATTCGGAGGATCCAGGCTAGACTGCGCTGAGATGAGCGTCCAGACGCCAAGGCGAGGGTCTGGCACTCCAGGTTGGACGGCGGCAAGCAGCCCAATCAACAATAAGGTGTGAATTGATCCTCCCACGCCGATGTCGAAAGTTTAGCAGATTCACATAGCTCGTTATTGCGAATGGTACGCTCTCCGCAAGAGAGCTTTAGTGGCGACGGTCTTATATGACATTATGAGAGCGATGCATGTGCGCCGTTTTTGGGTGTCAGGGATCGTCCTAGCAGCAGCCATTGCACTTCTTCCATTCTCTTTTCACGCGGAGCGCCACCTGGAAACCGCAACCCGCGTCGAAGGGAGCCAGGCTGAAACTGTCCGGCAGGAGCTGGCCAATCGTTTTCGGTCGCCGTTCGTAGACCGCGTGGTCCTGGTGATCCAGGGACTCCCGCCTGCAGGTTCGGAGGAAGGCGGGCAAGCGTTAGAAACCATCGTGACGGGACTGAGAGACCAACCCGGCGTTTCGGGAGTGGTCTCCTATCTCGACTCGCGCGATCCGATCTTTCTGGGCCGGGGAGGGGGAACGTTTGTTCTCGTGGGACTCGTGTCGACTGACGGCCCCGTGGAGTCGCTTGTTCCGAAGCTTCACCAACTGGCAAGCTCGCTTGAAAATCAACTGCGGAGCCGTTATCCGGCGGTTAAGCTCGAACTCACCGGCGAGATTCCACTGAATTTCGACATTCGGAAAGCGAGCGCCGACGACGTGCGACGCGGCGAAAGTCTGGTGATCCCCGCGACCCTCGCACTTCTGCTGGTGGCTTTTGGAAGCCTGATCGCCGCCCTGATTCCATTGGCGGTTGGCCAGCTTGCCATCGCGACCACTCTGGCGATTACGGGATTCCTGGCCCAGCGTTGGCACTTGTCCATTCTGGTTCAGAATTTGGCCACCATGCTTGGCTTGGGCTTAGGCATCGACTACGCGCTCCTCATGGTCAGCCGCTTCCGGGAAGCGATTTGCGCCGGGCACAACGGACCTGCAGCCTCAGTCATCGCCGCACGTCAGGCAGGTCGCACGCTCTTGATTTCAGCCTCAACAGTAGCCATCGGATTTCTAGCCCTCTTGACGGTTCCGATCAGCGAAATCCGTTCCATCGGTATCGCGGGATTCCTGGTGGCGGGAATGAGTGTGCTGCTCACAAATGCCCTGGTTCCGGCAGTGCTGGCGTTGCTCGGTCCGCGGATTAATCTTGGCTGCTTGCCCTTTACTCCAAAGTTGGATGCGGATCGGGCCGCGACTGCGGGAAGGCGCTGGCGGCAATGGGGAAAGGTGATTGTCGCGCATCCCTGGCTTGCCCTCTTTTTGGCAGGCACTCCTTTGCTTCTGCTCGCCTGGCAGATCAGACAACTGGATACCAGCGTCCCCCGGGGAGATTGGCTTCCCCCGGCGGCGGAATCAGTCCGAGCCCTCCACACCCTGAGACAGATGGATCGGGAAGGCGTGGTTGAATCGTTGCGCATCATTGTTGAGCTTCCAACCGACTCCATCGCCCAAACCGACGCTGGGTGGAATGTGCTTGATCGCGTCACCAAGCACCTCGCGAGCGATCCTCGCTGTGGCCGCGTGATTTCTATCACTACGATTGCGGAGAGCAACCGGTCTTCCCTCCGTGACCTCTCGCGGGAAACCCGCCGAACGTTTCTGAGTAGTGACGGACAAGCGGCGCTGCTTGAGGTGTTACCCGCGAGTTCGGTCTCCCTGCGCGACCAGGTCAACTGGGTGCGGCAGCTTCGCAAGACCGGCGCGCTAGTTCTCACCGGAGTTCCTGGCGCAACGCTTCTCGTGGGGGGCATCCCGGCACTCAACGCCGATTATGAAACGATTATTAGAGACCGCTTTCCGTCGGTGACGGCGCTTATAGTGGGGGGAACGCTCCTTGCGCTACTCTGTGGATTCCGAGCTATCTTCGTCGCCCTGAAGGCTATCGCACTCAACCTGTTCTCGGTCGCGGCGTCCTTCGGAGCATTGGTTCTCGTTTTCCAAAACGGGCACGGAAGCAGATTCCTGGGAGTTCCGGAGGGAACCGGCAGCGTGTTTCCTCTTGTTCCGATCGTCACCTTTGCAATCGTTTTCGGACTAAGCATGGACTACGAGGTATTTCTGGTTGCACGCGTTCTCGAAGCCAGAAGAAGTGGCCTAAGTGAATTGGATGCAATCCCGGAGGGTTTGGCTAGAACGGCTGGTCTGATTACGAGCGCGGCCGCAATCATGATCGTGGTATTTGCGGCATTCACCTTCGGAAGTTTCCTGGTGGTCAAGATGATCGGGTTTACGTTGGCGGTCGCCGTGTTGATTGACGCCACGCTCGTTCGTATTGTGATCGGTCCCGCGCTCCTTCGTCTCGCGGGCGATTGGAACTGGTGGCCTGGCGGCTTGCCAAAGCGAGCAAGGCGCGCCTGATGGCGAGCCGCGGAATACCCCGAGCCCGGTTTTTGGGGGGAATGAGATCTGGATTGAGAACTCCCGAAAGCGATTCCGACGGACGAACCGATAACTTCCGGCTTGCCTATGATCCGGTCGCAAATCAAACAGCTACTCCACGCCCTTCACTCCAATCCTTCCACCACGTATAACGTCCCAAGAACCCGCACCGTGCTGTAGGCATACGTCTTGCTGTGCTCGGCATATACCAGCCTCATGTCTTGGTTTGAACCCGCTTTCTCGCTGGGTTCCATGGTCTGAAGCAGCGTTCGCTTTCCAGTCGGCATGTCCACACGGTAGATACGGGCTTCCGACGGTGTCGCCGAAACCACCAACAGGCCTTTCCCATCTTCGGTCCATTTTTCAAGTTGATCCTGGGGCTCCACGCCCGGGATCCCTTGCAGTTTCTGCGTCTCTCGATCAAATACAACGGCCTCCGCAGAAGCATTCCGCCCAGCGATCCGCTTTCCATCCTTGGCAATGGCGCCGCCGATAAAATCAGGAGGACCCAAGGACCGCGGCTTTCCCCCCTCCAGATCCATTTCGTATGACCGGAACGATTGTCCCTCGGTTGCCCCGGTCAGCAACAGATGCTTGCCGTCCGGGAACCAGATGACATTCCCCAGACTAGTGATGTCTCCCACCGGCAGCCGGCGGCTTTCCCCGGTTCCAATCGGGTTCAGGCCGACCTGCGGCGGTCTGGTCACAATTTTGGTGGCAACGGTCGTCCCGTCTGGCGAAAATCTCGGCGTCCCTCCGGGTCCGAGCGCGACGGGCGGGGAGCCATCCAGTTTTCGGTAAACTGTCAGGTACAACGGTCCTGCCGGTCCTCCCCATTCCAGGAACACGATTGCCTTTCCGTCCGGCGAGATGTCCCCCAACATGGATCCATCGAACCATTCCAGCCCGTGCCGTTCTCTGCCCGTGACGGGGTCGATCCCCGTGATCTCCGTGCGGTGCTGCTCGCTCGAAACCAGCACCCGACCGTCCGCCGCAACATCCAGTATCCGCGTCCCTTGCGGAGTCGTGAGGATTTCCCTCTGCTTCCCGCCAAGGCTCACCCCATATAGTTGGCGATCCGTCGAATCGGAAGCGGTGAACCAGATCTCCTTGCCGTTTCGCGACCATGCCAGCCCCTGTAACGTTGCGTACTCCCTGGTCAGCTGTTTACGGTCACCGGTAGCATCAAAAACAGATACCCACCCTCGGTCATCGCCGTACACCGGATGTTCCACGAATGCGACTTCCTTGCCGGAGGGAGACACGCGGACATAATCAAGGTAACCAGCAGTTGCATAAATTACTTTCCCCGCTGGATACTCCAACTGCACTTTCCGGTTCGCTAGACGCACCAGCGCCAGCGTCTTGCCATCGGGCGCGTAGTCCGCCGCAATCACGTCCTTCTCCTGCGAGCGCGGCGTACCGCCCGCCATCGGGGCCTGCGCCATTGTGCCACTCAGAAAATACAGCCCACTCACCGGGTCCACTGCAAGTTCCATGTCTCCGTTGGCAGAAAGAGAGAACAGGGTCGCGCTCGGAAGATCCACTTTCGTGGATTGCGGAAACTCCATTCGCACGCTGTAGATCTGCAACGGCTCGTTGTTCCACTGCGCGCTATAGACGACGGTTTGTCCATCCTTCGCAAAGCGTGCATTCGATAGATAGCCCTGTCGATAGGTCAGCCGGGTAAATTTCGGCTGTGGTTTTGCGGCAGACCACCTTCCCAACAGCCACAGCCCTGCCGCCAGCGCCAACGTACCCAGCGCCACGGCTGTCCATGGCAGCCAAGCTCGCTTCCCCTTAGACTGCGCTACGCTCCTTGTTGACGACGTTCCGCCCAGCGATTCGATGGCAAACGCCAGATCACTTGCCGACTGAAAACGTCGCTCGACACCCTTCTCCAGGCATCGGGTCAAAATCCGCTGCAGTCCCAGCGGACCTTGCCAACCGGTTTCGTTGAGCTCCGGCGGCTCTTCCCGCAAAACTGCAGTCATTGTTTCCGCAGACGTCTCGCGTTTGAAGGCGCGCTTGCCGGTAAGCATTTCGTACAGCACAGCACCAAAACTAAAAATATCGGAGCGCGCATCGGTCGACTCACCCCGCACCTGCTCCGGCGACATGTAGCCAACTGTTCCCAACACCATACCCGGCAAGGTCGCAGGACTTGCCAGCGTCGCCACAGTGTCATGGCTTTCTTCGGGCCGCACTAGCTTCGCCAGCCCGAAATCCAAAACTTTGACCCGTCCATCCCGCGTAATAAACACGTTCTCCGGCTTCAGATCCCGGTGTACGATTCCCTTGTCGTGCGCGGCGGCGAGTCCCTGCGCGATGCCGAGCGCATATTCGATCGCGCGTCGCACCGGCAGCGGCCCGGCTTCAAGCTTCTCTCGCAGGGTTTGCCCTTCAAGAAGTTCGCTGACCAGAAACGGTGCACCGTCGTGTGTCCCGATGTCGTGGATTCCGAGAATGTTCGGGTGGTTCAGCGCCGCGATGGTTCGCGCTTCCTGTTCGAAGCGCCGCAATCGGTCCGGATCTTTTGTCAACCCTTGGGGCAGCACCTTGATCGCGACGTCGCGTCCGAGCCGCGTATCGACCGCCCGGTAGACTTCTCCCATGCCGCCAGCGCCGAGCAACGCAACGATTTCGTACGGGCCAAGTCTCGCGCTCGAGGTGAGAGCCATGGGCCGCAATTATAGCGCGTGCAGCACGTTGGAGAGGCTATCCAGAAGTGATCTAAAACAAACACCGTTAAGTGATCTCCCGGCGAATGACATTTGTTTATGAGATGAGTCTAATTGGCGGAGGGGGTCTGCGATGACAACCTCAGCCACTGCATCAAGAACGAAGTCCGTGCGGCAACGAATACTTAGACTCTCCGACTCGATACCAAAGCTGCGCCATCGCAAGGAGCAGCGTATGGCTGCTCGAAAGGGCAGAGCTTTTTTGTTGGTGTTGACCATATTCTTCTTGTCCGTCGCCGCGCATGAGCTTTACGCCGCCGATACGACCAGTCTTGAGCCTTCACGCGATTCCATCATCCATATCGTCACGCAGATTCAGAGGGCGGACTACGAAGGCGACCGCCCGGATTGCGCGCGCCGTCGTGTCACTAAGGGCACCGCCTCGGCTAGGAAATCGCTCTCGCTCTTAGAGTCCAAGGTACGCTCGCCGCACTTCATCCATTCTTGCGACGTCGTCCGACTTGCCTCGGATGTTGATTCGACCTTCAGCAAACACGTAGGTATAGTCGCTGATCGCCAGCGCGAGGTGCACATTCTGTTCCACCAGGACAATCGTGAGCCCCTGTTTCCGCAGAGTACCCAAGGTTAGGAAGAGTTGTTGGGCCAGCACCGGCGCCAAACCGAGCGATAACTCGTCGATCATCAGCACCTCCGGCTCCTGCATCAAGCCACGGCCCATCGCCAGCATCTGCTGCTCTCCGCCGGAGAGGGTGGAAGATTTCTGCTGGTGGCGTTCTTTCAGGCGAGGGAAAAGCGTATAGACGCGTTCCAGATTCTGTTTCTGTCGCTTGCGGGCCCGCTTCGAGTACCCGCCCATCTCCAGATTCTCTTCTACCGACATATCCGGGAAAAGCTGGCGGCCCTCTGGCACCAGCACCAGGCCGCGATTTGCCTTGGCATGAGGCGAAAGCCGTGTGACGTCTTCTCCGTGCAGCAACACGCGGCCTTTCCAGGCACGCAGGCTGCCCATGATCGTCCGCAGGCTGGTGGTTTTGCCGGCACCATTGGTTCCGATGATCGTGGTTAACTTCCCACGTGCAACTTCGAGCGAGATGCCCCACAGGACCTGCACCTCGCCGTATCCGGACTCGATGTTCTCCAGTTGAAGTGCCAGGTCCATCATTCCATCCTTGTCAATTTGTCAACGATATCGGGAAAGCCCAAGTAGGCTTCGACGACATCCGAATTATGGACCACATCATCCGGCTTGCCTTCCGCCAGTTTGCGGCCCAGATTCAGCACCACGATGCGATCTGAAAGACTCATGATCGCCTGCATCAGGTGCTCGATCATGAGCACCGAGATGCCGCTCTCACGAATTGTGCGAACCAGTTCGATCATGGTCGCAACTTCGGTGGGATTCAGTCCGGCCAGCACCTCATCCAGCAGAAGCAGCTTGGGTTTCGCGGCCTGCGCCCGCGCTACTTCCAAACGTTTCTTGCCGGCGATGGTCAGCGAGCGCGCTACCATGCCTGCGCGGTCCCCTAGTCCAACCTGCTGCAGCACTTCAGAAGCTACATTGCGTGCGGCGGCCATATCGAGATATTCTCGGCCGAAGCAGGCGCCCACCGTGACGTTATCCAACACTGTAAGGTCGTTTAGTGGCTTCACGATCTGGTGTGTGCGCGCCAAGCCGAGGTGAACTATCTTGTGGGGCGAGCTGTGCGTGATGTCTTTTCCCGCAAAGGTGATGGTTCCCTGGTCGGCCTTGTAGACCCCACTTACGACATTGAACAATGTTGTCTTTCCGGCACCGTTGGGACCGATCAGTCCCAGGATCTCACCCTCGGCGATACTGAAACTGACGTCAGAAACCGCTACCAGCCCGCCGAAACGCTTGCTGACGCCGCACACTTCCAGAAGGGCGTTCATTCGATCACCTTACGTGCCCGCGGTATCAGGCGATACAGCCAACCAATCAAGCCGCCCGGCGCGAATAAGACCACCATGAGCAGGAGCCCGCCAGCGATCACCAGGTGAAAGTTGGAAAGAACGGGAGAAGTTAGTAAGTACGAGCGGAGTTTCTCATAGAGGGTCCCGCCCAAAGCTGCGCCAATAACCGAGCCTTGACCGCCGATCATCAGCATTACGATGCCTTCCAGCGACAGCATGAACTCGAAAGCGATGGAGGGATCGATCATTCCATTCTTGAAAAACATCAACGCGCCTGCGACCGCAGGCAGAAATGCGGACACGCTGTAGATAATCGCCTTGTACCTGGTGGCGTTGACGCCCAGCACCACAGCGGCATCCTCATCCTCGCGAATGGCAAATAGACCCAGTCCAAACTTGGAATTCTTAATTGCCAGGCTCACAATCATCGAGAGAGCCATGACCGCAATGATGAGGAAGTAGGTGATCCAGAGAGCGCGTCTGGCGCCGCCCAGAGACTGGTAGGAGTTGAACGAGAGATACATACCCGTCGACCTGCCCCAGGGATCGAAGTTGGAGACAAACGACTGTACCGCTTGAAGAATACCTATAGTGGCCAGGGCAAAATAGGCCCCACGCAAACGCAGAATAGCCAATCCGAACAGGTACGCGCAGAGGCTCACTAGCACTCCAGCTGCAAGCGCCGACACTGCCAGGTTCCAACCGCGTACTGTCGTCAAATAAAGTCCCACGTAACCACCCAATCCGTAAAAGACGATATGGCCGAAGTTCACGTAGCCGGTGTAGCCGATCATCAGGTTCAAATTGCTGGCCAAGATGATGGCGATGGCAATGAGGATAAGATCTTCACGCAAGGAAACGTGGTTGCCGTGCAGCGGCGCGTAGATAAAGGCGGCGGCGATGAGCAGAATGATCCAGAAGAAGGGTCGGCGCAATATCATGTCGTCGCCCGCTTCCCGAAGATGCCCTGCGGAAACGCAACCAGTACCACCACAAACAGCCCAAATTCGATTAGCGGAATCCAACTGACGGCGATGAACGGCGTCACCACTCCCTCCAGCAACCCGAGGAGCACTCCGGCGACCAGAGCTCCAAACGGCTTGCCCAGTCCCGCCAGAATGGTTACCACGAAACTTTTCAACTGGTACACCGCGCCAGAAAGGATGGTGAAGGGAAACAAAGTGGCGACAAGTGCTCCGGATGTACAGGCCAAAGCGATGCCGATTGCGAAGGCGATACTCAGCACAGCGATCGACGAGATGCCCATTAGCTCGGCGGCTTCGCGGTTATCGGCGACGGCGCGGATCGCTTTGCCGGTACGTGTGTGATAGAGAAACAATTGCAGCGCCAGGGCGATGACTACCGCATAGATGGCGGCAGCGATGTGGTTCCCTGTGAAAGTGTAGGCTCCGAGGGTGATGCCGGGCAGGACGAAGTTAACGTTGTACGGGCTGGTGCTCCACACCGCAGTGCCAATGCCGATGACCATCATGTTCACTGCGAACGTGGAGAGCAGGCTCATCAACATGGAACGACCGACCACCCAGTGCACCGCCATCCAGTAGACAACCAGTCCGAGGAGCAGTCCGATCCCGATGGTCGGCAGCAACAACACATAAGCGTTGATTTTCGCAGCGGCGTATAGCAGATACATGCAGAACATGCCGAGCGCGATCATGGAGCCATGAGTAAGATTGATTACATCCATCACTCCCCAAATCAGACTCAAGCCCATTGCCGCGAGTCCGTACACCGCGCCGACGAGCACGCCGTCGATCATAGAAGCTAGGACGCCCGACATATGTCACCTTTCGAGTTCATTCCTTTCGACTCTTTGCATGACTAGGGCAATTCGCAGATAGCGTAGACAGCAGATTCCTCTCCTGGCACCGGATGACAACCTGGGACGATTCGGTAACTCGTGCTTAGTGGATCGGGTAATTCAGGTTGGCACTCTTCCCTGCCAGCGGCCACACAACCTCTTTTACCGGTTTGCCGGCCTTGTCCTTCTGCCATTGTGCCAGAACCATGGAATGGCCCACCTGCAAGCCGTGTTCGTTGGCAGCTGTCGAGAATTTTGTCCGTCCGTAAAAGGTGGTGACATCGATAGCATTCAGCCCCTGCGCCACCCTCGCCGAGTCAATCCCCCCTGCCTCTTCTATGGCGTGTTGCAGAATCAGTCCGCATGCGTAGCCACCGGCGGATTCGTAGCTCGGCAGCGTATTGTATTTCGCGCTATACGCCTTGGCGAAATCGGTGCCGCTCGGGCCGTACTGCGCCTTAAACGCCGACTGCGGCTCCCACTGTGACGGCACCATTACGCCCAGCGCCGCATCCCCCAGTTCGACCCACTGCGGACTGTCTGGCGCCACCAGCAACGTCAGCATCTTTAGAGGAACTTTGTGGCCGTAGAGCTGCCGCGCCAGTGTCGAACCATCGGCATAGTGGCCGCCGCCCAGAAGCACAGTCGCCTTGGACGAAATCACCTTGTCGATGATGGCACTAAAGTCGCTGGTGTTGGGAGCATAGGCTTCACTGAACACTACATTGAACCCGAGTTGCTCCGCATAGGCCTTGGCTGGGGTCACCACCGCCACTGAGAAAGAGGAGTCCTCATAAACAAAAGCGACAGTGGCTTTGGCATCCTTGGTCTTCAGCGCGTCGAGCGCAACCTTCATATATTCGGGAGCGGGCGCGAACATCTGGAACAGATACTGGTTTCCCAGAGTGTAGGTTTTTGGTTCGGCTGCGCCAGTGGTGAGCATGATCTTGCCGTACTGCTCCGTCACTACAGCGGCGGTAGCGGTGAGCGGCGACGAGTAGGGACTGAACATGAAGTCCGCCTTGTCCTCCAGGATCATGCGGCTATAAAGCTGCTGCACGCGCTTGGAGTTCGATTCGTCGTCATAGCTGGCGAACTGTACTTTGTAGTTCTTGCCACCCGCCTTGAAGCCGCCGGCACTATTCACCGTGTCGCGCCACAGTTCAAACCCGCGGTATTGCTCCAGCGAGTCGACGTTCAGGGCGCCGGTTTTGGAAACGGTGAATCCGATGATGATTGGTTGTTGAGCGAATCCCGGGACAACCAAAACAACCAGAACAACTGCGAGCAGAACCATTTGCTTCACAATTCACCTCGTCAGCAAGATAGTCGTTAAATTGACACTAACCAAGTCTCCCAGGCACGCAGACAAGGAAACCCTTAGTGTTTCGCAAAACTCAGAGCGATCTGAGTTTTCCCTTTTTGAGTCGAAAACGAAAACGAAGAGGATTGTATCCCGGCCTATAGGCCCGCACTGTGATCAAGATCACAAGCTTTTTCGTCACTGTGAGCCACGCGCCTTCAGTGACTTTCAGCAGACTCGAATTCAACTCCCGAATGCGACGGAGTCGGTGGCCTCAGGAATTTCGCTGTCTCCTTGCAAAGCTACATAGTAACCGAACGGGTTCGCTAACCCCTTTGAAGGTCGCGGCGGCAGCGGTTCTGGTTGCTGCGGCCAGCGACAACCTCTGAAGGGGATTTACGCTTACAGCTTGGCGGATCAAAAGACAGGCACTCAGAGCCTCTTCCTCTTGAACCTGTTCCCTTGCTCTGGTTCTGAATTTGCTTGCACGAACTAGCCGAACATCCAGGCCCCACATTATCGAACAGCTCAGGAACGCCTGTTGCCCATCGCTTTGGTCACTTGAGCATGTGCGGCGGATCACTGAAGTTGGTTGAGCTCGAGGCTATAAATAAATAACGAGATAGCGGCCGGGCGATCTGAAGTCGAATGCCAGAGTATTGGAGGTGCGTATGCCCGGACAGCGATGCGATGTCCTCGATATTCTACGACTCGAACTCGAGTTCCTCGAGCTGGATCTATACAGCGCTCCAACTCCGGGCCGACCACTGCTGATATTTCAAGACTCACCCACCTGCCCACGCTACGGCGCCGCCACTTGTCCGAATTGTGCGCTCACGCAGTTTGCGCCCCCTGAGTGTCGCTTTGAGCCGGTGCCCTGCCACCACATCCGATTGAATGATGCATGCGAGACGGTAGACAGCCTCTATCGAACTGGCACGCAAGACGAACTAGAAGAAGTTCTTCGGAATTGGCTGACGGCTACGATCAAGAGCCTTGAGGAGAAACAAATCGAGGCGAGAAAGATCCCTAGCTTTGAGAGATCTCCTCGAAAGCCCGCCGCCTAACGTCCGAAGTAAGGAGCCGCGTATGACACTTCTGGCTGAAGTCCAGCAGACTCAAGTCCCACAACCACAGGCGACAGTCTCATTTAAGAACATCCTCCTGGCGACTGATTTTTCTGATGCCTCCGAGAAAGCGTTCAATTATGCCACCGCGATTGCCCATCTGAACGGCTCGAAGATTTACGTCGTGCATGCGATATCTCCTGAGTTTACGTCGTTTATTCCGGAGCCCCCTAGGGACTGGGTTCGGCACGAGGCCGAGCGCGAGATGGAAATCATGGCCAATCGAAGCGAGCTCAAATCGATCGAGCATGAAATGGTGCTGCGAACGGGTTCCGTATGGAGTGTGCTTTCGGCTGAAATCCATGAGAAGAACATCGAATTGTTAGTGCTTGGGACCCATGGGCGGGGAGTGCTAAAGAAGGTCGTTTTAGGATCAGTGGCCGAAGAAGTTTTGCGGCGGGCAGGTTGTCCGGTAATCACCGTCGGACCCCACATCGATGTTCCCTCAAGCACAACCGGAGAATTCCACACAATACTGTTTGCCACCGATTTTCATCCTGCGTCCGCGAAAGCTTTTGAGTACGCCCTGCTTCTCGCCAACCAGTTTCAAGCGAAGCTGATTCTTCTACACTTGTTGCCGTCAGAAGCCTTACCTGGGCCTGGACTGACTTTCTACGACGAGAAGACAATTACTGAATGGCAAGCCACGGTAAGAGCAAGCACGAAGCAGAAGCTGGAGAATCTGCTGCCAGCGAGCATCAAGCGGTCATCAGAAACGGGGTGTGTGGTCGGTTTTGATTTCGTGGCGGAAGGTATTTTGAAGGTCGCCGACAAGCAGCAGGCCGACCTGATCGTCATGGGGGCACACCGGCCTCTATCCGCGAAAGTTTCCGCCCATACTCCCAAGACGATGTCCTATGAAGTCATATGCCACTCGAAGTGTCCGGTGCTGACGGTCAGTAGATGACGGTGTGACGATGGAAGGGCTGAATCGCTCGATTCGTGACAGAGAGGAGAAGCACAAGGTACACCGTGGCGGCTTCAGACAAAAGAGATCAGACCTTCGCATTTCGCCAACCTCGGGGGGACGCCAGTGTGGGTGGAGCGCTTGGGCTCGTATGTGCGGTAGCGCGCCGTCAGGCAGCAAGGAAATGCGAAGGCAAATTGCGGGTGGCTCTACACGGTCACTCGAAGACGTCCTTATCGAGCGCTCGCACTGAAACCCAGAGTCGGCGGTAAGCGAACCGCTCATGCGTGATAAAGCTCACCGACAAAGAGGTCAGAATGGGCTAATAATAATTCGGGAGGTACCAAAAACTGAATACTGCAAAATTGGGCCCGGCTACGTCAACAGTGAGGACACTCGCTCAGCCGCCGCTCGACGGCGAACGGCCGGGCCCGCATTTTTCCGCACCGCCGCTATGATGCTCAAGCAAATCCGGAATAGGATTTAACACGATATTACTGAACGCTATGGACATGTTGAAATAGTCGAAGAAGCCGTCTCCGGCCAGTCCTCCCTGATGGGTCGAATACGGACAAATGCGCAGGACTTTTCCCTTTGACGACTATCAAGTGCATAGCCGAAGTTCGGATTAACTCCACAACGTGCGAAGCGTAATCGGAAAAAAGAACTTCAGACACTCGCCGATATGATCTCGACCTACGGACGCAATGTCCATCAACGCTATCCAACCGGAGACGTGGTTCAGCGAGCGCGATCTAGCCGAACAATTTCGCAAGCGCCCAGACGCTGTTGCCAGAGCACTGAACATCCTTTTGGGCGAACGAAAAGTCCAGATCCCTCAACGGATATTGGAAGCTAAACCTCTGATCTCAAGTTGCGGCTCCCCATAGGCTGCCTCTGATTGTGGAAAGGTGACCACGTTCTTCTGTGCTGGCGGCAGTCTTTAGTAAACCCCCTCGGGCTTCTCTGCATCGTAGTCTCGTTACGAAACTGTATCCGTGCGACGCGAGTGAAGTTCCATGACCCTCACCGCCCAGAAATCCGTCTTGATCGTGGATGACAGTGCGTATGTCCGTCAGGCGCTCTGCGAAATGTTCAAACGAGAGGGAGACTTTAAAGTGTGCGGAGAAGCGGAGAACGGAAAGGATGCAATTAAGAAGGCTCAGGAGTTGCGCCCCGACTTGATTGTGCTAGACCTTTCCATGCCTGTGATGAACGGCTTTGACGCGGCACGTATTCTGAAACGGTTGATGCCTGCGGTACCGCTGATCATGTACAGCGCATTTGGTGACAGGCTCGCGGAGAACCAAGCACGGTTAATTGGAATCTCGGAAGTGGTCTCAAAGTCAGAGCATGCATCCGTCCTGATTCACAAGGCCCGAGGTCTTCTCTTTTCCGCCGCTTGAGCTATTGGGCCCAGCCGCGCAGTCTCGCGCCAAGGCACGGTACGTGGACAGAACGTTCAGCCGATGTGATTTCCGGGCACAGGTCGTTTCCACCCCTTCAAACAACATCTTCGTGCCAATCAGAGTGGCGGCGGTGATCGAGATCACAATCTGATGTGCCTGCTGTCATAGCGTAGGAAAAAGCCAAGGTCGAAGATTGGAACAGCTAAGGGGGCGGCCGTGAAGGTCTGAAAGGTGGGTTCCGCCTGACAGGGGGAAAGATGTCGTGGGAGCTCGACTACAAGAAAACGTTGCGGACCGCGGACGAAGCTCTGCTTTGTGTGCGCTCCGGCATGCGGGTCTACATTCAGTGCGGTTGCGCTGAGCCCGAGACTCTGGTCGAGGCGCTGATGCGTCGCGCTCCCTTTGTACGGGACGTGGAAATCGTTCACATGATGACCATGGGAGCCGCCCCATATGTGGCTCCGGAGATGGCGAACCACTTCCGGCACAATGCAATGTTTATCGGCCCCAACGTACGCGAGGCCATCAATGAAGGCCGTGCCGACTACACGCCGATCTACCTTAGCGAGATTGAAGGACTCTTCGAAAGTGGCGCCATGCCGATCGATGTGGCCCTGCTGGAACTGTCTCCTCCCGATTCGCACGGCTTCTGCAGCTTCGGCGTGGGGGTGGACACGTCGCTGACCGCGGCTAAATGCGCCCGCTACGTGGTGGCGCAGATCAACGATCAGATGCCGCGCACATTCGGAGACAGTTTTATCCATGTCAGCGAGCTTGATGCGGTCGTCAATTCCTCGCGTCCTCTGTGCGCCATGGAGCTGCCGCAGGCCAGCGCGATGCATATCGCCATCGCCCGCCAAGTCGCAAGTTTGATCGAGGACGGGGCCGTGCTGCAGACCGGCATCGGCGGAATCCCCGACGCGGTGCTTCCATGTCTCACGGATCGCAAAGATCTTGGGGTCCACAGCGAACTGATTTCCAACAGCGTGATTTCCCTGATCGAAGCCGGAGTAATCACGGGTGCGCGCAAAAACTTCAAGCCGCGAAAAATCATCCTGGGATTCGCAATTGGCACGAAGCCGTTATTCGATTTCGTAGACAACAATCCCATTTTCGAGTTCCATCCCACCGCCTACACCAACGATCCCGGACTCATCGCGCGCAATGACAACATGGTCGCGATCAACTCCGCCCTGCAGGTCGATCTGACCGGCCAGGTCTGCTCCGATTCCATTGGAAGCCAGTTCTACAGCGGCATTGGCGGGCAAGTGGATTTCCTGCGCGGCGCTTCGCGCTCCAAGGGGGGCAAGCCGATCATCGCCATTTCGTCTACCGCAAAAGATGGCACGATTTCGCGCATCGTGCCCATTCTGAGTCCCGGCGCGGGAGTGGTTACTTCACGTGGGCTGATCCGGTATGTCGTCACCGAATACGGAGTCGCGTATCTGCACGGCAAGACCATTCGGCAACGGGCGCAGGCGCTGATCGACATTGCTCATCCCAAGTTCCGTGAAGAACTTTATCAATTTTGCGAGAAAACCAAATGGCTGCAGCGGCCTTTAGCTGCAAAGACAGCGGCAACGAGGTGAAAGATGGCAGGCCAAGCGCGCGGTAAGGTCACAGTCGATGTCGAGGAATGCAAGGGATGCGGGCTCTGCGTGGAGTCCTGTCCGCCCAAGTGCCTGGAACTGACGCTCGAACTGAATTCTTACGGGGCCCATCCGGCGCATTACACCGGAGAGGATTGCACGGGCTGTGGAATCTGCTTTTATTGCTGTCCGGAGCCGGGCGCGATTACTGTCTACCGAATAAAAGCAAAAGGTAGAGCGTTTGCGGCGGCACAAGGAGGCGAACATGCGGCAGCTTTGTAAAGGAAATGTGGCGGTGGTGAAGGGCGCGATCCTTGCCGGATGCCGTGCGTATTACGGATACCCCATTACGCCAGCCAGCGAAATCGCCGAGTCGGCCGCGCTCTACTTCCCGCAGGTGGGCGGAACTTTTCTGCAAGCGGAGAGCGAAGTTGCCGCGATCAACATGGTGTACGGAGCCGCAGCCGCCGGGATGCGGGTGATGACGGGATCCTCCGGCCCCGGCCTCAGCCTGATGCAGGAAGGTATGTCCTATCTGGCGGGCGCGGAACTGCCGTGCGTGATCGTGGATGTGATGCGCGGTGGCCCGGGGCTGGGCAACATTGCGCCGGAACAGAGCGACTATTTCGCTATGGTGAAGGGTGGCGGCCATGGCAACTATCGCAACATCGTTCTGGCTCCAGCATCGGTGCAGGAGATGTCCGAACTCACCATGCTGGCATTCGACCTGGCCGACAAATACCGCAATCCGGCAGTCGTGCTGGCCGATGGTTTTGTCGGGCAAATGATGGAGCCGCTCGATCTTGAATATCGTGAGATCCAGCCCCCCGAAAAAAATTGGGCGGTGAAGGGAACGCCAGAGACTCGCGCCAACGTGGTCACTTCCATTTATCTCGAAACCGACGAGTTGGAGGAACACCAGCGCAGAATGGAAGCCAAGTATATCCGCGCGCAGGAAGCCGAGCCGCGTTGCGAGCTTTTCAAGACCGCGGATGCGGAAGTGCTGCTGGTTGGGTATGGAATTGTGTCCCGTGTGCTGCTCTCTACGGTCGAAGCGTTGCGCAAGGAAGGCGTGAAAGCGGGCCTGTTCCGCCCCATCACTCTGTGGCCCTATCCTTCGAAGGCTCTGGCGAAAGCGGCAGCTAAGGTGGAGAAGGTCATCGTCGTCGAATTGAGCAACGGGCAAATGGTGGAAGATGTGCGTCTGGCGCTGGACGGTAGGGTGCCGGTGGAGTTCTACGGCCGCGTAGGCGGCAACGTACCCTCGGTCGCTGAGCTGCAACAACAGGTGTTAACGCGCATAGCCATGGCGGTCTGAGAATACGCGGGCAAAATTGGTTCGATAAGGACTACGAAAAATGGCAGACGACAGCGTGATTCGCGTTCTGGACCCCGAAGTTAAATCCGAAGCAAGTTCTGAGGCCGGCTCTGTCAGCAACGACGGATACGAAGTGATCCACTCCAAGTCGCCGGTGTTCTACGACCTGTATGAGCGCAAGTCAGACCTGAAACATCAGACCCACTACTGTCCCGGCTGCGGGCACGGAGTGGCCCACAAGCTAATTGCTGAAGCATTGCAGGAGCTGGGACTCCAGGACAAGACGATCTTCGTGAGCCCGGTAGGCTGCTCGGTGTTCGCCTACTACTATTTTGACGTGGGCAATGTGCAGGTCGCGCACGGCCGGGCACCGGCTTGCGCCACGGCAATCAAACGTTCTTGTCCAGAAAAGGTTGTCATTTCCTATCAGGGAGACGGCGACTTGGCGGCAATCGGCACCGCCGAGATTGTGCACGCCGCAAACCGGGGGGAAAAAATCACCGTCTTCTTTGTGAACAACGCAATCTACGGGATGACCGGCGGACAGATGGCGCCGACCACCCTGGTCGGTCAAAAGAGCACGACTTCTCCCTGGGGGCGGCGGCCGGCGAACGAGGGCTTTCCGCTGCACATGGCAGAACTCCTCGCCACACTGGAAGCGCCGGCATACATCGAGCGTGTGGCGCTTTCAGATAACAAGAACATAATGAAAACGCGGCGGGCGATCCGCAAAGCACTGGAGATCCAGCGGGACGGCGCGGGCTTCTCATTTGTCGAAATCCTTTCGCCATGCCCGACAATTTGGGCCAAAGATCCGGTGGAAGCACGGCACTGGGTTCTCGACAAGATGACGCAAACCTTTCCGCTAAGTGTGTTCCGCGACCGGCGGCCAGAGATTACCGCAGGCAACGAACCGCCGCAACGCACAGTGTCCGACACGCTTGACCTTACCCCGAAAGCTGGGGCACACGATATTTCCGAACCGAAACACGCCCATCATTTCAAAGACGTCAAGATCAAGATCGCCGGCTTTGGAGGACAGGGCGTACTGCTGCTGGGGCAGCTCCTCATCGAAATGGGCATGCGGGAAGGGCTGGAGGTTAGCTGGCTGCCATCGTATGGGCCGGAGATGCGTTCGGGCAGCGCGCATTGCCACGTTTGCTTATCGAAAGAACGGATCGGTTCGCCCTTGGTCTCGCGCCCCGATGTGCTAGTGGCCATGAATGAGTTCTCGCTACGGAAGTTTGCACCCGAGGTGGCGGGCGGCGGACTCATCCTTTACAACGGCGCTAGCCTTCCCGCCGTCTTTGCTGCGCCGGGAGTGCAGTTGGTCGCGATTCCGGCGGCGGAGATGGCCGACAAACTCGGTTCGGCGAAGGCAGCGAACGTAGTCATGATGGGGGCGCTGCTGGAAGAGACTGAGTGTCTGGCTCCCAGAACAGCCTTAGCTGTGCTCGAAGACAAGGTGAAGAAACTTGACTTGCTGGAAATTGACCGCAAAGCGCTCTCCGCGGGTCGCGTGTTTATCGATGAACAGGCGCACATCGGCGCGGTTAGTCAACCAGACGGCTTCGCTTAGACGCCGGGATGAGAGATCTTAGAAATCTCACCATGAACACTGCGTACGAAGCCGGCACTCTCTTGACGCGACTCCCTTCGCGTTCTACTTGCAACGATTCGCACTGCATTTTCAAGTTCGATAAATGAACGATCAACGACTGCGCCTCTGACGATAGAACTGGCGATTCACTGGCAGCCACAATGCCAGCAAAATGATGTGACATCCATGACTCTAGGAAGCTTTCAGAACAACCTAGCTTACCCACCTATGGCTTGCCTAATTTGCGCGGATCTGGAACGAACTCTTGACTTTAGGCTATGGCGATGTTTCGTCAACAAGGCTAACAAGTTGGGCTCGCGGCGATTCCAGGAAGGCTACTACCCTAAGAGTGCCCTAGGCGTCTTTCACCCAATGGTGACTACCAAGCCGCCCAGAGCACAATACAACATCGCTGCCAGTTTAAGACACAGCCATCCCCGAATCAGTGATGCGGCTCACTGTTTCCAGTGACAGATGACTGTTCAGGGCACACCGGGTACATGCTTCCCTGCTCTCGTTTTTTGTTTTCTGCCGGAAGTTCTTGTGATGTCCCCGCCTGAAGACGACCCAAGAGAAAACTATTTTAATCGCATTATAAAAGGGCGCCCTTTTGCGGTAGGTTGTGAGCGTTCAGATCACCAGCTACGAAAGGAGCGCCCTTGTGAAGGATGGAGGGAGAAAAATGTTCAGATTTGAATTGATTAGGGATGCAGTAGCTTCCATACGTAAGCCAACGTGTGATCGCCCGTGGCGAACCGAGGCCAGCGAAGCTTACAGAGCAACCAGCCTATAAAAGAAAGCTATGGTTAAGATCGTAATGGCGATGGTCGCAGCCCCGGCAAAGGTTTCGCCAATAATTGTGCCCCTGGCTTTTTCCATATGTGCTCTCCTTCGGCATCGTTGGGAGAACACTCAGGCCTAATCTCAACGAAGAATTGCGGCGGTGACGAAGCTCACTCAAAGGTGTGACCGAGTCATGGCCATCCGCAAATAATTCACGCACGTCAAAAAGAAGCTGCGGTCCAGATGGCAACATAATTGGACCTACGCCACCACGGGTAGGACTCTGGCTCGGTGGCGAATCCACGCACGTTCATTCCACGACGATCGTCACACTAAATCGACAGCCGGACGGGTCATGGAAGATAGGGCGCGTTACTTGGGCAACTCGATTCACCTCTTACAGGTTGGAAGTAGCTCCACCCTGGCAGTGGTTTCGACAAGGAAGGTTCCTAAACCGATGAGCTGCCAACAAGGCAATCAGCCATGCGTTGCCAAGCCTGCTCAAAACAAATGAAGCGAATGACTGCCAGCCATGAGGCAGCCTGCCTCCCGGCAAGGTGAAGATATCGATCACATGCAACCTATCACGCATGACTTTGATTGGACATGCTACAGCGCCGATCGCCGAAATTTCCATTGCCATCTCCGTTGCGTTGGATTTCTGCATCGAGGTTGATTACGATGACGCTGTGCTTATCGGCAGCGATTGCTACAAGGCAGCGCTTCTGGATAAGAATTCAATCCACACAAGAATAAGCCTGTGAAGACACTGAACGAACTATATTCGTCACTCTCTGCGCGGCGCCGTTATGAAGTCTGGTTTGTTCGTCTGGGGCTAGCGGATGGTGCCGGGGCGTGGTGGTTCCGATATTTGCTGATGAATCCTGGCCGATGCGGTTGCCCTGGTGAGCCGCACGGGATGCCCGTCCAAGTGTGGGCCGTATGGTTTCCGCGAGATGGAACGCCGGTAAACTTCATTCAAGGATTTCCCTTGGAGGGCCTGAGTCTCAGCGACCGAAGGCGAAGTCCATTCCACTTTCGAATCGGTAGCAACGAAATCGGCGAGGGCTCCTGCCGGGGAACATTGGAGGTTGAAGGGCACGCGATCGCGTGGGATCTGCACTATCGTTCCGTGTTTCGCGTCACGCTGAGCAACAAGGGTTGGATTGGATTCTCGCGGACACCGCATTCGGACGCGTTGTTTTTCGGCCAAATCACGCTGGATGGCCAGACCTTTGAAGGCAACCCTTTGGGGTTCGGAGTTCAAGGACACAACTGCGGATATCGGCATCGCAATTTTTGGACTTGGACCCATGCGCATTTTCCACGCGCCCACACAGATCCGAGCACATTCGAAGCCCTGGCATACGAAATGCCCTTCGGGTTAATCTTTCGCAAAGCTGTGCTCTGGCACGAGGGGAAGGAGCATGTCTTCCGGAATCTACGAGAGGCCAGAAGGGATGTAGCTGAATTTGAATGGCATTTTCGCTGTTCCACAAAAGATGAATTCCAATTGGAAGGAGCTATCGACGGTGCTGGGCCGAGCCTCCATCGCCTTCCTTATTTGAAGACCGATTGCACCGGAAGCTTTGCTGTCGCGAACAACAGCCTGGCGAGAGCGGTGCTCCGATTGGAGCGGCGAGGCAGGCCTGTCGAAGCTTTAGAGACGAGCATCGGGGCCGTATTGGAGATGGCTGGCTGAACCTCATTTGGAGGATTGCGCCAATGCCAGGCGCTCCGCAACAATTGTGTAGGCCGACGGATTAAATGCCATTCCAATGTGAGTGCCGGGAACTTCGAAGTCGGCTTCGGGATTCTTGGTCATACAATAGCGCCAGTCGACGATGCCGTCATCGCGTGTATAAATCGCAGTCTCGATCATCGAGTCCGGAACGTTGCGCCTCAACGAATCAACAAAATTGCAGGTGCAGCGCCCCGTATAGCAGTCGGGCAGGACTCCTGGGCCATGTTCCTGCAGGATTCGCTCGCGAATAGCATCTGCGGCATGCAGAATCGTTCGACTGGTAGCTGTGCCGCGAATCGGCGAAGCCAGCGTGATAACGGAAGCCACATTTCGTGGCCTCTGTCCCGCCACGGAGCGTGCGATCACTCCTCCGAGGCTGTGACCAATCAAGTGAATTCTCCGTCCAGTCTCGGCCAGCGCTTTTTCTATGGTCTCGTTCAGGTGGCGCTGGACCAAAAGATTTGGGCATTCGGCGTTGATACCGATACCGGAAAAATACGCTCGATATCCGATGCGCTCCAGCCAGGCATGCAGTTCCGTCAAGTACAGATCCGTACCAAGAAAACCGGGAATAATGACCACTGCGGAGCCATCACCGCGCGGTACGCCAAAGCCGTAATAGACAGGAGTCGCGTGCAGCAACAGAATCTCAGCCGCAAACAGCGCTTCTGTCCACGGTGAGATGTCGGCCTGCAAATCAGCCCTGTGAGTGTGCATCTGCGCCTTCGATGAACCTGTTGTCTTTTTCTGCTTCTGTTTCTGTTTCTGTGTGGGCCGCAATTTTTTCCTGGGTCTGGCGAGCATTTAGGTAAATTACGCTAGCGCGTTTACGGGGGGAACTTACGCCTGAATTATACCCTCCCTCGTGTTTTCGGGTTAGGTCTCTTTTTCCTCGCGCGGGTTTTTCGACCCGCCTCCAGTTCGGCTACTCGTTTGCGCAACGCCTCGAGTTCCGACTCGGCTTCGGCAGCGGGCTGAGATGGTGCGGGCCCGCCAATCAATTGCTTCATAATGTCGACGGGCGACAGAATGGTGGACTGCACCTCTCCCAACCGACTCTGCACCGCATCTTGCACCTTCTGATAAGTATCAAAGGCGGATTTCAAATACCACATCACGACCTCATGCCGCACCTCGTCAGAGGCGACGATTAGTTGGCGCAGCAGTTCGAGCGGCAGGCCGGTTGGCTTTTCCTTCGCATCCTCGGTCAGGATTTGTGTAAGTGTAACGCGGGTCAGATCCTGACCCGTCTTGGCGTCGATGACCTGAACATCCTTGCCTTCCCGAATGAAACGCGCGATATCGTCGAGATTCACGTATTGACTGCTGGAGGAATCATACAATCTACGATTCCCATATTTCTTGATAACGACATGAGCCGGTTTCATTTCTGATTCCCTCGTGCTGCGTGGCACATAAACAAAAATATATATTGACACAACTATCGTCAAGTCGTATATTTAGCTTGATGCTGCAATGCAGCAAACAGGAGGTGTCAAATGCCGACAACCGGAAAGCATGAATCCTCTCGAACTCATCCCAGCGAGTCGTCCTTTGTTTCTCTACTGTCAGGTTGGACGCAGCAGGGCGTCCAAAGCTTCTTTGCTACGCAACGGATCCTCACGGACCTGGCGATGCGGCAGAATGCAAGCTTAATGCACTCTCTGCGCCAGCAATTGTCCGATCCTCAGCATTCCCCAACCGCTATTCTGGGTGAAGTGACTGCCGAGGGAATATCGAATTTCATTGAAGGACAAAAGGTCCTGCTTGACCTGGGACAAAAACAGAACGAAATCCTGATGACCGGCGTGAAGGAACGTGTCGGAGAACGGCCACCGGCGCAAGCGATTACCGACCTGCTACAGCGCAGCGTGGAGACTTTCATCCACATGCAGCAGGAGTTCCTGAAAATTGCCGGCAAGCAAGCTCATAGCTGGGTGGAGGCTGCCAAGGCAGGGAAGCCGGTCCAGAGTAAGCAACTGGTCGAACTGGCCCGCGAGGCGATGGAAAACTTCGTCAAAGCCCAGAAGCATTTCATGGACGTGATTGCCGAAGAGACAGCCAAGGCCACCGGCGGCAAACACACCAACGGCGTCAAGAAAATTAAGAAGACGGAGCTGTCGCAATTGGCACGCGAGGCCACGGAGTCGTTCATCGATGCGCAACGGAAGCTGGTTGATGTAACCGGGCGACAGATGAACGCCAGTGTCAAAACTACCGGCAAAACTCTGGATCTCTTACGCCCATTTCCCTTCCTCCCGTTGGCAGAGCTGACGCGGGAAGGCGTGAAGAGCTACGTCGACGCCCAAAAGGAATTGATGGAGGTCATGGTAAAGAAGAATGGCGAGCCTAAACGTCACGCCAAGCAGTCACCAAAGAAACACAAGGCAGCGGCGGCGGCCGCCTAACGGCACGACAATATAAAGTTTCATTCTGAGCGGAGTAGGGCCCACAAAAAGTGCGGGCCCTACGAAGCCGTAGGACCCCGCACGGCCGAGTGCCTTACACCATGCCAATGACAGCCGGTTTCGCTCGTGCAAAACAGCACGGGGGAATCCTGCGAGGCCGGCAGGAGCAGGGACACGGGGGTTCCTTCGGCTCGCTCAGGGTGATCAATCAACTCAATTCAGGTGAGTGTCGTTCTGGCGGGCTCCCGCCAGCGGATGCTTGTCATCCATCGGGAGGCGCAGATGAAAATTCCACTAACTCCCATCCGTTTCCTTCGCTATGCGCGTGAGCAATTCCCAGATAAGGTCGGAGTGGTGTGCGGCGACGAGCGCTTCACCTATGCACAATTCGCGGAGCGCACCGCCCGCCTCGCCGGCGCCCTGGTCGCGGCCGGGGCAAAGCCAGGCGATCACATCGCCTTTCTCAGTACTAACTGTCATCGGTTGCTGGAGGCGTATTACGGGGTGTTGGAAGCTGGCTGCGTGTTGGTACCCTTAAATGTCCGCCTGGGCGCGCAGGAACTTGCTTTCGTTTTGAATGATGCGCAGGCCAGATTCCTGTTTGTCGAACAGTCATTCCTTCCGCTCGTAGAATCGTTCCGAACAACCGTCCGTTCGATCGAAACTTCTTTCCTGCTAGATGGTCAACCGCAAGCCAAGTGGCTGGCGTCCAATAATTTCGATGCTCTTCTGTCAGCTTCCTCTCCGTTTCAGTGCGACTTCATGCAAATTGACGAGGATTCAATTGCTGAACTCTTCTACACCAGCGGCAGCGGCGACCGTCCCAAAGGCGTGATGCTCACCCATCGCAACGTTTATCTGCATGCCATGTCAGTGATCGCCGCCGGGCAAACCTCCACTAGCACGCTCGGAGAAATGTCATGCAAATCTGTTTTGCTTCACACCATTCCGCTCTTTCACGCAAATGGCTGGGGCATCGCCCACATCATCACCGTGGTTGGCGGAACGCACGTCATGATTCACCACTTTAATCCGGTGGAGGTGTTTCGCCTGATCGAGCGGGAGCGCGTAAGCAGCTGCGCCCTGGTGCCAACGATGGCGACGGCCCTGGTGAATTCTCCCGCGAGAGCACAGTATGATTTACGCAGCCTTCAGATTATTAACATTGGCGGAGCGGCGTCGTCTCCAACGCTGGTACACGAAGTTGAGGAGAAGTTGGGATGTACCTGCATCTCCGGATATGGCTTGACCGAGACTTGTCCCACGCTTGCCAAATCGCCAATGAAGTCAGATCTCCCATTCACAGGAGAGCAACGCTATGCTCGCCAAGCAATGACCGGGTTTGCAATCCCGGGCGTAGAGCTTCGAGTGGTCGACCCCAATGGGGAGGATATCCCACACGATGGCGCCACCATGGGAGAAATCGTGGCCCGAGGCGACGTCGTCATGGAGGGCTACTGGGGCCAGCCGGAGGCTACTGCGGCCGCGATGCTGGGCGGCTGGTTTCACACCGGCGATGTAGCCACTGTGGACAGGTACAACTACCTGCAAATTGTTGACCGCAAGAAAGAGATTATCGTGAGCGGAGGCGAGAACATATCCTCGTTGGAAGTGGAAAAAGCGCTGCTCGCTCACCCCGATGTTTACGAAGCGGTCGTAATTCCTCTTCCCGACGAAAAGTGGGGCGAGATACCGAAAGCGCTCGTAGTTTTGAAGCCAGGATCACAAGCTGGGGAACATGACATTTTGCAGTTCTGCCGCTCCCGCCTTTCACATTACAAATGTCCGCGTTCCATCGAATTTCTAGAAAGCTTGCCCAAGACTGGATCTGGGAAGATTTTGAAACGAGAGTTGCGACAAAAGTATGGGAGCGCTCAGAAAATTAACGTTAGCTAAAGTCAACGACATTCGATTGAGGTGAAATATGGCCACATTTACCGCAGCAAGCGCCAGCAGAATTTCCGGCGGCAGTTTTCTGATCGAGGATCGCACGCCAGACGAAATATTCACTCCAGAAGATTTCACCGAACAGCACCAGCTGATCGCCCAAACTGCCGAGGAATTTGCGAACAAAGAAATCGTCCCCAATGTTGAAAAGATGGAGCACAAAGATTTCGCGGTTAGCCGCGAGCTGGTAAGGAAGGCCGGCGAACTCGGACTGAGCGGCGTTGACGTTCCGGAACAGTACGGCGGTATGCAACTGGATAAAGTCACGTCCGCTATCGTTGCCGACCGCATAGCAAAATACGCTGGCTTCAGCACGACCTGGGGGGCTCACGCCTGCATAGGAACACTGCCCATCGTTTATTTCGGCAGCGAAGACCAAAAGAAGAAATATCTGCCCGGACTGGCCAATGGCACAACGGTCGGCGCCTATGCGCTTTCAGAATCGTCTTCCGGATCCGACGCCCTTAATTGCCGCACGCGGGCCACGCTCTCGCCAGACGGAAAGCACTACCTCCTGAACGGGGAGAAGATGTGGATCACCAATGCCGGCTTCGCCGACCTGTTTATCGTATTCGCCAAGCTGGACGGAGAAAAATTCACCGCCTTTATCGTCGAGCGCAACTTTCCTGGCTTCGCAGTAGGAGCGGAGGAACACAAGATGGGTATCCGCGGTTCCTCCACCTGTCCGCTTATTTTGACCGATTGCAAAGTGCCAGTGGAAAACGTTCTCGGAGAAATTGGCAAAGGACATCACATTGCCTTTAATGTTCTCAACGTAGGCCGGTTCAAGCTGGGTGCAGGTGCCGTCGGCGCAGCTCGCAATTCCCTGGAAAGCGCTATTACGTACGCCAAGCAACGCAAGGCATTCGGCAAGGTCATTGCCGATTTTGGGTTGGTGCGCGAGAAGCTTGCCAATATGGCTGCCGGCATCTTCACCGGGGAAGCCATGGCCTATCGCACGGTTGGCATGATTGACGCCGCCACTGAACAACTCGGCGAGGCCCACAACGACCAGGTCCAGGCGCGGAAGATTTTTGATGAATACGCGGTCGAATGTTCGATCCTAAAGGTATGGGGTTCGGAATTCATCGACTACGTGGTCGATGAGACCGTGCAAATTTACGGCGGATACGGCTTTGTGGAAGAGTACCCCGCCGAACGCGGCTACCGCGACGCTCGCATCAACAGGATTTTCGAAGGCACAAACGAAATCAATCGTCTCGTCATTAGCGGGTTTCTGCTGAAACGCGCAATGTCGGGGCAGCTTCCATTAATGAGCGCCATTAAGAACCTGATGGATGAAGTGCTTTCTGGCAACAGGGACAACGGCGTGGAAGGTTTTTTAGCGGAAGAGAGAAAGTTGGTAGCGGCGGCAAAAAACATCGGACTGTTTGCGGCTGGAGTTGCCACTCAAAAATACATGCAGGCAATCCAGGATCAGCAAGAGATCATGGGCGCAATCGCCAACATGACGATTGAAACCTATGCCATGGAATCAGCCGTGCTGCGCGCGCAGAAATTGGCCGCGCGAAATGGCGAGACAAGCGCAGCCAATGCGACTGCAATGACGCGTGTCTATATAGCAGGAGCACTCGATAAAATCGAAAGCGCCGCGAGAATGGTCGTTGCCGCTTCGAGCGAAGGCGACATGTTGCGTTCGCAGACGGCGATTTTGCGCCGCCTGTGCAAGCACGAACCATTTGATACGATCGCCCTCCGGCAGACGATCGCGCAAAGAGTCATCGAAAATGGAAAATACATACTGATCTGACTTAAAGGAGTTTAGAAAGTTATCTTCATGAACTCGCGGTAACGCAAGCCACGTTACCTGCTTTCCAGGGAACCCAGCGTGCGCAGGGCCGTCTGCGAATCTCCTGCGACAATCGTTGAGTCAATCGCACCGCCGTAGCTCCTGTTGTCCAATTCTTCATAAATCCCGCTCAAATGGCCCTCACCGTTGTAATCAAGCTCACAACTATAGGTGACCCAGACCACGGACTCATCGATCAATGCGTGATGTAGTGAACATATTAAAGATCGAGAGATCGTGAGGAATTTGCGATGGATTTATGCAAATGGTCGAAATCGAATGTTCATTATGGTCGCGAGCTTTTGCATTCTGGAATTGAGGGAGCGCGTTCTGGTGGAAGAACATTCTTACAAGGAGAGTCTTTCACTCCGTTTCTCAGCAGTTCGTTACGAAGCGCGCTAAAGCCCTCCGTTGTTGGTGCATGCATTGCGGTATTGGGCAGCCTTCCAGCATATCGCGACAAATCGGTGAGACGAACCTTGGCGTTCGGTTTGCTGGGCGGAGTGCTTGGTATGGGCGCAGGCATCGCGTGGGAGAGTCGCCGTTTATCTGCGAGTGTTGCTGGTGCCGCTTTTAAGAACATTAGCAAAGCACGCGATGAGCATTGGTTGGCCACTCATCCCATCGACTACGCATAGAACTGACCGCATTCAGGGCGTGCCCAGGGTCCTGTCACGCGGTCGCGAGCGCTCCGCAAAAAGTCGACATGCTCCTATCGGATCTGAACTCCAATGAGGTAGGGATAGGGGGCAACAATGATTACGCGAGAAGTATTGCAAGAGCGGGTGCAGATTTCGCTTACTACGGAAAAACTGAGCGAAGAGCGGATCGCGTACCTCGATGAACTGGTAAGCCAGGCCAAAACGGCCGCCGCCGTCTTCACCCAATTCACGCAAGAGGATGTTGATCGCATCGTCAAGCCCATGGTCCTCGCCGGACTGGGCCAAGCTCAATACCTTGCTCGCCTGGCCGTTGAAGAAACCAAGCTCGGAGTCATGGAAGACAAAGTCCTCAAGAACATGTGCGCCACGGAATTCACCTACAACTCCATTAAGGATAAACGTACCGTTGGCGTCATTCGCGAGTTTCCCGAGCGCAATCTAGTCGAGATGGCTGAACCGATCGGGGTCATCTTCTCGCTCACGCCGATTACGAACCCTACTTCCACGGTGCTCTTCAAGTGCATCATGGCCATCAAGACACGCAATGCGATCATTTTCAGTCCTCATCCCAACGCCTGGCGCTGCTGCTCCGAGGCGGTGAAGATCATGTACGAGACCGCGCTGAAGCATGGCGCGCCCGAGGGAGTTTTTACCTGCCTGGAATTGCACACGCTGCAGGACAATGCCTACTTGATGCGGCACAAAGATGTGGGTTTGATTGATGCCACTGGCGGGCCCGGGGCAGTGAAAGCTGCGTACAGTTCCGGCAAACCGGCCCTGGGTGTAGGGCCAGGTAATACGCCGGTCTATTTAGAAAAAACGGCGGACGTGAGTGTGGCCGTGGTGGACATTATCGTCTCTAAAACCTTTGATAACGGAACCATCTGTGCCTCCGAGCAAACGGTGGTGATCGACGATGAGATTTATGACGTCGTGCTGAAGAAGTTTGCGGAACTGGGCGCGCACATCTGCAATGAAAAAGAGACGAAACTGCTGGCGCGAACGGTAATCGATCCGGAGACGGGGTTTATGCAACCCATGGCGGTCGGGCAGAAGGCTACCGACATCGCTCGTATGATCGGCCTTGCAGTGAAGCCCGAGACCAAGCTGCTGATTGCGCCGATTCAAGGCGTGGGCCGTGAACATCCCCTGTCGGTTGAGAAGTTGTTCCCTGTGCTCGCTGTCTATCGAGCGAAATCCGTCGATGAGGCGCTCAAGGTGTGCATCGACGTGAATCATGCCGGCGGCTTGGGACACACGGCGGTCATTTTCTCGCGCAACGAAGAGATTATCCGCAAGTTCGGGGAGATGATGAACGCGGGGCGCATCATTGTGAACTCGCCGGGATCAATCGGGGCGCTGGGCGCCGTGTACAACGATCTGGTGCCGACCTTCTCCTTTGGCTGCGGCACAGGCGGCGGCAACAGCACCACTGACAACATAAATATCTATCACTACCTCAACATCAAGCGCGTGGCTCGGAGGACACAAGCTCATATGTGGTTCCGAGTTCCAAAAGAGATTTATTTCAACCTGAACGCGGTGGAAAATGTGCGCCAGTTCCCATCGCGCTCGACCGTCATCGTTACAAATCCCTCCATGGAGCAAATCGGTCATGTTGACCTTGTGCGCCGCTACGTTCCGGAGGGAACCCGCGTCCACGTTTCGGTCATCCCCGATGCGGAACCCGAGGTCAAGGTGATTACGCGGGGAGTGGAGGAGCTCAATTTCTACAAGGCGGACCAGATCATCGCGCTGGGCGGCGGGTCGGTGATCGACGCGGCCAAGATCATGAAACTCAAATACGAGTCGCCGGATGCTGATCTCGATGAACTAGCCGCACCTTTTCTGGATCTGCGCAAGCGCGTAATCCAGTACCCGACTGAGAAAGTTAACCGGGCCCGGCTGATTGCCATTTCCACCACCAGCGGAACGGGAAGTGAAGTCACTCCATTTGCCGTGCTGACTGACAAAGAGCGCGGGCGCAAGGTGACCCTGGCCGATTACTCGCTTACTCCCGATGTGGCCATCGTTGATCCGCAATTTGTTATGTCGATGCCGAAGGGCCTTACCGCCGATACCGGCATCGACTGTCTGACCCATGGGCTGGAGGCTGTAGTTTCCAGCTACGCGTCGGCCTATACGGACTGCAACGCCATGCAATCGATCCTCATGGCATTCAAATATCTGCCCATCGCTTTTGAGCATCCCGGCGATGAAGAGGCACGCTGCTTGATGCACAACGCTGCATGCATTGCGGCGATCGCATTTTCCAACGCGTCGGTGGGCGTGAATCACGCGTTGGCACATTCCTTCGGTGCTCGCTTCCACGTGGCGCACGGCCGGGCCAACGCCCTCATGTTGCCGCACGTCATTGCGTATAACGCGGCCGTCCCCACGAAGTTCGTTCCTTCGCCGTATCAGAAGGGGTATGTCGCCCACAAGAAATACGCGACGGTCGCGGATTTACTGGGTCTGGGCGGCCACACGGTTGAGGAAAAGGTGAGGAACCTCGTTGGGGCAATAGAAAAGTTACTCGACCAATTGGGATTCCCGCGTTCCATTGCCGAACTGGGAATCTCGAAGGAAGAATTTGAGCAGGCAATGCCTGAGCTGACCAAGCTTGCCTTTGACGATCCGTCTTGGCGGTCGAATCCGCGTATGCCGCTGATGAGCGAATTGGCTGAGCTGTTTTGGAAGGCTTATCAAGGGCGAAGCTTGGCGAAAGTGGCCAGTGCATCTCAGCAAACCTCGTAGCGGATAGGAGTGCGTATGGCAACGATGACGGTATGGCTGAAGATTGATGAAGAGCGCGTTGTCCAAGCGTTGCAAGAGGCCGGACAGAAACTGGACAGCGCTGAGGCAGAAGTGTGCTTGGATTTCTCCTCCGTCCTCCGAATCGATGCAAGTGGGCTCATAGCGTTGGAGGAGTTGGCCAGCCGAGCCGATGACAAAGGCGTTAAGGTCGCATTGCGTGGCGTTATCGTCAGCGTCTACAAAGTGCTCAAGCTGGTGAAACTGACATCACGATTTTCTTTCGTGAACTGAGATGCGCGACAGTTGGCAACCATGGTCTCGCAACGAGCTACGGCAAACGAGATCGGTGACTGAACGAGGAGAGCTACGATGCAGAGCCAACAACAAGGCGACCGCCTTTCCTGGGGAGACACGGTTTTCCTCCATCTAGAGCGCGAGGGCATGCCTCTCAACGTGGCCTGTGTCTGCGTGTTTGAAGGAAAGATTCCCTTTGAAGCTTGCGTCCAGTTTGTCGAGTCGAAGCTGCCGCTGATTCCTCGCTATCTCAAGAGGATTGTGCCTCCGGTCCTTAATATTGGCCTGCCCAGCTGGGAATATGACCCCACCTTCGACATCCGCAGGCACGTACGCGAGGCAACTCTCAAGCACGGTTCCGATCAAGAGTTGAAGACGCTTGCGGGCAAGATTCTGAGCACCGTCATGAATCGCCAGCACCCTCTCTGGGACATGACTCTAGTGCATGGGCTGAAAGGTGATCGCAGCGCGTTCATCTTCCGCCTGCACCACTGCCTCGCCGATGGGATCGCCGGTGTGGGGATCATGAATGTGGTCATGGACGCGAGCGCAGCGGCGCCTCGGTTGCCCAAACGAAAGCTTCGGCTCCGTGTTCCGCCGCCTCCTGACGTCTTGGCGTCGATAACGAACGGCTGCATCGACTCCTATTCTGAATTGGTCAAACGAGTTCTCGACGCCGTCGCGGATGTATCGAGCATGGCGGAGCGCGCCGCTGCAAACGGTGGGAATCTAAGCAAAGACGAGTTCTCCCTACTTCCGGAAGTCAACCTGTCCACACAGCGGCTGCGGTTCAACGTTCTTTACCGCGGACCCCAGAAATTCGCCTGGGCGGAAGTTCCGCTGGCAGAGGTCAAAGACATACGGCACAGCTGCGGGACAAGTGTGAACGACGTCATCCTTGCGCTGGTGACGGCAACCATCCGACGGTACCTCGAATTGCATGGTGATCGGGTTAAAGGGCGAATGCTTCGCATGATGGTTCCCGTCAACCTTCGTGGCAGCGACGGCCCGGGCGATTTGGGGAACCGCATCTCTCTGGTCCCGGTTACCATTCCGCTGGACATTCGCAACCCTCAGAAACTGCTAGCTGCCGTTCATAAAAGAACAGAGTTGCTCAAACGCGCGCATACCGCCGAATTGGTGAGCTTGGCCGGGGGCCTGATTGGAATGTTTCCGAATTCCGCGCAAGCCGTTGCTGGCCACATCATCAGTCGCTTGCCGTTCACGCCTTTCAACATGGTGTGCACCAACGTGCCCGGACCGCAACAGCCGCTCTATCTGCTCGGACACAAGATGCTGCACTGCTATCCCTATGTTCCGGTCGGCGGCGAAATGACGCTTAATTGCGCCATCTTGACTTACAACAGCACGGCCTATTTCGGTTTCAGCGCCTGTTCGCGCGCAGCGCCGGACGTGCGACGTCTAGAAGAATTTCTGCAGTTGAGCTTCACCGAGTTGCGGGAAGCTGCGGGCGTCAAAGCCCCGCCAAAGCAAGTGACAAAGCAAAAGAAAACGGTGCGAGCGAAGGTGAAGATTGCATCGCAGCCGGCGATTCAGCCAGCGTCTGTGCAAGTGTCAATTCCCCTGCGGCCGCACACCGCGGGGCCAACATCAGACGCGGTCCCGCCAGTTAAGAAGGAGCAAGCATTAACGCAATTCGCATAAGAATTGCCAAAAGGAGAAGGGAACGTGGTAGGCCCCCAGTCAGTTGCCGATGTGACATCCTGGTTGGTCACCGGGCGAGAGTTGTTTTTGATCATTCATATTCTGGGTGTCCTATGCTTCGCCTACATCGTGGCCAAACGCCTGGTGCCGCTGCTTCGCGGACAACGCGATTTGCGCTTCGACCAGCCATTGGCGCGGCTGGCACGGGTTCTGAAATTTTGGCTAGGGCAGTGGAAGCATCCGCGCTATAAGACCGCAGGAATCCTGCATATTTTCATCTTTGCAGGATTCATCGTCCTGGCGATGCGTGCCTTCACGGTGCTTATTGTCGGGGTCTCCACGAACTTCGTCATGCCTGGCCTTTCCGGAAGAGCCGGTGAAATCTACAACACAACCACGGACTACGCCGCAACCCTCGTTTTCCTATGCATGGTGATTGCCGTGATTCGCCGCCTGGTTTTCAAACCGGCGCGTTACGCCGTGCCCGCAAAGTTCGGCAAAACTCACACCGCCGACGCCATCTTTCTACTGGCTCTGATCGCAATCCTGATGGTGGCCGACAGCCTCTTTGCCGCTGCTAAGGCCGCAGCCCAGTCGCAGCGAGGTCAACCCTTCGAAGTGCTCGCCGTATTCTCACTTCCGTGGATTTTGCAGGGTGCGCTCGCCGCAACTGCTTTGCCCACTCTCGGCAGAGTCTACTTCGGTGCTTATCTGCTCCACGAAGTGACGTTTTATTTCTTGCTCTGCTATCGACCTTTTGGAATCCAGTTCCACGTGGAGACCTCCCTCTTCAATATTTACTTCGCAAAGTTGGACCGTGAGATTTTAAAGCCGGTGCGCTGGGGCGTCAGCGATGAGCATCTCGACCAGGTGAAATCCTTCGGAGTAAAGACGTTCGAAGACTTTACCTGGAAACAAATGCTCGACTTCTACTCCTGCGCCGACTGCGGACGATGTTCCGACAATTGCCCGGCCAATGCCGTGGGAAGACCTCTGTCGCCACGATTCCTCAGCATCAAGGCAAGAGACTACGCCTTCCAGCACTATCCCGTTCTCGGACGCACGAACAATGGCAGGCCGCTTATCGGCAGCAAGGAGTGCGGCAGCATTTATTCAGAAGATGAAATATGGTCGTGCACGACCTGCGGAGCTTGCGAAGAAGAATGCCCACTACTGGTTGAGTACATCGACAAAATCGTAGATTTGCGGCGGGGCCTGATCGATGACGGAAATGTGCCACAGTCCCTGCAAAAGCCCCTGAAGGCGCTGGAAAGCCGCGGCAACCCCTACGGCAAGATGGAGAAGAAGAAAGCCGACTGGACGAAGGCCAAAGAGTTCCAGCAAACCTGCGACGTCAAAGTTGTGGACGGGAACAATGGTGCAGACACTTTGTATTTTGTCGACAGCATCACCTCCTACGATGACCGCATGCAATCGATCGGGCGGGCGACAGCAAAAATCCTCAAGCATGTGGGAGAGAGTTTCGGAATCCTGGGCGCGGCGGAAAGAGATAGCGGCCATGAAGTCCGGCGCTTCGGCGAAGAGACGTTGTTCATGGCGCTGCGCGACCACAACGTGGATGCCATTAAAGCATCCGGAGCAAAGCGGATTGTCACGGCTGATCCGCACGCTTATAACGCTTTGAAGCACGACTACAAAGACGTGCCCCCAGTCGAACACATCAGCCAGGTGATCGCCACAGAAGTGAAAGCCGGCAAGATCAAATTCAATCCCGTAGAAAACGAAAAGAGCGTCTACACCTATCACGATCCCTGCTATCTAGGGCGGCACAATCAGATTTACGACGACCCTCGCGACGTGCTCGATGCAATCCCCGGTTTGAAGCGAGTAGAAATGAAGCGTTCGCGAGATCGATCGTTTTGCTGCGGTGGTGGTGGACTGATGCTGTTCTACGAGCCAAAAGAAGATCAGCGCATGGGCGTCAAGAGAGTCCAGATGGCCGCAGAGGCAGGAGCCAATGTAATTGTGACTGCCTGCCCCTTCTGCATGGTGAACCTCGAGGATGCGATCAAAGTTGCAGGCATGGAAGGAAAGATGACCGCCATCGATCTGACCGAACTGGTGGATCAGCAGATTGCACACGAAAGTAAGGAAGTGGCGTGAAAGTTCTGGAGGACGAATTATGGAAATTCTAGTTTGCGTGCGAAGAGTACCCGACACTTCAGAGAATGAGATTGAACTCAATAGTGCCGGAAACGACATCGAGCGCGACGATCTAGTTTTTTCGATCAATGAACCCGACAACTATGCGGTCGAAGAGGCCCTGCAGATCGTTGCTCGCGTGGGTGGAAACCTCACCGTCGCCACGGTTGGAGGCGAAGATGACGAGGAAGTTCTCCGCCGCGAAATGGCGATGGGCGCGAACCATGGCGTGCTGATCACAGACGAGGCCTTCGGTGGGTCCGACGGCAAGGGCATCGCCACCATCCTGAAAGCCTTCGTACACAAAGGCAGCTACGACCTGATCTTAACTGGGGTTCAAGCCGAAGACGGCGGCGCTCAAGTCGGCGGAATGATGGCGGCGCTTCTCGACTATCCGTTCGCCTCTCTGGTCAATTCCATCGAAGTCCTGGACGGCAAAAAGCTGAAGATCAGCCGCGAGATCGAAGGCGGCAACAAAGAGATCAGCGAGATCGACCTGCCTTGCGTGCTCTCGATTCAAACCGGAATCAATGAGCCTCGCTATGTCGGCATGAAAGGCATCCGGCAAGTAGCCTCTATTCCAATCCCAACTTTCGGCGTCTCCGACCTTGGGTTGGACCCTGGCGCTGTAGGCGGTGCCGCCGCGAAAGTGAAAAGGGTGGACTACTTTACCCCCGCGCTGGGCAAGGGAGCCGAAATTCTGCAGGGCAGCCGGGAAGAAAATATCGACAAAGTTCTGGAATTAGTGGCAGCAAAAGGAGGGCTGAAATAATGGCGCGCATCTTTGCTTGCATCACGCATAAAGGTGGAGTGATCGACGATTCCGCGTTCGAACTGGCGACCGCTGCGCGAAAGATCGATCCCGCTGCGTCGCCGACCGCAATCGTGACAGGTTGGGGCGCAGACCTGGATGCCGCGTGCAACGCACTTCGAGGCTCCTACGCTGAGACATGGAAAATCGCCAATGATGCACTCGCCTATCCGAATGCTGAACTAATAAGGAAGGCTCTGATCAAGGTTCTACCGAGCAACAGCATTGTGTTGATTGCCCATGAGCACTTCGGGATCGATCTGGCGCCCGGCCTTTCTATCAAGCTGAATTCAGCATTTGTGTCCGACGTGCTAGACATCACTGGAGTTGAAGGAACCGGCCTCAAAGCTGTCCGCCAGGAATTCGGCGGACAAGTAAGTGCTCACGCTCGCTGCGACATTTCGTCGGGCGCGGTAATCACAATCCGGCCGGGCGCATTCAAACCGTTGCCCAGCGTCCCCGCGAATGGAACCGTCGTCGACAAGTCCGCGGATGTCGGTGCCCTTACCGCGGGACGACGCTATCTGGAAACGGTGGTTGCCGAAGCGGGTGATGTCGACATCACTAAGCACAACATTCTGGTTTCCATAGGCCGCGGCATTCAGGAAAAAGAAAATGTTGCCATCGCGCAGGAATTGGCCGACGCCCTTGGTGCGGCGGTGAGTTGCTCGCGACCCGTAGTCGACGCCAAGTGGATGGAAAAGTCACGCCAGGTGGGCTCATCCGGAAAGACCGTCAAGCCCAAGGTCTATCTGGCATGCGGCATCAGTGGCGCATGTCAGCATTTAGCAGGCATTAAAGGTAATCCGTTCTTGATCGCCATTAACAAGAATCCCAAGGCTCCCATATTCCAGGTTGCTGATGTCGGAATTGTCGATGACCTCCTGGAGTTCTTACCGGAATTAACCGCCAAAGTTCATGAATTGCGCAGCGTTGCAGCAAAGTGAGGAATTCAAATGATTACCAGCAAAACGTTAAAGCTAAGTTTGAAGTCGCTCAAGGACTTCGCCAAGAAACGCCTGCCAGATGAGGTGCTCCGCGACCTCGATGATAAGGACGAGTGCCCGCTAGAAATCGTCCGCCACATGTGCAGCCCGGACAAGCTGGGCATTCAACTTCTGTTCATTCCGGAAGAGTTCGGTGGAATGGGCGGAGGAACCTTCGATGTCTACTGCGTGTGCGAAGAGATGGCACGCATCGATCTCGGCGTTGCCACGGCCGTACTGGCCACGTTCCTGGGCAGCGATCCGATTACCGTCGGCGCAACTCCGGAGCAAAAGAAAATCTGGCTGACGCGCATTGCGGACGAAGGGTTATTGTTCGCCTACGGCGCAACTGAGCCGGAAGCCGGCAGCGATCTGGGAGCACTTCGCACCACCGCGGAGCCGGTCATCGAAAACGGCCGTACCCTCGGTTACAAAATCACCGGGAACAAGCAGTGGATCAGCAATGGTGGAATCGCCGATGCCTACACGATTCTAGCGAGCACTCCCGCCGGTCCGAGCTGGTTCGTAGTAGAAAAAGGGGCGAAGGGTTTTACTCATGACGAACCTGAAGATAAACACGGCATTCGCCTCAGCAACACTGCAGCTCTCGCGTTAGACAACGTTTACGTCAACGCCGACCGGTTGCTCGGGGGTGTCGAAGGCCAGGGACTCAATCAGGCGCAGGCCGTGTTCGGCTACACGCGCCTCATGGTTGCAGCGTTTGGTCTCGGTGGCGGCTGGGCCGCACTGGATCGAGCTATTCCATATTCCACAAAGAGGATCCAGGCTGGAGCGCCGCTCTCGGAAAAGCAGGGATACACCCACAAGCTGATCGTGCCCAACGTGGCGCGACTGGAAGCTGCCCGCTCCTACATCGAAGAAACCGCAGAGCGGATCGACGCCGGCGAAGGCAGCCTGAACACGGAGGGTGCCATCGCGAAATACATGGCAACCGAAGCCGGGAACGTCGCCGCCGAGGCCAGCATTCAGGCGCTGGGCGGATACGGCTACACGCACGAATACATGGTGGAGAAAATCAAGCGTGACGTTCGCATCACCACCATTTACGAAGGCACCTCCGAAATAATGGAGATGACCATCAGCCGCGATCGCTGGCAGTTGCACCTCAAGACTCGCGGCCAGCACTATCACGAGCGAGCGCGAGAATTCGAAACGTTGCACGCCCGCCATGCAAACTTGGGCGCTGATATTGCCGCACTGGCTTTGCACGCCCTGGCCGAAGTTATGGAAGAAGCGCGGGTGGCACGCCTGACCCGCTATCAACACATTCTCCTGCGCCTGGGCGAATTAATCGCCTATGCCGAGTGTGCCGGAAGTTTGTCCCGTCGCGCTGCACTTTTTGCTGACGGCAAGGTAAACGAAAAAGCGAACCGGCGCTTCGATGCAACCGCGCTGGCGGCGATCAGCCGAGTCTTTGCCCGCGACGCCGCGCTTAAGGTGGGCGAGGAGGGTTTGAAATGGGTCATCGCAGCCGGGGGCATCAGCGATACCGACATCCCCGCGTTTGAAACTACTTTAGGGTTGCCCGCCATTCACAGCGCGCAGTCTGGTCTGATTTCTGATTTGGATTACATAGCAGACGTACTATACGGCCGCGCAGCCAAGCGTTTGGAGGCGGCCGCGTAACTTTTGGTGAGCGAACTTATAGGAGTACCGTCATGGAAGACACTTCATATCGCGCGATAGCAATCGTAGGAGTCGGAGCAGTATTACCAGATGCTCCGAATGTACCGGCGTTCTGGCAAAACGTGAAGGACGGCCGCTACAGCATCAGCGAGGTTACACCTGAACGCTGGGACCCGGCACTTTACTACGATCCCGATCACAAGGCCCCGGACAAGACCTACTCAAAGATCGGCGGTTGGGTGCGTGAGCATGTGTGGGATCCCATGAAGTGGCGCCTGCCTCTTCCGCCGCGTGTCGTCGATGCCATGGATGTGTCGCAAAAATGGGCTATCGCCTGCACCCGCGAAGCCTTGGAAGACTACGGCTATCCCAATCGTCCGCTGAATACCGATCGCACGGCTGTGATCCTGGGCAATGCCATAGGGGGCGAAAAACACTATTTCACCGTGGCCCGCGTGCTCTTTCCGGAATTCGCGCGCGAACTGGCTGAGTCTGCCAGTTTCGCAGCGTTGCCGGAAGCGGTCCGCCGCGACATTACCGAGCAATTCCATGAGCGGATGGGAAAACTCTTTCCTGAAATTACCGAAGATTGCATGCCTGGGGAATTGTCCAACTGCATTGCCGGCCGCATTGCGAACATCTTCAACTTCCACGGCCCAAACTATGTTTGTGATGCCGCTTGCGCTTCCGCCATGGCAGCGATCGGTTCCGCGACGGAAGGGTTGGTACAGCATCATTTCGACGTGGCAGTCGCCGGCGGCCTTGACCGCAACATGGGCGTCTCCAGCTTTGTAAAGTTCTGCAAGATCGGTGCGCTCTCGGCGACCGGAACTCGTCCTTACGCCGAAGGCGCCGACGGCTTCGTCATGGGCGAAGGCGCCGCGATCTTTATTCTTAAGCGTCTCGCCGATGCCGAGCAGGATCAGGACAAGATTTACGCCGTGCTGCGTGGCATGGGCGCATCGAGCGACGGCAAGGGCAAAGGCATCACCGCGCCCAACCCAGCCGGCCAAAAATTGGCGATCGAACGCGCTTGGGAGAACGCTGGATTATCGCCAGCAACTGTCACCTTGATCGAGGGACATGGCACTTCCACCGCCGTGGGGGACGTCGTCGAGGCCCAAAGCATAATCGACGTGCTCAGCAATTCTCATCTCCCCTCACACTCAGTGGCGCTAGGTTCGGTTAAGTCGAACTTCGGGCACCTCAAAGGAGCAGCCGGCGCTGCCGGACTGCTGAAAACCTCGCTGGCGCTTCGGAACAAAGTCCTGCCGCCGAGTGTGCATTGCGAGCATCTCAATCCCAACATCGACTTTGCCCGCTCTCCCCTCTACGTCAATACCGAACTGAAACCATGGACCATGCCAGCAGACGGCGTGCGCCGCGCCGGGTTGAGCGCTTTTGGTTTTGGCGGCACCAACTTCCACGCCGTACTCGAAGAATATATTCCCCACCGGTTGAATGGGAACGGCAAGCGGTCGGTAGCCGTTACGGAGATACCGGCGATCGCGAAAGAGTCAATCATGAATTCCCAAGATGTTTCCCGCACTTCTAAGGCAACTTCTTATAAGGCCCCATTACGCGGAGCCTTGGTAATCGGCGCCGAATCGGAAGCTGCACTCATCGAGCGGTTACGCGCGGTAGAGAAAGACGCCAAAGCAGGCAAGGCCCCGGCGCCCTCTGCACCGGCTGAATCCGACCTGTGCGCTCCCGAGCGCGTGGCCATTGACTACTCCGACGCCGCCGAACTGGCGAACAAAGCAGGCAGCGCACTCAAAGCGCTGGCGGCCAATCAGCCTGCAATATGGAAAGCCGTGCGGGCACAAGGCATCTTCCGCGGCCACGGACCCGCTCCCAAGGTAGCGTTCCTGTATACCGGCCAAGGCTCGCAGTACGCGAACATGCTCAAACTGTCTCCTGCGTGGATGCGATTCCGATGTTGTGAGACAAGCCATGTTTGTTCTTTCAGGACTCGTACAGCTCCTCGAATGTCGTAATACTCAGGGCTCGCTTGAAATATCCACGTATTTGATTGTTTTAGACGCGTCGCAAGATATTCATCGTAAGCTGAGAGTAAAAGTGTCAAATCGGACACGATATCGTTGTCTGCTGGAACTCGGCCTTTTTCATATAGTTTGTATGCGATGGTGGATGTTGCGTACTCTGCACCGAGACCTGGATCCGCACGGAGGTCAATCTTGTCGTCCAATCCAAATCCGTTAGCCGACAGCTCTGCAGCTCTTTGTCGAATCTCGATTGCTTTTTCATGAAGGAATTTACGACCTTCACGTGCTCCGAGACGGCCGTGAGGCTCAGTCACTCCTTGGTTGAACGTGAGATAAACCCCGCTGGCATCCTGGCGAAAGAGAATGACGCAGTAGACGCCTTTCTGTGTCGTGTTGGTTTCTCTGGAATCGAGGAATGCGATCCACGGCACCTTTGCCCAAACACCTTGCCCGGCAGACCAGGAAACTTTCAGGGTCGGCTTTGACTTTACAGCCTCAAGCTCCGAAAACTCTTCCTGCAATTCTTCAAAAACTCCCCAGAGCTCATGTTCTTTTCCGATCGGCTCGCTCGAGCGCGCTGACGCATATCTAGTGAGAATCTGTTCTAGATTTTGTTGTATACTGCGTCGTTCTCGAGGTACTACCTCAAATCCGAGCCTCTTCAGGAAAGCATTTGTCTCTTCGCCACCACTGAACTCATTCGGTGGCAATTCACGACCGGTCGCAAGCTTCGAGGCCACTGAAATTACGTATTTGGGAGGGTACCTTTTCGAGTTGTAGGAGATGTCAAATTTGGTTGATGCGCGGTGGGCGGGGACGCCCTCCAATTCAATTTTGGATATCGCAGAGACGATGTGCTCTTTTGAGATTTGGCCTTCTGGGATCATGCGTTTTCAACGACATCATTCTACGCGGGCGCCGCGGTCCGGGAACGTAGCAGCGTAACAGAGATAGGGCCCGAAGTGAATGTGGTGCGGGCGGAGAGTCTAAACCTCACAGGCCTTTTGAGCCCTGCGCATTTTCTCACTGACCACGTTTTTCTCATCGAGAACGGATTTCCTTCTTGCTGCAGATTGGAACGCCGCGGACCACTTTCGGCTTGAGGATGCCGCCTTTGTCGCTAGCTGATACCATGTCGTCACAAATTTTGCTAAATGCTCTGGGTCAAGTTCGTCCGATGCTCGTACAAGCAGGTCCGCGGAGACTTTTTCGAGCAGCGTCTGGCAAATCCACACCAAGGGATCAATCAGCCAGTTGGCGGCAGCAGCTGCAACGACAGGAACCCACAGCGTGGAAGCACCGAAGAGAATCCATATCCTGCTCACGATAGCTCCTCGGAACTATCATTTGTTCGAGGATGGGAAGAAGCGCGCCACAAGGAATACAGTAGACGCGTTGAGGATGGTCACCGCAAACGTCACGGCGCTCTTGAATGTAGTTGGTGATACGGTCCAGTTGACGCCGGGGCGGTTCGCGTAAGCGAGTACGACCGTCGCAACGACGACGATGAGAATTGCCATGAGTGCAGGTAGTCGAATCGCCCAAGTGGGCACTGGGCTTTCGAGCTTCCCGGTCGGGTCATCCTTGTTTGCAACTGCAATCCACTGAAATATCACAGTGACCTGTCCCACTAGTACGGGGATGATGATTTGGAAACAGGCACTCGCGTCATCGGCGCTTAAAGGAAGGACGGTGGTCCCGTTAAACAGCAGCAAGAATCCTCCCGTAATGACAGTGACCAGCAGAAAATAGATCGCCAGCCATCTGCGCGCCTGGTCGATATTCATGGATGCCTCCTAAAATGGTTGGTTAATCTTGCACATCGCGCCGTCGAAGGTTCCCTTAAGAGAGCTGCAAGCGCTCGTAAGCGCCCTGGTCGTCGCCTTGTTCACGCCGTCGTCGATTTTTTCTATCTCGACGATGCTGGGATCGCTGTACGTGTCATTTTTGTGGACTGCGCGCGTATGTACATGGCTCACCTTCAGAAAGAAATAAATTTGATCTGCCCTTTGAAGGTGGTCGCTCCTCGCCCCCTTGAACGACTCGCGGCCATAGAGGCTTCCAAATGGGTTGTCTTCCTCCGCGGCCCACGTCTCGATTGTATAAGTCGAGGATTCGTAATAAGGGGCGCCAAGCAGATAGCTCGGTTTGTGCTCGCGGTTCATGCCGAACTCGCCTGGACCGAAAGTCTCTGTGACAATGAGGTCAGCGGCGATGGGCTCGGCGCTAAAGGTGCTTTGGATGCTGCTTAACAGCGTGCTAAGCGCCTTTTTCGCATAGTCCGGCTTGCTGACTGCTCCGGCGAGTTCCAGCACTTTGCCGGAAAAAGGCTTTCCTACATAACAATCGCCGAAGCCTTCGCTGGGCATTTTGACTTGCACACCAAGGTATAGGCCCCGATCGGTGCGCAATGCCACTGGCGCGACATACTGGTCAAAGATGAGCGGCAGATTGTCGTGCGTGATGCGCACTGAACCTTCAATCCAGATTTCTTTTATCACTTGCCCGGCAAGGACATCCCGCAGATTCTCAGGCAACGTAACTCGCTTCGCGCTTACAGCGTCGGATGTGAATTCGTATCGCCGTGTGAAGCGCGCCATATGCTCCGTCAGATGATCTTTGTCTGGGGTCGTGAAATCCTCGGTGGCGTAGTCGGGGGTACTGACTCGCCTATCATACGCACCGTAGATTCCGGTCTGGTTGACACGCGACAGATTGTTCTGTGTTTCCTCAGCATCCTGTGTGCCGAGCGGCAACAGCGCATAGAAAATGCGATCCTGGCACGCGCTTGCATAGTCCTGCTGCCAATCGGGATACCCGACTTCCAGAGGTTTGTTGGAGGGGGGAGAAAACTGATCAGCAGAAGGCAGGCTTGCTGAAACACTGAGCTTTGCAGCGCGCTGCACCAGCACGACCATATCTGCGGCCTTCAACTTAGCTACTTGCTCGCTCACAAACTTGTCGCGAGCCCCAATATAGTCGGAGACCATCTTGTCGGATACAAGGACCGACTCGTCTTCCAGAAAGAGCACGCAGCTCCCTCCTCCGACACCGCATTGTTTCAGTGCTTCCGCCTTCGCTTCTTCGAGGCTGTCGGCGTCCCACTCACCGCCCCAGTAGTCCACAATCGGATAGATGTATTTGTGCTGGTAGAGATAGGGCACGAAGGGATTTATGTCCGCGCCGCGGTATCGTAGTGCCACGGCTTTGTGCTGCTTGAGACTGTCAAAGTCCTTCGGATACCCAGTTAGCTCGGGAAGGCGATGCAGAATGCTATTCTTGATTTGTTCAACGATCTGCTCGCGCGTTTCGGGCTCCCCGGGACTCACGAATGGAATGCCGACGAGTTTGTGCGCGTCTACCGCCGGAGAGGCAACGCCCCGAGACTTGTCCTCCGGATGAGGAGAGGACTCTCCCTGTCCGTGCACAGGAAGGGACGAAACTGCACAAAGGCAAAGCGCCAGCGTTTGCAGGAATCGGGATTCAATAACCGTGGGCAAGGTCGAAGCACTCCAGTTCTCTCGTGAACTTCTGAGAAAGGCCGCAATAAAATATACGCTCGTCGATGCCTAACGCTCTGCACCCCGGACGTACTCTATCTACGGTGCTGGAGTTTTTATCCCAAAACTCGTCCTGACATCACCGGGACCGAGCTTCGTGAGATCGCTGCCCAACTTCAGGCCGAGTCCCCACAAGAATGCCTCAATGTAGTTTCCGATCGTACCGAAGCCTGGATTCTTCCAAATGAGAACGAACATACCCGCTACAACCACTGTTGCGACCGACAAAAGGTCGAGTAGATACGTTGTGGTGACGACACGGTGTACGACCGAATTCTCAGACGGAAGTGGAGTAAAGTGACCGTCGATTGATGCCCTGGCCGTAGGCACCGTGGACTTGGCGAGTATCGTCTGAATACTTGCGTCAAGTGTGTTCAATGGCTGAGCGATCGAGCCAAGATTGTCCATCTGCTGAAAAAGAGGAATCAGATTCGGACGATTTGATCCTGAAGCGTTCCAAAGCTGAAATAGCTGCACAAATCCATTCTGGACGATCCGGTTCATACCCTCGACTTCGTCAATGACCGAAGGGGAATCGGTTGGCGGTACGCTCACCCCAGCGATCACGCTGAGTTCTTTATCATGCATAAGTTGGGCTAGTCGGTCGCTCTTGATTCGAGCAAGATGAGCCAAGCTCTGTGGAGTGGCAGGGGCCCCCGCTTTCCCAATGCCTTGAAGGGTTTGGGTAAGTCCGTCCACGACCGTCTGGAGCCGTGCGATCAGTACCTGGTTACCCGCCAACTGTCGCTGCCGACTCACCCAAAATAGTGTGAACCAAGAGATTCCTGCGCCAGTAGCAATGACCGCAAAGCCCAGGAACCACACCGAATGCGGCCGGATATAGACCTTAAAGGCGACCGACTGTGCGCCTGAATCGCCAGTGGCACCTATCCAGAGGCTGCCGGAATATCTGCCTGAGCGGCGCCAATCGTTTTTGAGATGGATCGATAGCCGCGTGAGGTCATTCCCTGGAATTTCTGCATCGGCGCCTTTTCCATCGTCACGAACAAGATCGAAAGCGTCAGTGGGAAGTTGCTCGTAGGAGTCGTCGTCGCGCAAGCTACCGGAGACGATCCGAGGCCCTTTTAGGCCATTGGCGAGCGCACGAATAGCAAACGTTGTCTTTGCATCACTTTCGCTGCCGTCGGTCACTATGTCCGAGGGCTGATACACAATCTGAATCTGCGAGTTTGTTCCCGCAGTCTTAGGATTTTCAGGTTTAGGAGGCTCGGGCTTTGGAGGAGTGGGAGGTACATTCGCGGTCGCGGTAGCTGGAGCGTGCTCCGCGCCAGGTGCGGGCCGGGCCTGAGCCAGAGCTAGATTCAGGGTACTTAGCAATAATGCGGCCGTGATGATCACTGATATTCGCATCTGTTTCCTCCCGTGCAATCCTATGAAGATAAGCGCCAACGCGAGCGAACTTCTCATTTCCGAACTACGAGTCGGTCTGGATTACTTGAAACAACTGTCATCGACTGCGTTTGCTGAAGTTCGGGAACGTGAACAATCAGCCGCTTGGCATCGTCGATTTTCCAAGTGCCCGAGCGCTCTAGCGGCTTGTCAGTCGGAGCTGGTCCAAGGACAGCTGCAGTTCCGTCCGGACGGAGTTCAAATCCCGCTCTTCCCCTTGATGGAGGGAAAGGATAGTTGGCAGGCCGAAAAACCATTTCGCCTGCCGTATCCTCTTCGTGTGAATGTAGCCAACGGCAATTCAAAAGGTCCGCTAAAACTTCTTTTTCAGACATTGTTGTACCCCGTCTTTTTCAGTAGGCGAGGGTTCTCAACGTTCCGGCCTGGCCGTTCCCGGCGATTGAGGACCTTGGCCCATCAAGAGCCGCGCTCATCCGCGCGACCTGTCCCGGAGTAAACATGATCATGGTGTCGTCGTCAACGTAGTCCATGTAGTTCATGAACATGTCACCATTCGGCCCGTTATTGCATGTAACGTGCGGAAAGGCGGGCTTGTTGTAGTTCGGCGCCTGCTGCGTAGGAGTGTCATCGACCAGGTCAGTGCCGCTACAATCCAGACGATCGCCCCAGATATGGATGAGGTTTAGCCAATGGCCAACCTCGTGAGTCGTAGTCCGACCCAAGTTGAAGGGCGCTGCGGCGGTGCCCATAGTCCCGAACGCTGTGGAAAGTATGACTACTCCGTCTGTCGCCGCGGGGCCGCCAGGGAATTGCGCATAGCCAAGCAACCCACCCCCAAGAGTGCATACCCAAATGTTCAGGTAACGGTCCGACGGCCACGGGTCAGTTCCGCCCGAAGCTGAGGCTTTTACTTTGTCGTCCGTCGTAAACGACACTGTGTTTGTTTGCGTCCGCGTTATCCCATTGCTTGCGTTTCCATCCGGATCAGTCGCAGCGAGTGCAAATTGAATCTGTGCGTCCGCCACAAGATTGGCCCACACCTGCGGAACGTTCGCCTTGTCCGGATTTGCCGCCCGATAGTCGCGGTTGAGCGCATCAATCTGACTCTGAACCTGGGCGTCGGAAATGTTGCCTGTAAGGTTTGAGTAGACCACGTGCACCACAGTGGGAATCGTTACGGCGCCGACGCGGCGAGTTCTTGCTCCCCACAGCATAAATCGGGCGCTATAGCGCTCAATCGCGATTCTGTTTTGCTGGTAGCGTTGATCCTCGAGCAGCCGATGATGAACTTCTGAAGCTCCACATGAACGATGGGGAGGTACTCCCAGTCCGTCTGTCATAGATTCTCCTCAATGAGATGAAATGTGTCCTGGCATACCGGAAGACCCTTCAGCACTGAACTACTTCGGAGCCCCCAGCTGCTTAGCGATTGCACTTACGGATAGGTTTATTCCAATAGTGAATTGAGCACAGTAGTGAGAACTCCCAGTCAGCGAGGTGCCACTCGGATGACTACACGAAGCGTTTCCCGATAATTCCGGTTGTTTGACGAACATCGCTCCCAGATACAGTTCAGAGGCATGTGGGCCCCAGGCACCGCCTACGAGAATCTTGCTGAGAGGCTGTTTGGCGAATGCGACGCCAGCTATTGGATGGGGGATCGCTCTAAATCCAGAACCTTTGACATCAATTGGAGGAAAGTAACCGTTCAGTATCGCAAATACGTTCTGGCTGTTGACACTTGCTGGAGTTGCCGTGCCAGATGTTGTGTCGAGCTTAATCTCGCTAATTTTCCTTATTGGAACCGCAAATCCGACATCCCAGTAGTAAACACCCTCATTGTCGAATGTAATGTCATCGGCCAGCTTGGAGGGTTGGGCACCTGCTTTGACGGTGAAGGAACTCTTGATGAGGATATCGGAGGGACGATATTGAATGTTCAGAATGCCTCCGGACCAAATCGCATCCGGTGCGGCCGCTCTTGCCGCAGCCGCGACTTTGCTTGCTCCGGCACTAGCACCACCGGTGTACGCCTGAAGCAACGCATAAAGGTGCGCAACGTTCGCAGGTGTTTTTTTCGTTATAGTTAAATCGTAGTCAGGCTCGTAGTCGGGATTGCCGGACGAGATCATGCTTTTGGCATTAAAGTGCACTATCAAGACGTATGCTTTTGTGACCCCGAGAAGCCGCTTCTGGCTCGTAAAATCCTCTTGCGACCATTTTTTGTCCGCGACATCGCGATACAGGTACCAGTGATCAGTTTGGACTACCGGTTTTGCGGATGTGGACGAGTCCGTCCATCGCAAGAGGTGAATCACAACATAAGTGTCTGGGTGAGTGCCATCCACCTTCGGCAGCCAATCACACTCATTCTGTTTCATGTCGTTAATCAAGGCTCTCGCAGCGAGTGGGTTATCGAGGCTAGCGGTGCCGGCATCGAGACCCTTTACAGTGCTAGAAAGAGAATCTGCACTGAAGGGAATCGCATTTCTAAAAGCCTCATGTTGGCTCGTAGTCGCAAGGCAACCCGTTACGCAGCACACTAAGACAATGATTAGCATCGCGCTTTGTACAACTCGCGGACGAAGCGCGATTGTCGTGGCAGTCCCATCCATAAGTTGCTCCTTTGGGTCGCGATATCAGAGGATCGAGTGTCGATTCTCACTACCCAATACGACGAAGTAGAGAGAAATCCTTTTTGCTTGGAAGAGAGCCCAAGAGGCCTTCAGTGACTAACCCGGTTAAATGGGAGATGGTTTGCTTTTCGTGTAGAATTCCCGCATTCATGCGGTGGGGTTTTGTTGTCACGCCATTCGTCCATGTCGGGGCAAGAGTTAATAAGGGCCTGCGCGGACAACGACGGCGCAGCGTGGGATGAATTTGTCTCTCGCTTCTATCGACCCATCAGTCTTTCCATCATCAGGACCGCTTACCAATGGGGCGAGATTCCGCAGCAGGTTGTGGACGACCTAGTCCAAGACACCTACCTTAAGCTCTGCGGCAATAAGGGTCGCCAGCTTCTAGAATTTGCGGCTAAGCATCCCGACAAGATCGTCGGTTATGTAAAGACGACCGCGATGAACGTCGCACATGATCACTTCAAGTCCCTTCATTCCCAAAAGCGAGGTTCGGGCGAGGTTAGCCAGATCGCCGAGGAATCTGATCCGAAGGGCGCGCCAAGTCAGCCCGGCGGTCAAGAGGCGATGGAGCGAGAAGTCTTATTCAAGCAGATTGATGAATGTATTGAGTCTTGCCTGGAAGGCCCAGACCGAGACCGAGATCGGACAATCTTCTGGCTCTACTACCAACAGGGGATGACTGCGAAAGACATTGCTGCCCTGCCGACTATTGATTTGTCGGACAAGGGTGTGGAGAGCGTGATTGTCCGGACGATTCGCCTGTTGCGCGAACGGATGGTGGGTATGCAGATCCAGTTAGGTTCGAAGTCGCAGGGAGAAAAAGGATTCCTTACTGCAGAATCGTATTAGAAGAGGAAGCTGGTTTTGACACGGCCTTTAGATCGACATCTTGACAGCGACGAACTGGATGCGCTGGTTTTGTTGGAAGCTCCAGGTGTCTCTGTAGCGAGGCGGCTTTCGGAAGAGGCACTCCGGGAGATCCGTCGCCACGTTGAGTCTTGCCAGGACTGTGATCGGAAGGTGCAGATGCACAGGTCCGCGCAAAACGCAATTTCTCTGCGGGTGACGAGTGGCCAGGCAGCTAAGGGTTCGAATTGTTCGGAAGAGAGTGAGTGGGTAAGAGTTGCTGCAGGATTACTTGAGAATACCGAAGCGAAAGAACGGATGAAGCACGCGATACAATGCGGGTACTGTGGGCCACTGCTTAAAGCCGCCGTTCGGAGCCTCTCCGAAGAGACGACGCCAGATGAGGAAGCTGCTCTGGCTAGTCTTACAAGCGCGGGCCGTGATTGGCAGGCCCAGATGGCTCGCAGGCTGAGAAAGGCAGTAGAGAATCGATCCCCGAAGGAAGCTCCTTCATTTTGGAGGAGCCTCTTCCACTGGCCAAACCGCGCGTTTGCGGTGGCTACTGTGGCGATCGTGGCGATGACAGCATGGATCGGTGTTCGGATGCTTCGTCCGCCTTCTGCGCAGGAGTTGCTGGCGCAAGCGTATACAGAACGACGAACAATCGAAATGAGGATCCCGGGCGCGAAATATGCACCCATCCGTGTCGAACGGAGTGGCGGTGGCTCAAGCTTTGAAAAGCCTGAACCCCTCCTGAAAGCCGAAGCAGTGATTGGCGAAAATCTGCGAAAAACCCCGAATGACCCACTGTGGCTGCAAGGGAAAGCACGTGCCGATCTTCTCGACGGGAACTATGATTCTGCGATAAACACGCTGCAGAGAGCCCTGGACATACAATCCGATTCTTCTTCGCTGTTGACGGATCTCGGCTCCGCATATTTTCTCCGTGGGGAGTCCACCACACGACCAGTTGATTTCGGCCTTGCCATCGAGGCGCTCAGCAAGGCTCTCGCAACATCTCCTAACGATCAAGTTGCACTATTCAATCGTGCAATCGTCTGCGAGCACATGTTTCTTTTCAACCAGGCTGTCGACGACTGGGAGCACTATTTGCGGGTCGATGGGCAAGGTGAATGGTCGAACGAGGCACGCCGACGCTTGGCGGCACTCAAGCAGAAACTACAGCAACACAATCAAAGCCAATCGACTCCACTTTTAACGCCAGCGGAAATTGCAAAGGTGTCGCCCGGAGACACCGAAATTGACGACAAGATTGACGCGCGCATTGAGGAATATCTGCATACCGCAATCATCAAGTGGCTGCCGGATGCGTTCTCTTCGTCGCAATTAGAGCAGAACTCGAGTGAGTCTCACTCAGCCCTTTCGGTCCTGGCTGAAATCCTCAAGACACGACACCAAGATTCCTGGTTAGCGGACTTGTTGAGTCGGACTTCAGGACCACATTTTTTCGAGGCACTCGAGGCCCTCTCAATCGCTCTGAGGGGCGATGACCGAGGGGATTATTCGGGAGCTCGTGATGCTGCCCACCACTCTGCTGAGCTGTTTAAGGGAGCCGCCAACACCGCTGGCGAGCTTCGGGCACAGGGAGAGGAAGTTTACGCAGACCATCTCCTCTGGGAAGGCACAAGATGTATTTCGTTGCTGCAGGTCATCCGACCACGGCTGGATCGATATGGCTATGGTTGGCTCCAAGGACAGATGAGCCTGGAGGAATCGAACTGCGCAAACCTAGTGGGTGATCTTGGAACTTATCAGTCCGCAATCAACAAGGGTATTGCAGAGGCAGAGAAGCACAGATTCGACGCACTGTATATACGTGGTTTGGGCTTTCGCGCTCTTTCAGTTGGATCGCTAGGCGATGTGAATAATGCGTTTTTGGACGCTTCTAGGGGCCTGAAGCGGTTCTGGTCAGAACACGTCGATGTGATGAAGGGATATAACCTCTATTACGACCTGGATGCGGCTGCCGATCAAATGCCCTTGCCTAACTTGCAAGTAGCGTTATGGCGCGAGGCCACAACTCTTATCGATGTGCATCCGGACGTATTGTTGCGAGCAATGGCTCACCGCTGGTATGGAAACGCGGCCTATCTGGACAATATGCCGGACCTAGCGGCCGCGGAGTACGGCAAGGCAAGCGCTCTATTCGCGGCCTCGCCCCCGACCTCAGCAACTACAAGAGACCGCATGGACGCCGAAGTTTGGCAGGCCTCCGCCGAAATCCGTCGTGGAGATCTGGAACGGGCAGCCGTGCGCTTACAGACTATTAAGCCGATCGTCGATAGCGAGCCCAGTTTTGATCCTGAGATCGCCTATTACTCCACCGAAGCCGATATCGCCCTTAAGAAATACGACGATGCAGCAGCTGAATCTGCGCTTCGATCAGCCGTCTTTCTTGCTGAATGGGCTCTCAAATCTATCTCGTCAGAAGACGACCGGCGCCACTGGGCGAGACAAACCCAAAACGCTTATCGCAGTGCCGTGGAATGGAAGCTTCGCCAAGGTGACCCTACGTCTGCCTTGGAGTTGTGGGAGTGGTATCGAGGTGCTGAGTTGAGGACTGAGGCAAACGGCGATGCACGGCCGGAGACCTCCCTAGAGATTACGGTTCCTCCGAATCCGCAGAACGCGACTCCATTGCCGTCGCCCGTTGTCGTGCAAAGTCAACTTCCCTTAATGCTTGATGAAACGGTCGTGGCTTACGCAATGTTCTCCGACGGCATTGCTGTTTGGGTTTACGACGATAGGGGTATCCAATCAAAGTGGATCTCCACGTCCCAGAAGCGAGTGCGTGATTTAGTAACTCGGTTTGTTCGCCTTTGTTCAGATCCAGCTTCCGATCTTTCGACACTAAGAACAACGGGCAGTGCGCTCTACAAACTTCTGGTGACACCAATCGAGAGTCAGTTGGCATCGAGCAGAACCCTCCTGTTTGAGCTGGATGATGACCTGCTCTCGATTCCTGTCGAAGCTTTGGTGGATTCAGAAGGGCACTACGTTGCCGAACGTTCTGTCGTGGTTGTCGCGCCACCTCTTTATCGCCAATTGCGTTTGCATCCACCAGTTCCGATCACACCGGAGTTGCCCGCCCTCGTCGTGAGCGTTCCAGCACCACCAGAAGCTGTGCCGTCATTGGAGGATGCTGAAAGAGAGGCACAGTCTGTCTCTGCCAAATTCAGGAATGCTCGTTATCTTGACGCTAGCAAGGCCACGCTAAGCGCAATTCGTCGTGAGATTCGTGGCTCGGCTGTATTTCATTTTGCCGGGCACGCTGTCTTTTCGCCTCAGCGCAGTGGGCTGATGCTTGGCGAGAGGGATCCTATGACGAAGCTTGCCCGGGTGGTCTCGGCCGGAAGCCTTTCTGCGCGAGAGACTGCAGACCTTGAACTGGCGGTGCTTTCGGCGTGCAACACAAAAGGGCAAGAGACAATTGGACATTCAGGCACTGAGAGCATTGCGGAATCACTGCTTCACGCAGGTGTTCCACATGTAATCGCAAGTCGTTGGAGCGTGGATTCCACTCAAACAACGGATCTTATGAACCAGTTCTACACCCGCTTATTGACTGGCAGCACGGTGGCTGAGGCGTTGCACTCCGCGCAGCTTGCGATGGCTTCTCGGCCAGCTTCGATACACCCGTACTACTGGGCCCCATTTGAGTTAGAAGGAATCAGATAGAACTCCGAGGAGAGACAGAAATGAAGACTCGCGTCATGATCGCTATTTGTGTGTTCACCATGCTGTCGTGCATTGCTCGCGCCGACAATGCGTTCGATATCACACTTGAAGGGCCTTGGATCATTTATCAATACCAAAACGCCAATCTCGGAGGCGGCAAACCAGTGCTTGTTGTGGTGGCGCCTTCAGCGGGAGGTATTTTTCACGCTCCAAATCTAAGTACGGGCTACGGTTACATACTTTCGACTCCAACCGTTTACTGTCTACTTTGGGGCACTGAGTGTGCGCACGATACTGGTAAGTCTGCCCTGACTCACTTGAGTGGCCACCCTGATGCGAAGTTCGTGCCTGCACTCTATCCGAAAGCAAGTCAGGCCGACACTTGGAATTTCGTTGGAGCGAAAAAATATGGGCTTTTTGCCTTCGTTTTACCAATGCCAACCTCGTATACCGTGGATGGTGCTTGGAACATGCGATTTGCGAAGAAGTTCGACAGAAATGGAAATGGATACGGGAGCGGATCCGGGGCGGATAGCGAATACATCATCGGCCTTCAACTTCACTACGACAATGGGCCGGGCACATTCGATCTTAGACAATGTGCTGATGATTTGACCTGCACGACGCCCGTCCCAATCGGAGCCGGTTATCACACTACCCTCAGGAATACGGGCACGCTGCGTATCGTTATGAAGGCGCCCGATACCAACGATGCCTGCGACTACCATGTTCGCAGCCTCTATCACCCGATGCTTTACTTGCTCGATGACGCCAAGCTCTCCGTTGGGGGAAACAAGAATCAGGACTATGGCTACATCGATCCAGCCCGGACAGTTGATGATCAGGGACATGGAGACTACGCTGACAAGAGTTGCTTCACAAACGATGCTCAGGGCAATCCCGAGAGTGTTTCGACCGGAAAGCCATTCGCACGCCACCCATCGAATGTGCAGGCGCACGTTTTGCAGCCGGCGATTCTGACTATTCCGACCATCGGCCAGCAGCTCGAGGCGCTTATTGCCGATATTCAGAAACTCGATCTAAAGCAAGGAATTCTCGAGGAGATCAAGGACGACGCTGACTCGCTAGAGAAAGATGGCGCCTTCCCGCTCTCTGAGTTAACCCAGTTGGCTGAGTCCTTAAATACGGCGGCCGCCAAGTCACGAGAACTGAACAAAACTGCTCTTGCCGATAAATTGAAAAAACTTGCTGCCGTAGTGCAGCCTAAGAATGGGGCCGATTGTAGGGCTCCGTTGATGCTTGTTCAATGACACCGGGATGGATACTGCTGGGAATGCGACTCGCTTAGAGCAAAACATGGTGTGGGCGGAGTGAGTCGAACCCTCACAGGCCTCTTGAGCCCTGCAAGATTTTCATGCCGTCTATGGCTTTCTCCGCCCGGGACCGCTTTTTAGCGAAGATTACATGTTCGGTTTGCGGTCTGGACTATCCCTTCACCGTCTCTCGTTGATCTGAGGTTTAGGTGCTGCCCGCCTAGTCTCTACACCTTCCCGCTTCTGGGATCATACCCCCCTAGAATTCTCGACACCGGGAGCCTTCACTGCCTGGACTTCTCTTCCAGTTCGGTGTTCTTAGCCGAAGACGTTTTTCTTTCCATTTTTTTCCCCACTCAACCCGCGCCTTTCAAAACCGGCGTTATTCCAGCGGTGCTCCCTGTCAAGGGTCTTCGATGAACGCGTGAGAAACCGCGCCCTTGACAGGTCCGCGCCGCTGAACGCCCCCAAACCGTCGCGGGTTTCGCGAAGAAAAAAATTGTTTTTGAAGGAGAAGTACACAATGCAGAACACGACCGGGAGAATGGACACTTACGGTTCAGCAACCGAATGGCTGACGAGCGACGAGGCGGCGCAATACCTCAAAATCGAACGTCGCACCTTGTTGCAATGGGTACGGCAGGGGAAGGTCCGCGCCTACGTCCTCTCTGGCGTACAACGTCATGTCTGGCGGTTCAAAACCTCAGACTTGGATGCTATGCTGAGCGTGCCCGCCGTGCTCTCGAGTGACGGGAGGATCAAATGAGGAGAGTACGGCACAATAAGGGAAGTGTCCTATTCGACAAGGGAAGAGGTACATGGAGGTTCCTGCAATGGGTGGACGGCAAGCGACGATCACAAACACTCGGCACGAAGCAGGAATTGGCGAACAAAGCAGCAGCGTGGAAGGTAGCAAGCGCGCTGATGCCAAAGAAACCTAAGCACGCGACTGGGTTCACGGTCAGCAGCCTGGTTGACATTTATCGGGCGGAACGAATGCCGCAACGGTTCAGCACACGCTACAGCTACGATCAGTGGTTGACGAACCACATACTCCCTCGCTGGGGAGAGGGCTCAATCACTGACGTACAACCGCGTCCCGTTGAATTGTGGCTGCATTCTCTCAAGCTGTCTCCCAAGAGCAGAGTTCACATTCGAGGCGTTCTGCATCAACTTTGGGAGTTCGCGATGTGGCGCGGTGATGTGCCGGCGGAGCGCAATCCGATGACTCTGGTCACTGTGCGAGGTGCAACCAAAAGAACGAATGCTCCGCGCAGTCTTACGTCCGAGGAGTTCCAGGAGTTCGTTTCTGAACTCCTGGAACCATTCCGTACGATGGCTCTGCTGTGTCTGTGTTTGGGACTCAGGATCAGCGAATGCCTAGCACTCAAGTGGGCAGACATCGACTGGCTTGCAAGCAAGATCAGCGTAGAACGTGCGATTGTTCGGCAGCGAGTGGATGACGTAAAGACCGCAGGTTCCAGAAAGCACTTGAGCATAGATGGTAGTCTGCTCGAAGTGCTCAAGACGTGGAAGCAAACAACGCAGTTTTCCGCAGCAGGAGACTGGGTTTTCGCTTCCCCGACAAGGCTAGGCCGTCTTCCGTGGTCATATCCGCGAGTCTGGGGAGTATTCCAGGAAGCAGCAGAAGTGGCGAAAGTCGGCAAGCTGGCTACTCACACAATGCGCCACAGCTACCGATCGTGGCTTGACGCTGTGGGAACGCCAATAGCCGTGCAACAGAAACTAATGCGACACGCGGACATCCGCACGACGATGAACATCTACGGCGATGTGGTGACGAACCAAGAGTCAGAGGCACACAGCAAGATCGTGGGTTTGGCTCTGCCGCGCGCTTAATGGATCACGCTACGGATCACAGCTCAGCCAAGTGGTTGAAAATATGGCGGAGAGAGTGGGATTCGAACCCACGTTACCCTTTCGAGTAAACACGCTTTCCAAGCGTGCGCCTTCAGCCACTCGGCCATCTCTCCGGCGA
>DATMQI010000315.1:0-4589 GCA_035567135.1 Terriglobales bacterium
CTTGTTCCAACCACTCGTGACGGATGGCGTGATTAAAAAGCACGCTCATTAGGTTACGGATCTTCGCTTTTGTCGGGTTTGCCAAAGGACAGCGGTCAACACGCAGCAATCGACGAAGCCAAAGTTCGACAGCGACTGTGCGTACGTCACGGATGTTCAGACTCCCCCAAATGGGCCTCACCCATCTCGTGAGGAAATCTCTGTATATCGTCCTAGTGGCGTGGGACTTTCCGCCATCAAGTTGATCACTTGCTAGCTCGGTCGCGATGTAGTGATCGACAAGGTCGGCAACTGTTATAGTCTGTTCACGCTGACGATTGCGTGTTTCGTTGATCGATACGCGGAGGCCGTTACTCGCCTGCCAAGCGTTTTCCAAATTCGGATATTGCTGGACGGTGCCAATGACTGCTTTGCGGCGGACGCGCACTCCGGAAGGTTCGCTGTCCCACCAAAGGAACTCCCAACGATCAGGTCCCTTCTTCCTTTGGCCAAGCCGCAGATATCCCCGTTGATAACGGACTCGCATTCTCTCTCCTCCGGCACTTTTGCACCGGAGAAGAGCTTATGCCTGCGTGCTGGGGCAGATCGAACGTTCGGCCGGCTGGCCTGGTTATGTAAGAAAACTCTGGCGAGGTTCGTATTAATCGAGACCGCGAACAGGTTTTTGCGCTAAGGAGGAAATAGACATGTGCCGCTACCGAGACTATTTCTAGCTCATAATCCGCCCCCCGCAGGATGGTACCTTAGGCGACTTCCGCATACTTTGAAAGTCCCATCGGTTGACACGGACGAAGTTGATTGCTCGAGTCCATTTGGGCCTACCACTTCCTTTTTGGTTCAGCCTAGATTGCTACCCTGTCAGAGTGCCCTCTTTTCAACCCGAAGGCCAACCCGAGATTTTTGACACGGTAGAGGTCTGCGGTTCGAGTCCGCACGGGGCTACCATATTTTTCAACAACATAGAAGCCATCCTTCCATTCCGCGTTGCTCCATCTTGCTCCAATAAGAGCCTATGTCGTTGTATCTGTTGAGCAAGTCCAACTCACAGCATGGCAATCGCTTGGCGAATCGCGCTTATGGACTGTTCATTTGCGATTCGCATGCGAACTGGGGTTCCGGCGCATCGGGCTCCGTGGGGAGAATCATCTGAACCACACGCTGCTGCGCTTGGCGCTTGGCCAAGATTCGCGCCTGGGAATACACTTCCAACGTGCAGCGTGTGCTGGCATGCCGCATCAATTCCTGAACCACCTTCACGTTCTCTCCGTTGGCGATGAGCAGCGTCGAGAACGTGTGTCGAAAGGTATGCCACCCAATTTTCTTGTCGATCCCGGCTCGCAATGCCGCAGGATGAATGACTTTCTGTAGCACTGTATCCGGCCAGAATGGGTATTTGCCCCGAGTCTGGGGGCTCGCAAATATCCAGTCGTTGGGTTGCTGATACCTGGTGGTTTCCTTCCATAGCCAGAGGTCCGCAGCAACTCGATCATCCAGAGGGACCGGCTTGCGCGAAGCTTCCGTCTTGCAATCCCCGACATGTCCCAAATAAATGGAGCGTGAGACATCGAGGCGCATATTCGAGAAATCAACATCGCTCCATTTGAGGGCAAACAGCTCACTACGGCGCAATCCTGTTGTCACATCCAGGAGGACCATCAATCGAAAACATGATTTCAGTTGCAGCAAAAGGCCCTGGATCTCGCTTGGCTCCAGCACTTCGGGGATCCGCATGCGCTTTGCGCTCTGACGTACGAGGGTAATCGGATTTCCTCCCTGCCCCAGCCATTCATACCGTATTGCGTGATTGAACAGCACACTCAGCAGGTTGCGAATCTTCGCCTTAGTTGCGTTGGCTAGTGGAGTGCCATCGGCACGTTGCAATCCTCTCAGCCAACGCTCAACCGCTATGGTTCGGACGGAGCAGATGTTTACTTTCCCCCAATGCGGTCGTATCCATCTTGTCAGAAATTGCCGGTATACAATTCGCGTGGCGTGAGAATGCCAACCAACTTCTTCAGAGAATTCCATTAGTAGATAATGATCAACCAAATCCGCCACAAGGATGTCGTGTCCTGGTTGGCGTAGCCGGTCCTGGTTTATTCGCATTCTGAGCCCATTCACTTCCACTTGGGCTAAATCCCTCGTCGAATACTGTTCCAGAGTCCCGATGACAGTAGTCCTACGTACGCGATTCCCCGTCCCATCGTTCTCCCGCCACAGATACTCCCAGCGGTCCGGTCCAGCCTTGCGTTTTGTGCGCCTGAGACAACCTCGTTGGTAATATTGCCGCATACTTGACACCTCCTCGTGCAACATGCCAGAGGGTGTGCCTACTGAAAACGTCGTTCTGTTTGGAGCGGTTGAAACTGCAAAGCCGTGGAGTGCGGGCTGGCACAGATTTAATCGTGTCTGTTCAACGCGTGCCACCAGCGCGACGCGATTTTGGCGAGCGGACGGATGTCATTCTTTCTTTTTTATTAGCCGGGCGTATCTAAATTAAGCGCAGACAGCACTACAATTTCGCCGACGACCAAAAATCGCTCCCTCGCATGTTGCACATGGATAGTGAGATGCTGTCTTAAACTCGCCGGACACAACTTAGGCGGACTACCACGGCAAATCTGGGAAGGGGACGACGTTTCAAAATATGACGACATCCCCTCCGGGTCTATGACTGATTCATCTGCTCCAGCGCACGGATGTACTCGACAACAGCTTCACTCCACCCGTCAATGTGCGTCCATGGACCGTAACCGACACCATTTTTGTTGTTGGCAACATTGATCATATAGCCTTGGCCTCGCGGCCCCGGCACATGATCGTGAGCTTGCTCATCCGTGATCACGACGATCCGGTCGTACTTTTCCCCGATCTTTTCGAGCGCCCGGCCGAGGTAGGTTGCACCGTGCGGCTGGCTCGCGTCGAGCGCGTCGCGCAACGCAAATCCTCGCCGCGGAGGCACCTCAACTAGGTCATTCGAAAAAGTGAACGTGATTGCCTTCTCGCAGATTTCCCGAAGCAGAATAGCGAGGCCGTAGGCCGCGTCAGTTCGGAGCATCTCCGACCGGCGAGACAGCGCGGCCATCATGCTGCCCGAAACGTCTACGAGAAGGACGGTTCGCCCCGCTAGCTTGTCCTGCGCATCAAGAGAGGAAATCATCGCTCGTTCGAGTGATTCTTCCCACTGAGGCGCATATCGAGCCGCGGAGAGAAAACGAAACGGCAGGACTCGTCCGGTCTTCATGGACTCGACGCCGCCGACCACGAGAGTCTCGTCCACGCCCGCCTGCTTCATGTTCCGCAGATTACGAAGCAATGCAAGCGCGCCGAGCTTTCGTTCCCGGAGCAATCGTTCCCATGCTTCCCGCTTGTCCGCGCCGGAAGAAAGCGCCACCTCCCAGGTATCGGGAGTTTGCAGCTCTCCTTCGATGAGCCGCTTCCACAACGCTGCCTGCTCCGCGTCACGCGGCTTCGCGTGGCACAGAAACAGAACGTCACGGAGACGAATCGGCCCGCTGCGCTCGTACTTGGCGAGTTGGTATTCGTCGAACTTTCGGAATGCCTCGGCCAGACCCTTCTTCGCCTGTGCGGAGAGCGGGGCCTTGCCATCCTTCCAGTAAATTGCGACGAATTCCGCAAGCTCGTCCGCGCGCTGGATCACCTGCGAAAGCGTCCGCGAAACAAACTCGCGGTGCGTCTTCAAGCGCGCCATCTCACGAACGAGCAGAAGCGGAACATGCCGGAGCTTCATCTTGCTCCGTGCCTCGATTGCAAGAGCCGCTACCGTCTCTGCCTTCACCTTTGGCACGAGCGACTGGATGCGGCCGGAAATCTCCACTCCATCCTCATAGAATTGGTCTTCCCAGAGCAAGCATGCGAGCACCGATCGCCGCAGGTGGAGCTCGGAAGAAATATTTCTCGCGGGAGCTCCTTCGTGTGTGCGAGTCCCCCACGGAAATGGAATTTTCAACATGTTCAGGCGTGCCATTGTGTCCTCCTTTCCTTTGCCAAAATCAATCGTCGGGGAATTAGCGGCAACGGATGCAGCGTGGGCTGCCGATTGCTCTACCCTCTGAGCTACAAGGAACTGCATTTCTGCGGTCTCGAGGCAGGATTTGAACCTGCGACCCATCGATTAGAAGTAACCGTCACCTTCGCCACCGACGAATTCTGTTGTTGCTAATGCTTAAAATCTTTCACCGGGGAAAATCCGACACGGCGCTTTTCTGTGCGGTTTCCCGCATTGAGCTATCCCGATTTCCGGGAGCAGGAGTTGAACCTGCAACCTCCCGCTGCTTTCGCAACGGGCGCTCTACGTCATTGAAGTATCCGTGTCCTTCGCCACCGGCGAAGCGTCATTGTGAGTTTTCGTCGAGGATGAGCTCGATTTTCTCACCGCTGTTTTCAGTTTCATCCAGGCGCACAAAACCAGCGTCCCGTTTCAGTGCGACCCTGTCCAGAACGATGGCGATATCTTCCATCTCTTTAAACGTTGGCTTATTCTTCTCCACGTACGCACTGCAAGTGCGCACGGGGAAGTGCATCCGACGTTCCGGCCATAATGCCTGGCATATGGCGACCAATTCGGT
>DATMQI010000316.1:0-4933 GCA_035567135.1 Terriglobales bacterium
GCTGCTTCCACCAGGCTCTCATCGCTCAATCCGTGAACATCGTCCGTTGGCGGGGTGTTCGTTTCAGGTGATCGTTTCGGCCACATCACTTATCCGACCTCCCTCAATCTTTTTCTCTTTCCATCCATTCGCGAATATAGGAAGCGCAGTTTTCCAGCTTCACCCCATCCTCTTCGCAACCCACAAGAAGATGCATTGCCTCGCGATCGATGACGATCACTTCTTTCCCAACGCAAAAAGGCATAGCGCTCGTCATTCCGCACGAATTCGACATCCACGTTCTTGAACAACGCGTCCTTGCGAGCGTAGAAATCGACCGTGACCGAGTGATCGATCACCAGATTCACCGGCACGAGCGGGTTGATCGTCTCGGGCTTACCACCGAGGCGCACAATGCCATCACGCATCGCCGCGAGGTCGACAATCGCCGGCACGCCAGGCGTAGCCGAGGGCTACGTTGATTTTCGTTTTTCCATAATCGGTCGTAGCGTCGGTGGTAAGCTTCGCGTCTGAATGACGAGTGTCCACCTGCCAGGATCCGGTCGTGGAATCAGGTTTAGTGGAACCGCCCAGGCCGAGGACGCCTAGGGCGAGAATTACAGCTCCTGCGAACACAGCTGTGTGTTTAGGCATTGCCTTCTTCCTTTCAGGGCCGCCAGAACTTCCCGGTCGGATACGCCATAAAAAGCTGGTTCATTTGGGCCTCCTAATTTGCGTTAGATCTCTGTCCAGTTTCATCCCCGAGCCACCGCATAAATTGGGCAACATGTTCTGACCAGAGTTCGGGGTGGGCCATCGTCAAGTGCCCAAACGACTCCGCCGAGCCCGGCTGGACAATGAATCGACCCTCACGAACCGCTGGCAGGAGTTCTTCCAGAACGTGCAGCTCAGTCGGGTTGAACTCATCGTCGGTAAAGTTCAGCGCGTATACCTTAGTCTTTATTGTTGTAAGGCCAGGCTGCGGGTCGTAGTCCGCTGAGGAACTAAGCGAATAGAGAATATCGTTGGCGTCCACAGATGCCGCCTGACTCTGTGCGTCAGCGATGAGACGGTCTGCTGCAGGACCATCGGGCACAAGAACCTGAAGATGTGGTACGCCGTCGATCATCATCGGGATCAACGGAGAAGCGTTCAGCCAGCCTTGCGGCGGTGAAGTATAGTTGCCCCCATTCCACTGGGGATCGGAACGGATAGCGTCAATCACGATACGGCGCCAGAGCATGTTTCTCCCGGAAACAGGAGTAGGCATTGAGACGACCGGCATGACTCCGTCCATGGCGTCCGGATATGCTTCGGCCCACTGCCAAGCGTTCATTCCACCCATCGACATGCCGAGAATGGCGTGGAGATGTTCTATCCCAAGTGTCTCGGTGACGAGACGATGTTGCAGGTCCACAATGTCGCGGTAGCCATATTTTGGGAATCTGGCCTTCAATCCATCGCTCGGTTTACTTGATTTTCCATGCCCGACGTTATCGGGAAAGATCAGAAAGTAGCGAGTCGCGTCAAGTGGCCTCCCAGGAGCGAAAAGAGATTCCATGTAGTTCTTGCTGAGAAGCGTGTTCCCGTCGGCGCCGGTCCAGTGGAGTACGAGTACCGCGTTATCGATTTGCCCGCGGGCATTACGGTGCGGCGTGCCGAGAGTGGCGTAATGAATACGCACATCCGGCAAGATCTCACCATCGCGAAACCGGTAGTCTTTGAACCATGCGTCCGCCTCGGTAGCGCTTGCTGTACTGTCGTCATGTGTTCCAGGAGAGCTGTTTGTGCTCGCTTGCATGTCGCCTCCTCTGTGGCGCTGCTGCGCATATGCGATGGTGGGAGCGGCTCTATTGGGAATACCCAGCACACCTAGGGCTGGAATTACGACTACTGTGAACAAAACGGCGTAGTTAAGCATTGTCTTTTCCCCTTCGTTGAACGATCGATCCTTTCAAAAGAATTCGGTGACTCAGCCGTAGAAACTGGGAAGGTAGTTCGCTACCCGTGCGCGATATTCATCGGTCTGAAAATCTCTTGCCTGCTGTGCGGCATTCATTTCGAGCTCGGCGGCGAGATCCGGTTCGGTTCTGGCCGCGATGATGGCTAAGCATTTAAACTCGAATTGCCTCTCGCTCAGTCCGCTTTCAGTCCGCTACAAGTGCAGTTTGCTTTCGCGATAGTTCTTTTTCTCGCAGCCAGGTGAAGATCACCGGAGTCAGAATCAGCACATGCAGCAGAGAGCTCAGCATCTGAGAAACTACGACGCATAAGCGGATAAGGAAAACCCAACAGTGACCAAGAAGCGCGGGAATCCAGATTGGGGCAAACCGGATCTACACGCCGCCCGAAACAAGCTTGCTTGGCTGTGTCTTCCTCGGCATCAAGGGCATCGAGTACCGGGGATGACTTCAACAAGTTTCGCCGTACGATCAACTTATCGCGACGCCGAACGAGGGCCTCAGTCTGTCTTCTTTCGAAACTGGAAATTTAGGCCGGAGAAGAGTTGGAAGGATGGCACGCCAGTTCCATAGTGATAGACAGTGAATTGCGGCTCGATAAAAGCATTCACAAGGACATGGCCATTTTTGACCACCTTCCCAAACCCGACACCCAGCGGTATCAATCCTTTGTTGTTTGAAATATCGAAATTCCAAATGCCGCTCGATCGAACGTAGTACCCACCCCCGATGCTCAGAGCGGCGATTGGCTGAAATGTCACACCTTGTGCGTCAGGGCGACTATGCTCGCCGGCAAAAGAATGCTGCCAGGTTAAGATGCCGACGAGTAAGCCTCCCCCCGACAGCGGGTGAAGGCCAACTGCAGCCAACCCAGCTTGCCATTTGCCTTGCCCTAAGAAACTATTCGTCGCAGTAGGAGCGGTTAGCATTGGCCCAACAGCAAGAACATTCTTCGATTCCGCGGCCGACACTCTAATGGTGTCAAAAACATTGAAATCTCCTAGTCCTGACTGTTGATTGCCATTGGTGTCCTCAGCACTTGAGATTGGAAGCGTGGCGCGGACAATTTGCCTCCCGCTTACAGCAAGCATGCGCAAGTCGAGCAAATTACTAGACCCTGGAACACCGAAGACCGTGGGCGCGTAATAATTTTGAAGGTATATCGCGTTGAAGGGGGCAATCGGATTGTTAGCGGTCGCCACGTCCGACTCGGAAGCGCCTCCTGCGCTTCTTTGAGATTCCTCGACCATCGTCGCGGGCGGGGGCTGCACAGGGCCGGATTCCTGTCCCCGTGCAACCTGGGTAAACGGCCAGATCAGCCCGATGAGGAGCACGTAAATGGTGATCCTTTTCATGTTCCTTTCGGTTTCCTTCAGAACATTCTCGAGCGGATCAAGCTTGATTCTGCTTTCCAGCAGTAGATCAACGACTCCGCTGAAAGCATTCGTTGACGGTTCAACGGCGGCTTGGCTCATTTCTATTTCGGCTTGGCTCATTTCTATTTCCCTTCGTTCTGAGGTTTGTTTTTCGCGTTCGCAAGGAATGCCTGTGTAGGCCTAGCACTAGCAAATCACTTTGGTTTCGCACGATTTCTACTCACGTCTAAAGATCCTTTCTCGACGTCAGAGGACGATTTCTTTGCCAGGAGGAATCTGATCGATTTCCTCCGAATCCAAACCGAGATGGTCCATTGCGATCGTTCTCGGCAGATGGCGGATCCAGTTGTTGAGAGAGAAGTCGACGAACTGGGGAGCAACGAACATCTCAAGGAAAACGAGGTCCGTGTCACCGGTGTTCTCAATGTAGTGGCCAGCGACAGCTGGGACAAAGCCGACATCGTTAGCGTTGAAATCCATCGTGCGCGACTGTTCGCTGGAATTGAACACGGTCATGCGTCCCGAGCCCTGGATGTAGTACTGCCACTCACTGGCATTCGGATGCCAATGAAGTTCGCGAAGACCTCCGGGTTTCACTGTCACGAGAGCAGCCGCAATCTTCTGTGACACGGGGAAGTTTCTGCTGTCGACGATCCGAGCGTCGCCCATCGCAGTTTTCTTGGTCGGAGTCATGGCGCGCAGTTTAAAGGTATAGCTCGGGCCCTTGGATCGGGCATCAGCCGTGGCTTCGGCGATATCCGACTCAAGGGAATCCGGCAGGTTGCCACGGAAGATATAAAGCGAATCAGTCGGAAGCTTTGCGATGGACTCGAGCGGGAGCCGGAAATTCTTCGCAAGCACCTCGGGAGGTGTGTGCGACAGCCAATCGGAAAGAAGAAAAGTACTCTCCTCCGAGAACTCGCCCTGGTTGAAGACGAGCAGAAACTCGCAACCATTGTCGCCGAGGCCCTGAATCGAATGCGGATAGGCGGCCGGAAACAGCCAGAGATCTCCCTGTTCTACGTCGTCGATAAACATGGTTCCATCGGGATTCAGAACGGTGACGCGCGCCTTTCCGGAGAGCATGTAGGCCCACTCGTCGGCAACATGCCAGTGGAGTTCGCGATAGCCGCCCGCGGTGATGCGCATCTGAACAGCGGCGATCTCCTTCGAGCTCGGCAGTTCGCGTTCGGTCACCTGGTGTGTCCAACCACCCTCTTGCATGCGCCGATGCACAAGGTCAAACGAGTACCAAATAGGGGGAACAGTACCGTGATCCGTGACAGGTGGCAGATTCGAGCTCGGATTCTGCCGGTTTAGAGGCAGATTTCGTGGACCAGGATCGCTGGCAGAAATATCTTTCTGTGCACGCAGTGTGTTCTCCCGGCCGGCAAGACCTCCGCTGCCATAGGCAGATGGGGCCACACCGTCAATTTTCTTTGCTTCACTCTTCATAAAATAAGTGGTCCTTTCATAAGCTCTCCTTTGCAAGCCGCTCTTAGGGTCGTCGTTCCCGAGCCATCCACTCCTTGATGTATTGCGAGCAGTGCATGATCTTCACTCCCTCGGCCTTACACTCTCCCAAGAAACGAACTACCTCCACATCCACGACCGTTA
>DATMQI010000317.1:0-7317 GCA_035567135.1 Terriglobales bacterium
GGCTTTCTAGGCACTGGCGCCCCATTCGCGGCAGATTTCAACCTCGTCATGCAGCTCATCATGGGAGCAGCCCTGATCGCGGGTGTGTTTTTCGCGAAACAAAAGCGGTTCAGAGCTCACGGCGTTTGTCAGACAACGGTGGTGCTCGTCAATCTCCTGATGATCGGACTGGTGATGTGGCCGTCCTTTCAGCAACAGTTGAGGCCGACGCTTCCGAAGGTCTTTCATAGGTTGTACTACGCGGCGGCTACGATACACGCGCTCGCAGGGATGATGGCTGAGGCTGTAGGACTCTATATCATCATCGTGGCTGGTACGAACCTTCTTCCGCAGTGGTTGTGCTTCACGCACTGGAAGCGTTGGATGCGAGCGGAGGCCGTGCTCTGGTCCATTGTTCTGGTAAGCGGAGTGGGGACCTATTACGTTTGGTATGTGGCACCCTTCGCGTAGCTGCCTGCGAAGAACTCGGTCAGGCGACTAACCGCCAGGGCTCGAACCACAAAAGAAACGGAGATGCGAGAATGTTGGAAGCGACTAGCTATGGACTGATCGCCCTGGGTCTAATCCTGGTGGCAGCCTTCTGTTTTATTTTGGCTGAGGAAAGAGCTGCGCTGCAGGCGAATCGCTCGCCGAGTCTCGTTGACGAGACCAAGATCAACCCCCTTCGAAATGCCGGTGTCGTAGCCCTGACTCAATCCGGGACAGAGCCCGTCGGCAGGGAAGAGTTTACTGGGTTGGTCCTGTCCGTCCAAATGACATCTCCTGCTCAAGCCCGCCCCAGCGGTTTCGACGAAAATAGTCTGCTGCGTGAACGGGGACTGGTGGGGGTTTCCCATGGCTGATGCGTATGCTGTCGCCCTGGAACCACACTCGCCGTCCATGCCACTCCTTGCGCATCTGGAGGAGTTGAGGAAACGAGTCATTTTGTCGGTGGTAGGCGTGCTCGTTGGGTTTTTGTCCTGCTGGTCGTTGGCTGACCGTATCTTCGGTTTGATGCAGCAGCCAATTATTCAAGCGCTGCGTCACCACGGACTCGGCGGCGGGCTGGTTTATCTGAACCCGACTGAACCGTTCAATCTCTATCTGGAGGTGGGTTTCGTCGCTGGACTGTTTGCAGCCTCGCCATTCGTGTTCTATCAACTGTGGTTGTTCATTGCTCCCGGACTGTATCGCAACGAGAGACGTTATATTCTGCCGTTCCTGATAAGCACAGTTGGATTGTTCCTGGCGGGCGGCCTGTTTGGCTACCGGATGGTCTACCCGGCGTCGCTTGATTTCCTGATTGGCTATAGTCAGCGCTTCCAGCCGATGATCACGATTGGGGAATATACCAAGCTTTTCTTGACGGTCATCGTCGGTCTTGGACTAATCTTCGAAATGCCAGTCCTTATCTTCTTTCTTGCTCTGATGCGCGTGGTGACGGCCCGCTGGATGTGGCGGAATCTGCGATATTCTATCCTTGCCATTTTTGTCGTAGCCGCAATCGTCACGCCCACCACCGACATCTTGAATATGTGCCTGTTTGCGGCTCCCATGATCGCGCTCTACGCCGTCAGCATCGGCGTCGCGTGGCTGGTAAATCGCTCCCAAGACTCCAGAAACCCAGTGAGTTAGCTTACCCGGAGAATGCGAATCGGAACGGCGAAGTCGCGCACAGGTGGTCGCGTCCCAGGTTGAGGTGTCCAAGAAGTCGACCTGAGAACGAAACATCTGCCGAGTGATTCATGCTTTCCGCTTTTGCCACTACCCATGACAGTCCTCAGATGTGAGAAGCCAGCACCAGTACTTAGGTGAGAAGGAATTTTCGTAGCTGGGGAATATTTTTTGCCTGCGCGAGTTTCACACAGTAGCAGGACCGCACGGCAAAATCATCAGACCAGAATTGGAGCGTAGTGCATGAAAGAAGAAAATCTTCCATCTACGGTGGTACCTGAGGCGACTTCACCAGAAACTGCTCCTTCTTCGACGGGCGACGACGTTCAACGCCATTGGCAGGGTGTCGTTAAAAGACGTTCGTTTTTGAAAGGGCTCGGCATGGCGGGGGCAACGTTGTCCGCGAGCACACTACTCGCCACCGAAAGTAGGGCTCAAAGCAGTTCGAGTAACGACAGGCTTTCTCGAGGCGACGCCGCACTTCTGCAGTTCGCCCTCTGGGCAGAAATTGTCGAGAGTGATCTTTGGACGCAATACGCGGAACTCGGCGGAGTCGGGCCTTCGGGCGGTGGGGCCGCCCAAGCGGATGAAGAATTCCAGGGGTTCATCGGCGGAAATCCAGCCTACACGCTGGCGCTTCAAAATCTGGATGGCGATATGCCGCAGTACATCACGGACAACACTGACGATGAGTTGAGCCACGCAGCTTTTCTGACGGCTTTTTTGAAGTCCAAAGGCGAAGTACCTCTCGACCTGGAGCCATTTCGAAAGCTGCCGAGTAGTCAAGCTACTGGGGCGCGGCAAATCAAGCGGATTACCAACCTCATGAACCTCAATGTGGACCTCAGTTGGTATACCCGGTATCGCAGCGGAAAGAACCCGGATCTAGGTGCGGCATTCAAGGGACCCTTCGTCATCACGAACCAACCCGCGATTCCTCTCAACGATACGGACACTCCGCCTACCACCAATCCAACGATTCCCATCACAGGCCGTGATGCCGAGCGTTTGCAAGCGATCGCCAACACCGCCGGATTTCACTTCGCGTTCATTGAGCAGGGGGGTGCGAGCCTCTATCCGACGCTGGCTTTCAAGGCAACCGACCCAACCGTCCTGCGGATCTTGGTTAGCATTGGCGGAGTCGAGATTGATCATTTCGGGCTGTGGCACGACAAGGGCGGCAACGCAGTATCGCAACCCCTGGCCGGTGTGGTCGATCCCGTGACCGGGTTGACGTTTCCGGATCTGAACAATCCTGCGACCGAGCTCACCCAAACCAACAAGATCCTGCCTGAGCCGTGCAACTTCATCAGCAAGAGCCTGCCGCGCTGTTCGGTAATCCGACCGACCTCCACCCAGAAGGGAGGAGCGGTGGCAACGGTGAAAGCTTTCTTCGATGACGGTCTGTTCATCGGTCAACCGCCTGCGTTTCTTCAGTTATCGATGCAGCTGGCGGTCGCAGCGGACTCGGTTCAACGCGGGTTTTAATTGTTAGGCGCTCTCCCCCTGCTCCACTGGCGGGCGCTGTAACCGTCAACGGTTACAGCGCCTGCATTGTTACCACTCACCGCTTTGAGTGTTGGCACTCATCGCCAAACCTAAGGAGCTTTTATGTTTGAAGGACTGTTTCAACCGATGCACCTGCTGGTTATCTTCGGAATTGCTTTGCTTGTGTTCGGACCGAAGAAGCTTCCCGAACTCGGCAAGGGAATCGGAGAAGGCATCCGCGGCTTCAAGTCAGCGATGAAAGAGCAAGAGGCCTCGGACAGCACAACCACAAACACATTGCCCACGAGCAAGGCTTAAAACAGGAGGTGATGTGTGGGTTTTGGCGCAGAAATCCTGTTCATCCTCTTGCTCGGACTCTTGGTCCTGGGACCGAAGCGGCTGCACATAGTGCTCGCTGACGTGGCGCGAGCGAAAGCGCGGTTCGAAGAAGCGAGCCGCGGCTTCAAGTCTCAACTTACAGCGGAACTCGAGGCCGACTCTCATGCCCCTCGGACCCTGGAATAGGCTTGTTTTCTTGCAGGGGAAAACGCCAGGGAGGTTGAAACCTCCGGTTCGCTCAGAGCGACCACCAGATACTAAGAGCGGTCACCAGTCAACAATGATCCCGGCAGTGTCTCGAGAAACGACGCCCGGTGGTCTCGATACTCTACCTGAGAGGAGATCCACGGTTGAGTTACATGCCGAGTTCGGTGGTTGCGGTCCCAGGGATGCATCTCTTGCCGCGAGTCCTGGTGGTCGTGGAGGATCGATCTGCCCAACGATGGCTGCAACGACTTCTCGAGTCGGGACGGATCCGATGTCGCGGGTACGGCGAATGATCTCGCAGGCCTTGAGTTGCTTCACGACGCTTCCCCCGTTGCAGTCGTCCTGGATCTTTATCGAAAATCTAGCTGTGCGGGACGGGATGTCTTCGGAAGATCAGGTAAGGCGTCCGCGAGATCCCAATCATTGTATTGGGCACCTTGTTGGAATCAGACACAATGTATTGGCGGACAATGAAACGTTCCGCCACAGAGGTAGCGTTCCGCGCTCCACAACTATAATGCACAAATTCTGGCGCTCAGCGGCGGAGAGTTGAATTGCCAGCCTCGCCCTAATATTACTTACGGTTGCCTTCTACCGACTGCATTTCAATCTCGCTACAGCCAGCCTCCTTTATGTGATTGTCGTCGTTCTACTATCCCGCACCGGGAGCTTTGTTTCTTCAATTGTTGCCTCCATCGTTGCGGCTCTGTGCTTGACACATCTTGCGCCCCCAGCTTACTCGTTTCGGGTTGACGATCCGCTCGATTATGTAGCCATCGCTGCTTTTATGGTCACATCATTCATCATCGCCAGCCTAGTATCCAGAGTGCGAAAGCAGACGGAAGAGACGCTTTCCAGCGTGAGCTACAAGGCGATTGAAGCAGAGGAACACGAGCGCCAGCGGATCGCAAAAGACCTTCACGACGGCATTGGTCAACGTGTGACTTTGCTAATTATTGAGGCCGAACAACTCAAAGCAGATTCGCTCAACCGGGTTGAGATGGCTAACCGGATTGACGGCTTACTGAAGCAAAGCCTAGAGATACTGACCCATGTCAAAACCTTGGCACACGAACTGTACTCTCCAAGGCTGGAATATCTTGGTATCGCAGGGGTCATGAGAAGCTTCTGCAGAGACTTCCGTGAGCAGCAAAGAGTGGAGATTGACTTCAGGAGCCACGGCTTACCCAACTTCGTACCGCTGGACATTTCCCTGTGCCTCTTCCGTGTGCTACAGGCAGCCCTGCACAATGCGGTCGAGCATAGCGGGGTGCGGAACTTCGATGTGCAATTGAATGGAGCGTCGGATGAGATTCATCTAACGGTCGGTGATTGCGGCGTGGGCTTTAACCTCGAAATGGCGAGTAAGGCTGGAGGGCTTGGTCTCAACCACATGCGGGAGCGACTGAAACTGGTGAAGGGAACGCTTTCAATCGACTCGCAACTCAAACGTGGTACGACGATCCACGCTCGTGTTCCTCTCCGTTTGGGAAGCGATTCCATGGGTGCCGCTGGGTACGAACGCTTGGGAAGAGCTTTTAGGCCGTTTCCTCCCGTAGCGATGCGGAGGTCTCATGAAAAACGGAGGTTCGCTGACTTGACTATCGCCAAGTTTGGCGGAAACGTGACCTGCCAATCCAGCACTGACAAACCGCCTGCCCTTGACGCACAGCTTCCACGGCAACCAATAGCTCTCTACCGGCATGCGCCTTGACAACGTAGCCCAATGGCCCCAAGCCAAGAGCTTCCTGCGCGACAGTCGGTAGAAGATTCTTGGGTCACGAAGAGTATTTTGGAGTGGGGGGCGCAGGTTTTGACCTCGAAGCGGCGAAGGAGAGCAGAGGTCTTGGTCTCATCAGCATGGAGGAGCGGCTGAAGCTCCTAAACGGAACGCTTTCAGTCGGTATGGGGATGTCACAAGTGTGACTCCCGTCGAAGTGTAGATTACTACATCCTAAGACTTCGGCAGAAGCTGGAGGTGGACCCCGCGCACCCTCTCTATTTTCGAATTGTTCACAGCTGTGGGTACATGTTCGTACCCTGAAGCAGGTGGTTGTCGTGTCAGCGAACTGGCTGGGCCCACGACGGAAGACTATCTTTAGGCCCTGTCGTTTATGCTCGTCTTCCCTCCGCTATCATCAATTTCGAGATCAGTCGAAGCAACTCTAGGCTCTGCTTCGCATCGTTTCAGAATCTTTCATCTGCACCTGCAGCAGATGCCAGCTAAATCCGCCAAGTTTTGTCCTGAAGTGAAAGAGCCGAAATCCGAAATGAGTTAGGTCTGGATAACCCCAGTTGTCATTTGATTGTCACGCTCTTGTCGTTCGATTCTTACCACGCACAACAGGAATAAAGGGTTGCCCCACGGGTTATCCATGGTGTAAGTCAATTCTTGATCGTATAAAAAAGGAAACCAAACGACAATGAAACATTCAGCAAAGTACCTTTCTGGCATTGTTCTCGGATTGATGCTCGTTTTGTCAGCCATACCCGGCCGTGCGGACGATACGAAGAAGATCGAGATAACAATTCCGTTCGACTTCCTCGTGGGGAACAAGCAACTCAAGGCCGGCGACTACGTCGTCCAGTCGTGGGGAACATCCGGTGACGGAGCCTTACTGTTTAGGTCCGAAGACGGAAGCGCTCGGCAAATCGTGTTCGCGGTACCCGTCGAAACCAATAAGACCGGAAACCACGAGCGTCTGGTTTTTCATCGTTACGGAGGCGAGCGGTTCGTCGCTCAGGTGTGGTTCATGGGTAACGCGGAAGGCTACGAACTAATTCCCGGAAGTCGTGAGAGGGAGTCAGCCGCGAACCATGCAGCTGCCGATCAACTGGCAGCGGGGCAGTAGCACTACACGGTTGGACAAGACAGGATGGGCGCATGTGAGTCGACCTTGGGGGAAGTGCCCACCCCTTCTTGTCGGACCAGTCAAGAGACCTCGTACGCTCGCAATCACGACTCCTGTGGGATCGAGCACAGGATAATAAACTGCAACTACGGGAAATGAATCTTCGAGAAATGTGTTCGGATTGCTCGCGAGAGACAGGTGTGCGCCGATAAGTAGATCCAAGGCGACTCTGTGAAGGAAAGTGAAGAGTTCATCGATGAGCAATCCTCGAATTGTTGCAATTGGTACAGCAAATCCACCGCTCCGGCTGACGCAGGAACAAAGCTTTCATGCCGCGGGGTACCAAATCGAACGCGTTCGAAAGATGTTCCTTAATAGCGACATCGACTTTCGGCACTTTTGTCTGGAAGGAGACTTCAGTCGTGGGGAGAGCTCGGATCAACTGAACCAACGCTATCTGCGTGGTGCCATGAAGACGGGTTGCCGCGCTATCACGAATTGTCTGGAATTGGGTGGACTGACGGCGCGCGCCGTCGATTTCCTCGTGGTGTGTACCTGCACCGGCTATGTCTGTCCTGACCTTGGCAGTCGCTTCATTGCGCACATGGGTTTCAGAGACAACGTGCAAAGAGGGGCCATGCTTGGCCTCGGGTGCGCGGGAGCTCTTCCGACGCTGCAACGTGCAACCGATTTTGTTCGTGCCAATCCGACTCGGGTGGCATTGATGGTCGCTGTTGAGATCTGCTCGGCCTGCTACTACGTCGATAACACCCTCGAG
>DATMQI010000318.1:0-41929 GCA_035567135.1 Terriglobales bacterium
GCCTTCCTCAACGGCCGCATCGATCTTACCCAAGCCGAAGCTGTCCGCGATCTAATCGACTCCCAGACGCTCTACCAGGCGAAGATCGCCGCCCAGCAACTCGAAGGCGCTGTTTCCCGCCGCTTGCAGCCGGTCAAACAGAAGCTTGTCGAGCTCATCGCAGTTCTCGAAGCCGGTATCGATTTTGCTGAAGACGACGTCTCCGTCCTGCCCAACCCAGCCATCCTCGAGCGCATCGCCGCCGTCCGCCAGCCGCTCGAGCGGCTTGCCGCGACCTTCGCCTACGGCAAGATCGTGCACCAGGGACTGACGCTCGCTATCGTCGGCCGCCCGAACGTTGGCAAATCAAGCTTGTTCAACCGTCTGGTCGAACGCGAACGTGCCATCGTTACTGCGACTCCGGGCACCACTCGTGACCTGGTCTCCGAAACGGTAGCCATCGGCGGCATTCCTATCCAGCTTGTTGACACGGCCGGAATCCGGCACGCCCTCGACGAAGCGGAGTCCATCGGCATCCGCAAATCCATCGAAGCCCTGGCGGACGCCGACTTGGTGTTGGTCGTGCTCGACGCGTCACAGCCGCCGACGTTGGAAGACAATGAGCTGTTGCGCCAGGCGGAGGGCCGCCCGACCATCGTGGTTGGAAACAAGTGCGACCTGGCGACCAGTGGACAGGGGTCTGTGGCCGGCAGCCAGTCTCCAATGGTTCGCGCCTCTGCCCTGACCGGCGAGGGCGTCTCAGAACTGCGCGCCGAGATCCTGCGCCATATCGGCGGAGAAACCGGAGCGCAAGTCGAAGCCGGATTTCTCACCGACGTCCGTCATCAGGGCTTGGTGCGAGACTCACTCGCCGCGCTGGATGACGCCGCCGGCGCCGTGGCGGCCGCGGTTCCCCACGAAATGCTGCTGCTCGATCTCTACAATGCGCTGCGGCCGCTCGACGCCGTCACCGGCGCCACCACGACGGACGACATCCTCAACCTGATCTTCAGCACGTTCTGCGTTGGAAAGTAGAGTTGATTCCAGTACCATCCTACGAAATGTAGGGACAGCGTCTATTCTATTGTTCCGTTCTGGTGTCACTCAACTTTGCGAGGTCGAAACTAGCGAATGCGAAATCGCATAAGTAGAAAGCGCGACCCGGTTCCGAACGCCTACCTTGCGCATTAATTTTGCAACGTGCGCCTTGACCGTCCGAACTGCTATACCGAGGGGCTCCGCAATTTGTCTGTTCGGCCTGCCGTCCACCAGCATTTCCAATACCTCCTGTTCGCGAGGCGTAAAAGCTGGGCTGCCATCAGAGGAAGGGCTTCTCACCACACCGCTGGCGCGTTCAACAAAAATCGATAGCAACTTGCGGGAAACCCACACCGAGCCTCGGCTCACGGCAAACACCGCGCTAATGAACTCTTCCGGAGAAGCGGCCTCATCCACAAAGCCTTTAGCACCACACGCAAGAGCTCCAAGAATCGTCTCATCGTGCATTCCAGAGCCTATCGCAATGATCTGCGCGTCCGGATGAAACGCCTTGAGCTTGACGATATCATCAAACAACTTCTGGCCTGGCTGGTTTCCCAGCAGGATGATGTCAATGCGGTCATGGCGATTAAGATCGGAAAAGGAAGCATAGGTTAGCTCGAAATTTGGCTCTGACTCCAGTAGTGTGCGGAAACCGACAAGCCTCAAAGGGTCGCTGTCGATTACGACAAGATGAATTGCTGGTTGTGAGGATTGCTTGCTTGGATTCATAGAGTCCTTTCATCGTAAGTGTTTGTTAGATGTGGCTGGCTATGAGTCTGATTGCGACAGACAGTTGCGAAGGCAACTTCACTCACAAGCGGGTATGGGTATCGGTCGGTATGTAGTCGCCCAGGCGGAGAATTGACCTGCCCCAACTTCCTTCTGGTCAACCAGGAAGTCGCACCACTGACCATCATCGCTGAGTTCCGGACGCCATACGCGCCGGTAAGTGAGATCGAAGAGAACTTCCGAGCGAGATCCGCAGGGCGACTGGGTGCGCCGGATTGTGTAATACGTTTCAGGTGTCATACCGCGCTACCTTTCATTGCTTATTCTCGTGACACTGTGCGTTTAGTGGGCACGCCCACATCTGCATGTCAGTTGGTGAATTGGCCAACCGATACCGATGTGCAGACGCAGCGTGTTCGTTCATTACCTTAGCCGCTTGGGTGCGGCAACTGCCGTTCTGGCTGCTGAACTCACGTGTGGTGACGGAGTATCTACACAGTGGGCACTTGAACGCGCTAAAACCCTTCATCAGTGTGATCGTGTAATGTCTCATAGCGTCAAGTGTAAGTCGCTTATCCTGCTGTATGACTACGACCTACCGGTTCGTCACCCTTCTCCTCAACATCAGAGGAATTTGAATGCTTCGGTCGAGCGGGCAGGCTTGTGATAAGAAGCAGCAGCGCGATTACCGTTCCGTTGTAGCGCGCTCAGTTCCTTTTCATGGCAACAAACAGACAGTCAACACTGCAGGCGTAACTCGTGAGCATTCTGCCCGCCGGAAGTTAGTCGGTTGATTGTGTCATCGCGGGTTCTCGGTGAAATGAGATCGAGATCACTCTTCCGGGACGCTAACAACAGCTGTGGCGCGACGAAGGCCAATCAATGAGTAGCACGCGGCATTCCAAAGAACGCGTAATCTTGGCTATGCGAGAAGGAAATGCCTTTTGGCGCTCATTGCAAACAAGATGACCCTTGGTAAACGTGATGAAATATGATCTACGACGCGACCCAAGCAGGCCAGCGGTGTCCGGTTCCCGGACTGGTATCCGCGACTTGGACACTTGCCCGGTCCAATCCTGGCGCGGAGTTAGCCGAATTTTCCCGGAGTATTGAGGAGTAGCCTGACATACGCCGAAAAGACTAAAGATGTGAGGTGGGCATTCTGCACGGCGGCGACAATCCAAGGAAGACACACAGGCGGGAGCTTGCCGGCTCCAACTTCCTTCCGCTCACAGGTCGTATCACTGACTTTTCGATTGGTCCGGAGTGGCGAAATGCCTGTCTAGTGCGCGTGCCACATCGGGAGATTAAGCGGGAAGATGGCTGTGGGGCGGCCATGCGCAGCGGAGGCATGCTCGTTCATTGCCCTGGCTGCCTGGGTGCGACAGCTTCCGTTCTGGCTGCTGAATTCCTGTGTGGTGACGGAGTGTTTACAAAGGGGGCACTTGAAAGTGGTGAATCCGCCCATGGTTTTGATGGTGTAATGTCTCATAGTTTTATTGTAGTCGCTTATTCCGGGATGACTTCGAACTAAAGTTATCCCCAACATAGCCGGCGGACTGACCAACCTAGGCTGAGGCGGAAACGTGTTGATCGTCGGATAGGACTTGCCGGACAGTTTGGGCCAGCGTTGAAAGGCTGAAAGGCTTCTCGAGGAAGGTTATGATTTTACAGGCGTCTGGTACCTGAGTGATGCGGTCGCTATAGCCAGACATACAAATCGTGCGGAGATTTGGTTGCCGCTTTACCGCAAGCGTGGCCAACCCGGGCCCGCCTAGCCCGGGCATGATGTAGTCCGTCAACAGCAGGTCGATGCGCCCTTGATAGTTCCCGCACAGTTGCAAAGCTTCCATACTATTAGAGGCTTCAAGCACCCTGTAGCCGGTTGACCGCAAGAATTCACGAACCGCGGTGCGCAGCCCCTGCTCATCGGCAACCAGCAATACGGTTTCCGAGCCAGTGGGAATCGTCTCTGCCGGCAATGGAGCCGCTTTCACCCCGGTGGACTCTTCGACGATGGGCAAATAAATTTTGAAAGCGCTGCCCTTCCCTGGGACACTGTAAACCCATATGCTGCCTCCACTCCGTTTCACAATTCCGGAAACAATGGACAGTCCCAAGCCGGTCCCGTGGCCGCGCTCTTTAGTAGTGAAGAATGGCTCGAAAAGTCGCGCCTTCGTCGCTTCGTTCATTCCGATGCCCGTATCACTGACTGTAATCCGTGTGTATGGACCTGGGATCAAGCGGACACTCTGCTCCACGTATGTGTCGTCGACAACAACGTGCGCGGTTTCAATCGTGAGGTTGCCGCCTTCAGGCATAGCATCGCGTGCATTCACCACCAGGTTGAGAAGCATTTGTTCGATCTCGCCCCGGTTTACGCTGACACTTCCGAGTGCCGGCCCACGCCTGATAATGCAGTGAATCTTCTCGCCGACAAGACGGGGTATGATGTTTTCCAGTTCACCCAGCAGAGAATTCACGTCCACGACCCCCAATACCTCAGGCTGCGTACGGCTAAATGCCAGCAGTTGTTTGGTGACCGTGGCAGCCTTTCTTGCCGCTTCCGCGATGTGTCCGACACGCTCAATTACCGTACCCTGCTCGAAATCGCCGGATTGTATTAGCTCGGCATAGCCGGAGATAATCATTAACAAGTTATTGAAATCGTGGGCTACGCCCCCTGCAAGCTGTCCAACCGCATCCATCCTTTGGGTTTGTTGTACCTGGAGCTCCATTTTCCGCTGGGCGGTCACGTCTTCGACAAAGACTTCGTACCACATCAAAGTCCCGTTCTGACCGAACTTGGGCCATCCATTAAGCTTGACGCTAATGGGAGCGCCATCCTTTTTCTTCCATTTCGCCTCGACGTTCAGCACAAGGCCTTGCGCCGAGTAGCGGTCTCGCATTTGCTGACGCTCATTCTGATCACAAAAGATCTGCTCCGTGGTGTGGAGTTCGACAACTTCGCGTTCCGAGTCGTATCCGAGCATTTCGGCCATGACCCGGTTGACGATCAACAGGTTTCCATTGAGATCAGCTCGATAGATGCCATATGGAGCGTTGTGAATGCTGGATTTGTAATCCGTCTCGGCATTGTGCAGTGCGGATTCCGCCGTCCTACGCAGAGCGATCTCAGCCTGAACCTCGGCCAAACTCTCCCCCAGGTCGGCCGCATTGGCCAGATTCTGGTAAGCGACACCGGCCTGGGCAGTGACGGCGCTGGCGATGAGTTCATCTTCTTCGTCGAAATCTGTTATTCCAATTTTGGTCCCTAAGACAAGCGCTCCCACCATGCCGTCGAGAGGGTTCAGCATGACTGCGCCGAGGTATGGCTTGGTACATCGGGCAAGAACAGCCTGGAAAGCCCGGACCATCACTTCATGATCTGCAGGCACTCGCGCAATCTTGTGTTGTGGGTTCAGGGTCGCCAGCCAGAGACTGCAAACCTGTTCAAGGTCTTCGCGCTGTAGGGCTGAAGAAGTACCGCTGAGATGTGTGAAATTCATCCGGCCGAGATGGGAATCGATGGTAAAGGCGAATGCAACTCTGGCCCCGAGCAGGTACCGTGCTCCTTCGCAGAGTTCTTTGAGCAATAGTGGTACAGTGCTTTGGTTGGCCATCGCCCTTCCCAGCTCGGTTAGAGCTGAGAGACGATCCCTGGCGGTTTGCAGGTCAACGGTCCTCTGTATGGCTGTATCCTGGGCAACCTTCAGACCTTCTGGAATGGCTTTCCTGTCCAGTACTTGCGCAGGCTTTGGATCTTCGCCCAGGCACTCAGCAACCAGCCAGCAGATTTCATTGGGCAGTGCTGATTTGTTTGCAATATGGAGCACGCCACATTCTTGAGCAAGTCCCAAAGCCTCACGCTTGAGGTAGGCGGCGGTCCAAAAAATTACGGGCAGAGCCGATTGCCCGGGCTGGCTGCGCAGAGCGCTTACAAACTCATAGCCATCCATGGTGGGCATTAAGATGTCGATGAATACAATGGCGGGAAGGGTTAGACGAGCAGCCTCCAGACCTTCTGCCGCATCGCGGGCTTCCGTGACCTCGCGGCCTGAGCCCTCGAGGACGGATCGTAGATATTCGCGGCTTGCAGTGTGGCTTTCAACCACTAGAATGCGAACCATCAGGGATCACTCATTTCGCAGAACACCTTCATTTGGCATGCCTCCTTACTTAAGCGACTAGTCCAAATCGCCCCAATCTCGCTCAGCGCTTTTCCGCAGCTCACCGCAAGCGGAGCAACTGACAGGCCGAATGCTGGAAGGCTGCTCCGGGCTGGCTTCGGCTGGACGAGACTTGCACGGGCCTCCCCATCGCGTACAACCTTCCCCCTACTGTTACGAAAACCGGATACGATGCCGATATATCGGCAAGTGCCGATGCTTCGGCACCTCTGCCAGCGCAAATCGTTGAAAAGACTGAGGAGGGTTTTCGCCCCGCCCGGCCGTGCACGCGACTCCGGACAGACTAACCCGTGCTCTTGTTTGAGAAACGTAACGCCGGAGATTCCACCGTACAAAGCGGCCTCTGGGGGAGGGCTGGGAACGGCTATCGCTGATCTTGTTCTCGAAACCTTGCTTGAATTTCTTGGCTGTCGTGATTGCGGTTGCAAAGGTCAGCAATGATTGGTAACAGCTGTTGGCTGGCCTCAAGTTTAGGCACAACGGCATCAGCGAAGCTCACCGGATGGGTTGGAATTTCGCTGCTGGAAAGCAAGACGATGGTGACGTCCGGGCTCAAACGTTTTATTTGGGAAGCAACTGCGTATCCGCTCCACGCGGGCATCTCGCACTCGAGGAGTACGGCATCACACCTGCACATGGCCACGAGCCTAAGTGCCTGATGCGCCGAGGACGCGGTAAGGACCCCATGTCCGGCCCTTTCCAGCAGCGCTTGTTCGTAACACACGATCGCTGGATCGTCGGAAATGCAGAGCATGAGTCGTTTCGAGGTGGGATAAGTCGTGGTCACATTGGTCCTCCAGCTAACTTCAGGCCCAACTGCGAGTATCTATCTAAGGCAAGGCCTGATGGGACACACCTTATAACTCAACGTGATCCCACCAAGATATAAAGTTCTTCCCAACCAAGTTGCCTGAATTACACAGCTCTGTCTGTGCAAAAGTGAACATTCTTGCGAATTTAGTTTGCGATCCAGGCGTGTGACGACGAAGAAGCGCGATGTTGGCGCGGCACTACACTCCGGCCATGCTAGTGCACGGAAACGCCGCATGCGCCGATTGGCTCGGACCCTGGCTCATACCCGGGCAGAAACCGGTCAGCGATGCAGGCACTCCTCCAGACGATCAGCAATCCATGACTGAAGCCGTTCCACCACGCTCGCGGGTACCTCGACGAATACTAGTCCCGCGCGCCCATCATTGTCAGTCCAGCAGACCTCACCGCTTATGGTTGTTGCGCTCTCCGTGCCCGGCAGCGTCAGCGTTAGATTGACTCTTTCTCCAACCTGCAGCGGAACCGGGCTAGTGAGAGCCATGCCACTCTCGCTGACATTCGCTGACGTGGCCACGAACTCAGGACGAGAGCTACTGGAGAGACGAACAGGGATCTGTAGAGGATAGCGATAGTAACGCCTTCTCTCCCGTACCATCAGCGGATAGGCTGCGCTGAGAGTTCGCTTGAGGACGGCCGCGAGCAAAGGTCTCACCAACGCAAAGTTGGATCCGGCGCGGAAAGCGTCGGGCATTTCGTTGCTGCTGTTCAGGATTGCCAATACCACCGCCCCCTTGTGCGACGTCATTCCCCGTGCTTCTTTGATGAGTTCCAGCGCCTCCGCCGGGTCCTTGAAGTCAACGACAACAGCTTCGTATTTGCCATGGCAAAGTTTTCGGGTTGCCGAGCCAATATCAGAGCAGACCTCGAGATGGATTGCCATCTGCTCCATGAAGTGGCAAAGCGTGTCAATGGTCTGGATGTCGCCGCTGACAAGCAGCACTCTGACACCGATCGCCTTGGCTGGCGCCGTGTCTCCTTCCCGTTCGTTTCCAGGGTGGATTGTCACACTGGCGTTCATATCGTAAGGGCCTCGGGTATTTCCATTTGTCCGAGTTCGAAAGCCTCTACAAATGCAACCACCACGGTCGGGTCAAAGCTCGCTCCGGAACCCGATCGAATCATCTCCTTGGCTTCAAACGGGGTGACGGCCCGGCGATAGGGCCGGTCACTGGTCAAAGTGTCATAGGCATCTGCGACCGCCAACACTCGGGCTTCAATGGGGATCTCATCCCCTTTGGCAGGACCATATCCTGACCCGTCGAACTTGTCGTGATGGGCGAGAATAATGGGAAGCACTCGGCGCAACGATCCTCCCACTGGTTCCAGCAGAGCGACTCCCTTTTGGACGTGCTTTCGCATTTCCACCATTTCTTCCGGAGTCAGGCTGGCGGCCTTGTGCAGGAGGTTCCGGCTGGTTTCGAGCTTGCCGACGTCATGCAGCAGGGCTGCGGCCCGCACATCGTCGATATGCTCCTGATCAAATCCCATGCGTGTGGCCAGAGCGGAGGCGTACAAGGCCACTCGGTAGGAGTGATTGTGAGTGTATTTATCATTCGAGATGAACTGCTGGAGAATTGTCAGAAGACCGAAATAAGTTTGGCGCAATTCTCCCAGATGACGCTCTTTCCGGTCATACAACGTTCCCATGGCATAGGCCGTGACCAGAAGCAGGCCTGCCCAGGTCACCAACTCGGTCCATTGATCGTACGGGGAAACCAGGTGCGTTGACCCGGAGGCAAGATTCTTATTCGTCAGCACCAGCACAACTACCATGAAGATGCTCGCGGAAGCCGTGAGCACCGCGTGTCTTCGGCCGTAGACATAAGCCGAGAACAGTGTGGGCAGCGTGTAGAACCCGACAATCAGCCGGTGCGACGCCACCAGCCAGTTGATCAGGCCCGCGATAATGAAGAGCGAGAGCACCAGCCATAATTCCTGGTTCACCTGGGGAAGGCTGAGCTTCATGGTGGACCCGCCCACAGGATCCGCTCGTCTGCCAAATGCACGTTCGTACATCACTGTTGACTTCACTATGTCCTCCACGAGCTGTCAGAATGCTTTGGAAAGTTGAAGTTCACTGGACCGTTAGCGTCAAAGGGAGCGAGTGCTGCAAGGCTCCCGCAGTTCCTGTAACGGTGACGGTGTAGGTGCCGGGCGTAGTTCCGGACTGGGGTGGGGGCGCGATGCCCGTTCCTCCGGCGCATGCCACCATGAACATCGTCGTGGCGAGGATCAACGCCAGCAGAACGATTACACGGAGTTTTCTTGACTTTCTCCGCGAACCCGCCAGCATCACTCCGAATATGCCCAACCCCTGTAACTGAATCCAGACTGCATAAGCCGGATGGTTCTGTGACTGGCCCGGCCGAACGGCCAGTGCCGATGTTACCGTCGTGGTGATAGTCACTGTGGCAGTGGCGGGCGTTCCAGCCGGAGTTACACTCCCCGGCGAGACGTTACATGTCGATTGCGCCGGCGCACCGCTGCAGGTCAACTGCACCGCGCTGGTGAACGATCCGCCTAGCGAAGCAACGGTCAGCGCATAGCTTGCCGTGGCACCGGCTTTAATCGTGTCGCTGCTCGGGGAACTTGCCAAGTTGAAATCAGAGCCAGTCCCACTAAGGCTCAAAGTTTGAGGACTGCCGGTAAAGCTGCCGCTGACAGAGAGCGTTCCGCTCCGGCTCCCGGAAGCCATCGGAGAGAATGTAACGCTGACGCTGCAGGTGCCGCCGGCCGCGACCGTGCCGCAGGTGTTGGTTTGTCCGAAGTCGCCGGACGCGCTTGCCCCCGAGATCGTGATAGAGTTCGCACCGGTGTTGGTGACGGTCACAACTTGAACCGCGCTGGACGTTTTCAACGCTTGGCTGGCGAACGTCAAGCTAGCAGGCGCCACCGTCACCGTGTTGACGTAGCCGTTTCCGGTGAATGTCACAGTTTGCGGACTGCCGGAGACACTGTCCGTTAAAGTGAGTGTCCCGGTGCGCATGCCCGTGGCGGTAGGAGCAAACGTGATGTTGAATGTGCAACCGGAACCCGCCGCCAGCGTGGAGGGACAGTTGTTAGTCTGCGAATAGTCGCCCGCGGCCTGAATGTTACTGATGCTCAAGCCGGCGTTGCCGGTGTTGGCCAGGGTCACGGTTTGTGCCGCGCTGGAGCTTCCCACAAGCGTGGCGGGAAACGCCTGGCTCGCGGGCGTGAGTGAGACAACGGCGAGCGCGCCGTCGCCATTCAGAGTAATAAGGTGGGGCGATCCCGCAGCGTCATCTTGAATCACAATGGATCCGGTGCGAGTCCCCGCCGCAGAAGGACTAAAGGTCACGGAGAACGTGCAGTTCCCGGCGGCTGGCACGCTGCCGCCGCAGCTGTCCGTCTCGGCAAAGTCTCCGCTGGTGGTGATCGACGAGATCGTCAGCGCTGTGCTGCTCATGTTTCGCAGCAGAACAGTCTGCGCTGTGCTGGTCGAGCCCACGGCCCGCAGAGCATACTGCAGCAGGTTTGGACTCAAGCTCACGGCTGGGGCTGAACTCGGTCCGATCTTGAGCACGAAGGCGTGGGTTCCCCCTCCCAGCGCTTTCTGGAAAGCTCCCTGCGTGACCGGGAAGTCGGGTGAATTGGTCGAGCCGCCAACGTAAATGTTGCCGCTCACATCAACCGCGATCCCAGAGGGAAAATCCTCGGCGCTTGCGCCCAAGTAGGTGGCAAACAGCTCCGAACCTGCTACCGGGTCAATCTCCACGAGCAGCAGATCGCTCCCACTAGTGTAGGCCTCAATGCCGTTGACCGTGCCAAACGAACTGCTCGAGGTCGAGGCCAGCACATACGCATCGTTGTTCGCGTCGAGTGCAATTGCCGCCGGACTGGCATAATTGTTGGGACCTAGAAAAGTCGAGTACAGCAACGTCGCGCCCGTCGGATCGAACTTCGTAACAAAAGCATAGCTGCATGCCCACCCATAGACGCCGGGGTCACAGATGCTGGTGGAAGTGAGAGGAAATGTGCCATCGCTGAGAGCGCTTCCCGTAATGTATGCCGATCCAGGCCCATCGACGGTAATCGCATTGACGTTGGTTAAGATGCCGCTGGAGGCATAGAAATAAGTGGAGTAATCGAGGTTCCCAGAACCGTCGAATTTGCTCACGAATCCGACCCCGCGATTCTGGAGGGTCGAGTCTGTCGCGAGGTATGCCCCCCGCGTGGTTGGAAAGTTGTATGTGTTCGTGTTGCCCGTGGCATAGGCATTGCCATTGCTGTCAATCGCAACCCCGGCGATTGCACTGTAAGGCGAAGGCCAGCAGGGAGTGCCTCCACAATTCAAAGCCACATTCGAGCTGCCACCCAGATACGTCGAGTAGACCAGGGACGAACCGTCCGGCGTGAATTTGCTTAAGAAACCATAGTTCCCCAACACCCCACCCTGGTTAGGACTTACCGTGGGCTGGTACGCGGCAACCATGGGGAAGTTTGTCGAAGTAGTATTTCCGGCAACGAGAACGCTGCCTAAGCTGTCGATCACTATTCCTGCCGGCAGATCCGAACCATTGCCTCCAAGGTAAGTAGAGTACAAGAGCGACGAACCGTCCGCGGAAAGCTTACTTAGAAATCCATTGAAAGATCCGGGATAGGTCGCCTGATAAGGATTGACCAAAGGGAAATCGCTCGACGCTGTGCTGCCCGTCACATACACATCGCGGGCACTATCCAGCACCAGTGCGTAGCCATAATCCTGGCTGTTGCCGCCAATGTAGTCGGCATACACCAGGTTGGATCCAGTGGCGTCGAGTTTGGCGACGAAGACGTGGTTCGCGCCGGCCGGAAGTGTACCCAGCCTGGCCAGGGGAAAGTCGGTTGAGTCGGTGTAGCCCGCCAGGTAGACGCTGCCCGCGCTGTCCACGGCAATACCCGAAAGTTGGTCATCGCCAGTGCCACCCAGGTAAGTGGAGTACACAAGTACAGGATCGATCACAAGTGGCTTGGTGGGATCATACCCGGCGACCTGGAACGCGATGTGTGTCGCATCTTTCATCACGTAGCTGCCGGCCACGGCCGCGCGCAGCCCCTGGGATTCCTGATAGATAGCGGGACTTTGGAAATGGAGTTCTCCGCTGCCGGTCCGCAGAACCAGGTTGCCTTCCGCATCCAGTTCGATCTGACTGGCGCCTGTGATTTCGAATCGAATCTGGCTCGGGTCCGCCCCCGGCGCGATGGCGAAGTCATATTCCAATCGCCGGTGGTTGCCGTAATAGACCAGATCAATGCCCGGATACACATTGCGGTAGCGAACCCTGGCATAAGTCGGTACGTTCGTGTGCCAGTTCGCGGGATCTCTTCCGATGAAATAGTTCACCCGGCCGGGCAGCGGATCTTCTCCAATGACGGCCGGATTCTGGGCTGCGCCCAGGAGCTTAAATTGCACCGTGGCGCCTACAGGCGCCCGGGACTTGCTCGAAGCGGCAACGTTCGGAGCAGCCGCCTCGCTCATCGGCTGCGTTGGAAGTGGTTGGCTCGGGCGCAGCGCGAGCACGATCCCGCCGGAAGTCAGAAAAGCTGTGTAGCCCTTGCCGCGGGATAGAAACTTGATTTCAGAACTCGTCTGACCCTGGTTGGCCTCGAACGTCAAGGGCAGATTGCCGTAGCTGGTCTGCACGCGGCCGCTTTGTAGGCGGCTGGTCTGCGGCAACATCGGTAATGCCGTAGGTTGTTGAGCTGGAGACGCTGTGGTCCCTACAGTGGCGGCTAAGGCTGCCCACACAAGAATATTTAGTCGCATCGTAGGTTCCCTCGCATAATTGAGTTTGCGGGCAAGAAGAATTCTCTTTAGCGCTAGGTCGAACAGCTTGGTGTGACAATCGCCCTATCACCAAGCTGTCGACCTCGGGGGAGGCTACCGATAGGGCTTGTTATCCGAAGAGGTGCACGGCTGGTGCCGAATAGGTCAGGTTTGGCGGCGCCCCTCGCAAGCCTGTGTGTAAGTGTGACTTATCAGCAGTCTCTGAGAACTGGATGCGGCGCTAGCGACGCGTTTTCGTCGGTTTTCTGGACTGATGTCTTAGGGCTGGACTTTGCTCTCAAGCGTGAAGGAACTGTTGTAACTGCCAATGTTGGGTGGCGACCTACGCTCGTGACACTAAGCAGCACGAAGGTCACCTGTATATTATGATTTAGTTAACGGCCGAACCCCGGGAATGAAACAATCAGACCGTGGAGCTTCAGCTTCCACGGAGCGCAGCCCGGCGATCGCAAACGGTCATCTGCCTGTGTCGTAAAAGGAGTAGCAGGCATGCCTGAAGACGTGATTCTGATCGTCGAGGATGACATACGGCAGCGCGCCCTCCTCGGCGAATTCCTATCAGCGAACAACCTGAAAGTCTTGACCGCTGGGAACTGCCTCGAGGCGGAGCACGTCTGCCGGACTCAACGTCCTGACGCCGCTATTCTCGATTACGAGTTGCCGGACGGGAACGCTCTCGACCTGATGAGGCGGCTCAGGACTATCGATGCGTCGTTGCCCGTCATAATTCTTACTGGGCAAGGCTCAATCGAACGCGCAGTCGAGGCCGTCAAGTTGGGAGCCGATCAATTTCTGACCAAGCCCACTGACCTCGCCACCCTCCTCGTGCTTCTGCAACGCAGCCTGACAAACTATCAGATTCGCCAGTCGCAACTCGCCGACAAGATTCGGGTTCGTCACGTTCAAGACCCCTTTGTGGGGAAGAGCGCGAGCATACAGAAGCTCGCCGAGGTTGCTCACAAGGTCCTGAATACAAATAGCCCGGTGTTAATCCAGGGCGCGACGGGGGCTGGCAAGGGCGTCCTGGCGCGCTGGTTGCACCAGAAGGGAACCAGATCAGAGCGGCCATTCGTGGATTTGAACTGTGCCGGGCTTTCCAAAGAACTCGTGGAGACGGAACTCTTCGGCCACGAAAAAGGCGCGTTCACCGGCGCGGTTCAGAACAAAATGGGCCTGCTGGAGATCGGTCACAAGGGCACCATTTTCCTGGACGAAATTGGAGATCTGGATCTTCAAGTCCAGCCAAAGCTCTTGAAGGTGCTCGAAGAGAAGACCTTTCGCCGGCTCGGGGATGTGCGAGAGCGAGTTGTGGATGTGCGGCTGATTGCCGCCACCAACCGGAATCTGCGGGAAATCGTAGGTCAAAAGACATTCCGGGATGACCTTTATTTCCGTATTAGCGCCATCTCTCTCTATGTACCTTCGCTGCATGAGCGGGTTGAGGATATTCCGATCTTAGCCCGGCAACTTCTGGATCGTTTAGCCGCTGATTTAGGATTACGCCATGCGGAGATCTCCGACGAGGCCATGCGCTATCTGCAATCCTATACGTGGCCGGGAAACGTTCGAGAATTACGCAACATCCTTGAGCGTGCGTTGTTGCTTGGCGATCAAAAACTGCTGACCGCCAAAGATCTTCACTTCGAGGTGCAGGCAGACAATGACCTCGTCGATGACGGAACCATCACTACGTTAGAAGAAGTCGAACGGAAATACATTGCGCGCGCAATCCGGCTTTTAGGGGGAACCGTGCCAGAAGTTGCCAAGAGCCTGGGAATCCCCAGGAGTTCACTTTACAACAAGATAAGACAGTATCGAATAAACCACGATGCCAAGTCCGAACTAGCGGACGGTGAGTCAAGTCAACCGGTTGATACCGAAATACCGGCCGTTGCCGACAAGAGTTAGTAAAACTGGCTCCATTGGCTGAAGGTGGCTTTTCGTCCGGGATGGGGCCGCGAATCCAGATCATGGATTCGTAGGGGGATCAGCGAAGGAAATCCCATTTCTCGCGGGCGGCTCTCAAACGCTCTAAATGCTTCCACGGTAACGACTTCAAGCCTTTCCTACCTTTGCCCGGCCTGACCGAGATGTTTGGCTACTTTCGTGCCGACATAGGGAGAGTGGCGGCTTCGTGAAATCGTGTCATGCGGCTTTATTCAGCCGCCAACCTCCCTCAGAAGCCCTCTCTTGTATGAGCCGATTCCACAATTCGCCTGTAGCGCCGTATGTACGGCCTCTCCCGATAGTAAGAGCTGTCCCCAGTGCGCTTGTTCTTTGGGACTCCGTCAACACGCTCGCGGGGCTGGATGGCGACGAACAGTTGCTGCGCGAGATCGTTCAAATCTTCCTCGACGAAAGTTCCCGGCAATTAGCGGACCTGAAGCGGGCTGTTACGGAAGCCAATGCCGAACTGCTGGAGAAAACTGCACATCGCTTGAAAGGGGAACTGAGCTATCTGGGTATGCCAACCGTCTCGCAGATGGCCAACGAACTGGAGCAAATGGGGCGGGACTGCGAGTTGGACCGCGCCTCTGAAGTATTTGCTGTATTCGAAACTGAAGTGTCTGCGGTGGCTGAGAACATGCGCCGCATGCCAGGAGTGAAAAATGAAACTATTAATCGCTGAAGACGATATTTTCTTTCGCAAACTGTTGAAACAAACCCTTGCGCCCGACTATGACGTGATTCTGGCGCAGGACGGCAACGAAGCTTGGGCTACTTTACAGCAGCCGGATGCACCGCGGTTGGCCATCCTGGACTGGGTCATGCCCGGTCTGAGCGGCCCGCAGGTCTGCCGGAGAGTCCGACAGTGTTCCCACCTGGATTCGATGTACCTCGTCATCCTCACGGCCAAGAACTCTATCGCCGACGTAGTCTCTGGCCTACGGGCGGGAGCCGATGATTACGTAACCAAGCCTTTCAGTCCCGAAGAACTCCGGACACGAGTCAAAATCGGTGAGCGCATTCTGGACTTGAAAGACTCGCTCGCGGAGCGCTCAATAGAGGCCGATGAGGCGTCGGAGCGAGAAACGCTCCTTCAGCAACTCCTGCTCAGTCTTCCTTGCCGCCCGGGCTCGGACGTTAACCAAAGAATTTGGCCCGGAGTTTGAAGGCAATAGCGATACCTTTATTGACCGGTTCGCGCGTCGGTCATTTCATAGGTAAATTGTTGAACGAATGAAGTGGAGGTCGATATGAAGTCGATTCTTTTAGTTGAGGACAGCAGGTTCCTGCGACTGGCGAACGAGAGAGTGCTAATGAAAGCAGGTTACAACGTCGTGACTGCAGGCGATGGCGAGGAAGCGTTGCGTATCGCTTATGACATGATTCCTGACCTTATCCTCCTGGACATGCTGTTGCCAACGTTGGGAGGGGTACAGGTTCTGCAAGCATTGAGAAGTAACATTCTTACCGCACTCATTCCTGTCGTTGTGTTGAGCAGTCTTCCTCAGGCGAACGAGTTGAAACTCAAGAAAGAGGGCGCCACCGCTTACTTCGAGAAATCACAATTGGATGTGGGCCAAAACTCGGAATCTCTCATCAACATCGTGAAGAAGACGCTGGGAGATTTCACCGAACTCAATGGCCAGACATTGCCCCTGATCGAGGCGCATTCCTCATCACGATTGGTTCGCGAAAGCCAGACATGACGCCTGACATGGCATTTGAGTGTTTGTTGGTTTCCAGTGATCCCGGGGTGTTTGGGACCATCGATCGAATACTTCGCGAGCTTTCGATCCACACCAAAATCTGCCTGCGTTCCTCAAGGGCCTTCGACGTGCTGGCGAATGGCGGCACCGACCTTATCGTCATCGACTGGGAGGGAGAGGCTTCTTCAGACCTCCTGCACGAGATATGGAAATTCGGCAAGACGCGAAAACCAACGATCATAGCGATTTCTGCCCTCGATCGCCCTATACCGGGCGCCCACGTTGTCCTGCGAAAGCCCGTAACCGCTGAGTCAGGCGCGAAAGGGATACGCAGCGCTTATTTAAGAATGCTGCGTGACCATCGCGTACATGCAAGATACCCTTTGATGATGGCGCTCACGGCAACCGACGAGGCCAACAAAGCTGTGCCGGTTACGGTCACGGATATCGGCGATGGCGGAGTGGGTCTTAACACAAAAGCGCAGCTCACCATCGGGGAGACATTGTCGATTCGCTTGATGTTACCTGGCCTGAAACGGGATATCTACATGCAGGTTCGCGTTCTATGGACGCGGGAGTACGGTGCGGCCGGTTGCAAGTTCCTCCGTATTCCACCGGTCGACTGTGAGATTCTGCAAGACTGGCTCAGGAACAAAAGCCAAGTTAAGAAGCCCATGATCGCAGTCTGAAGGCTGGGCCCAAGAGCGTGTCCCGCCAAATGCTGCCTAGTTGCACGCCGCCATGTTTTGGCTTACGCCCTGCAGGCTCATGATGCTGTTACCTACCAGAGGCAGACTCCAAAACCTGCTGTGGTGCTTGCGCAAGTAGTATGCCGCCGCCAGAGAACTAACACTCTTTACCGACGCGACAGCGTACGCACGCCCCACGGTGGGGTGAGTTCCATACAGGTAAGCCGACTGGACCTCTATATTGCAGACGCCCTTTTTCCCGGCAATCCAGTTCTGGCGGGCAAACAGCGTTGTGTAGGAGTCGGCAAACGTGCTGCCGGCAGAAACCACAGCCAGGCCCACGAACGTCTTGTCGACGATTTTGACCTCACGACTAGCCACAATGATGGGCGACGACGCTGTAGTCGCGATCATGGGCGCGTAGGGCCGAATAACGCTGCTGGGGGCTGCCGGAAGCTCCGCGGCCATCGATACCGCAGCCAGCGCCAGCACGGCGCACGCAGTGCGCAGTAGCGACGTCAAGAGTTTTGCCGCTGGGCTGATTTTCGTGGCTGCGACCGTGAATCCGTTACGTGAGGTCATGACCTGAAGATAGGCTCGTACCTTCCGCGCCACAATGGCATGACGGTAATAACAGTTAGTAACCCAGGGTAACCAGTAGATTGTGCCATAGCGGTCTGAGCCTAAAGAGCGTTCGCGAATACCGTGTTAGGCACTCTTTGCCGCACCGGCGCTACTGTCGCGGCGCTGGGTCACGGACGCTTGCGGTCCGCGATCTACCAGACGCGGCACACGTTTGCTGCGGGCTTTACCATGGGTTGGCCGGGCTTGCAGGAGAAGGCTTCGGCGAACTCGGGCATGTTTACGACTACTCCGTTGATGCGATAGCGGGCGGGGGAGTGTGGGTCGGTCATGGCGCGCATGCGCATGTCTTCGGGACGTTCGTTGGCACAATCCCACTGGGCGAATCCGATGAAGAAGCGCTGCTCTGGGGTTAGGCCGTCGATGGGCTGAAGGTGCTTGTCTTTGTTGGCATCTTTCCATGCGATGTAAGCGAGAATTTCTCCGCCCAGGTCGGCTACGTTTTCACCTAGCGTTAGCTTGCCGTTGATGTGAACGTCTTCCACTGAAACGTAGCTGGAGTATTGATCGTCGACGCACTGGGTGCGGGCGTCGAACTTCGTGCGGTCTACTTTGGTCCACCAATCCTTGAGATTTCCGTGGGAGTCGAACTGGCTGCCTTCGTCGTCGAAGCCGTGGGTGAGTTCGTGGCCGATGGTGCCGCCGGTGTTGCCGTAGTTGGGGGCGTCGTCCATTTTCGGATCGTAGAGCGGAGGCTGAAGGACTCCGGCAGGGAAGTTGATGTCGTTCATCTGCGGGTCGAAATAGGCATCGACGGTGGGAGCGGAGATGCCCCACTCGCCGTGGTCGACAGGCTTGCCGATTTTGTTGATGTCGCGGCGGGTTTCGAATGCGTGAGTGCGTTCGACGTTGCCGGCAAAATCGTCGCGGGTGATGTTCACGGAGCTGTAGTCGCGCCACTTATCGGGATATCCAATCTTATTGCGGATGCTGGCCAGCTTGGTCAGGGCCTGCTGCTTGGTCTCCGGGCTCATCCAGTCGAGGGCGCGGATGCGCTGGCCCATGGCGTCTTCGATGCCCTTCACCATGTCGAGCGTACTCTGTTTGAGTTGTGGGGAGAAGACTCTGGCGACGTACACCTGGCCGAGCGCTTCGCCGAGGTCCTGGTCCGCGTATTGTACGCAGCGCTTCCAGCGTGGCTGCTGCTCTTTTGCGCCGCGTAAATATTTTCGGTAGAACTCGAAGTTTTCGTCGACGAACTTCTGCGAGAGATAAGGAGACGACGCGTTGGCCACGTGGAAGCGCAAATAAGTTTTCCAGTTCTCGACGGATTCTGAGGTCAGGAGTGTGTTGAGTTCCTTGATGAATTCGGGAGCGTCCACGTTGAGAATGGGGAAATCCGGGTATTGCATCTCGCGGTAGTAAGCGACCCAATCAAAGTTGGGACCGAGCTGGGCGAGATCGGAGACCTTCATTTTATGGACTAGCTTGTGCGGGTCGCGGCGCTCGACGCGGGTGAGCGAAGCCTTGGCCATGGCGGTTTCGAGGCGCATGACGGTCTCGGCGTTTTGTTTGGCGGTGGCTGGACTGTCGCCGAGCAGTTCGAAAACTTTCTGTACGTGTTGAAGATAGCGCTCGCGGGTTTCTTTCGATTTGGCGTCATCCTTGGTGTAGTAGTCGCGATCGGGCATAGCGAGGCCGCCCTGGTCCACGTCGGCGATTACGTGTTCGGAGTCGTCGGGGTCCTGGGTTGAGCCGGCGGAAAAAAGCAGGGAACCGCTGTAGCGGGAAAGTGACAGCTGTAGACGCGCCAGCGCCAGTGTGAGGTCTTTCGCCGACTTGATGTGCGCGATGGCGTTGAGGTCCGGCTGAATCGCGGATGCGCCGCGCTTTTCGACGGCGCCTTCGTCCATGCAGGCGGCGTAGAAGTCGCCAATCTTCTGGGTGACGGCATTGCGTTGAGGGTCCGGTTGGGCCGCTTGCTCGAGCATGCCGCGGAGGAAGACCAGGTTGTCCTGATAGAGCTTGCCGTAAACCGACCACGAAGTTTGATCGGGCGGGATGGCGTTCTTCTTTTGCCAGCCGCCGCAGGAATAGTGATAGAGATCGACGCAGGGGTCGATGGACTTATCCATGGAGGAAAGGTCGAGGCTGGGGCTGTAGGGTAATGCGGGTCCGGAAGATTGCTGCGCGAATGAAGTTCGGGTGGTGGTCAGCGATAGAAGTGCAACCAGAAGCAGCGACAGGCACACGGAGTGTTTGCGCATATTCACCTTGGACGGGAATGTTGGGGAAAAGTTTATAGGCTAGCTATGGTACTGGGAAGTTTGTCGGTCAGCAAGATGCGGGGTTGTTCGAAGCAGGGTCTCAGTTGGCGCGCGGCTTTTTGACTTGCGGCTTTGTTCTCCGGTAGGCTATGCATCCCGCCATGAATTCGTCTTCGCCAGCGATCTCTGTGCAAAGCCTCAAGAAGTCGTACGGCGAGGTTCAGGCCGTTAAGGGCATTGACTTCGAAATCCAGCCGGGAGAAGTGTTTGGCCTGCTAGGACCGAATGGCGCGGGCAAAACAACCACGGTGGAGATTCTGGAAGGGCTGCGGCCACGCACAGGAGGCGAAGTTACCGTGCTTGGTTTTGATCCGGACCGGCAGCGGCAGCAGTTGAAAGATCGCATCGGGGTTTGCCTGCAAGCGACGAATTTGCCGGGGAAGATCCGGGTGCGCGAGGCCATGCAGGTGTTCGCTTCGTTCTACAGCCGCAACGTGGATTTGAATAAGCTGCTGCAACGCCTGCAATTGGAAGAGAAGCGGGACGCATTTTACGAGACGCTTTCCGGTGGGCAGAAACAGCGGCTGGCGCTGGCCCTGGCTTTGATTAACGATCCGCAGCTTGTTTTTCTGGATGAGCCTACCACCGGGCTTGATCCGCAGGTGCGGGTGGAGATCCACAAGTTGCTGGAAGAACTCAAGCGGGAACATCGCACCATTCTGATGACCACGCACTACATTGAGGAAGCGGAACGCTTGTGCGATCGGGTTGCGATCGTGGATGAGGGGCTCATCATCGCGCTGGACACTCCTGCAAGGCTGCAACAGCAAAGCAAGAATGCGTCGAGCATTGTGGTGACCTGCGCGATGGCGTTTCCCGAGAGCCTTCCCGCATGGGCCGAGGGAACGCACAGCGAGCTTGATACGAGCGGCAAGACGCTGACCGTGAACTCGCGGCGTCCGGCGGCGACGCTGGTGGATCTGGTGAAGTGGATTGACCAGCACGGTTTGGAGCTGACGGACGTCAGCCTCAAGCAGCCCAGCCTGGAAGATGTATTCATTGAATTGACGGGGAAGAAGCTTCGTGAATAGAGCTGGCGAATGAAGCCCTACAAAGCACTCATCGCGATCGACCTGAAGCTGGCCATGCGGAACCGGTCGGTCATTTTCTTCAATTATCTTTTCCCGCTGGCCTTCTTCTTTATTTTCGGGCAGGCGATGCACGGGGAGCGCGGCGCCGCCATGACGGTCGTAATCTCGATGGTGCTGATCATAGGCATCCTCGGCAACGGGTTGATGGGCGCAGGCATACGCGCCGTGCAGGAGCGCGAAGCGAACATTCTGCGTCGCTACAAGGTGACACCGATCTCGCCAGCGCCTCTGCTGGTTGCTTCGGTGGTGACCGGGTGGATTCTGTACATGCCGAATGTGCTGCTGATCTTCGCACTGTCGCATTTTGTCTACGGCATGCCGTGGCCGCGGTCAATGGGCTCGGTAATACTTTTCGTTACGATTGCCATCGCCGGATTTCGCGCGGTGGGTTTGATCATCGCCTCCGTGGTCAACTCCATGCAGGAAAGCCAGTTGGTCGTGCAGCTGGTTTACCTTCCCATGCTGTTTTTGAGCGGCGCGACGTTTCCACTCTCTATGTTTCCGGCGTGGCTATTTACGTTGACCCAGTTTTTGCCGGCAACCTACATGGTGACCGGCATACAGGGGATGCTGCTGCGGAATGAGGGCATCGCCTCGAACATTCAACCGGTGCTGGCACTGATCCTCACCTCGTTCGTGGGATTGTTCATCGCGTATAAGCTGTTCCGCTGGGAGAAGGAAGAAAAGATTCGCGGTTCGGCGAAACTGTGGCTGCTGGCTGTGCTGGCTCCGTTCGTGGTGCTGGGCTTTTGGCAGATGCACGCGCGCACCGGCATGGTGAAGACGAAAATTCTGAACCGGCAACTGGCCCGCGGCGACACGTTTCTGATTCGTGGCGCCCGGATTGTCGTTGGCGACGGGAAGGTGATTGAGCACGGCTCGGTGCTGGTGCGGGGAGGAAAAATTGCCGAAATCTACGAGGGGGAGGGGCCTGACCCGAAGACCTTGAAGGCTGAACTAGTGGAAGCGGCAGGGAAAACGATTCTTCCGGGGCTGATCGACGTGCATATTCATTTGGGAGCGACGGGTGGTTTCTCTCCGGACGTGAAGTATGGTGACCAGAAAAATATGCAGCGTGCCCTGGCGGCTTATCTTTACAGCGGCGTGACCACGGTCAGAAGCGTGGGAGACGGGCTGGATACTATTCTCAAGGTGCGGTCTTTGGTGAGCAGCGGCGAAGTGCTGGGAGCGGACTTGCAGACTTGCGGCCCGCTGTTCACGGCCGCCGGAGGACACGGGACGGAATACTTCAAAGGCCTGCCTCAGAATGCTCGCGCGAATCTGGAAAAACAAATGCTGCGCATCCCCACTTCCGGCGACGAAGCCCGGCAGCAAGTGGATGAATTGAAGAAGGAGGGTCTGGATTGTATCAAGGCGATTCTGGAAGCGGGCGCTGGCGGCGTGGTCTTCAACCGCCTCGACACGGGATTGTTTGACGCAGTCGCGCAGCAGGCCCATGCGGATTCGATCCCGCTGGCGGTTCATACCGGCGACGCGCGCGACGTGGCCGATGCGGTGCGGGCGAAGGCTGATTCGATTGAGCACGGGTCTTTTCGTGAAAAGATTCCAGACGCAGTGTTCGAGCAGATGGCGAAGCAAGGGACGTTTTACGATCCGACGTTGAGTGCCGGGGAATCCGTCAAAGAGTTTAGTGCGGGTAAGACGGACTTGTTGAAGCGGTCTTTAGTGCAGCAGGTCGGGCCGCCGGAATTGTTGCACGGAACGGAAGAAGCCATGGCCTCGGCGGACATGGAGCCGATGCGCAAGTCGATGGCGCAGTATCCGACGGACATGGCGATCGGGGTCGATAACCTGAAGCGCGCGCATGCGCACGGAGTGTTGCTGGTTACGGGTAGCGATGCGGGGAATCCTCTGGTGATCCACGGGCCTACCGTACAACATGAAATGCAGCTCTGGGTGCAGGCTGGCATTCCACCGGCGGTGGTGTTGCAGGCCGCAACTTCGAACGCGGCGCGCATGCTGCGCGTGGACAATCGAACCGGATCCATTCGTGTCGGCAACGATGCCGACCTGCTGGTGGTGGATGGGAATCCGCTTGAGGACATCACGGCGACAGAACGAATTTCGGTGGTGGTGTTCAAGGGCGAGCGGATCGACCGTGCGGGGGTGTTCGATCAGAATTGAGTACGAAAGCTTGTCCTGCTAGACGAGGGCTTTGGACATCCTGACCAGGTGGCAAGGCATTTTGGGAGGATGCTGATCTTCAGGAAAAGGCAGCGTTCCGTTTCCCGCGTATCCGTGACGCCGGTAGTATCCGGGCAGTTCCGTTCGTAGATTCACGATGGTTAGATCCATGAAGCGACAGTCGGCGGCCCGGCAATAGTTTTCGGCTGCGTCGATCAGGCGCGATCCCATTCCGGACCGCTGCCGCGCCGGATCGACCGCCAGCAAGCCAAAATATCCTCGCTCGCCGCGTAGTTCTACGTAAACGCAGCCGATCAGCGAGCCAGCTTCTTCTACCAGCAGGAATTTTCCCTTGTCCAGAAGCTCGCGTACTTTCACTGGGTCAGTGCGGTCGCCGTCGATGAAGAAACGTTCGGGCCGGAACGCAAGGTTCACCAGACACGCAATCTTTTCCGCATCGGCGGAGTCGGCGGTGCGCGTTCTAACGAGGTCCGCATCGGCTGGTTCACGACGGTCCATCACATTGATTTTAACCGGTGTCGGATTCCTCGCATCAGGCCTCTAGTCCGAGTAAATCCAAATTCAGATTCCCTCCGTACTCTATGCGAGGGGCAAGAAACTCAACTCTGAAAAGGATAACGACAATGAAGATGAACAGGAAATTCGCAGTTGTGCTGGCAATCGTAGCCGTCGCAGTGACATCGGCGGTGGCCGGAATGAAGAATCCGGTGGTGGGCGGGCAGCAGATGTATCCCACCAGGAACATCATCGAGAACGCGGTGAATTCCGCGGACCACACTACGCTGGTCGCCGCGGTGAAGGCTGCCGGATTAGTGGAAACACTGGAAGGTCCAGGGCCATTCACGGTGTTTGCACCGACCAACGAAGCGTTCGCCAAGCTGCCTGCGGGCACAGTGGACACGCTCTTGAAGCCGGAGAACAAAGCCACGTTGACCAAGGTGCTCACCTATCACGTGGTTCCCGGAAGGTGGAGCGCAGCGGACCTGAAGAAGCAGATCAAGGCCGGGAACGGGACCGCGACGCTCACGACCGTGGAAGGTGGCAAGCTGTGGGCGACTCTGCACGACGGCACGCACATCATGCTAAAAGACGAGAAGGGTGGAACCGCGCTGGTGACGATTCCGAACGTCTTTCAGTCGAACGGGGTGATTCACGTGATTGACACCGTGGTGATGCCCAATTAATGTTTCGCGAACGAAGAAAAGGGCCGCCTTCGCAGGCGGCCTTGCTTTTCACTCGCGTTAGCGAATGAGAGTGGATTACTTGAAGGTGATCACTCCGAAGTAGCCATCGATGCAGCTCGGGCCGGCAGTAAAGAACAGCTGGTTCTTATTTCCATTAAGTACCGATCCGCCTCCGAAGTCGAGTCCCCAGAGTCCGTTGATCGTGATGGTTTTGCCGGTGCCGGTCTTGAGTGTACCCACCAGCTTGCCGGTGGTGAGGTTGTATCCGTTGATGGTGCCCGTCATCGTGTTATTTCCAACCAGCAACGTTCCACTTAAGGTGCCCCAATTCGACGGAGCAACCGCCAAACCCCAGGGCTGGTTAAGCGGCCCATTGCTGGCGAAACGCTTCACGAATACACCCGCTTCAGTGAAGATATCAATGTAGCCGCCGGATCCGCCGTTGGTGGCAGCGTAAGTGACAAACAAGTGGCCGTTGATGTCGCGAATTCCGAAGGGCGCGAAGCCGGCCGGGATGGTAGGGTCACTGAAAGATCCGGTCTTCTTGAAAGTGGCATTGTAGATATCCACCCGGTTATTGGCGGAATCGGCTGCGAACAACGAGTTACCTGAGGTCTTGCCGGTGATGGCAAGTCCGGTGTAAACGCTGCCGGAGCTGGTGGCGCCGACCAGGGTCGCACTGGAGTTGAAACTAGACCAACCCTGAATGCTGCCATCGAACGTGGCGAACAAGAACTCTGAAACCCAGGTGTCGATCTTGAACTCCTGTGAGCCGTTGTAGACCATGCCGGTCGGGGTGCCGAATCCGGTGCCATTTGCCGTAGGAACGATGACTTCAAGGCTCTGCTTGTTGCCTTTGCCGTCATAAAGGGTGGACCAGCCGTCAGCTTCATCGCTGACCCAGAAGGCGCCACCGGGAGCGTAGGCAATGCCCCAGGAATTTTTCAGCAGTGTGTCCTGGTGCAGCGCCTTGCCGGAGAGATCGGAAACCAGATTGGTGAGTGCGTATTGCGCCGAAGCCGGGCTGGGAAGAAACATCAGCCCCAGTGCGAGCAGGGCAGAAAGGGAGTAAATGCGAACGAGCAGACGTTGCATGTAATGTTCTCCTTAAGCGACGGTGATGTGAGTAGGGTGGATCAGGGCTGTTTTCGAGCGGGCTTCAGCAAATGAGCCCAAACATCGTCCCCGAAGATCGTCGCCATACTAGGTCGTGCTCGCAGAAAGGGTTGTCACGGAATTGTCACTAGTTTGTACAATTCCTGTCGGGCCGGTCGCGCTATAGACGGGCGATTGGGTGAGATTAAGGGAACCCCGCATGAGCGGACACAAACAATTTGGCGTTCCGGTTAACACCGGAACGCCAGATTGATCAGGACTTAGACGCTCGATTTGTGGTTACACTCCCGCGCTGGCTGCCCTGGCCAGCGGTGGGATGCGAAGAGCCTCCGCCGCGTGCCTAAAGTACAGCCGGTACGAGCGATGGATTCCATACATCACGGGGAAAACCACCAAAGCTGCCTGCCAGCCAAAGTGATGGCTGACCGCGTTTACCATTGAGGTCATGCCCGCGCTGACAACGTAGTAAGGAAATGACAGTTGGACGATGCCGAGCCAGACGCGGCGCATGGCAGCACCCTCAGCCACCTTGATGATGCCTGCAACGGGAGCTGTCTGCCCCAGGAAGAAAGCAGCGGTTGCCGAAGCCAGCATTAGCGGCTCCGAGGCCCACGCGCCCTTGCCCAGCCAGCCTGCATTCCAGATCAGGTTGGCCATGCTGGCGGCGAATGCCATCATGCTGATGTTGAACAACATCTGTTCGGGTTTGAACTTGTTGCCTGATTTCGGCCAGCACTGCACCGCTGTGGATAGACATGCGATCAGGACAGCTTCCAACGCGCTCAGATTCACGACTGCCATGAGTAGGAACGGCAGATTGACTGACATGTTGCCGTCGATCCCAGGAAGTTTAATTTTCATCCCCGAAGTTGCCGCCGCCAGCGCCAGAATCGCCAGGGCATAAGATGTGTGCAGGGTGTGGCTGGTCAGGCCGGCGTACGTCGTGCTTGCGATCGCCGCAAGTGCCATTCCACCGATGAATGTTTTCGTTAGCCGTGTGTTGGGTTTCATGATCGTCTCCTTTCTTTGCGTTTACTGCACACGGCTACTGCTCACCGCCGGCAATCGAAAATGCACCGTTGCCACCAGTCAGAGAGGCTCCCCAGACCACGCTGCTCGCAGAGTTCGTGGACGCGCCCCAAACCACACTGAACCCGCTCGTGGCGTTTGCACCCCAAACTACTGAACTTCCCCAGATCACGGAGCTGCCTGAAACATTGGCGCCCCAGACCACTGACGAACCCCACACTACTGAGGTGCCCCAAACCACTGAGGTGCTGGCGACGGTCGTGTTGCCATTCGACAGCGTAACCGTCCCAGTCGAAGAGTTATAGACGGCGGTGGGTGAGAGCGCCGACCCCACCGTGGGAGGCGCCAGATCAGTGTTGCCAAGGGCTGCGCCAAGGTCCAGGTAGCCCGCGCCCACGGTGAACAGGTCATAGTAAGAGGTGTAGGTTTGCCAAGTCGTCGTATCGGTGGCTGTCGAGGACGTCGGGAAGGTCTTATAAGCCGTCTTCATCAGACGCGCTTTGACCTGGTCCGGCGTCAACGACGAGTTTTGCTGTAGCAGTAAAGCTACCGCTCCGGCGGCTGCTGGAGCCGCCATGCTGGTGCCGCTCAAGGTGAAGTAGTCGTGGTTGGTGTGGTTTCCCGCTACTACGTTGCTGGGGAATTCGGATTCCAGGGTGCTGGCGTGCGCGTCCAGAGAAACCACAAGGTTCCCCGGAGCGACGATGTCGGGTTTCACAACGTGGTCAAAGGTGGTGGGACCCTTCGAGCTGTAACTCGCGATCTGATCGTCCGTGCGAGAGTAGGTGCCCATGGACTTCATTGCGCCCACGGTTAGCACTAGCGGATCGTTGCCCGGCGCAGCCACTGTTCCATAGCCGTTGCTTCCGTTCGCGCTGATACGGCCGAAGTTGCCTGCGGCGGCAACCACGACGATGCCCGCATTCCAGGCCGATTCTACCGCCTGGCACAGAGGATCTTGCGCGTATCCCACCGAAATTCCGCGTCCAAGAGACAAGTTAATCACTTTGATGTTGTAGGTGCTCTTCAGGGCAATCGCTTTCTGAATGGCTGCGATCACCATGCTGTCGCTGCCCGCGCCGTTGGCGTCCAGAACCCGAAGATCAACCAGGTTGACGTTAGGCGCCACACCGGCGAACTGGCCGTTCGAGCGATAGCCGTTTCCGCCGATGATTCCTGCTACGTGCGTTCCGTGACCGTAGAGGTCATACACCAAGTGTCCGTACTGGTTGTACACGGTCGTCCCGGTGAAATCCTGGTGATAGGCCACGCGCGAGTAGGTCTCCGTAGAGTCCCACAGGTCGAGATGATTGTCGTTGATGCCGCTATCGATCACCGCTACGCCGACGCCCGTTCCGTCGTAGCCAGAATTCCATGCCGCGTTGACGTTCATGGCAGCATCGGTGTAGTCGTCCATGCCTTTTAGGGGGTGGTCGATGCTCACGGAAACCACCTCGGGGTCCGCTTCCAAAGCCGGCAGTGCGCTGACTGGAATGGTAAGAGCGATACCCTTGACCAGGCTCAGTCTGGTGCCGGCGCGCCCGCTAAGAACCTGCATTCGGGCCATCTGCTGGGACTGCGGAACCTGTTTGTACTGCACGATGACCCTGACTGTCTGGGTGGCGGTCGTTCGCAGATGGGCTTGCGCAACGAGGGATGCGAGGTCCGGCGCGAACTTGCCAGCCGGGGTGCGGGCGGCGGTCCCCGCAAAGGCGGCTTCTGCGACCAGAAGCAGCAACAGCATGCTCAGGCGCTTTCCCCAAGCGGCGCTGTGGCGCTGGCCTCGGTCTGGATTCTTGGGTTTCAGTTTCTGCAACATTTTGTCATCCTTCCTCAAGTCAAACGAGTCGGAGCAAAGCTTTTCTTGAAACTCGGCCTATCATGTGCACGGGGAAGGCCAATCAGTAGCCTGTAAGTTGTTGCTATTGCTGGAGATAGAAGCTGGCGGCGGCGCGCGATTGGGCCACTCTGTCCTCTGGCGCGGGGCGCGGGACAGTTTGTCCCCGATAGTGGCTCCGATGCAATTACCTCGGTTTCGATTGGTTGGTTACCGGCAGCGGGTTGGAACAAGAAGTGAAGAGGAAGAGTTAGATTCAGGTCGCGCTCGCCTGCTGCGGAGTTGGTTCTGAACTCCGTAAGAGAGCAAGGGTCTACCGAGCCGTTGCTGTTTTCGTTTGCAACTGAGAGCTTGGAGGGAGTACGCGAGGTATTGCGGCCATTAACCGTTGCGTATATTCGTGCTGCGGATTGGAGAAGATCTGGCCAGTCGCTCCGCACTCGACGATCTCACCCTGGTGAAGAATGGCGATGCGATCGCAGATTCCCGCCACCGAGGCTAGATCATGAGAGATGTAAAGAATGGCCATCCCGGTGGAACGGTTCAGTTCGCGAAACAGCGCCAGGATTTCGGATTGCGTGATCACGTCGAGAGCGCTGGTGGCTTCATCGGCGATGAGCAGCGCGGGACGGTGCATTACCGCCATGGCAATCAGAACGCGCTGCGCTTGTCCAACGCTCATCTGCGAGGGATATTTGCGGAGAAAGTCCTCGTCGGCGGGAAGGGAAACGCTTTGCAGAGAAGCTTGGATTGCGTTAGCGCAGTCCGTCCTGGTGCCGGTGGCGTGAGCGCGCCAGGCTTCCTTGAGCTGGGTGCGGATCTTCAGCGCCGGGTTCAAGGAGGATAGAGGACTTTGCAAGACCAGCGAAACCGCCCGCCCCCGCAGCCCGCGCAGGTCACCTTCCGGGAGTTGCAAGAGTTCGGAATCCTGAAATCGGATTGTGCCTTCGGTTTGGGACCGTCTCTTGTCGAGGAGCCCGAGAATCGCCATGGCCAGCGTGCTCTTGCCGGAGCCGCTTTGTCCCACCAGACCCAGCACTTCGCCACGCTGGATTTCCAGTTGCACGTCACGCAGAACTGGAGGCTTGCCCGCATAGTTCACGGAGAAGTGCGCTGACAGCAGAACCTGATTTTGCGGCACTTGGTTTTGCGAGGTCTCGGACGCCATCACTCTTGTTCCTTCGTGGTTCCAAAGTTTTCTGATCCGTGCGAAGCTGCGGCCCGGAACCTATTTCGCAGGCACCGTCAGCCACTCCGCATTCCAATACGTTTGCGGAGACAGAACCACCGGGCTTGCGCCATGCACCGAAGGCGAGACCGCGGAAAGCGCATTCTTGTTAATCAGGAAGATGAATGGCGCCTGCTCGACCACGATTTCCTGTACGCGGTCGAACGCTTCCTTCCGCTTCTTCGTGTCGCTGGTAGACGACTGCACGCGCATCAGACGGTCAATCTCGGCTTCCCATGCCGTCTCTGGAACCTTCTGAGAAGGGTTCCACTGGTGATTCTCCGAAGAGCTCAGCCACACGTTCATCTCACCGTTAGGGTCGAGATCTACATTGGTGAGGCCGAGGATAATCGCTTCATAATCGAAGCTTTGCGTCATGCGCTCGATCAGGGAAGGGAAGTCGAGCGTAACCACGTTCACGTGGACGCCGATCTTTTGCATATCCTCCTGGATCAGCACGGCCATGCGCTCGCGGTATTTGTTGCCCGCGTTCGTGATAATGGAAAACACAACCTCGTTGCCCTCTTTGTCCTTCAGTGTTCCGTTCTCCATGCGGAAGCCGTCGGACTGGAGCGCCTTTAACGCCGCGTCTGGGCTGTAGGTCTGAGGCTTCAGCTTGCTGTTGAACCAGAACTTGTTGGCTGGCGAGAATGGTCCTGCTGCGGGCTGAGCGTGTCCGTGGAAGACCACGCGGCTTAAATCTTCACGGTTGATGGCTTCCGAAATTGCCCGCCGGAAGTTTACCGAACGGAACCAGTTCTTCTTATAGGCAGGAATCGGCGACTTCGCTACCTCGTTGAACCAGAGTTGCTCGCTATCGAGCGAGGCTCCGGCATCGTGCACCAGTTGCGGGGAAGTCGCGGCCAGCTTGTCGAAATATTCGCTGTCTAGGGAATTGATCAGGTCCAACTCTCCGCGTTTGAAGCGCAGCATTTCTACATCGCGGTTGGGCTGAATATCCAACCGGATGGAATCCAGATAAGGCAGTTTGCGACCTTGATCGTCCGTCTTCCAATAGTTGGGATTCCGCTTCAAGAGAACCGAGGACCCCGGCTTATAGTCGGCCACCATGAAAGGGCCCAGCACAGCCATTTCCTTCTTAGACGAATGCTCGGAAAGAATTGCCACCTGATCGAACAAGCGATCCAGTCCGGCGACCTGGGCCGGGAATTTGATCGAAATCTGAGTCCGGGAAATCACATTGGTTTCAACGCTGCCCGTGCCTGAGCGGAAAGCGTCGCCGGTGGGCGAATGCAACGCCGGGTCCATCAATTGCTGGACGGTGTAAGCCACGTCTTCCGCGGAAAACGGTGTGCCGTCGGAAAATGAAATTCCACTGCGCAAGCGGAACGAGATCTGACGGCCATCTTTTGAGACCTTCCACGACACGGCCAATTCAGGCTGGAGTTCCTGAGTGTTGCGGTTCGCCCGCACCAGCACGCCTCCGGTCAGGTAACGGATCGCGCCGGAAGCGTCGTCCTCCACTTTGAGGGGGTCGAAAGTTTTCGGTTCCGTGCGCAGGCAAAAGCGCAGTTCGCCGCCTTGAGCGGCGGCGTGACCCACGAACGATCCCAGGCAAAGCACCGCAATTCCGATCGCATTCCCGCATGGTTTCATCATCTTTTCAAAACTGTTCTCGTGGCGCTTCATGCGGCCACCTCCTCTTGCTTGGAAAGCAAAAACTGAAACGACGTTACGACCACTACCAATAAGATCAAAGGCACAAACTTCCACGGTTCTTGACCGACGGAAACCAGCCCTTCCAGTTCCTTCAGCAGACTTCCCCATGAAGGCATGGGCTCAGCCACGCCCAGGCCAAGTATTCCCAGGTTGGCCTCACTCAAGATGAAGACCGGAATCGAAATCCAAAACTGCGCATAGAGCACGGGTTTCAAGTTCGGTACGACATGCACCCAGAACAGCCGCTGTCCGGGAAGCCCCGCAGCTCGCGCCTGCCGGACAAAGTCCGACGAACGCAACGATCCCGCGGTCGTGCACAGCACTCGGGCCGCGGTGGTCCAACCCAGAAGCCCGAGCAGCGCAAATGTCACCAGCACCGAAACCAACGGCGACACATTCAGCGGCATCAGCGCCCGCGCCGTGATCAGCAGGAACAGCCAGGGCAACGACAGAAACAAATCCGTCACCGCCATCGCCATTCTCGCCCACGCGCCACCGAGATATCCCGCCAAGCCACCGATAAGCGCCGCCATCAGCGTTGAAAGCAGGGCTGCGGCCGGAGCCAGCAGCAGAGAAATTCGAGTGCCGTAAAGCACGCGCGCAAAGCGGTCGCGCCCAATCGCATCCGTTCCCAGCAAGTGCGTATGCGACGGAGGCGCATCGGTGGCTTCGCGGTACTGCTTCGCATAACCCGCCGGGGCCAGCCAATTCGCCGCCGCAGCTGCGCCCAGCACCAGCATCAAAATCACGCACGCCAGTTTTCGCCCGAGGCTCATGCTTCCTGCCTTCGGACCGCTGTTCCGATTACATCTGCACCAGAATTGGCCAGCAAGGTTACCAGCGTTACCAGAACCGTGATATTCACCAGCAGCGGTAGATCGCGTGCCAGCGCTGCTTGCCACGCCAGTTGTCCGATGCCGGCAAGGCCGCACAAAGCTTCCACGGGAATGGCTGCGCCGACTGCCAGGCTCACCGAAACTCCGGCGACGGCCAGCAATTGCGGAGTCACTACCGGCACCACATGCCAGAAAAGGATGCGCGTTTCGCTCAACCCTTTGGCTCTGGCGGTGATGATGTGCGGCTGGGAGTAGGCCCTCATCAGCAGATTCCGTGTATAGCGGTAAGTGTGCGGGAACACGATCAGTGCTATCGCCAATGATCCGGGCACATTCCACAACACTGAGAGCAGTGCCAACACGGCGGCAGGGAGGCAAAGAAACGTTCCGCTCACCACCGTGGTCAGCGTGTCGTAAACCGAGAGCCGCAGCCATGCCGCACTCAACGCCAGGGTTAAAGTCAGCAACCAGGCCAGGCCAAGCCCCATGCTCAGCAATCGCAACGTGAGGGGCGCGCGGTCGCGCAGCAGGGTGCGCACCGGTTGTCCCAGTGCGAGCGATGTTCCCAGTTCTCCATGCGCGGCTCGCGTCATATACGAAAAATAAAAGCGGAAGATATTGTGGTCTTGATGCCGGGCGTCGCGCAGCGTCTGTACACTCTGAGCGTTCAAGTGCGGATCCAGTTCCCGCTCATCCGCCTCGAAGCCCGGAGCAAGCCGAACCAGGGTGGCGGAAAGGAATCCCCCGAGCAGAACAGTTGCCACCAGAGTCAGTGCGTGCCCGGTAATTTTCCACTTTAGGCTTCGCATTTATTCTCCGGCGGCGCCATGAGCCAGGGTGTCGTGGCCAGCTTGTGCATGGTGCATCTGCTTCACGGAGTACATGCGCCGGTCGGCTTCTGCGAGCAACGCCTCCACGTCATATCCATCTTCCGGGCAAAACGCCGTCCCCACGCTGAGCGTGATCACTTCCCGGCCGCAGGTGTGCTTTCCGGCTCCGATCGCGGCCTCATTCAGGCGGATTGTCTTTTCCGCAGCAGCTTCGACCGTGAGCCCGGGGGCCGTAACCACGAACTCGTCGCCGCCCATGCGCGCCACATAGTCATATCCGCGGCAGGCGTCCTTTAGCCGCACGCTGAACTCACGCAGCAGTTTGTCTCCTTCCAGATGCCCGAAGGAATCATTGATCTTCTTGAGTCCGTCGATATCGCAGACCATCACCGCCAGAGAGGTCTTCATACGCCGGCATCGCGCCACTTCCTGCGCCAGGTGCACGAATAGCGAGCGCGCATTGGGCAGTCCCGTGAGGAAGTCCGTGGTTGCCGAGCTTTCTGCTTGCTGATACTTCAGGGCGTTCTCCACGGAAAGCGCGACTTTGGAAGCCACAGCCAAAAGAATCCGCAAATGGTCGGGCGTAAAAGCATCCTGAGTGGCGTGATACATGGCCAGCACGCCCACCACGCCATTCAGCCCCTGAAGTGGAACCGCGAGCGCCGCATTCAAGGGCGCCTGTTTCTCCGGATCGGTGGCATAGCCTGCTTCCACCTGCGGGTTGCCGTTGACGATGGGTTTGCAGTTTTCCGCGACCCACCCGCATAAACCTTCGCCCATGCGGATCTTCAACGACGACAGCACGCGGAAGTTTTCGCCACTCACGAGTTCCGGAAGCAGCCAGCCATTGCGGTTCACGAATACCGCAATGGAATCGTAGGGAATCAGCTTTCGCAGCCGCATCGACAGCACCGAAAGCGTCTCGCTTAGGCTCAGTGAGTTGCCCAGGTCCTGGCTCAACTCGAACATGGCTTGCGCTTCCTGCCGGGCCGACGCGATCGAAGTCAGAAAGTCGGACTCGTTCTCCGAATGGTCAGTCCCTCTTTCGAATCCAGTAGCTGGAGCCAATCCACGCTCCACACGCAGGTCTTTAGAAAACCCGCAGGGAACGAATCCGTCTTCATATTTTTGCGCGGTGCGTTCCAGTTCTACATAACGGCGCTCCAGAACGTCCACAATCTTTGGGTCGAACCATGTTCCCGCTCGTTCTTTGACCCGCTCCATGGCGCGGTCGAGCGGCATGGCCGGACGATACTGCCGGTCTGAGGCCAGGGCGTCCAGGCAGTCCACGACCGCGAGAATCCGCGCACCGATGGGAATCTCCTCACCGGCAAGGCCTGCGGGATAACCCGAACCGTCCCAGCGTTCGTGATGCGAGCGCACGATGGGAGCCACGGGATACGGAAAGGCCACGCGATCCAGAATTTCCGCGCCCACCAGCGGATGCACTTTCATCTTTTCGAATTCTTCCGGAGTCAGCCGGCCGGGTTTGTTGATGATGTGCTCCGGCACCGCGAGCTTGCCAATGTCATGCAGCAGCGCCGCCGCGCGCAACGCTTCAATTTCGTCGGAGGACAGACCGATCTCTTTGGCGATTTCCACCGCGTAAGTCCGCACGCGTTGCAGATGCGTATGCGTGGTATGGTCCTTGGCTTCAATGGCCAGCGCCAGAGCCTCGATGGTGCGCATGTTCAGCGACGCAATCTGCTCAACGTGCCGCTTCTCAACTTCCACGCGCTCTTTCTCGGCTTCCAGCCGTCCCAGATAGAGGCGATAGGAGCGGTACACCCAATAAATCACCGGCAGCACGAGTAGCGACGTCTGCCAACCGGCGCGCTGATTGACAATCCCCACCAGGCCGACTGCGGCCGCTCCGACGAGATAGTACGGGAACGACCAGAAGTAGCATTCCTTCCAAACCTTGCTGGACGATTTTTCTTCGGTCAGCGCAATTACTACGGAGATTGGCAACGTGTTCGCGAGGAAGAAAACCAGCGCCGCCACCATCAGCAGGATGGGTTTGTTGCTGCCCACTCTCGCGTCCAGCGCATGGTAGGTCACATAGCAGAGCGCGCTGGCGTTCGCCATCATGCCAAAAACGTTGAAGATAACTTTGACCGGATCCAGGCGATTGCGCGCGTGCCAGACGCTTTGCACCAGAGTGGCAGTGCAGCCGATGAGCAGGGTTTCGGGCAGACTCAGCTCCATTACACCCAGAAGGATGAAGAGGAAATTCACTGACATGGTGCCGTCGATGCCAGGCAATTGCACCTTCAGACTGGAAGCCAGGACAGCCACAGCCAGATAGCAGACAAAGCGAGCCAGGTCCGCGGATTGCCAGTGCCACAGGGCGAAGCCCAGCACCACCATCCCCAGCGAGGCTGTGATCCCGACAAATAGTTTCGTGCGAATCGACATTGCGTCGTCACTTCTGTTGCCGGGGGAAGGCAGCAGACCGCCCCCGTGGCGTGGGAATGCCAGTCCCCGCGCACACCTTGGGCGAGTCTGTTCATTGAAATCCTATGTTCGTTACAGGGTTTTAAGTAGCTTACCGACGTAACCTGGGAAAGCGCCGGTTCCGAGGTTTGGCAATTGACGTGACCGACATAGGCGCCGCGCCTCCGGCCTGCTCAACGGTAACCAATTACCTTCGTTATCCTCGAAAGCCGCATACTTCCTGCAACGCCCCTCCGCTGTGGCAAGATCAACTCCAAACGTGCGGGATGCGACCAGCCAACCTCAATTCGCCGCCTCAAGCGCCTAAGATCACGGATCCCGGCGCCAGCGGACCCGGTTCCGAACCCTTGCGTGCGATTCCTGTCACTGCCGCCGTAGTCAATGGGATCGCGGTCTTATCCGCGGATATTGAAGGCAAAATCACCGGCTGCAATGAAGGTGCGCTAAAAATATTTGACTGTGCTCCCGAGGAAGTTCCGGGCCGAACGCTGGCGGCCTTTATTTCAGCGGAGGGCGATTCCGGGCAGCGTCAACTGCAGAAGACCATGCTGGCCGCTGTGCTGGGGGGCGGTCAGTATCGCTCTTCGCGCCAATGTCAGACCAAGTCTGGAAAAAACTTCACGGTCGAGTTGTCAGTCACGTTGCTGCGCGATGGTAAGTCCGCGCCCGCAGGGATGGTTGCCATGCTCTCCGCGGTCGAGGAGAAATCAAACTTAGTCTTTACCCCGCGCAAAGCGCAAGGGGAAGAAGAAGACGAGGTGGCGCACACCGTCTCGCGCGAGATTGACGGCACCAACCTTATACTTGCCAGCCCTCTAATGCACCGGTTCATGCGCATGGTGGACCGCGTTGCCGGCCACACCGAAAGTGTTTTGATCACGGGTGAAACGGGGACCGGCAAAGAATTGATTGCCCGCGCGATTCACCAATCCTCGAACCGGCGCGCCCGGCCCTGGGTTGACATCAACTGCGCCGCGCTTCCCGAGAATTTGGTCGAGAGCGAATTGTTCGGCTACGAAAAGGGCGCGTTTACCGGCGCCGATTCGTCCAAGGCAGGCCTGGTCGAACTCGCAGACAAGGGCACGCTCTTCCTCGATGAAATCGGTGAACTGCAATTGCAGACGCAGGTCAAGCTTCTGCGCGTGTTGGATGGATATCCTTTTTATCGCCTGGGCGGCCACCGCAAGATCAAAGTCGACGTGCGGATTGTCGCTGCCACCAATCAGGACCTCGACGCCGCGGTCAAAGAGGGACGCTTCCGCGAAGACCTCTTCCATCGCCTCGGACAGTTTCAGCTGCGCGTGCCGCCGCTGCGGGAACGCCCCGAGGACATCATCGCTTTGGCCGAGCACTTCCTCAGCCTCAAAACTCCGGGCAGTTCGTTTGCACCCGATGCGGTTTCCGCGTTGCTCGGGCACGCCTGGCCCGGCAATGTTCGCGAACTGCGCAACCTCATCGCCAGAGTTGCCGTGGAGTCAAGCCAACCCGAAATCCAGGAATCGCAGATTACGGCCGCGATTTCTGGCAATCCCGTCGCTCAGCGTACGGCGGCCTCCATACCTGTCGGCAATCTCGACAGCATGGAAGAGCAGATGATCATCCGCGCCCTCGAGCGCAGTGGCGGTCATCGCAGCCAGGCGGCGGAACAGCTCGGCATCTCCCGCCGCACGCTTAGCCGGAAGCTGAAGGAATACAAGATCAACGTCAATCCCGGCGAGGGCGCGAACCTGGGATACATCAGCCTCGAGCAGCAGAAGTTTTTCCGCGCGCGTATCCAGATCGCCGTCGCGCTAAAGAATCAGCAGGGTGACGAATGTTGCGTCGAAGGCGTGAACCTCAGCACTGGCGGCATGGGACTGGACGGACTTAAAGAACCAATGAAATTTACCGGTTTGCTTGACGTGAGTTTTCCGCTTCCTGAAAGTGAAACTATTTTTCGGGCCAAGGCCCGCATCGTCTGGTTCGGCGGCGAAGGCCGCGTCGGCCTTCGTTTCGCCGTCATCGACCCCGCATTGTTCGAACAGCTCCAGCACTGGAGCAACAACAAAATGAAGGACGAAGGCTGGGAGTTGCCGGCCGGGCCTCAATGAGGATTGCCAACCGTCTGCGGGATTTGCCGAACTTTGGGCACATTACCCCAGTGCCAGCCACAATCGAGCCATTGCCTTGACTCGCCCGTTGCGGCAAACTAGCAAGACCATGGAAACCAAATCGAGCATGTGGACGGGCGTAGAGAAAAGCGAGAAAGTTTCGATAATTACGCTCGCGCTCTGCATCGTGGCGTTGGCCGTGGTCGTCGTCTTCCGCCTCTTCTAGCTAGCCGCCGATCTGGGCCTTGCATCCGAAACAATGTCAGCAGCTAAACCCGTCTGCCGTTCGCTCCAGAACCGCTAGTGCGCCGGCGCGGGCTGAGGCGCCGTCTGCGGCGCGGCCGCCGGCGGACTTGAAAAATTCACCTTCGGAACTTCTCTCGACCCCGGCGACGCCTGGAAGTAAGCTTCGTTCGGTTTGAAACCTGCAATGCCCGCGAAAAAGCTGTTGGGGAACTGCTGCACGTAAGTGTTGTAATCTTGCAGAGTGTCGTTGTAACGCTTGCGCTCGACCGCAATGCGATTCTCCGTACCGGCAAGTTCATCCTGCAGGCGCAGGAAATTCTCATTCGACTTCAACTGAGGATAGTTCTCCACCACCAGCAGCAGTCGGCCAATCGCCCCATCCAGTTGCCCGTTGGCGGCGATCTTTTCCTTCGGCGTGCCCGCGGAGAGCAGCGCGGAGCGCGCCTTCGCGATGTCGCCAAACACCGTCACTTCCTGCTGGGCATAGCCTTTCACCGTCTCCACCAAATTCGGGATCAGGTCGGCGCGGCGTTGCAGCACAATGTCCACTTGCGACCAGGCGGCCTTCACCGCCTCATTCTTTTGGACCAGTGTGTTCTTCACGCTCACGTACTGGCCAAAGGCAAACAACACAAACAGCAGTAGGAGTGCCACGATAACGACGACCACGATCAGTCCCTTGTTCATGATGTTCTCCTGTAAAGACCAAAGTGCCTGCAAACTCTACTTCGAGCCTGCCGTGCCCGAGTCCAACATTTTATCAACCGCTGCGGTTACCTGCTCCAGCGCCGACAAATATCGCGAAAAAACGTCCGTTACGTTGAATTGCTTGCGGTCTGATTTCTTCTCTCTAACATCCAGCACCTGCAGGATACCGGATGCGTCAAATCCAATCTGCTTCGACAGTGCCTGCACCGCCTCGCGCTTGCCAACTGGCGCATCGCGACCGAGGACGATCAGCGCGTGACGGAACAGTGTGGCGAACGACGAGACCGATCGCAGCAGCAACTCCCACAGGCGTGAGTCGTTGCCCGAAGCCAGCAGCAGGTGCTGGCGCAGCAGCGCGAGTTTCTCCCGCAGTTCGTATTCCACCTGCACGCGGTGCAGGTTCGCCGGAATCGACAAACCTTGAATAACATCTTCGCCGAAAAGAACCCGATGGTGCTGTTGCATGTCGATCAACTCAATCGTAAATACATCGACCGAGCGCTTGATTTCGTCATGAGTCATGAACAGAGGCGGCGGCTGCTTCTGCGCGCCCCACCATTTCACGGCGGGGGCCAGGGCTTGCAACGCCGCGAATGAACTGTCGCGAATCACACAAAACAGATTCACATTCGAGAACTCGGGATGAAAATCTCCCGCCACCGCCGATCCAAACAGGATCACGCTCTCCAGGTTCGCTCCGGCTGACGCGCGCAGCCGGCTGACAAATTCGCTGATCTTTTTTTCTGGAACCATTCGCATCCTCGCTCGCTACCAACTGCCGCTAGACCCACCGCCGCCAGAACTACCCCCGCCGAATCCGCCAAACCCACCCCCACCGCCAAACCCACCGCCGCCACCGAACCCTCCACCGCCCCAGCCTCCGCCGCCTCTATATCCGCCACCGCCGCCAAACATTCCAGAAAGAAGCATCCCGAAAAGCAAGCTGCGAAGCGGAGTAAAAAGAACGATGAGTATGATGACAATCACCAGAATCACTCCGCCAGCCGATATCCCTTTACTCGGCTGCTCCGCCGGTTCCTCCGGAGCCGGTGCAAGCTGCGGGCCCGTGAGTTGAACTCCTGCGTCTTGCGCAATGACCTGTGCCACCCGCGTAGTGACTAGGAGCAGCGCCTGGCTGTAATTCCCACTCCGCATGAGCGGGACGGCCTCGCGCGCAAATCCACCCGTCTTCCCGTCGGGCAGAATGGGCTCCAGCCCATAGCCAACCTCTATACGCTCGCGATGGTCGTCAATGGCATACAGGATCAGCACCCCGCGGTTAGTGGACTTGCTGCCGACGCCCCACTGATGGAAAAGATCGACCGCGTAACTCTCAATATCGGCGCCATCGAGCGAGTGGATGGTCACCACCGCGATCTGGGCGTGCGCCTTCTCGTCGATCTGCTTGCAGATGTCATCCATCTGCGCGATCGTGTTCTGGTCCAGAACGTGGGCAAAATCGTTGACGTAGTCGGCCGCTTTGAGCTTGGCGACCGGTTCGGCCTGCGCCGCCAGAGCCAGCGCGAGCACCGCCGTCACACTCAGCCACAATTTCGCGTAAGAACTCATCGAAGTGCAAATTGTACAGGACGCAAAGCAGGGAAGGATTGGCCCCGGGCGGCCAAGGAGTCACGCGGCAACAGTGGGTTTAGGAAGATGCGCCGGCTTCTTCGCCGGCGCCTCCGCAGAGCATCAAATCGTTCTTAAGTTCACGCAGTTAGTTCACGCGCAGAAGCATCAACGTGCCGCTTTCAAGCTTTACATTGTTCTTTTCTGAGCTGAGAACAGAACCTTGATTCGCCGTCGGTGGCGACGATGTAAGCTTAAGATCGGAGATTCCGACCACGCCCTCTGTCTGCGCCGTAATCCGGGGTCGCGCGCTCGCTCCCGTCTGCGTGTCGCTTGGCACGTTACTTTGCGGCGCCGCCTGAGGCGCAGGCGACGGCGTGGATCCGCCCATCCCGCCGGCTCGCGACGAATTGGGATAGCCACCTGCTCCGCCGCTCGGAGACCCTTCGCTGTTTCCGCCTGCACTGTTCGCCGAATTCTGTGAACCCGAATTCTGCGAACCAACGATCGCCTGGATAGACATCGGCATCTGCATCTCGCTTCCGTCCTTCATCACGGCATGGTCAAATGTGATTCCCACCTGAGATTCCTTTTGCTCCTTGTTGCGCGGCTGCGCTTCCGTAACGTGACCCACGACCTCCGTATCTTTGGCCACAACTACCGTGCCGGCGTTGCTTTTCAGGTCTTGCGTGACTTTGGCCACCACCTGATCGCCGGTCTTCGCTTTTTTCGCGTCGATGGTCTTGGTCAAAGACACTGGAATAACGCTGCCCGGGGCAATTCGCGTTGGGTGTGCCTCAGTGGCTGACTCAGTCGCCGTTTGCTGTGCGGAAGGCTGAGCCGGGGTCGAGGTTTGCTGATCGGAAGCTGGAGTAGACTGCGCTGGGGCCGGATTACCTTGTGCGGCCGCGACACCCAGCATCAGAGTACCTGAGAAGATGCTGATAAGAACGCTTTTCATTTACGACCTCCTACATAAGTGTTGAGGCTTATTAAGTCGAGGGCGCACTCGTCTTAATCTGCTATCTATTAGATGCATTTTCAGAGTGAGAGGCTATCAGAATGTCGCCAACCTCAAATATCACCGTCGCATCGAACTGGTGTGCCGTTTCTATCTTTCCATCGGGTAAGAGTTCTTGTCCTCGGCCTGCCGTTGGTCGGCATCGCCGCTTGCACAAATCACAGGGATAATCCAGATGAAATCCGTCGACGCACAGCTGAAGCCACAGAGACCATGAGGCGCGATGCCCAGGCGGTGGCCGAAGGCGTGAAGGAAGGGATGGGGCACCAGCAGGCGATCAACATCAATCGAGCCTCGCGCGAAGATCTGCTCACCTTACCTGGCGTGACCGAACGCGAGGCCGACCGCATCATCGCGGATCGGCCATTCCAGAATGCGCACGACTTAGTGACCCGCCACGCGGTTTCGGAAGAGGAGTATGAAAAAATCCGCGACCGCGTGATCGCGGGACGCTGACCACAGGTAGTGGCCAATCCCGTACGTCATGATGTTGCCTGTGACTTCGGTGTGATCCTGCGATATCATCAAGGTGATGTCTTCCTGGAGACAACACCATTCGTTTCAAACCGACGACGCGCGGCTTCAGCCGATTCACGCGAAGGTGATGGCTGGCGAGCGCCTTGACAGCGGCGACGCTCTCGCTCTCTACCGCACCGGCGACATTCTCGCCGTGGGCTGGATGGCCAACCACGTTCGCGAGCGCATGCATGGCGACAAGACGTATTTCAACGTAAACCGCCACATCAATCCCACCAACGTCTGCGTCGCAGCCTGCCGCCTGTGCGCCTTCGGCCGCAAGAAAGACGCTCCTGGCGCTTACACCATGGCGCTCGATGAGGCTTTCGAAACAGCGGCTTCCGGATACAGCGAAGCTGTCACCGAATTCCACATCGTAGGCGGATTGCATCCGGACCTGCCGTTTCAATATTTCCTCGATCTCTGTTCCGGCCTGAAGCAGCGCTTTCCGCAAGTCCATCTCAAGGCCTTCACCATGGTCGAGGTCGCATACCTCTCCAAGCGCGCCAAGCTCTC
>DATMQI010000319.1:0-8145 GCA_035567135.1 Terriglobales bacterium
AGGTGAATTTCGGCAAGCCTGTGCTCCAGCTCCGGGTGCTCTTTATCGGAGATCATCCGGTATCGCAGCTCGCCTTCGGCGGAGATATGGTTTCCTCGCTTGAGAGTGCCTGCGAACTTCGCCAGGTTCCCCCAGGCAACCAGTCGGTGCCATTCGGTACGTTCAACGTTTTCCTTGGATTCTTTAGCGCGCCATCGAACAGTGGTTGCTAGGTTGAGGATCACGTAGGGCGTATTGTTTCGAGCTGTGCGCTTCTCGGCGTTCTGTCCGAGGAAGCCAATTAATCGAACGGAATTGTCGTACATGGAATTCCCTCCTTAGGTGCTGTACAGCGCAATCCATGATACTATATGTATAGCAGCATGGAAATAGTTGTTTTGGCCGCAAAGAGGCAAGTCAAGGGCTCAACCGACGGGGAGCAAGGGAGATTCAACGATGTTGCCGATGGGGGAGAGCTGGCTGAATTACGAACGACAGCGGCGGCGCCTGAACGCACGGTTGGGCCTGATGGTTTTTGCGCTTCTTCCATTGCCAGCGATCTTAATTGCCGTTGGACTTTCTCCGCTGAGGATGCTGCTGGTAGTAGCGTCCTTGGGCGTCAGTACAGGGATTCTGTATCCGTTGTGGTGGAGAACGAAGCACAATCCACTCCGTGCTTCGGTTGTGGAGAGGCGAACGCGGCGGATTGCCTGGATTTGCAGGCCAAGCGGGTTTCTCTGCGCTCTCGGAGCGATGTTGTCCTGGTCGATGGGAAGCAAGGCCGCAGAATGGCTTGCTTTGTCATTTGCCGCGGCGGGGGCGTTGCTGCTCTGGTTCTCGTATTTCTCTGAGAAGCGAGCGGAGGAAAATCTGCGATCCGCTAGTCCTTTAGACTAAAGTGACCACTAGGAATCTCTAAAAGTCCGACTGCGGCGCTCGTGGCTGCAAAGTTCCACGGCGCAACGCTCGCTCCTTCATCAGCGCGAAGAATACGGGCACCAGAATTAGGACGTGAATCGTTGAGGTGATCATGCCGCCGACGAGAGGAGCGGCAATGGGTTTCATCACGTCTGCGCCGACACCTGTTTCCCACAGAATCGGAATCAGGCTGGCGAGCACAACGCAGACCGTCATTAATTTTGGTCTCAAACGGTGGACAGCCCCTTCGATCACGGCGGCTGCTATGTCTTCGTGACGCAGAGGAACGCCGGACTTGAGTCGGTGATCCAGGGCTTCGTGTAGATACACAACCATGACGACTCCGGTTTCAACGGCAATACCGAACAGAGCGATGTAGCCGACCCACACCGCGACGCTGAAGTTGTAGCCAAGCAACTTTTGCAGAATCAGGCCGCCTGTCAACGCATAGATCGTCGGGAAAATGAGGACAGCAGCCTCGGTGACGGAGTGAAACACCACGTAGAGCAACATAAAGATGACAAAGAATACGATCGGCAGAATGAGTTGCAGCCGCTCTTTGGCCCGCAATTCAAACTCGTATTCGCCGGACCATTTGTAGGTAAAGCCGGGAGGCAACGCGAGTTTTTGCTTGAGCAAATTACTCGCGTGTGTGACGAAGCCGCCGTAGTCTTTCGTGTTCAGATCGATGTACACGTAGCCGGTCAGCGCCCCATCTTCATCGCGGATCATGGAGGGTCCCCGAGAGAACGAGAGTTTCGCGACATCGGAAACTGGAATTTGCGCGCCGGAGGGCGTGCCAATCAGGACGTGCCGCAATTCTTCGACGTTGTCCCTGAAATCGCGGTTATACCGGACATTCACTGGATAGCGCTCGCGGCCCTCGACGTTCTCGGCGACCATTTCCCCGCCAATTCCCGAAGTGACCGCCTGTTGCACATCCGCAATCGTCAGACCGTAGCGAGCTGCCTCAGCGCGGTTCACTTCGACGTTGAGATAAAAGCCTTGCGAAACGCGTTCCGCGAAGATGGAGCGCATCTCCGGAATCGCTGAGAGGATCTGCTGCACCTGCGCGCCAACTTGCTGGATGCCCTCCAGATTCGGGCCCTGAATCTTCAAGCCGAGAGGCGTTTTAATTCCCGTCAATTCCATATCGAGACGATTTTCGACCGGCATGGTCCAGGTGTTGGACAGCCCCGGAAACTGGAGTTTCGCGTCCATTTCTTGAATGAGTTTTTCGTAGGTCATCCCCGGCCGCCATTGATTGCGTGGCTTGAGCATGAGCGTCGTGTCATACATATCGAGAGGAGCGTTATCGGTCGCGCTATCGGATCTCCCGATGGAACCGAAGACGGTCTCGACTTCCGGGAACGTGCGAATGATCCGATCCTGTTCTTGGAGCAATTGCGATGCCTGCCCGATGGAGATTCCGGGCAAGGCCGTCGGCATGTAGAGGGCCGAACCTTCAAAGAGTGGCGGCATGAATTGGCTGCCGATGTGAAGCGCGAGCGGAAGTGTGACGATCAGAAAAACCAAATTGAGCAGCAACGTGGTTTTGCGGAACCGCAAGCAGAGCCGTAGAACCGGCAAATAAAGAGCCTGGGTGATTCTTGAAATGGGGTTCCGTGATTCCGGTATCAGCCGCCCGCGAATGAATAGGATCATGAGTGCGGGCACAAGCGTGATGGCCAAGACGGAGGAAAAGCCAACAGCCAGCGTCTTCGTCCACGCCAACGGACGAAACATGCGTCCTTCCTGCGCTTCCAGTAAAAAGACAGGCAGGAAGGAGACCACGATGATTACCAGCGAAAAGAAAATAGCGGGACCCACCTGTTTCGCGGAATCCAAGAGGATTTTCCGCCTCTGTGACTCAGAAAGAGGACCGACTTCGGAGGATTGGTGCTCGGAAAGCTGCCGGTATCCGTTTTCGACCATGACTATGGCGGCGTCCACGAGGACGCCAATCGCCAGCGCCAAACCGCCGAGCGACATGATGTTCGAGGTGACATGGAGGTAGTACATCGGGATGAAGGCTGCGAGCACGGCGATAGGCAGGGTCAGAATCGGAATCAACGCCGAACGGAAGTGGAATAAGAAGATGATGATGACTACGCTGACGATGGCGGCCTCTTCGAGCAGGTCGCGTTGGAGGGTTTCGATTGACGCATGAATCAATCCAGAGCGGTCATAACCGGAAACGACCTCGACGCCTGGAGGCAATGATGGTTTGATCTCAGCGAGCTTTTTCTTGACGCCATCAATGACGGTCAGAGCGTTCATGCCATCGCGCATCACGACAATCCCGCCAACGGTTTCTCCTTCGCCTTGCCACTCGGCAACACCTTCCCGAATGTCCGGCCCGAACGTAACTGTCCCCAAATCCCGGACGAGCACCGGCGTCCCGTTCTTGGTTGCTACGGGAACGGTTTCGAGGTCGCTCAGCGAATGCAAATAGCCGAGGCCACGAATCATGTATTCCGCCCCGCCCATTTCAAGAAGCCGTCCCCCCACTTCGTTCGTACTGGCTCGAACTCTTTCGATGACCGTTGAGAGAGGGACGCCATAGGCACGAAGTTTGTCCGGGTCCACGTTGACCTGATACTGGCGAACGAATCCGCCAATCGTGGCTACCTCGGCCACTCCGGGAACCGTTTCGAGCTGGTAACGCAGGTACCAATCTTGAAGGCTGCGCAAATCGGCCAAGCTGCGTTGATGGCTGTGGTCCACGAGCGCGTATTCATAGACCCAACCTGCGCCAGTCGCATCCGGCCCGATGACGGGATGCACGCCCGAGGGCAAGCGACCCGTGATCTGTTGCATGTACTCGAGAACGCGCGAACGTGCCCAGTACAAATCAGTTCCATCTTCGAAGACGACGAAGACGTAGGAATCGCCAAACATGGTTTGTGCTCGCACGGCCTTTACATGCGGTGCCGCAAGAAGGGTCGTGACGATGGGGTAAGTGACTTGGTCTTCGATGAGGCTAGGAGGCTGACCCGCCCAAGGCGTATGGATAATCACTTCCACATCGGAAATGTCCGGTAACGCGTCGAGGGGAATATGGCGCAGAGCCCAGATTCCCGTGAGCACCAGCAGGACTGTTCCCATGAAAACGAGAAAACGATTTTGCGCGCACCAATTAATCCACCGTGAGATCACGTTACATGCCTCCCGTGGCATTCACGCTCAATTGTTTGGTCGCGATGAGTTGCCCATTCTTTTTTGCGAGGATGGTGACTTGCCATGTTCCGCCGCTATCCAGCTGTCCCGAACCTTCATAGAGACCGTTGCCCTTGTCGCTGAGAGTGACGGGTGTACGCATCGATGCCATGCCCATCGCGGGCATCGCCGGCATGAAAAACGTCACGCTGACTTCCGCACCGGAGATGGGCGCTCCACTCGAATTGGTGAGTTTCACGCGGAACACGTTGCTTCCTTTCCGCGGTGTGGCCGGGTCGGAGCTTAATTCGACATTTCCTTGCGGGGCGCTGGTAGTAGACGCCGAACCCGCGCCGGGCGGAGGTGGAACAAACGAACCAAGTGCAGCCTGAAGCTGGCTCTCGGAGTCGATCAGGAAGTTTGCGGAGGTAACAATCTGCTCCCCCGCTTTCAACCCCTTCAGCACGATAAGATCGTCACCCACGCGGGAGCCCAACTGTACCTCGCGCGGTTCGATATAACCGTCGCTACGCTCGACAAAAGCAATCTCTCGCGTGCCGGACTGTAGGACGCCGGTTGAAGGGATAACAAGCTGGTTCCCCATCGGAACCTTCAGACCCACGTTGACGAACATGCCGGGTTTGAGTTGCAGTCCAGGATTCGAAAAGACAACGCGCACTTTTGCGGTTCGCGTATCCATATCTACCTGCGGATAGATAAAGTCCACAAGGCCAGTAAACGTCCGGCCCGGATAGGTGTTCACGGTGAGCGTTGCGGGAGCGCCGATCTTTATACGTTCGAGATCGTTCTGGAAGACCTGCGCCTGAACCCAAACGGTGGATAGGTCGGCGATGGTATAGAGGCGCATCTCCGGCTGAACGGCAACGCTGGGCAGCGCATTGCGCTCGGTGATGTAGCCGGAGACCGGCGAATCGACTTCCAGTTCCTGTTGAACTTGGCCGGTGGATTCGAGCCGTGCGATTTCTTTTTGCGGAACGCCCCACTGCTTGAGACGCTCCGCAGCCGCGTCGAGCAGCGATGCTGCGCTGAAAGCGACACCTTGCACCGTGCTCTGCGCCACTTGCTGCTGATTCCGCTTGGCCACCAAGTATTCCCGTTCGGTGGCCACTAGATCGGGACTGTAAATTGTGAATAGCGGCTGTCCTTTTCGGACGTATTGGTAGGTGGCATCGGCAAATACTTTCTGGATGTAGCCGGAGAAACGCACTTGGACGTAGGCCAGCCGCCTCTCGTCCACGGCGACACTGCCGGTGGTGCGAATCTCGTCTGCGACCAATTTCCGCTCGACGATGCCCGTTTTGACACCGATACTCTGCAACCGTTGCGGAGAGATCTGCACCGGAACCAGCGGCGCTTCGGTCGATGCAGGCGGTGCGGCCATCGAGTTGGCTATAGAATCCTGCGCGGCGGCATTCGATGCCTTGATCTCTACATTCGGCATGGGCTTCACTGCGCGATAATGCAGCCACAACGCAACGAGGACCACGGCAAGAACGATGTTTCCAATCAATGCCAATAAGAAGCCTATGCGATAAGTTTTCATCTCCCCGCTCCTTCTTCATGCAATGACAGTCCAGTGAGTTGTTCGAGGCGCGCGATGGCAGTCTCGTATTCGGCCATGTTCTGCCAGTAGTCCTCGTCGAGATGCAGGACATCGAGAAACGCCGTTAGCAGCGCCTGAAAATCCTGTTTGCCCGATTGGTAGGCGGCGAGACCTGATTGAAATTCCGAACGGGCCTGTGGAGACAGCCCTTCGCGGTGAATCTTGAGCAGTTCGGAAGTCTGCTGCACGATCACGTATTGCGAGCGCAAATCACCGGCGAGTTGCTGCGATTGCGCCTGGAGCTCGCTTCTCGCTCGAAGCTGCTCCGATTCGGCTTGGGCCAGTTCGGGGCGCTGTTTGCGGCTGCGATAGATCGGGACCTTGATGCCGACGCTCAGCATGTAATAGGCGCGGAATTGGGCGGGGTCGGTCCGCTGCCACATGTACTGCACGTTGAAGTCGGGATAGAAGTCTTTGCGGGCCAGGTCCACCTGCAGCGACTGCTTTTCGATCATTTTCTGCGCGGCAGCAATTTCCGGATTCTGTACTTGGGAGGCGGCCAGAAGTTCGGCGTACTCTTGCACGAGAGGCGTTTCGAGAAGATCGGCCGGCTCAATGTCCGGTGATTCCTGTGAACGGTTGACAAGTTGTTTGAGCTGGGCTTCGAGCTTTCCAACCTGAAGATGATGCATGGCGATTTCGCGAAGCAGCTTCGTCTTTTGCAGTTGTGCTTGCAGAACGTCCTGCTGTGTTCCCATGCCGGAACGGTACCGGGCGTCGGCGGCCTGTTCCACTTGCTTGAGCAACTCGCCGTCCTCTTCGAGGATCGCGAGTGTTTTGGAGAGATACGCGAGCTGGAAATAGGTGCCCTTGATATCAGCGAGGACGGCGCGGCGCACGGATTCGATTTGTTGCTGCGAAACGTCGGCTTCACGTTTTGCAATCTCACCCTTCAAGCGCAACTTCCCTGGGTAGGGAATGTCTTGCGAAATGCCGAGGCCAAGGTAGGCAAAGTCACTGTTGGTGTAGCCGGCGAAGGGGCGGGGGCTGCCAACATTGACCTGTTGCAAATTGAATTGCGGGTCGGGCAGGGTCGAGACTTGCGTCGGCACTTGTTTCGCCGCCTGCCAGCCTTGCCGTGCCGCTTCAATCTGCGGATTGTTCTTCTCCGCTTCCGCGAGCAACTCGGAGAGTCGAGTGATCGACCCCGTGTGCGTCGTGGGAGACTCCTGCGCAAAAGCATGCGCGGCTAGAACAACGGAAAGCAAAATCACAGAAATACTTCGACTAAGACCTACGCACGAAAAGCGCGCAGAGAAATTCGTTCTCGCTATCAAAAACATCTTTTTCTCCTAAGCGTGTGGATCGAAGCCGCAGACCGTAAGCGAGTTACCCCGAAAGGGCCTCGACCGAAATGCGTCGGCGGGTTAAGTGGACAGTGGAGACGGAAAAAGAGACAAGCCGGTGCGTTGCAGCACCGTTGAGCAGCGGATCAGATCAACAGGGATGAGTGAAGGGTGTACAGTTCAGGAGGCGAATGCGTCGGAGCCTCCAGATCCAAGCGAGATGCGTCGGGATAAGTTATTGCCTGCGGTGAATCAAGAATATCGGTCGCAACCATAACGGGCGCGTGGAGCGAAACGTGAGCGGCGGGTAACACGCTGGGGGACTGAGTCGAAACCATCCTCTTGCAGCAATCGTGACTCTGATTTGACGGATCGCAGGGCATGGAACCACAGCACTTCATACTCTGTTGGTCTTGCGTCATCGCGGACATGCAGTCCGCAAATTGCAGGCCCAACAGGGCGACCATCGCCACAACAATGAGTAGTCTTTTTCTCATTACCCTAAATCGACCCTACGTGGATTAGACGCGCGAGTCAATGAAAGGATACAGCGAGTGCACGGGTCACCCGCTGGTCACCAATACTTGTGGTCTGCCGACGAGCTGATGTCTGAAGGCTCAAAATAACCACTGGGCGCGTCGGCGAACTTCAACGCAGGAAAGTTAGAGGCCCCTAGAAAGGGGCCTCGTCGCCGTTGGTAGGCAGTTCGGGCGGTGCTGCATTCGCGTCGCGCTTTTCGGCGCGGTCGAGCTTGCCGATCTTTCCGAGGTGGATCTCCGCGAGACGAACCTTGACCTTCTTGTGTTTCTTGTCGTTGAACTCGCGGTAGCGCAGCTCGCCTCCCACGGAGAGGTGCGTGCCCTTTTTCAGAGTGGCGGCGAACGTCGAAAGATTGGCCCACGCGATCATCCGGTGCCATTCGGTGCGATTCACATACTCGCCCGATTTCTTGTCCTTCCAAGACGCTTGCGTGGCGAGTGATAGAACGGTGTATTCGTTTCCGCTCTTCGTGCTCTTCACTTCGGCGTCCTTCCCTAAAAATCCAATTAACCTCACGGTGTTGTCATACATGGAAAAATCTCCTTTGATGCCCTGAGTCTCTCAAGGCACACCACCCGGAGGGCGCGAGTGTGAGACAGCTCCCAAGTGCCAAGGTCTGCTTTCTTGGAGGGTGCCCGC
>DATMQI010000320.1:0-9845 GCA_035567135.1 Terriglobales bacterium
CGCTAATTACGGTTGGGGCGGGGATGAAGCTTGGATGCCATCACGTAGGGCGCAATTGTCTCGATCCAGACCGATCTGGATTCACCACCGCGCTCGGCTCGACCGCGACAATTCTCGAACCAGATGCTGAAAATCGGGGGGGCAGTTTGCAGTCAACCGAGATGCTTTTCCCCGAGCGGGGATGGACAAACTTGAGATGCACAGCGTGGAGCGCAACGCGATCAATGAGTTCCTCCGACGCCTCTGCCCGATGGTATTTTCGATCGCCGATGACGGGGTGTCCCAGGGCCGCAAATTGGACACGGATTTGATTCTGTAATCCGGTCACGAGCTCGACTCGGACGAGCGAAGCATCCGCAAAAAGGCGTTCGACCGTATGGCGCAGTTCGGCACGCGCCGCCGCTGGATCGCGTGCTGTGCGCAACTGTTGATACATTCCTTCCCGTCGAAAATAGTGCACAAGCGTCGCTGCCTCAGTCTCGACGCGGCCTCGCAGAGCTGCGAGATAGTGTCTTTCGGGAGTGTGGTCGAGGAACTGCCGCACTAGCGCACTTCGGTCTGGGGCGGTTTTTGCGAACAGAAGAGCGCCGGAGGAAAAGCGATCGATGCGATGGACTACCAAGGCCTTTTGTTTTTTCGGTTCGAGTTTTTCGGCAAGCAGCGACCATGCGGACGGAGTATCAGAGCTCTTAATCGGAACAGCTAGGAGTCCGGCTGGCTTGTCGATAACGACAACACAATCGTCTTCGTAAATTACGGAAAGCTCCCGGGAGAAACGAGGTCGCCGCCGGTCTTCGTGGGCTGAAATCCGATCCCGCTTTCCCGAACGGTTACGATGAGGTTTCTTCATTGGCTAGCGCCTGCCGATACGCCATGATCAAACCGTTCCGCTAACATCGCAAACACGGAGTTCACTGACGCTGTTCTTTTCGCCACATCTGCATCTTACGTACCGAAATGATCACGAACAGCGTGATAGCGGCGTCGATGGAAGGATCACCCCAACAGTAGTTTTGTGGGCGTGGGAATTCTCTCCCGATCAGATATTAAACAACATGCTCGATGTTCTTGATTATGCGACCTGTTCAATGTCGGTTGGAGCCAGTGGAAGTGGGGCTTTCGGCACGACGCTTTCGGACTGCTTCAGCGCCCTCGCCACGCTGGTCCGAGAAATCTTGTACGCCTTAGCCAGCTGGGCGAGGCTCAAGCCGCGGCTCCGGTCGCGGAGCAAAGCTGGTCGATCAATCTCAATCGGCCTCCGGCCTAACACTCGACCTTCGAGCCGGGCGCGCCTCAGTCCGGCTCTTACCCTCTCTATAATAAGGTTGCGCTCGAGCTCCGCGACCGCCGAGACAATCACGATGACAGCCCTGCCCAACGGTCCGCCGGTGTCCAGGTTCTCCCGGAATGACACAAACTCGACGCCCAAATGGTTCAGCGTATCGAGCACTTCGAGAAAGTGCCGCACGCTGCGAGCGAGGCGATCGGCAGCCCACACCAACAGGACATCGAATTCGCCGCGATGGGCTGCGACCAGCATCTCGTCGAGCGCGGGACGCTTTGCCTTGGCGCCGCTGATCCGGTCGGTATATTCGTGAACGATTTCGAAGCCCCGTTGCTCCGCTAGGCGGCGCAGATCAAGCGCCTGGGTCTCCGGATTCTGGTCGAAAGTGGAAACTCGGGTATACAGGACGGCACGCTTCATCTTGAGCACCTTCTCTTTGGCTGAACTCGAGGAATCACCGCCAGCTATTCGTCGTCGTCGACCATGCCGGCCAACCGATTCCCGGTGCCGATACGGACGCCATTCCGGTCATAGGTCCAATCTGTATCCGGGCGATATGTCGCAATGGCCTTGCCGGAGAGGTCAAACAGGCGCTCCATGCCGCCCGCAACCTCCCGGATGACGCCTTGAGGATGGCCACTTTTGTCTTTCAGAATTTGCACGCTCCGCCTCCTTTCGAAAGTGATCGTAAATAGTTCTCATACTCCCCACATACTTAATATACAAACCGACGAAGAGAAATTATTAACCTTTCTTTTCAAGACTGCTTTTTTCGGAATTGCGTTGGTATATTAAGCCGCGTTATCGTCGCCCCTGTCTATGAGCCGCAATAAGCATGCCCACGTCGGGTTGAAGGCAACTTTAACGCTTGCACAGCAGCGTGTGGGCGCTGTCCTCGCATGCTTGAAAGTGCTGTGTCCATCCGCCGCTCCGCACAGACGGAGATACCTTGCGAAGAAGTTTTTAGCGTCGGTAAGTTGCGAAGACAGCCTGGTTGCCCAAAGAATGATTACCCCTGCTGTCCTGTACGAAATGATAACGCGAAACAGCCAGTGCGTCCTCAATCACACTGGCAGGTGCCCACTACTGGTGTTCTCGCAGCAACTAAGTGAAGAACTGAATGAGTTTTTCAGGGAGGACTGATGGAGCAGATGGAAGCGGCTCAGCGTGACTTCCTGGATGCCCAGCGTCGCTGGAACGCCGACCGGAAGGGTGATTTCAGGCTGCTGGAGGTTTGCAGCGATGCGGAGCAGCGGCTTCTTGCGACATTCTTCGAGGGCTGGATCGCCAATATGAGGACGAAGAACCTTGCCTATTCGCACTTTCGCAAGGCGCTCGTTGAACACGATAGGGGATCGACGTGGTACTCCGTACCCAACGATCTGGCTTGATCGGGTCAGGGATCCCGGCATCGGAGGAAAATTATGGACGCTCGAGAAAATTGCAACGCAAGCAGAACGAGCGGTCGGTGGTCGGCACCGCGGCGAACCTCGAAAAGAACGACCAAGAGAAGTTACAAACGCGGAGGCGGGAAGAGGTCCTGATCAACAGCCGCTCCTGCTCGGGTATTCTTCTTAGCATAGTTTCCACAATGCATTTCCGAGCCAACTCGAGAAATGACGCTTACGCGACCATCCGAGGATTCGTCTTTCAGGCGAACCTGACGGTTTTGCAGTGGTTGAATCTTTCGAAAAATGAGCATCTTGAACTTGAGTGCGGGGAGGACATCGACGTCGTTGGAAAAGCCGTCGGCGATGTGATTGACCAAACCCTCGCCACCAGTGAGCCTCGCGTTGAATTGGCAGGCGTTCGGGAACTCGGGCAGCTCAAAGTGCGCGCTGCCAATTTGACTATGAAGAGCGAGGAAGCTCTCCAAGCGATCGCCCGCTTCTGTGAACATCAGAAGTTGAATCCTCAATGGATCCTGTCATTCCGTTATGTGACTACTGCTGACCGTGGAGTGGAACGTGACTGGGCTGGTTCTGGTTCCGCAATCGCAACGTGGGAGGCAATCCGTCTCCACAAATATGGAGAGGCGGAGGAGGCTGCGGCAGTCGGCTTGCTCGCCGCATTCCTGCGGTGCTGTTCCCAGCCGGAAAGTGTCTCAAAGTCCTCGTGGAATTGTCTCCGCTCGGTCGCAGAAACCGAAGACAGAGGCCCTTTACTGAACATCATCCGGCGACTGGAGTGGAGTACCGGGCATGGCGACTACCTGAAGGCGAGAGCCGACATTAAGGAAGTGCTTTTTGAGCGCGACAACTCGCGATCCACCGAGGAAATTGACCGGCTCTATGAGCACCTCTTCACTTTTGTACTCCTCCTCCTTTGCCGGTCTGGAAGGAAGACGCTCACGGCGGATGACCTAACGACGGAGTTGAGCGCGCCGTCGGTCTCCCAACAGGCGATTGCCGCGGTTCGCAATTTCGAAGCTCAGCTTGAGGAGATCGAGCGGCGTCTTACCGCAGTTGAGCGCCAGTTGGAAGATCAAGGGGGGAGAGTTGAGGGCCTCGAGGACGAAGTTGCCGCCTTAAATGCGGTCCTTGAGCTGGCGAGACGCGGCTCCGAACCAAAAGGAATCCTAAGCCAGTTGTTCGAGACCGTTAAGACCATCAACGAGGAGGCAAGCGAAGTTCAAGTCATACGACAGAATCTGGCTGTCCTCAGCCAAAGTCTAGGCCAGGACGCGGGCTTCGCCATCGGTTTGATGTCCATCTCAACCGACCCGCCGGAACTGGTGAATCCCAGCCTGTCGCGAAAAGCTCTCGTTGATTCGATCACCGAGCGAATGCGGGCGGGAGGGATCGTGGTTCTGCGCGGAGAACTGGGCTCAGGCAAAACCCAATTGTTGAAACTGATGGTCCAGAAACACTCGGGCAGAACGGTTTGGCTCAATATCCCACGAACTGCTGGTGAAGTTCAGGCCAGAGCCTCTCTCGATTTGCTGCTCGCTTCTGAGGCAGGTGTGATTAAGGGCTCCCCTTCAAACATGTGGATTGCGGCTGTAGCCGAAGCCTTTAAGGGCTCGCTTCTGGTGATTGACGACCTACCGGCTGCTCCACCTGGCGGAGAGTTGGCAGCGCGCCTTGAAGCACTTGCCGCGGCACTCAGAAGGGCCGGGGCGCAACTGCTCTGCTCCACATATCACAGGCTCCCGTCGGCGTTCGAGCAGCGTCTTGGATTCGTACATATTGAAGCTCCACGATTCGAGAAGAGCGACGTCGGCGAGCTTTTCGCGTTGCTGGGGGCCCCGGCGCACCTAACCACTGATCCGATTCTTGATCTCATCGTGACTATCTCCGAGGGCCTGCCGGTTCTCGTGGCCGCAGCAGTTCGCTACCTCGCCGACCAGGCATGGAATTTCAGCGCGGGGCAGTTGGAGTCTCTACTGAAGGGCGAGTTTGCCGAAGGGGTTCGCGAGGATGCGACTCGCCTTCTCCAAACCATGGTTCCCGATGTTGATGAGCGGGAGCTATTGATCCGGCTCAGTCTGGCAGTCGGGCCATTTTCACTCGAAGAGGTCGGGCGTGTCGCACGCGTCCCGCGCTCGATCCCGCTTCCTGGGGAGAAAGTGCAACGCGCCTCCGGAATCTGGTTGCAACCGCTCGGTTCGGACCGATTCCTTCGATCGCCGCTCATCACCGCTAAGCTGGGCTCTTTGCTGGACTTGCGAACGTTTCGAGGCGTTCACTTCGTCCTGGGACAGAATCTGTTGAAGAGGAAGGTCCTCCAGCCTGTGGACGTCCTGACCTGCGTAAATCACTTCACGCTTTCGGGCTCGGTAAACCACGCTTACATCGTCCTGATTCAGGCACTCGCACAACTCAGCATCCAGGACGGGCCTCTGGATGAGGGGTTCGGATTCATTCAGTTCTGGACGACCTATCCATTACCCCCGGAAGGCGACTCGAACCTGCAGCTCTATCTGAAAGCATTGCAGCTGGTCGTCGCTGATCGCCAAGGCACTCAGACCGACCGGCTAATCGAGCAGCTTGATGCGCTGATGAACAAATCGAGCATGAAGGGATGGGGCGTAGCGATAGCTGCCGGCCATGTAGCCATTCACATGGCTCGCAAGAATGCTGCGCTCGCTAATAGATTTCTCATTCCCGCCATCAATCAGTTCAACCTCTCCGAGTTCCCAACCGGTGGCCTCGAAATGCCCCGCCGGGAGTATCCGCTGGAAGGCGTGTTGTGGATGACGGCGTTCAGCAGCCGTTCTGACGAGGATGTTCACTCATGGCTCGCGGCACTATCGCAGTTCACACCGGCGCAGATTGAAATCCTCAAGTTGTCAGATCTTGCCGAGGATAACATCACGATTCTGTGCGATGGAGTTTGGCGGCGCCAATACGACAAGCCCGAATCGGAGCGCGATTGGAGCCACGCGAAGGACGTGTTGGCCCGGATCGAGGAGGTTGCACAATCCGTGCCGTACCCGCTCCTTGAGGCTGCGGCAATCCGGAATAGGATCATCATCCTCGCGGAGTGGGAACATCGAGTCGCCGAAGCATTGAACCTCGCTGAGACCGCCATAGCGCGGCTGCCTGGAGAGGATTGCTCCTTCCTGATCGCTGAGGTGATCGGGCGCCAGTTGCACTACGCTGGGAGATCTGCCGAAGGTGCGGGCTGGCTTGAGCGAGCCCTCGGCTGCAATGCCTACCGGCAGAGTCTGTGGCGTAGGAATGTTCTGATCACGCTCGCCGAAATCTGCGGTCCATTGGAGCGCCGGCGAGCGGCACAACTCACTGGCAAGGCGGTTGAACTTTGCCGCGGAGCAGGTTTCCTGATGACCGCGCTGATAGAAGCGCTGGCAGAGCAATCGATGGCTTTGTGGAACAACAATCAGCGTGTTGAGGCATTCCGGGCACTCGAAGAGGCCGTTTCGACGAGCCTCGAAACCGAGTCGTCCGAAGACACCTGGAAAGGACTGTTTTCCCGGATCTTTGGCGTTGCCGTGTACTACAGCGGCGTCGCCCTGAATGGAAAACCACAAACAGGACACGTCGAGCCGACACAGGGACTGTTCCTCGCCAGCAGCAGCGAGGCTCCTGGCGCTTTCCGCTCCACTCAAATACCGTACGTCTGCGCCCGGCTGGCGATGTATGCCGAGGGCATTGGAGACCCCTCAGCTGCTGCCAAGTGGAGTCGCAAAGCAATGGAATACGCCGAGATCCATCGAGACGCCATGCCTGCGGTCCGCACCTCTCAAGGCATGGGTCTCGCGGACAGTCTTATGCGGTGCGATTTTCGGCGTGCCGCTGAAATCGCAATTGCAATGGCGACCATCGAACTGCCTACACAGGCCCATGTCGATTCTCTGGGACAGGCTGGTGAAGCTCTCTCGGCGGTCCGGAACACGCTGGAGGCGAACCTCACACATCAGGCTAGATTGTGGGTTTTACTCATTCCCGTAATATCTGCGACATTAAAGCTCGCGCTTCTCAAACTTGACAGCGCGGATTCACCGGTCAATGAAACCGTGATCGAGAGAGCAATCCAACAACTCGAAGCAATACCTGCTGCTCATCCTTCGACCGAACTCTATATTCCTGCTCTCCGGGCTTCTCTTCGGAGCGATTTAAGCGCCGAAGAGTTGCATCAGCGGAGCGTCGACTCAGCGGCGAAGGCGGAGTATTTATGTACGTTCATCTACATGATGGGAACAATCCTTCGCGCTCCGCTGGGTGAATCGCTGTACGCGCAAATCTGGCTCGTCCGTCAGATGGAACAGGGTTTCCTTTCCCGCCAATCCATCATTCGCGAAATAGCGGCCCCATTCTTCATCCGCTACTGGGAGCGGGCCTGCGATCGTTCCGGATTCGAGTTCAGAGTGCGACCGTTGTATGCGAAACAGCAAGTCGACTCGACAGAGAAGTCCCTCCCTGGTTTACGCCGCCTGCTCAAAGAAATGCGCTTCTGCCTTGGGGCGCCGCTTCCCGCCGACGCCATGGCTTGGCTTGACCGGACCTGACACGGATCAAAAGAATTCGATCTGGCGCGTTTTACGCAAATTGCCGAGTCACTCATTGGGCGCCGATTGGAATGGGAAGTGGGCTTCCGGGAAATCTGTAACCGCCCTTCACGAGTGTGCCAGAATCCCCGTTTCCAGCGCCCTCCGGCGGTGCTGAAAACACGCCGCTTAGTGCCTCTGAAGTTCAGGTCCGATCCTGTGCCGAAATCTACAGATTCTGACCGGGTCTGATTATTCTGTCATACGGCATTACAGACTGACGGCCGATCAGCCATTTTTCATTCAATCAATTTGAATATCCGTGTTTTGATGCCGCAAGAGTGCGCCAGTTGTGTGCCTCTCTTGCGAGCCAAGGAGGAAACTCTATGGCTCGCAAAGTTGGCCAAATCATCGCACGAGGCGACCGCAGATGGCTCATCCGAGTCTATCTGGGCCGCGATCACGAAACCAAGAATCGCAACTATCACAACCGAACGATTCACGGCAGTATGAGGGAAGCCCAAGCATATCTAACAAGAAAACTGAGAGAGCGTGACTTGGGCCGCGATCTGGAAGGGGCCAAAATAACGCTGAACGAATACCTTGACCGATGGCTTAAGACAGCCGTAGGGCCGAGAGTACGCCCGAAAACCCTCCAAGATTATCAGGGCATGCTGCACCGGTACGTACGACCCATTCTTGGTGAACGAATTCTGGCCGCACCGCGACCTCTGGATTTTCAGGCGATGTATCAGCATATGACCGAACGGGGCCTGTCCGCTCGCACTATCCGTTACGCGCATGTGCTGATGAAAGGTGCGATGCAGCAGGCAGTGCGGTGGCGCGTGTTGCTCGAGAATCCGGCCGATGGACTCAAAGTACCGCAGCAGGTTCGAAACGAAATGGGGTCTATGACCATTGAACAGGCGAGGGCATTGCTCAAGGCCGCAGAGGGGACAAAGTATGGGCCAGTACTCGCAGTCGCACTCACGACTGGTATGCGCCCGAGTGAATACTTGGGACTCAAGTGGCAAGACATAGACTGGGCACGACAAACGGTTAGCGTTGTTCGTAGCATCCGGAGACTGAACGGGAAATGGTGCTTCTCAGATACCAAATGTTTGAGAAGCCGTCGTCCAATCAAGCTGCAGAGCTGGATTGTTCCCCTTCTTCATGATCTGCGCACTAAAGTGAGTGCGCAGGATTTGTATCCGGAGGCCCGTAACTTGATCTTCAGAACGCCGTCGGGACAGCCAATCAGTGCGGATTATCTCGCCAAGCATTTCAGATCAATACTCGACCTTGCTGGCGTGCCGCGCATCAGGCTCTATGATTTGCGTCATTCGGCGGCCACGATCGCGTTGGCAGCCGGAGTGTCGCCCAAAGTTGTTTCTGAGCAGCTTGGACACGCGAGCACGGCCTTTACGTTGGATACTTATGCTCACGTTCTTCCACACATGCAGGACGAGGCTGCCGCAAGAGTAGAGGCAATGCTCCTTGGAGCGACGGCTTGACGACTGGCTAACGACGCCACCGTGGCACCCGATACGATCAACACGACGAAAGTCTTAACGTGTCGGGTGCCACTTTCTACTACGCAATCCCACGATTCGCCTTGTACGGATGCGACCAATTGGGGATGATGGCGACAAGCCCGTTTCACGGGACGTATTCGCGATTTGGCGTGGAGTGCAAGACTGGATAGTTGAGACCGGCCTGTTATCGCCACTAGACCTTAGTTTGAGACTCGTGCCCTCTCGGAACTGCATCGTCCGATATAAGGCGAGTGTCGTACAGCAAGTTGACGGGAGCACCGTCGGTTCGACGAGAAGGCTCCTGATGCCCGATGTGGCCATCATGAACAGCTGTTGCCTGCTTGGGAAAGTTTCGGTGATAATCTCTGACTATGGTCAGAGAAATAGAGGAAGTCTCGATTCAAAAAGTCCGCAGTTTCAACAGAACAGTTGCGGAGCGCATCGGTGCCGTCAGCGACCGGTTTCTCCAACGTAGTCGGCCAATGAACGAGGCTCGACTGCTTTGGGAGATTGGACACGACGGTGCCGAAGTTCGCGAGCTTCGTAGTCGCCTGGGAATTGACTCCGGTTATCTCAGCCGCGTGCTGCGGTCCCTTGAAAGACAAGGACTTGTCATGACTCGTGCGGACCGAGAGGACCAACGAGTGCGGCGCGCTTCGCTCACCAGGGCAGGGCTGCATGAACGTAAGGAGCTTGACCGGCGATCCAACGAGCTGGCGTTAAGCATTCTCGAGGCGCTTTCGGCCCGTCAGCGCGACAGACTCATGACGGCAATGGGGGAGGTTGAACGACTCCTCCAAGCGTCCATGGTGTGCATTGCAATCGAAGACCCGACCTCCGCCGATGCCCGATGGTGCTTCAACCAATATTTTGATGAGCTCAACGGGCGCTTTGAAGGCGGTTTTGATCTTGGGCTCAGCATCTCCGCCGACCCACAAGAACTAACTCTGCCCATGGGGTTCTTGCTTCTCGCACGCCTTACGGCCGGCCTGTTGGTTGCGGATCACTCAAGTTTCATCCACGAAGGCCAGCGGAATTGAAAAGAATGTGGATCGCGCCAGCTGCGCGTGGACTC
>DATMQI010000321.1:0-24221 GCA_035567135.1 Terriglobales bacterium
ACCATGACGGCGTCGAGACTGGGTCGTCAGGAGAATGCCTTCGATGGGTGAACGGTGATCAATACATGGAGGGCAGCGACATCGAACGTTCCATCACCATAGGAAGCCGAACTCTCGATGCGGAAATCGCCAAGCAGGAGGAGCAGGTTTATGAACGCAACTAGCTCTTTTTTCGGCCTGCTAATCGTCTTTTTCACGATACTGCTGCTGCGCAGGATGCGTAAACTGAAACCACAGATCGCCGGATACGGGTCGCAAAGGATATGCCCGTCTTGCGGATTGATCACATCCCGATTGAAGCCATGCTGCTTGGAGTGCGGCAAGTCTCTTACAAGCGTGAGGGTGACCCCGATTCTGGAGAAATGATCCGCTGGTTGCTCACAAACTTTTCTCGCAGAGAACAGAAGGTAATTTACAAACTATGAAAAATACTAAATTTGTTGTGAAACTGAACCGAGGCGGCACCCTCGCACCTGAGTTCGTGCAGCGGATTGATCGCACTCCCATCCAGACGACCACCAACCGCAAACTGGCATTGGTGATGGGAAGATTCACGGCCGAAGACGCCATCAAATCTTTCGAAAACTCCCGTCGCGTCCCCGAGCTAGTTTCCGTACAGGTTAATGCATAAATCGTTCATTCCAGTTCAATCAGAACCGCCACATCGAATTTCGAATAATACTTCTTCACGTCCTTCGCCCCGTTACTGCTCCAGAAATTTCTCCACTTCAGATTTCACGGCTTTGGCATTCGTGATGGGCGTCGCTTGGAACTTCGCCCCGATGCCCCGTGCATCAATTCGAATCGACGGGTTCTTGAGCGCGTTCCGGTACCACTGGGTATCCGATCCCTGCACGGGCAGAAGGTACAGCTTTTCGCCTTCCAGCACGAACCAGACTGGAATCGAGATTTTATGGCCTGACTTCCTGCCGATCACTGTGATCTTGATCTGGCGGTAGCGGGCTAAGCGGTCTATGAGGGTGTCCTTCGAAGTTGGCATGCTCGTGTCACCTCTTGTGGTGAAATCCTTCACGGGAGACAACGGCTTATTGAGAGAGCTTGCTCTTGCACATTTCCAACAGCGCATCCCGTGCCGCCAGCAACATCATAACCGGCACTTCAGTTCGTTTTTCTTGGGACATTATGTCTGTGCTCATATCGAGCACGGACTTGGCCCAATCCGACGCTGCAGATGCCGTCTTCTCGTCGATGGAATACACCATGAATGCCGATGACAGTTGAACTGCGGCTGCCTTCGCATCCTGCATGCCGGGCAACAACTGGACTGATTTCTGTGCGTTCACGAATCCACCACTTGTCCGGCCATCCTCAAGCAAGGCAGAAGTCTTGTCTATTCTGTCCAGTTGTTCGACAGCTACGGACTTCAACAATTCGACCTGCTTCCCCGTCCTGTATTGGATCGGCAAAGAATCCACGTCCACCGCAGACAGGGTCGCTCTCCATTTTGGCAGACTCGCACGAACGGCTTTCAGGGCTGCTCCCAGTTCGAGATGCTGGGTGTCATCGGGATTGGAACTTAGTGCCTGCCCAGCCAGAGGAGTAGTGGAGGGCGGCGTCTGTCCGCTCTGAGACAGCCGCACAGTCTTGGCAAGCCAGAGCTCCACTTCCTTTCCGTCCGGGCGTTTGAGGAACATTTTCTCTTTCTCAAACCGCAGGTCGATTGGATCATTGACGATCCAGCTGGTTCGGTCGCTGAGAGCCCCCGCCGTGTACTGCGCAAAGTAAACCAAATCACCTACTTGGATTTGGAACAGATACGATATCCCCCGAATCGGAGCCGCCATGTTGCCAATGATGGGCCGTTCCCCTGTCTACAGGCTGAACGGTCATGTCAAGTAGCCTCCCCGCAACATAAGTTCTCGGCGTGTCTTTGGCACTGGCTGGAACCGCTAGCAAGGTGACGAATACAAAGGGGAGGCCAACTGCCAGCAAACTACGCATCGTGGTGCCCTCTGGAAAGCAACTTTAATCCATCGAAGCCGTCCGGGCTATACTTATTCACCCACTAGGCGTCCGTGCCTTGCCGTCAGTCGCAATCGGCGGCTGCAACAAAGGTTGCTGCCTGAGAGAAGGGGCGGTGACGGTGCTGTCCAGCAATTACAATCCAAACTGAATCAAAATCAAAGGAGAACCGCAAATGGCGCAAAAAGTTATTGATGTAGTTGGAACATCCAAAGAGAGTTTTGCAAAGGCAGCGGAAAACGCGGTAGCAGAAGCCGCAAAGACGGTTCGCGGCATGAAGTGGGCGCGAGTGGCGGAATTAGAAATGGAATTGGATGGCAAGAAGATAGTCAAATACCGCACCACAACGAAGATTTATTTTGACATTGAAAAGTAACGCATTCGTCCAGCGCAGACAAGGAGCCCGGAGACCTGATTGTCGGAAAAAGGCGAGATTTGCCATCACAAAACAAAAGCACCCCAGACTCCGGTTAAAGTCATGGGACGCATTCGGTCGAACAGCCCTCCCCCGAAGCCTGCTTCATCACCACCTAACTTCCTGATCTGCACTGTGGAAATGGCTCCTGCGTGCCACGTGGCAGCACTGCTAGGCTATACGGGCATCCACTCGCATGCGATAACGTGCAATTGCATGAAAGTGCTGAAGCACTTGCCAAAAGCGGGGCGGCATCTCCGCACTCGTCGCCTGGGCCTCGGACTCACTCTCCGGGATGTCCACATGGCCAGTCTCGGTGTGGCACGGCAGCTTCGCAAGCCAGGGTTCGTCCTCCCGCCCAGCCGATTGCACGACATCGAAACAAAGAAGATAACTCCCAGCGTTTATCGGCTATACACACTGTCGCGTGTTTACAGGTGCAGACTGAACGAACTCCTCTCGTGGTACGGGATTCCGCCCGCGATAAGAGACTGACCACTAGACGGAGAGAACGTTGCGATTTCCTGGGAACTGGCCATCAACCAATACCCGCCCAAAACAATCCTTCCCGATGAGGAAAGCAATGTTCACCTCGGCTCCTCGCTTTCGGCAAATTGGATAAGTCGCGGTGTAACGCGATTCTCGGTACTCCCAGCCGATGGCATAGGACTTTTGTAATCTTTGTGCTGCATGTAAGCAGGTTATTCTGGGACTCACTGATTTCTTGTCCAAATGATGAATCCCTTCACCCCTGTAATGCGAGCGCGGGTCGGGGCATGATCCCTCTGAGTGTACCGAGTTATCCTGTGTGTCCGATGGATGTTCAGTAACGACCTACCCTACAATCAAAACCAATGTTCGAGCGGCAGCAAGCATTTCTTAAAACTACCGAGTTCGCTGTATAGACTTGTCCTCCCCAAAAAACCATCATCAATCTGGCATTTCAGGTCCCGCGGCAGCGAGATTCAAGAGATGCGGACGGGCATTTACCCCGAGGGCCGTCGGAAGCCTGTCGGAGGAATATTTTATGAGAAAAGCGCTTCGTCTATCGGCAGCCATTGCGGCTGTATGCATTTTGACCGCCCTGACCCAAGCTCAACAACCCCACCAAGCCACCAATCACGAAAGAGTCTTGTATACCTTCGGCAAGACCAGTGTGGGATTTATTCCCAACGCGCTTATTCGTGATGCAAAAGGAAATCTTTTTGGGTCTAATGGCGGTGGTGGAAATACAACTGGTAACTGCAGTCCCCCATGGACTGGTTGTGGCACAGTTTTTGAATTGACTGCTGCGGGAAAAATGGTAGTGCTGCACACCTTCAACCTTTATCCCGACGGTGCGGAGCCTACTAGTTTAGTTGAAGATGCTAGGGGGAATCTTTACGGAGCAACAGCAGCAGGCGGGAATGGAGATTGCGAATTTGGATGCGGAACTCTATTTAAGGTGACTCCAGCGGGTAAATTTACTCTGTTACACACTTTCGGTCCGGATGGGCTTGCTGTGCCAACCTCGGGGTTGACCATGGATACGCAAGGGAACCTCTATGGCGCGGTGGACTACGGCACTAATGCTCTGGATGGCGCAATCTATGAATGGACAACTTCGGGAAAATTGAAAGTGCTATACCGCTTTTCCAAGCAAAGCGACGGAGCATATCCAAATGCAGTAGTCCCAGACAACGAGGGAAACCTGTATGGCACTACGGCGAACGGCGGGGACTTATCATGTGCCCAAGATTACGGTAATGGTTGCGGGTTAGTGTACAAACTGGATATTAGTAAGGGCATAGAGACGGTACTTTATACCTTTAAAGGCGGCGCAGACGGTGCCATTCCCGCTTTCGCCTCGCCTTTGGTACGCGATAAAGCTGGGAATCTGTATGGCACCACAATGGCGGGCGGTAACAATCAAGATTGCATCACCAGCACTACTACGGGTTGCGGAACCCTTTTTAAAATCGACGCCCCTGGAGCATTTTCTGTGCTTTTCGCGTTCAATGGTACAGACGGAAACATCCCCATTGGACTGATGAAAGGCCCGAAGGGGAACTTCTATGGTGCTACCTATACCGGCGGCAACGGTTGTACCGATGCTGGAGGTTGCGGAACTGTATTCAAATTTTCCGCTGGTCGTAAGGAATCGGTTTTATACAATTTCCGAGGTCAATCGGATGGTGGCTTACCGGCGGTAGGAGTAGTGGAGGACGGCAATCACAACCTCTATGGCACCACTGAACAGGGTGGCGATCTTAACTGCACAGTTTATGGCCAAGGTTGCGGAGTGATCTTCGAGATCACAGCGAATTGAACTCTCGTATTGCCGGATTTCGCCTAATCGTTTTATACAGAGAATGCAGTAGGAAAATCTCGCCTGCTACTAATGCCACAAGCCGCTAGTCAAAAAATGAACAGCCGTTGTTAAGCGTAATCGTACTAATAGATACGATAGGAGGTTTTGCACGGAGCTTTGGAACGCTTCGTGCTAGAGCCCCTCTTTGAACGTCCTTCCGACTAGGAGGGCACGATGATCAGCAAGGAGAGCAAGAGAAGTGGATGGAGCTTTGCGAACCTGCGGACATCGTGGGGTGAGTCATGAGCAGCCGATTTTGCCTGCTCTGCCGCATATGCCACGAACCTGTGAGCCTTAAATCAGACACCGTGGTGGACGAGGATGGTAAACCCGTCCATGAGAACTGCTACGTGAAGGAAATCACGGGACAGGACGACCCTGCGGCGGAAGTGGCTAGGATTTTGTCGCTTCGCCGTCTGGTATGAAGAAAGCACGCCGTTCCTCTGGCGTCATTTCCCGTCTGAAGACTTTGCGAAAGCGTTCCTCTTTTTGGGCGGTGGTGGGTAAGTTTCGCTAGTTCGTCGTCTTCCAGTTCTGATCCCCACATCTTACGATAATGCGCTGAATCCGAATTGACGTCTGGTCAATATTGAGCAGATGGCTACGTCGCAGAGGGCTGGCTGGCATCCCCGCGCTGGCACTTGTGATCTTCAAATTGCCTGCGGAGGTTCTGTTGCGCGTCCGATGTCCTTTTCAGCATCTCTAGGGGAACCTTAAAGTTCGTAGCACAATACGTGCAGACTCCTATAGCCGGGACTGTACCGATCCATTTGACCACCCGGAGATTACGCTTGTGCATGGCCGATCTTCGAGGTGGAAGACTTTTTCTTGGCTGCGCTGGCTCTCGCGGCGGCCTTGGGGTGGCGGGCCTTCGCACGTTCGACTGTAGTTTTATACGTGTTCAATTTCGCCATGCCGATAATTTTCCCATAGTTCGGCGATCGATTTCCAGCCCTGCGGAAAAGTCCCACACATATACTGGGTTCGATCCCTGTGACTGACCCGCGTCATTCTTGGATGGCTCCTGAGGCGCGGGTTTTATTTTGAGATTGCCAGGGCATAGGGTGCAAAGCGGCAATCACGCACAAACTCAAACAGCAGGTCCGCAATTTAGTTAAAGAACAGCAAAGGAGTATCCCGACAATGACCGCAGTCTGATTCTGTTTGAGGTTGCTGCAACAGTTCTCGCTCATCTAACGTTTTGCGCAGTTGAGCAAGAAGGATTGCCAGCTTGGTTGGGCTGATTTGTTTATTGGAAATAGGTCGCCAATTTTCATCTCTAAGGTCCGGGGCCAGAGCAAGACCTCCATTTCTACGATTGCGTTAATTTATCTTGGAGCGGGAAGCCGAGTCTGAGCAATAGTGCTCAACGCATATTTCACACACTGCTCAAGTGAGCAAAATTGACCAGTCAGCATTTTTGTAAAAGGTGTAGCATCACGACCAAATAGAGGAGGTCGGGGTTGTCTCTGGAAGAGCGACCCCATAAGAACGGTGCGCTGGGCACTGACCACACATTCCCCTCGGCGCACCGTTACCTTGAAGTCAAAAATAGCCCTGTCCTGACATCAACAACCTAATTTTTCGGAACCACGCTCCAAAAGGAACTTGAAAAAAGAGGGATTGCCCATCTCATCGTTGCGGGAGGCATGACGGAGTGCTGCGTGGACACGACTTGCCGACGTGCGACGAGCCTCGGTTGTGAGGTAACGCTGGCAAGCAATGTCCACCTGACGATGGGCAACCAGGTGTTGACCGCCGCAAATATTATTGCCCACCACAACTTCGTTCTCGAAGGTTTTGGTGCCGGAGATCATTTGGTCAGGGTCAGGCCTACAGATGAGATCGTTTTCTTGAAGTCAGTGCTGGCGCGGCTTCTTAGCGCGGTCAATGCGCTCTTGACCAGTTCCACGGCACTTTTCGGGTCGGCGACTTCGATGATTAGCTCGTTGTACCGTTCGTCCTTCAGTCCGATCACGACCGTGTTACCCGGATTGTGGACACTCCACCAAACCTGCTTGCTGTCGTGGTGGAAAGTCCCAGCTGTCAGAACTGCGGGAATATTGGTACCGGGAATTTTCAGACCGTGCCACCAGCCGTGTGCTATGAGCGGGTCTGCCCTGATCTCCGCAATGTGCGCTAAGGGTATTTCGAGCGAACTGTTGAAAGCCCACAGCTTGTCGGCTCCCCGTACGTTCAACACGAGATTCCCACTTGAGACGGATAAGTCCACCAATGTCGCTAATCCTCCACCAATGTCGCTAATCCTCTAATTCACTGGAGAAGTCGGCTTCCGGTTCCGGTTGAGTGACGCACCCAACTGCCGCGAAGGCGCGGGAAGCGTTGTGCACAGCCATATGTTTCAGCATGTCGGTTGCCGACTGAATAGGATTCTCACAAATCTTGTTCATGCTCATCGCATCCCCGCAATCGTCACAGACCATAAACGTGCCGCCCTCAATCCTTCTGGTCGTTATGTACATGCCTTAAGGCTACGCTTCAACGGTGGGCTGCCGTGGGCATTGGGACAGCAAATTCAGACTTTGGTCACCGCCGCAACTCCATCTTCCGCGAATGTATTCTCTGGACAGCCGGTTACGAACGTAAGCCTTTAAGTGATGTGGCTCACATGCCAAGTGGAGTCAGGCTGGATAATCTATGGTGCTACGAACACGCAGCGGGAGGAGCAAACAATGTACACCATAATCGCAGGAACAGACGGAGTCGTATTCGAGTGCATGGATTGCCCACATTCCGTCCGCGTGAACGATTACAAGCAGAGGCTAGGCAACGCCCGCACTCAGGCAGCAGACGCAATGAATGATCATCTGAGAACACACCGGATGACACCAATACCACCAGCGCCTCGGCACCGAATGATTCCCGCCCACCAATAGACAGAGAGGCACCCAGTCTGAACATCGAGTTGTCTCACGTCCCTGCCCCCCGAGAACGAGGGTACCACTGATAGTATTTCGTGGCTGGAACTTCGCCCCGGATACCGTAAACGCGACGGAAAATGAATGTGGCAAGCGCATCCATTCCAAGAGACAGATCGTCGGCTCGTATCGCGGTGGTGGAACGGGTACAAGGCTAGGTTCGATTCCGTCTTCCACTCGTGCGGCCGACAACAGAGCTGCACAGTCGATCTCGTACTGTGATGGAAACATGGACCAGCCGTTCAACGCATTCATTTCCGCCTACAATCTACCTTCCACGGCCCATCTCCTGACTTCTTCTGCCACAGAGAAGTGTCCACTGGGATTCTGTTCAAAGCGACCGCCAAGCCTGTACGCATTGACTTCCAAAGGAATCGCCTCGTAGCTTCCGCCCTCAAGAAATCCGCGAACGTAAAGCTCGCTGAAGCGCGGAATGCCAAGCTGCCGATACTGTTCCACGTGGACGAGTTCGTGATGAGGGCTACTCGGAGTGAGCTTGATATGAGTTCGTCAATGCAGATTAACCGTGGACTAGCCGGTATTCGCCAGCGCGTCGATTTTATGGATCAGCACCTTCACCTCGGGGGCCGGATGTATTCGGCTCATACTTAATGGTACCGCTTGGTGCTTGCCATAAGGCTGTATCTCGAATTTATTTTCCGTGACAATCTAGAACACGTGGAGGATAATTTCCTGCCCGCTGAGGTGGATGCGGCAATCCGAGCATTCAGTTATGGGGTCTCGGACAGGCGGTCCTTTGTCGAGGAACGATAAATGAAAAACTACAAACTGATCTCGTCCATCCTGGGATTTGTCTTGGTAGTCAAAGTCGCGGGCAACGCGGTCGATCCGCCGCCGTTAACTTTCACGTTCCACAGGGCCAACGTGCCAGGCGCGATAGGGACAGCTCCTAACGGTATCAATAACACGGGTGTAATCGTCGGGGAGTACGAAGACAAGAACAAAGTCCGGCACGGGTATATTCTCAGGGGCAAGAAGTTGACCAAGCTGGATCACCCGAACGGCACAGACACCTACTGCTTCCATCTTCCTCCTAATAGCGCGATTTCGGTCGTCGGCAGCTACACCAATTCCAGTGGATACTCAGTGGGCTTCATATATAAGAGTGGCAAATTTACGGACATTCCGGGACCTCAGGGTGCCACGTCCTCGGTTGCTTGGGGAATAAACGACAGAGGAATAATCGTCGGCTGGTACACCGATTCCGCCGGGATCAATCATGGGTTTCTCTTGAAAGGTAAAACGTACACCACGCTAAACGTACCCGGCGCTAGCAATACGTGGGCTGAAGGCATTAATAACAAGGGCATCATGGTCTTTCGTTGGATGAATTCCGCAGGGGGTAACAAAGCGTCAATCTACGATGGCAAAACTTATAAGGAGATTAATGTCCCCGGCGCGAGCGAGACGATTGTTGAAGGGATCAATAACGAGGGTGACGTTATTTATCAGTGGATTGATTCTAACTTCGTTTCCCATTCTGCACTGCTACATGATGGGAAGTACTACAAGTTTGACTATCCCAAATCTGTAGACACATGGGGCGGCGGGATCAACGACAAGAGCACCATTATAGGTATCTACGCCACGCGTCAGAACATTAACTTAGGTTATAGAGCAACCTACAAATAACGCAGGCAGGGCCTCAACCCACCAAATATCTGAAAGTCGGTAGCCCAACTCGTCCGGCTTGCATCCAGTGCTCAATGGCTGACGCTCCACGAATCACAGTGGAAGAGTTTTCAATAGGGTTTCTATGTCGCAGGGGCCGTCACTCATCTTCGACAAGTCAGCGCTCGAGAGCCTGAACCTCGACGAAGCCGTGCTACTCGATAATTTCTACAGATCGAACATCACGCCTCTATTTTTCGTCGAGTGCCTTGCTGACCTCGAAAAAGCAATCAGAAGCAGAAGCACACCCGAACAGCTCGTAGGTTCACTAGCGCTTCGCACGCCGGAATCACAATCCTGCGCAACCGCGCACCATACGAAAGTGCTTGGCAACGAACTGGCCCGAAAATTCGATCTGAGCCACGTACTGGAAAGGCCGATGGTTCCTTATGGGCAACCCGTACAACTGGGCGACAAGAAAGGCATCGTTTTTAGGCGAAGCCCGGAAGAGGAAGCGTTCCAGAGATGGACGCATCACGAATTTCTTGAGGTCGAGCGTGGATTTGCGAAACAGTGGCGCAACGCGCTCATGCGCGTCAACCATGATGACCTCGTGAAAGCAGTCATGGTCGGCATCGGCCACTGGCGGAAGCCGAAGTCTCTGGAAGACGCCAAGCAGATGACCGACTACATCATCGACAACATGGACCCGGAATGGATTATCGGCTTCGGCCTCGAATTGCTCGATCTGCCAGAGGCAACGCAGTTCGTGCGCGACGACTGGACGGCGAAGCGGAAGCCCCCGATCCACCAGCATTTGCCCTATTTTACCTTCATGCTGTCGATCAATATTTTTTTCGCCCTCATCATCCAGACACAGCTGTTGCGCAACGTAAAGCAGAGCCATCAGATCGATCTCGCCTATCTTTATTACTTACCTTTCTGCTCTGTGTTTACCTCGAAAGACCGCTTCCACGCGCAGGTCGTCCCGCTATTTCTCAATCCGCGACAGGCTTTCGTGAATGGCGAGGAGATGAAGGATGACCTTGCGCGGCTCGTTGAGCTTTATTCAAGCATGCCGGATGAGGTTCTTAGGACCGGCTTGTTCACTTTTGCACAGACGCCGCCCGAAGACACAAGTTACCTCGTAACGCGACTGTGGGACAGGTATCTGCCGTTTTGGAGGGGATTCAAGGAACAGCCGCGGGTCCCGCACGATCCCGAAGCTGAGAGGAACCTCATCGAAGAAATCAACAAGTGGGTGGATGGAGGACCGGGTATTCAATCACATGACGAGCATGATGTGGACAGGCTTGATCATGTGACCATCAGCCGAAGCGTCATGCCGCGGAAGGGAAGATGGCGCAGGTTCTCGGAGGAACAGGAAGAGCGGATGCAGAAAGCACAAAATAAATGATCCTGAATTCAGGGATGACCCAGCGCGGGATATTCGCGAGGTTTGGCGAATTAAAGCAGCACAGGTAGGAGTCTGGCGCAACGCTTGTCCCCTTAAGTCTTGCCCGCGATGATCGGCTTTTGGGGAACGGATTCGTGCGCGTCGTGATATGACGATCAATGGTTACCGCCAGGTAAGTTCCCAAGCGACTCCTGCATCCCACTCGCCGCCCCCATTCGTCGTACCAAAGAGCGCGCCTGCGTGGAACGTCGGAGTCCCGAGCGGTTGGCTTCCGTCCAGAGTGCCTGCGAAATCGTGCACTACGGACTCTTGCCATTTGCCTTTTGAATTTCGCAAAACAAAGATTACTCCGTAACCGTTGCTGCCTCCGTATACTGTTGTTCCGTACAAATTGCCTGCGGAGTCGGGCACCATTCCGCTGACTGGAGAGGTGCCGTTGGTGCCCTTGAAGTTGCAAAGCACGATCTCAATGAACGAATGGTTCCTTTGAATCAACGAGAATGCTGTCCCCTGATTAGAGGCTCCGCCGGTGCTCGTTGTACCATAGAGCGTACCGTGACGCAGAAGCGGGCGCGCCATAGGACTTGATCCATCCGAGCCCTTGAAACTGTGCAAAACGGTTTCCTTCCACCCCGAATTTGTCTTGCGCAGCTTATAGACGGTGCCGCAATGGTTCGCACCACAATTATTTGCACCGCCAAACAGGGTCGTTCCGTAGAAAATGCCTGCACCGCCGAGGGTAAGACCACTCACGGGATTTGCGCCATCATTATTGCCTGCAAAAGTATAAACAGTGGATTCCGTCCATCCTCCACTAGACAGTGAAAGCTCGAACACAGTCCCATATCCCGAGCTTCCCGCGCCGCCCCAAGTCGTGCCGAAAAGATTTCCTAGTTTGTCAAATATTATACTGTTTGGGTGAGCACCATCCGCATCACCGCTGAAGGTGTAGAGCACCACAAAATGCCAACCACCGCTTACTCGTTGCAGCTCGAATACAGTGCCGCAACCGCTTCCCTGACAGATACCGGACATATTACCGCCGTAGCTAGCGGCCCCATACAAGTTTCCCGCCGCGTCGATAATGAGTGGATCAGACGGATATGCCCCACTGACACCGTCGAATTCGTAAAGGATGTTTGCGATCCATCCCGACTGGGAGGGCGTTAATTCGTAGATCGTGCCATAACCGGCCCCACCGCCGGACGCAGTTCCATACGCGTTACCGGAGGAGTCGAAGACTAAGCCACTGTTTGGATATTCTGAGTAAGCTCCACCGGCGAAGGTGTGAATTGTAGTCTCAGTGACAGCCCAAGCCTGCAGTCCCACTAACATCAGTGCCAGTAAGGCAAGCATCCTGCATTTCATAATGGCTCCCAGCGGTCGATACAATGCGGCACGGGTCAGATGCTCATTGCGCGATAATGGTTGGCTTTTCGGGGAGACTGTCGTTAGCAGGTCAGCATGACCGAAATCCGGTCACAGCGAAGCATGAAAATAGTTCCGTACGCCGCGCTTCCCCTTCAAGGCTCAAACACATCCACTCTCATCGTGCTCCAGTGGGCCGTCGCTTTGCAGCCACCCAATTGATTGACATCTGCGCAACCGATCCCCACAGAGATCATGTGACTGGTTGAACTGGAATTAGTAACGGCTGTGACCACCGAGGCTGTGTAGTTCTGACGCGTTTGACGGTTAGGAATGCCGCTGAATGTGTAGACATTATCTTCGAAGACGTAACTGCCGTCGTTGCCGGTTGGTCCTATCGTTGGCGCGATGCCATCAACCAAGAACTGGTAAAACCCCGTAGGTCCAGCAGCGTTGGTGGTGATGAAAAAGCCAATCGAGACCTTGGTGTCCAGTGAAATATGAAAGGTGCAGGTCTTCCCGATAGCTGCCGGACAGACTACCGAGATAGGGGCAAACATCGCTGTTTCCGCGCGGCAGCCAAAAGGCTTGCATTTGGCGGTCGCAATCTGTTTGTTAACGACGAACGTGGTGGATACCAGGGTCTCGTTGCTAATGATTGTCTGAGCCCTGGCAACCGGTGTCGCAAACAGCAATGGCGCGATCAAGGCGAATCCGGCGATTATACGTGGGAATTTCATAGTGCCTCCGTCAGGGTGGTGCAATGAGGGCTGCAATCTTACCACGATGTGGCTGGCTCCCCGATCCCGATTGCGCTCGCTGCCGCTGGTTCCGAACGGGTTAAGGGTAGCTTAAGGTGCGCTGCCAGATAATCCACTGACCGGATGGGGTGTCTCGGTTGTGATCGTCCTGCCACTAAACACAAAGCGGAGTACCTGTTGTCACTAATTCGGGTTCTCATAGCTGATGACTTCAAACGTTGGCGTCGCCAAATCCGTCAACTGCTCAAGGTGAGGCCAGAATTACAAGTCATCGGCGAAGCGTCGCATGGATCAGAGGCTGTTCAGAAGGCCGACGATTTGAAACCGGACTTAATTGTGCTGGACATCGGTCTCCCAAAGTTGAATGGAATTGAAGCCGCCCGGCGCATAGGACAACTCTCCCCCGGCTCCAAAATACTCTTCCTCAGTCAGCACAATGAACCCGACATCGTGCAGGCAGCTCTGGACACGGGCGCTTTGGGCTACGTTCTCAAAATGAACGCCCTAGGGGAACTACTGCCCGCTGTCAACGCGGTTCTGCAGGGTAAGCAATTTGTCAGTAGCGGCTTAAAGGGTAAGAACTGAATTCTAAGTCATTCGGCAACGGCGTCGCCATCTGATTTCCTGTGGTGTTTTACGCCGCCCGTGTTACCGATTTCTTGGCGCTCGCGGCCTCTAGTCTTAATTTAAGTTGGTCAAGTTTTCTACTTTCAGAATCGCGCTCAGAGCGCAGCACTCGTTCGCGAAGGACTGCTGCTTGGAATTCAGAATGATTCACGCTGATCCCTCCTAAGATGCTGCGAGAGTACTCTCAAGGTAAGTGGTGGTCAAATTGTAGACTGCGGTTTTATTCAGGACCCACAGCGGGCGTATCGGTCTGAGAGTGGTTGCACAGCTCACTGATACGGTCTGCTCTGCGGTTGTACTCAATTTTCTCTGTGTGTGAAAGACCGCCGTAGACCTCGCGTTGTCGAGCCTTGGTTTGCTCTTGGAGCAGACGTGTCAATTCAGACTCGGGATTTTCTTCGGCCATCAGAGCTACCACTTCAGTAAAGATTAACACAGGCGGTTTTACAGTTTTCATACCTTATTTCCTGTATCCAGCCTCTGATTGCCAGCTTTCGGTTTGTTCGGTATCGTACACTCAAAATACGCTTGTCATCAACTATGACACGAGGCATACAATGAGTAAGTCATGGAGGGATTCCATGGAGAATTACCGAGAGGAAGATTGGGTTTCGCTCTACCAGTCCGCTCTCGTCGAGCTTGAGCAAGCAAAAATGTCAGGCCGCATCGAAGCTGCGAAGACAGCAATCGTCACTCGTATGGAAAAGCTCTGTACGATGCCCGGACTGCATCCGGAGGAGCGGCAAGCCATCGAGGATGCATTGCGCGGCCTAAATGTTTTGAGACGCGAGGAGGCACGCTTCACGGCGGAGCAAAAACACCTTACGGTAGAGAAGTCCCTGGAAACGCTTCGCTCTATCAGCCCTACCGTCCGGCGATTTGCCAATGATGAGTAGTTGAGAAGTAAGAGCGCGAAGAACGGGTAGATCACCCATTCCCGCTTTGCTAGGGCCGCCGTGACTTTAGCCCAGAACTCCATGCCCATGCCCAAGGGACGAAAGCGTTAGGCCGCTGGATGTTTCTTGAGGAAGTAAAGATTGTGCCGGGCGTCTTCGATTGCTTGCCGCTCAGCCGCCTCAATTGGCAGGCGACCCAGCAGGTCATCCTCCATTCGGTGGCCGATCGCTTTATGAGCCAGTTCAATTTTTTGCAGAAGTCTTGCTCGGTCTAATTCGCCCACAGCATCGTAATACAACGTCTGCCAATCGCGGTCTTGGTTCATTCGGTCGTGATTTCAAGGACGTGCCGCGCGGAGTGGCGGTTTCTTGGGCAGAAGTATAGCGCAAATGGTTTAACGTGCAAGTCATAAACTAGCAGGAGCTAAAGTCGTCTACGCGTGTGCATCATACCCAGCAGGGGGCGCGTTGCGGAATCAGGCCCACGGAGCCCGCTACGCTACGTCAATCCATCGCTGAACATCCACCCATACACCGCCCCGTCTCTCCTGGAACCGAGTCACCGTGCCAAGAACAGCGATGTCTTTCCCTTCAGGACAATGCCGGATGATGAGCGGAATGCTTGACTCCGTGGCCTCGGAATCAATCCGACACTCAACGTGACAGCGGTCGCATTGAAAAAAATACGTGCTGGTCATGCTGCCCATTGTAGCCCGGCACGCCCTGATGTCTTTTTATCGAACGAATTTTCCGCGAGGGCATGGGAGGAAATACCACTTGCCATTTAGACCTGTGATGCCGCGAACCCAAGCCCAGTATCGAACTCAGTCGCGCTCTTCCCGCCTCCAGATAGAGAGTCCGGGCGCTCCCATTGCCAACACTCCGAGGCTAGCCGGTCCCCCAGTGTGCGTGTTGAGGGACGCGGGAGCTGGTTGAGGGTCTTCAGCCGGGCTTACAGCTGTCATCGGTTGCTAACTGCCGACTCTTCCCGCCGCCAGATGGAGAGTCCGGGTTCGCCCACGGCTAGCATGCCTAGCGTGGCGGGTTCGTGAGTTCGCAAGGTGAGTGTTGCGTCCGGTTGTTCGACATCGCTGCCATCTGGGCCCTTGGTCTGGCCTGCGACAATCGCCTTGCCGGGGATTGTTTCGTAGGCGTAGCCGGTTAGGGTGGCGGTAATTAGGGGATACATGAGAGCAGGATCGACTTGAGCGATCACACGTAGGCGGGCCCAGCCATAGTGTGTCTTTCCGTGTATGTTGAACTTCAGCCCAAGGTAGGCTTGTTTGTCGCCAGTCCATGGGCCTTGGCCGTAGATCTGGCCGCGGCGACGGAGCACCGTAGCCATGTAGTCGCTGCTTGTGTTAAATCCGCCAGTGGCACCGATTCGAACATTCTTGCGCAAGGCGGCTGCAAATCCCGCCCCCGTCCCCCAGACCTCGTTGTTTTGACTTTTATCCGTGACTCCCAATATTGCGACCGTGTAAAAGGTCGTGAGGTGTTGGTATACGCTGCCCACGCTAAAATCAGCGATGCCGTCGTGATTGAGATCTAACTGTACGGAGCCGTTCTGGGTAATCCGAATATTGGCAGGGGTGTAAACAATCTTCGCGTCGGCGGGCTGCGCTAGCGCCAGCACGCTTACTCCCGCCGCACCTGCTGCGATCGCGTAGGCGTTGAGCTGTTGATGGATTGACTTTGAGAGGTCGGCTGCCTTACGGGGCCCCGAGGAACGCTTCATAAGGCCTCCTTGGAAGTTTGCCCATTATCCGTCCGCTCCGTTCGGGAGTCAACTTGCACTCGCCCCTTGGACGTTGGGTCCTAAACCCGTTTTATGCGAGGAATGGATGCCGACGAGAGAAGCGACAGGAAAGACCCTCTGGATAGGCGTATTACAATTTCTGCCGCGTGCATTCGACCTTTGCGCGTGACCCCAGCGATGGAAAGTGGAATCTCAGATCACGTTTGGTCGCTTGACGAAATTTGCGCCTTATTGCCCGAATCCGCATCTGCTGCCAAGCGGATTGACAAAGGGCTTATCCTGAAGGCTCTCGGAGAGAAGGTCGGATAGTGAAGAAACTCACGATCTAAGAGATTCACACAGGCTTGTTTTTCCTCTGGGTCATCCTTATGCTGCCATGGCTAGTCTTTGCTCCTTTATCGGCTATGGCATTTGATCCTGGCCCCAGTGTCGGGGCATATTTCTTCACGTTACCCATCTTGACCTATCCGGTAGCAGTAGTGATTGCGGCCATGTTTAGACGGAAAGCACCCCTGATTGCATTTCTTCCATTCGTGAACCTGGCGGTGTTAGGCCTCGATATTCTCTTGTGGAAATCAAACTGACCCACTACCGAAATTTCTCGTTGCTTGCTACGATCTGAGAAATTTATGCTGACGCAGGCTCCGATTTTTCTACAACACATTTGAGACTCCCACCGCAAAAAGGGAGTAGACCCTCGCCATGAGAGGGGGGATTTATTCGCGTGTGTTGTGCAACGGGCCTTCTGTCTCTCTAGTGTCCCGACCCCATTCTTTACGAGGAATTGAAAGCCAGCCAATAAGCGCTGGGGTTACTCTCAAATATATAAATTCAAATTTCTAAATTTTTCGGATGGGCAAAGGGGACCCGTTAAAAAACAACCACCCGTCGAGCGATAAGCTTAAACATCCAAGATGAGATCAGTGAAGCAGCATGCCCAGGGCGTAAAAGTGATTCTTTATAGTGCATTGTTTTTTACTGGAAAGGGTTTACCCAGCGCGAGCTGCATGACAAAGCGTTGGTAACTTTGCGCCGACGCCAAACATTGCGTCGCAGTTGAACCGGCTGGTTCGAGGTCGATCATGTTCAGGTAGAAATGGCACATCTCGTGGATCTGAATCGCCTTAAGGGCAATAGGTGCCACACCTCCGAACGGCTCCTTGACCCCGGCAACGAACGGGCGGTAGATCGGGTTGAAAAACATCTTTCTATTCGGGTCTGAAAACGCGGGCACTTTCGCCGGAGTACCGTCTTGGTTAAACGCGTCCTCGGGGTCATCCTGGACAAAGGTCGGATAGTCCGTCGCGGCCTGATCGAGCGGCAGACGAGGTACCTTTTCAGCGAGCTTCTGATAGCGATTGACGACTGCGTCGATTAGTTCCAGGTTGTTGCCACTGATGTGGAAGTGCCGGTTGAGACCGTCTATCCCCAACTGGTTCTCACGCAATGCCTGGGCGGCCTGAAACGGAGAACGCTTGGCGAGATCGAGCGCGGCCTTGCACTTGAGGAGCACTTGGAGTGCCTGGGCGATCAGTACAGGGACACTGGGACGATGTACGGCTAGAAGCGCCTCGACGCGATCCTTCTCTCCAGGATCGGTTGCCGGATCAGGCTGGATTGGCTGCACCTTATGAGCAATTTGGTTGAGTCGGGCCAGAGTGGCAGCCTCTGGATCGACGTGGCCATCAACCGATAATCGGGGAACGCGTCCGAGGTTGTTTTGTGTTCCTTGAAAATTAAGGATTGCTCGAAAAAGGTCTGTCGGTGAAGCCGACTGAGCGAGCGGTGATGAGTTGGTTCCACCTTCGGCATCCGGTATTGAATTCAGCAGGCTGGTGATCGTCGCAACATCTTGGGTGAGGTTGTAGCAGTTCGTGTTTCCGTTGTTGTACATGCCAACGGAGGCTTGAATCCGATCGTCTGGCATAGCATACTCCTTGGACTGTCAAATCAATGTCGGCAAGGAGGGGCAAGGACTTGCTCTTCCCACGTTCGATCCCGCGGATTATACGACGATTGCTCTTCCGCTGTCGATCACCCATTTTCGAATCGCTATTTTCCATAGCTACAAATTTGAGGCTCCACCAAAAAACTCACCCTCTCCGAAAGAACTTCCACAAAAATCAAAAATTTTAATTCTCGGTTCCGGGCATATGGGACCCAGTAAAGAATAGCCACCCCCCTAGCGATTAGCCTAAACCTCGGGCCGAATAAAATGTCGGATTCGTCCGCCTCGCCTCTCGCAGCGTTTTTCGGGGCATTTCACTCTTCCCCACAGCAGTCCAACATGGTGTTCGGTTTGCAACCGGGGATCAAGATCAGCGGTTTCGATATCCGCTGCGCCTCGGGAAACCCAGCATTCAAGCACCTTCCCGAGCCTTCTATGACCAAACTATGACCGCAACGAAAGGACAATCAATGCCACGACCTAGAGGAACAGGCAGTATTTACCTCCAGAAAGGGAGTTCCGTTTGGTGGGTCAAGTACTACCGAAACGGCAAATCCTATCGAGAGAGCACTCACGAAAAAGATGAGGGTAAGGCAAAAACGTTTCTGAAAAGACGGCTTGCGGAGATCATCACCGGAAGTTTTTCTGGTCCTCGGGCTGAGAGGATTCGAGTCGATGAATTGGCAGAGGATTTCCTGCGCGACTACCGAATTAATGGCCGAAAATCTTTACCCGATGCAGAGGCACGATGGCGACTTCACATAAAACCGTTCTTTGGGAATCTGCGGGCTGTTGAGGTTTCCAGTGATCTTGTGTCTCGCTACGTGGATGCCAGACAGCTACTGCTTCTTGCTTGGCTTAATCCTTGTCGCCCTTCTGCCACGGGCCTCGTGTCCAGTGCGAACTTGCGTCCAACGGGCAATTCCTTCAAGCCATGCAGTTCATAATCGCGCGCCATTTTCAGATCAAAAGGGATGATTTCTGTTGTTTGCAACAGATTATCTACGACTAGACGGCTGAAACACGTATGCTGCTCTCTGATGAAAATGAGAACCGACACTCCCAAGGTATGCGCCCACTAGGACTCCATTTTCGGTTGTGGATACGGACTGGCCGAAAGCGTTGCCTACTTTTCCACTCTTCGCGGTAAAGCTCGCGTCAAATTTCGAGGTGGGATTCCAACCGCCAGCTGGCTTGAGGAATAGATATGCAGCGCCCGTCCCATAGTGTATGGCCGGGCGCACCCGCCACGACACTGTTGCCGCTGATGACCACAGACCAGCCCAAGTTGTCAGGGGTAGGATTGCGTGATCGCCGTGTGTTTGACGGGATGAGTGAAACGTCCGCCTTGCCATACGATAATTCAACCCGATTAGCTTTGCCATGGGCACAACTGGTTCGGCGATGTTAGAACGACCCATAACCGTAGCCGCAGAAGGCCATTTTCCAAAAGACGTTTCCGCCGCGCACGGCGACGCCCTGTGAGGTGAAATCAACGGCGAGCTTGTGCTGCGCGTTTTGGTTGTTGAATCCCCCACCCACTCCGCGCCTGTGCCTGGTATTCAGGAAGGTCGCGTCCGAGCGCGGCGGAGACGCTTCGCTGTGCATCCATCGGCAGGCTGGACAGACCGTCAGCAGGATATTGCTGTGCGGCGATGCAAGCTGGATTCGCCAGTAGAGTGAGTAAAGCAATACAAGTTATGTACGACAATCTTGTGGATTTCATGGCCTTCTCCTTCGGTTTTATGCAAAGTCCGCATATATGCGGCTCTATCTGGAATAGCGGGAAGGCAAAGGAAAGTGCCGCAACCGATGTTCTGTCCTGAGTGGCTTCATTGCATCCATGCGGTCCGACTGTGGTTGCTGCTTCGGTGGGAGGCTGCAGAAAACTGTGATACCCTGTTGCGCAATGGGGCCCACCTCGAACGACAGCAAGTTACATGGGCACGTCTCCATCTCGCGACATTACCCAACTTCTCCGGGCTTGGGGATCTGGGCATGAGCACGCGTTAGAAGCTCTAACCCCTCTCGTCTACGACGAATTGCGCAAATCAGCCAAGCGCCACATGGCCAGGGAACGGGACGGCCACACCCTTCAAACCACTGCTCTGATCAACGAAGTTTACTTGCGATTGGTGAATCTCGACGACGTGAGGTGGCAGGACCGGGCCCACTTTTTCGCTATTTGCGCACGGCTGATGCGGCGCATTCTCACCGACTATGCACGCTCGCGGAGCTACCTCAAGCGTGGCGGCGACGCACGCCGCGTCACGCTGGATGAAGCTCTGATGGTATCCGCTGATCCTTCTCTGGATCTGGTGGCTCTGGAAGGGGCATTGACCAAGCTTGGTGAAGTGGATTCGCGAAAAAGTAGCGTAGTGGAATTGCGCTTCTTCGGTGGCCTCTCACTCAAAGAGACTGCGGCGGTGCTGAAGATCTCTACCGACACGGTGACGCGGGACTGGAACCTGGCAAAAGCTTGGCTATTGCGAGAGATGGATGGAGAACAGCGCGATGGATTCTGAGCGGTGGCAGAATGTCGAGCGCTTGTATCACGCAGCAATGAAGTGTGAGGAGAGCCAGCGAGCCACCTTCCTGACCCGCGCGTGTGGCGGCGACGAGGCTCTGCGCCGGGAAATCGAATCGCTGGTTTCCTATGGGAACCGAGCGGGGAGATTCATCGAGGGATCAGCGCTCGAAGTAGTCGCACCGGCATTGGCTGGGGACAGAGGCGACGGGCACGCCTCCGACGAGTCCCGGATCATCGAGAAGATGATCGGCAAGAGGATCGCCCAATACCGCATCGTTGAGCAGTTGGGCAGCGGCGGCATGGGCGAGGTTTACCGGGCGGTCCGCGCCGACGATCAGTATCAGAAGCAAGTAGCCATCAAGCTGGTGCACGCGGGCGAGGCTTCAAGCTTCGTCATTGCTCGCTTCAAGAACGAGCGCCAGATTCTGGCCAGCTTTGATCATCCGAACATCGCTCGCCTGCTTGATGGCGGAGCCACCGAAGAGGGTGTGCCCTATTTTGTAATGGAGTTGGTCGAAGGCCATGCCATCGACAAATATTGTGATTCCCGCAAACTGGGAATCTCCGCTCGCCTGAAACTGTTTCTGCAGGTGGGTTCAGCCCTGACATACGCCCACCGGCACCAGATCATTCATCGCGACATCAAGCCCGCCAACATCATCGTAACGGCGGAGGGTGTGCCCAAATTGTTAGATTTCGGCATCGCGAAGATTCTTGACAGTGGTGTTCTGGCGGGAACAGTTGGAGCAACTCAGACAGTGTTTCGCGCGTTCACGCCGGAATACGCGAGTCCCGAGCAAATCAAAGCTGAAACCATGAGTACTGCCAGCGACGTTTACTCTCTGGGCGTACTGCTTTACGAATTGCTCACGGGACATCGGCCCTACCGGTTCAAAACGCACACGCCCTCGGAAATCGAACGAGCGATCTGTGAAGAAGAACCACTCAAGCCGAGCACAGTGGTCTCACGGGTGGGAGAACAAACCTTGGCTGATGGTACGAGCACTTCGATTACGCCGGAAGAGATCAGCCGCGCGCGGGATAGCGACCCGAAGCACACGCGTAGCTGTTTATTGGGCGACCTGGATGCGATCGTGATGACGGCGCTCAGGAAAGAGCCCCATCGACGATACGGTTCGGTGCACGATCTATCGGAAGACATATGCAAGCATCTCGAAGGGCTGCCGATCACGGCCCGGCCCAGCAACCTTGCATATCGCGGAACGAAGTTCGTTCGCCGGCACAGGGAGTTGGCGCTCAGTGCTGTTCTCTTTCTTGTGCTACTCGGGGGCCTGGCGATGGTCCGGCGCTGGGAAGTCAGCAAGCCAGGGTCGGCGCCGCAAGGGAAAGTTGTACGCAGGCAGCTCACGGCAAATGCGCCCGGAAATCAAATACTCGAGGCGGCAATTTCCCGGGATGGCAAGTATTTAGCCTACACCGACAAAGCGTGGAAGATGTACTTGCTCAAGATCGACAGTGGGGTGCTTCGCCAACTCCCTTCCTCTGACTTTCTTCCCGTTGATTGGTTCCCGGATGGAAACCGCCTGTTGGTAGAAGGCCGAGGTCAGCATTCCGGGCTTTGGAAAATGTCCATAGGTGATGGCACATCGCGAAAGCTTCTCGACGGTTCTGACGGATGGGCAGCAGTTGCACCCGATGGATCGCATATCGCTTATCAGAGGCGCCAAGGAGATAACGAAATATGGTTGATGGGAGCAGATGGCGAGGAGCCGCACCGGATCAAAACGTTCGACGCTCTAGACTCCATCTATTCGTTTGCCTGGTCGCCCAGTGGACGACGGTTGGTTTACGTCCTCTTCCGCGGGGGCCGGGCCACTATAGAGGCCGTCATTGAGACTTGCGACCTTCAAGGCGGGCAGCGAACTCTGGTTTTGTCGACGGAGGGATTGCGGGGGGCAGGCGGAACCACTGACGTTTCCTGGCTTCCTGATGGACGGATTCTCTATCGCCTTCCTGACCCGCTTTCATATTCCGATTACAACATTTGGGCTGTCGCCGCAGATCCTGTGAGCGGAAAGCCGTTGGGCCCGTCGGCACGCCTGACGAATGCCGTGGGGGATGCGCGGAGTTTTGTGACAACCGCCGACGGCAAGCGGTTCAGCTACATATCCATGCGCAGCCATGATGCTGTAGACCTGCACGATCTCAGACTCGGAACCAAAACGCTCAAAGCGCGGTGCCTGACGCTGGACGATTGGAACAATAGGCCATTTGATTGGACTCGTGACAGCAAAGCGATTCTCTTTCATTCCATCCGAAGTAGCAGGTCTGTTATTCTCAAGCAACAAATTGACCAGCAGACCCCGGAAACCCTCCTCTCCGGTGCGGAGAATTACCGATGGCCCGTATTGAGCCCGGCTGGCGATCGGTTGTTATACACAGCCTCGGCGACATTGGATAGTCCGGATCCATCAAAGCGCCTCATGAGCATGCCCATGGACGGAGGCGCCCCAACAATTCTTTTAGCGGGAGAATACATGTACCATTGCGCTTTTCAGCCATCTGCTCGTTGTGTTTTGTCGGAGGTCAAGGGGCATGAACTCGTCTTCTCTGCTCTGGATCCGGTCGAGGGCAAGGGCCCCGAGATCCAACGCGTGGAAGCCCACGCTAGTACGTCGTGGTCCCTCTCGCCCGATGGAAACGAGATCGCCATCGCTGATCAAAAGGGGAATGGGGGCAAGCTAACGATTCTTTCGTTAGCCGATCGCAAGGTCACGACTTTGGCGCTTGAAAGTTGGAAATGGGCAGTAATAGAATCAGTGGCCTGGTCGGCGGATGGAAGCCACTTGTTTGCCACGGCTTGGAGCAACACATCGAATGTAATTCTCCTCGTTGATCTGCGGGGCAACCTACAGGTCTTAGCCGAGATGCCCCCCGCAGAGGCGTGGCTATCTAACCCTGTGGCTTCACCCGACGGCCACTATCTCGCCTTCATGAAGAGAACCTTCGAGAACAACGTGATGATGCTGGAACACTTCTGAGCGGCTGTCGCATCTTCGGCGCTCGTAGAGCTGCAACCGCCCGCCCTCAACCTATCCTCGCCGACGTGCCGCATAGCACCGAAAGCACCAGTAACGCCGAGGCTCCGCGCCTTCTACTTTTTCGCAGGAAGCCTCTACGGTTTTTGTTGCTGGCAAATAACTATTTGTCAAGGAAAGAATCGTCTGTCCGCTGAAGGCGGATTTGCTATTCAGGTACCTCGAACTGATCGCGATGGTGTTGATCGATTTGGAAGACAACACCGCAGCCGGCGCCGTTGAAGTTCCCGGTGCACACCGATGTATTGCCGCCGCCTTCCGAAATGCCAAAGATGTTGCCGGATGAATCAAAAAGCAAATTACTTTCGGGCTCTGCTCCGTCCGCGCCTCCAGTGAAGGCATAAAGGACGCTCTCGACCCACGGACCTTTGGGAGCGGGCTTCAGCTTGAAGACGACCTCAGTGATCACTTCAAAAGCGGCCAACGGTTATCACTTCAAAACCGGCCAACGGGATTGGCCGTGCGGGACTGAGAATGTTCTACCCTGCCGGCTCCTGTGGTGGCAAGTCGGTTTTGGTGCGCCAGCTCCGCGGGCCG
>DATMQI010000322.1:0-3034 GCA_035567135.1 Terriglobales bacterium
CCTTTTAGCGGACGTGGAGATCCGGCGCCGAACAAACAATGCTAAGGGTTTGGAGCAGGCACTTCGGGGCATTATTGAAGCCGGTGGAGATATCCGCAAAGATTGGAACCTCGAGGCTGCACTCAGAGCGGGGGACCGGGCGGTTGGCGTAAGTGTTCTTCATCCGCTGTATATAAGGATGAAAGACATGCCGGTAAGCGTCGACTTGGATAGTCTGTGGTTGCAGTTGGGAATTTAGCCGGAGGGAAGCAGCGTCCGTTTCGACAATGGGGCCAAACTGGCGGCGATCCGGCGAGCGATCACTACATCGGAATGCGACGCAGTTGCGGAAGAGTCTTCGCCTCCCGGAGCTGCCGCAGTATTTGCTGGGCGGACCGCGGGGTGCACATGATGCGTTTAGCGAAGTGCTCTACTCGTAGAGGTACGATACATCGGTGATGGAAAAATCTGGACCACCAAGAGCCGATTCGAAGCGGGTGCGCGTGGCTATAGCGCAGTCCGCTCCTGTTTACATGGACAAACGAGCCAGCCTCGCGAAGGCTCTCGATCTGATTCAACAGGCGGCTAAGCAAGAAGCACAGCTTGTGGCATTTGGCGAGACCTGGCTGCCTGGCTACCCTGCCTGGCTGGATGTGTGCCCCGGCGCGGCACTCTGGGAAAACGCTTCGGCGAAGGAGGTATTCGCCAGGCTTAGGAATAACAGCATCACCGTTCCCGGGGAAGAAGTGACAGCGCTCAGCAAAGCCGCGCGAGATTTAAAGATTACGATTGTCATCGGAGCGAATGAGCGGGTCGATGCCGGTCCGGGAAACGGGACGCTCTACAACTCGCTGCTCACAATTTCAGACGATGGACAACTCAAAAACCACCATCGGAAGCTCGTCCCCACGTACAGCGAACGGCTCGTCTGGGGAAATGGCGATGGACGCGGAACGGAAGCCGTCTCCACATCCGCGGGGCGTGTGGGCGGATTGATTTGCTGGGAGCATTGGATGCCGCTCGCACGCATGGCCATGCACAATTCCGGCGAGCACATCCACGTCGCGGTGTGGCCAACGGTTCATGACTTGCATCAATTGGCCAGCAGGCACTATGCCTTTGAAGGCCGATGTTTCGTTGTGGCGGTGGGCTTGATGATGCCGGTTGAAGATTTGCCTGTCGAGCTTGTTTCTGGAACTACATTGCAGCCGGGTTCAAGCCGGTGGGTGGAGAACGGCGGTAGCGCGATCATCGGGCCGGATTCTCAGTATGTGCTTGATCCGGTGTTCGATCGTGAGGAGCTCCTCGTTGCAGATTTGGATGTGACTGAAATTGACCGGGAAACGATGACTTTGGATGTCACGGGTCATTATGCGCGTCCCGATCTCTTTCGATTTGAAAAAAAAGTATAGATGCGAATCAGCAGGAATCAATCTGATCGCTTTCAAAAGCCGGAAGGACGGACATAGTGGAACTCGAATTTCGCGGAAAGAAATTGATCGTCATCGGAGGGACGAGCGGGATAGGCGAAGCGGTTGCCAAGATCGTGCTCCAGAATGGGGGCACGGCGGTTCTCATTGGGCGCCGCGAAGACAAGACCAAGAAGGCGATTGCTGAATTGAATCTGTATGGTCCGGTTTTCGGCGAAACCGCGGACGTGACCAACAGCAGTGAGCGCGCTGGACTTCTGGACCGTCTCGATTCAGAACACGGCGACGCCACCTTGTTGCTGAACGCCGCCGGCGTTTTCCTCCCCAAACCGTTTCTCGAACACACCGAGGCTGACTATGATCGCTACCTCGACATCAATAGGGCGATCTTTTTCATCACGCAATGTGTGACCAAGAACATGGTCGCTGGAAAGAAGGGCGGCGCCATCGTGAACATCGGCTCGATGTGGGCCAGGCAAGCTGTGCAAGCGACGCCCTCTTCCGCCTACTCCATGGCAAAGGCGGGCTTGCACTCACTGACGCAGCATCTTGCCATGGAACTCGCGAGCGTCGGTATTCGGGTGAATGCAGTCTCCCCCGCAGTTGTGCACACTCCAATCTTTGAAGGGTTCATTCCTAAGGAACAAGTAAGCACGGTCCTTCAAGGCTTCAACGGTTTCCACCCCATCGGTCGTATCGGACGCCCAGAAGAAGTTGCCGAAGCCATTGCGTTTCTGCTGTCGGACAAATCGAGCTGGGTTACTGGCGCCATCTGGGATGTTGACGGCGGCGTAATGGCCGGCCGCAATCAATACAATTCTTAACCGAGAACAGCTAGCTTCCCAACTGATCCTGGACTGGGAAGGATTTTAATTGCGGCAAGGCGTTCCTGATCCAATTCTCCACTTCGTCAAGATCTGAATATGGCGCCAGCGTGCAATGCGGATGGGCGATACCAGTGATTAGCAGAGATATTTTTCTTTCGGCGGCCCTCCGGTAGAACAAGACCACGTCCTTTGTGGTGGCTCCGAGAAGGTAGCCAGTTTCAAAGCCCACGCCAAAGGAAGAACCGGAAACCTCAGCCATAAACAGGTCACACTGTGCAAGCCATCGCATGTCCCGTCGATAGACTTCCTGCGGCGTGATGAGCCGGTCTGCCTCCCATGCGTCATCCCTCAACAGGTGGCCCGTGAGCACCTCGTGGCCCATTTGGACAACCAACTCCACAATTTTCCTCGCCGCCTCCATAGAGGAGCGATCCCCCGCGACGGTGAAGCCAAAATAGATTTTCATGTCGGCGTAAGAATCCTCCCTAAGTTTCAGTTCAGGATATTCATACGGGATACTTAGGCGCCAGCCGCTGCGTCACCTTCATTGGACAACGCTCTTCGTTCGACGTCAAACAGTGCGCAAATGATTTTCCTCACTATCCGGGTTCACCCAAGACTGGTGCTTTTTTCCGCGATGGCTGTCGCCGCTCGCCGCGCGAACTCCGCCGGTGCCAAGTACCCCAGACTGCTGTGCGGCCGCTCTTCGTTGTACTCCTCCTTCCACGCCGCGAGCTTCCGCCGCGCATCCCACAAATCTCCAAACCAGCTGGCGTTCAAGCACTCGTCCCGCAACTT
>DATMQI010000323.1:0-10269 GCA_035567135.1 Terriglobales bacterium
CGTTCGGGTTGGGCCAGGTACCCGGACCGCTCCGGAGGAAGGTTCCCAATCCCAAATCCCTGAAGGCAAAGCCGTCGGGGTTGGCCGTGAACCCGAACTGATCAGGAGTGTTCTGGTAATAGATAGCATCTCTGGGATTCAGAGGGAGACCCTCGTTGGCTGAGCCGAAGCAGGTGAAGAGTGGATTTGCGCTGGCCGGCATGCCAGTGTCTTCGCTGGTGGGAGCGGAGGGAGCCGGGGCGGTTGATCTTCCATCGAGATGACATGAGTTGCAATTCCCCTTGCCGCGGAAGAGGTTGTAGCCCGCCAACTCGTCAGCTGTCAGCGGATTGTTCACTGAGTCCTTGAGGTACGCGTCGAATTTCGACGAGAAGGCGCTTACCTGCACCGACTGCTCGTAGGCGGAGAGGGACTGGGCCCAGTGGTCATAGACCTGGTTTGACCTGGTGCGATCTGCCGGACTCAGCCGAACCGGGGTGGTGCTCCCGCCGAGCTTTGCGGCCCCTCCGGGCGTGTGGCAAATCTGCTCAGTATCGGCTGGAAAGTGGATGTCGAATGAGCCCTTCCCGAACACCTCCTCAAACAGGGGTCTGTAGTTAGCCTGCGAAAGCCGGAAGGTTATGCAAGCAGTGTCAGGGAAGCCCATCTCCTGGGTATCGACGGGAGGACCCTGTGACTGATGGGCGTCGGGACTCCTTAGCAAATATCCGGTCGCGCGTGAATCCCAGAAATTTCCACCAAAGAACAGACCCTGCTCTTCGTTGAACTGGAGTACCGGGAAGAACGGCGCATAGGTGTAGCGCTGGGCCGTCCGCTTGCCCGCCCGAAAGTGAACTGTTCCGGGATAGGCGATCATGGTCAGATTGACGGACGGGATCGGTCCGCTGAAGGCTACATAGGGCATGTGGCAGGAAGCACAGGCTACATTCCTGTTGGGTGAAATGTTGTGATCGTACTGCATGAGCTCGCCGAGGGTTTCGATCGCCTCAGTTCCCGTGCCCTTCAGTATTGGCGGCTGACCGGTCAGAGTCGGGGGCGTCAGAGTTCGCCACCGTGCGAGAGCTCGCTTCTCAACCACGCGAATTTCACGCAGCACCCTTTCCACTTCTGGATTCAAATCGGGCGGCAGAATGCCAGGCGGGTACGGGTTGTAGATCCCGCCTTTGGTGTGAGCATCTTGTTGATTCTGATCCTCAGGGTTGGATATGTTCTGGTCCGACCCTGATTGCGCGACTGCGTTCTGGGCGGACACCTTTCCTGCGGGGAGCGAAATGCAGAGCGCTATCCCACAAAGTACAACAATCGATATTGTCGTCAACCTTCGACGATTCATACACGCCCCTTTCGTGGGTCATCGTTCAGGGTGGATACGATAGGCGGCACACTCTCGGATATCTTAGTTCTGCGGTCCAAGATAGGTCCGTCCAAGGTTAATGAGAATTCTCCGTGTCGTTAGATACGCCAAACACCGAACCCTCCCGGCTTACAGACGAAGGGACGATTGCCTGGGCTAAGAGTGTTGCCACCACTATGTGACTGTCAACCGGCTTGCGTTAGCATCTCCTGCTATTTGTTAGCAGTTGCCGCTACGCCGTTCGTCTCGGCTGATTTTCGCGGTAACAGGCAGGGAGAACCCGAAGTGAGGACTAAACGCACGTGCGAGGCTGGAGCAGTGACGGGAGTTCACTGCGTATGCAATTCACTTAACTGTCCTGTCGGTCGACAACAACATCCCGAAAGGCAGCGATCTGATCGTCATTTGAATCCCCACATTTAATACGGCCGAGATTGCGTGCGGGCCTTGGGGCGATCGAGATTAATGAGCAGTTGTCCGCAGATGAGGATGGCACTGAAACAGAAAGAACGACCTGCCACGATGTCCCTACTTTGAATACCATCTCCTGACCCTCTCACTAGAGCTTCAATCGCCAATCCGTCGCTACATCACCATTGTGTCAGCGTCAACGTTCTCCTAGCGAAACATCGGGACCGGGCGAATGAAATGAATCATTACTGCGTCGGCATGCGGACAGTAAGTCAGCAAATCGACGGTGTGGCCCTGCCGTTCGTCGAATTTTCAGAAGGACGAACTCGCAAGCTGCGCGCTAGTGCAACGAATGGGTTGTTTTGAGTGCCAAAGATGTTTGGAAATCCAAGTGCACTCTTCACATCCGAAAAGGAGGCTTAAATGAAGCCTATTAGCCGTACCGCAGTTTGCACAGTAGTCTTCCTGGTTGCGCTGGGAACCGCATTTGCGCAGCAGGTCAGAACCGATTTTGACCATCAAGCCAATTTCTCTCAGTACAAAACCTATTCGTGGCAGGAAATCAAGCCTGCGAATTCGCTCTGGGACGCCAGAATCAAGAACGCGGTGGATGCCCAATTAGCAGCCAAGGGGTGGACGCAGGTTGCCAGCGGTGGCGATGTAGCCGTTGTTGCCATTAAGACTAGCCAGACTCAGAGATCACTTCAAACATTCTATGACGGCTTTGGTGGTGGATGGGGCTGGCGAAGATTCGGGGGCGGAGGATTCGGTGAGTCGACCACAACCGAGCAGGACTACAAAGAGGGAACCTTGGTTATAGATTTGTACGACGCAAAAACCAAGCAGTTGATTTGGCGCGGCAGTGCAGAGGATATGGTATCCAACAAGGCCGAGAAAAATGAAAAGAACCTGGAGAAGGGTGTCGCCAAGATGTTCAAGAAGTTCCCTCCGGACTCGCAAAAGGGCTAACACAAGTCTGCTACACCGAGTCGAGTAAGGAGTGTTGTTGCACGATCTGAAAAGGAGAAACTATGAAACTGAAGAAGACAGGAAGTCACCAACTACTCTCATTGTTCGTCGCGTTAGTGTTTGTTCTAACGATGCATTCAACCAAAGCACAGGCACAGATTGTCGGGAACCTGGAAGTCGATATCCCATTTCAGTTCCATGCCGGAAACGCCAAACTTCCGCCTGGTAAGTACACCATTCGCATGCTGGAAAACACCGATCTGACGGTCATGGAAATCATTAGCGTGGACAATTCAACTTCCGCTCTCTTCGAAGTTGGGCGCTCACAGGCCAGCTCCGCACCGGCCAAGAGCGAATTGATTTTCAACAAGTACGGTAATCGCTACTTCCTCGCAAAGGTGTTCGATGAAGGCAACCCCACCGGTAGTCAGGTGCTTGAGTCCCGATACGAAAAGAGGATCAGCGAGGTGGCAGAAGCCCAGGAACACGTGCCGGCACATCACCAGGGCCAACAGGGGAACTGAGCGCTTCAAGAACAGCAGTGGCCCTTACGCACGTGTGAGTGCGGACAAATAAGGAACTCACCGCCGAAGGTCCGCCCTGAACTTTGAAAGGAGACTGAGATGCAAATGCGTAGGCTTGGCAACTCTGACCTGAAGATTACGCGAGTGGGCTACGGGGCCTGGGCCATCGGTGGTTCGGGCTGGCAGTTCGCTTGGGGCTCGCAGGATGATAACGAGTCGATCGCCGCCATTCACCGTGCGCTCGAACTGGGCGTCAACTGGATCGACACGGCCGCCGTCTACGGCCTCGGACACTCCGAGGAAGTGGTCGGCCGTGCGCTGAAGGACTGGCGCGGGTCGAGGCCTTACGTTTTTACTAAATGCGGCCTGCGACCGGATCTCACGGGTGAGGTGCAGAAAGTACTGAGTGCCGACTCCATCCGCGGCGAAGTCGAGGACAGTCTTCGCCGCCTTTCCGTCGACGTAATCGATCTTTACCAGGTCCACTGGCCTCCGGATCCAGACTCCGCCGCACTGGAAGAGGGATGGTCCACGCTCGCCAACCTGAAGCGCGAAGGCAAGGTACGTTGGATTGGAGTCTCCAACTTCGATGTCCAGCAATTGCAGCGCGCCCAAGCCATTGCTCCGGTGACCTCTCTCCAGCCACGCTATTCGCTGGTGCATCGTGAGATCGAAGACGAACTTCTGCCCTACTGCCTGAGTGAGGGAATTGGGGTCATCGTTTATTCGCCGATGGCTTCCGGTCTCTTGACGGGTGCGATGACGCGCGAGCGCGCCGCCCGACTACCAAAGGATGACTGGCGCCGAGGGCATCCCGACTTTACAGAACCGAATCTCTCACACAATCTGACGCTGGCTGAACGCTTGCAGGAGATTGCCCGGCGCCACAATCGGTCGGCGGGAGAGGTAGCAATCGCTTGGACACTGCACCATCCAGCCGTGACTGGGGCGATCGTCGGCGCCCGCAATGCGCGTCAGGCTGAAGGTGTCATGCAGGCCGGCGAGTTGCGCCTCACGGATGAGGAAGCAAACCAGATCGAAGCCTTTGCCGAGACTGTCGCATGAGTGGCATATGGAAACTGGCACGGCAGTTCCGAAGGGGTTGGCCATGAGGGCTAATTCCGGGAAGAGGAGAACAGAGTGCAACGAATTCTTCAGAAAATCAGGCTGGCATTTACCTCTATTCAGCTGATTGTCTTCGTCTTGTTGACCACTGGAGCAGCCATGCCGGTGGCGGGACAGGTGGCAACGGGCGAGACCGTGATCCAGAAAGCCACTGAACAGTTTGAGAGCACCCCGCTGAAAACCATTTCTCTGGACAACGGCATATGGGTATTTACTGGAGACGGAGGAAACGTTACGGCCATTGTCGACGACGGCAGTACATTGCTAATCGACAGCGGATTGGATTCGCGAGTTGGTGAGCTAGTGGATGCAAGTTTCAAAGCGACAGCACGACCGGTGACACGCCTGGTCAATACTCATTGGCACTTTGATCATACCGGGGGCAATGTGTACTTGGGCTCCGAGAGTGTGATGATCATAGCCCAGGAAAACGTCAAGCAGCGTTTATCGTCGGTGCAGAATGTGCCGTTCATTGGTCTGCGCGATGGTCATTATCCAGCCCAGGCGCTGCCAACAAAAACCTACTCAAGCAGTATGAGGCTGCGTCAGGGCGGTCAGCAGCTGACATTGGTCAACTACGGCCCTTCCCATACGGACGGAGACACAATTATCTACATTGCTCCGGCGAACATCGCCGTGGTAGGAGACATCTTCTCGAATCCGTTCTACCCCATCATCGATCTGGCGTCGGATGGGTCCATCGATGGGATTATTTACTCTCTCAATGAAATTCTCGCGCAAACTGACGAGCAGACGAAGATTGTCCCAGGGCACGGGCCGGTAGCGACTCGTTCAGATCTCGAGAACTATCGTGACATGCTCGTGCAGGTCCGGCAGCGCATCAAGGCATTGGTTGGAGCAGGAAGGACAATGGACGAAGCAGTAGCCGCAGCACCGACCAGAGACTTCGACGCCCAATGGGGCCGGGGTTATGTATCTCCGGATGTTTTTGTAAGAATGGTATTCACCAGTCTAACGGACAGCGCCAACGCAAAGCGATAGCTCTCCGGTACTTGTTGAGAGACAACTCCAGGACTCCGCTCGGCCTGAAACATGGCCTCCGCCAGCGTGCACACCTCCGCCACCGTGGAACGCCCACCAGAATTCGACTAGTCGCTATCTCGACTGATTGCATTCGGACTTCGAACTCCCTCGCCCTTAGCGCCGGTCTTTGCCACGCTTTGCGTTCAGCAGTAAACAGCAACGTCTCGAGTGTCGGTAGGCTGATATCGCGTCGGCATTTGGACGGTCCCACGTACCACCTCTTCCGATGAAAGTGGAGATTCAAGCGAACGCCCAGATAATCGGAGAATCACCGGCCCTTAAGTGAATGAATCTGTTGCGCTCGCGGTTCTCTGTCCATCCGTCTGTGGACTGGAATAAAACGTGCAATCGTCATGTGAGAAAGTGAGGCCAAGATGGCAGAGCAAGTATTCACATTTGCGAGTTCGCCGTTTGTGCCGGTCGCGATCGGCTTTTTTGGCTTGGGGACCGGCTACTTCATCTGGGGTGGCCAGGCTTTATTTGGTTTTCCAAAAAGCACTCCCGAAGTCAACCGCACGCTGGGCTTATGGGGTTTTTGGATGCCGGGGTTCATGCAATTCCTAACCGGTGTCTATCTACTGACCGGACTAACTTGGTTCAACGTCTTTGGGAAAGCAGCTCCCCTGTATATGGCCAGCCTGGCCTTTACAGCATATGGCATCCATTGGTTCGCGATGTCTTACCGTCGATATATAGATTCAAGCTCCCAGCCGGATGGCTGGATGGCCATAGCATTCCTGTTTCTCAGCATTGTTGGTGTTGACGTTTTTCGCCGCGCGGGAGATATCCCCGTAATGCTTATCTTTGTCGGCCTGACATTGATTTATGCGATTGAGATTCCTACGCGCTTACTGTCGTGGAGTCTGGGTGGCCGCCTGGTAGGGCTGTTTCAACTGATTACCGCTATCTGGCTGATGTATTGCACATATGCCATGACAGTAGATTTGGCGTTGGGCGCCAAAGCCTGGGTCTAAAAGGTCATTTGTGGATGGAAATACGGCGTCGTTGCCTGTTTCCTGACAGCCACGTCCGCGCTTGCACAGTCTACAGCCGTCCGGACGGCTAAGGATGCACCCGCGCTCGTTTCAAAAGCGGGTATGTCACCGAATCTGCTACGGGCTTTCGACAGTTCACTCGAAACCGTCATGTCGAAGGTTTCACCGGCAGGGGCGCGCACGAACTACGCTCGCAGCTGCCTCCAGCGTGTTCAGGCACGTATTATAGACCTCATACCAAAGCATGATTGCGCCGTGGTCGACGGAGCGATACGTTGTCACCATGGCTACCCAGACAAAGGCAAAACTGATCGCGATCGTCGATGACGATGAGTTGATGCGCGGTGCATTGCAGAGCATGCTTAAATCCGTCGGATTGTCGTCACTGGCGTTTGCATCAGCAGAAGAATTCCTGAGGTCCGGCCAGCACCAGCAGACTGCATGCCTGATCGCGGATATTCGCATGCCGGGAATGTCCGGTCTGGAACTCCAGGCCAAACTCAACGCTGAACATTGCAGAATTCCGACCATCTTCATCACGGCACACGGCGACACGAAAATGCGTATGCAGGCGCTAAGAGCAGGCGCAGTGGAGTTCCTGGCCAAACCGTTTGATGATGAGGTCCTGCTCGAGAACGTTCGAGCGGCTCTGGAGGACTGAGCCGGATAACGAGCGCGTGGGTTGCCAGGAGGTTTTCAGTGGGAGCTGTGCAAAGATTCGTGAGTGCTGATCAAGGGTCTTATGACCGTAGATTCGAGCAGGTCATCGGCAATAGTCCTGCTCTGGAATCGGTGCTCGACCAAGTCGAACGGGTAGCGCCTACGGATTCCACGGTTCTTATCCAGGGAGAGACAGGCACCGGAAAGGAGCTGATCGCGCACGCGATTCATAACCTCAGCACACGTTGTGGACGACCCTTCGTAAGGCTGAATTGCGCTGCCATTCCGCTGGATCTGCTAGAGAGTGAACTTTTTGGCCACGAGAAGGGTGCCTTCACTGGGGCTATTACGCAAAAGGTGGGGCGATTTGAGCTGGCCGACAAAGGCACACTTTTTCTGGATGAAGTGGGAGATATTCCGCCAGTGTTGCAGCCGAAATTATTGCGTGTTCTGCAGGAGCAGGAGTTCGAGCGCTTGGGTAGCGCCCGCACCCACAAAGTGGATGTTCGGCTGGTGGCTGCCACCAACCGTAATCTCATGGAGATGGCGAACCGGGGTGAGTTTCGCAGTGATCTTTACTATCGTCTGAATGTATTTCCGGTTTTGTTGCCGCCCTTGCGGGAACGTCGCGAAGATATTCCCGCCCTCGTGGCGCACTTTGTCGAGATTTATGCCCGTCGGATGAGTCGCCAGATCGAGCACATTCCCCCGAACACGATGTCTGCGCTCACGTCGTACGAGTGGCCAGGCAACATCCGTGAACTGCAGAACCTGATCGAACGTGCCGTGATCCTTTCCAATGATGGCGTCCTTCCCAATCCTCTGCCGGCGGCAGAAACTTCGTCGATCAGCTCCTCTACAGCCGCAACCACTCTAAAGGACTCCGAACGCATTTTGATTCTGCGCACGCTTGAATCCGTCGGTTGGGTAGTCGGCGGTCCAAAAGGAGCGGCAGCGAAACTCGGATTGAAGCGCACGACATTGATCCACAAGATGCAAAAGCTGGGGATTTCCCGATCCCGTCACCAAGACGCGGTGAACCCAGAATCGCAGGAGCCGGGTTCCCTTTCGCGAGTGCAGTAAACACGAAATCGTCTCTCACCTCGCCCCTACAAGCACGCGTTAGCCCGCGCGATCGTAGTCCTCGCGGATACATCCATGATCGCCATGAAATGAGGCGTACAGGACCCATGCGGCTGAATCTCACGATCTACGTTGCTTGGTCAGTCCTTACGTTCGCGTTATGACGTGCCAACCTGATTCCTGCCGGGTTAGGATTTATGCTTCGGAGTCCTGGAGTCGAGTGTGGAAACCATTCTCTTAGCCGCTGGGGGTGTGGCAACATGCCCAGACAGCACGATGTCTCTTGCGGGGACTTCCCGTCCGTAAATCTGTTTATTGGCGCCATTGTCGGGTCGAATGGTTGAACCCTCGAGTGCAACCCCTGCAAACGCTCCGCGCGCGCGAGAATAGCTCAAGATATCGGCACGCAGGGTGGCGTCCGTTTCTACGGAAGCTGTGCGGCCTACGGGGCCTGCCGCAACCGACGCATCCGCTCCAAGCTTGACTTTACTGGTAAGAATTCCACTCGCACCGCGTTCGTTCATTACCAGCAGGACAAAGTCTGTGGCCTCGCCACCGATTTGGAAACCAAAGCTGCCGCCCTCAAGAGCCATCATGGTGGGCGCTCCCCATGGTCCGCTGAAATTTTGCCCCTTGCGACACGACATTGCACCTCGCCCGTAACTTCCACCAACAATGAACGCGGCCTTCAGAACAGACGGAAAAACAACCACACAATCTGCCTTGTCGAGCAAGTCCTGTGGGATGTCGTCTGGAACATCAAGAATTTCCTTCAACACGGTGCCGCTGTTCTCCAAGCGGCTCGCGTCTTTTTCGTTATCAGCTGCGAAAGCGAAAGAGGGACATATGGCCACAACGGCCAGGAGCATGCTCATCAGGTAACTAATTGTTTCCTTCATAACGGTTCTCCTTACGCGATTTCGAACAAACACATAAGGAGCAGCTTGCTCCTCATTTCTCTACACAGATGTCATAGCAAGTTCCGGTCCCATCGTCGGAGTATTGCCTAACCCACATCTTGGGACTCCCCTGGACTCACAGACACAGATACACGTCGATGGCTCTGAGCATCTCTCACTTGATCTAGCTGAACATAAGCGACGGCATTCAGGCTGTTATTAGAAGAAACTGCTGCGTGATGGTCTCGAATTTCAGACCGCCGATGGTCGCTGGGGGACACCCCCGCATGAACCTCAAAGGCTCTCACGAAACTAGACGTGTGACGATACCCAAGCGCGTATGCGATCTGTTTAATCGGCATATCGGTCGTGGCCAACATCTTCATCGCCGCCTCAAGGCGGCGGTTGCGGCGAAATTCCTTCAGGGTGAGACCGGTCTCAGCTCTGAACAAATGGCTCAGCCGCGAGAGGCTCAGGGCACAACCGCAGGCAAGATCAGCGAGCGTGCGAGAGGGGTCTTCATTCAAGAGCCGAACTGCTTTTGCGATCCGGGAATCAGTCTGAATAACTTCCATAAGTCGTGATCCTAACTGGCCTCGGCTCGGCGGTACTGGCGGTATTGCGTGTGGTGATCAGCTGCATCGGGTCTGGCGAAAGAGATCGGCCAGCGCAGGATTAATACTCTGGTTGCCGCGTCAAGCGAGAACTGCGCTGAGAGCGAAGAAAATGACGATCTGCTGAACACTGACATGAGGTGCCGATTCCTGCCAGTCTTAAGGCATTTTGATCGCCAGCTGCGAGAAGCACGGGTATTCACTTCATCGGCAAGCAGTTGCCTGCAAGTTTGGGAGCGGTCTGTGTCCCTCACTCAGCCTCGCCGTCCAGCCTTTGACACGAAGTTCACTTTCCGGGTCCATCTGTTCGACAGCAAGTCCATATATCGACACCCAAGAGCGTAAGGAGACGGCCAGAGCCATCAACGACCGGCGTGTCGGCAGCCTAATTGCGAGCAGAACAGGGAAACTAAAGCCCGCAGATCGCTGTAGGCGGAACTCGCGATGAAAATGTTGCCTTCGATAATCATCTCTGTGGCGCTCGTGCTGGCTGTAGGGCTCTCTCGCTCGCGAGATCGGGTCAACCAGGCAAGTGCAATGGCGCATGATCTCCGCGATGCCGAACCGTTGCGGGAGTCGGAAGCCGGGAAG
>DATMQI010000324.1:0-9114 GCA_035567135.1 Terriglobales bacterium
CGCACGATCCACGGAATCCGCAGTGTTCCCTGCGTCTGCAGCACGCTCGCAATCATGCGGGTCTGCATCGCCGACTGGATCGCCTGCATCACCCGCGTGGGCCATTCGCGCTGCCCCTGCACCTCGGCCAGGTCCTCCACCCGCACGTGTCCATTTCGCAATGGCTCTGTTAATACGTTCGCCGCTACCACGGCATCCTGCACCGCATAATTGATCCCCACCCCGCCCACCGGAGACATCACGTGCGCCGCATCTCCAATCAGCAGAAGTCCAGGTTTGTACCAGACCAGGCACCGGCTCGATTCCACCGAAAGCAGCGAGCACTGATGCCACTCCCTCAGCGCTTCCACGTGCTTTGCGAAATCAGGCTCGATTTCGACGATTGATTTCCGGAACGCTTCCAGGCCTGCGGACCGCACCTGCTGGTATTGTCCTTTGGGAAATACGTACCCGATCTGCCAGTAGTCAATGCGATCAAACACGGCGAGCAACCGCCCGTTGCCAAAGCCGCCCATCACGCGGTCGGAATGCTCATCCCCCGGCAGATGGGGTAACTGAAACCATAGGATATCCATGGGCGGGGAAGTCTTCACCGGCTCAAAGCCCGCCAGCTGACGCACTTTCGAAAATCTGCCATCTGCTCCAATGGTTAGCGGAGCACGCACTTCGTGCCAGCCTGCCGTGCTCCGGTAGCGCACGCCTTCCACTCCATGCTCGCTCTCGATCAGTTGTCCCACATTTGCCACCATGCGTAGTCGGAAGTTCGGATATTTCTTCCCCTCCGCCGCCAGGAATTCCAGAAACTTGGTTTGCGGAAGCAGCATGATGTAGGGAAATTTCGTTTTTAAGCGCCGAAAGTCGATAGGCGAGAAGCTCATCCCAGACGACTGGAACGTCGGACCATAAATCTTGTTGTGAGGAAGTTGATGAAGCCGCTCGGCCAATCCCATCTGATCGAGAATTTCCAGGATGGATGGATGCAGCGTATCCCCTCGAAATTCGCGGTCAAAATCCTTGTGCGCCTCCAGCAGCGTGACTTTGACCCCGGCCCGCGCCAGCAAAAGCGCCAGCATCATCCCTCCCGGGCCAGCGCCGACGATGCAGCAGCTCGTCTCCTGCGCCGGATCGATCAGTTCGGGCCCAGCCAGTTTCTCCTCAGGGATTGTCGCGGTGGCCATGATGAACTCTGCGTAATACGGTGGTTGGAATTTGCGCAGTATACCTTGATGAACATTCCGGGTCGACGCTTGGCTCCGCGATTGCGTAGTCAGCGTGATATATATTGCGCAACAGTCCGCCTATGGCGGGCCAACCTCTCTGCATTCATTGACTTGCCCATTTCTCCCACGTAAGATTCGCTGCCAGTGATCGGCCGGACCATTTCGCACTACCGCATCGTCGAAAAGCTTGGTGGCGGCGGCATGGGAGTGGTCTATAAGGCCGAAGACACACGCTTGCACCGCTATGTCGCGCTCAAGTTTCTTCCGCTGGAAGTTGCACGTGACTCGCAAGCGCTCGCCCGTTTCCAACGTGAAGCACAGGCCGCGTCGGCCCTAAACCACCCCAACATCTGCACGATCTACGACATTGGCGAAGAGGACGGGCATGCCTTCATCGCCATGGAATTTCTGGACGGGATCACGCTGAAGCACCGCATCAACGGCCACCCGATGGAAACCGAGACACTGATTTCGCTCGCGATTGAGGTCGCGGACGCGCTTGATGCGGCGCACACAGAAAAGATTGTGCACCGAGATATCAAGCCCGCAAATATCTTCATCACTAAGCGCGGGCAGGCCAAGATTCTGGATTTCGGGCTGGCAAAAGTCACCGGAGCACAATCGGCTGCACCGGAAGGCGCGACCATAGATGAAAACTTGACCAGTCCGGGAACCGCAGTGGGCACGATAGCCTATATGTCGCCTGAGCAAGCCCGAGGCGAAGAACTTGACCAGCGCACGGATTTGTTCTCTTTCGGCGTGGTTCTTTATGAAATGGCGACCGGACGCATGGCGTTCACTGGAACCACTTCCGCAGTCATCTTCGATTCCCTTCTTCATAAAACGCCGCCCTCGGTTACAAAGGTCAACCCGCAGCTGCCTGCCGAGCTCGATCGAACCATCAACAAGGCGCTCGAAAAGGACCGGGGCTTACGCTATCAGAGCGCTGCGGAAATGCTGGCCGACCTGAAGCGCATGCGGCGGGATTCTAGTTCGGCGCGCGTCGAAGTTGCTTTGGAACCATCCAAACCCGCGAAGCGAAAGATGGTTGTTTCGGCAGCTTACGCTGTGGTCATAGTGGCGCTCCTGGTTGGCGCAACCTTCCTTTGGAGGAACCGAAGCGATCACCGGGAGATCTCATCTGTCGCTGTTATGCCCTTTGTGAACGTCAGCAACGATCCCAACTCCGAGTACCTGAGTGACGGCATCACCGAGACCTTGATCAATAACCTCTCTGAGCTTCCGAACCTCGCCGTAATGACCCGGTCGTCGGTCTCCAGATACAAGGGACGCGATGTCGATCCTCAAACTGTGGCCAAGGACTTGAAGGTCGAGGCGCTCGTCACCGGCCGTATCGTACAGCGGGGCGATGAGCTCACTATCAGCGCTGAATTAATTGATGCCCGCACCAACCGGAATCTTTGGGGAGAACGATACGACCGTAAGCTTTCGGACGCGCTGGCGGTACAGCAGGAAATTACGGGAGCCATCTCTACCAAATTGCGGGAGCGTCTGTCCGGTGAAACGAAGACGCAGATTGTGAAAGGCGGCACCAATAATCCCGAGGCTTATCAGCTCTATCTCAAGGGTATCTACTACTGGGGACAACGCACTCCTGAGGCACTGGAAAAATCAAAGGGCTACTTCAATCAGGCGATACAAAAGGATCCCGGTTATGCCGCTGCATATGCCGGGTTGGCCAACTATTACGTTACTGCCCCCGACTACGAACCCATCCCTGAGAACGAGGCTGCTCCGAAAGCGAAGGCGGCAGCGGAGAAAGCTTTGGCAATTGATAATACGTCGGCCGAAGCCCACGCCGCATTGGCCGCCGCGAATTGGAGCCTGTTTGATTTTGCGGGTGCGGAAGTCGAATTTAGACGGGCTCTTGAGCTAAACCCGAATCTCCCGAACGCCCATCACTGGTATGGACTATTCCTGTCTTGGGAGAGCCGCGACCAGGAAGCCTTGTCCCATATTCGCCGCGCCGTCGAACTCGATCCCTTGAATTTGCAATATAACTCGAACCTGGGACAGATACTCTGCAATGCACACCAGTATGAGGAGTGCATCGATCAGCTGAAAAAGACGCTGGACATGGATGTAAACTTCGCATATGCCCACAACATGCTTAGGGTTGCCTACCGGGATACAGGTAAGTATGACCTCTCGCTGGAACAATGGAGGAAATCTGCGACCCTTGCGAACGACCAGGATGATCTGGCAATCGCCGAAGAGGTAGCTAAGGTTTATGCCAAGTCGGGTCTTAAAGCGTCCGTGGAGCGAGAAATCGAATTACGGAAGCAACTGGCAAAGCACCGCTATGTGGATCCAGCTGAAATTGCCTATGAATATGCCTTCCTCGGCGATAAGGAACAAAGCTTTGCCTGGCTGGACAAGGCTCGAGCTGAAAAGTCTGGAGCGCTGGAGAACATCAAAATCGTTCACCCATTGGAACAGTGGCACAGCGATCCGCGCTATTCCACCCTACTGAAGCAATTAGGCCTACCTCAGTGAGGGTTCTTTCGTTTGCAGATTGATTCGAACGTCTCTTCTTCGCTCTTGAACCATTCCTTTTTGAGTAATTGGCTAGGTAATCGCTCGCATCAGGGCACGCCTTCTGGCTTTCTCTTCAACTGCGCCTTTGGGCGCGGTCGCTCCAACGCACGGAACCCCCAAAAAGCTAGTACTCCCGCCAGTGCTAAAATTGTAAATTTGCCATTCTCGACTTGAAGGTATTCGTATGCCGGAAACTGTTGCTCCCGTCGCTAACCCTGCCCCGCTGACCTCGCTCACCGAAGACGAAATCCTGTTTCGTGACAACGTCCGGCAGTTCGCCGAGGAACGTGTTCGTCCCCTCGCCAAGGAAATGGACGAGAAGGGCGTTTTCGAGAAGGAACTCATTCACCAGTTCTTTCAGCTCGGCCTCATGGGCATCGAGGTTCCCGAACAATACGGTGGTGGAGGCGGCAGATTCTTCGAAGCCATCCTCGCCGTCGAGGAACTCTCACGCGCCGACGCCTCCGCCGGGGTAGTCGTCGATGTGCAGAACACGCTCGTCAACAACGCACTCCTTCGCTGGACCACCGAGGAGCAACGCAAGCGTTATCTCCCGCGCATGGTCGCCGACACCGTGGGTGCCTACGCCCTGAGCGAAGCCGGTTCCGGCTCCGATGCCTTCGCGCTGCAAACCAAGGCCGAACTCAAAGGCAGCGACTATGTTCTCAACGGCCGCAAGCTATGGATCACCAACGGCAAGGAAGCCGGCCTCTTCATCCTCTTCGCCACCGTCGATCCCTCCGCCGGATACAAAGGCATCACCGCCTTCATCATCGAGAAAGATTTCCCGGGGTTCAGCGTGGGCAAGAAAGAGGACAAGCTCGGCATCCGGGCATCTTCGACTTGCGAGTTGATCCTCGAAGACTGCAAAGTTCCCAAGGCTAACGTTCTCGGCGAGGTCGGCAAAGGATACAAGATCGCGATTGAAACTTTGAACGAAGGCCGCATCGGCATTGGCGCCCAGATGCTCGGCGTCGCCCGCGGCGCCTGGGAGTATGCCGCCAAGTACGCCCAGGAGCGCAAACAGTTCGGCAAGTCCCTCGCCGATTTCCAGGGCATCCAGTTCCAGATCGCCCAGATGGCCACCGACATCGAGGCCGCCCGCATGCTCGTCTACAACGCGGCCCGCATGAAAGATGCCGGCATGAATTTCGTCAAGGAAGCTGCCATGGCGAAGCTGTTCTGTTCGCAAGTCGCCGAACGCGTGACCTCGTTAGCCATCGAAATCTATGGGGGCTACGGCTTCACCAAGGACTATCCGGTAGAAAAATACTGGCGCGATTCCAAGATCGGCAAGATCTACGAAGGCACCTCCAATATGCAGTTGGCGACCATCGCCAAGCTGGTGATGGGCGGCAAATAGAGTTGCACCAGAACCGACCGCTCGCCTGATTCGGAGAACCGTAAGCACGTTCAGAACCCTTGCCGGGCGCGGCTTCCGGCAAACGCAGTCACCGCAGTAATCCACACCTAGTTACCAATATGTGCAGCGACTTGCAGTTTGCCACTTTGTGGCACTCTCCAAAATTAGAGTTAACCTCCGAAAAATCAATTATTTGCACAACCCGCATTTATTGGTGCACAAGCTGCACTTCTTCGGGTGCCCGCAAAATGGGCGATTTACCGGGGGCGCAAGTGACGACACTGTTCGGTACTTCGGAAGTTCAACCTAAATCAAAGCATGGTATGCTGCCGATCCTCACGGCCCTATTCCTGATTTCCTACGGTCTGATGACCCTTCTGATCGTGGAACAAGGCAGCACCATTCAATCGCAGCGCACGCTCATTCAGCAGCTGGTCGGTGACAGCACCGCGCTGGCCGCCATGAAGGGCAAAGCGATCCAGCAGGCTCAAGCCCCCAAGCCTTCCGCGAACGCGCATGCCAGTGCCCCAGTTCAAGCTCCGTCCACCCAGGCAGTCCCATCTGAGAAAACCAGTACGGCGAAGAATCACAAGGCGCAGAGACCCCTGCCCGAAAAACCGCCCGTGCCGGCCTCGGATATTGCAGATGCTCGTAGAACTTTGATGTCGATTTAAGTTTTCGCTCGGCTCCGTCTTCCGGTTCTGTGAGAACGATATGAAAGTACTGGCCCTAGCTCTGTTGTTTTCGTTACCCGTCCCCAGGCTCGCGCCTCCGGCGCGCCCGATTACCGAAACCGCCACCAAGCACACCCGGAAGGGCGGCCGCTGGTACTTCGCCGCGAACGGCCACGCCGTGTACTGCTACGGGCCAGTCATGTATGTCACCGAGGCCCAAGGCGGTTTGAAGCGTGTTGCCACCTTTTGCCAGAACGACCAGCCCATGGTCCCGCTGAAAGACTAATTAGCCGAGATCCCATACCTCACAAGCAGGATTATTCGACGAGCCGCGCCCCCAGAGCACGGAGTCTCCCCCAGAGCCCGGAGTCTTCCGCCCCTCTATCCAAAATCCTGTAAATTGAGGATATGCCCAAGTTCGAGAAGCATCTTTTCATCTGCTGCAATCAGCGCGACCCTGGACATCCGCGCGGTTGCTGCGATCCCACGGGCCAGGCACAACTACAATTCCTGTTTAAGCAGAAACTCGCTCTACGTGGGTTCAAGAAAAGAGTGCGCGCGAATATGTCGGGCTGTCTCGATCAGTGCGAACACGGGCCCACCGTCGTGGTTTATCCGGACGGTGTCTGGTATGGCCGCGTTACCGCCGCGGATGTCGAGGAGATTATCGAATCGCACATCGTGAACGGTCGGCCGGTGGAACGCCTCATGCTTCCCGAAGAATGTATTAACGCCTCCAGTTGCCCGCATCGCACTCCCAAGCCTGAGCGCTAGGAAGTTGAAAGCGGAGACTCGGGTGTCCCGCGCGACGGTCTTCGCATCCGCCATTAACGTAGATGTGCCGAATGCGCCGCCACTCGCGGCCTTTCGTGCGCAGCCGCGCGGTCTCTGTCGGCCTGAATCTCCTGACGAATGCTTAGATACAGAACGATCAAGGCGGGAATCCAGAACAGGAAGACCAGATACTTCATCGTGCCACCTCCCGGCCTGTCAAATGGCAGGTGACCTCAATTTCAATTTTAGTGCGCCCACACACCGGGCGAAAGTTCACTCATCACATCGCCTGGCTCTCTTCAATACACGACAAGGAGCCGGCGGGCGAGACGCTCGTCGCTCCGTTGAACCTCGTATTCGAAATAGGTCGAGAATCCGGGCCGAGGAAGGTCAAAGTCGGCCAGCCAGAATCAACGACCTAGGCTTTAGTTGAAAGCCGGGATTTGAGAGCTGAGAGCTGAGAGCTGAAAGCTGCCAGCAAAACGAAAAGGCCACCCCGGCAAAAGGGCGGCCTCTTCTTTCAAGGGAGAATAGTTCTAACGGAAGGCAAAGTCCGCCAAAACTTTCTGGCGAAATCTTATGGGCCGAAAAAGGGGGGTGTCAAGGAAATTTTAGATAATAAATGTCTTTTTTTTCAATGATTTACAAAAGAAGCCAACAACCGTGGAAAGCGTATCAAAATGAGACCACGAGACCCTGTAGGTTCAGTAAATCACCTTAATTGAAGTACTTACCTCGCCACCTGCCCACCGTGAGGCTCCGCCGACCCGGTCGAAACGTGGACGCCGCCTCGGGTCGCGCGCGCTCTCTCATCAATGTGTAAGGCGATGAAATCATCTTCGGCACTTTGATTTCGTTTCGGCAACAGGCGCTGCAGTGCGACCCGCACGCCCCCGAATGCAAGGCCCGCGGCGATCGTGATGCCCATCAACACGCCACAAAGGATAACGACGTTCCACAAGAGATTCGCAATGTTATTTTTCTTGTCAAAGAACGTGTTCTCATTCCACGTGACATCCGCGTCGTAGTGCACGGAAGCCAGCAACGAATTCGCTTCGCTGTCCGTGATCGGTCCGGCAGCCACAGCGACGATGGGCCCCGACCGCTTCTGAGCAAATGAGCCGACTTCTACGACCCCCGAACCGCCGCCTTGCGATCCATTCGCCGGATGCGCCGCTTCAATGCGCTTGAGATGTTCTGCTGCAATTTGCGGCGTTGGATACGAGATCAACACCAATGTTCCTTCACCGCTCGAGCCTCGATAGGTACCCTCAACCACCTCCGCGCCCGCGTTGAAATCGATCAACTGTGCCGATAAAGGCGAGCCGATCCTGTCGAGCGTCATCGGCCCCATGATGTACTTGGCGGTGTTCTTCACATAGTCCTGCTTGGGCAGGTAAGTTGGAAGCGAAGGTAGGTTACGTGCGCCACCCTGCGGAAGAGGAATGTCACTGGCCAGTTCCCGGAGTTCCGCCGCAGACATAACCGAGAGCTTGTCGAACACCGCCTCGACCAGCACGTTGCCGCGATAGAACAGCACCCGGTTGTTGAGCGATGACGCCTGATCCCCGATCTTTTCGTTTAACATCTCGGGCTGCTTGTAGTAGCTAAACGCCCCGTACGCGCCGCTTGCGTCGCTGAAGCGCGCAGCCCGCACCGTGAGCTTGCGCCCGTCGTCATGGGTATACGTTCCGGAAGAAAAGTCCGTGAACCCATACTCTTTAACGATCGCAGGATTGGCCGCATCAGCTACTGCCGGATCTGTGCTGGTCTGCACCGTTCCCTGCAATTGCCATCCACCAAACCGGTTGGGCAGGATTGCGGCCCGCGCCTCCGGCTTCGACGCGGCCGGAGCCACGCCCGCGAATGCAGAGACTGCAACCAGAACGATTAATACTGGAGAAATGACTCGAATACACTTCATGCGAGATAGGAAACCGGGAAACATCGCTATGGCTATTAGACTACAGGGGACAGAAGAAAGTTTCCAGAACCCAAGCCCTGCAGAGATGGGCGTCTCCGCCCGTCTGCACGTTACAAGCAAAACAGGCGGGCGACGCCCCCGCTCCACGGGAGTTCTGCTTTTTCAGCGACTTAGTTCTTTCTCTGTGCCTCTGTGTCTCTGTGGTGAATGAATTTTAAGGAGGTATGCTGGAAACGCTAGACTCTCGAAGCTCGTAGCTCCTACCTACTGCCCTTCTTCCTTTGAAACCTTGCTCGCGAGCTTCACTCCGCTTAGCCCGCTCACGTACTTGGAGATTCCGCGATACAGCGATTCCGCGATTCGTTGCCGGTATTCCGGAGTCTGCAGCTTGCGCTCGTCGCTAGGATTGCTGACGAAGGAAATTTCCGCCAGAATCGAAGGCATATTGGCGCCAATCAAGACGATGAACGGCGCTTTCTTCACCCCGCGGTCGCGGATCCCGGAATTCTTGGTAGCCAAGCCGCTGTGCAGCGCTTCCTGCACGTTGCTGGCGAACTCGTGCGATTCCTCGATCTTCTCCTTCAACGCGATCTTCTTTAC
>DATMQI010000325.1:0-23083 GCA_035567135.1 Terriglobales bacterium
GGGCTAATGCCGATATGTTTGGTGCGCTCCGGTTGCATTTTGAGCGCGTAGCATTCCTCATGAACGGCATCTCCGTTTTCATCGGTCTTAGCAGTTTCAAGCTCTATCGGTTCGTTGCAGAGGGAGCAGGTTGGGAATCGCGAAAGTTTTGGCATGGAAGCCTCGAATGCGAACATCAGATTGCACAAGAGACCGACGCCCGAGATGGGGGTCCGGCGGAGGGATGTGTAAAGCGATTCACCAATCATACGCCTGTATTGCATCGGTGACTGTTAGAAACCGGACACAGTACCCAATGGCGAAGTTAAGGGCGGGACAGGAAAAGGCGGCTAGAGCCAGTCCAGTCCGCTTGCGCCTTTTTTGTCGCTATCTTGAGATGCCTCCCATTGTGGTTACATCAGTTCATCTTGGAAACATCCCGTTCCCCCTCCGGCTGCCGTCCCGAGCGTTCGCCGCATTATTAATCTTTATTAATCTTTTCGGAAGATCAATGAGTAGTCTGGCTTTCATCTACAGTCTCCCGATTCCTTCCGGCGATGTGGACATCTTTGCCGCAGATGCCAGCGAACTTTATCGCCATGCCAAGGAGCCGATATTCCTCTTCCTGATAGTCAGCGGCGAAGGCGTCTTGGTGCATGATGACAATCGGGAGGTCAGGTGCGCGGCATGCTCTCGCAAAGTCCGGGAGCATGGTCTCGATAGCAGCGATGAGGTTGGCTTCCTTTCGTGCAAGTTCAATCTGGTTCCCATGAGACATGATCAGCACACCTCAATTTGTGAAGGATATTATCTCGTCGCCAGCAGCCTGTTCTTGGTAATGATGCAGGTGAAACCCACAGACTAGCAATCGGTTCGGAATCTGTGTGAAACTTTGGGCATGACAAAACTAACCCCAAAGAAAAAAGCCAAGAGACAAGAAGTGCGAAGCAAACGCAAGGAAGCCAAACAGCAACGCAAAGACCGCCGCGAACTGGAACAGCGAAGCGAGCCGAGGACGTAGACCAAATCGCTTCACGGAGCACGCAGCCATAAACGGCCAAACGTCGTCTGGAGCGGAACCGTAGGTCTTGGACTGAGGCTTTGCTGCGAGCCTGTCGCTGATCTGGCGAAGCTGAGGTGTCTGAGAACAGCGGAGCATTCGGTCTGCATTAATCGTGGGCTTCAATCCAGCAGGCTGAGGGATTCCAGACCAAACAAGACGCAACCACCGAGAATCGTTTCAAGAGTTCGGTCGCCGTCCTTGGCACGGTTGTTGCGTTCTAGCAAGGAGCCGAACCACGTAATGCTGCCGACGGTTCTGTGCGTTGCCCCGTTCGCCTTGGCAACGATGAAATCAGGCGTTTCGGTGAGCTCGATGAATGCTTCCATTTCGCTGTTTCTCCCGCCGCTGACTGGCGACTGATGAATCGTAGAGGCAGGGCACAAACCGCACAATGGCTCTTTGGTGCCCACAATTCGGACAGACGTAAGGTTACCGATGTTCGCCTGTGATAGGGCTTGTGTGCTGTCCGCTTTGTTCGCGATGGGAGTGCGCGCAGGCGCTCAGGAGAAAGCGTTTCAACTTCACTCTGCTGTTGAATCTAGCTGGAATTCTCGTGAAACATCTCAAATATTGCAGTCTAAATCAGAATCTTCAAACTAGAACTTTGTAAGAAAGTCACCTCCCAATCCAAAACCCGGACTCTCAGGGGTACACTCGTGAACCTTGCTAAGATCGCCGGATACGTAATAGCAATACGATCCGTGTGGACCGATAACGCCAATGAAATAAACCGTATACTTACCCTGCTTTAAACCGTCAAGCATATCGCTGCCAATATTAGGTGCGCTCTGGATAAACCAGAATGTTTCCCCTTTCTTGAGGCTAAACTCGCGGCTGGCGCTCCCGCGCTCTTTATACGCTGGTATGTAAACTTCCGCTTGGGCTAGCTCGTGAATCAGTTTCTTGGCTTTTTCCCTGTCGGCAGTGAATTCCGTAACCGCGGAGTTTGAAAAAATGTCCAGCTGTGTAGCCGACCCATCCATATTTTTTACAAATACTTTTAATTGAAGCGGAGAATTAGTGCCGTCCCGTGGCACCACAGCCTCAACCTTTTGGACTTGAAGTTTTGCATTCCCAGCTTCATTCGGTGTGGCTCCCGCTGGATTGTCGCCTCCCGATGGTCCCGCTTCCATGGACTCTTTTATTTGCGGATTCTCCAAATTCTCGGCCAAGATGTGAACGTTACCCTTAATCTCCTTCAAATCCCGCGCATTATCACGCGCAAGATACGTGCCGACTCCAGTGGCAATGAAGCTGAAAACACAAGCGCCAATCAAAATGTCCTGCCTCAGTTGGAAATGGAGAAAGCGTTCGTCCGTTAAGATAACGGAGCGAGCGTATGAGGAAGGAACGGAAGCATTTCACTCCAGAAGAAAAAGTAGCCATCCTGAGGCGGCATCTTGTGGACAAAGTACCCGTCTCGGAGCTGTGTGAAGAACTGGGCCTGCGGCCAACCGTGTTCTACCGCTGGCAGAAGGAACTGTTCGAGAACGGAGCCGCCGCTTTTCAGTCTCAAGAGCGTCCCCACCGCCAGGTGGAGGAGAAGCAGAAACGGATCGAGTTCTTGGAGAAGAAGGTGCAGACCAAGGACGAGGTCCTGGCTGAGCTGATGGCTGAGCACATCGCGCTAAAAAAAAGTCTTGGGGAACTCTAACCGGTATCTGGGTGCCGCATGATGTGCGGGATCTAGTCATGGATTTCGTCCGGCGCTGGTCGGAGAAGGCCGAGATCGGCGTCGGACGGTTCATCCCTTGGCTGGGCGTGACCGCCAGCAAGTTCTATGACTGGCGGCAGCGGTACGGGTGCGTCAACGAGCACAACAGTTGGGTTCCCCGTGATTTCTGGTTGGAGCTGTGGGAGAAAGAAGCAATCATCGAGTTCCATCTGAAGAACCCGCTGGAAGGCTATCGGCGGCTGACGTTCATGATGCTGGACACTGACGTTGTGGCCGTCAGTCCCGCAAGCGTTTGGCGAGTGCTGAAGCAAGCTGGATTATTATCCCGGTGGAAGAGCAAGCCATCGCGCAAGGGAACCGGTTTCGAGCAGCCGCTGCGACCGCATCAGCACTGGCATATCGACGTTTCTTACATCAACCTGTGCGGCACGTTCCATTACTTGTGCAGCATTCTGGATGGATTCAGTCGTTTCCTCGTGCATTGGGATCTGCGTGAGTCCATGCGAGAAACTGATATCGAAGTGATTCTGCAGCGAGCCAAGGAGAAGTACCTGGAAGCGAAGCCGCGAATCATCTCCGACAATGGCCCGCAGTTCATTGCTCGCGATTTCAAGGAGTTCATTCGCATCTCGGGCATGACGCACGTCCGAACCTCCCCTTACTATCCACAGTCGAACGGCAAGATTGAGCGCTGGCACAAGTCGCTGAAGAGCGAGTGCATTCGGCCGGGAACGCCGCTGTCGCTGGAAGATGCACGGCGTCTGATCGAGGGCTACGTGGAGCATTACAACAACGTCCGCCTGAACGGTGCCATCGGCTACATCACACCGAAGGACATGCTAGCTGGCCGTCAGCAGGAGATTCACAGCGAACGCGACCGCAAGTTGGAAGCCGCTAGACAGCAACGCCAGAGTCGCCACCAGTTTCCGTCTATCGTTTGCAACCGCCAACTGAATCAGCGTTGGGATTGAGCGTGACCTTGGTCGAGATCAGATTGTAGGAGTCATCCAGCGAAAGAAGCGCGATATTCCCATTCTGCGAGGCAAAGGTCACCTGCCACCCGTTTGCTTCGCGCTGAACGCTTTCGATATGAGGCATGTACACGTCGGTCATGCACTGCTTAAGGAAATCGGGAGGCAACTGTTTATCAAAGGTCAGGAATTTGCGGAAGGGAGGCGCTGTTTTCCTTTCCAGCGCACGGATGGCACTGGCTTGCACTTGACTGAGGCTGTCATGATGTTCTCTACCGACATCGATCCTTAGTTCAGCGCCCAGCATAGCCTGGAATATTGCCATCTGATCGGAGGCAATGTAGATCACCCTCGACCACAATTGCTGATCTGCCAACATCGCCTCTTCGCCGGGGGAATAGCCCGAATACAAGTCCCAGACTTCCCAGTAGGACAGCTTGCTCAGCGGGTCGTAGAGCATCCGCAGAATACGGTCTTCGTTGTTCCCAGCATGGGACGCAACATGCACTTTCACGGAACGAAACTCAAGCGGAGTTTTCCCTTTCTCGGTCCGCGCAAGGACAGTCCTCGCAAAGCTTCCATCCGCATCGAGGTGAGACGGATAAGTTCGTTCGATCAGGATTTTGATTCCACGACCGCTACAGAATTGACGAAATTGTTCATACTGACCTTTCGCAAATAAGAGAGGATCAATGCCAATGTCCTCTCTCTCCCATGCGTGAGGCAACCAGTGCAGCGTTGTTCCGCGCGGAAGTTGAGTGATCCTGAATTCCAGGTCCGCCAGCGACGAGACCATGAATTTCGCTTCCACAAAGGAGCGATACCCCGCTCCCGGATAGAGCGCAAGCCCATGGAGCGCAGCCCCGCCGATTCCTTCGTCCAGCCTATAGTCGGCTTCCGCTTTCCCGGCACGGGCTGGCGAAGCTGCCGTTTGACCAACGAGAACGCCCGTACCCAGCATGACCGCAAGAACTGCGAACGCCGAAGAGATGCGCATGTTGTCCATTATTCGCGGCTATCCAACGGAACCACAAGTTACTCTTGTTAACAGGCGTACACTCCCGATTCTGGTCTGGCCCGCTCTGGGTTTTGGCGGAATCACGGGCCAACCCTATGTTGAGAAATAGCAGGCCATTGCGGAGCTACAATGAACTTGCCGGGCGAAACAGAGGCGGGCTCTGCCGGGAGGCAACCGTGCCGAGGGATAACCCGGAGGGCTCATCGAGCCGATGTCTAGCAGCGCGGGATGCTCTTCTCTCGCGCTGCTCGTTGACGGGAAAGGTCATCGGACGATAGACCCTCATGCCTTGAAAATCCCCGCCCGAAGGGCGGAATACTCACTAACGGAGAACGCCGCTTCTCCATTTCACGCTGAGCCAAGACAGAGGCTCCCATCAGATTCTGCTCGGATGACGGGCACTCTTCCCTAACGGGATAAGGGAAGGTTGCCGACAATCCAGGAGTTGGCCAGACCACTCAATGAAAGTCGTTTAGCAGGATTTGCCCCAGACTAGTACGGATAAACTGTGCAATATTGACCAGCGGCAGCATTGGGAATCGCTGTAGCTTGGTTATTCTTCGATCTCAATGATCGCTAAGAACGGTCACCGGTCATGCAAGCATGCATGGCACGGCGAGTTGCGCGCCACGATCTTCGGTGGAGATATTCTCGTCCATGGAAATCACTTGCTGCACATCATGACAAATGATAGGTGTGGGAGGGACTTGCCAATCCGATCACATCGCCTCGCTTTTCGAGTTCTTGTGTTGATCTTCTTTCCTTTCGGCGTCGCATTTGCTGCGGGCCAGAATAGTCCATCAGCCGCAGGTAAGAGTGTTCAATCCACCACGGCACCAACCGTCAACCCACCGTTCCCCGAGGCCTCCAAGTATGTGGGAGCGGAGACCTGCAAGACGTGTCATGAGGAAATCTATAACGCATGGGAGAAGACGCCGCATTGGAAGACCACACTGAACACAAAAGGCGGTCCCTCAAAGCAAGGTTGCGAAGGTTGCCATGGTCCTGGAGCCGACCACGTTGCGGGCGGCGGCGACAAAACCAAGATATTCGTGTTCGAGGGAAAGTCGCGGCAAGAGACTAGCGCACGCTGTCTGAGCTGCCACGGCGAAGCTCATGAGCAATCGCATTTCGCCCAATCCGCCCACTCCAGTAGCGATGTCGGATGTCTCGATTGCCACTCTCCCCATCACGTCAAGGAAAAAGAGTTCCTGCTAATCCAGGGGCAACCTCAATTGTGTTACGGATGCCACACATCCGCCAAGGCAGACTTCGCCAAACCTTACCACCACCGCGTGAACGAAGGCTTGGTGCAATGCGTGGACTGCCACAATCCACACGGGACGGGAACTGTGCGGCAGCTACGGAGCCTGCCGAGTGGTGATTTCGTCTGCTACAAGTGCCACGTCGATAAGCAGGGACCCTTCGTCTATGAACATGTGCCGGTGAAGACTGAGGGTTGTGCCAGTTGCCACTCGCCCCACGGTTCGACCAATCCACGGCTGCTCAATGTGAGCTTGGTCAACTTGCTCTGTTTGCAGTGTCACACTTTCTCGTCCCAGTTGACTGCCGGCGGGCCAATCGGTCCCGCGCACAATCAGTCGACGAAGTATCAGGCCTGCACAATGTGTCACACCCAGATTCACGGCTCCAATTTCAGCAGTGTGTTTTTCAAGTAGGGAGTATCGATGGGGTCGCCGAAAGAACTCGTCCAGCAACCTTCGCTACTGGAGAAACGCGCATCCCTGCAACGCGACCGCAGCTCGGCAGTTGCGTGGGATCGTAGCAAGCGTCAAATCGTGATAGCTCTGACGCTGCTTGTGTGCGCGATGATCGTGTCGTCATCAGAAACACTCTTTGCCCAAACTCCCAGCGCGAGTCCGACTCCGTCCCCGGCGCCGCCCACCGAACCCGATGGCGTGACCCGCGGCGGATACCAGATTCACTCCTCAGTCGAGGTAGGCTACCGCTCTACCGACGTTACCGGGAGCGGCGATATGTACGACACACTGGTGAACCTGCAGAGTGGTCCGAGAATACTTGATCAGACGCTTACGATGCAGTCGGTCGATCACCAGGGCCTGCTATTCGACGATCTTTACCTTAGCAGTTTCGGATGGGGTGGCGATCCCAACAACGCTTTACGCCTAAGGGCGGACAAGAACAAGTGGTACAACTTGCAAGGCAGTTTCCGTCGGGATCAAAGTTTTTTCGACTACGACTTGCTGGCAAATCCGCTCAATCCTCCGCCTCCACCCGTCCCTGGAGGCTCTAGTCCATCGATTCCAATACTGAACTCGCCTCATGAATTTGCTACCACACGACGCATGACCGACGTCGACCTCACGCTGCTTTCGCAATCTCGGGTGAGTTTTCGCTTGGGATATTCGCATAACAACATGACCGGGCCTTCGTACAGTAGCATCCACGAGGGTACGGAAGGTTCGCTCTTCCAGGACTGGAACACAACCATAAACTCGTACCGGCTGGGGGTGGACTTTAGAATCGCGCCGCGAACTGTGCTCAGCTACGACCAATTCCTCGATTACTACAAGGGCGATACGGACTACCAACTGAATCCCCTCACTGAGGCACTCCTGCCCACCGCTCCGGCAAGTTCCGTTTCGTTGGGCTTGTCCATCGATACTTTGAACAAGGAACCCTGCGCCATAGTGCCGCCGGCAAACAGTCTGATTCTCAATGGGACCTTGACCAATGTCGCATGCAGCGCGTATTTCAACTACTCGCGGAATCAGCGGATCCGCACCACCACGCCCACTGAGCGGGTTAGCCTGCGCAGCAATTATTTCCAGCGTGTAGACCTGGTCGCTTCTTTTTCCTATAGCTCCGCAACTTCGAGCACGCCGTTGGACGAGTCCTTCGGCGGCCTGATAACGCGTAGCAGCACCCTTGCATTTCTCGGCACAGGCACGGCCGCTGCCAACCGGATTTCGGACGTACTCGATCTCGGGGCCACCATGCACTTGACCAAACATCTGCGCCTCATCGAGACGTTTTATTTCTGGGCCTATCGTATTCCGGAAAATGGCAATTTCAGCGAAGTCGATAATGATTGCATAGATACAAAAGCATGTACGCTGCTGACTCCGCTGAGTGCAACCGCGCCCACGACGGTACCCACCCTGCAACAGGCGTCTTTCAATCAGACGTGGACGAGAAATCAAACCGAACTGGCCTGGGACATTTCCAAAAAAGTCGGGGCGCGCATCGGTTACCGCTATGGCGACCGGAAGTTCAACCACTTCCTTGATTATCTTCCCGGAGACGTAGACCATTTCGTTGGCTTGGAGAAAACGGCGCTCCTCGGGCTCTGGGCGCGGCCTACCCATGCCTTGCGATTGAATTTCGATTTCGAACACACGAACTACAATGCCGTATTCGTCCGCCTGTCGCCACGCAAGGAGGCGCGCTACCGGTTTCAAACCACCTACACCCCGCGCTCGTGGGTGACTTTGGGTGGGTCCATCAATATCCTGCAAGAATCCAACGATGATATACAGACCCAGTACGTGGGCCACAACCAAAACTACGGGCTGACCGCTTCGCTCGCGCCACGCGAGCGCTTCGGCATGGATCTGGCGTACAACTTCAACAGCGTGATCCAGAACGCCCTGATCTGCTTCAACGACACGCCGCCACCCGGAGTGATCCTACCCTTCGTCGCCAATGCCAATGGCACCACTTCATTTTGTGCGTTGAACGATCCGGGCAATCCTCTGCTGGCCAACTCGTACTATACGAACCACACTAATTTCGGCATGGCCGCTGTCAGGTTCAAGCCGACGAAGCGAGTGCTCGCCAACGTCGGCTATAGCATCACGAGCGTCGACGGCAGCGTGCCGCAGTTCAATATTCTGCAGCCTCTCGGCTCATTGCAGTACAAGTACCAGCAGCCGGTGGCTAACCTGAGCGTGGATATCGGCCACAAGCTGGCCTTCAACATGGGCTGGAATTATTACCAGTACGGTGAAGGTTCGTTCGTCGGGCCGACAGCGCCACGCTATTTTCACGCCAACTCGCTAACAGAGTCCCTACGTTACGCATTCTGATGTTTTCGTTTTCAAAAAGTCCGCCGCCATGAAACCAGGAGTGTCATCGCAGAACCACGTGAAGCGACAACGCAGGAAGAGGGTAGCCGTTTCCGATGAAGCTGCAAGAACGTATCCGAGATTGGTCCCAGCCGATCTATTTTCTGGGCCAGAATCCTGTCACGCTCACTTGCGCCGTAATCACTACCAGCACGGCCCTTACCACGATCGCTTTCTGGTTCTATGACGTCTTCTTGCCGGGGCCGCCGCATCCTTGTATATATTGGCATCCTGGTCTATCTAATTCTTCCTGCAATTTTTGTCCTCGGTCTAGCGCTGATTCCACTTGGCATCTGGCTCAAAAAGCGAAGCCTTCGACGGGTCGGGAAACTACCCGAGGTTTTCCCCGCCATCGACCCCCCATTTGCCCATCGTGCGCCGAACCCTAGAGTACGTAGCCTTGGCCACGGTATTCATTCTCCTCACCATTGGGACGGCATCGTACCGCGGAGTGCAGTACATGGATACAGCGAATTTCTGCGGGACAACTTGTCATGTCGTAATGCAGCCTGAGTACACGACCTATCAAAATTCTTCGCACTCGCGCGTAGCTTGCGTCGATTGCCACATCGGCCCTGGCGCGGGATGGTTTGTCCGATCAAAGGTTTCAGGTTTGCGTCAGGTTTTCGCGGTAACCTTTCACACGTATCCGCGCCCCATCCCTTCGCCGGTGTAGAACCTTCGCCCCGCGCAAGCTACCTGTGAGCAATGCCACTGGCCGCAGCGCTTTACGGGCGACAAGTTCCTGGTGAATACGAGCTATAAAGACGACGAAGAGAACACGCCGCAGACTGACGTGTTCTTGATGAAGGTGGGCGGACGCACGTGGCAAGGTTCGGTTGGGATTCACCGGCATCACCTCGCTGACGGCGTGCGTATCCGCTACATTTCGACGGACGCCGATCGCCAGACGATCCCTGTTGTGTATTACACCGATGACCATGGGAAGACTACCGAATTTGTTTCGACCGATACGAAGCCGACCAAGGAACAATTAGAGAAGGGCGATCACCGCGTCATGGATTGCGTAGACTGCCACAACCGGCCTACTCACACCTTCGACCTGCCGGAAAATGCGGTAGACAAGCAAATGTCGATCGGGCGGATCCGCCCCGACCTTCCGTACATCAGAAAAAAAGCGGTCGAGGTGCTTAAGGTGAATTACTCCACTCGCGAAGTGGCCGAGCAGAGCATCACGAGCGAGATCACCAAGTTTTATCAAACCAATTATCCTGAAATCGATCGAACGCGGCTCGCAGCCGTGAAGCAGGCTGGCCAGGAAGTTGCGGATATCTACCTGCGAAATATCTTTCCGGACATGCGTGTGACCTGGGGCTCGCACCCAAACAATCTTGGCCACAATGACTCGCCGGGTTGCTTCCGCTGCCACGATGGCAACCACACCAGCACGGATGGCCAGACCATTACCAATGACTGCTCCGCCTGTCATCAGATGCTAGTCTCGGGGGAAGAAAACCCCAAAATCCTCACCAACCTCGGATTGAAGTAGGGGAACATGCTTTTCGATTCCGACCATTTCGAATGATACTCAACACGGGCGTACGCCATCCCGGCGAACATGCGTCCGCTTTCGTTTGTCAGAGTGTTCCCAACGGAATCCCGATCACAGCGAGACTAATTGCGAGGCTAAAGACAAAACATGACGCAGCGAACTGCATTGATCACAGGTGGTATGGGTGGACTCGGCGAGACAATCAGCACAAAGATGCACGACGCTGGCTACCGCGTTGTCGTAACGCGTTCTCCGAGCAATAACAACGCCGAGAACTGGCTCGCTGACATGAAAGCACGTCGCTATCCGTTCGCGGCATTTCCGGTCGATGTGGCCGATTATGATTCGTGCGAATCGGGCGTGTCGAACATCCACCGGGAAGTCGGCCCGATCGATATCCTCATCAACAACGCTGGCATCACGAAGGACCGCACGTTCAAGAAAATGACGAAGGCTGACTGGGATGCGGTCATCCATACTAATTTGGATTCGGTCTTCAACATGACCAAGCAGGTTCTCGATGGTAGGGTCACGCGAGGGTGGGGCCGCATCATCAATGTTTCATCGGTGAATGGCTAGAAGGGTGCGTTCGGGCAGACCAACTAATCGGCGGCCAAGGCAGGCATGCATGGCTTCACCAAGGCTCTAACCCTCGAGGTGGCGAAGAAGGGCGTGACCGTCAACACCATTTCGCCCGGCTACATTGGAACAAAGATAGTGATGGCCATTCCAAGCGACATCCTCGATAGCAAAATCCTTCCGCAGATCCCACTCAACCGACTCGGCAAGCCGGACGAGGTCGCGGGCTTGATCATCTACCTATGCTCGGACGAGGCGGCATTCATCACCGGCGCCAACGTGTCGATAAACGGTGGTCAGCACATGCAATGAGCAAGTGGTCGTTCGCTCGCACTCCTTCTCCAGTTCCCTCGCCTGTGATGACCAGGGTCTGCTCATATTGGAAAATGTTCAATTCTGATCAGACTTGGTTCATCCGCCCATGCGATGTTGGAGTCTCCGGGATAATGCATCCTGCAAGATCCCAACAATTCTCCAGGTGCCTGCGCCGGGAACGGCCGCAGCTGAAAGGATCAAAATGACAGAGACCAAGACCAATCATCCTACCGAGTTCGCGAGCCTCTTCATCAAGGGAGTCGAACGAGCGGCCGAATTGCAAAAGAAGTCGCTCGACGACGCCGCGCGGCAAAATGCAGAGGCGATCACGGCTTACAAGAAGCGCCCTCAGCCCGTGCCATCAACTCCTGCCGTGTATGACTTGGCCGGACAAGCTTTTGAGGGGTACATCGAAGCGCAAAAGAGCGTAATCGACCATGTAGTGAAACAGACCACTTCACTGTTCGAGAGCGCGAAGGATAATGGCAACTCGGCACAGAGAATTGCGGCGGACTTCACAAAGACCGTTCAGCAATCGATCGAACGTGCGGTTGAAGTGCAAAAGAAAGCTCTGGATCTTGTCACGCAGGAAAGTAAGGCGGCGGTCGCCTCAAAACGAACGGCCTGAGGTACGCGTCCTTTCGTTGATTCTGCGTTATCACGAGCAGCAATTACCTCGGAGCGCCGTTCGAAGCCTGCTTTAACGGCGTTCCGGAATTTCATTCCTAATTTTCATGGCGTGCCCAGCGAAGTGCACCATGCCCATGTATCCAAGAAATTAAAAAGGGTTGTACCTGCGTTCAATGGACTGGAAACAAATCACCCGCATCCTCGGCCGTAAAGTGTCATCGCAGCGTCGTGGTGGGAAATGGGTAGTCGGCGTCACGAGCATTACATCAGGCTCGCGTAAGTATAGACTCTGGGCTCCGCCCACTCATAGATCCAGCTTCGACGCTATTCGCCAGGAGTGAGCGAAATAGAACAGCGTTTGCTTCGCCGTTGCGCTATAAACGTTGACTGCGATCTCAATCTAAATGCTTCTTGGATCATGCTTCTTGGATCCAATTTCATTTGGGGTCGGGATTTTCGCAGATGAATACTTTAAATCGCGCTATGCACCGTCGAAACCCAGCGCCACTGCCTGACGAAACAAAATTGTTGTGAAGGACAGCGATTTCAACGTGATTATCAAATCTTCGACAACTGCGGCAGCGTGATCCGGATTCCGCACGCCGAGATTTAGAAGAGGACGAAGCCATGGCCTACCAAAGCGTCAATACCTTATGGCGGCAAGATTCTGAAGACGTCCGAGGAACTCAGCGAGAGGCAACTCGAGGCGGCGCTTGCCAGGGTCGTGGCTCGGGAGTAGATCAGTGACAGTTAAGTCATCTCTATTTAGCGAGGCAGCCATGCCCGCGACAAAGGAAAAGACTGCCGCCACCAAGCTGGCGGGCGAGCGGGGAACCGCCTCCCGCATCAGCGTTCAACCTCTCTACAGCCTTGCGGACCTCGAAGGCTGGGACTACGACCGCGACCTCAACGATCCCGGACAATTTCCCTATACCCGCGGCGTGCAGGCCACCATGTATCGCGGCCGCCTTTGGACCATGCGGCAGTACGCCGGTATGGGCGATGCCGAAGAGTCCAACCGCCGCTACAAGTACTTGCTGAGCCAGGGTACCACCGGGCTGAGCGTGGCCTTTGATCTGCCCACGCAAATCGGTCTCGACTCCGACAGCCCGTTGGCCATGGGTGAGGTCGGCAAGGTCGGAGTGGCGATTGATTCCATCGAGGACATGATGCGCCTGTTTGACGGCATCAACCTGGAGAAGATCTCCACCTCGATGACCATCAATGCCACGGCGTCGATTCTACTCGCGCTCTACATCGTGACCGCGCGGCGCACTGGACGCGACGTGCGCAAGCTATCCGGCACGGTGCAGAACGATGTTCTGAAGGAATACATCGCGCGTGGCACCTACATTTATCCGCCGGCGCAGGCGATGCGCATCATCACCGACATCTTCTCCTACGCCAACCAAAATGTGCCCGAGTGGAATACCATCTCCATCTCTGGTTACCACATGCGCGAGGCGGGATGCACTGCCTTGCAGGAAGTGGCATTCACGCTGGCCAACGGCATGACCTACGTGCAGGCCGCGATCGACGCCGGTCTCGATGTGGACAACTTCGCGCCGCGGCTGTCGTTCTTCTTCAACGCGCACAGCAATTTCCTCGAGGAAGTGGCGAAGTTCCGGGCCGCGCGCCGCATGTGGGCCCACATCATGCGCGATCACTTCGGGGCCAAGAAAGCCAAGTCGTGCATGTTGCGCTTCCACACCCAGACTGCGGGCTCAACCCTCACCGCACAGCAACCGGAGATCAATATCGCCCGCACAGCGTTGCAGGCCATGGCGGCCGTGCTGGGCGGGACGCAGTCGCTGCATTCCAACTCCTTCGACGAGGCGCTGGCACTCCCGACCGAGCAGTCGGCGCGCATCGCTCTGCGCACCCAGCAGATCATCGCTTACGAATCGGGAGCGCCGCAGACCGTCGATCCCTTAGCGGGCTCGTACTACGTAGAGTCACTGACCAACCAGATTGAGGCGGGCGCGCGTGGCTATCTTGACAAAATCGAAGCCATGGGCGGCGTTCTGAAGGCGATCGAGCGCGGCTACGTGCAGCGGGAGATCCAAAACGCTGCCTACGAGTATCAACAGGAGGTCGATCGCCACGAAACCATCGTTGTGGGCGTCAACGGCTTCGAGCTTAACGACGAGAAGTCGATACCGCTGCAACACGTTGACGAGTCGCTGGAGGGCAAGCAGGTCGAGCGCCTGCGTGCGCTGCGCACCAGGCGTGACCCCGCGAAATGGCAGGCCACGCTGAAGGCCGTCGAGGATACCGCGCGCAGTACTGGGAACCTGATGCCGGTGATCGTCGAGGCCGTCGAAGCCGATGCCACGGTGGGCGAAATTTCTGACGCCATGCGCCGGGTGTACGGCGAGTACCGCGAGAGAGTGGTGATTTAGCATGAAACGCAAATTCAAGACTAAGGGCGCAAATGAAGCGGTCGCCTACGTCGCGTACCAGGCCCTTAGAAATAGGGACTGCCGTTCTCGGTTTGGGCGGCATCGCTGCCCTCGCGGCTAAACCTGACATGGAAGGGAAAGCTGTTCTCTTCAAACGATTCGCCGGCGTGAATGTCTTCGACTTTGAAATCAACACTCACGATCCGAACGAGATTATCAAGGTCTGCCAATTGCTCGAACCCACCTTCGGCGCTATCAACCTGGAGGACATCAAGGCGCCGGAGTGCTTCTATATCGAAGAGAGCTTGAAGAAGACGATGAAGATCCCAGTCTTTCATGATGACCAGCATGGCACAGCCATTATCTCCGGCGCGGCATTGCTCAATGCCCTGGAAGTTGCACGCAAGGACATCAGCAAGGTCCGGGTCGTGGTAAACGGCGGGGGGGCCGCGGGCGTTGCTTGCGCCGAGCACTACGTTCGCCGGGCGTCAAGCGGGAGAACATTATTTTGTGCGACACCAAGGGAGTGGTCTACAAGGGCCGCACTCAGGGTATGAATCCCTACAAAGAGCGTTTCGCGACCAATACCAGTCTTCGCAGTCTGGCTGAGGCGATGGAAAACGCCGATGTGTTTCTCGGCCTGTCGGTGAAAAAGGCAATTACGCCGGACATGGTGCGCTCGATGGCTCCCCGTCCCATCGTCTTCGCCATGGCCAACCCGGATCCCGAAATCCTACCCAGAGGCTAAGGCAAGCCGGGATGACGTTATTATGGCCACGGGGCGGTCCGACTACCCCAACCACGTAAACAATGTGCTGGGATTCCCCTCCATCTTCCGCGACGCCTTGGACGTGCGCGCGACTGTGATTAATGAGGAGATGAAGCTTGCGGCCACTCGCGCCTTGGCCAATCTGGCCAAGGAGGCTGTGCCTGACTCGGTCCGCGGCGTCTACGGAGTCGCGCGGCTGGAGTTCGGTCCCGACTATCTGATTCCCCAGCCCTTTGATCCTCGCGTGCTGCTGCGGGATTTTTCAGCCGTCGCCCAGGCAGCAATGGAAACTGGGTAGCTCAGGCGCCGCTCAATATTCGGGAATACCGCGAGCAGTTGCTGGCTCGCAGCCCCGAAGTGGAGGAAATTGTGAACGTGGTTGCCATCGCTGTGGGGGGCACGGGAGGCCGAGCTATCCACGGTGAACGCCGGAAGTCGAGAAATCGATCGCGCAGGGGGACTGATGATCGCAATCTGGAGTTTCTAGAATGGTGGGCAGCCCGGGCCGAGGGTCACTTGTCCACCCATCCAATGCTGCTTGTCACCTCAACAGCGAGGCATCTTCGGCGGTGATCAGCACAACAATAATTTGCCGGGTGAGCACTTCTGACCAGACTTGTACGAGCTGAAGCCATATGCTTCCGCGATGAAGCGCGAGGTCGCAGTCGGCCCCGCAGAGTGGGCACGTGCTGAGGCAACTCTGTTCGTGGAGTTCTTATGGCGGAACAGAAATTATCCAAACAAACAAAGATGGCGATGGCCTCCCAGTTTCTGGGATTCATGCTGGATGCGTATGACATGGCGATGGTCCTCGTCATGGCGCCGATCCTGGTGAATGTTTTCTTGTCCCCAAAGGGCAGCGCAGCCTGGCAGTACATTGTCATTTTATTCACCTATTCGATTACCATGGCCGCAAGGCCTATTGGTTCGGCGATTTTTGGCGCCTATGCCGACAAAATCGGGAGGCGGTTTCTCCTGATCCTAACCATCGGTGGCGTGGGCGTGATGTCCCTCCTGGGAGGATTTCTTCCCACCTATGCCCAAGTTGGAGTCTGGTCTTATGTCATGTTTTGCGTGCTCCGGTTGGTCATGGGCATCTTCTTCGGTGGCGAATACGCCGTCGGCCACACGTTTGCCATTGAATACGCTCCTCAAAAAAAACGCGGCGCCATTGGCGGTTTCATTCAATCAGGCTTCCCTTTGGGCTATGTATTTGCGTCACTCGTGTTCGCACTTATTTCGTTTGTGACCACCAAACAAGCCATGGCGGCGTATGGCTGGCGAATCGCCTTGATGACCGGCGTCATCCCGGTTTTCCTGGCACTTTATATTCGAAACAACCTCCAGGAGTCTCCTGAATTCGAAAAGGCCAAGGCAACGGGGAAGATCGAGAAGTCCCCATTCCTGAGTCTGTTCAAACCTCCCCAAGTGTGGGACTTCCTGCAGGTCTTCTTCTTCATGACCGGCTTGTTCCTCACCGACTATTCGGTCTATGGATTTCTTCCTAACATCCTGACCCTGAAGGGACGTGGATTCGACGCCACGACCTACAGCCTGATCTACGGCTTTGCCCTTTTCATGGCCTTCCTCGGTTACAACTTCTACGGCTGGCTGTCGGACAGAACCGGCAGAAAAATTCTTACCCAGTGGTATTGCGGCTTTCTCGTCGTATTCGGAATTCCCGTGTTTTATGTCCTCTATCACGCGGCGATCCAGCGAAACCTGTGGATGGCAGTGCTGGGAACCGTGATGGCGGCGATGCTCAAGCTGGCGTGGGGAGTCGTTCCGTCCTACCTGTGCGAACGCTTCCCGACCAATCGACGCGCGGTTGGTGTCGGCCTCGGGTACTCCTCTGGGGCGCTGTTGGGTGCGTGGTTTAGCGTCTACGTATGGTGGGCTCACAAAATCCCCTTTATTGCTGCGATTGAGAAACAGGACATGTGGTTATCGCCAGCGGTCATCCTGACGGTCGGCGCTGTCATGACCTTTGTCAGTCTGTTGTACTCGCCGGAGACGAAGCATCTTCAGTTGAACGAAGTCGGCGAAAGGGGACGGGCGAGCGATCGAGCCGAGGACCTAGTGGGTTTGCCGGACCCTATGGCCGCAGACTAGACCTTGGCCTCGTCAAATGGTCACGACGAGACTCCCAACCCACCCACGACAATAAGGAGAATCTGATATGGCCGCCAACGCAGTTGCCACATCCGAATTAGAACTAGTTACAAGGCAGAAAACGACGATTGAGGACAAGATTGCCGAACTTCGCCACAAGCGAACGAAGATCGAGTTAGGCGGCGGCAAGCAACGGATCGACAAGCATCATGCGGCTGGTCTGCTCACGGCCCGCGAGCGCGTAGAGAAACTGGTCGACCCGGAAAGTTTTCAGGAAATAGGGGCTTTCGCGAAGCATCGTTCCACTTACTTCGGCATGGCGGAAAAGGAACTGCCGGCGGATGGAGTGGTCACAGGATGCGCGACGGTTAACGGCCGGTTGATTCATCTAGCGAGCCAGGACTTCACGGTGGCCGGCGGCGCCGCGGGCGAGGTGCACTGCGCCAAGATCACAGAGATGATGCAGCTTTCGCTGAAGACCGGCAGCCCGTTCGTCTTCATCAACGATTCGGGGGGAGCACGGGTCCAGGAAGGCATCGATAGCCTCGCCGGATACGCGAGTGTGTTTTACAACAACACCTTGTTATCTGGGACCGTTCCGCAGATTTCCATTATCTGCGGTCCCTGCGCAGGCGGCGCAGCTTACAGTCCAGCACTGACCGATTTCATTATCCAAACCAAGAAAGGACGGATGTTCATTACGGGGCCGTCGGTCATCAAGCAGGTGACGGGCGAAGTGGTGACTTCCGAACAGTTAGGCGGCCCCGCGGCGCAAATGAATCGCTCGGGTGTGGTTCACTTGATCGCTGAAGATGACGCCGGCGCCCTAAACCTATGCCGCCGGCTATTGGGCTTCTTGCCGTCGAACAACTTGGAAGAAGCTCCTCGGCTTCCCTACAACCTTGCGCGGGAAATCGATCCCGCGCTTAATCATGCGATTCCAGTGGACGCGAAAGTCGCCTACGATGTGCGTACGGTAATTTCCCGCGTCCTGGATTATCAGGACTTTTTCGAAATCCAGCCAGGGTTCGCCGCCAATGTTGTGATCGGGTTCGGCCGTATTCAGGGGCGCTCGGTGGGCATCGTGGCGAACCAACCTTGCGTGCTGGCTGGGGTCCTGGATATTGACGCTTCGGACAAAGTGGCCCGGTTCGTGCGCTTCTGTAATGCTTTCAATACGCCCCTGGTGACTTTTGTGGATACTCCCGGGTTCCTGCCGGGCATTGAGCAGGAGTACGGGGGCATTATTCGGCACGGAGCGAAAATGCTCTTCGCCTACTCGGCTGCGACCGTTCCCAAAATAACGATCGTATTACGCAAAGCGTATGGCGGCGCTTATATCGCGATGTGCAGCAAAGAGCTGGGAGCAGATCGCGTAGTGGCATGGCCCACGGCTGAAATCGCAGTCATGGGCGCCGAAGGCGCGGCGGAGATTGTCTTCCGCCATGAGATCGACGCGGCGGAAAACAAGGAGCAGCGGCGCCAGGAACTGATCGAGCTTTACCGCGGCACCTTCGCTAATCCGTATGTATCGGCTGGCCGCCGACTGGTAGATAACGTTATCGAGCCGGCCGAGACCACGAAATACCTGGCGCTAGCTCTCGCAGCGTTGAGTTCGAAACGAGAACTTCGTCCTCTGAAGAAACATGGCTTGATTCCGCTATAGGCATTGGATGTTACCCATGTACTTGTTTACTGCCGTGCTTGTTATTGCCGGATGGCTGGCGGTGTTGATCAGCTCGCGACGCACGCTCCAACGCAGGTGCGCGGAGCTCCGCCTAGAGTTCCTGCGGCAAGATTCGCTGTCTGCAAGTGTCACAGCTCTGGAGCAAGCAGTTGATGCGCGGACCGCAACCGCTCCCATTTCTGCGGTTGCAGACTCCGGGAAAATTGAGTCGTCGGCTGGAATTGCGGCACCGCCGATTGCTGCTCACGCGCATGTACCCGAGGAGATTACGCCGGAAACTCTGGCAACGATAGCCGAAACGATCACAGCGTTGCTTGGCAAGAAGATCTGCATCAGCTCGGTGAAGATACTGCCGACGCCAAACGCAATCGTCAATCCCTGGGCGCAGCAGGGACGCGTTGTAGTCCAGGCTTCGCACTACCTGGCCTCGCGAAGGCGCGAACCATGAAGCGGCATATTGTGACTGGGAATGTTGCGTTCAGTTCATCGAATGACACGATAGCCGGTGGGAGCCGTTCTTGAAGATACAGATCGTGATCGGCGGCAAGGCTTATGAGGTTGAGGTTGAGGTCGAAGGTGGGGAAGATCTGCTGGGAGTGCCCGGCCATCTGCCAGCGGGGACGGCAACGATTCAGTCAACGCGGGTGCCCACGGCTCCTCGACCACACTCTCCCTCGGAAGTGGAAGCTGATGAATCGAGAGTGTGCCGTAGCCCCGTGGCTGGAATCGTAGTACGAGTCTGCGTGCAGCCCAGCGAAGAATTGCAGTTGGACGATTTGCTCGTGGTTCTGGAAGCCATGAAGATGGAAACCAGCGTTACGGCTCCGATTGCGGGAAAGGTAAAATCCGTCAAAGTAGCGCCAGGGGAAGCCGTCAAGCTCAACCAAATCCTGGTTGAATTCGAATAGCCGCTGGCCCTGCCGGAAGGAACAGTTTATGTCAGTCAAACCATTTGTGATCAATCGCTATGGCCGGATGGTCTTTCCGTGCAACTTCTTTCCGGAATTAGATTTTTCTGTCTTCGAAACGCTCCACCAGTTTAACTCCGTCATCAGACGGGACTTCGGCGAGAAGGCTCCTACAGAAATGGAAATCGTTGCGCGGGCGCAGGCTGGGCACTATGAGAACCGCTACGAGGTTTGCCGGGATCTGGCGCTGAACCTGTTCTGGGCGCAGCGCTATGTACTGACCATGTACGACAAGCGCCCGACGCGTTGGGGAGATTTGCCTCGGCACCGCAACGATATCTTTTTGGGTATGTACAAGCCACGTGACTCGGCCGGCCCGACGGCGGCCATCGAAGCAGGCTACCTCCAACTGCCGCCGATGTGGGATGAGGAGACAGAGGACAAGAGCTTCCGCATGCTGCTGGACGTGCTTCGAAACAAGCAGGGCTCGGGGGGAGAGTTTCGGGCGCTCAGACCTACCGTGGCCGAGATCCTGTCGGATCCCAAGAACAAAACCTACCGCCTCAAGAGTTATGACCGCGATTATCCAGGCTATGACTACGATGACGTGATCGACTGCATCCATACGGTTCCTGAGCTCGAAGCCCTGATGCGGCAGGCCATGATTCTCCACAACCAGTACCGGTGGGATCCGACAACCAGCACCAGCACGGAGGTGGGCCAACTGCAGGACGAGGATTACGTCGTAGCCTTCCACCCCCGGAACAGCGATGTAATCGAGTTCCTCCGACGGGTGAAACGGGACGGGCACCCGGGACATCGACCTCGGCCTTCCCGCCCTGAGACCCTGGCGTTGAGCGAGCCGGAAAAGCCCTATCCTCCGGTAATCGTACGCGACAGCTTCGCGGTTCTGCCCCGGATCGAGGCCATTGCCGTCTATGAGGGCGAAATACCCTGCACCAATAAAGACCTCATCAGCAATCACGCTTACTGCTGGTCGCGCATGACCGAAGAGGATATTTCCGGAAAGACGGGAATCGAGTCGCGCTGCTACAGCGAGTTGAGCCTGGAGGATATGGCTCTGCTGGCAGTGCGGGCAGCGTTGACCAAATCAGGTCGCAAGCCCGCGGAAGTCGGAGCCGTGTTGTTCTGCAGTTGCACCAGCACCACTCTCATCCCGTCCATTGCCACTTGGTTGTCGGGAGAGTTGGGACTCCGCCAAACCCATAATTCGTGCGACATTGTAGCGGCGTGTGCGGGGATGTCTTACGGCTTGGCCGAGGCGGTGCGGCTGCTACAGGAGGTCAAGCGCCCCGTCATAGTAGTGTGTGCGGAAAAGTTCTCAGACAAGATTGGGACGGTGCGGACCTCGCGGATGATCTTCGGCGACGGAGCCACGGCCATGGTCGTAGGCCCCGCTGCCGCCGGGGCCGCGTCTGACATCGAGGTATTCCAGACTTATGCCAGCGGCCCGTGGTCCGAGGTGAACTCCATCATCTGGCCCAATCCGGAGTTCGATAACAACATCACGGTGTACGGGCCCGAAGTGAAAATACTGGCGAAGCGCTACCTGGAGCAAATGATCGGGGAACTCAAGGCGCTGCCGCATCCTGATGGTGGGGAGGGCACGCTGATGGACGCGATCGATCTAGTTGTCCCCCACCAGGCCAACAAGAATATGGTGCTGGATCTGGCCCAAGCCGCCGGTGTGGCCGCCGACCACCTTTACTTCAACATTGAACGCGTCGGAAACACCTCCTCCGCGAGTATCCTTCTGGCCATTCACGACGCCGTACGGGAAGGACGAATCGACCGGCCGATGCGAGTTTTCGCCCCTGGGTTTGGCGCCGGGGCGGTGGGCGGATACGTAGTGATGCGAGTGGACCCGGCAATCGTGCATTGCAATTCTCAAGAGAGGAATACAGGTATGGAAAACAATGGGACTAATGGACACAATGGAACGCATTCGTTGACGGGAAAGGTCGCGCTGGTGACCGGCGCCGGACGAGGTATTGGACGTGCGATCGCTCTCGAACTCGCCCGGCGCGGCGCGAACGTGGCGCTCAACTATAGGTCCGATACGGTGCACGCCGAGGCCACGGCCGCCGAAATTCGGCAATTGGGCGCTGAGTGCGCTCTCGTTCAGGGTGACGTTTCGAAGAAAGGAGAGGCTCGCCGTATCGTCAAAGATGTGCTGGATAAATGGCAGCGCCTCGACGTCCTGGTCAACAACGCCGGTATTGTGCGCGACCGATCGATGCGCAAGATGACCGAGGATGACTGGTCAGAAGTGATCAACGTCAACCTGAACGGCACCTTCTACTGCACCAGCGCCGCCTTACCCGCCATGATCAACCAAAGATTCGGCAGGGTCATCAACATTGCTTCGGTGGTTGGGCAAATGGGCGCTTTCGGCCAGGCCAATTATTCGGCCAGCAAGGGCGGGATCATTGCGTTTACCAAAACCCTCGCACTGGAAATGGCAAAGTTCAACATCACCGCTAACGCGATTGCGCCCGGATTCACCTCCACGGAAATGGTCGACGCCATCCCGGAAGAGATCGCTGCGCAGATCAAGACTAAAATTCCTTTGGGACGCTTCGCTACTACGGAAGAGATAGCAAAGGCAGCCGGTTTCCTGGCAGCCGATGCAGACTACATCACTGGGCAAGAGTTGAACGTTAACGGTGGTTACCACATGTAGAGCGTTGTTGCCTTTATAAGCCTCAGGGACAACTTGGACCTCAGTACGCCTTCTGGCCGGCTGATGTTCCAGATCATTGGCGCGATGGCAGAATTCGAGCGAGCCCTGATCCAAGAGAGGGTTCGTGCCGGGCTACGGAACGCACGCGCCAAGGGAAGACGACTGGGGCGACCGCGGGTGATCGTGGATGCCTCCACCATCGCTAGTCTTCGTGCGCAGGGGCGCTCGTGGGCTCAGATCACGGATGAGATAGGGGTCAGCAAGGGAACGGCGCAGCGGGCCGTTGTAACCGGAGAGTGTTTTTCGGAAAGTCTTCGTAGAGGAGTACCAAATCGTCACCGCGTCCACGACGGTTGATTACCGTGCGCTCGGGATAAATGTGGGCTCGACGCGCAATCGTCGTGGACGGAATCGTACATGGCTATTCTGCCCAAGCTGTGGCAGGCAGACATTTAATGCAGACATTTAATAAAGTGCGATTGCCTCGCTTAGTGCTCGGTTTGTCTCAAGTCGGAGGACAACGACAGCAACTTCACGGGCGGTTCCCTCAAGCTCACTCAGCAGCCGGCGGCCTATACCGAGTCCACGCGCAGCTGGCGCGATCCACATTCTTTTCAATTCCGCTGGCCTTCGTGGATGAAACTTGAGT
>DATMQI010000326.1:0-3078 GCA_035567135.1 Terriglobales bacterium
CCAGGGGTAGGACTGAAGTACTTGCAGTGTCCTCTCCTCGACAGTCGTTATGTGCTTGCCCGCTTTCCGCGCGTAGCGATCGATGAAGTATTCGACCAGCAGGCGGATGTCTTCTCTTCGTTCTCGAAGAGGAGGAATCTCAATCGGGAAAACATGCAGGCGATAAAACAAATCGCTACGGAAAGACCCAGCGCTGATGGCGGCCTGCAAGTCACGGTTGGTGGCCGCGATCACCCGGACGTCAGCGCGTATTGGACGCGTCCCGCCGACACGTTCAAACTCGTGCTCCTGCAAAACACGCAGGAGGACAACTTGAGTCCCGGCTGGCAGTTCTCCGACTTCGTCCAGGAAGAGCGTACCGCCATTTGCTAATTCAAACCTACCCAAGCGCTGCTGAATCGCGCCCGTAAAGGCGCCCTTCTCATGCCCGAACAACTCCGAGGCGATCAGATCACGCAGGATTGCGGCGCAGTTCACACTGACGAATGCGCGCGAGCTGCGATCGGACCGTCGGTGGATCGCCCACGCAACAAGCTCTTTGCCCGTTCCCGTTTCGCCAGTTATGAGGACCGTAGAATCACTTGGTGCGACTTTGGAGATGCGCGAGAGAACAATTTGCAAAGCTGGAGAGGTCCCAACAATCTCTTCGAACATCGAGGCCTTGTCGACTTCTTCACGCAGAGCGACGTTTTCTCGGCGAAGAGTGTCCTCAGCCCGCTTGCGGTCTTCGATGTCCGTAAAGGCAACATACCAACGCGTGATCTGTCCCTGTTTGTCGCTCAACGGGTTGTAACGGGCTAAAAACCAGCGATAAGTGCCATCACGTTTGCGTAGCCGCAACTCCAACTCGAAAGCGTAGTCACCGGGGCGAGCACTTTCGTAAAAAGCGCGCGCCGCCCGTTCTCGGTCATCAGGATGAAGAAACGACGGGGACGAAAAAGCATTCCCGGGCGCTTGCCGCCACTCTTCAAGACTAAGGCCGGCGTAATCGAGTCCAATTCTGTTGGCATAAAGACGTTCGCCATCCGGTCCGAACACAGCAACAACTTGAGGAACGAGGTCGACTATCTGGCGGAGCTCCGATTCCTGCTCGCGGATCTTGTCTTCCGCCCACTTGCGATCTTCAATGTCCGTAAGCAAGGCATACCACCGAACGATAGAGCCCCGCACATCACGCTGAGGTCGCCCACGTACATGGAACCAACGGTATACCCCGTCGGAGCGGCGGAAACGATGGTCGACGTCGTACGAAAGCCCCTTTTCGATTGAGTCCTTCCACACTGCGATTGCGCTATCGAGGTCATCGGGATGAAGGACATCGGTGGTCCGCCAGTCCTTCAATTGTTCCATGGTCTTTCCGAAGTAGTCCAAAACTGGTTGGTTGACAAAGTCCAGTTCGCCTTCCACTGTCGTGCTAATTACCTGAGCGCCGATGCTTTCAAGAACCAGGCGAAACCTCTCCTGACTCTGTCGCAAGCCTTCCTCGGCGCGCTTTTGTTCGCTCAAGTCGAGGGCGAATGAGACGCCCTCGGTCGAATTTGGAAACAGCGTGCCTCCCAGCAACACGGGCAACCGGGCGCCATCTTTCCGGAAAAACTGCTTCTCATATGGCTGAAAAAAACCGTTTGCCAGTGCCTCTGTCACGGCTTGTTGGTCGCGTTCGTGCAATTCGGCCGGCGTCATATCCGCCCAGCGCAATCGGCCCGCGACGAGATCCTGACGGTCGTATTGCAGCATTTGTAGAAACGCCTGGTTGGCCTCGACGATCTCACCCGCAAGGTTTGCGATGAAGATTCCCAGAATGCCGGCTTCGACCAGCCGCCGGATCTTATCCTCGGTGGTCTTGCGCTCGGTGATGTCGGTCACAGCTCCGATAAATTCACGGTCGCCAGATGCATTCTGTACCGCGTGAGCTATCGCGTGGACGTGCTTGACTCTCCCATCAGGCAGGAGCAAGCGATAGGCCTGCTCGAAATCTGTCGCCCCCCGAGAGACTCCATCGATGACCTTCTGAAAGTCGGCGCGGTCCTGCAAATGGACGCGCTGCATCACTGAATCTATTGTTGGCTTAACCGAGCGGTCGTACTCGAAAATGCGATAGGTTTCGTCTGACCAAACGATCTCTCCGGTATCGGGCTTCCACCCGAAGCTGCCCGTCCGGCTGAGCCTCTGCGCCTCCGCCAGATACGCTTCACTGCTCCGCAGGGCTTCCTCCGCCGTCTTTCGCTCGTGAATATCCATGCTCGACCCATACCACTTGACAATGTTGCCGTTTGCATCGCGAAGCGGCACTTTCCGGTGAAACATCCAGCGGTATTCTCCATTGGCTCCGCGGACCCGCGCTTCGTATTCGAAGATTTCTCCAGTCGCGAGGCAGGCTCTCCACTTGGCCAAAATTCCCTCAACGTCCTCAGGGTGAATGACAGAGGTCCAATTCCAGCCGACCACTTTGTCCAAAGTGACGCCGAAGTACGTCAGCCAAGGTTTATTGAAGTAATCGAGGTAGCCGTCAGGCCTGCCTGTGTGAATCAGCGCAGGGATCGAATCGACGAGAAGCTGGGCATTCAAATACTCGGATTCCTGTCCTGAGGAGGCCATAACGGGCATGATACACCCAGACAAATCCACCCGGGACAGCGATGCGGTCGTTTCAAGCAGAAGGCCTCGGCCACGCTTGTTCCACTGACTAGCCATCAAAGTCTCCACGCTTTGATGCTTCACCGGCCGTGTTAGCACATAAGAATTCGGGCGCTGGGAAAAGTTGGATGAATGGTTGGCTATTCGTAGAAGTATTCTGAGTTGGCGACCAAATGATACTCAACTTCCCTGCCCTGGTTTGAGTGAGCTGCTCTAACCATCAGATCTTTTCGGCAGGCACTTGTACAAATAGCGCGTTTTCCAACCAAGTGGATTGCTTCCAGCTAGGTTTTGGTTTCCATGCCGTCTTCTCCGGGCTCACGTCGCGGGCGAATGACGCGGGGAATTTGGCCTTGTCGAGTAGTAAGTAGCCGTCCACGGGCCGCATGATCGGTGGCGCCGGCGCGCCAGGCGGCGGATTCTTGATCAACGTGGATACGG
>DATMQI010000327.1:0-21411 GCA_035567135.1 Terriglobales bacterium
AAGGCCATTCCAGCAGGGAGGACCTTCTTCAGCTCGAATGTGTGTTCGTCGGGATTGAAGGCAAACTTGTTTCGGCTGCCTTTTGGAGTTTCGACGACGACTCGAAGCAGTTGCTTCTCTTGAGAAACAAGCGGGTCAAGGCGGGACGGATCCGCCAGCCCATTCTTCTTGCCCATTTGACCTCCAAACCGCTGAAAAATGGATGCGCGCCGCGAGTGGAGGGTTTGATCGTTCCTGGGGCCTACAGTCGTCATTCAGGCGCGGTCGGGCATTACTTCGATGTGCAGCGCACAGACATGTCGATAGAGTAACCAGCTAGATACTAGGAGACTTCATGCTGAGGATCAGGGGAAACAAAGAGTTTGTTCAGTGGTGGGAGCATTGGATGTCCCGAATTCACGCGAATCGCAGCGGGTCTCAAACGAAGCCCACCGATAGGCCAAGCAAGGAATCCGGACGTGAGAGCAAACAGCGTGAGAGCAAACGAGGCGAGATAAAAAGCACCGTGCAATCCACACGGAACGGCGCTTTTTTCACAGATCCGGCAGCCCGATTAACTCGGTCAATTCAAAGCTGAGATCCAATTTCGTGGTTCTTCAAAGTTGCGCATCGAAACATCGAGGGTCTGGCAGGAAGGGAACTCAGGTAACACCTGTATTGCTAACTGTGCTTAATAGTGACACTTATCTTCTCAAGCTTCTTGCTTCAGAGTGTCTCTTGGGCTCCGCTACCCAGTGGACGAGAATCGCGCGTGCTCATCAGCCTCCGTGCGTTCGGGAGGGCATTCGATGCCGATTCGCATACTGATCGCGGACGATGACCCAGCGATCCGCAGGCTTTTTCGGAGATTGCTCGAGGCACAGCCAAATTGGCAAGTGTGTGGCGAAGCGGTTAACGGAATCGATGCTGTCGAACAAGTGAAGCAGGTGGCGCCGGACTTGGCGATCTTGGATCTGGGCATGCCGCTCATGAATGGCATTGAAGCCGCCCGAGAAATCTCGCAGAGCAATCCTGCACTTCCTTTGCTTCTTATCAGCGTTCAGGAAATGTCGGATCAACTTGTTGAGGCTGCGAGAAATGCGGGGTTCAAGGGCGCGGTTACGAAGAGTCGAGGACGTGAAGTCGTGACTGGAGTCGAAGCAGTCCTTCAAAACGAACTGTTTTTCAGGCGCGACGAGTTGAGATAAAACTCCGAGAGTTCTGGTTCAAGAAGGAGAAACCGCGGACGCCAAAATCCGTAGCAGGCGGGTCCTTCTATTCTGCTGTAAACCTTCTATTCGCGGCTTGTTGCTGACTTAGCAGGTGTCCGTGAAAAGACGCTCCAGGAACTGGAGCGTCTCGTTCAATGCGTAGACATGCTTTCCGTTGCTCTTCGGCGGCTTGCGATCTCATCGCAGGTGCTTACGCGGCGGCGGATAGATAATTGCGGCGCGCAACCTCGATGGCAATCTGCGGGAGATCCGGAAGCAACGATAAGCCTGTTTGGATCGTTCCACCAAGCACTCGGCTTAAGGCTAACAAAGCTTCACTGCCGCAGGCAGCGCAATGCCCATTCAAACCCTCGCTGATGACGTCGCAGTTGGCGCACAGAACGGCCTTGTGAAGGCGAACAAGATTTGCGTTGGACCATGCGTGATCACTCATCTGATTCGCTCCTGTCTGCGGAGGTAAAATCGCCGGTCAACGGTGCAGTTAAATTGCCATATCCCGTTTCGTCGTAAAAACATTTATTTCCTGCCACATTGCGAGGATATGCTTAAGTAACGATGTCAGCGCGAAGTCGCAAAACCTTGCGCATTGAAGGCTTCTGAGAAGCGCCCGATCAAGGTCGTTGACTATTCATGCAGGCCCCCGCTTGGGACTAGCAGAGACCCAAGCCGCCTCAGTGTGTGCTAGCGAACTCGTCGCCTTCTTCCTCACATTAGACACAGCGTATTTCAGTGCGGTCTCTCCACGAGTTTTTGAATTCCGCAAGCAACAAACCGTGGCCGTCGAAATTAAGTCTCTAGGTCTGCTCGAACTGTGCTTGCTCGATAACACAGTATTAAAATATAGTTGAAGTATGGAAGCATAGCTTGTATAGTATGACATGAGGAAAGTATCGCATGGCAAACGAACAAAAACCGAAGCATAGTCAGAGGGCCATGAGGTACCGCCGAGTGGACGTAGCCGATCTTGATCGCGGCCGCCGTGGCAAACATCACGACCTCGTCCAGGGCATCCTGGAAGAGTTGCAGGCGGCGCCGCCGGGTGCTGCGCTCGAAATACCTTTGTCCGAAGTGGGGATCGAGCTGGCGAATCTGCGTTCCGCCGTTCATCGCGCATCCGCGGGCAGTGGAATTACGATTGAAACACTGGCTGACGAGAGGAACTTTTACGTTTGGCGAAAGGATGCTCTGTCGCAGAAGTAACGTCCCATCGGCCCACTGGGCGACCACATGTCGTCCGTGGATATAGGTGGATAAAGGAGGTTTCTATGGAGAACTTGAGCTTGGATGGAAACAATCTTGAGTGGAAGAAGATGTTCCAGGAAGCCTTGGTTGAAGTAAATCCCGAGAAGCTGAAGGGAAAGATAGCTGAGTCCGAAGCGGCCATCTTTCAGAGACTTCAGGCCCTGCAGCCTGCGTCCGATAACGTTGAAGAACTGCGCGCTTTGCAGGACGCTTCCAATGCTCTTCTCGTGTTAAAGCGGGAAGTGCTGAAATTTCCAGATTGGTGAACTGAAAGGTTTCAATTATTTCCCAGCAGTTCCTGTGCTCGATGAATCAGGGTTTGGATGTTCTGCGCTTTGGAAATGACCGCATTCACCCCGGCGTTGATGGCTTCTTTTCGTAAAGCGTCGTCAGTGTGAAGCGAACACAAAATCAGGGGCACTTGGGGCATGATTTGATGAAGTACCCGGGCGGCTTCCAGACCATTCATAACCGGCATGGAGGCGTCCAGCACAATCAAGTCCGGATTCAATCTTTGTGCTTTCTCGATCCCATCGCGCCCATCTACAGCTTCGCCGCACACCACCCAGCCGTCATTGAATTCCAGGATGTTTTTCAGTGCCCGTCGAATGGCGGGATTGTCGTCGACGACCATGATTCGTTTTGGCACTATCGAATGATCGTTCTCTAGTTGCGTCAATTTTTGCAATCAGGTGTAGGCTGTACAGCGCATCGGTGTGAACCAGAAGTTTGCCGGAAGAAGCAGTTCTTACGGATGGAGGGCATTGCTGCGAAACACCCACCCCATGCTACGACCCACTCCGACTATTGTCCGGCGGGTGCCTGCATATCTGGCGCTGATTTGGGCGGTGTCATTCGCTCAGGCTGCTGATCCCCGCTCTTGGCGCTGATCGAAGCGCCTCGAATGTCGATCAGGTCTTCGCGCGAATCTTCCGGGCAAACTGCTACAGGGATTTGTTGGAATCGCAGCGCCCGGATGGCCGGGAGGGGCTTCGGTTCTTGCATTTCCGACCGCCCCAACAGCGAAGGATTCGTGGGTTTAGATTTCACGGCCGAGTCGCACTGGATTGATTTTTCTGGAGCTGGCTGAGTCCAGCCGGCAGATGTGCCCAAAAGCGTAAAACAAAAAACCAGCGCAATCCCGGCTGTGTTACGCATATTGTGCCTTCCCGACGGGCGGCGCAAACTTAGTCTACGAAGTGTAAAACGATTTTCCTGTCTTTGTCTAAACCTGTCTATACATATTTGTGTGTAGCGTGTCTGTGTCGCGAGCCGCACGTTGCGTACCATCTGCGGCTAAGGCCAGTTTTACAGCGAACCCTTCAGGCGGGATTTGCACGTTGACACGCATTTTCTGCGACTCCCATTTGCGGGTTTATGCGCAAATTAGTGATTCTCCGACGAGGATCCTGGCAATTACTTTGCAAGGGTCAAGATGGGCCGATGGAAAACCTCATGTTTCAGGGGAACCCCTATATGGAATCGGAGTTCAAACGGCCTTTTTTCAAGAGGAGGAGATGCAATGCGGAAATTGTTCACAATGGTCTTGCTTGTACCGCTAAGCGGAATCGGTCTTCAAGTGGCGGCCCAGCAGCCGCGACAACAGGCTGACCAATCCAGTTCTCAACCGCAACAGCAGACCAATGCGAGTAGCCAGCAATCAGCCCAAACGTTTCAGGGAAAGATCGCGAGAGCCGATGAGCAGCTTGTTTTCTGGGATCCGTCTTCGCAGACCGCATACCAGGTTGATGACCAGAGCAAAGTCGCGCCTTACGAGGGTAAGAACGTGAAGCTGACGGGTACGGTGGATACAAAAACGAATACCCTTCATGTGGTCGACGTCGCGCCAGCTGGAAAATAGGGTCAGTCCAAATAATATTTCCAGGATTAGCCGGGACGATGCCAAAAGCGCGTTCCGGCTTTTGCTTGTGCGCCCGCAGAGATGCGTTGACCTCAATCGTGAAAGCCAGATTTTGCGAGCCTAGTCCTCTTCGTGCGGTGCTTTGTGCGTGTTGCAGAGCAATGCGACAGGGAAGGACCGGAAGACGTCGCCCAGGACCAGCGTGTTGTCAGTACTCTCGAGGGTTTGCCCTTGATCCTCAAAGATGGGAAACCATTGCTTGGGCGCTTCCTTGGGTAGGACAACCCGCGTCTCCTCACCCGGATTTACAGGGATGAGCCGACCGTCCGCCCCGAAAAGTCTGCTGGTGAAGCGCGGTACAACGACCATGCTCCAGTCGCCGCGGAAACGGCGGGCAAACGCAATCACACAGTCCTGATGGGGTCCCTCGACATGCATGGGAAAGTAGTCACCTTTCAATAGCAAAGAAGCATGACTTTTTCGAAACTGCAAGCCATGTTGCATGACGTACATCTTGACTCGGCCATCCTCCCAATTTGCAAGCAGGTTGGCGAGCGTCACGCTCCCATGCTCGAGGCTTGCAAGCATTTCCCGTCGTTGATGAAAGTTGACGGGCTGGCGGTTGTCGGGATCCACGAGCCGGAGGTCCCACGATTCGGTTCCTTGGTAAAAGTCAGCGACTCCGGGAGAAGCCAGCTTTACAACTAATTGCGAGAGGCTATTCAATGCCCCGTGGTATGCGATCTTTCTGGCGAATGGCTTAAAGTCCTGCAAGAAACGATTCTCAGGAGACTCCCGAAGAATGGCGTGCACAAAGTCGACCAGAGCTTGCTCGTGCTCCAAGTTCGGAATGGTCCACCGAGTATGAACCATGGCCTCGCGCACCGCCTTACTCATGAAATCCTGAATGCGACGGATGTAGCACGCGCAGGCTGTGTCTTCCACAGGCCAGGAACCGAGCAGAGTCTGATACAGCAATGTCTCTTCATTCCGCTCTGGAGCCCGGATTCCTTTCACCTTACGGGATTCGCAAGCGTTCCAAGCACTCCAGTCATTCAGATGACGTTCCCATTCCTGCGGTAATTCGGAAAGAACATTGATTCGGGCTCGAACATCTTCTGAACGCTTGGCATCGTGTGTCATCGTGGCATTCATGGTAAAAGGCCACTTTTGGTGACGAACCTGCATAACTTTGTTAAAGCTCGCTAGCGAGAGGTCAGTAGAGTCGGGAGAGGACCCAACCTCGTTTAGGGAAATGAGCCGGTTGTACACGTAAAGGGCCGAATCCTCCACGCCTTTGGCGGTGATCGGACCCGTGAATTGTTGCCATGTCATCACAAACGCAAGGCGGGCCTCGCGCTCTTCCGGCCACAAATGCGGTCCAGGTTGCAGCAGAAGTACTTCGCGAACAAAACGAAAACATGCCGCGTCCATGCTGGGGTTTCTTTGCTGCGCCTCCTGTAGCGCTTTCTCGATAGCTGATCGGTCCTGTGTTCTGATTTCGAAACCACGAATATACGTACGGTATGGCTCCAAACAGGCAGTTGTTTCAACCAGAGATTGAGTGAGTTCTCCACGCACCAGCTCTCGGGCATACCGGTCGTGCGCAGCGAGCACACTAAGATATCGACCCAAGGTACGCATTTCGACGGCCAGCAGACTATCCATGACTTGCTTCTTTTTTCTGTAGACCAGGTCTGGGTAGTGCACACGCTCATTGATGAACCGCGAATAAATCTCCTCCAGAACTGGCAGATTGGAGGCATCCACGTAGAGACCGTTGACGGAGTTTAGAAAGTCATATCCAGTCGTCCCATGAACCGGCCACTCAGCAGGCAACGCCTCTCCCGACGAAAGAATCTTCTCCACCACGACATAAAAATCCTTCGGCCGCGCCCCCGGCTCAGGGTGTGTTCTTTCCTGCAAACGCCGGAGATACCCAACTGGATCGCGCAAGCCATCGATATGATCTACACGGAATCCGGTAACCATGCCCTTGGTGGCCAGGCGTAAAACGACCGAGTGAATGGCCTCGAAAGTCATGGGGTCTTCCACGCGCAAGCCGACCAGATCGCTGATCGTAAAAAAACGCCGATAATTGATTTCTTGATTGGCCGTTCGCCAAAAAGCCAGCGCATAGGCCTGATCGGAAAGCAATTGGTCGAGTAAGACGAAGGTCGACCGCACGCCTTTTCGGCCATTGAACAGGCGAACATTCCCGTCCACGAATCGCTTAACTTCCGGTGAGCCGGTGTAAAGCGACGAGAGTCGTTCTTTTACGGCTTCACGATGCTGACGCCGCTCCCCGGGGGCTTCGGCTGGCGTACTTCCGGGCGACGGAATTTGTGCAATCGCCGCAAGAATGCCCTGAAACTCCAGCCAAGTTGGCGCGTCGGATCCAACGACACGCTCCAGTCGATCCTGTCGGTACCCGAGAAGTCGCCCATAGGATCGCGTTGCGATGGGCAGCGTAAAGTCGAAGTAGTTCAGGAAGAATCCGCTTCGTCCATAGGTGAGCCGCAGTTCGCGGCCCTCAAGCGCCTGCGCGTAGGGCCTTCCAAGAATTGGCAACAATACGCGATTCTCCAGAGAGCGGCTCGGCGGGTGCCAATCGACATCAAAGTGCGACGCGGACGCCGATCGAGGACCGTCTTCCAGCAGGTCCATCCACCAGGGATTCTCGCCCGTGGCCGCCATATGATTTGGCACGATGTCGAGCAGTAGACCCATGTCATGCTGCTGCAATTCCCGGACGAGGCCATCGAATTCTTCATCGGTACCCAGTTCCGAATTGAGGTGAGACGGGTCCGCGACATCATAGCCATGCATGCTTCCGCGCTTCGCTTGCAGGAGGGGCGATGCGTAAAGGTCAGTAATGCCCAGCTCGTGCAGGTATGCAACCAAGTCCTTTGCATCGTTAAAACGCAGATGCTGGTTGAACTGCAGGCGATAGGTCGAGACGGGAATCCGTGGTCCACTCATGGCTCACACTATCTGGCCGAGAAGGTATGCAAGTCGCACATCATGGCAAAGAAGAATCCGGGCAGGATGCCGTGCGCTTAAGAACGCACAAGCTTCTTGGTTGAATCTTCAGATTTGAGATGCCTGTCATCGAAAAAGTCTGTGGAATATGACTCCCCGGTCCCATCCAACGCGTCTCAGCTGAATCCAACTGCTTTCTCCATTGCCCTACAGGAAGCTCCGCACCGAAATCCGCGACACAATCTCCGAAATTGAAGACCATATAGATCTCATTCGTACCGTAGCTACGACGCACAAAAAGAGAGCCAATCTCTTCGGAACTGTTCACCTCGACAACAGATTCATCCAATTCCCGAAGTGCCGGTTCTTCCTTCCGAAGGCGGATGAGTTCACGATAAAAATCCCAAAGCATTTGGTGTGCGCCTTGCTTCCGGCGGTTGTGGTCAAGAGCGGACTGAAGAAAGGTCAACTCAGATTGCGGATCGGGCGGCTCCCCCGCTTTGTAGAACGCAGAGAATTCTCGCCGGCGGCCTTCCTTAACAGCTTTGCCCAATGCCAGATCCGCGTGGCTCGTGAAATAGAGAAATGGCCGGGCCTCTCCGTACTCTTCGCCCATAAAAAGAAGAGGCAAGTACGGCGACAGCATTACCACACCAGCCGACAGTTTCTGTGCCTCTAGAGGGAGCAATGTGCTCGAACGCTCGCCCAACATGCGGTTGCCGACCTGGTCGTGATTCTGCGAGAAAACAACTAACTGCGACGGACGAATATCGCGGGGAGAGTTTCCATGTCGGCGCTGACGATATTGTGAATATTCACCCGTGTATACGTACCCGTTTCGCAACGCCTTCTCGAGATGGCTGAGCGATCCAAAGTCCTGGTAATAGCCGAATCTCTCGCCAGTTTGCAGACTATGAAGAGCATGATGGAAGTCGTCATTCCACTGCCCGTGTAGCCCAAACCCACCGCCACCCCGCTCCCTTACGAAACGTGAGTCGTTCAGGTCAGATTCTGCAACCAGGTAGATGTGTCGATTGGTGCGCGCGGCAAGAGCGTCGACACGAGAGCTGAGCAAGGACAGAAACGGCTGTGCGCTACGATCGAAGATTCCATGGATTGCGTCCAAACGTAGCGCATCAATATGAAAATCCTCCAACCAGGAAAGCGCATTCTCCATGAAAAAGCGGATTACCTCGTCACTATGCGCGCCATCGAAGTTTACGGCTTGGCCCCAGGGGGTTCTGTACCGATCTGTGAAATAGGGGCCAAAGTCGGCGAGGAAATTCCCCTCGGGACCGAGATGGTTGTAGACGACATCGAGCACAACCGCGAGTCCTTGCTGGTGACAGGCATTGACAAACCGTTGCAAAGCGCGAGGTCCGCCATAGCTGTTCTGCACCGCGAAAGGGTACACACCGTCATAACCCCAATTCCTCGTTCCGGAGAACTGGGCCAGCGGCATGAGTTCGATGGCTGTGACGCCCAGAGATTTTAATTCTGAGATGTACTCGATTAAACCGTCCAGCGTGCCAGAGGGCGTGTAGATCCCGACGTGAAGCTCGTAAAAGATAAAATCCTTGAGCTCCAAGCCCCGCCAGCCTTGATCGGACCACTCAAAGTCGGACAGATCGAGCACTTGGGATGGACCGAACACGCCGTCATGTTGGTAGCGTGAAGCGGGGTCTGCTCTCTCTTTCTCACCGTCGAGCTTGTACACGTATTGCGTGCCTGGCTTTAAGGCAGCAAACGCGCCGTGAAAATAGCCATGCGGCTGACGGGTGAGTTCCAGGGAGCGGTTTTCGTCCGGTATTCGAACATCAACCCGTCTCGCGTTAGGAGCCCAGACCAAGAATGTACATTCGCCATCGCGAGCGCAGGAAGCTCCCAATCGAAACTTACCTGACGTCGGAGCATCTGCGCGTGGATTCGTCAGCCCTGCCTCGCCATTCAGTTGAACTTTGGCCACTCGATGCTTTGGACCTTTCTACTCGCGAACGAAAGCACTAAGTTATTAGGGGGTTGAGTGTGCGCATCAGGGACCGCCTTTACTCGATCAGAACGTTCCCACGAACAGGATTTCTCCTTTACACTCAAAACTTCTATCAAAATGGATAACGGCAAGCTCAGGCATCCAGTGAACCCCTTAGACGCAAGTGAAGAAGCATGTACATTCAACCTCATATCGATTCCGCGCATCTTAAGAGTTCCAGTCACCAATGGTCAGGGAATAGTGTGCAGACTGCGATAACCCCAACGACTGTCTTCAGCACGGTCCAAGCAAAAGCACCGTTCGAATTCAAATCGGCAGCCCACTTGCTGTTCATCGAGCGTGAGCGGGCAAGTTCCATTGATGAACTCCTGAAGGCTCTTCAATCCTGCCCGGAGGAATCGATTTTCCAACATACATTTCGTACTCTCGAGGAGCACCATTTCATCAAAGAAGGATTTTCTAACGACTTTGCGCATTGGGCCTACACGGAGTTGGGAGAGGTCGGATTGGGAGAACGACTTGCCAGCCTCGATGTGCGAGAGTTTACATCACTGGCTGCGCTGCGTGCGCGGCTGGTACAGGTCGTGGAGGAGTTTGCCTCCGAACATCCCAAGTCGCGTGAGCGCACAGCTCCCATGCCGTTTTACTTCTGTTCTTCCAAGACGATTGTTCTGCAAACTCAACGCCACGCCGCGAATCTTCTAGAGTTCATCGATGCTCTCCGACAAGTGAGCCTGCACTCTATTCATTATCACTTCATAGAGGCGCGGCTCCGACGAAAACTGGAATCGAATGATTTCTCTATCTGGCTGCTGAGAGATTTGGGATTAGAGCGTGAGTCTGCTCTTCTCAATCACATCGACATTTACACATCGACGCTGGAAGGCGTACGTCGCAAGATCATCCAGATTCTACAGAACGCGGTTCACTAAACTTTCTAAGCGAGGCACACCCATGCAGGATTTGGGCCGTCCCACGGCGCCACAGCTGGATTCTTCTTCGTCGGCGACCGAAGCGAGCGTAAGAAATACGCAAACTCAAGGCGGCACTCCTGCGCCGGCTCGAGAGCGTCGCAAGCCACGTATCTCGGAGACACCGCCGGCGGCCCCGCCAGCTCCGCGATTGGTTGATTACGAGTCAATCATAGGCAAATCCCAGCTCGACGAGTTGCGGTTCGTGGCCAGCCCGCTACGAGGAAAAAGGGTGAAGATGGTTAACTCGACTGCGATGGGTGGTGGAGTGGCCGAGATGTTGAATAGACTTGTGCCCTTACTCGACGAACTCGAGATCAAAACGGGCTGGGAAGTCATTACAGGCGGGAATGACTTCTTCGAAGTAACAAAAGCGTTTCACAATGCATTGCACGGTGGGGAGTTCACTCTGACACAGCAGGCTCGGGACGTTTTTATGTTGCATACCGAGCAGAACCGCAAACGGATGAGCTTCGACGAAGACCTTGTTGTCATTCACGATCCCCAGCCCGCTGGCCTGATCTCCTCAAAAGCGGGCAAGTCTAGCCATTGGGTATGGCGCTGCCATATCGATCTCTCACATCCGAATCAGGATGTATGGAGTTTTCTTCGTCCCATGGTTGAGCAGTATGACGCGGCCGTCTTCTCGTCTCCAGCATTTGCTCACAGCCTGGCGATCCCGCAGGCTCTCTTTTATCCGTGCATTGATCCATTGTCGGAAAAAAACAAAGATCTCGACGAAAAATACATTCAGGAAGTCTGCGACAACTTCGGTGTGGATCGTTCACGCCCCATAGTTACGCAGATTTCGCGCTTCGACCGTCTCAAGGATCCTCTTGGCGTTATCAAGGCCTACAAGATGGCCAAGAAATACGTCGATTTTCAATTAGTGCTGGCGGGCGGAGGCGCCTCGGATGATCCCGAGGGCGCCGTCGTTTTGAGAGAAGTGCAGGAGGCTGCGGGTGATGATCCCGACGTCATCATTCTGGAACTTCCACCGTGGTCGGCGCTGGAAATCAACGCCCTTCAGCGTGCTTCCACAATCATCGTGCAAAAATCCCTTAAAGAGGGATTCGGGCTGACGGTGACTGAGGGGCTCTGGAAAGCAAAGCCGACCATCGCCAGCGCAGTAGGTGGTATTCCGACGCAAGTGATCGACAAACACACCGGATTGTTGGTGCATTCGGTGGAAGGTTGTGCATATCAGATCCGGTATCTGTTGACGCATTCAGAATTCGGCGCGCAGTTGGGCCGCAACGGCCGAGAGCACGTCAAAGAAAATTTTCTAATGACGACGAATGCCCGGCGGTGGGTAATGTTGTTCCGTATTCTTTCCTCATCCAATGCGTAGCCATTGACACACGTGAAGCTTGTATAGGCCTCAGCCACCCCCTGGGCCCGAAACCTCGGTATCGCGCTTCGTTTCTGTGAATCACTCCAAGTCCCTCGGAAAATCAGCGCCATAAGAGCGTCAGTTCAATCGCGACCTCCAAAACTGCACGCCGGATTCAGGGTTAACACTGGATACTGTCGCTTGCCCCTGTATCTACGGTCCTTGCTTGATGGTGTTGCGACGGGCTAGACGAATAGGGTGGTACCGAACAGAGGAGGCTGACCGTGCCTTCTCAGAGAACATTTGGAATCGCTTTCGCTCTGCTGAGGAACATCCTCAACCGGCGGGTTTCTGCTCATGGAGGCACAGGTGATTCGCAAAATGTCATCTGGTCAGTACCGGTTATATTCGCGCAAGAAGAATCCTAAGACGGGACGCAGGCGGAACCTCGGAACCTTTCGAACTCGCAAGGCAGCTGAAGCTCACGAGCGAGCAGTCCAATACTTCAAAGGACACTGAATGAGTGTTGATAAGCACTCCGAAATTGCTAATTCCGAGATAAGGAGGCACCCATGAAACTCGTGAACGGAATTTTGGCGGGACTCTTGATGTCTGGAGCAGCACTTGCACAGCAAAGCACCGGTGCGACATCGCCGCCCCAAAATAACCCATCCGCAAGCCAGTCTGGTACTTCCGGCATCCCTCAAACGACGGAGTCTCCGCGGTTCGCACCAGGCACGGTAATTCCCGTAGAGCTGACAAAATCAATTGACGCCAAGAAGGCGAAGAGCGGAGACAATGTTGAGGCACGGGTGACGCAAGATCTGAAAGCAGGGAACGGGCAGCTAATTGTCATGGGGCACGTGACCGAAGCCCAACCTCGCAACAAGGAGCAGAAGGAATCACAGGTCGGGATAGTTTTTGATCACGCCGTCATGAAGAACGGGAGCGACGTTGCCATGCCGATGTCGATCCAAGCCATCATTGGTCCGACCGCATTGAATCCTGTCCCAAACAACGCTGGTGGCGCCGCCGGCCAATCGACTCCACCCTCCCCGGCCGGTGGAATGCCGACTGGCAACGCTGGCGGTCGATCGACGGGAATGGGGAGCAGCGGCAGTCCTTCTACGGTGTCCCCATCTTCTGCTGGAGGAGAGGCCCCTGCTGAAGCGCAGCCTGGAACAGGGTCGAATCAGCCCATCACAGCGAGTACTCAGGGCGTTGTGGGTATTTCAAACCTCAGGCTGTCCCCTACGGAAGACGGAAAAACGGGGTCGGTGGTCAGTTCCGAAAAAAGTAATGTCAAGCTGGATAGCGGTACGCTTATGCTCCTGCGGGTCGATCAGTAAGAAGCCCGTCCTGACATGGGAAAACGGGAAGACAAATCCAGCTGCGAAGTTCAGGTTACTTCCTCGGTCCCGCGTGTACTTCCCGAGGAACAGCAGGCACTTTTCCGCGAGGTCCTTACTCTCTTCGAGAATGTGCATCTTCCATATGCAGTTGCGGGAGCGTTCGCTCTGCGGCAGCACACAGGGATCTCTCGCTTCACGAAAGACTTGGACATCTTCTTAAGCACCCAAGCAGCATCTGCCGCCTTAGCCTGCCTTGAGAAGCGCGGTTTTCGGTGCGAGGTATGCGATCCCGTGTGGCTCGCCAAAGTGCACAGGGATGATTATTTTGTCGATTTGATCACTGGGATGAGCAACGCTGTCATTGCCGTTGACGACTCCTGGATTGCAAGGGCACAGCCCGCCAAAGTCTGTGGAGTCGACACGAGGGTGTTGGCGCCGGAAGAATTGTTGGCCTCCAAGCTTTTCGTCACACGGCGAGAACGGTTTGATGGAGCTGATATAGCACATATCATTTTTGCCTCGCGTGGAAAGCTGGACTGGGACCGTGTACTGCAACTAGCAGGAGAGCATTGGGAGCTCGTTCTCTGGTCTCTGACGCTGTTTCGCTACGTCTATCCAGCCCAGAGTGTTTACGTTCCCCAGTCTCTATGGCGAGACTTGCTGGCCAGGTTCTCTGAGGAAGTGAATTCACCGAAGGAAGGCGCAAGGTTTCGCGGAAGCTTGATTGACGATGCAATGTTTGCAATCGATGTGGAAGAGTGGGGCATGGATAACATCCTTCAGGAGCATCGCAACCGGCGCACAAAAATCGAACCGCTGCCCGATGTTCGTTCCACCTGATCCCGATTGCTCTCTGAAGGCTCAATGAGAATTGCAGCCACGGCCGATCTGCACTTTGCGCCCGCGAACCAGGTGGTCTTGCGCGACCAGCTCAGCCGGGCTCGCGATGAAGCTGATGTTCTCGTTCTGGCAGGCGACTTGACCAACTATGGGCAGCCTGCTGAGATGGAGCCTCTCCTCAACGCTCTGGTCCGACTTCGTGTACCAACGATCGCCGTGCTGGGCAATCACGACTACGAGTGCGGGAAAGAGCAAGAACTAATGCGAATGATGACCTCGGAAGGGATTAAGGTCCTTGACGGAAGCGCATACGAACGTGATGGCGTGGGCTTCGCAGGTACGAAGGGCTTCGTTGGAGGATTTGGGAGGGGCGTCCTGACTGCCTTCGGGGAACCCGAAATCAAGACTTTCGTGCGGGCATCCATTGACGAAGCCCTCAAGCTGGAGCGTGGAATGTCTCAACTGCGTACACCCAAGCGTGTCGTCGTGCTGCACTATTCTCCCATCGCTGCCACGGTACGCGGCGAGGACCCTGAAGTCACACCGTTCTTAGGAACCTCCCGACTGGCGGAAGTGATAGATCGTCACGGAGCTGATCTCGTTGTGCATGGCCATGCACATCATGGAACTCTGGAAGGTCAAACGCTCGCCGGCGTGCCTGTACGTAACGTTGCTATTACTCTTCTGCAGGCCCAGCCAAACCCATCTACTTATCGAGTGTTTGACATCTAGTCGGATCCGAACGTGTTGGAGAGTAAATCGGGAGGGCGACATTTTCAGCCGCCCCCTTTGCAGTCTACTAACGTTGCACTTGTATCTCATTCACAACCTGCTGAACGTTAGGGGTGTTCTTGGCAAGTTCCTGCGCTTCCTGGCGCTGTGTCGGGCTCTTGACCGAACCTTTTAAGGTCAGTACTCCGTTCTTTGCCTTGTAACGGATGCTCTGCTTGTCTAAACCTTTTGCGATCAGAACCGCTTTGAAGTTATTTTCGATGCCATCATCGAGACTCGATTCCATCTTTCGCGCCTCGCCTTCATTTCCCACCGGTTCTACGCTGATCTCATTGGCAATCACTCGTGAGCCGGCGCTCGCCTGGGCAATATTGCCAGCCCTGTTCTTGGCGTCATCGGAATGTAGAGTTCCCCCCAAGGTGATGGTGTTCTTGCTGGTGTCTTCGGTGACGGTGACATCCTTCAGATCCGCTTGTTCGAGTGCGGTCTTTACGCGATCTCTGTAATTGGAGTTCGTTTTGTTGCACGCTGTCCCGAGCAACGCAACCCCTACTAACGTGGCACATGCGAGAAGGGAATAACCCCTTCTTATTCGTGCTTTCACCAGATTCATATCGCCCCCTTTTTTCGGTGAGACGTATCCTTTATCGATCTCGCCGAGCGTGGCGGAACACGGTCCGCCTATGCTCATAACCAGAGACCTATCGTAGGAGTCACGCTTTAAGGGCGTCGATCCATCGGAGACCTGACTTCCTCGATGGCTGAACCCTAAACTCTCAGTACAGGAAGATCCCGAGAAACATCTGCCTGGTAGTCCTGCCGACCGCATCCAGCGTCGTTAGAGTCTCCATACCTCGTGCACCGGATGGTCTCAGAGCGTTATTCCAATCACAATCGAAAATGTGAAGCTATACGATCAGTCAAACCATCTCGGGAAGAGGGCTGTATGACGAACCGTTTAACGTTTTCAAAGTGGACATTAGGGGTCGGAATTGCAGTAGCGCTGCTCGCAAGCTCCAGTTTGGCCCAATCTCAAAACGATCAGCAACCGACAACTACAACCGAGGGGTCAGCCTCTCAAGCAGCACCTCGCGAGAAACAGTCCGACAATACGGCGAAGTTCGAGAAAAAATCCACCAAAGAGAATTCAAAGGCAGAAACGGACATCGCTAAAAGGCTTGATAACGCGGCTCATGTTCTCGACGAGATCATGGGTACACCTGATAAAGGAATCCCGAAAGATATTCTTTCCGATGCGAAGTGCATCGTTGTGACCCCGTCGATGATAAATATTGCAGTCGGCTTCGGGGGTCGCCACGGCAAGGGGGTCGGTACTTGTCGAACGCCGCAAGGCTGGAGTGCTCCAGCGCCAATCACCATTGCCGGTGGCAGCTGGGGTCTTCAGATCGGTGGAGAAGCAACCGATCTTGTCATGCTGGTGATGAACCAGCGTGGCATGGACCATTTGTTATCCAGCAAGTTCAAGGTTGGCGCGGAGATCTCAGGCGCAGCCGGTCCCGTCGGACGCCAGGCTTCCGGAGACACAGATTGGAAAATGAAAGCTGAAGTTCTGAGTTATTCAAGATCTCGGGGCGCTTTTGCCGGCATCGATCTAAACGGGGCAGTAGTCAAACAGGACAAGGATGAGACCGCCTTGCTGTATGGAAAGTTCATCCCGTTCGAAACCATACTCTCCGGCAAGGTGCCGCCTCCGGAGAGCGCCCACACGTTCTTGGCCACTGTTCAAAAATATGCAAGGGAGGCTTCGCAAGAGAAACGGGGTGAGTAAAAAATCGACGAATACCACCAGGTCAGAGTAAGTTTTATTGGCCCTGCAGTTCCTTGAGGATCCGCAGGGCCTATGTTTTGATTGGGCTAAGTTGCCGCTTTCGCCGTCGGCACCTCGGCGTTAAGCAGATTCAACCTGGGCTCGTCATTCACAGCCGAGAAAATCTCGCCAATAATTCTCTCATCAGTCTCGACAGCCTTGTCCATGACCACAGGATAGCGGACGATCGCTTCAATCGCCGATGTAGTGAAGTGAATGCGCGCTCTGGGTTTTAGCTCGCTGGCTGAAATGGAAGTGAGACTGAGTTCCATTTGCCGCCTTTGCCGTTCCAAACCATCTCGATACTCAGAAAATGCTGTGTCGATGGCCCTTTGCACGCGGTCTCGTATCGTTCGGTAATCGCTCTCCTGAGCGAACTTTAAAACAATTTCGTGCCAGACGAAGTTGGTTCCCGGGATCTGCTTGAAAAGGCTTGCAGCCGCCTGGAAGACAACTGAATTTGAAAAAGCCACTACCCGGCCGGTGGGCTCGGAATCGGCAGTGTTGCCGCTCAATTCCATCAGATGGAAGCGCACCAGCCCAATGTCGACGACCTCTCCGGTCACCGTGCCAACCTGCACGCGGTCCCCGACCCGTATCCCGAATCTGCCGATCAAAAAGAAATAGCCCACCATTGCAACAATGACGTTTTGTAGCGCGACGGCAACACCAGCCGTAATGAGGCCCGCAAAAGTTGCGACTGCGCCCAGTTCCGTCACAAACGCGAAGATTATAACGAGCGCGAGTCCACACCAGATAGCAATTTTGCGCATCAGCAAAAACTGATACCGGCGTCGAACATCGTGAACGTAGCGGAAAATTGTGCGTCGCCAGACCTCGCCAATGATTAGAACAACACCGAGGGCAATCGCTACTCCGCCGATTCTGGCGAGCAAGTCCTTGAGGTTTTCTTTGAATTCGGTGTCGACCTCCTGCTTCCAATTCGAGAGACTGCGCTTGTAAAGATCCAGCAGGATCGCTTGTTTCCTAAGAGAGACTAGCAGGCCAGACACTTGCTTGAACTCGGTAGTCAGCGAATCCAGTTGCTGTTTCTCCTGCGCGAGTGCGTTCTGATCGCTGACATCCGCTTGCTGCGCCAGTTGGTTGCCACTCTGAATCAGGTCTTTCAGGTGCTTCCTCAAAGGCTCGCGCACTTGCGTGGAACTGCTCTGCAGCGCCTCTGTCGCGTGCAGTTCGTTCGTCAAGACACTGCGCTTACTCGATAGTCGGAACAGTTCGGTCGTTAAGCCCCATATGCCGTTAGGAGCTGGTTTGCTGAGGCTATTGAGCTTTGCGCTGGACTCTTGGTCCGGCGGGAGCGTACTGTCAGTCCCGTTCATCCCGCTTACCGCCGGAGGAACTGCTCGGGCCAATTCTTCAATCTGCGCACGCAATCCCGTGCCTCCAACCGCGCCCGACGCTCCGCTCGCAAAGTCCAACATACTGTGCAGGGCCTGTTGTCGCGCTTGGAAGAGTTCTAATTCACTCTCGGTCTCCGCAATTTGGTTTTCTAAATGTCGTCTCTTGGCTGCGGATACCGTAGCTAGTTGCTTTTTGAGCGCCTCCAGTTCTGCTTGTGTTTGCTGGACTAGTTGATCGGCGTCGCTTGCTGCTTTGCTCAGACTGTCGTTCCGAGAAACATTTCCGTTGGGTGCCGCGTTCGATGTTGTTTTTGATTGTTTTGCGTGCCGCTGTTCTTCTTGGCGTGCAAAGTCGAAGGCTAAGCGCACAATCTGGCTCGCCATACGACGGTTGTCAGCAAGGAAGCCTAAATCCGCGGGCTCTGTGGCGATCTGCTGCTCCTGCTGGGTTTGCCTGTACCAATCGATGGTCTGGCTGAGAAACTGAATAATTTCTCCAGAACTGGGATCGGTAGGAGCACTGTTCTGGGCTATCACATCCGCCAGTGCGCCAGTCAAGAGAATCACACCGAGCAACAACCATCGGGCCGAAACACGAGGGCATTTTTGCGCTGGATTCACTTCGAAAGGCTCTCTTCTCGGTGGCAGATACTGATAAGTTACGTGAACTGCAGCTGGAAATCCATAGAGATGGATTGTCGGGCCGAGCGCACCGATTGCTCTGCATTCGTGGGCAACGATGTTAGAGTGTGCGTTGACCGACTGTCGTCGTGCGTTCCTAGTACAGTTTGAAACTCACTTCCACGCTGATCTGCACAGCCACGGGCCGGCCGTCCTTAGTCGCGGGTTCAAAGCGCCATTGCTGAACCGCTTCGATGGCTTTCTGATCGAGACCCATGGCGAGTCCGCGCTGAATACGGATGTCGTGAGGTTTGCCATCGGGACCGACAATCATAGCGAGGATACAAGTCCCTTCATACTTGGCCTGACGCGCCTGCTCGGTGTATTGGGGATCTGGTGTCGCAATCGGTTTGGGAGCAAGTACTCCACCGCCCACGCGGAACACACCGCCGCCAATACCGCCGCCGCGACCCTCTCCGATACCTGGACCGGTCCCTTTGCCTATACCGCCGCCCGATCCAGAACCGATACCAGCGCCCGATCCGGTTCCGTTCGAAAAGGCCGGGTTCGGCATCGCCGGCGCCGCCGGGTCTCCGAGATGAGGAAGCTTCGTGGATGCGATCGCGACCTGGGGAGGAGCAACGACCGTCGGCTCGGCCGTGAGTTTCGGATGCTCGTTTCGCACAACCATGGCTGGCGGTGTGATCTGCTGCATGGCAATTTTCGGCAGTCGGCCCTGCGGTGCAGGAAGCTTGTCACGGTCACCGCCGCCGCCACCGCCGCCCGCTTCCTGAATTGCCGGACGGAGCATGTAGACATCCGGTGGAGGTGCAATCAGGGTCACATGTTCTGGCACCGGCCTTGCGGTCTGTACCTGTTTTGTAGGGATAGCAGATATCGCAAGCGCCGCCGCGACCGCCACCACGTGCAGAATCGCCGAAGCCATAGTGCTGCGCTTGCGTGAACCAGGATAATCCCATGATCCGCCGGGGATTCCTGACCCATGAAACGGCGTACGAAGGGGTCTTCGCGCTGGAGTTGGGAAAGGCCTCATTTGGATCGTCGGAGATGTGTAGCGCGTAATCAACCGCTCCATCGAAGATTCCTCGTAGATTGCACTCGAACCCGTTGAAAGTGTAGGTGGATGTCGGCGAGAGTAGGATAGAGTACAGACTGTAGTCGGGAATCCGCGTGTACGTAAGGGGTCTACCCGACGAAAGCGCGTGCATTCTTCACCGTAGGAAGACCAAGCAGGTACGCAGCGATAGAGAGTAACTACCCTACCAAACGCCTTTGTCATTGCCGGTAATTCGGAAGCTGACGAACGCAGCAGTCGCAAGCAGGGGCAAAAGGCTGAGCCGCATCATGGCACGGAAATGGTGCTTCCTTCCGATGCCTATGAGTTGTCCCCAAAAAAGATTTGCAGCTTCCGGAACCAGAGGGACTCGAACGAACTTTTGGTCAAGATAGGTGCGGGTGGCTCCGAAGCGAGCCGCGATCGTCACACTGTCAGGTAAGTAGATGGAATCGCCGCCGAATCGAACTGCATGCTGGCACACAATTGTCAGCAGGGTAGCGACGCCAGGCCACACCGACCCGACGTCGGCGATTGCCTTCAGTCGGTCGAAGTCGACGCGATCATCCGACAGCAAATCGTAAATGTTCACGATGTCCGTTAGCCGGATGTAGTAATGACGGTACATGCGTTGCAGGGTTGCGATCACAATGCGGTCCTCTGGCACCGGCACCGGGAACGTAATTGAATCGTAGGACTGCAGTACGCTGCGATCTAGAATTCCACGAGCAAGAGCCTTCTGTTCGCCCGTCTGACCGAGGCAGTCCACATGGACTTCCACAAGTTCGGCCAGGCCGGGCACTCGAAAGTTAAACTTGTGGGCCAGCCGGTCGCCCCAACTCTGTGGCTGCTTGCGGGCACCAAGATCTTTTTCGAAAATCTGGCATACTTCCGCGTGGTCTGCGGTTACAAGCAAATCCACATCGCTTCCCGTGTCAGGCCAGTGATCCAGTGTTTTCATTACCACGATTGGGTGGCCAGATTTTTCGAAAATACCTGCGATCTCGCGGAGATAAGCAAGCGCTGTTTTGACCCGTCCTCTTTCCTCTAATATGAACTGGTCCAAAGTCTCGCCAGTTACTTCGTCTCCTCCGTTCGGTAGAGTGTTCTTCAATACATGAAGCGTGCGCCTCAGAACACGCTGCATTTCCGCCTGTTTCAGAAAGCCGCGGAGTTGTTCTTTGCTGAGACTGAAAACGTATTGAATCTCGTCAGCGAACGTTTTCCTCGCGTTTTGCACGCGAGAACGCTGGGCAAAAAGGAGTACCCCGAGTACGTCAAAAGCTCGATTATCAGTGGGGACGTTTTTGAGCATCGGGTTCCTTTTAGGAGTGCGGCGCGGTCGAACTGCTGCAGCGCGCCAGCCCATTCTCGATGGCTGTTCCTTCCTCGTAGTCGTTCCAGGTGGCGATCAGAATGAACGGCATCGGATGATCCGGATCATTGTTTTCGGCAAACACTCGAAGCGTATCCTGCAAAGTTTTCCCACACCGTTGATCAATGTGGCGATTCAAACTCCAGGAAGCACGGGTGTCGTCAAAGCCCGGCCACACCGTACCGACGACGATCTGGTCCGGATGCTTGGAGCGCATCTTCTTGTAGAAATTTTCGAGATAGTCCTCACCCCACTCACTGCCATCGGTTGACCATCCTTTAGAACCCGGATGCACCCAAGCATATTGGCCGTCAAAAACGCCTGAGAACTGCGGAGGTGGATCGTCCTTATAAAGAAGGACTGGACGACTGGCCCAACTGTTCACCATCTGGCGGACTTGATTCCAGTCCGTATTTCCTCGTTTTGGGAAGACAAACACAACTGGGCGGCCCCGAAACTGCAGGTACGCGTCGTGTCCAGGCGCATCTGGGCCGATATATTTTTTGTAAGCGCTCTGCAGCGCCTCGAGCGCGTCTTCGGTGGCGTGGCCGTCATCCTCTTCCGTCTCGTCGTACATCAACGCAACGTGGAAGTGCTCTTTGCTCGCCATCTGCTGGATCAAGGCATAGCTGCGATC
>DATMQI010000328.1:0-3542 GCA_035567135.1 Terriglobales bacterium
CGTCCCGCGCGAAATGCAGCGCAGCGCCCTCCACAAAATCTTCGATTTCAACGTGATGAAGTTCGCCGGCGGCAACATGGGCGCCGTCAACGGCATTGCCCCAGACGGTTCACTCGTGAAAACCAATGAGCAAGTCCAGGAAGTCTGGACCGGCACTACCTTCGGCCTAGCCGCCCTGATGCTAAGTGAAGGAATGAAGGACGAAGGTTTCAAGACCGCACAAGGCATCTATCACACCACCTACGAAACCAGAGGCTACTGGTTCCGCACCCCCGAAGCCTGGGACATCACCGGCAACTACCGCGCCTCCATGTACATGCGCCCCGCAGCAATCTGGGCCATGGAGATGACCGAGCCCCCAGCCGAGCGCGCTGCCAACGCCCACCCACCTTCAGCGACGACCAAAGCACCAAAGTAGGTTTAACGCCAGTCCGCTGTTGGCAGGTAACGCACGCTTTTTGCCTAGAGGCTGTTGGATGGTTCACACAGATGAGCAAAAGTGCCCCATCGAGATCAAATCATTTTTGGGTCGCGAAGATTTTTTGTTAATTCATGGGCATTTTTCTGGACAGCTTGCCCCTTACATTTCCACTTTGCATGATTTGAATAGAGCGCATTCGCATTTGCTGCTGACTATGGTCCGTGACGATGACTGGTCTATCCGGCGCTACCGCGAAACAACACTTTCAATGCCAGTCCGGGATCTCCTTGCCCAGGCTGAGCACAAACTCAAGCACGACGATACAAAACGCGTATGTATGGCACGTGGCAACGCCACAGTGTCGGTCGGGAACGTTTTCTAATCCTTGGAAATCGGAAGGGTGAATCAACCGGGACAGACGAATCAACCGGGACGGGACGCTTTCTGTCATTTTAGAAATCGGTCACCTGCCCTCCAACGGTCCCTCCGGCCTGACGACCCCGCGCTGCGACGGTCCGCGCTCTTCTTGCTTGCGGATGAACTGGCGCAGCGACAGGCAGCGGAATCGCGGGGTGGTGTTTGGGCTATGGTCGTGGGCGCATGCTGCTCGACAAGCCAGGAGAAATTGTCACTCGGCGGCGTTAGGTGCGACCGTTCCGTCCGACCAATTGTGTACTGGAATCATGAACTCGGTTATTGGCTCCGGGGCGCCCTGAAATTGTGGATTTAACATAACCGGGGAGCCAGGCAGATCCGCACCCCAAACCTTAGGATCTGTTAGGGGGATGTAAAACATCAAATGCGGAAGCCAATGCCCGGCCGAGTCGTTTAGGTATCCTTGGCTCGACATCATGTAGGACATTGCGCCCGGTTCCAGGGCTGGCAGTTCTCTCGTCTCGAATGCCTTAATACCATCGATAATCTGAGCTTTGGACAGTCCGGCCAATACCAACTCCGTCCTCTTGATAGTGAGTGGCAGGATGGATCGCACCGCCGGCGGATTGAAACAGATCGGACCTCGCATCTTGGGGTTCCAGAACTCCGGGAAGTCAAATGGAGACATCCATGATCGCTCTACGACGCACACGAAACCGTTCTTGCCTTTGATAGCCGTTTCGTAGCCATGTCGTCCGAGGACCAAGACGTCGGCATCGCCGGATATTGCCTTCGGGGCTGCACTGCGTGCCATTGCGATCTCTGCATTTCGATCCGCCGTTAGGTATTGATCGATTGGGGCCATTTTGGGATACGATGCCGTGAGGTCTTGTGCCTGCGCCAGCCACGAGGTACTCAGAGCAGCCACAAGCGATGCTCCTAATACAATCGCCTTCATCATCCTTCCTTTTATCGTCATAATCAGTTCTCCGCGTTGTCGTTCCGTTTACTCTCACATATTGGGAGTAAACCCATTTACCAGCCTTACGCCACGAATAATAACGCAAGGTCTCCTAATAAACGCCGTAATCGGAAACTTGATTCTCATTGTCCGGTTACCCGACTTCCATGATAGGTCTTTGTCAAGAGGGCAAAAGCTCTCCCGACGCGCTTGGGAGGAGCGCGGGTGTAAATTCTTTCTGATTCTTCGCCGCGTGTGTTGGCCTCTCAGCCGTGGTTCCTGTTTGCTATAGAACCAGACTTCCATTTGCTGTCTCAGACCAGTGAGTGGTCTTGAACAGAAGATTGAGTTTGTGTTTTCCTGCCAGTCTCGAAACTTATCAACGGGAGCATCCAGAGCTTGCGCTCCTTCGCCCAGTCGGCTTAACGGCAAGACCTGGCAGGCCACGCGTCGAAGAAGTCCTCCTTGTATTTCCCGCCCCCCGGCTACGCCGCGGTGCGGTTTTCTCTTTCTATTGTGAGGAACTCTTTTTGGCGGCGATCCACGGCAACCAGATACGCGACGAGCTTGCGCGCCACAGCGAGCGTCGCGCGATTGGCATTGCCTTTCTGCTTCTCCTTGTCATAGAGCATGGCCAGTTCCGGGCTGTTGCGGGGCGCCATTTTTGCCGCCTCGATCAGTGTGGTCTGCAAATGCTTGTTGCGCTGTTTTGACAACGGCGTGCGCTGCACACTGTTCGCCGAACTCTTCTCTGCTCCACAGAGCCCGCAGTAGCTGACGGCTTTTTTGATGGAGGAAAATCGCTGCACCTCCCCTACTTCGAGCGCCCAAGTCAGCGCGGTGATCGGCCCCACGGCGGGGATGGTCATCAAGCGCTCGACACGTTCCACTAACAACGAGTCTCGCTCCAGGGATCGCACCAGAGCACTCTCGGTCTTCCCCAGGCGCACCACCGTCTCGCGACACAACCGCAGCAGCGAACACAACCCTTCATCGATGTCCGCGTTGGTTGCCAGCAGTTCGCGGAAATAGCCGGCTTTATGCAGCCGCTGTTTGTTGTAGCTCACGCCTGCTCCCATCAGCAACCCGCTGATCTTGTTCTTCATCTGCACCATCTGGCGAACCAGCAGGTTGCGATAGCGCACCGTTCGTCGCCGCTCGCGAATGGCGGTCGAGGCCATGTAGCACTCCGGCAGAAAATCACACCGCAGGCAGTCGCAAATCTTGCTCGCATCAATGCGATCGTTCTTCTTTTTCGCCGCCGCAATGGCCCGCAGCATCAGCGGATGGGCTACCTTCAGCGCCGCACCGTGTGGCCGCAAGTGATCGTAGATCCAGCCGGTAAAAACCGTGGCTTCCATCGCCGCGCTCCACGGCTGCGGAAGTGTTCTCATCCATCGATCCAGATCGAAGCGCGTGGCAGCGATCGTGCCTTCGGCGTGAATCGTGCCACTGCCATCCTTCACGCAATAGCTGATCGCCCTCTTGTGAACATCCAGCCCGATGTAATACATAGTCTGCATGGGGGAGCCTCCTTGGTGTCTCCGAATCAGCTCGGTCGCTGAGTTCAGCTTTTGTACACCAAGCGCTCCTCCTTCGACCTATGCATTCAAACTTATCAGGCAAGTGGAATTGAATAGGTAACACTAGCGCGTTTCGCTGGACTAATATTGAGACCGGTAAACACTGGTCGCTGGGCGCATTCGGCCAAGGGCCGGTTGGCCTGCCTTTTTCCCACTTCAGTGAAACATCCGGAGAGGCGATACATCTGAAGGGGGATAGGAA
>DATMQI010000329.1:0-31497 GCA_035567135.1 Terriglobales bacterium
GCGCCCTGGGGGTCCGATCCTTCCGCCCATCGAGGAAAACTGAACGAAATGGCCCGCCTTCCTTTCGCGAAAGTACGGGAGAGCTGCCTTCGTCACGATGATTGTCCCGAAGAGATTGGTTTCTATCTGTGCGCGGAAATCTGACATCGGCGTATCTTCGACGGACGAGAGATTGCCATATCCTGCATTGTTGATAACAACGTCCAGTGAGCCAAACGCATCGATTGCCGTCTTCACCGCACCGGCAGCCGACGCCTCGTCGGTCACGTCCAGCTCGAAGAGCTTCACCTGGTCACCGTAGCGCTCCGATAGCTCACGCAGTGACTCAATGTCGCGAGCTGTCGCCAACACCTTATTGCCCGCCAAAAGGCCCGCTTCGGCAATTGCGCGACCCAGACCGCGAGAACTACCTGTGACTAACCATACTTGCGCCATTCAATCCTCCTCTGTGGAGTCCGAGCTACTTCGAGACCGCCCGTGCTGCCGGAAATACTGTACAGCAAGAAATTACGATAGCGCGTCCTGCCGAACGGCTAGCAAACCGGAAACTATCAGGGTAAAGATGAGAACGGGAGATCCAGGCGTTGCCGGCAAGAGATCTCCCGCTGTGGCGTTTCTTGATTTGAGCAGCTTTACGCATACAGCGCCAGGTTGCTGCTGTTTTCATGCTCTTGAGCTTCTTCCGACTCAGTGTCCTTGCCTTTTAGGTAGGCGAGCGTCACATCCAACGATTCGTGCCCAAGGCGGATTGGATGATGTTCATTGACGCAACCTCGGCTAACTTCCGGTTGGCCGACAATGCAGAATTAACACAGCGCCCAAGGCCAAGCATATATTCGACGAAGCGAATCGCCGAGTTCCCCTGAGGAGTCCTTGTATCTCGGTACCCGCGCGGCGGTGGAAGGTTCCCCTAGCGTTCGGCAAAGCGCGGCTCACTGATGGGCGCGCCGGCCGGTGATGCTTGTTTTGCCGGGAGGAGTGCAAGCAGCGTGACTCCAATCGCGACAAAGATCACAATGTCCTGGGGGCTATCCTTCCTGTGCATCCCGTGCGCCACGGCCTGCGCCGACATGATGGTCATGGTGAACCCATGGGCAAGGCTTACCCATGCCCCACAGGCGATCATCAAGCGATGCTTGGCCGGCTGCTTAACGGCGACCAACAGGCAGACCCCAAGCGCCGCGTTAATGCTAAGGAACATCGGCATGACATCGGTATGTCCGCTAAGCCACCTAGCGTGCCACAGATCATCGAACAGGATGTAGCCGCAAAAGCAATAAAACAAGCCCACCAACACCAACACTACCTGTAAGGCGCGCTCACGTTTCATACCGTCCTCCGTTTTGTCTGATGTCAGCTGCGATGCGTCCGATACTGGAACCCTGCGAGCATCCGCAGTGTGAGCAGAATGCTTCTCCCCCTCGAATCGGCTTGCGACAGGAACTGCAAGGCCCAAGGAGAGGCCCTCGGAACAGAAAATAAAGGATGAATCCAATGAAATTGGGTATGAGGAAAGCAGCAATCACCCAGGCCCAACCGGGCATTTGACGCCTTTTTGCGTCCCCATAGACATATCCGAGGGCAAGGAAAAAAGCCGCGGTGAAGACGCCAAACGTTAAGCCAAACCAAAGCGCATCCGGCATGGTACTGAGAAATCCTTCGGAAGCAAGTAGGGAACGGCCCTGGCGGGAAGCAAAATAGACTACCCAAATCGGGATCGCCAGTGCTGCGATGGCCATTGCAGACCTGGGCAGAACATTCCGTCTTGCGGTTCCCAACAAGACAGCCGCAACTACAAGCCCGGCCGAGAACGCGATCAAAAGCACCGCCGATTGCTGTGTCATGCAATACCTCTATTTTCACCAGGCGCCGCGAGCAGACATAAGGCCGCGCAAAAAGATGGCAGCAGCCAAAAGATGAGCACGCCTGCCTGGACTTGAGCGGTGTCAAAATGCATTGGGACCGCCAGGCGCGTGGCCATCTGGTACACGAGTGCCGATCCGACAAACGACATGGAGAGTGCTACAGCGAATGCAGCCCAGACCTTGGCTTGCAGGTTGTGCTGTCGCATTGTTCCGGCGTGATGCGCAAGAATCTCAAGGACCTGGGCATTCGAATCTGGTTCACTGGTAAAGGTGAATTCCCGCAACCCGCGAATCGTACGCGCAGTTAGCTCGACGTAGCGCTTGCAGGCATCACAGTCGCGAATGTGGGCATGGATGAGCTGTCTTTCGCCCTCTGAAACCTCTTCTACAAAAGACCTGTCGATCAGCTCGCGAAATTTCTTGTCACACGCCAGGCGAATCACCCCCTTCCCCAAATGCGGATCTCAGTGCTGCAAGACCGCGATAGATTCTGGACGTCACCGTTGTCAGAGGGGCACCCACAACCTGAGCGATCTCCGGAAGAGACAGGTCTTCTTGAAACCTCAGCAGCAAAACCTCGCGATACAGCGGTGACAGAATCTGCAGGTGACCGGCGAGAAGTATTGCGTCTTCGCTTCGAGCCGCGGCTTCGAATGGAGAAGGACCGGAGGAAGGTACCAGCAGGATTGCATCGCGATCATTTGGCAAGGAGGCTGTCTCTACCGCTTTTCGTTTTTTCCGGAGGTCATCTATTGCCAAATTGCGGGCGATCGCGAATAGCCATGGATCAAACCGCTGCCTCCCGTTGTACTGGCTGCCCCGTTGCAGCACGCGAACCCAGGTCTCCTGCGCAAGATCCTCAGCATAGTCTCGCCTCCCGATGAGGTATAGCAGGTAGCGCACCAGTCGATGCTGATAGCGCTCCACCAGATCTGCAAGAAGCTCCATATCCCTCTCACGTAAGCCTCGCGCAATCTTTGCCGTTTCGGTTTCGGCTGTCGTATTCAATGTCATGGGAAGAGCCGACATATATTCCTGTATACGATTAAACCCCGACGGATTACTCAACTTTTGACCGAAAAATGACGCTAAGATTTGCCTCGGACGGAATCGGATCAATGGGCGGCAAGGGCCTGACGTGTACAACTCGTTTATTGGCAGACCCCAAACAGCATAGATAGTTGTCGAAACCAGGCCTCTCTGACAATGTCGGCGCTGTCAAGCACTTTTCGAGCACACTGCGGCATGCACTCCGAGAAGAGCGCCATTTCGCTCTCGTTGAAGGTGTTGCTTTTTCCAACCGTAGGCTCGCTCGTAATCCATTCAGGTCAGGACACTCAGTCCGACCCATGCATCTCTTCGGTCACAACTTTGATCATGATTACTAGTTCGAACTCCTCGGTAAATGAGGAGCGGGCTGCCCAATCAATTACTCGATGTTCTACTGCACACCATCGCCTGGTTCGAGCTGGCCCGCGTGCGAACCGAACTTTTTCACTCGCTCGTAATCCCACTCCTTGCGCCACATCCAATACAGAGCAATCGCCAAGCGCCGCGCCATCGCAACCTTGGCGATCTTCCGGCCCCGGCGCATCATCAAATGGAAATATTTGCTGCGCCATTCCGGAAGGCTGCGAACTGTGACCTCAGCCGCTTCCACCATCAAAAAGCGCAACATCGAACTCCCCTGTTTCGTAATGTGCCCCAGCCGTCGCCGGTTCCCACTGGAATCTTCCAAGGGCACCAGTCCCAGATAGCTCGCGATCTGCTTGCCACACTGAAACCGATCCGCTTTCCCGATGATCAGCACGAAAGCTAATGCCTCCAACGCGATCACTCCTGCGTGGTCGCCAGACGGGCGGTTCATCGCTTTCACCCGCATGAACCTCAGCTCGACTGCTGCGTCCGGGGTCTTCCTGATTCCTGCGGTGGGCGGACTTGAGCGCAAACTCGCTTCTTTGGGTTTCGGCAAGTCGATGTACAAAGGCGGGATTGCATGGACTCCGGACGGTGAGTCACTCATCTATCCGGAACCAAGGAGCGAGGTTCAGTCCGAACTTGTCATGCTGAATATCGACACACTTCAGCAGCGGGTTGTCGCTAAGCCTTCGCCGCGTTGCAGTGCCGCCGGTATGCCGGCGTTTTCTCCCGATGGCCGCTGGTTCGCCTTCGCCTGCATGTTCGATTATGGTCTGGCCGCCTTGTACGTTCAGCCCTGGCCAACCGGGAGCGCGCGCGAACTGCGGGAACTCAAAGGTGATCTTGATGGACTGGCCTGGACCGCCGACGGACAAGGCCTCGTCTACTCACGCGACAACAATCTCTGGCGCGTCCCCTGCAGAGGAGGCTCCGCGCAGCGTTTGTGGTTCGGGCAGGACGCATCGCACCCGACAATCGCGCGAACGGGCTCGCGGCTGGCATTTACACGTAACCAGGGATTTTATGATATTTGGCGCATCCCGACCGGGGATCCGCGCCGTAGTGCCGAAAGAGCCGTGCGCGTAGCACCCTCGGAGCTTGTACAGCTGAACGCTCAATATTCCCCTAACGGAAAGCGCGTGGTCTTTGAGTCGAATCGATCCGGATCCTCGGAAGTGTGGCTGTGCGATATAGATGGCTCGAACCTTTTGCGGCTCACGAACTTTGGCGGTCCGCTGACAGGAACTCCGCGTTGGTCACCCGATGGCTCCAGAATCGTCCTGGATTCTCGCGCTTCTGGAAAAGCAGAACTCTATGTTGTTAGTGCAAGTGGCGGAACACCCCAACTGCTTGCGACCGTACCCGATGGCGGGTCGGTGCCGTTCTGGTCGCATGATGGCAATTGGATCTATTTTTCATCGGACGTTGATGATGTTCCGCAGATTTTCAAGATTTCTGCCAAGGGAGGAACACCCATGCAACTCACGCATCACGGCGGGTTCAAGTTGCAGTAGTCGATCCTTCGAGTGCTCTACGTCACTACAGTCTCGACAAGCGGTGGCAAATTACAAGCGGAAGGAGCCACTCGTGCTGAAACAGGTCGCGGAGGGTGTGCTGATCCAGCAGAGCGAGTTCTGCCAGACCAACACTGTTGTCGTGCAAGGCCGGGCTGGTGTGTTGCTTATCGACCACGGGATACTCGGCTCCGAAATGGCCGCCCTCGCGGACGACCTTCGCGAGTTGGATCAGCCCGTTGTGGCAGTGTTTTCTACGCATTCGCATTGGGATCACCTGCTCTGGCACGACCGGCTCGGCGCAGCGCCCCGTTACGGCACGGCTCGCCGTCTTCGACGACAACCTTGTCATCGCCGTCCAAGCCGTTGCCGTGATGGAAAACGACCTTTGTCAGCTTGAAGCAGGGCTGGTCGCCCTGGTAGGTACGGCCCCAGACAAGCTGGCTAGCAGTCGCAACCGACAGCGGAGGGCGCAGCTTCTTACAGCGCGCATGACCGAATACCAATTCTCGATCAAATCCGGCCGCCGCGCGTCGCAAAAAACGCAGAACGATCCACCCGTCGCGTGGGCGGCCAGCACGCCGCGGACCAGTTGGTAACATTGGACGGCCTCGCTGGATCGCGGCAGTTCTCCCGAATCGAAAACCTCTTCGAGGTCCGGATACCGCTCGATCATTCTCGCAGAGGTCGTCTGGAAGTCCGTTTCTGTCAGCTTCGCCTCCACCATCAAGGCTGCGAGCCTCATATCGATTTCGGTATGGTCTGTCTTCCCGTTCCGGAGGGGAATTCCCGGCCTGAATCCAAAGGTTGGAACCAGCCCCGAAGCCACTCCCAACATGGAACTCAGAGCGCGATTTTCGAGCGTGCGTTGGTAACAGAAGACGGTGCCATTACCTCAATTCCGTGAACGGATTTGCCTGGCTGCACGTCAGCCGGCTAGCAGTTTCTTTAAGCTCCGGAACTGAGGCAGGCACGCAAACATTGTTCCGGCACCCGCAGTGGCGTAGGCGACAGACGAAGTTGCACTGGCCTGCGCAGCGCGTTTCCCCGGTCCCGGACAAGCTCACTTGTTGCGGGCTGCCGCCGCCGTCGTCACTGATGGAAACATCGGCGCTTCGCGACCCCACTTGGGTTGGCTGGAAGACCACCGTGATAGTACAGGACTTGCCCCCGCCCAGATAACCCGGGTTAGGACAGGTGTCTTGTTGAACAAGGAAGTCCCCGGAATCCGTCCCCGTAATCGCTATGTTGGTGATGTGCAGCTTCGTCTTTCCGACATTCGTTAGCATCGTGTTTTGCGGCTGGCTCTTCTGCCCTACGACGACATTCCCGAAGTCCAGACTCGTGGGTTGCAGCTCCACCACGGTGCCGACCCCTTGGAGTTGGACCTTCTGCGGACTGCCGGGCGCATTATCGCTGATCGATAGGGTGCCGCCGCGGTGGCCCCCCCGGGTCGGTGTAAAGCTCACCTGAATGGTGCAGTGGTCGCCGGGTGGCAGGCTCGAACCGCAGTCGCTTTTGTTGCTGAAGTCTCCGCTGGCGCTAATGTTGCTGATATCCAGCGTATCCGTGCCGTAATTGCTCAGCTTGACAGGCTGCGCCGGGCTGGTCGTTCCCACCAGTTGCAGGGCGAAAGTCAGCTTCTTCGTGGATAGAGTGGCGTTAGGTCCCTGGGTTGCCCCAATGCCTCTTAGAGGAATCAATTGTGGGCTGCCACCTGCATCGTCGTGGATCCGGACCGCGGCCGCCAGGGGACCGAGTTTGGCCGGCCTGAAGGTCACACTGATCCTGCAATGCCCGTTGGGCGGTATGCCGGAGCCGCAATCGTTCTGCTCGTCGAAGTCCCTGTAATCGCGGCCGGCGACCGTTACGCCGCGGATATTGACTGTTCGATTGCCTTCGTTACTCAGGGTTATCTTATGCGCCGTACTCCTGCTTCCGACCAGTTGCACCCCAAAATCTACTTTCCGTGGCCGCCATGACAGGACCCCATCTTGCAACATAATGGAAACCGTACCGTCGGTATTGTTGGAAACGGCCAAGTCAAGCCTGCCATCACCATTGAAGTCCCCTATCACCAGCCAGTCCGGATTGGTCCCCGGCTGGAAGCTCGGTAGGGTCCGAAACGTGCCATCGCCATTGCCCAACAACACGGTCACGGTGCTATCATTGAAATTCGCAACCGCCAGATCAAGGTAACCGTCTCCATTGAAATCTCCCAGGTCGACAGAAACGGGGGCATTCCCCGTTCCGTACTCAGCATAGGTTGGAAAAGTACCGTCCCCTTTGCCCAACAGGATGCACACTGCGTTGTCGAATTGGCACGCAACCGCCAGGTCGAGATATCCATCTCCGTTGAAATCACCGGTAACCATAGCCCTGGGGTTGAATCCAGTCGAGTAATCTGCCTTCGTCTGGAAAGTGCCATCGCCGTTACCCAACAGGATACTGACCGTATCGCTGTGAGCATTGCTGATCGCCAAGTCAAGAATGCCGTCGCGGTTAAAGTCACCGACGGCGATTCCGGATGGCCAACTGCCGGCGGTGTAGTCCACGTGGGTGCTGAATCCGCCTTTTCCATCCCCGAGCAGGACACTCACAACGAAGACACTTGTATCGTCATTGCACGTTACCGCCAGATCCAGGTTGCCGTCCCCGTTGAAGTCTCCCACTGCAACTAGGCCCGGACCCACTCCCGTACCATAATCTTTGTGCGCTCCGAAGGTGCCATCGCCGTTGCCCAGCAGAATGGAGACCGTGTTGTCCGCATCGTTTGCGACAGCCAGATCCAAGTTGCCGTCATGGTTAAAGTCGCCTATAGCCACACCGACCGGTTGATGTCCGGTCGCATAGTCAACCTGGGCCTGAAAGGTGCCGTCGCCTTTCCCTAACAGCACACTTACGGTATTGCTCGCGATATCGCTGGAATTGTTTGCGACCACCACGTCGAGCTTGCCATCTCCGTTAAAGTCGCGTGCCACACTAGCTTGGGGATAAGAACCTACGGGGAAGGGTGTCGCAGGGCTCAGTGAAAAGCCGAGCGAGTCGGCCACCGGGAAGAAAACTACGTTGGATGTTCCTCCGCCGGGCCCGGGATTGACCACCGCCACCGATACCGTACCCGGCTGTCCGATGTCGGAAGCCGGCACCTGTGCCGTTAACTGAGAAGCGCTCACGAAGGTAGTCGCCAGCGGGCTGCCGTTCCAGTTCACCGTTGAATTGGAGACAAACCCCGTGCCGTTTACCGCCAAGACGAATGCCTTTCCCCCAGGCGATGCCGCATCGGGAACTAAAGGCTGGTTAATGAGGGGCACGGGATTGCTGCCCGTCGGTGTCGTTTCCTGCGCCATCAGGGGAATAGCCAACGCCAGCAATAACATGACTGCCTGGATGCAAGTCTGTTTTCCGGATTTCATTTTTCCCTCCTAGATCGAGCGCTCACGAAGTCGCACTTCCACGCGCGCTTAATCCTTCTGCCGTTCGTAGGCGCCCATGTCGCAGCCGCCGGTGTCTTCTTTGTCGGGACGAGGCTTGCCGCGTTGATCGGTCTTCAGCAGATGGCCTTTGCCGTCGGTGCAGCCTTTTGGGTTGCCGGCGTCAATTGCCGGACTGCCGGCGAGCAGAGGGATCGTCTGGGTCGGGCCGCCGTAGTTCCCCAACGTGCCAAGCAAGGAGTTGGTATTGTTAAGATCGCCAGGACCGTTGAAATCGCAGGAGCTGTCGCTGCTCAGGTTGTAGCCGTTCGAGGTCACAGTCCCGTTGCAGTTTCCTCCCGACGAACTATCTGCAACGATGCTGTTCTGGAGGATCGCGGTGCCATAATTATAGAGATTGCTGCCAGAGTAACCTGCGCCATTCTGGCTGAGCGTGCTGTTACTCATCGTCAGCATGGCGCTGGAGGAGATGCCAATGCCGCCTCCGCCGAACCCTGCGCTATTCCCGCTAATGGTGCTGTTGTTGACCCTCAGCGTGCTGTTGGTGAAAAGGCCGCCGCCTGAGCTTTGGTCTGCGTGATTCCCGCTAATGGTGCTGTGGTTGATCGTCAAGGTGCCGTCGTTGATGATGCCGCCGCCGCCGGCAGGCGCGCTACTCCCGCTAAAGGTGCTGTTGTTAATCGTCAGCGTGCCGTCGTTGAGAATGGCGCCGCCGAAGCTGGCGCCGCCTTGCGGTACTGCGATGTTCCCACTTAGTGTGCTGTAGTTGATTGTCGACCTAGCGCCGTTGATGATGCCGCCCCCGGCAGAATATCCGTTGTTCCCACTAATTGTGCTGTGGTTGATCGTCAAAGTGCTGCCGGTGGTGTAGATGCCGCCCCCGCCGCCCCCGCCTTGCGGTCCTGCTTTATTTCCACTTAGTGTGCTGTAGTTGATTGTCAACGTGCCGCCGGTGGTGTAGATGCCTCCGCCAACGGACGCGCTATTCCCGCTGAGGGTGGTGTCGTTGACAGTCAGCGACCCAGAGGTATAGATACCGCCGCCTTCGGCGACGTAGCATTTGCGGAATACACAGTATCGAGCTAAATTTCCGCTGAGAATGCTATCGTCTATCCTCAGCGCCCCAAAGCTAAAAACACCCCCACCGTTGTGTGCTTTACCATTTCGAATCGTCACCTTCGAAAGACCGACATGGGAACTGCTACGTGAAATCGTGACCACCGTGCCGTTGCCTCCGCCATCGATAATCGTCGTGCTGGCACCGGAGCCGAGAATCTTCAAGCTAATGCCGATAGTGAGATTCTCGGCATAAATCGCGGCGGCAACCTTGACGGAATCGCTCGAGTGAGCCAGCGAGATGGCATGCCCAACGGTCTTGCAGGCAGTCTGCGGTGATTTGCAGTCGTTGCTATCGTTGCCGTTGACGCCATTGACATACCATGTCGTACGGGCCATGGCGGCGGGATCCAGAGCCAGTAACGAGATGAAGAACAGCAGCTTGCCGAACAGCAGTCCAGGTTTCATAAGCCTCTTCCCTTGTGCGGCGCTTTGGAGGCGCGGTCATGAAGCTCGTGCTTGGTTATCGCGGCGTCAGAACCGTCAAACGGCCGCTGGAAAGGGGTCGGCCGATAGTGCACAAACGCTGGGTGGGAAACAGGAAACCCAAACCCCAAGAAGTCGTAGACTCTGGGCAGTTTCGAGGCGGCGTCATTCAAAGCGTCCGGATCCACGCCACCCCACTCGCCGGTGTCCAATCGGTGCAGCAGCGCTTCTATGGCAGCAACGGTTTCCGCCGAGGTAAAATTGCAGTGACCGGCCCGATGCACAAACAGCTGTCGCAGAAGCGCGGCATGATGAGCACGATGGACGACGGCCGCGTAGGCTTGTTCGTTTTCCACGTTTACGACATCGTCGCCCACGGTGTGCACAGACAGCACCGGGACTTTGATCTCGCCGTTGAAGATTACATTCTGACTGAGGTACTTGACCGCACCTGGATCCGCCGCGATGCGAGCGGCGTTCTTGAGCGTCCGGAGATCATCATTTAGGTTCAAGCCGGCTTTCTTGTACAAAGCTTGCACTTCATCGTAGTCAACGGATGCCTTGAGCTCCCTCTCGTAATCAACCCCGGTATTCCACGAAGGGTTCCCGCCGGCGCGAGCTTCCAGTTCGGAGCGCAACTCAAAAAAGAGTGGGAAATTAAAGTCCTGCGCCAGCGACACGACTTGGTTCTGCTCCATGGCCGCATAACATGTCCGGCATGGTGGTGGCGAATACGGATCGATCCAGCCCGGTGAATCAATCAATGCGGCAACAAGTGCGATCCGAGCCTGCCCCTGAGCTGTGTTTTGAGCGTCGGCAAGGATCTGTTCTGCATTGATAAAGTTCGTTTCGGGATCGGTGATGTTGACCACCTGTAACTGCCCACCAGCAATCAGGGTGTTGAATGCGAACGCCGAATCGAGCCAATCGTTCCAGGCACCCACGCTACCGGCCAAGAGCCCGCAGAACGGAAGAGCGGCGGAGAAGCGGTCCGGATAATTTTGCACCAGTCCCGCACTGATGATGCCTCCCAACGAGTGGCCCCAGGCGATGGTTCGTTTGGGTTTTCCCACTAGTTGGCCGAACTTGTCCAACACCGCGATCTGATCGGTAAAAGCGTCTCCAATTGCCCAGCCAGTTGTGGCGTAGGATGAGCCAGCAAGGGCAAAACCATGCGAGAAAAGGTACAACCGCACCACGAGATCACCGTTGTCTGCGGGGGGATTCGGAGTGCCGGGCAGTACGTAGCCATGACTGTACAGAAAGAGACTTCCGTTCCACTCACGCGGGACTTCGATGAGGTAGGCCGCACCGTCAGCGAAGGTTCCGGTGTAGGTACGCAGACCTTCTTGGGCAAAGGCGCTTTGGGACAGCAGCAGAGTTGCCGCTAAGACGACAGCAACAAGCAACGTGACCTGCCCCGAATTTGGTAGCCAATTCCTCAATTTCATATTGCCTCCTCGCAAGCATTGGTGATGGCGTTTCCCTAACGCGTGTTGTCGAGCCTGAGCTGCTCCTAGAGTCTTCACGAGAGAGTCCATGGCGCGAATCATGGCCGTCTCACTGCTGCAGCCGGCATGTTGGAAAAGTCACGGCCCGCGAGCCCTTCGGGGCGGCGCCCAATCACTGTTCCGGAAGGCAGATGGCCAAGCAGAGGATTGCCTCGAACAGCAATTTCACTGTTTGTGACGGCGTGCGGTGGTTGGATTGGTGCTGTTGTGACATTGCGTCCCGCGTCTACGTGGCAGTCCTCGACATCGCCATGTTGCTCGTCACAAGGAATGGCCAGGAAGGCATGCAACTCGCCATTGATGTCGATGCCCTCACCTACGATCTCACTTCGGTCATTGATGTCCCATGCCTGGAGCAAGTACAAAGGCGAGAACGGGGGTCCGGGCACAAGAGTGTTGAGGTCCGTCATTCCTCGTTTACTCCAGAGAATTGCACGCGAACCGAAGCCGACGATCTGACCCTTGCGGTTGATGCTGAAGCTCCAGCTTCCCGCGTCACCAGCGAGCGTGCCGAGGTCAGTGAGTGTATCGTTCTCCCACAGGAAGGCGTGGTTGTTGATAAATGGTCCGGCCCAGAAGTTTGTGTCCCCAGGCAAGTCCGAGGAGCCGACCACCTGGCCTTGATTGTTGATGCCGAACGCATCACTGAACAAAGTACCGCCCAGGCTGCCGAGGTCCATAGCCGAACCGTTCTGCCAGAGAACGGCATGAAGCGACAACGCTGGACCTGTCGCACAATCACCGGATCCCCCGACGGCCACACCCTGATCATTGACCGCGCTGGCGTTCCCATCTGGATCGTTGGAGACGGTTGGGAGTTCCGTGGGAACACCTTTGCTCCAGATGACCGGCTTTGCCTGATACTCCGAGTTCGAACAGGTCGAGTCCAGAGTCGCGTTCTCGGCCAAACCCGCGACTTGTCCGTGGTTGTTGATGAAGTTGGCTGTGCCATTGTTGCCACCGAGATTGGGCAGCGCCGTCATCGCGCCTTTCTGCCACACGAATCCGAGGCATGTGAGATGTGTGCCGAAGAAGCAAAAATCTTCTCCCAACGGATCCTGATTGGAGGTGTCAGAGCCGCCTACCAGTTCCCCATGCTCGTTGGGTTTGGAAAACGTGACGGTATTCGGACCGCCCAGTGTGCCGAGATCAATCTTACGTCCCTTTTTCAGCGAGAAGGCCCGCTGGGCATTGTCGTGAGGCAAGAACGCGTCGGCAGCGATCAAGTCTTTGTTGTTAACGCCACGACCGCTACTGGACGTTCCGCCGAACGTGCCGAGGTCTCTGACCTTGTATCGAGGGAAGTCGTCCTTAGCTGGTGGTTCCTGCGCGGCAAGCAGAAGCGGAATAGCCAGTGCAGCAAACGACGTCATTGCAGCAAGTAACTTCAAGGCTCTGATGTTCATTTTGGTTTTCTTCATGATTTGCCTCCTGTTCTCTTTGCCGAGCCGGGTAACGGTTCGGGACGTTTCGTTTCACCACTCCCTCCGCTACTGGCATAACTTATAAGGATCGATCAACCCGCAAGCTATGTGCTTCCGGGCCGGCGCTTTAATGCCGGCAGGACATTCATAACCGCGTAAAACTTCTTACACTGCGGATAAACACGATGCAGACCGGTAAGTAATCCGGTACGGCCCACCTCACAGTGAGGCCGGGCCGCAGCGCCTTCAGAGAGAGCAACGTTTTGTAGTGTCGACCCTGTCAGAGAATAGGCTGCACGGGGTCAAGCCCGTATTTCCCGAATGCGCCCCCTTTGGACACTGGCTGGAAGGCTTGGTGCTGCAAATATAGTAGGGAGGCAAACGCGCCAGGCAGTTGCCGGTCAACTTCCCAAATTCGTTCACCTCACAAAGTCCGGGAAAGTGGAATGGGGGCCAACCGGGTGAGGCGAGAGTATGGTCACCAAGCAAATCATCGCTGACGGTGTCGGCCGACATTCTGGCGTTCGCGGTTGAGACTGGGGGTCGACTGATCAACGTCCGAGCGGGTGGTTGGGCACCGAGGCCGCGCCGCCAAGCCATCATGCGCTGGCCAAGGGGCCTCGGGATGGGTCCGAGGGCCTTGTGCACCGCTGTACCGGTGGACTGAACGGCTCTTGCCTCTACCATGCTGTAGTCGCAGCCTTCGATGCCTCGATGAGGCTCGTCACAGGGGATGAGCACGAAAGCATGTCCACAGAAGTCGATTTGATCCGGTGTGCAGCCCGAGGGAAGGCCCGTACCCGCGATCTCTGCCTGGTCGTTGATGGCATAAGCAAAGGTAAGTTCCAGGCTGGAGTTGGCAGAAATCAGCGAATTCAGATCCACCATTGTGCCGTTCTCCCAGAGAAAGGCGTGCTCCCCGGTGGGAATGTCGCACAGAGACTGATCCTCTGATGTGCCGACTACTTGACCGCGTGAGTTCACGTCGTAAGCATTGCTGCAGGAATCGCCGGCCAGGGTCCCGAGATCCGTCATTACACCGTTTTTCCATACAAATGCGTCGTGTGTCTGAGAGCCAGGAAGATCAGCTTTGCCGACGACGTAGCCCGCATCGTTGATCCAATTTGCCTGGCCATTGTTCCCCCCGAAGGTGCCAAGATCCTGCAGGCCGTTGATATCCCAAAGGAAAGGGTGGAAGGTTGCATCGCCAGCCAAATCCGAGAGCCCAACAACCTGACCCCGGTTATTAATGGCGGCGGGAAGACCGCAGGTTCCTCCGAGCGTGCCCAGGTCTGTCATGCCTTTGCCACTGTCCCATAGAAATGGGTCAGCCGTGGGGACATTCGCTCCGCAGGCATCCGTAACAGAGTTGGCGGTCGAGTTGATGTAGGAATAGCCGGCGACCTGGTCGTGCTCATTCACATAGAACCCGCCGGCATCGGGACCACCTAAAGTCCCCAGTTCGTGCATCACTCCCTTCCGCCAGAGGAACGCCCGTGTTTGTGTATTGCAGAAACCCGGCGCGAACAAACAGTAAGGATCGGAGACCGTATTCAGAGCAAACCCCGCCACGTTGCCGCGACTGTTAACGCTGATGGCGACGGTTTCGTATCCGCCCTCAAGGGTTCCGAGATCGGTCATCCGGCCGTGACGCCAGAGCACTCCGCGAAACTCGGGAATGCCGATTAAGGGATCAATCTCGCCGTTCTGTGCGACACCGGTGATGTCGCCGCTTTCACTGATCCAGCTTCCTTGGCTGCTCCATCCGTCGGCTAATGTTCCGAGATCTTTTACATGACCGTTTTGCCAGCGGAAAGCGTGCGCTACATAGCAGTCGGGATCGAAGCAGAAAGCGGGAAACGGATCAGCAGCAGAGGTATCCGCCGAACCCGCAGCGGTTCCGTGGTTGTTCAGGCTTCCGGCAGCACCGAAGAAATAGCTGGCCGGTCCGCCAAAGGTTCCCAAGTCGATGAACTTGTAGTGATGGTGCCTAGGTTTTTGATGTTGATTGTTTTGCGCGGCGAGCGAAAGCGGTACCGCCAGGGCAATGAATAAATTAAAAACAATGTAGGTCGAGAATCGCGATTTCATGGAGGAGTCTCCTTCTTTTTCAATTCCTCGGACCGAACGCCGAAGTGAAACCGAACGTTGTGCCACCGACGCGCGGTCGGTAGCGAATGGGGCACCCGCGGGCGGGGCCCCACCTGAACGAGAAGCCTATTTGTCGAATGGTTTTGTTCGATTGCTAGGGCGTGCTGGTCGGTATCGTTCAAGCGGACCACGCACTGGACTTGACGAACGTGCAACGGGCCTGCTGCCGTCCTCGCAGCCGACCCCGTGGCCGTCACAGGGGATCAACAATCCTGCGTGGTTATCGCCATTTGAGAGTACAGCCTGCACACTGATTTTCCCATTGTCAGTGATGTAAGTGGCTTCCGTTAGAGTCACCCCGGAACCGGGCGGCACAAATTTGTTCAAATCAATCATCGGTCCGCCGTTTTCCCATAAGAACGCGTGCAAGAAGTTGCTGCAATCTGACGATCCCCCCACAATCTGGCCACTCGAATTGATGGACAACGCGTGGCTGCAAGGATCACCATCCTGGCTGCCGAGGTCCTGCATCCCGCCTTGTTTCGTCCAGAGGAACGCGTCGTGGGTCTGTGAGCCGGGTAAGTCGGCCGCGCCCACGATTATGCCGGCATTGTTGATGGAATCCGATGATCCGTTGTCTCCACCCAGCGTGCCAAGGTCTTGTATCCCTTTCGACTTGGTCCAGACGAAGGGATGGAAGGTCGCGTCCCCAGCCAAGTTGGAGAACCCTGTCATCTCGCCGCCATCGTTGAGGGGAACGACAGCTGCGCCCAACGCCAGCGTTCCGCCCAAACTGCCCACATCCAACATGCGCCTGCCATTCCAAACGAACGGGTGGGTCGTCGGAAACCCTGTGCCCAGGTTGATCGTGGAATCTGTGAACGACATCCCAGCAACCTGCCCGCCCTGGTTGAGGAAATAGGCGCAACTGTCTGGTCCGCCCAACGTGCCCAAGCTCTGCGGTGTCCCGCCCTGCCAGATGAATGCCAACATCTGAGTGGCGAATGGATTGTTGAAGCACAGGTCGCCTAGATCAAAAGAGTCTGGTGTCGTAGTCAAACCGAAGCCGGCGACTTGCCCGGCATTATTAATGTCACCTGCATAACTGAAGGCGCCGCCGAATGTTCCAAGGTTGATGATCTGGCCGCCCTGCCAAACCACGCCGTCATATTCAGCAAAACCAGTATCCGGGTCGATCATCCCGTTCTCTGAAATGCCGGCTATTGCGCCACTCGAGTTAATGGCGTTCGGAATGCTCCCGTTTGTTCCCGGCAGCGCACCCAAGTCAGTTAGCGTGCTGTCTTGCCACTGGAACGTGTGTGTGACCAGGCACTCAGGCGAGAAACAAAAAGGAGCATAAGGATCCGGAGTGGTAGTGTCCGCGGTTCCTGTAGCCACACCTTCGTTATTGATTGGGACCGAGGTAAAGACAAAGTAACTCCCCGGTCCACCAAATGTACCAAGATCGACAAACTGGTAGTGATGGTGCTTGTGATTGCCATGGTCTTGCGAATTCTGCGCGGCATATCCAGTGGGGATTGTCAGCGTAGCGAACACTGCCACGACTATGGTCAAGCAAATCGAGAATCTGGATTTCATGACGGTTCTCCTTCGAGCATTCGTGGCGGATTCGGCTTTGGTGTGGTGGCCTGAGTGGGAAGCGCCGACTGCGCCGCGGCGATACTCTTCACTTTTTTCGGTTTCGGGGTCAATGGCGCGGATGTTACTTGCATGTGGCATGCCTGTGGCATGAATAAGTAGCTTTTTTTCAGCACGTTGAAGCCGCCTCCTTTTGTAACTCAGGGATCACGAAATGGTGCTAGACTCCTTCGAATTGCAATGGGGGGCAGGGGGAGCGCCGATGGAAACATCCGGCCAATCCGAGCAACGCGTCCGTTTCGCCGAGTTCGAACTCAATCTAGCCACACGAGAACTCCAGGCAAACGGTCGCAAAGTGGTCCTTCAGGAACAACCCTTTCAGATTCTTGCTGCGATACTGGAACGTCCCGGCCATCTGGTAAACCGAGATGAATTGCGGCAAAGACTGTGGTCCTCTGACACGTTCGTGGACTTCGATCGCGGGTTGAACAAAGCCGTGAACCGTCTGCGTGAGGTGTTGGAAGATTCCGCAGACCAACCACGCCTTATAGAAACTCTGCCGCGCCTAGGGTATCGCTTCATCGCGCCGGTGGAGCGGACGAAAACCCAGGCTCACCCCGCTTCTGGAAATCTCACCGGCAGAAGAGTCTCTCACTACCGCGTGCTGGAGATCGTGGGTGGCGGAGGCATGGGCGTGGTCTACAAGGCTGAGGACCTGAAACTGGGACGCCGTGTCGCGCTGAAATTCCTGCCCGAGGAACTCGGCAAAGACGGAAAGGCCCTGGAGCGTTTTGAGCGCGAAGCGCGAGCCGCTTCCGCTCTGGATCATCCCAATATCTGCGCGATTCACGAATTCGGCGAAAACGATGGCCTACCGTTTCTGGTGATGCCCCTGCTGGAGGGACAAACCCTGCGGGACAGGATTGCCGCAAAAGGAGCGCCTTTTTCGACCGGTGAAATATTGAACCTCGCGGTTCAAATCGCCGATGGGTTGGAAGCGGCCCACGAAAAAGGCATCATCCATCGCGATATCAAGCCGGCGAATATTTTTATTACGAATCGAGGCGAGGCCAAGATTCTGGATTTCGGGTTGGCGAAGCTGCCGTACTCAAGAGACGCGGAAGCTCCGCCGGACCAGGACGTGCCAAGCGGGCTGGCTCCTCATCTCAGCCTCACCCGAACCGGAGTAGCGCTGGGCACTGCGGCGTACATGTCGCCGGAGCAAGTGCGAGGCGAGAAGTTAGATGCGCGGACGGACCTGTTTTCGTTTGGACTCGTGCTCTACGAAATGGCGACCGCACAGCAAGCATTCGCGGGCCAGACGGCAGCTCTGCTCCACGACGCCATCCTCCACCGGGTGCCCGATCCGGCAAGGAAATTGAACTCTAAACTTCCGTCCAAGCTCGACGAGATCATCCACAAGTCGCTGGAGAAGGATCGCGAGCGGCGCTACCAAACTGCGGCGGGAATTCGCGCTGAATTGGCCGCTATCGGACCGCAAACAAAGTTCGACCGTCGTCGAATTTCATGGCCGCTGGCGGCCGCAGGGGCCCTTGCTTTGGTCTTGGCAACTGTGATCATTTTTGCGTTCGTGAATCGGCAGCCCCTTCCGGCCGGGCTGCCGGACTTGCAACAGCGACAACTCACAACCAACTCCATTGAGAACGGAGTGCAGGATGCTGCAATCTCCCCCGACGGCAAGTACCTGGCTTATGCCGATCGGAAAGCAATTCAAGTGAAAGAAATTGAAACGCACGAAATACAGACGATTCCTCCACCGGGCGTCCCCAGCGGAACCGAATTGCCTCCGGGGAGCGCGTCCCTTGTCTGGTTTCCCGATAGCACGAGGCTGGCGGTAACCGTCAGTACGGCCGTGCAGAGCCAACCCGATGGATACACTGGGGGCCCCTGCACTGGAATCTGGGTCTTATCGATTTTGGGTGGTGTGCCACGCAAACTGCGCGACGATGGCTGCCTGGAGTCGATATCACCGGACGGCTCTTGGATTGTTTTCACGATCATGGGGCGCAGGTCCGATCATTTCGGTAACCAGGTATGGTTGATGGGCCCGAATGGAGAAACTCCACACGTGCTCTATAAGAACGACGAACTTAACCGCTACGAAGCCGTCCGTTGGTCGCCGAACAACCGCCGATTGATCTATGTCCACACGCATGAAACCAGCGACATGTTCGAATCCGTTGTGGAAAGTCGTGACCTGCAGGGTGGTCCCCCGGTAACGATGCTCTCACCACTGCCGGACATGGGAGATTTTTATTGGTTACCCGATGGCCGGATGATTTACTCCTTTCCGGAGCCGGGGCAAACCAGTTGCAATTTTTGGGCGATGCTTGTGGATGAACAAACGGGTCGACCTCGGGGAAAGCCGCAACGGCTAACGAACTGGAGCGGCTCATGCGTTGACCAGTTCAGCGCGACAATCGACGGCAAGCGGCTTGCGTTCCACAAGTATTCGGGCCAAGCCAGTGTGTATATTGCCGATGTCTTGCCCGGATGGCACATTACTACCCCTAGACACCTGACATTAACGGAAGATTGGAATATCCCATGCGCATGGACTGCCGACGGCAAGGCTGTGCTTTTCGATTCCGATCGCAACGGCTCAAAGGGCATTTTCAAGCAGTCCCTTCACAGTGACACAGCCGAAACAATCGTCACCGGACTCTCGGATTGGGCGCCCCTGCATGTCAGCCCGAACGGCGCCTGGGTCCTTTATACAGTTTCAAGGAAGGAAAGTGGTTCCTCGTCGGTCGATTTACTGCGCGTGCCCATAACTGGAGGAGTCTCAGAGTTGGTTCTCAAGGCCCAGCCAGGTGCTATGTTCCACTGTGCGCGGGCACCCGCCAACCTGTGTGTAATCGGCGAGCGAACGGACGACAGCAAGCAACTGGTTCTGACTGCCTTTGATCCTGTTACAGGCCGGGGCACCCCGCTTATGAAGGCGGATGACTTTAGTGCAAACTATGTGTGGGACCTTTCCCCTGACGGTACGCACGTTGCATTTATTAAAAGTGGGGAAGCACCAATTCAAATCATCCCATTGAAGGGCGGATCAGAACGCAAGATCACTCCTCGAGGGTGGGCTTCTACGCAAAGCCTCGCTTGGACTGCCGACGGGAAAGGACTGCTGATTTCGGGCTTGGTCCAAGGTTTGACATCGGTTATTTATGTTGATTTCGCAGGCCGCAGTCGTGTTCTGTGGCATCCTCGCCAAAGTGGTTATGTCGGCCTTGGCGCGCAATCTCCGGACGGTCGTCATCTAGCGATCTCACAAGGGAATTTCAGCGGCAACATGTGGATGATGGAGAATTTCTGAAAAGATAACGAACTTGGAGCTTCGCTGATCTTCCCCCTCGAGAGTCCGCAGTGGAGTTTTAGAACTGCAACTGAGCCTTAAGTTGAATCATCCGCGGAGATGCATCGCTTCCCAGCCCAGATCCTAAGATGCTGGTCGGTGGCTGCTCCATGTAGAAGATTCGTCCGAAAGTTGGGGATGAACTGTAACCGTCTGGAAACCCGAAATTGGGGTGGTTAAAGGCGTTGAAGAACTGGAAGCCGATTCCGAGCACACCATTTTCCCAACCTGGAATCTTGGTATTCTTCATAATCCCGACGTCAGTATTGAAGTAACTTGGCCCGCGAAAGCGATCGCGTCCCTGGGCCAAGGCTACAGCCCGTCCGCTACAAGGGCCCGATGGGCCGGGCAAGTTTCCGGCGTTAAATCCAGTTTCACAACCGGTTTGTACAAAAAGGGCGCTGGGATTTGGCTCGCCATTCGGCAGGAATTGCGGCGGGCCACAGGGATGCGGCGAACGAGGCAGAGCGGCGCCCTCCCCACAAGGGATCGCGGATGGAAGAGGCCCGGCTGGCACCGCGTAGATCATCCCGAAATAATTGTTCTGCTGGAGAAAACCCGACTCAGCATTGTCAAAGACGGTGTAAGGAAGTCCAGTACGGGCAAAGATCGTTCCCGACACTTGCCAGCCTTTCATCAGGGAACCAAAGCCGTGTCTACGAAGCGCAGCCTTTACGGGAACTTCCCAGACGTAATTCGCATTGAATGAGTGGCGAACATCATACTCGGCAGGGCCATAACTGCCACGAAGATTGTTTGGGTCTTGCGGAATGACCGAGGTGGCACCATTTCCACTAAAGGTAAAAAAGCCCCCGTTTGACACTTCGTCGAGGGCATGGCTGTAGGTGTAGTTAGCCTGGAACGTGGCCTGCGTCAGGCGCGTGAATTGATGTTTCAATGAAATGATTCCGCCATGGTAGGTGGACACTGCATTCGTTTCGAACTCGGTCACTCCGCTGAATCTGGGGTCGGCGCAAGGGGGGACCGGAGGACTGGTACACAATTTAGCGGGGAGCGATCCGAAACCGAATGCATTGGCGTTAGCATTCTGTACGACTTCGTCAATGCCGTGATGGCCAAAGTAACCAATGCTAACTGAAGTAGAGACGCCAAAGCCCTGCTGAAATTCGAGACTCCATCTCTGATACTGGGGGGAATGCATCGTTCTTGACGCCGCATCAATGGCGGGCGGGAAGAAATTCGGCACAGTCGCTTGAATCTGCGCCAAAGTCTTGCCGGCCGAGAAGGCATTGAGAAACCCATGGTTCGAAGCTGCCGCATCCGTGAAGAGATTTGTCCGTTCGCCCGGGGCAAGGTTGTCGTTCAATACGGTGAATAAGTTGTAGATCGGAGTGTTGCTGGAAAATGAGTACTGCACGTTGCCGAGCAAAGGGTCATAGAAGATGCCGACTCCGCCGCGGAGCACGCTGTTGTGGGCAACGCCAAAAGGCTGCCACGCAAAACTGAAACGCGGCGACCATAAGATGTTGTCCGTGTGCTGAACCGCTTGTGCTTGGTTGTTCAGGATGGCCTGATTGTATGGCTGCTTGGGATCGTGAGTAACCGACGCGAAGGGACCGGCCAAACGTGCAAAGCAGCGGTTTTCGCATACAGGATTGGAATAATGTTCTGATCGAACGCCAAGGGTGAGGGTCAGGTCCGGACGGGCATGCCATTCGTCCTGTCCGTAGAGTCCGAGATTAAAGAACGAGATATGCAACCTGCCTTGCGCAGTAAAAGCCTGTGTCAGCACCGTAAAGTCCGTTGTTGCGGAAGCTGGATTAACGCCGCCCTGGTAAAAAGCGTCGAGCGTTTGAGGATTCAATTGCCCAATGGTGTTGTTTCTGTCGGGTAATGAGTTCCAATAGATTCTTACTAAGTCTGCGCCGAACCCAAACTTGTGGTCGTGCCATGTTTTCGCTACATCTTCAGAAACTTGAAACTCCTTAAAATCCCTGCCAACACCGGAAGTGGCGAACCAGTCGGCTCCACCAAGACTGGTGTACGTGCCCGGTGCATAAAAGTTGAGCACCGTTGGGAATGCAGCCAGCGCCGCGGAGGAATTCTTTACCCTATAGCGATACGAGTTATAGGTACCGCCCACCAAAAATTGGCTCGCTGCCGACGAGCCAAAGGTGTGTGTTTCAATAAGCTCGCCTTGCCACGAGGGCTGATTAACGTCCGTGTCGAATACGGAGTTGATGGGATCGGTGATAAACGCGGCGCGTCCATGTTCATACTGCAATCGCACAGAAGCGCGATCGTTTTTAGTCGCAACCCAATCCACCCGTCCCGAAGTGAGAGTATCTTGACTGGGGCGGCCCCGGGTGGTGATGAAGGACCGGGCGCAAGGAACAGAAATCCCCAATCCGGTTTTGGGATCGGAAAACCCCGTGCAGCCTAATGGGTCTGTGAAGAAGTTTCCTGGCAGAGCGGAGGCCGCTCCAGGAGCGGAGTTGTAAAGGTTGAAGATTGTCTTGTAAAACATGTCCGAGGCTGAGGACGGGCCGAACTTCGAGTCGATGCTCGCAATGGTCGCTGCCTCGAACTGGAGGCTGGGGATCGACACCACTTGATACTGAGGGAGCAGCAACCGCAACCCTTCCCAGTCGAGAAAAAAGAACAATTTGTCCTTCTTTAGTGGGCCACCCAGAGAGCCAGCCCATTGATTCGCTATGTCGAAGGGGCGTTGGTTCCCGAAGGCATGGTTGATCCAGTTGTTGGCGTTGAACACCCTCCCATTCCAATAGTATTGCGCGTTCCCGTGCAGCTGATTGCCTCCAGCTTTGGTCAGATAATTCACGGTTCCGCCGGCAGCACCGCCAAACTGGCCGGAATAGCCAGTGCTGATTACGGTCGCTTCTTCAATCTGGTTTTGGCCCAAGAGAAGGCCCAGTGCTCCGACTAGAGGAGTGTTGGAGAAGTTGTCGTTGATATGCATTCCGTCTACCGTCAGGAGATAAGAAGTAGTCGGCATTCCCAAAATTGAGAAATTTCCTCCATACACGTTGTCCGTGTTCATCACCGCCCCGGGTGCCGTTTGCGCGATATACGTAATGTCATTTCCAGGGTTGGGCACCTCGGAGATTTGCTTTTGGCCCATGGTCGTCGAGACATCGCCGTTCTCCGCCTGAACGGCCTGCGCTTCTTGCGTCACCGTCAGCGAGGTATTAGCGCTGGCGATTGCAAGGATCACATTCACCGAAATCGGAGGTCCCAGCGGAACCCTCACGGCTCGACTTTCTTCTTGGAAGCCACCAAGCGTCACGGTCAGGGTAAACTGCCCGGGTGCTAGGAAAAAAAAACGATACACTCCTTCTCGGTCTGTTTTGGCCGTCTGGATCGTGCCCGTGGCGTTGTTCCTAATTTTAACGTCCGCACTGGGTACGACCGCATTGCTTGGATCGGTGACTACACCAGTCAATCCCCCGGAGGTCGTCGTTTGGGAGCTCAGGCGGTTTGGAAGAATCAGCGCCACTAAGACCGCGGATAACAGCAAGTGTGTCAGCCGGAATTTCATCGAATCACCCCACGAGATTCGACCAGGCAAGACCCGAAATCTGGAGGGCCACATAATACGCTTCTCGTGTGCGTTGCGCACGTCCGAGAATTACGGGAGTGAGATCAAGCTGCTTGTGCAAATAGCCGACGGGGGCACTTCCGTGTATTGCGTCTTAGAAGTGACTGAGTCGAGGTCGACAAACGGCGGGCTAGGTGAAGCAAAATGGTTGTGCGTGGGATACGCACGTCCTTTGTCCCTGTAGCGCCAGCCTATCACTAGGAATTGACTTCGCCTAGCAGTCACCTGGTTAGGCGATTGTGGTTGTGGCTGAATGATCTAAGTTCCGGATCCCGCCTCTTATCCCGCCTCTTAATGCAACAATTCCATTTGACAGTTGAATTAGCGAGGCATCAAATCGACCCATGTTGCAACAGCGGTGGCTTCGATGGAGCTTGATCTTTGTAGGGTGGACTGCTGTGGGGCTGTTTTTTGCCAGCCAGACGTACCTCTCTTACAAGTATTCCGGAGGTCAGGCCCATACAGCTATCATCTTGAAACTCAATCTGGCTGACTGGTATGTTTGGGGCCTGCTTGCGCCGGGAATCATCTTTCTTGCCGGGCGGTTTCCATTGGACGGCAGATGCTTGGTAAGAAACGTGGCCATACACTTCACCGCAGGTGTAGGGATCACCTTGTTGAAGTGGTGGTTAGATAATGTCTTCCGCCATTACGTGCTTGCCTTGCCCAGGAGCATGTCACTGGCCTTCGTTTTCCATAGCAATTTAATGATCTATTGGATTTTCGTGGCCGCAACCCAGGGATATCTTTATTACTCTCGCTATCGCGACGGAGAGTTGCGCTCGGCGCAGCTGAGTGCGCAGCTCGCGCAGGCCCAGCTTCATACATTGCGGATGCAGCTTCATCCCCACTTCCTGTTTAACACCCTAAATTCCATCTCCGCCTTGATTCACCGGGACCCGAACGCGGCTGACCGGATGATAGCCCGGCTAAGCGATCTATTGCGACTCACGCTCGAAAACGTGGGCATCCAGGAAGTCACGCTGGCGCAGGAGCTGGAATTCCTCGAACGTTATCTGGAAATCGAGCGGACACGATTTTCGGACCGGCTTTCGGTGCGGTTCGACGTCGCGCCTGACACTCTGGGTGCCAGCACACCTTATCTGATCCTCCAACCACTGGTCGAAAATGCGATTCGCCACGGAATTGCAAGTCGCTCATCGCCAGGAACGGTGACGATCCGTGCGGCTCGCGATGACAACATGCTCATCCTCGAAGTAAAGGACAACGGTCCGGGGATGCGGTCAGACTCAAGGCATGGCATCGGAATTTCGAGCACACAAGCACGACTCGAAAAGCTTTACGGCAATGGACAACACTTTGAATTGAGCAATGCGGCCGACGGTGGCTTAACTGTGAAGATAAGCTTCCCGCTCCGATACATACCTGTCAGGCCTAACAACTCCAAGAAAGAGGAAGTGGTCAGTTGAAGATCCGAACGCTCATCGTCGACGACGAACCTTTGGGTCGAGAGCGAATCCGCACTCTACTTGCCGACGATCCGGACATCGAAGTCATCGGTGAATGCTCCGACGGCAAACAGGCGGTGAGCGCCATCGAACGGTCGCACCCTGACCTCGTCTATCTTGATGTGCAGATGCCAGAGATGGATGGTTTCGCGGTCATCGACAGAATCGCCAGTCAGCGAATGCCTGCCATCATCTTTGTCACCGCCTACGATCGTTATGCCGTCGAGGCTTTTAAAGTGCACGCGCTCGACTACCTTCTGAAATCTTTTGATCGCGAGCGCTTTAATCAGGCGTTGCATCGAGCTAAACATCTGCTCTTAGACTCGCAGGCCGCGCTCTATGAACGGTTGGCAGGATTGGTTGCTGACCTCGAGGCAAAGAAGGATCGTGTCACCAGGCTGATCATCAAGTCGGCCGGGCGCATTATTTTTGTGCCGGTCGACGAGATTGATTGGCTGGAGGCGGCAGACAACTATGTTCGAATTCACGTTGGTCGTAAGTCTCATTTGATGCGCGAGACCCTGCAATCGCTCGAAGCTCGGTTGGACCAAACGAGGTTCCTCAGAATCCACCGCTCGACTGTTGTCAATTTCGATCGCATCCAACAATTACAACCACTCTTTCACGGAGACTATGTTGTGAAATTGCGGGATGGCACCGAGTTGACCCTCAGCCGTATCTACCGGGAGAAGCTGTCCAAACCGTTGAACCAGTTTCTCTGAGGAAGTTCCTTTTTCTAATGCCGCCTGACGGATTCCTGCGTCCTACTTGCCCTCCCCCGGTCCCGTCTCACCCCAAATTCATTGGCATTTTAGCCCAGACCAGCTAAACGGAGGGTGCACACCTGCGCTCCTGCAAACGCTGTTCGTTTGCATCCAGCGCCTGTGGCACTTGTTAGAACACGCGGCGGATGCGATCCGCGTGCGTACCCTCAACAGGGAGAGACAGAAAAATGAGAAGGGTTACGGGAGCATTTAAGGCAGCAGGAATTATTTGGGGTCTCTGCATGTTATATCTGGTCAATCTTCACGCCGCCACCAAGCGATATGTTGTGACCAATGACGACGTGAAGGGTCCAAACACGGTCACGTTTTACCTGGCGGACGGTACATCTTCAGCGCCCAAATTGACACGGTTCAAGACCATTACGACCGGCGGCAGAGGCTTGGGTGGAGGCGTTTTTGGCATGGTTCGGCAAATACTCCTCGACCGCGGCGGAGACAAGTGCGTCTTTACTGCCGACGGTGGAAGCAGCGACGTTGCCGGCATACTCTTTGACACCCAAAAAGTGGTGGGCAACTACAGGGGGTCGAGCACTGACAACGGAGGCACCTTTGGCATAGGCCTCGCTCTGAATCCGGACAACAAGTATCTGTATGCAGCCTTTTCGGGCTCACAGACAATTGCGACTTTCGCGATCGGTTCAGGTTGCACGCTAACATTCAATAGTGACATCACGGCGGCCGGTCTGAACGGCGGATTTCCTCACGGCATGTCATCGAGGGGGAGCATCCTGGTTGTAGCCTACGGAGATGGGTCCATCAGTTCTTTCAATATCTTGGGCGGCAGCCCGGTATCGAACAATGATCTGCAACTTTCAACCGGATACATCAAAGACCATGACTTCCCTGACGGGGTTGACATCACCGGGGACGGTCATTTTGCGATTTTTGGTGATGCCTCAGCCGGCTTCAGCGAGGTCGAGGTTTCCGATATTTCATCTGGCAAGTTAACCATGACGATCAAGTACGGTGGACCGAACGGGAGCCTCGGGCGAGGACTCGCGGCCAATAACGTTAGACTAAGTCCTGACGAATCGCTTCTTTATCTGAGTGACAATTTGTCGGGTCAGGTCACTGCCACTCGCTTCAACAAAACCAAGGGGACCATACGCTTTGATTGCATTTCAAAACCGCTGCGTGGTTATGGAACGAAATGGACCTACTCAAGTGCAATAGCCACTGAATTAGGCTTTGGCACCGGTTCGGTCCTGTGGGTCGCGGAGGATGGGTTCGGCTCCTCCCGGTCCTCGATCGGCATCATTAAGATCGGGTCGAAGAATGGAAGCTGTACTTTGACGGAATCGGCTAAGTCACCTGCCGCAGATCCCAAGAGCCCGAATCTGTGCTGGCTGAATGCATTTCCCCAGCGACCCTTCTGAGAGGCTAATCGTGTCAGGCGAGGTTTTGGCAAAACTTTCAAACGCTAGTCTCTTGGTAATTGTGTTTGTTCTCATGGCTCCCGCTCAGGAGTGGTCATGGCCGGAAAAACCATCGAATCTCAAGGTGCTGCCAAAAGATTGGCCAGGTTCGCGGTTACAACCCGTGATGATCGGCTTCACGCGGGCTCTTGGTGTGCGGTGCTCGTACTGCCACAAAGGAAAGGAAGGCGAACCGCTCGGCACTTATGATTTCGCGTCCGACGAGAACCCGAATAAGAACCGAGCACGAGAAATGCTACGGATGCTCGAAAGTATCAATGATCATCTGAAGAACATCCAGCCGAGCGGCGAGAGGCGCGTCAACGTGTGGTGCCACACCTGCCATCGCGGCCGGCCCAAGCCTACCTCGATCGAAGAAGAGCTCGACGAACAATACCAGACGAAAGGAGTTGATTCCACCCTCGATTATTATGCGGACCTGAAACAAAAGTACTACGGCAGGGGGATCTACGACTTTGGGGAAAACACGCTGAACAACTTTGGTTATAACGTGTTGGGAAAAGATCCCAAGGATGCGGTCGAGGTTTTCAGGCTGAACGCGGAGGAATTTCCTCAGTCTGGGAATGTCTGGGACAGTCTAGCCGAGGCTTATATGAAATCGGGAAACCTGAAGAAGGCTGAGGAATACTATCAAAAATCATTATCGCTGGATGCAAGCAATCAGAATGCAAAAGACATGCTGAAAAAGATTCAGAAATCCAAACAAAAATGAGGGCAAGTGCGAACGCTAGGGCTATCCATTTGGCCTCAGAAGAAGTCAAATGGTAAGTGAGGAAGATTGGCGACACTAGCAGGTACTCCGTTCCATCAGTCGACAAAGGCCGCAAACTTTGACGCCCGACTTGTTACTCGGCCCTGTTGGAGATCTATACGCCGAATGATGGCGAGCAGTCGTGGGTAAGTAAGCGGGAGGAGAACATGAAACCGTGGTTGGTTTTGTCCATTCTGTCCTTATTGTTCACAGCACTGGCGGTGAACGCGCCATCAAAGAAAGAAGTGTGGACGCAATGGGGCGCAAACCCGCAACACACTGGTTCCATCCCAGTCAGCGGACAGAGTTTGCAGAAAAAGCTGGCTGCCTTTCGCTATGACCCTTTCGTGAAGCAGGAGACTAAAGACTTCGCGGGCCTGGGCGTTCCTGCGCATTTTCAGGTGCCGTTGATCGAGGGCAACGATGTGTTCATGGAGTTCAAGACTGGAAAGTGGATTCCCTGTCATCCACCGCTAGCCTGGGAAAATGGTAAACACTGCGGGCCCAATACCTGGTACACGGAGATATGGAACGAGAAACGGCTAGTCTGGAGGCAGGGCAAGCTGGTAGAAACCTGGACCTTTACCAGCGACTGGAAGCCCGAGCCAAATGGGTTTCCGACAGGACTGAGTGCATTCGAGCCGGTGTTCCATCCCGCGTTAACTAAGAGCTTCCTCTACGTGCCGGGCTCGGGAGGGACTATCTGGAAAGTTGACAAAGGCAATGGCAAGCCAGTATCGCACATTAATCCGTTCGGTTCGACGGTGGATGTCCACAAGTATGTCTCCGGCCCGCTGACCGCGGATCCGAAAGGAAATATTTACTTCAACGTCCTCAAACTTGCGAACGCCAGCGATCCCTGGTACACACACGATGTGCAGGGCGCTTGGCTGGTGAAGGTCGCAACGGATGACACTACAGTGACGGTCACCTATCACACACTGGTCCCACACGCTCCTCCACCGAAGGGCAATTGTCCGGGCACTTTCTTTGATCCGAAAACTCTGCCTTGGCCTCCTAGCAGGACCGCCAAGCCCGTGCCGGTTCCCTGCGGATCGCAACGACCCGGGGTGAACGTGGCGCCGGCCATTGCTCCGGACGGAACGATCTACACGGTTAGCCGGGCGCACCACGATCCGTTGGCCGGATATCTAGTGGCCGTGAATCCGGATCTGTCGGCGAAATGGCAGGCATCGATGCAGCAGCGCTTTCACGATGGTTGTGGAGTGATCGTCCCAATCGCTACGCACAAACGTCAACCCAACGCCTGCCGCGAAGGTGCGAAAGAGGGGGTTGATCCCAATACGAACGAATTTGGCACCGCGCAGGTTTTGGACTACACCTCTGCCGGTCCGGTAGTCCTTCCTGACGGCAATGTGCTGATCGCCGGCGGGAACAGTTACGGCCAGGGTGGCGGGCACTTGATGAAGTTCACGCCTGCTGGAGAATACTTGACCGCTTACCCCTACGGTTACGACTTGACGGCGGCGGTTTATCCGCACGACGGCACGTACTCGATGGTGCTCAAGGAGAATCACTATCCGGTTGGCCTTTACTGCTACTTTCCCAACAACATCTACTGCAAGCCGCTAGTCCCGGTTTATTACATCACCCAACTGAACGGCGATCTGAAGGTGGAGTGGAAATTTAAAGACCCAACCGTCGACAGGAAACATCCTCATGGCTTCGAATGGTGCGTCAACGAAGCCGCCATTGATGGGCAGGGGAATGTCTACGTCAATAGCGAAGATGGAAATTTGTACGAGCTAGACCACGCTGGCAAGTTAGCCTCGAAGCTCTTCCTCCAGTTGGCGATCGGAGCTGCATACACTCCAAGCTCGATCGGACCGGACGGAACGATCTACACGCAAAATGATGGTGTGATGTTTGCCATCGGACAGTAACCAGTGTGGGGAAATGCAACCTGTCAGGGTGATGTAGGCTTTTCGGCAAAGGACCGCTGAGCACGCTGTCGTTACCAAGGCAGTATGGATAGAATATCGCGTCACAGATGCCACCAGTCCTCTCGACAACTGGCACCCGATTCGGGCACGTTGAAGCAATATAGGACGCTGCTATCGATTAGCCAAGGATTTCGTCTCTTTCGATCGGACAGCGTCCACGATAGGACATCCAGCTAGGATGTGATTCTTCTGCGAGCATTTTGCACTCATCCATAGGGTCGAAATGAAGAGCCACGTCACCAACGCCCAGCATCTGCTCGCTGGCTTATCTCTGGTGCTTTGGGGCACGGCCATGTTCTCGCCCTTTCATGGACAGCCCTTTCCTCCGTCAAACGTAGAAACTGGCTATCTTAGTGCCAATGACGGTGTTCGTCTCTACTATGCCAAGGTCGGCAGTGGTTCAAAGGCAGTAATTCTCCCAGGGCGGCTGTTCTTGTTTTCTGGTTTTCAACAGCTCGCAAAAGGACGCACTCTTATTTTCTATGACATGCGCAATCGCGGCCTATCAGACGCTGTCACAGACGTGTCCAAGATCAGCTTGCAGCAAGACGCCGATGATGTCGAAGCTGTTCGTGGGCATTTCGGAATCGACAAACCCGACCTTATTGGATTCTCATATCTCGGCAAGATCGTTGTTCTGTATGCTGCACAGCACCCCAATCGCGTCGATCGCATCGTGCAAATCGGTCCCGTGGCCCGCAAGTTTGGGACCAAGTTTCCCGAAGCTCTCACCGCCCGGGACGAAAACAAGGTCCCCGACCCAGATGAAACTAAGAGAATGGAAGCTCTTTATGACAACGGCTTCGCGAAGGATCATCCGAAGGAATATTGCGAAATGGAATGGAAAATTGAGCAGCAAAGAATGGTGGGCAATCCCGCGAGTGCCAGCCGTATACCAAGCCCCTGCGAGATGAAGAATGAATGGCCCGTTCATCTTTGGCCGCATTTTGAGTCGTTGCTCGCGTCCGATCAGGCGCTGGATATCTCCAAAGACTCTATCGCGAAAGTGAGTGTCCCAGTCCTGACAATCCACGGAAGGAAGGATCGGAATGCCCCATACGGTGGTGGGCGCGAATGGGACATGTTGCTGCCAAATGCCCGCCTCATCACGATTGATGGCGCAGCCCACATGTCGTGGGTTGAGTACCCGGAGCTTGTGTTTCCCAACATTGATTTGTTTTTGAACGGGCAATGGCCCGAACAGGCACAACCTGTCAGAAGCCTAGAATGGCCGCCACCTAAACTGCCTTGAGCAAAGCGGCTAATGCGACATTCAGAAAACGTAGCCATGGCCCTCTATCGCGCCCTCGTTGGCAAAGGGTTGACGGAAGTCCTTTGACAGCCAATAGTCGTAACCTGAACCGTAATCTGAACCGCCGCCCGAACGCGCTATTCCCGACGACGACCAAAGCGGCTATTGCTGCCATCACAACCACCGCTGTGACACCGAAAACGGGTTGATAAATTGCAAGGCGCTGCAGGCCGCTAGGATGAGAGCGAGTTCAGGGCGCATCCCGCCGTCTGTTTTCACGAGTAACCTCCCTTTATTGTGGCAAGCGCATTTTGTATTTGCTCGATTGTTGAGAGTTGCAGCAGCAGTGCCACAGCCAGCCCGAGGGCAAATTCAGAGCGCTCATTTGGTCCGACATTCTCCGCCAAAATAAAATCAGCCACTAACTTGGTTTTCTCCGCCATGGTTTTTTCGCCGCTGTCGTTGCTGTTTGGCGATGTCTGGAT
>DATMQI010000330.1:0-4075 GCA_035567135.1 Terriglobales bacterium
TCCAAGCGGCTCACAAGATTCGACGCGAGCCGTCCTTCGCGGTTCGGTGGAGCATTGAGAATCAGGTTGCAGTGTCTGAGATTCAGTGGCCGAAGCCACTCGTCAACAACAGTCTTTACCGCCTTGAGAGGTCCATTCGCGTCTCGTTGCTTCCAGAACCATCCTTCGGTAAGGGTCGCACAGGAGAGGGCAGGCACGTCGCTACCTTCCGGGACCTTCTGCCCGGCATTCTGCTCAAAAGCCTTCACATCGGAATAGTAGAGTCCGCTCGGAGGATATTGACTGGCATTGAGATCGCAGATCAGGCAGTCGGGCTGGAGATTCTTAATGTGCTCATAGATCTCGTGGAACGGTACCTCTTCATACGTGATGCGACTCCACGGTGCATCCCAGCCATCTGTGATGAGGATATCAACTTCTCCATAGCGCGTGAACAACTCCGTCAATTGATCTTTGATGAGCTGAACCTTGACCGGTGTCACGTTGAAATGGCGGATGTCATCGCGCAGCGACAAGATCGAATAATAAAGCCCCACCCGCAGGCCAGCCTTGCGGAAGGAATTGACATAGGCGCGGACGATGTCGGTCGAGTGCAAGGTCTGCCTCACGTTTGCCGCTGCCGATTTTGTCGGCCAGATGCAGAACCCATCGTGATGTCGGGTCGTCAGGCACCCCCAAGTCATGTTCGCCGACTGCGCCGCCGCGGCCCATTGGTCCGTGTCGAGAGCGGTTGGACGAAAGAGATCAGCGGGCGATGTCGGATCGCCCCATTCGCGGTCCTGAAAAGTGGCCATATTGAAATGCACGAACATGCCGAAGCGCAGATCCACAAACCTCTGTTGCAGATCCAGGAGTGGCAGTCCGCGACGCCGAGTTGCGCGCTGCGTATCGTTCTGCTCCGTTGCGGCGCCGTGATTAGAGGCCAGCATCGCTGCGATTGCGGTTCGGGTGGCCAGTTGGAAGAACTCTCTCCGTGACGTCATTTTCGATGCGCGTACCTCCAGCAAGATGAGAGCAGCTTGGATTCGGAATTTAGCACAGTCGAGTCAGGCTTGATCTCGAGGGTCTAAGTTGCCGCAAGGGACTCCGGAAGAAACGTTTGGAAAGTCGAAATTTGACGCAGTCGGCAGGGAGGCGGGCCGAGTCTTGAGCGTGTTGACGCTGACCGCCAGCTCAATTTCACGAAGCACCTGCCCACATGAGTGGGCTTCCGGATGCAGTGCTTTTGGAAGAGTCAACACTCTACGTTTCTTTTCGCAGCTCCACTCCGGTATCGCCCGAGCGGATGATGTATCTCTGCACTCCACGGCGCACATGCCGCAATTCGCCCACGAAACCTCTCGGCCTGTCTGCATTCAGCAGTTCCGGTGCGTCGCCAAGTTTTGGCATATAACCGAAGAGCGTGCAGAGGACAGTTTCTGCAAAGGCTCCGCCGCCCGTACACTCGCGCATGCAGCCCTGACGCTGAGCAATGCGGACCGGTGCGTCGCGGTCTCGCCTCTTTACACCGTAGAACTCGCGCGCCTGCGCGTACACGCCTTCATAGACCGCGGCCTGGGTCCGCCGCAGAAAGGGAACCGCGATGTTCCAGTAACCCAAACGGCACAAAGCGTCAACCGTCACGGCTGGCCATGCGTCGTAGGCGCCCATCGGCCCGTGGTCGGGGCGGTCAGAGATCGTCGCTGCTAGGTCGAGCTGGGATTGCGCACGCATCCACTTTTCCATCAACAGTTCGCGTTGAACGAAGTCAACCATTTCACGGCGAACGTTGGGCGGCAGGTCTGCAGCCAGGAAACGACCGACAGCGGCGAAGTCGTAGCAGTGGCGCATCTCCACCCGTGTTCCATCGCGGTGCAGGCTTGCCCACACGCCCTTTCCTGGTTCGTAGAGCGTCATGACTGCCTTGAACATGACGTCTGCGTCGAGGCGTAGCTGTCGGGCTTCGGAGCCGTCGCCGTTATTCTCGAAAATCTCGGCAAGTTCCCGCATCATCCACACATTGGCGGAGTTGAACGAAGGAACTTTGTTGATGTAGGTAGGCACACATTCCAGCAGATTGAGTGCGCCACCATAATCAGCAAGCTGTTCTGTAGGATTCAACCGCAGTTTCTTCCAGTTTGTCGCTAGAACGTGCATGCGTTGCAGCACCGTTTGGTCGGCGATCTTCTCCCGGAGGAACTCCTTGTCCTGCGTGACAACGAGATACGACCAGGCCAGCCGGAAGATGGAGAGATCGTTTGCCGCATATCCGCGCAGATCCCATCCGGCGGGAACCTCAAGATGCTTCGGCGAAGGAGGTCGTTCAGCTTTGAAAACGATAACCGCGCTCTCGTGCGGGTCCTGCTCAAGGAACAACTTGATTTGCTCCTTCATCTGCTTGGGTTCGAGCAAGGCGAAAAGAGTAGAGAACAGCGAGGTGTCCCAGTAGAAGACCACTCCTTTGGGGCGTTCACCGCTGGTGATAAAGGTCCTGTTGCTCCACAGATTGGTGCGCAACAGCACAATTAACGTAAGCACGCTACGGTAGTAGATCTCACGGATCGCCGCATCGTTTGTGACCAGCAACGGAGCATTGCCTGAGAAGAAGTCGTTGTCCGGCGTGAAAGCGCTCTTCCACCTCTTGTCCCATTCGGCTTTGGTGCGGTCCCACTGTGTCTCGAACCACTCGCTTGTAAGGCCAGAGTCTTCGGGTTTGCCTGGTTCCACCACGTGCATCAGGAAACGAATTTCGCGGCTTTCACTCGGGGCGACGCTCACCTGCCACTCGGCAAACTGGCCGTCCGTCTTGTTCTGCGGAAGATCGAAGAAACGATAAACATAATCCATCTTCCATTTGTCCGACGTGGCGTGGATCTCTCCAGGGCCGATAAACTCCCGGTTCACCGGCCTCCAGCCCGAATCCACCGTCAGCGCTACGTGAAAAGATTTGGCGGTCACGCCATTATTAGTGAACTTCACTCGCCACATTACCACCGTGTCTTCTATAACCAGCCTGTTTGTGGTGACCACATCGAGATCGCCTACTTGTGCGCGGCGCACCGCCTGGAAGGCAAACCACCTGCAGTTCGTACTCTCGTAGGACCGGTCATCAATTGTCATGCCACAAAGCGGCAGGGAATAATAGATGGGCCAGCGCGGTCCGGAGTCGTCGCCATAGAGTTGTCCGCCAGGCAGGAAGTTCACCCCAACAAGATCTGGCGCGCAGGCGGCCATCTCGTGGAAGTTATGCAGCGAAGGCATCTGCGCTAGCAGGCCGCAATCCAGCCAGCCGGTTCCTAATTCGTCCAGCGTCGGCAGCCCGGAAGCACCCGACGACGTTGCTGCGCTATCCGCAGCAAATCCAAAGGCCATGCCGGGAAGTAGTTGCGCCGAGAGCGCCGCCATACCGGTTTCGCAGAACATCCGCCGGCTTATGGTTTTATGCACTACCGAGGGGGGAGCGCTCTTGGCGTTTCGCATTGTGTCACACATCTCCATTCGTCCTTGGACCGTTGCCAGAGGTTCGTGTCCCTTGCTTTCGGATTACGGCAAGTATCGCCTCGATTCCGCAGTTGGAATACATCTTGGCTATCGCATTTGAGATGAGCACCCTGCTACAGCGGCACTTCGGAAGATTCAGAAGTGCTCGAACTGGATTGCAGCCGATCCTATGTGTTAAGGGCCTCAATGCGCAGGGTAACCAACTCCCAAGCGGGTACGCGCAGCTGTGTAGGGAGCGGTTCAAGCGATTGCTCGCGAAGGTTGCTACGCCAAACCTTGATCGGTCTCCCATCCGTCCAAGTCAAGCCGACAGTACGGTCTTCTCCCGCGGCGCCGAAGAGTCGGACAATCCACGCGCTGCCGTCTGCACTTCGCTTGCACTCTTGCACAAGTACATCTTCCTGATCTATGCGGAGCTTCAGCCCCATTCGGGATCGCTGCCCCTGAGCTGAAACAACAAGGGGCTGTGACATGCCAATCGCAAACCGGCTTGCAGCCGCAGGGTCGTAACCGCCGTGTGGACGAAGCCCATACCGAAACTCGACGGGGCCATCCTGGTACGCGCGGTAATTCGTTCCCCAATGATTGTTCATGA
>DATMQI010000331.1:0-4122 GCA_035567135.1 Terriglobales bacterium
TTGAAATTGATGTCTTTTTTCCTAAAGGATCGGCTGATCTAGACGAAACCGCGATACGCGACCTTGCCAATCTTGCTGATATTGCGAAATCGCTTAACGGTTACATGATCGAGATCGCTGGCTACTCTTCCAACACCCTCAACACAGAGGGCGACCGAAAGCTGAGCGAAGAACGCGCGGCTGCTGTCGCCCGCTATTTCCGTCAAAAGAACATCCCGCTGCGACGCATCCTCGTGCCGGTTGGCTTCGGCAGTACTCAGCCAGTCGCCAGTAACCGCGATCCACAGGGCCGCGAGCTCAATCGGCGCGTGGACATCAAGGTACTTGTGAACAAAAGACCAGGGCAGAGTTTGTAACCCCAGCAAGTGAGAATGCTTTCGAACTTGAAGTACGTTTCGATTTTCAGAAAAGGAGATTTGTCAGATGAAAGCTACAACTCGAGTAACGACCTACGGTGCGTTCTTGATGATGTTGTTGGGATCTGCATTTGGCCAGCACATCCAAATACGGACTTTGATCATCAAGCCAACTTTTCTCGATAGAAGACCTATTCGTGGCAGGAAGTCAAAGCTTCCAACTCCCTTTGGGACGACCGAATTAAGGATGCGGTGAATGCGCAACTGGCGGCCAAGGGTTGGACCCAGGTAGACAATGGTGCCGATGTGGCAATCGTGGTGATCAAAACCACGCAGACCGAAAAAACACTCCAGACGTTCTATGACGGCTTGGGCGGCGGATGGCGCTGGCGAGGTTTTGGCGGTTTCGGTGAATCCACCACCACGGAGCAGGATTACAAGGAAGGAACGCTTGTAGTCGATATGTACGATGCAAGTACAAAGCAGCTCACATTGTGTGCCAGCGCTGAAGATATGCTCTCTGATAAAGCTGAGAAAAATGAAAAGAATCTGGACAAAGGCGTAGCCAAGATGTTCTCAAGAGCATCAGGGAAACAATGAAGGACAAAACGGAGAGGATCGTGTTTGATCTTGAAGAAGTAACACTTGTTGACCTGAATGTGGTCCGTTTCCTGGGGGTGAGTGAAGCCGAGGGTGTCGAGCTTGTGAATTGTTCGCCCTATATTCGCGATTGGGTTTTCAGGGAGCGGAACAGCGAGGAACAGGATTAGCTGGGGATTCCTGGCGCAGATCGTCATCACCAGAGTGCGACGGGAAAGACAAACTGAAGGGAGAAAACCAATGAGTGCCATCAGCAACGTAAAAGTGATGGGTGTTCGCAAAGAAACCGACAGCCTCGGTGAAGTGGATGTCCCAAGCAGCAAACTGTGGGGAGCGCAAACGCAACGGTCGCTCGAACACTTCAACATCGGGAAGGATCTAATCCCGCGCGAAATGATCGCGGCTTACGCAACCCTGAAGAAGGCCGCCGCGAATGCGAACCACACAGGCGGGCGCCTCGACGACCAGCGTCACAAGCTGATTGTTCAAGTCTGTGACGAAATCCTCGCGGGCCAGCATGAGGACATGTTTCCCCTGCACGTGTGGATGACGGGAAGCGGCACGCAATTCAACATGAATGTGAATGAGGTGATTTCCAACCGCTGCTGCCAGCTTGCAGGCACGCCGGTTGGGAGCAAAACGCCAGTTCATCCTAACGACCACGTCAACATGTCGCAGTCTTCCAACGATTCTTTCCCTACTGCGATGAACATTGCGGCAGCAGTAAACGTGAAAGAGCGACTTATACCGGCGGTTAAGAACCTGCGTGATTCAATCGCAGCGAAAGTTGAGGAGTGGAAGGGCATTGTCAAGATTGGCCGCACGCATATGCAGGACGCCACCCCGATCACCCTTGGTGAGGAATGGTCGGGATACTCAGGCATGCTTAGCGACAATCTCGAGCGTATCGAGGACGCATTACATGGTGTGTATCGCCTGGCTCTTGGCGGAACCGCCGTGGGAACCGGCATCAATGCAGCCCCTGGATTCGGAGAGGCAGCCGCTGCTGAAATTGAAAAGCTTACGAACCTGCCTTTCATCAGCGCTCCCAACAAATTCACGGTGCAGGGCGCGCATGATGCTCTCGTCCAGCTCTCCGGCACACTCCGCACCCTCGCAGTCTCCCTCTACAAGATTGCCAACGACATTCGGCTGATGTCCTGTGGCCCGCGCGCAGGCTTCGCCGAGTTGGTGATCCCTGCAAACGAGCCGGGCTCATCGATCATGCCGGGCAAAGTGAATCCGACCCAGGCCGAGGCGCTGACCATGATTGCTGTGCAGGTGATGGCCAACGATGTGGCGGTCGGCTTTGGCGGCGCGGGCGGATATCTGGAGATGAACGTCTATAAGCCCCTCATCATTTTCAATGTGACTCACTCCATCACGATCCTGACGGACGGATGCACCAACTTCCGGAAATTCCTGATCGAAGGAACGAAACCAAATTTGAAAAAGATCAAAGAATACGTGGACCGTTCACTGATGCTGGTGACCGCTCTCTCGCCCGTGATTGGCTACGACAAATCGTCCAAGATCGCGCACTACGCGCTAGACAACGACCTCACGCTCAAGCAAGCCGCACTGAAGCTGGGATTTGTCACGGAAGACGAGTTCGATCGCGTCGTCGATCCAGCGAAGATGGTCCACCCGTACGTGGCAAAAGCCAGCTAAAAAACAACTTTAATTGCTGCCAATACGGCACTGAGAACACGAAGGAGAAAACATGACGACGAATAAGCGCGGAATTGAATTGCTTCATGATCCATCCCTCAACAAGTCAACAGCCTTTACTGAAGCCGAAAAACAGGCGCTCGGAATCGTGGGTCTCGTGCCCGATGTAACCGAGAGTGAGGACCTGCAGTTGCAGCGGGTGATGATGCAACTCGGCCACAAGAACACCGATCTTGATCGTTACATCTACCTGATTAATCTGCTGGACCATAACGAAACGCTCTTCTATCGGACTGTCATGTCCGACCCAGTTCGCTTTCTGCCGATCGTTTACGACCCAACCATCGGAGAAGCTTGCCTAAAGTTCGGCCACATTTACCGCCAAGCGCGCGGCATGTATCTGTCGATCACGCGACGCGGCAGAGTGAAGGAGATTTTGAGAAACTGGCCCCAGAAAGACGTCCGGTTCATTTGCGTCACGGATGCCGGCCGCATCCTTGGTCTCGGAGATCTTGGCGCCAACGGCGCGGGAATTCCCATCGGAAAGCTACAGCTATACACCGCTTGCGCCGGTGTGCCGCCACAATATCTGCTCCCCATGTACCTCGATGCGGGCACCAACAACGAGCAGTACCTCCACGACCCCCTGTACTTGGGTATGCGCAAGACCCGCCCGCCCACTGAGGATCTTTATTCTTTCGTCGACGAGTTCGTCGAAGCGGTGCAGGAAGTATTTCCGAAATGTTGCATTCACTTCGAGGATTGGACCGGGGTAGACGCCGTGCATTTGCTCCAGCGCTACCGCGATAAGTACTGCGTCTATAACGATGACGTGCAAGGCACAGCCGGGATCACTCTTGCAGGGATGATCAATGCGGCCAAACTCAAGGGTACGAATCTGAAAGACGAAAAGTACCTGTTCCTGGGCGCGGGTTCGGCCGGTATTGGCCTCGCCAACCTGCTTTGCTCCGCACTGGTTGCACAAGGCCTGACGCTCAAGGAAGCGCAGTCGCGGGTCTACATGTTCGACATCAACGGCCTTCTGGAAGATACCCGCAATGACCTGGCCGACTTCCAGAAACCCTATGCACACAAGCACGCGCCGACTCGGGATTTCGTCGCCGCTATCGAGAGCGTCAAGCCGACGACGATCATCGGAGTCAGCACGATCGGCGGAGCGTTCACGCAAAAAGTTGTCGAAGCGATGGCGAGGGTCAATGAGAGGCCGGTAATCCTTGCTCTCTCCAACCCAACCGAGCATGCCGAGTGCACCCCGGAACAAGCCTATACCTGGTCGAAGGGCAAAGCGATCTATGCAGCCGGCGTGCAGTTCGAACCGGTTCACTACAACGGGCAGACATTTCTGCCGGGACAAGCGAACAACTTCTACATATTCCCGGCGGTGGGTATGGCGATCTTCGCCACGCAGGCGAAGCGCGTGACCGACGAAATGTTCATCGAGGCCGGGCAGGCGGTGGCGGATCAGGTGCCGTCC
>DATMQI010000332.1:0-10201 GCA_035567135.1 Terriglobales bacterium
ACGATGCAGAGGGTGTCAGACTACAACAAGCCCGTATAGCCAAAATCCCTTGGAGAAAGTGGGGGCCCTACCTCAGCGAACGGCAGTGGGGAACGGTTCGCGAAGACTACAGCCAGGATGGAAATGCCTGGGACTACTTCACTCATGACCAAGCCCGGTCGCGCGCGTACCACTGGGGCGAGGACGGCCTTGGCGGCATCAGTGATGACAAGCAGCTGCTCTGCTTCAGCGTTGGTCTGTGGAATGGTAAGGATCCAATACTCAAAGAGCGACTGTTTGGGTTGACGAACAGTGAAAGCAACCACGGTGAGGATGTCAAAGAGTATTACTTCTACCTCGATAGCACACCGACGCATTCCTACATGAAGTATCTGTACAAATATCCACAGGCCCCCTTCCCTTACGACGATCTGGTTGCCACGAGCAAACGACGCAACCGTTGCGACATGGAATACGAGCTCTTAGACACTGGTGTCTTCAACGACGACCGATACTTCGATGTGTTTGTGGAGTATGCCAAGCAGACACCAGAAGACATCCTTATCAAGATCAGTGTGAGCAATCGAAGTCCGGAGCCAGCGACTCTACATGTCCTGCCGACCCTGTGGTTTCGCAACACGTGGACTTGGTGGCCCGACACGCCGAAGCCATTTTTGAAGCAGGTGATCGGAGAGAGTAAGTCTAGCGTCGTTGCAGCATCACACCCGAAACTGGGCGACCGCTATCTGTACTGCGAGGGAGCTTCCGCACTGCTGTTCACAGAGAATGAGACGAATAACGAGCGGATCTTCGGCACCGCCAATACCAGTCCCTATGTTAAGGACGGGATAAACCAGTATGTGGTGAGCGGAAAACGAGATGCAGTCAACCCGCAGCGCGCGGGAACAAAATCTGCAGCCCACTACAATATCACTATCGACGCAGGCGAAACGTCTACGATCCGCCTACGACTCAGTGACGTGGCACCGGCTGCAATGGGCGATCCCTTCAAGACCTTTGCTGAAACTGTGCAGGCTCGTCAAGGCGAGGCGGATGAATTCTATAAGTCGATTACACCAGATCGCGTCAACAAAGATGAGGCACTCATCATGCGGCAAGCATTGGCGGGGATGTTGTGGTCGAAGCAGTACTTCGATTTCGACGTGGACAAGTGGCTTAAGGAACATGGCGTGAATCCGATGCAGGTGGGCGGTAAGCAGATGCGGAACAGTGATTGGTCTCACATGGTGAATGAACATGTGATCTCTATGCCGGACAAGTGGGAGTATCCCTGGTATGCCGCCTGGGACCTGGCATTCCACACCATCGCGCTCTCAACGGTCGATGTGGATTTCGCGAAGGAACAACTCGACTTGATGCTGCAGGAGTTCTTCCTGCACCCGACCGGTCAGATCCCAGCCTACGAGTGGAACTTCAGCGATGTCAACCCGCCCGTACATGCCTGGGCCACGATCTTCTTGTACCGGACTGAGCAGGCGCTCAAGGGCGAAGGTGATCTGGACTTCCTCAAGCGGTCATTTGCAAAGCTGATGCTGAACTTTACCTGGTGGGTGAACCGCAAGGACCGCTTTGGCAAGAACCTCTTCGAAGGCGGCTTCCTTGGACTGGACAACATCGGTGTCTTCGACCGTAGCGCCCCGCTGCCCACTGGTGGTCACCTCGAGCAGGCTGACGGTACTGCCTGGGTGTCACTGTTCTGCCAGAATATGCTCGAGATCAGCATGGAATTGGCAGCCCACGACTCCTTTTTTGAAGACATGGCCGCCAAGTTTGCTGACCACTTCCTTCTGATCGCCCACGCCCTGAATCAAGTTGGGGCGGATGGTATGTGGGACGAAACCGATGGGTTCTACTACGACGTCCTGCGCCTTCCCGACGGCAGTGCAACACGTCTCAAGGTTCGCTCCATGGTCGGTTTGTTACCCCTCTGTGCCACTTCCGTCATCGAGCCGTGGCAGCGCGAACGAGTACCACGAGTGACAGAGATCTTGCAAGAGCGCCTGCGACGGAGGCCTGAACTGCGCAACAGCATTCATCCAACTGGGAAGGGTTATCTCGGGTATGGGGATCGCGGCATCGCTGCGTTGGTAAATCCGGAACGCTTGCGCCGAATTTTGTCGCGCATGCTCGATGAGAATGAATTCCTGAGTCCCTATGGGATACGGGCACTATCTCGCTACCACGCCGAGCATCCCTACGTCTTCAATGTGGATAGCCAGGAATACCGGGTTAATTATCTCCCAGCAGAATCTGACACAGGCATGTTCGGTGGAAACTCCAACTGGCGCGGTCCGATATGGATGCCAATGAACGTACTGCTGATCCGTGCCCTGGCGTCTTTCTACCTCTATTATGGCGACACATTCAAGATTGAATGTCCGACCGGCTCGGGCCACGAGATGAATCTGTTTGAGGTAAGCCGAGAGATTGCTAGTAGACTGACGCGGATCTTCCTGCGCGATGAGACTGGAAGGCGGCCGGTGTACGGAGGGACGGAGAAGTTCCAAACCGATCCTTACTGGAAGGATTATGTACTTTTCTATGAGTATTTCCACGGAGACAGCGGCGCTGGACTGGGGGCCAGCCATCAGACAGGCTGGACCGGGCTGGTGGCAAAGCTGATCGAACTCTTCGGCCGGCTCGATGGAGAACAGCTGCTTGCAGGTGGCAAAGCCGATGCGTTTGCAAGGAAAGAATCGACGGTAGCCAAGCAGGCACAGGTGGCCTAGATATCCAACAATCTCACCAATCAACCGCAAGGCATTTTAAGCCGTAGACAGCAATTGAATTCCCATTCCGACGAGGGTACGGACCCTAAGTCAATCGAGGTTCCAGAGGTTTCGCTGAGATCAGAAAGCCAGATTCACATGTCGGATTCATAGAGTCAGGGGTCAATTGATGTGATCAGGCGATTCCACCAGTAATCCTGGTTGTTGGTGAAATCGCGGCGACGCGAGTTGGAAAAATCCCGGTCGTGTCTCTGAAGAAAGCGGCGTCCACGCGACTCTCGACATCATGTTCGCCGCGTTGTCAGAATCAGTCAAGCCTGACTTAGGACGCAGATGGCAGTTGCAGGGTGTACGAGTGCGAAAGGTTTGGAGTCCATCATGGTAATCGATCTCGACAGGGCCCCTTTAGTGGTCGCGCGGAAACTGTGTGAGCGGCTGGTGCACCAAGCTCGGATAGCCGTGGTTCTTTCCTTACTCGTGGGGGCGCCGTCCACTGCCGCCCAGTTGCCAAGCGTAACAACAAAGTCTCCTTCCCCAGCCCCCTCCGCCCAGGAACAGGTCTCAGACCCGCTGGGGCGCAACACTCCCAGAGGAGCAATTCTTGGCTTCGTCAAAGCTACGGGTCGCAATGACTTCGTGACTGCCGCCATGTATCTGCAGGTCACAGGCAAGCAAAAGCCTGCAACAGAGACGCTAGCTCGGGACCTGAAAGAGTTGATGAACCGCTACTTCAGCATGCCCATCGCGATGATCAGCGACTCTCCGGAGGGTACGGCGGAGGGTGGACTCCCGCTCGATCGCGAGCGGGCGGGATCGCTCAATATAGAAGGCAAGAAAGTCGATGTGCTGCTGGTTCGCGTCTCTGATCCGCAATCCGGTCGCATCTGGCTGATTTCGTCAGATACTCTGGCTAAGGTTCCCGAGCTGTTCGACTCGATGGAAGCTACCTGGATTGATCGGGTCTTGCCGGAACCGCTCCTGAAACACAATGTATTTTCGATCTCGATGGCGCAATGGATGGTGTGGTTTGCATCGATTGCCGTCCCTCTCTTGTTACTTTGGATCGTTTCTGGTGTAACTGTCGGCATCTTAGAGCGGACGGTCGAAAACGTGCCGCGTCGCATATTGATCGAGTCCTGGTACAAGGCGCTGCGCTGGCCGCTCGTTTTTATTCTGACCCTTATTGTTCACATCCCGGTCGCATACTCGCTGGGACTCCCGTTGATCTCCCGCATAATCTTCGGTCGCTCTGCGCTCGTTCTGCTAATCATCGGAGTGACCTGGCTCCTTCGTCGGATAATAACTGTGTCATTCGAGCGTGCACTTAGCGCAGTGCAGCATGGAGGTAACACGGGCACGCAGTCCCTCGTACTGCTAGCCGAACGCTTGCTGCGCGTCGCGATTACTTTGGTGGCGATCTTTTCGGTCCTCAGTGTCGTCGGCGTGGAAACAAAAACTGCGTTGGCCGGCGTCGGCATCGGGGGCGTGGCCATCGCCTTTGGTGCGCAAAAGACAGTCGAGAATCTTCTCGGTGGCATTTTCCTGCTGACTGACAAAGTCCTTGCCGTGGGAGACACGTGCCGCATCGGCGACCGGGTGGGTACAGTGGAAGACATCACCTTGCGTTCCATACGACTTCGCACCCCTGAACAAACGCTGTTGTCGATACCGGCAGGGGCACTCTCCCAGTCGAATGTCGAGAACTTTGCCACTCGCAGCAAGATCCTGGTGCACACTACCCTCGAATTACGTCACGGGACAACGACGGAACAACTTAGATCCATTCTCGATATGGTTCGCAGATTGTTTGCTGAAAACCCCGGGCTCGAAACCGATACAGCCCGCGTTCGGCTGACCTCATACGGAGCCAACTCCATCCAGATCGAACTCTTCGCCTACGTCCGAACTCGTGATGACCGTGAATTCGTGGCAGTGCGCGAAGACTTGTTGCTGCACATTGGGGAGATCATTGAAGCCTCGGGTAGCGGCTTTGCCATGCCGGCCCAACTCCTCTACATCCACCCGGAGGGAGCGACCCACGAGGAACGAAAATCAGGGCCGGAGAATCAAGGGCACGAATGGGAAGGTCATGAAGAATCGCGAGCCTCGGGCAGAACCGGCGAAGTTCCACGAACTCAACCTCCTTCACCCTCAGTTGAAGACCAAGTTCTTCCCAAACGGGCAGCTAGGGCCTTGAGTTGAGCGCTTCCCTAGCAAGAGTGGTCTGAGAACCGGTTGCGTACTATGCCCAGGAAATGCTCAGTGAATTGTGCGGCGTAAGCAGGTTCGGCACGGCCCTCCACAGGAGACCTAAAAGAGATCGACAGTGCTCTGTCTGAGTTCAAGGTGCACGGCGGTCGTATGAACGCAGAACAAATGAAGGTTGTTGAAGCGTAGGAGGTCACATGGGCTCCCCGCCGACAATGAAAAAGCTCTCGGTGATCGAAGGTGGCCCGCTGGATCGGCTTCAGCGTCGCCTTGGACTCATGAAGCTTGAGGCGCCGCTGATCGTGAGGCGAGCCTTGGTTTTCTCCCTGGTTGCTTGGCTGCCTCTGCTTATCCTTTCGGCTTTGCAGGGAACACTCCTCACGAACGTAAAGATTCCTTTCCTCTATGACCCTTCTGCCCACATCCGTTTCTTGCTATCGGTTCCACTCCTGATCGTGGCGGAGGTTGTCATCGGCCCACGGATCGTCGCGGCCACCGGCCATTTCATCACTTCAGGCCTCATTTCCGAGGACCGCTACCGGGATTTCGATACTGCAATCGTCGATGCGATCCGACTTCGAGATTCCACTCTTGCCGAAGCGATCATTCTCGCGATTACTTACTTTGGCGCGTTTGTGTCGATTCGGTTCGTTTCCGCGACTGTCTCAAACTGGCACTCACTGGTTACGGGGTCGGGTCACCCGTTTACGCTAGCAGGCTATTGGTATGCGCTCGTCGCCCTTCCGATCTTCCAATTCCTGGTTTACCGGTGGCTGTGGAGAACGTTTATCTGGTGTCGGTTTCTGTGGCGTGTTTCGAAGCTCGACTTGGAGCTGGTTCCGACCCATCCGGATCAAGCGGGAGGACTCGGCTTTTTGGGTGAGACGCACCGTCTGTATGGCATCTTCATCTTCGCGTATGCTGCTACGGTCTCGGCCGTGGCCTGCCGGGAAGTTCTGTTCGATAAAGTGCCCGTCCAGACCTTCAAAATTCCCATTGCCGCCCTGATAATCCTAATGCTGCTCCTCTTCCTGGGACCGCTGTTCATGTTCGCGCCGATCCTGCTGCGGACCCGCCGAAAGGGCCTGCATGAGTACAGTACGCTCGCCTGTAAGCTGGGACGCCTTTATGATCGAAAATGGGTGAAGGGAAATCCTCTCGGCGAATCGTTGCTTTCCACTCCCGACAATACCTCGCTTGCCAACTATAGCCATGATTACGAACTGGTTGACCGTATGAGAGTTTTTCCCTTTGAACCCAGGACAGCCCTTGCACTGGCGCTTGCCGGTCTGATCCCCATGGTGCCACTGCTCGCCACTGCCATGCCGATGGAGGAAATATTCAAACTGCTTTTGAAGGCGCTTGGTTGATGTCCTGCCCAAGTAGTTGACGTAAACAGGCCTGTTAACGTCAACAATCCCTACCTTCCTCCTTTGGGGAACAGAAATGCTATTGATAGCCGCATCCGCCCACGGAGAACCACCGGACGGGTGCGCAGCATTTCCATAAAACTGTGCAGCGACATTGACCAGTTGGAGTCCCAAACGGAAGACACGGCCGAGGCCCCCGCCTACGGGCACCGTCCAGACATTTCCCGTGGAAGCTTTCCAGTTCGCCGTTATGACGGGTGCAAATGACAGATACCAGCCCTCTTTCAGGTTGTAGTTCACGAAGTATTGCAAGGTCATCTGGTTCACGTCGCTGCGGTCTGACGGGCCTGCCACAGACCAGGCGTTATTGACCAGAGCTCCGACGGTCCATTTCCCGGGCTGGACCAATGCAACAAGCGAGGGACCGATGCTGAGCTTTCCTTGTCCCAAGAACTCGCTGGTGGCTGTCGGCAAAACCAATACGGGTCCCGCAGCCCAAATCAGTTTGTGCGGTTTGGCCGGGGAGAGGAAGAACGTGGGCGTCATGTCTCCAAAGCCAAACACGCCAGCGCTTTTCTGCACGGCTTGGGCTGCTAAGTATGCAGGTGTATTTCTTCGATGCCGAATACTTCCAAGTTTGCTGTTCCCGGAGCAGGTTGCCAGATCACCGGCGCGATCCAGCGAATGATCAGGTTCCAGTTCTCGCTTGCCTGAATCGGAATGACAGGCTGGATGTTCAGCACATTTTGAGTGCGATCGAAGGGGCCAATGCCAAAGTTGCTGTTGCTCTGAATTGGAACACTAATCAGGCTGGCTACGGGGTTCTGCACTGCCTTCTGCAAATCTTCTCCTCCGCTGACACTTGGTGTCTCCTGCGTGGCAGGCCTTTGTTGGGCCGGGGAAGGAACGGCACCACAGAGGAGCGCACGAAGCACGACGATTGGTGTAGGTTGTCATCGTCTACATGACCACCTACGAAAGGAGCACCCTCGATGAACAGTGAAAGTATATTGGGCTGGATGTTCATCAAGCAACGATCTCAAAAGGGGCGCCCTCTTATAATGCGGTTACGTCAACTATCCCCATCCAGCGTGTTATAAAACCGCTTTTCGTCCAATGCGGATTTCGGTTTGTCCGTGACGACGCTCAATCCCGAGAGGCGGTCGCGAACGGGGGTCACTTCCAGGTGTGGCTGACTATCCATCCAAGTGGAGAATTTGACTTTCCGAAAGATCTGTTTTCATTCCCTATCTGGATGGTTCGGGCCGCGCCGCTTTTCTGCGCAAAAGATATACTCACGACACTGCGGTTCCTGTTCCGGGAAGATCCGCTATGAACAACTTGCTTCACAAATGGTTGGAGGGCCTGCGCACAGCCTATCCCAGCGCATCCAGTTCCTACTGGCGCACCATGCCGTTGGGGCGGATGAAGAAACTCCTGGCCTCTGTCTTTTTCACCGTATCCTCGTTTGGCTTCGTTCTCGATCTACTGTTGCTCCACCATCCCCACCTGGGTCGAGGCCTCGTCTGGCCCCTCTTACTGGGCGCACTGGCAGCAGGCACCGTGGCCGCTAGAATAAAAAGGACTCATCTCTACCCTCTCGTCCAGCTGATCTTGTTGGTTGTCGGCTGCCTAGCCTTTATCCTCCCCTATACCTCCGCACGCCTGCCCGTCCCGGAAGCCCTCAAGCAACGGGTCGCTTTTGACGCCATCGCCATCCTTCTCTGTACCCTATTGAGTTATCGCCTGTTGCAGTCATTTCTAAGCTTCGAGGGCCTGGCCAGTGTCCGCATGCAGACCGAACTCACTCTTGCCCGCGGGATTCAGGCTACCTTGGTTCCAACCGTTTCTTTCCAGAACTCTACGCTTGAGATATACGGCAAATCCATCCCCAGCACAGAAATGGGCGGCGACTTAATCGATGTCATCCAGAGCGACGGAAGCCTACTAGCCTATATTGCCGATATCTCCGGACACGGCCTGGCCGCGGGCCAGTTGATGGGAATGTTGAAGACCGCCATGCGGGTCTCCCTTCAATTCCGGCAACACCCCGTGGCCTTGCTCGAGAGCACGGATCGTGTGCTTCCTGCCGTCAAGGAATCCGATATGTACGCCACCTTGGCTCTGCTCAACTTCGACGGTTCGGCGGAGGCAGAGTACGCGTTGGCCGGGCACATACCTATCCTGCACTATCGCGATCGCAGCCGGGACACGGTCCGGCTCTCGATGGAGCAGTTCCCTTTGGGGCTGATCCCCGGCGGTTGCTTTACGAGCCAGCGCGTCACTTACTTATCACGCGATCTGTTCCTGATGCTGACGGACGGCATATCGGAAGTGTCCAATGAGAGGGACGAAGAATTTGGACTGGCGCGCCTGGAAGAACTGCTGACGCAATGCGAGGCACACCCCTTGCCGCAGATTTGGGAGCTGATCATGGAGGAAGTCCCTCAGCACGGCGTACAACAGGATGACCAGACATTACTTTTAGTTCGAGTTCGTCATTAGGCAGCTCGCTGATTGGCGAAAAATCCCCATTTCACTCATTTAGGGGTTCTGAGTGTAACGCGTTATTACATCAATAATCGCTACAGCCTTTTGGCTACATCACCGAGCTGACGGGACGGCCTCTGTCACAAGTGACAGTTTCCAATGAAACCCAGTACCTGCTGCAGTAGTGTTGCTTCTCCCCACTCGGAGGAAGGGTGGTGAGGTGTGAGTGGTAACAGTTTGTCCAAGATCGCAAAGAGCCGCAGTGGCATCATAAGACTGTTGTTTCTTACGATTCTCACCGAGATGTTCCTGTATTCCTGCTGGGCGCAGGATCTTGCGCCGCGTGCGTACGTGATCACCCCGTTGCATTCCAATGCGATCAACCTGACGTACTCCTTTTACCACGGTGGCCTGGATTTGAACGGGGTTCCCATTACAGGAGCCACTGGCACGTTCAGTGTGCCGGTTTTCAGCCTTTATCATTCCTTCAGCTTCTTTGGCCGCTCCGCCAACATCGCAGCGTGGCTGCCCTACGGCGTAGGAACATTTCAGGGTTCTGTGCTCGGGATGAACAAGCAGATCTACCGCTCCGGTCTGTCCGATTCCGGACTTCGCTTTTCTGTGAATCTGAGGGGTGGCCCCGCGATGCCCATCTCAGAGTTGGCGAAGTGGAAGCAGACGGTGGTGTTGGGCGCCAGCTTGAAAGTAACCGGCCCGACCGGCCAGTATGATCCCACGAAACTGATCAACTGGGGGATTAACCGCTGGACCTTCAAACCGGAGTTTGGCTATTCCCAGCGCTTTAGCGAAAAATGGATTCTCGATGGCTACGCTGGGGCTGTCTTCTTCACCAGGAATCAGGAATTCTATTCGATTCCTAGACCCCAGCCCCAAACGAAAAGCCCATATGGTTCATTCGAAGGTCACCTGAGTTACGACGCGAAGCATTACCGCGGCAAGCCGACCCTTTGGTTCTCGCTCGATGGCAATTTCTGGTTCGGGGGAACAACGAGTATGGGCGGCAAATCGAACCCGGCTAGCAGGCAGACGGCTTCTCGCTTGGGAGTTACAGCAGCCATTCCGGTGAGCGGCCACCAGGCGATCAAAGCGAGCTTTAGTAGGGGAAGCTATGTTCGCGTCGGTGGCAATTTCGATAGCTTGGCAGTCTCATGGCAGTACACCTGGTTGGGCAGGCCGAACTAGTTTGAGCCTTCGGCCAAGCGTGCCCTGCGCAAAACAGTCAACTATTGAAATATCGCCATAGCACGCAATATCAAAAGGCGCCCACTCTTGCGGTAAGGTGTGAGTCGATGGAACACCACACTTACCGAAAAGGAGCGCCTTTATGAGTCTAGAGAAGTATATCGGCATGGACGTTCATGCCGCCACCATTTCCGCTGCCGT
>DATMQI010000333.1:0-104606 GCA_035567135.1 Terriglobales bacterium
TGTTGTTTCTTTTCTTCGTTCAAGACATTGGCCATGCCCACGGAGACTACAAGCCTCCGCGGGAATCAATGTCCCGGACGCTACTCTCGTTGGCCGGTTTTCAGGTGATAATCAGTGGCCGGTTTTGGGTGATCGCTGAGGGACGACGCCGCAGCCGTTGTTTTTTTCGTTGCCGAAGGGGCAAGTGGTAGCTAGGTCCCCCCCAAGCGAGGTCATGCCATAGAGATTCCCGGATGAGTCAAAAACCAAGGGACTGTCGCCAAACGCCCCGTCGCTGCCCCCCGTAAAGGTGTAGAGCATTTTCTCCTCCCAGGTCCCGTCCGTCAGTTTAAAGACCACGCCACAGCCTGCGGGGGCATTGATTCCGTCTCCTCCAAGGCAATTGCTCGCTGTGGTGTTGCCCCCGAATAAGGTAGAGCCATAGACATTGCCCTGGCGGTCAACGGTCACGCCCAACAAGGGCTGTGCCCCATCCTTCCCGTCTGTGAAGGCATGAAGCACAGTCTCAGTCCACGGACCGCTGCGAGTTGGCGTCAGTTTGAAGACAACGCCGCAGCCAGTTGCTCCAAAGCACTCGACGGACGTGTCGCCGGCGTAAAGCGTTACACCGTAAAGATTTCCCCGAGAGTCGAACGTCAACCCGCCATATGGAGCGCTGCCGTCAGTGCCTCCAGCAAAGTCATAAAGGACGCTCTCAGTCCACGCGCCTTTGTGAGTGGGAGTCAGCTTGAAGACTACGCCATAGCCCGCAGCGCCCCAGAAGGTCGCAGTGCCATAGACGTTACCCTTGGAGTCAAGGATCACGCCGGCAAACGGCAATGATCCGTCGCTGCCCCCAGTGAAGGTATGGAGCACCGTCTCCTTCCAAGGCCCGCGCCGGGTCGGGGTCAGCTTATAGACGACGCCGCATCCGGGAATGAATCCCGTGGCGTGACAATGGGCAGGTATTCTGTCACCGCCATACTGGGTAGTGCCATACAGATTGCCTGCGGAGTCCAGAATCACGCCACCAGCGGGAATTGCCCCGTCCTTCCCCCCTGTAAAAATGTAGAGCACAGTCTCCTTCCAGGACCCGTGCGCGCCTGGAGCCAGCTTAAACACCACGCCGCAGCCGGGCACGCCGGTCGCAGGCTCGCAAGTGGTGGAATTGTTGCCGCCGGAGAGGGTCGTACCATAGAGATTGCCGGCGGTGTCAGAGACGAATTGAGTCCCTCCCACGGCACCGTGAGCGCCTCCGGGGAAGGTGTAGAGAACCGTCTGTGAGTTCTGCGCCGGGGCAGACACGGCCAGCACCAGAGTGGTCGTCACCGCGGTGAGAAGGGCCATCGCGGCAAACAAAGTACTGAATTTCATAAAGCCTCCTTTTTTGAATCTCAATCAGCGGTTTGCTCCTGATGTAACCGCATCAACTGCGACTTTGCTGACAACCTAGTAGGTCGCTTCGAAGCTTTGCTCAAACTTGGATCTTGTCGGCTCGAAACGTCCGACGATTTCACGCTTGTCATTGATACCGTCGGGCCGAGTGTAGTCTGGGGCCCTGGGATCGCTAAAGGTGTAAAACTTCCCGCCCGTAAGCAGTGCGCCAAAAGAGTTGCCGCTCGAATCGTCCCAAGAGAAAACAATGTCGCCCGCGTTGTTGATGGAGTGAACATACGTCTGAGCAGCGCCTGGGACCGTAATCGGTTTGCTGTATTTCTTGGTTTTGCTGTTGTACAGCGCCGCTTCGTAGTTGCCGCTCGAATCGATCCACTGCAAGGTGATCAAGCCTTTGTTATTGATCCCCCATGCATTCGTGTAGTTGTTGGCGCCGGGATAGTCGAGAATTGTGTATTTCTTGCCATTCCAGAAATACCCGTGTACAACGTTATTGGAGTCGGTCACAAACCCGACGACTTCACCTTTGTCATTGACCCCCCAGGCTTCCGATACCACGCCTGTGGGGCCGATGTCGCTGAACTTTCCATCCTGGTACTGAAAGCCGAAAAGACTGCCAGCGGTGTAATACCCACCCACGATCGTGCCCTTTGAATTCAAATTGATGCACTCGCTCCCCATGTCTCCTTTCGGGTCATCGATGGTGGTAAATTTCTTGTCCTTCGGGTCCCAGCGAACACCGTGCTCGATACGGTTCTGATCGAGGTAATATCCGACTACGACACCTTTGTTATTGATCCCGTACATGCTGGTCTGTTGAGCCTTCGGGAATCCCTTTAAGGTTTTGAACTTAAAGGTCAGCTTTGGAGCGTCCGCTGCGGTAGCTACGCCAGCGAACGCCATGACAAGGGCCAATACTCTTAACCCCGGCTTGCAAATTTTCATAAACTGTTTCCTCTCCTTATTCATTGGTTGGTTCTCCCTTCGTTCAAGTTTTTGTTGGTAACCGGCGAGTCCGCATATTGCGGCTCTATCTTGAATAGCGGGAAGGCAAAGGAAAGTGCCGCACGTCGAGTGTTCTCTTCAGTGGTTGGCCACGATAAGCTTCCGCGTCGCAGCGGATGCCCTCGCCGATCTGTCGCATCCGGCAAGAGTTTTCGTTGAGAGGTCCTCCCCTTAGCCGGGCTGACGGACGCTGAAGTTTTCGGGATCCCGAACTGCGCTTTCCGACCACTCGTAGAATTTGCCGAGAGCTGACTCGACTGTTTGGTTTCTTTGTTCCACCGAGTCAGATAGGATTTTTGCAGTTCAACCTCGCCCTTAGCTAGCCGCTCGCGCAACCACCGTTCAGCATCAAACAGCACTGGCGTCGAGTGCAGGCAGCTATTGGCGAATTCCCCCCCACCCTTTTTTTGCCATACCAAAGAGCTCCGAAGCCCAGATTAATTTCATTGGTCCAGCCGCAAGGGCTACCCTCCTGGTCGCGCTTTACAGTCCAGCTTTCGTGATAACCACAGCGTCGGCAGGTGGTCACGTCTTCACCGACTCGGCAGTAATATTCGTAGTCTGCTTCTTTGTAACCGCATTGTCGGCATTCGATAAGATCCAGAACGGATGACATAAATTGCCACTCCTTGCGCGGGGTTCAGCTACAAAAAATGCGCCGCGAGTTCCTGTTTCGAAAATCGTGTAAAGATGGGGGGCATTCCTAACTTACCGTCTGCCGTCTCAACAGTTGAATGACCGTTCGGGAAATCTGGTGTCCTGACCGCCCCTTTCTTCTATTAATACTCAGGTCGGCGGATGCGGACACATCAGGGCTGGTAAACGGACAATATGCTCAGGCCCACCTTGGTCATGATCTCCGGGTAGCGTTGGCACAGCCTCCAGTAGTTCCGTCGCGCCCGCGTCGGACTGTAATCGGGATAGACAAGCGGGTACTGCGCGATCAGACACCAGCGTCGTAATTTCTTGGAAATTAAAATCTCGCGAATTTCCGGTCTTGCGTGCATTTGTAGGCTCCTATAGGAACCCGGCGACCAAGCGACGAGCCATCGTTTTCCCATCGTTTGTAGAATTCTTCGTTTCCCGAAACCTGAAACTGGATGCGGGAGAATCGCTGATACGGGCTCCCTATATGAGTTTTGAAAGTTCGCAAAATAGCCCCGAATGTGTTTTCAAAAGGTGCTCAAACAGGACTCCGAGGCGCGATGAATCGAATTTATGAATAGGAATTGCTGAATGGGCGGTACCAGGCAGCGACTTTGGCCCCGTGAGTGAGGCCGTCCGGTCAGATCACACTTAGCGCTAGGCAGGGCCTTCGGCTCGCGGTCTTCGTCATTTTCTCGGGCCGGCGGCTAAGCGGGAAGAACTCCCGATTCCGGTGCCTTCTCCTTTTCGTAGTTTTCTCTAGCTGCTTTCAAAATCGGGTAATCGTCCTCGTCCCAAATTTCAGGATCGAAGGTATCGTTCGCCATGGCGATGAACTCTGCCCTTTCCGCATCAGTCAATTCCATAGAATTGGCTCCTACTCACGGTGCTTATAGCGAATCAACCTCGTCACGGTGAATGAAGTTGTAGAATTCAGGCGCGGTCCCCGGGTAGCAATTCAGCGGCGGTGATATGTTCGGCTTCGTCTGGCAGAGTAGAAAGGAAGTTTTCTTGGTCACTCAGAAGTAGCCGATACCCCGCTCTCCAGTGGCCGAAGGTGACTGAAAACCTCGTTTTGAACATCTTGTTTTCCGCATAGTGAATCCAAACTTTAGGAAAAATGAGTCACTTGGTCACTCTCAGTCACTTTGGTTTTTAAGTTATTGATTTCAAACGGGTGAAATTTCTTCCACATCCCCTATGACGGGAAAAAGCCCGTCCACCAAAACTCCAATGCCATGAAAAAGTGTTCCTCGATTGCAATCTGTCTCCCCCACTCGCCCCGTTTTCTGCCCCGGCTGCCCGACATAACGCTTGCGAAATTCGATATAAAATTTCCGACTGTTTGTGGCGTAGAAGCCATTCTCCTGGCACCAACTGGAGTAGGCTGCGTATATGTCACTGCCCACGGCGGTCGCATCCGGCCTCAGGGTGCAACGTTCTTTTACAAACCGCCCGATGATATCCATCTCTTCGCGATATTGGTTCGTGGCGTCCACGATTTTTTGGGGGTAGATCATCTTGCCCGCTTTGATGTAAGCCGCCAGTCCCCGCAGAGCCCAGTTCAGGATTCCTGAGGCTTCCTGTTTCAGCCTGTCGCTGAAATCTTCGATTAGTTCCTCGGGGGTGACTGTGTAGTCCCACGGAACGCGCTTCACCCGGCGCCAAATGGCGAAATCCTGACCTTTGATCACGGGTTCGTAATTCGATGAGAAGCAAAGTTTGTATTCCGGCATGTAGGTAAACGGACGGCCGTAAATGTGGCGCCGACGATTAAGCTCATCAATACTTAGGGCCGGTCGATTTTCTTTTTCTAAGCGGTATAAACCGACGCCGGGTTGAGGTTGAGCTGGGCAGCGATCTCTGGATACTTGGCGATCAATCGCCAATAATTTTTTCGGGCCCTCGAAGACGGACAATGCCGATAGACTGACGGATTCCGTGCGACCATCAGCCAATACTTCATCTTCCGAACTAGCAAAGCATATTTAATTTCGTTTCGAGCGTTCATTTTTTAAGTTTCTCCAGAAAAATACTCTCGGAGCCCCGTTTTTGTGAAACTGCACGCCAACTATCCATTACGTTCAGGACTCGTTTTCCCAGCGTCTACGCAATTCTTCTAACCTGCAGATGAAAAGCTCAACCTGGAACAGCGCTGATTTTGCGGCGCTCAGTAGGGGTTTTGATAGTCCGTGAATTGCCCGGGATGTTTTTTGAAAGGTATCCAAATGGAGGCGTGGTGCGCTCCGCTACCGACATTGGCCAAAGCAATGGTGCGGACTCCACGGTAGTTCACTGTATGCTGTCGCTGGTTTTCGGCCATTGGAAGGATTTGACAGTTCGCGGAGCCCAGCCTTGAGTTTCCAGCAGCCACTTCCCTAAGTTTGTGTCAGTAATGTCGTGCAGATCATTGCCAAGCAAGAAGTTGGCATGTCCGTCTTGGCTGACTGAGATGCAAGCCAGTTTTTCAACTAGGTCAAATATTAAGGTGTCCGGCGTCATAGTTTGTCCAGATTATCTAAGTTGAGGGCTAAGTCTGTATCTACATTAATACTGGATAACTCTCTCTCTTCCCGCCCTTGCTCCATAAATTTAACAAGCTGAGCATGAGCGTTAATTTCACTGAAATCATAATATGTTTGTGGATTCCGTTTATAAGGCTCTGACGTATGATTGTCGGCAAGATCACCAGATTGTAAACTTCGATTAACGGTAAGGTCGCTCACAGATGACTGAGGTTGCGGGGCCACTGGGGTCGCCGGGCGAGGCGGTTCGTAGCAACGGCACGACTCATCCCTGCACGGCTTTGTGACACGCAACGCCCCGCCACATCCTGGACACTTGGTCCAACGCCGTTGGGGGGCGGCGAAACAGGGGTCTCGGGGCAAGGGGGTTGCGGTTGCTGTTGGTTCGTCATGCCCTACCACCGGCGCATCGGTTCTCTGCCACGCTGCCTCTGCAACACTAGTTTGCTTCTTACCATGCACCTCTAGCCAATGAAGCCTCTTTAAATTTGGCCAGTCATCGAAGTCTTGTGGCCAAGGAGTGCTATCAGCAGCTACCCTAACCTTAGCGTCAGCCGGAGTTGGTTTTGGTTTTGCTGTGGGTTCTAGGTTTACAGGTTTGGACTTGGCTTGTATCCTTTCTTTTGACTCTGAGACGTTTCTACGACGCTTACAATTAATATTATCTGAAGAAGCCTCAGTGTCAGAAAACGAAAGCGAACCAGAAGACGAACCATAACCAGAACCAGAACAAGAACCTTCTGGGTGGAAATTTTCCACCACGGTGCCGTGGGTGGTTTTTTCCACCACGGTGATTGCGTCATACGCTAGGGAAGCATCAGCCACCACTGCTGACCAGTCATGCTTCCAAGGCAGTCTTACTTCCATCACAGGAACATCAAACCTGCCCTTTGGTAGGCGGGGCTGTTTGTAATCACCCGTATAGGCGAGCCAACCCTTAACTCTCAGCCTCGCCTTGCAGGTTTTCACTGTATCCTTGGATATTCCAGTGTGAGCCTCTATGGTCTGGTTCGAGGGATGGGACGTAGGATCGAAGTTTCCTGTGAGCAAATAGTAGTACATCCACACTTTGAACTCATTGCCGGTAAGTTCGCCCAGATGGTCACGTAGGTCGATGGGAAGCGGTTTAATATCACTCATCGTTGCCTCCCTTGTGAATCGCAATGAGTTTGCGTTTCTGTTGGCCATTGAATGTATCCCAACCAACTGGTAATGCAGAGCCGTCCCCGAATCTCCCATTTACGGCTACAGCCCTTTCCTGCTTCACCATGTTGACCATCACAGCGCTGCAATACCTTACTTTATCGGCGTGAGTCTTTTCGTCGGCGGCTTGCGGTTGTTCCCCGTTTCGCAACTTGCTTAACCAAACTGCAGTTGCGTCAAACGCATCCGCGATCGTTTCAAACTCAAATTTGAACCATAGCTGAAACTGTCGGGCATCTGGCGCGCACGCACATATTTCCAGTGACATCCATAATTGTTGTAAAGCGAAGGTGTGTTCCTTGCTTTCGGCGATTCGTTCCATCATCGCCTTCGCCTTAGAAAATTGCAGAACTGGCACTGCATTGACGACCGCGGGCGCTGGTAGCTCTGGTGACCACTTACCAGCGCCAATTAACACCTGTTGACGGGAGTCCGATAGTGCGTCCCATTCAGCGGTTGACATTGGAATGAATGACGGTTTTGCTCTTTTAGTTCCATTTACTGCCATACACAAACCTCACGAGGTCGTGTGGATGGCTTCTTGGAAGTGTTAATTGAAAGATTGCGTCCATGGTGACCTTGTTTCTCTGACCCTTGTTCGGTAATCGCGGCAATCGGATGTGGAGGCAGGAAAAGGTCAGTAAACCTACCTCCCCGATTTTTCAGAGCGCCGCCGCCCTGTGTTGCTATTAAAAGAATCTCGTAGCTGTCAGATTCCAAAGCGTTAGCAAACCGCTCATACTGTCTAATACCAAGGGGCCTCAGTCATTGTGCGAGACAAAAATAAAAAAAGGACGGATCGGCGTCCGTCCCAGTTCGTTTTCGTTCCTACATATTACTTAAAGCGGCATTCAGTTTTACTGCTCAGTCTTGTAGCACGCTGATGCCGTCCCCGACCCAGCGGCAGCGAACGCATTCCTTAGGATCTAACATCCACGGCGAAGAGATAGGGCACTTGAACTTGGAAAGTATTTCCCCGCTCAGTTGCCCGTGTTTCGTCATAATGACCCTCCTGAGCAGTGAGTGTGATCTTCTTTCCCACATGCTGCTTCAGGTCTTCCCGATAAGCTACCTCCACACGATTGTGTCTTAGTTCCTTGTAATCTGTGGAACTAAACAAGCATGGTGTGCCATCGAGATGCTGACACTGGGTCAACTCAAACCCAATATCCAATAGGTTTGCGTCTTCCGGATTCGTCAGTACCCCCATCAGTTCTATGCGAGTTCCTGTTAGTGGTGGGCCATAGTAGCCATTGAGTTCGGCGTGAACCGCCTGCAGAATCTCGTCATCACCCAATTCGGCTGCCTGCCACATCGCTGATTCCTGCTGGTCGCTTAGGTCTTTCAGCAGTTCGGCTTCCGTGGTATAAACCTTTTGCAATCCCCAACGGTCGGCGTCTATGCCATCCGCTAGTAGGCTGCCATCAGCAAACTCAGCATAGGCATAGGCTTCACAAGTCAGCCCAATAGTGCCTGTTTTCACATTCCCAATCTCATCCCACAGTTCCCCGTTGTCACCTACAACCGCTTGCAACTTATTAGACCATTCCTTCGCTTCCGTAATTGCGTGATCCATTGTCTCCTCCTTTGGTAAAACTTCCCCGCATCAGTTATGAGTGGGCGGTTATAGGCTGTAATTAATTTCCGTTTGTTCTTGATTCGTCTTCATTGCTTCTCTGAATTCCTGAGCGCGCTTCTCTAAGTCTCCAACAACCAGTGTTCCGGTAGCACGCTGTATAATGCCCTCGCCCCTAGGTTTTCCGCTGCGTGTTCCTTCTCTTCTCCACATCCTGCACAACGATGACGTTCTCTTTGCCCATAAGACCTACCTTCTTATTGCACCATTTCACCTCCTAGAGTTTTGTCAATAGGAAATATTTACACATCAAGCAAGTCTGTTCGTATAGACTCTCAGCGTGTGCCTACTCGTATAGACGTTGCGTCAAAATTCGTTCGCTTTGTTGTCAAGTCTCGACAAGCGAACACGCGCAAGTAGCCTTGACTATGTGTCCGGATACAAGTCGTGGTTCAGACTCTTTACCGTTCAGACAAATCTCCGTTCGTGGAGCCAGCGAAATAATGCTCTTGTATGAGGGCTTGCCATCCTCCGTCGCCATAAACGTCGCAGGCCTCTAGAGTTCCGCGAAAATCTTTTGCACTCCAACTGTTCCAACATTCATTTCTTTACTTCCAGTCTTTGCTTCATCAGACTCAGGTACTCTTCACTTATGTCCATCAGTACGCTGTTTCTCTCCAACTGCCGGGCTACAAGCCCCGTGGTGCCGCTTCCGCCGAAGCAATCCAAGACGATATCGCCGGGCCTGCTGCCGATTCGGATGCAGCGTTCGACCAATTTCTCCGGGAACATTGCAATATGATTGTCCCGATGCGGCTGCGTGTTAATTGTCCAAACATCGCGCATATTTCGAGTTGGCTTCATCACCATGCGATTGCCGATCAAAGTAGCGTTGCCAACTTGCTGGTGTTTTATATTTCGAATCGGCGGTGACAGTTTTGTGTGTTCGTTATGCATACCGCAAGCTATAAGAGCATCACCCTTTGGGCCTGTACCGACGGCGTGCCACTTCACGCTTTCATCTTCCAGTAACACATCCCTGGTAGATAATCTCTTTTCTGTTTTACTGCTGCCACTTTTGTTACTGTGGCGCATTGTGACTTCTTTCATCTTGCCGTCCTTATGACTTGCTGTATGACCGCCTCCCAACGAGCCTTTCTGCCAACATACACTTGGCTCCCGCGCCTCTTTCTCATTCCAGTAATATTTCCCGTACTTGGTCATTGCGATAATGAACTCGTAGGAGGATGTGAATCGATCTCGTACCGATTCTGGAACCGCGTTCGGTTTTTCCCAAATCACACTGTTACGAATGATCCAGCCGTCGTTACTCAGCGCGATCCGTACTCTGTCGGGAACAAGGCACATTGATTTAGACTTTCCTTGACTTCTAAAAGAAGTCGGGTCGCATAAAGGGTTCATCCTTTTCCGATTCAAACCCCCTCCACCACCGTGATATCTATCGGCGATATTTAAAAACACCACGCCGTCGTCGCGAAGAACGCGCCAGACTTCCCGCATGGTCATAACCAAATGCTCGACATACAGCTCCACGGTAGGTTCTCTTCCAAGATCATTTTCGGTTCCGCCTGGATACGTTCGCAGACGGAAGTACGCAGGTGAAGTGACTGTCATTTGCACAGACTTATTGGCCAGTGGGATCGAAAATGCAGATGCTCTCAAAATTAGGGTGGCGGGACGAATTACATTCTTGGCGAGGTCATCTGGCGTATTTACAAGATCGCGCTTATTTACGAGATGAGTTGTGCCGTTGGCGTCAAAGGCCCTCCGGAAGCTCGGTCGCTGCCCCTGGGGGAAACGCTTCGGGTACAAGCAAGCGGGCCTGCGCCTCGGTGATCACCCGATAGTGGTGCTCGCGGTCGGAAAAGACAACGTGCTCCTTCCCCCATTTGCCCCCACCCCAATCCTGCACTCTTCGCCGTTTCATAAACTCCGCAACGCCAACGCACTTGCAGAGCGTCGGCTCCGCGTTCTCGTCTCGCCTTTCGAGAAAATCGCCCGGCATGATCCGGTGGCCGCGATCGGCGAATTCGATCCTTGCGGTTACACCTTTTATCTGGATACGCTCGTTCCCGAACTGGTTTGCGTCAGCCTGCAAGTAGTCTGTGAGCAATTTGCTCGCAACATCCCTGTCTGGCTCCGCTGCCAGTGCAACTCTGAGTTGGTCGGCGGCGCGCGGTGTTGGCTGCGGCTCATCCGACCCGAACTCGGCGTCTCCGTCAGGGTTGGCATGCGTGGGCTCCACGCCACGTTCCAAGTGCTCGGCGATACGATCTTGCGTGGGGGTGTTCTTCTCCAGTTTGGCAATAGCCTCGTCTGTGCGCCCTGCCCGCAAATCAACAATCACTTCGCGCACGCACGTGGCAGTCCCAAGAAGCTTGTGTTCTAGCTGCGTCAGGTGTTTCGGCTTGGTGCCCTTTCCTCCCTTAGTTGTCGGGGTACTCGGGTCTCTTCGATACGCAGCAATGCGGCGCTCCATCGTGCGCAATGATTCCCATAAGCTGTCTTTGTATTTCTCGTAATAATCTCTCCACCATGGAATCCTGTGACCTTTCTTGCGTGCCTCAATTACGAGATGGTGGTTGCTACCCTTCTTCGACAATAGGGACTGCATGAAAGCGAGATGTGGCAGGATGTCATCCTGTGCTTTCTTTGCCTCGCCCGCTTGCGCCACGAACTTGGCGGTCATATCGGCGATGGTCTTGTCAGTCGTCGTGTAGGCGTCTACGAAATCCGCTGCCGACTGAAACGACGGGGGCGTGACTGGCGGCAATTCAGAGTTTGGCGACATTTGTCGCGAAACTATGTTGAGTTCCGTGCCGGCGAGTTTGGCATTGGCCTTCACTATTTCGCTCGTTCATTGCTCCAAGAACCACAGCTCGTGTTCGGCTAGTCTTCGTAATTCGTCTCGCACGCGTTTGCATCGCATGTCGACACTTCGTTGTCCCTGTGCTGAACCGGGTTAGTCTCGGCCAACACGCAGTCCAGGCCGAGGGACTTCAAGAGTTGTGCAATTGTTACGATCGTTTCTGGATCTCTGTTCCGCTTATCTCGCGCGCCATTTTGTTTTGCGGCGCCTGCCGTTCCTCCGGGGTTCCCTCGCGAAAGATTTTCCACGTGCTCGGATCTTCGTCCGTACATCCAACGTTGCGGTTGGATCTGTAATAGCCAGTCTTGTGCTGTGGGAATACGTCCTAAATCTTCCTTGACGTGTTGTTCGGCAAGGTAGCGAACGGGAACGAGCGCTCCCTCGCTGTTCTTAATTGCCACGCCGAACAACTTCTCGCAGAGGAAAATACCCTCAGCGTGGTGGCGAAGAGCGCGGTGACGGAAGTCGGCAAGAAATGCTTTCGACTCATCGAACCATTGGTGAATCGCAAGATAGTCCTCGGCCTTTCCGCCGAATTTTCTCGCGCTGCTTTGTGCGTGCTTTAGCGGGTGAGCCACAATTCAAATCTCGTAAGTGGTCCTTGTACAGTATTCAACGCGCTCGCTGTGTTCAACTCTGATCTTGCGTGCCTTCACATCGAGGACTACGTCTCCGAACCCCCCGCAATCGATCTCGTACCCGAAGGGAACCAGCGCGTCGAAGTAGTCTTGCAGCCGTGAGGCATCATGCTTGACAAGCTTCCGCTCGTGGTCGTAATCCTCAGAGTCGTAGCATCGAACATCTTCGGTCGCCCCGTCATCTCCAGATCCGTCGAACGCCACGGCTACGAACGTGACCCCGGCGGCTGCCAATTGTTCGCATTCCGCCAACAATGCGGCCTTCGCCGCGGCTTCTTCCGGCTCGAGTTGTTGATCGTTGTTTTCCGCATGAAATCCCGTATGTTCCGTCGTTGCTTGCTGGGTACGCTCGGGTACAACATAGAAGGCGAGCTCATCGCTTTCTATGAAAAGACCCAGCAGTCCATTGCCGAAATCTGCGCATCTCAAACGGTTTGCCTTCGCGATCAACACCCTGAGCTCGTGTGAGTTGGTTAAAACCCCGCATTCGACCACTTCATCAAAATACAAAGGCCCAAAGCGAGAAGCTGTCACGTGAAGCACATGGAAGTTCCCCTGAAGATTGAATGGCGGTCCTAGTTCGGCATAATTGAGTGACGACATTGCTGCTCTCCTTTCGTGTTCGGCGCCGTGTTTTGTCTGGTTCCCAAGCCCGCGTCAGCTTCTGCACGCCGTTTCTTTTCGTCGGCCGGTGGAAACCTTACAGCCTGTCTTTGCCACGGACATCGCCTACCAATCCAAGCTCGCTAATTTTGAGAGTTCGCTCACAAAAATGTCTGGTGATTTTGTTTTTCATACGTTGAAGCCACTGGACGTCGCCATGGTCGGCCGATCACCCAGGCGCATCGTTGACGTTCCGCCCATCATCCCGCCTTCCCATCCGATGGGAGCAGTCCGCCCAACTCTTCCGGGAACTTGTGATGCTCGACCAGTTCGACCCCGGGCAAGCTTTCGAGCCATTTGCGCGCAGCTTCGTTGTCCAAGCCCCCGGGGATTCGGTGAACGGTGAACTGCGGCGTTTCCTGCGTGACCGTGCTGCAATATGCCCACATGGATTTCTCTGCCATCTGTATCTGTTCGTCCAGCGTCACCGGCCCTTCGACTCGACCCTGCAGGTCTATGTTGGCAGCGCCGCCATGCGGGTATTTCAACCTTATCGTGCCATCTGCGTAGACCAGCGCCATCAGCGCGTTGCCGTCTTGCCGCGCGACGTTGGTTAAGACAAGTGCGCGCAAGTCGGAAAAGGAACGTTCTTTCTGCTGCGCGCCTTCTTGCCACGGGTACTCCGCGTGCCAGCTGCCGCTCCAAGCGCCAACTCTCTTGCCTTCTGCTTGCGACTTCGCGGCTGCGAGGTCTTCCGGTGTGCGGAGGAGGTGCACATTTACAAGCCCCTGCTCTTGCAACTTCGCCAGGAAGCCCTCGGCACCGTTGAAGCGGGCGCCCAGGGTGAAGTCATTTAGAAGGACGATGCCGCACTCGTCGCCGTGCTCTGCTGCCCAGGCCGTGATCACCATCGTGCTGGCGCCCACGCGCACGATACCGCCTGGGATCCGGTGCTGATCACACAAATTGCCGTCACCGGAAATCGGCGCACCGCATTCGGGCACTGCGCATATCGTTCTGCCTTCCATTGCCACGACCAACCTCCGTCTCGTTCTCTTTTGCCTGACGCGCGTTGTCCGCGCTACCATTTGCAGAAGCACGACGACGATCGGGGCTCTCCCGCGCTTGCCTCGTGTTTGCGGTCCATCCGTCATCGTGCTTCGGTTATGAATTACTTGGTCAGGATTAACCGATTCGCGCGGAGCGTTCAATACGAACGTGCGGAAATTGACGGAAACGAGCGTTCACCGCTCAGATTGCGGGAGCAAGTAGGATTAAAATACCCGAATGACACGAGAAGAATGGCTCGCCAGCAATCCCGCCGTGCAAGAAGCGGTCGATGAGGTCCGCTGCAGCATCTCACGTAGGTGGTCCAGAATTCTCGATGAAAATGTCTACTTATGTCGTTTTCACCTCGAGCGATCCTCCAACAAGACACCAACGCTCCGATCGCATTGGAAGGATCTGATGAGATCGATTAGGAGCATCATTGGTGAGCTCTCTTTTGAACTGCCAGGAGTGGCTGCCAGGTATCACTCTGCCGTGTCGACCTACCCTGGGGGATGGATGGATGATGTTGTAAGGGAGATTTTGAAAAAGGAATTGGTCTGGAAAGATGGCCAAAACATTGTTGACGTTTGGATTGAAGCCGTCTCCGAGCGGGGACACAACGGCCAGCGCACTTTAGCCCAGATCTATGAGTTGGAGGACGTTGACGTCGGCAAGGCACTATCAGTGCTTCGCGCATGGGTTTCGAAAACGATTGAGGCAGAGCTTCTAGTCGCCTTCCGTACTGGCTTTCTATCGGTGAGCGCGGGGACGGAGTTAGAGGAAATCTGGCTTCCAACATCGACCGCGAATAGATCAACGGCTTGGATCGAGACTAGAACGTCGCTGGTCGAGGAGCCCGGCCTGACGTTAGCAGACCTCACGCACCGAAACCGTCATCGGGAAGTGATTTGGGAGCTATATCCACGGCTAGTTGAGGAGGTCGATGGGGTCCTGAACGCGGCGCGCTTACGCACAAGTTCCGAGGACATCCTGAAACGGTTCCCGCTTCTGAGGGAACTTACAAATAAAGAATTTGCTGACTTGCTGGCCAATAAGAACAACTGGACTGCGAGCGCGTGGGCAACAACCATAATCCAAAACCGCACGGGCAAATCAACTAACACAATCCAGAAATATGGCCAACCGTCCGGCTACCGTAACCGAAACCTCCGTGCGGCAGCCTAACGGCGACCGGCGTCCACAAGAAGCAGCCCGGATCATGAAACTTCTTATTCTTGTTGCCTGACTGCGGTCGATTAACGCCCGACTTATCCGGCATCCTTGATGCCCTTCCGACTCCTTCGTGTTCCGTTGATTTCCACTACTTCCGATTGCCTCACCGCTGTTTATGGCCGATGCTCATGATGTTAGCGAAGACGGCAGATGGACTGATTTCTTGGAGGCGAAGTTGGTCAGCCATTGTCTGGTCGGGCCGCCCGCGACGAGGACGGCCGTAAGCCGAGTATGAGTTCTCATGGAAGCTTCGAAGGTTAGTACAAATTCATCGTGAGTGACATCGAGGGAAGACTCCGGGAGGTAGCATTCAGTGATCCACAACCCGGACATGGCGCAGGCGATCGCCTCCGCACTTGAAATTGCACGGCGCAGGGCGCAAACTCTTAGCCGCATTAGGACGGCGCTTGAATCCGGCGACAATGCGACGGCTGTGAGACTCATGCGCATTTATTGTGGACTGGACGATGAGCAAAAGAGTCATTCAACTCCTTCGGGTGTCAACTGAACGGCAGGCGGCAGACGACAAGGCCGGACTGGCCGCGCAGCGCGCCGTCACCGTGCGCACGGCTGCGACCTACGGCCTAGAGATCGTCAGGGCGATCGAGATGTCCGACGTCAGCGGCACTGCGGTGCTGGACGCTCCTGAAATGCAGGAGCTTTTGCGTCTCATCGAAAGCCCGGACATCCACGGCGTGGTTGCGAAAGAGTTCTCCCGGTTGATGCGCCCTGAAAACTTCAAAGACTACGAACTCCTACAAGCCTTTGTGGACACCCGCACTGTGCTCTACCTACCGGATGGTCCCATTGATTTTTCTTCCTCAATGGGTGGTTTCATGGGGCTAATTCGCGCCGGAATGGCTAGGATCGAGCGCCGCGAAATTCTAGCGCGCATGAATGACGCGAAGGAAGCTATGCGACGGGCCGGCCGGAACACTGGAGGCAGGTCCACCCTGCCCTTCGGTGTGGACTACTCTGATGCCGCCGGATGGTCTTACACCGCCGAAGCCGAAAAAGTCCGCGCTGCCTTCAATCTCGTGCTCATCACTTCGCTACCCTACGCCGAAGTCGCGCGCAGGCTCAACATTTCCAGAACAAACCTTCGTTTTATATTGCAGAATCCGATCTACCTGGGCATCAGGCAGTATGATCAGCGACGGGACCCGACCACCGAAGGGTACACGCCCGGCACCAATGGACGCCAGGGCCACCGGCGGAAGATTGCGCGAGCTCCGGAAGAGGTGATCACGTGCAGGGTTATGGACGGGCTAGTAAGCGAAGAAGTGTTCCAGGCCGTGCAGCGGATCCTAAATTCTAGGGCTAAGCGAGAACGGGAGGTAAGAGCGAAGAACGCGCCGAAGTATCTGTTCAACGGGTTTCTTTATTGCGGAGTTTGTGATTCGCCGATGTACAGCCACACAAATCAGAAGGACAGTCATTATTACTGCAAGCTGAACGGCACGAGGGCCAGGAAGCGCAACCCGGAAAGCGAATGTCCAACGCCCTACATTCGAGCCAGTGTCATCGAAACGAAAATCGAAGAACTGTTATCAGTGCGTCTTCAAGACGAGAGTTTTCTGAATCGGATCGCGGAAGCGTACGTTGAGTCCCAGGAAATGCCAGTTGGCGTTTCTGACGGGACGGCCGTCCGACGCCAGATCGAAACCCTCACCGCGAAGCGGGGCCGTATACTGGAGGCGTTCTTTGACGGAACCATTGACCGCATGCAACGTGATGAACAGCTGGCCAGGGTAGATGCCGAATTGAAGGTGTATCAGGGCGTCGTCGCGAAGCCGCCAACCACCAGAGCTTCCGTGACCAAGGACGAGCTCGGTGACCTGGTCTCCGCGTTCGTCGAGATGCCCTTCCTGCAGAGAGAGGACAAGCGCTCGTTGCTCAGTGGTTTAGGGGTCGAAGTCTTCGTAAGGGGATATAAAATCTGCACACTGGCGATGAAGAATGTCAGAGCATATTGTTGCGACACTGACAATCGTTCGAGGATGGAACCGTCTGCATCGCCCGTGCCTCCATGTCGCTGACTTTTCCAGCTCGCTTCATGCTAGCTGCGGCCATGAATCCCTGCCCTTGCGGCTACTTCAACGACCGTTCGCGCGAGTGCCATTGCACACCCCCTGTGATCCAGCGCTACATGTCGAAAATTTCGGGGCCGCTACTCGACCGGATCGATATCCACATCGACGTGCCCGCAGTCAACTATAAGGAGATGCGCTCGGGAGCGGAACCTGAAAGCTCGGCGAATATACGCGAAAGGGTGATGCGAGCCCGCGGAGCGCAGTTAGAAAGATTCTCGTCCTCGCCACGCGAAAAGCTCTATTGCAATGCTCAGATGGGAGCTCGGCACATTCGCGCCTTTTGTGAACTGTCAGCGGACTGCGAGCGCCTGCTCGAGCGAGCCATGGCCCAACAAGGCCTGACCGCCCGCGCCCATGATCGAATTCTCAAAGTTGCTAGAACCATCGGCGATCTAGAAGGAGCGAAGGCAATCGAGCCCAAGCACATCGCCGAAGCTATCCAGTACCGCACGCTGGATCGCACGTTCTGGGCGTAGTGTCCGTCCCGGACTGTTTTGTCGCGGACCTCAACCAATTAAGTTTGACAATCATTTGATGACCCTCTGACATTCTCGCGACAAAGAGCTTTCCTCTTCCGCGTAAGGTTCTCTTCCTAGGCACATCAAGCGCCTCAAATCAAAACTAGGAGAAATACCATGCGTAAGTTGGCCGTAAGTGTTCTTTCCATGTTCTGTTTGTTCACCGGACTCGCGATCAGTGCCGGGACAGCTCTGGCACAAAGTCCCACCCCCAACAAGGTAACCCTGACTCCCAAGAATCTCTCCTTCAGCGTAAGTGCGGGCAAATCCGCCACTGCGGAAACGGTATTGAGGAATCAATCGGGAGCGCTCCTGCAAATCACCAAGATTGAGATCGTTGGCATATGCGCCAACCCCTCAAACTGCGCCGTCCCTTTTCATGTGGTCTCGCACAGCTGCGGTGCGACGTTAAAGAATGGCGAGAGCTGCAAATTGAACGTCGAGTTTGCTCCCGACGCGATTGTCGAGACGGCACACGCGAGCCTGAGGGTTGCTTTTGACACTGCAATCCTCGGCCAAAGCAGAAGTGTCGTTCTGACGGGGGTAAGCCGCAACTAGCCAAGTTTCAGTCCAGAGGGGCGCAGCCTTTTGCGGCCGCGATCCAAAGGGGAGAATGCAACTCCAGAATGAAAGGCTGCTCGATTGATGTATCGGGCCAGGTACATTGCCCAAGCGAGAGAGGCCCCGCGACTGGAGCGGGGCATTCTCCCTACTCAAGATGAACCGAAAGTAAGCTGTTTGATATCAATGCATTATACCCACGACCGCGACTTGGCTTCAGAGCGATTCTGGCGCCGGCCGACATCATTCATGGCAACCTTCAATGGTATTGCAAGAAACACTTGACGTAGCGTTCGTTCTAACGTAGGGTGGACAGTTCCGAAGGCTTACGAATAGTTGGTCTGACGAATCTCCGCTGGCAGTCGGACATAATCCTTAAAACCGAGAAACTTTCGGGCCAGACGGAGCATCTATACCAGTAACCAGAGCTTTCCCGTACAACCCATCTGAATTGAGTAAGTTAGATACTCTGGTCAGGTTTCGTCTTGCCAGAAAAGGGACGTGCGGCCAGTTTGCTCGGTTTAGGAGAGTGATCTATCATGCGCTCTGATCGCGTTTTTGACGCTTTACATACTTTGCGGAACCGTTATATGCTTTGTCAGCTTGCGTCGAAGGCTACCCGTAAGTTTCACAAGCCCAACACCAGAATCCAGGAAACCATGAACGAAGTTCTGGATAAGATTGCAAGCTCGGAGCGTCAGACGGTTCTGTCTGAACCTGAAAATTTTGCCGAGGCACAACGGCGGGCTGCTTAACCAGCCCCGCCGCCTGCCCCGCGTTTGACCAAGTCTTTTCTGAGTAACCCCCCTTTGAAAATTTCCCTTCGCAGGTGAATCGAATAATGACCATCGCAGAACTGAAAGAAAAAAACATTACAGAGCTGACCAAGATCGCCCGATCCTTGGATCTGCCCGGCGCCAGCGGACTGCGCAAGCAAGACCTGATCTTTAAAATTCTCCAAGCCCAGAGCGAAAAAGAAGGCCACATCTTCGCCGAAGGAGTGCTGGAGATCCTGCCCGACGGCTACGGTTTCCTGCGCTCGCCCGACTACAATTATTTGCCCGGCCCCGACGATATCTATGTGTCGCCGTCGCAAATCCGCAAGTTTGACCTCAAGACCGGCGATACCGTCAGCGGACAAGTACGTCCTCCGCACGAAGGCGAGAAATACTTCGCCCTGGTAAAAATTGAAGCGGTTAACTTCGAATCGCCGGACGAAGCGCGCAACAAGATTCTCTTCGACAACCTGACGCCGCTCTATCCGCAGGAACGCATCAAGCTCGAAACCACCCGCGAGAACGTCAGCGCCCGCGTTATGGATTTGCTTACCCCGCTCGGTAAGGGACAGCGCGGCCTGATCGTTTCGCCTCCCCGCGCCGGCAAGACCATGCTGCTGCAGAACGTCGCCAACTCGATTACGACGAATCATCCGGAAGTGGTGTTAATGGTGCTGCTGATCGATGAGCGCCCGGAAGAAGTTACGGACATGCAGCGCTCGGTGAAGGGCGAAGTGATCTCTTCGACCTTCGACGAACCCGCCGCCCGCCACGTGCAAGTCGCCGAAATGGTGATCGAGAAGGCCAAGCGCCTGGTCGAGCACAAGCGTGACGTAGTCATTCTGCTTGATTCGATCACGCGTCTGGCACGCGCCTACAACACCATCGTTCCGCCGAGTGGCAAGGTTCTCTCCGGCGGCGTTGACTCGAATGCATTGCAGCGACCCAAGCGTTTCTTCGGCGCAGCCCGCAATATTGAAGAAGGCGGATCGCTGACCATTATTGCGACGGCCCTGATCGACACCGGCTCGCGCATGGACGATGTGATCTTCGAAGAATTTAAAGGCACAGGCAATTCTGAAATCATCCTCGATCGCAAACTGGTGGATAAGCGTACCTTCCCGGCCATCGACATCCAGCGCTCCGGCACGCGTAAGGAAGAACTGCTCATCCCGAAGGAAGACTTGACCCGCATTTGGGTTCTGCGGCGAGTGCTGAACCCGCTGTCGCCGGTAGAAGCCATGGAACTGCTCATCGACAAGCTCAACAAAGCTAAGTCTAACGGCGAGTTCCTTGCTAACATGAGTTCACTGTAGCTTCATAGTGCAGGGCGGGCGCCTTCGCCCGCCATTTACTTGTACGCGAACAGTTAGCCCTTCCCAAACAGTCGCTGCGAAATCTTCGTTCCACCGACATCAGAACTCGCTCCGGGATTCGGGGGAACTCGTATAATTTCCTTATTGCGGTGTTGACGAGGTGATTGTGCGATTCAAGCCCTTCGCGCTGACTCTCTTGCTTCTCCTGATGACACCCGTGTTTTCCCTACCGTCTCCCAGTCAGAACTCCGGCCAAGGTCAGGCGCAGTTCCCGGGCCTCGGCCCCAGCCCTGGCCTCACTCGCGACGAGCGCGAAAATGAGGAACACGCCAAAATGGAAAGAGATATGGCCAAAAAGGCGAACCAGGAGCGCCAGGCTCGGCTGCAACGCGATACCGAAAATTTGCTCAAGCTTGCAACCGAGTTGAAGCAGTATGTGGACAAATCCAACGAGCATACGCTGTCACTCGACGTCGTCAAAAAGGCGGAAGAGATTGAAAAGCTGGCGCACAGCGTCAAAGAAAAGATGAAAGCGAACTGATCTTTCTCTAGAGCGGACACTCCTGTCCGCTGCCTTGATGTTAAGGTCTTGATTTCCCACATTCTGATACCTGAGTCAAAAAGCGGACAGGAGTATCCCTTCCACACGTTATAATTGCAACACTGTATCAATAAGGAATCAGTATGCCGCTTCCACAAACTGAAGCTCCGGGACGCCTGCAAGCTGAACTCATGTCGCGCGGGCTGCGCATGACCCGGCAGCGACGCACCATCCTCAGCGTGGTTGAGACTGCCAAACAGCATCTCGATGCCAGCCAGATCTTGCGCCACGCACAGCGGCTTGATCCCCACATTGACCGCGTAACCGTCTACCGTACCCTGGGCTTGCTCAAGAGACATGGCTTGGTGGATGAACTTGATCTCATGCACATGCAAGGCGAAAAGCATTATTATGAGCGCCGCCCACAGCGCGACCACATCCACATGGCCTGCTTGCGATGCGGGAAGATCATGGAATTTGAGAGCGATCTGTTCGAACGGCTCAAGGGGCAAATCCAGCGCGATTGCCAGTTCCACATCGTCGTGAGCCGGCTTGAGGTTGGAGGGTATTGTTCGAAGTGCCGCACCGCCTCACCAGCCTGAGAATCCCGCCCGTTGCAACTGGTTGCAACAATCCTGAAACAGAAAATCAGCGAAGAGCTTGACCGGACACTCCGGCACACCTACGATTACGTCTGGTTTCCTACATGCAACTGATTTGCAAATATAAATGAAGATACTCACAGCGTGGATCGTGTCGCTCTGTCTGTTTGCGCTCTCCGGCGTGCCGGCAGCTCCGGCCCAGGAAAGTCCCTACTTTGTCACTTACAATCATCACATGGAGGAACCCGGCAACTTGGAGGTTGAAATCTCAAGTACGACCGATGTTCCGCGCTCTGGACAAAGATTCTATTTCGCTCCGTGGACTGAGCTTGAATACGGCGTAACTGCCCGTTGGACTGCGGAACTCTATCTCGATGGGCAGTCCACTTGGAACGACAGCACCATTTTCACCGGTTGGAGACTTGAAAACCGCTTCCGACCGCTGAAGCGAGAGCATTGGGTCAACCCGGTTCTCTATCTGGAATATGAGAGCATTAACGAGGCCGACCGCATCCAAAAAGAACTGGAGGGAGGGGCGCCGGATGTCAGTTCGCCTAATTCCGTGCTGCGCGCGATCAAAGACCACGAACTGGAGACCAAGCTGATTCTTTCGAGCGACGTCCACGACTGGAACCTCGCCGGCAACTTCATCGCGGCCAAAAATTTCTCGCACAGTGAAGGGATTGAATTCGGATATTCGTTCGGATTCTCGCGGCCGCTGGCAACCATGGCTTCAGGATCAAACTGCCGTTTTTGCCGAGAGAACTTTTCCGCCGGCATGGAAATCTATGGGGGACTGGGCAGCACTCTCGGCTTTGGTTTCAAAGACACGGCTCAATATGCCTCGCCTGTGCTTGCTTGGCTGATCAGCGACAATTCAACCCTTCGCCTTTCTGCAGGGGCGGGATTGAATCACGAAAGCAGTCCGGTGCTTTTCCGCATTGGCTACAGCTATGAGATTTCAGGAATCGGCAGCAAGCTGGCACATCTGTTCGGAGGCAAGCCATGAGGCGCATGGGAATTGTGAACGTCGCACTCCTCTGGGCCCTGCTGGCGGTAGCAGTAGGGCAAAATCCCAGCTACCAGCCTGATCCGGACTGGCGTCCATCCGAGGAAGCTGCCAGCAAAGCCAATCCACTCGCTCGAAGACCTCAAGCTGTGGCGGGAGGGAAAAAGCTTTTTCTGAGAAACTGCGCAGAATGCCACAACCAGGACGGCAGCGGCCTCCTCAAAAAACATTCGGCTGACTTTCAACTCGCAATCGTGCAGGGGCAGAGTGATGGTACGCTGTTCTGGAAAATCACCAATGGGAATCCAGATCACGGCATGCCCTCGTTCAGCAAGTTGCCGGAACTGGAACGGTGGCAGCTTGTGCTTTTCCTGCGCACGCTGAAAGTGCCGTGAGACAGCCACTCCGTACCCTAGCGCGTTGATCGTTTCAGCCAACCATCTGTTCCTATCTTCTACGGCGATAGCGTGCAAACAGATTGCGGCAACCGGTCACGACATAACAGTGATTTTAGTGAGGCATTCCGAACGGTATGCCACTGTGACGAGAATCACAGAACCCGGTATCGACACAATTTAACATATTTCCTTATCGGTCAATCCCGCGGAACGGATGTAAGCTCGCCCCATGGACACAATGCTGCTGCACCGAATTCACTTTGCTTTCACGATCATCTATCACTACCTGTTTCCGCAGTTGACCATGGGCCTGGCGCTGCTGATTGTGGTGCTCAAAACCATTGCGCTCCGTCACCAGGATGAACGCTACAACCAAGCCGCCCGCTTCTGGGGAAAAATCTTCGCTATCAATTTTCTGCTCGGTGTCGTAACCGGAATCCCTATGGAATTTCAGTTTGGCACCAACTGGTCGCAGTTCGCGCGAACTACTGGAGGCGTCATCGGACAGCCCTTGGCAATGGAAGGCGTGTTCTCTTTTTTTCTGGAATCTGCGTTCCTGGGACTCTTTCTTTTTGGAGAAAAGCGGCTTTCGCCCTGGAAACATTGGGCAGCGGCATTTCTGGTCTTCGTTGGATCTTGGATTTCGGGCTTCTTTATTATTGTCACCAATGCGTGGATGCAGCACCCCGTTGCCTACCAGATCCTACCCAACGGGGTTTATGAAGTAACCAGCTTCTGGGGGCTTCTGACCAATCCCTGGGGTCTCCTGCAATACGCACACAACATGTCTGGAGCCGTGGTTACCGGCGCTTTTGTGATGAGCTCGGTGGGCGCCTTTTACGTTCTGGAGAATCGATTCTCCGAACATGGCAAGGTTTTCTTGAGGGTGGGCATTGTGGCGGGAGTGATTTCGTGTGTAATGCAAATCTTCCCCACTGGCGACTTGCATGGCCGCTACCTGGCAAAACACCAACCGGCAGCGATTGCTGCAATGGAGGGCCTATTTCGCACCCAGAATGGTGCTCCGATCGTGCTTATCGGGCAACCAAACGAAGAGCAACAAAGTATTGACAATCCAATCGCAGTCAACAAGGTTCTGAGTTTCCTGATCTATGGAACCACGGAAGCGGAAGTAAAAGGACTCAACGAGCTTCCTCGCGATCAATGGCCGGAACCTCTACCGCTGTTGTTCTACAGCTACCACATCATGGCTGGGTTGGGGACTTATTTCGCGTTCCTTATGCTCATTGCGGCGTTTCTTCTTTGGCGTGGGAAGCTCTTTCAGACTCGTTGGGTGCTGTGGCCACTGCTGCTCAGCTTTCCTTTTCCATACATTGCGAACACGGCAGGTTGGATGACAGCGGAACTCGGGAGACAGCCTTGGGTAGTTTACGGTTTGATTCGCACCTCCGAGGGCTACTCAAAATACGTCAGCGCCGGAAACAGCCTGTTTACCTTGCTGGGATTCATGGGTATATACACGCTCACATCGATCCTGTTTATCGTGCTGGTATACCGCATCATTGATAAAGGGCCGGCCATCGGCAAGCTCCCCGATGACTCGAAAAGTGTGCCAACTCTAGCGTGAGGAAACAATCATGGGATTCATCTGGTTTTGGGTGGTCGCGATCATGCTGGTTGCGTATGTCGTTCTCGACGGCTTTGATCTGGGCGTTGGCATCCTGCATCCGTTCCTTGCACACAACGAGCAGGAACGGCAACTCATGTTGCGAAGTATCGCTCCGGTCTGGGACGGGAATGAAGTCTGGCTCTTGGCCGGTGGTGGCACCCTCTACTTCGCCTTCCCCCTACTGTATGCCTCCGCGTTTAGCGGATTCTATCTGGCTCTGATGATTGTCCTTTGGCTGCTGATTATGCGCGGCGCCAGTATTGAGCTGCGCATGCAGTTCGATATCGGAGTGTGGAAATCGTTTTTCGATGGCCTGTTCTTTTTCTCCAGTGCGGTACTCGCCATTTTTTTCGGAGCGGCGCTGGCCAACGTGATCCGCGGCGTCCCCCTTCAAACCGATGGCTACTTCTTCCTACCGCTGTGGACCGACTGGCGTATCGGAGCTCACCCAGGCATTCTGGACTGGTATACGGTCATCGGCGGAATTGTTGCCTTCGTCGCTCTCGCTGAGCACGGAGCTCTCTATCTCGCAGTCAAAACCGAAGCCGGTCTGCAGGAGCGTGCTCGCACTCTGGCCCGTCGCCTTTGGGGCGTTCTGTTTGTTGTGACCCTGATAAGCCTCCCTGCGACCATGATTGCGCGAGCCGACACACTGACAAACTATCGCGATTATCCAATGGCCTTTCTGGTACCAGTTGCGGTTCTGCTCGCTCTGTTCGGTGTGATTGGATTCAGCCGAAAGGGGGCCGACCGCAAGGCCTTTGCCTGTTCGTGCGTGTACCTGACAGTGATGCTGGTCGGCGCGGCCATCGGACTTTATCCGCGCCTGCTGCCGTCCACGACTGGCTCGCAGTACGACATCACGATCGCCAATGCGCTTTCTGGACCGCACACTCTTCATGTGGGCCTCGTCTGGTGGGCGTTTGGAATGTGCCTGGCCCTGGTTTACTTCGTCATCGTGTACCACATGTTCCGGGGAAAGGTTTCGCTCGAGGGCGGTGGCTACGGGCACTGAGACCCGCTCTCAACGGACGCATCTGTAGAAACGTAGCTGGCTACGTTTCTACGACGGGGATGATCGCATGCCGGTTATTGTTGATCCGCGGCTTTGCAGTGCTTTGCGATGGTCCGAACATCCGCCTGCACATCGGCAACCTCCAGTGGGACGCCATCAACTCCATGCGCAGTATCGCTCGGATTACTTCCCGACTTCGACGGGTTGACGCCGGTCTTGATTATTCCGGACCGTACTCGTCCCTTCACTTCGACTTCATGGTGAAGGTGACTATCGAGCTTGTTACCGACTCCTTTCAAGACGTAGACCAGGCCGGTTTTGTCCTCGACCACGATGTAATTTCCGCGTTGGCCGTCAAGGCAACCGCGCACTGTGCTGGTGTTGGATGCGGGCGCGCTCATATTTCCGGTCGACGCTGGCGGGGTTGATGATTGTTGTGCGACTGCTCCTGGTCCAATGAGCAGAAATGCGACTGCGGCAATCAGACTCTTTGTGCGATCCATGCAAGTCCTCCTCGAAAGGAATCGTGCGAAACTTAGTCTAGACCTTAGCTGCCAATGCTGATAGAGAGACGTCTTTGCAGCCTGTCAAATGACCGAACAGCGCTAGATTCCCGTGGTCTCGTAGGTCAAAACCGCCAGGCTCAGACGATAGTCATAACCGGCTTGCGCGTAACTGATTTCGGCCTGTGTCTGCTGCAGTTGCGCTTGGCTTAATTCAACAATTGAGCCAAGCCCCAGGTTGTAGCGAGACTGAGCAAGATTCAATGCCAAGTTGGCCTGCTGTAACAGTTGCTTCGTGACCGCCAGCCGCTGATAGGCTGTGTTCGCATTGAGCCAACTGGTGCGAACGTCGCGCGAGATCAGGTTGCGCATGTCCAGCAGCCGTTCCTGGGTGGCTTGCGCTCTGAGACCCGCCTCGCGAGATCTCGCCGTGTAAAGGAAACCGTTGAAAAGTGGGACCTCGACGTTTGCGCCGACGGCCCCATACGTGTTGTTCAGGGCGCTTGGACTCGGAGCCACAGCCGCATTTCCTACGGGCGTATCTCCTACCGCCCCAAGTGCCCGGATGCTCGGAAAGAGCAGGTCTCTTTCCGCGGTTTGAAACTTCTTGGCCGACTGGTATTGGAACTGCAGCGATAGTATTTCTGGCCGCGAGGCAAAAGCCTGGGTAATCAGATCGTCCACATTACTCGGTGGTGGAGTCATCTGGTTTTCTTCCTCGACAAGGTGGAAATCCTGCAAGCTCGGAAAGCCGAGCACCATGGACAGTGTTGCCAGAGCGGCATTTTCATTGTTTTGGGCATCCAGCATCAGAAGTTTGGCTTGCGCCAGGTTAACGCTTGCAAAACTGAAATCCAGTTCGGATTTCAGCTTGTTCTTGAAGAGCGCTTCCACCTGATTGGCGACAGTCTGGCGTTCGTTGACCGTCTGCTCCGCAACGGTTAGCACGGCGTGGGCTTGCAATGCATTGTAGAAAGCCTTGTTCACAGCCAGGAGAATTTGCTCTTTGGTGGCGATCGCATTCTGGTTCTCGGCTTTGGCTGCATAGTTTGCGCTGGAGATCAGATTCGTGGTGCGGCCAAAGTCGGTAATTAGTTGTGTGACCATGACTCCCGCAGCCGCGCGTTCATAGATGAGCGGATTATTCAGAGCACCCGCGGTTATACGGCTGCCGGACTGCGCATCTACTCCGGTCAGGTCTCCTGTCGCCGTCGGCCACAAGTTCGATCTCACTTCGCGAGTGACTTGCTGGGAAGCAAGGGCGAGCAACCGAGCGACCGAGATCTGTGGATTGCTCTTTATTGCAAGCGCCTCAGCCTGCTTCAAGGTCAATGGCATGGACGCGCCCAAAGGAGCCGATGTCGGCTGTGCATTCGACGGCGTGCCGGACGTGTTTTGCGCCTGACCAGTTTGCGGCACCGGGGCCGGGGGCAGGCTCTGAGCTGGTTGTACATCGATTGATACTTGGGCAAAGCCAAGCAAGGGCACGGTCATCAACAGCAAAGCGTATTTAAGTTTTCGCGTCATGGATTTGCCTTCTTCAAAGTCTGCCCGCAGCAGTCGAATGAAATCGTCGTTCTTCCTCCGCAAAACCCCGGCCGACCGCTGCCCTCACTGACCGCATTCCGATCTGCGGCGGACAATGCCCATCCTCATGTCCGGATCATTCGGCAGATCGAAATGCATGACACGCTTGGTTACGCGGACTCGGATCGGCTGATCGGGAGTAAAGGCTGCCGGCAAATAGTTAAACGGCGTTTCGTATCGCCCGACGTAGGTTTTGCAGTCGACGCGGACAGAGACTTCGTAAGCATAAGACCGCGACGTTAATGGCGCGTCAGACGGATTGCTACCCGCGATCGTAGAATCGGGGGAATAGACTTTGCGCTGCTGTACGCGTACCACAGTTCCCAGCACGTAGGAACCGGAACGGACCGGCTCAGCGGCGTATAGAGCTGTCGCCGCAATCAAGAACGCTGTAAGCCAAATACAACAAGTCCCTTTAATGATCCCCTCCGTTGTCATTCCGAGGAGCGGATGCGACCGGGAATCCAGGTTTTTGACGGCCACGACAAAAACCTCAATCCCTCGCTTTGCTCGGCATGACAAGTGGGAGTGTTACCGATTTGAGAACGTCGGCCCTCATTCTGCCGACTCTCCGCTCTCCGCCTCCGCCGTTTGTTGCTTGCGTCGGCCGTAAACCAGCAGGTACGCTGCGGGCACAATAAATATGGTCAAAAGAACGGACGAAGTAAGTCCTCCGATGATCGCGCGGGCCATAGGCGTGTATTGCTCCGCTCCCGTCCCCAATTTCAATGCCATCGGAATCATCCCGATAATTGTCGCCAGTGAGGTCATTAAAATTGGCCGCAGGCGCACCCGGCATGCTGTAATGACTGCATCCGCCGGTGACAAACCTTGCCGCTCCAGATTGTGAGCGAAATCAACAATCAGAATGCTGTTTGAGTCAGCGATGCCCACCAGCATCAGCACTCCCATCAGAGACATGACATTTAGCGTGCTGTGCGTGAGCGGGAGAATCAAAAGAACGCCGACAAATCCCATGGGTATCGCGAGCATGATCAGGAATGGATCTACGAATGACTTGAATTGAGCTGTGAGAATCAGAAACAACAGCAAAAACGAAATCAGAAAGCCGAGCCCAAAGCTCTTAAACGACGCCTCCATCCCCTGCACCATTCCCCGCAGATTCACCCGCACGTTACCGGGAATATTGGTCTTTGCCAGAATGTCGCGAATCGAACTGGTGACGCGGCCCAGGTCTTCCCCCGTCGGGGTTACGTAGACGTCCATGGCTCGCTGAATCTGATAGTGGTCAACCTCGGTCGGAGTCTGAATCTGTTTCACGTTCACAACATTGCTGAGCACGGTAATCGGCCTGCCCTGTCCGTCGCAGGACCACGCTGACTGCCTGCCTCCAGCCTGGGCTGGAGCCGTTGGACCGCAGCTCATTTCCGCGCCACTGTTCGGATCGCGCAATGGAATCTGTCCGAAATCAGCCATGTCGTGAATGGCGGCTTTACCCTTCTCGAAGAACTGCACCGTCAGGTAATAATCATTGCCGCTCTTACGATCCACCCAGTAATTGGGCGCGATCATGGAGTTGGAATTGAGAGCGGTGATCACGTTGTCCACGACGTCTTTCTGCGTAAGCCCCAACTCCCCCGCATGCACCCGGTCAACATCGAGGCGTAGCGTGGGGTAATTCATGTCCTGCGGAATGTAAACCTGGCCCACTCCAGGGATCTGGCGAATTTCCGTGGCCAGGTTCTGCGCGATGCCATAAATCTGCGTCAAATCCGGGCTGCTCACTTGCACGTCAATCGGCGCAGGCATGCCGGCATTTAAAATGGCGTCCACCATCGAACCACTGGAGAAGAATGTCCGAATATCCGGGAACTGTTTGGCTATCTCGCTCTGAACCCGGTCCATGTAGTCAAAACTGCTGAACCGGTGAGGCTCGTTTAACTGCACCTGGACCGTCGCGGTATAGGCGCCGGCATTGGTCGTGTATAGCGCGGAGAAATCCGGGACCACGCCGATGTTGGACACAATCAACTTCAGGTCCTTCGGTTCCACAGTATGGCGAATCAAGTCTTCCACCTTGGCAACGTATTGATCCGTCACTTCAATGCGGGTGCCCGTTGGGACTTTTAGGTTGATCGTAAACTGCCCCGCATCAGTCTTCGGGAACAGCGCCAACCCCAGCAGCGGATAAATCGCTAAGCTGACCAAGAACACACCACTCAAGGCCAACACCGTCAGCCCCGGACGTCTGAGCGCACGCCTCACCCAGTGTTCGTAATAATCCAGGACCTTGTTGAATCTCCGATTGAACCCGGCATTAAACCTGTCCATCCAAGATTGGCTTACCGGCTGTTCCGGCTCGATTTCGTAATCCTTATGCTGATGCTCGGCAGCGTGAGGCACAGCCTTTAAGAACCGCGAGCAGAACAAAGGAATCACCGTCATCGCCACAACAAATGAAGCTAGCAACGAAAGACAGAACGCCAGGGCTAACGCTGAAAACAGAAACTTGGACACGCCGTAGAGAAAAACCACGGGAAAGAAATCGACCACATCCACCAGGGTGGCCGCAAGCACAGCCAAGTTCACTTCCGCGCCACCAACTTCGGCAGCGACCATGGGCATGGCTCCCATTTCCAGGTGGCGGTAAATATTCTCGAGAGAAATCACCGAGTTATCGATCACGCGCGAAAAGGCCAGCGCCATTCCGCCCAGGATCATCGTGTTGACCGTGCCTCCCATCAGAGCCAGTGCCACAAATGCAGCCAGGGCAGATAGAGGAATGGAAAGAAGAACGGCCGATGTAGCTCGAAAGCTTCCTAGAAAAATCAAAATCATGAGACTGGTGAGAATCAGCCCCAGAAATCCCTCGTGCAGGACGGTGCGAATCGCTTCCTTCACGTACACAGATTGATCGAACACGATGCTCGTGATCATCTGCTTAGGAATGTCGTAAAGATGCTTGGTGAGTGTGCGCAGACCATCGACCACCGCGATGGTATTTGTATCTCCGCCCTGTTTCATCACCGGGATGTATACGGATTTCTGTCCATCAATGCGCACTATGTTTGTTTGAAGCTGGTGGGAATCTTCCGCCTTTCCAATGTCGTTCACCGTAACCCAGGAGTGTCCCTTCACCTTGAGCGGAAGTTGGCCCAACTGCTCCATGTTGTCGACCAGGCTGTTCGAGTACACGAAGTAATCGTAGGGGCCCATCTTTACGTCGCCGGCCGGAAGGATGAGATTCGAATCGTTGACCGCGCCCACCACGTCCATCGGACTCAGCTGACGGGAAAACAACTTGAAGGGGTCGACATACACCATGATCTGGCGGTACGTTCCGCCGAAAACGCCGGGAATCTCGGCGCCCGGGACGGTCGCGATCTGGTTGCGGATCTGAAACTGCCCGTAATCGTGGAGCTGAGTTTCGTTGAGGCCTTCTCCTTTGACCGTAACCAGCGCGACCGGCAAGCTGGAAGCATCAAATTTCAGCACAACCGGAGGCAGCGTCCCGGGCGGCAACCGCTTCAAGTCAGCGAGCGCCAAGTTGGACAACTCGGTCACATCGGCATCGGCATTCGTTCCGGGCTGAAAGTACACCCGAATGATGCTCACTCCCTGCAGCGATCGTGACTCCATGTGATCGACGCCCGCAGCCAACGTAAAGAAACGTTCCAGAGGATCCGTGATATCGGTCTCGATGTCCGATGGTGGCATGCCGGAATAGAAAGTGGCCACCACGACCTCCGGCAGATTGATGGGAGGAAATAAATCCACCGGCATACGCGCAATACTGGTCACGCCAATCACCAGGAGCACCAGGCAGATGACAATGATGAAGTACGGATTGCGAATTGAAAATCCTGGCATAAACCTTATCTAACCATCCTGCTACTGTGCGTTCTGTTCCTGGTACTGCATCACGGACATGGCTTGCGGATGAACCTTTTGACCGGGTTTCAGGCCGCTACGGTCGCTGACTACGACCTGTTCGCCCTCGCTTAATCCTGAAATGATTTCAGCATCTGTGATCGTCTCTAGTCCGACCTGCACTGCCCGATCTTCCAGTTCCCCGTCGTGATTCACCACAAACAGGGTTGTTTTATTGCCTTCGTGATTTAAAGCCTGCAAGGGCACGGTGGGAGCGTTTTCTTTTTGATCGAGCTCCACTTCGGCTTCGGCATAAAGACCTGGCATCAGCAAGCGCTGGGGATTTGAAACATCCACCTCGGTGTGCATGGTGCGAGTGTCCGCCCGCACATCCACGGAGAAGCGGGCAACTTTGCCGGGGAAAGTCCGGTTCAGAGAAGGCACGCGAACATTCACTGGATCACCGATACGAATGTAGCGAACGTAGGACTCCGGAACCGGAATGACCAGACGGAAGAGATCGTCCTCGGACAACCGGACGATCGGCATTGCCTGCGTGCTCGAATTTGTGCCCGCTTGAACCAGAGTGCCCAGGTTTGCGTAGCGTTCGGTCACGACTCCCGAGAACGGCGCCGTGATTTTCGAATAGTCATAGAGTGTCTGATCGTGAGCGAGTTTCGCTCTGGACGCGGCCATCTGGCTCTGCGCAGCTTCGAGGGCTGCTTTTCCAGCGTCCACTTGCGAGGCCGCCGCAAGATCCTTGCCCTGCGCATCGTCCACTTCCTGCTGTGCCACGATGCCGGGCTGAGTCTGGAAAACCCCGTTCAACCGCGTGTATTGAAGATGCAACGCGTTGTACTGAGCATCGTAGCGTTTCAGTTCGTTGTCGGCGCGGGTGACCTGGTTCATCGCGTTCTTGATTTCGGCTTGATCCTGCTGCAGTTGCGCCTGCAACTCCGGAATCTCCAGGGTAGCGATCACCTGGCCCGCCTTCATGTGGGCTCCGTAGTCGACGTTCAGTTTCTGTACGTAGCCCGATTCCTTGGCATAGACATCAATCTCCTGAAAAGGCACTAACTCAGAAGACAACGTAATTTCCCGGCTCAAGGTTTTTTTCACTACACGCGTCACTCCGACCGTAACCACCTGCTGAGCACTGGCCTCAACTTTCTCATTGCGTCCTGCGCTGCATGATGAGAGCGCGAGCACGAGCAGAGCGAGTCCGATGGTTGCGTATGGCAATGTAGACGCGGGTGTCCTCGCCCGTGTTCCCGTCAAGCTAAAGTTCATACTCAATCAATGTCTCCTAAATCAATCCCTTGAGCACATGCCGTAACTTGTCCACAGAAAATTCCTGTGTATGGCAAAAGTCGATCACCCTTTGCTCTGCCTGCTGCAACCTGGTCGCGGCGGCGGGAATATTTGCTGCAATCTCTTTGGGAACCGTTAAAAGTCCATGGCGGTCCCCATGCAAGACGTCGCCCGGGTGCACCTCCAGGCCGCCCACCTTAACCTTCGAACCAAAGTCGAAAATATGGGCATAGGCATGTGACACCGCCACATTTCCGGCAAACAAGTGCAATCCCTGCTCACGCACGCGAGGCAATTCCATTACCGCGCCATCGGTCACATAGCCCACGCACCCCAGCGCCCGGAGAATCGCAGCGTGCATTCCCCCGAGGAAAGCTCCCACGCCTGGAGGCTTATCCAAATCTTCGAGCACGACGATTCGCGGCGCAGGTACTTGTAGAATGCTGTTCCACCAGTCCGTCCGATCCACATAGATTCGGCCCGCGATGGGAGGCTCGCCGCTGCGCAGTTGGGCGGTGGCGGCGTATCCAACCATGGGCGGAAAATCTTCGAACATGCCGCGTATGCGGGCGTCGGCGAACCCGGCGTTCCGCAGCCTTACGTCAAAGGTCTCGATCGCTTTCGAAACCGTGCAGGTGTCTAACCGCCGCAGAGCATCAAGCTCTTCGACGGATATCGGCTCAAGAGCCATGCGAATTTTCTCCCCGAACTGCCAATTGCCCCAACCCGGCGGGGGTCAAATGCGTCGCCAAAATGCCATCTGTGCAGCCAAAGACTGCTCATCACGACAAGCGGACTGAACCCACTACAGTAGTAGATGGAAAAAACTAAAGGAAGAATACAAATGACGGAGGGGGCCTGTTGTAAAGGCTGTCGGTGAAAACGTGTTTCGGAAGCAAGGGTCCCGCAGGAGCAACGCGGCCTTCGCTTGTGGCGGAAGCGATAAAGCTGAAACTCGCACTCGGCGCCACCCATCGAGCCGCATCTCTGTCGAGATGCTGTCGTTTGGGATCGAGAGATCGACGGTCAACGGACTTTACACTATGAAACTGAGTAGTGCTGGGGGCCCAAAAGCGCGTGGCAAGAGTGAGCGTCAGCGAACAAATGGCGATGACGATCACTACGCCACGCCATGCACTTTCACCAACACTACGATCTCTTGATGTCAACTGTTGCATTTTGTCGTCGCCGACAAGTTCTACTTCCTCGAATTATACAACACCGACCAAGACCCCGACATTGGCTCTGGTACTGCCTAAAGACATCTTCCTGGGAACTACTTTAGTAAGTACTAAAGGACGATGTGAGTAATACCAAAGCATGAGACAGCAATGAAACGTCAGGAATCGGCGTTTCATCCAAACACCTCATAGCGATCTGTTGTGCAAAGCAGTTGAGGAAAAATCGCTTGGAGGAGAGCCTTGAAAATCGGTAGCTGCTCTTATTTTCTTTTTCTTACCGTGGCAGTTTGTGTTATTCCATGGGTCTTTTTCGCTTCCACGCTGGCAGCCCAGGATGCGCACTTTCACAACGCGCCCATTTCGAGTTCGCAGGAAACGAACCCGTACGCCGGGCAGCACACAGCCGTCGTAGCCGGATCCAAACTCTACACCACGAACTGCGGCGCCTGTCATGGAGTCAATGGACGCGGAACCGGGAACGTCCCTGCGCTAGCGAAAGGACCGACGCAATCGGCGCCCGATGGCGAGGTCTTCTGGTTCATTACCACGGGATCCGTCAATAACGGTATGCCGTCGTGGGCTAGTCTGCCGGAACTGCAACGGTGGCAGATTGTCACTTACTTGAAGTCGCTCAAGAATTCTCCGGCCGCCCAAAGCCAAGTGGCGCCCGCCGCCGCGAAGCCGGTGAAGACGAATGCCCCGCCGCCGCAACCACCCTATACAGACTTCCGCTTTGAGCAACCCGGAGAAATTCGCAAGATTAAAGTTCAGGATCTGCCGGCGCCATACGTAAGCGAGTCAGCGAACAATGGACCTCAGTTGGTCGGCCGTCCGCACGGTGCATGGCCTAAAGCACCTGCCGGATTTAAGGTCCAGCAATTTGCTACAGGACTTGATGATCCCAGGTTGATCCGGACGGCTCCCAACGGTGACATCTTCCTGGCGGAAAGCAGCAGCGGAAAAATCAGAGTGTTCCGTGGAATCAGCGCCGATGGTAAACCGCGGCAGGAAGAAATTTATGCCACAGGACTCAACCAGCCGTATGGCATCGCCTTCTATCCTCCAGGAAACAACCCCCAGTGGGTGTACGTTGGAAACACCGACTCGGTCGTTCGGTTTCCGTATGCAAATGGAGACTTGAAAGCAACTGGACCGGCACAGCACATTGTGGACCTGCCTCACGGCTCAGGGCATTGGACCCGCGACCTGCAGTTCACGGGCGACGGCAAGAAGATGTTTGTCGCTGTCGGATCGGCGTCGAATGTGGACGACCCTGACACCACGCCGGACGAAAAGAATCGAGCCGATATTCTGGAGTTCAATCCCGACGGCACGGGGATGCAAGTGTACGCATACGGGATCCGTAATGCCGGAGGCGGGCTGGCAATCCAGCCTAAAACCGGCGACTTGTGGTGTTCGGTCAACGAACGTGATGGGTTGGGAGACAACCTGGTGCCCGATTACATTACTCGTGTCACACCAGGCGGCTTCTACGGCTGGCCGTGGTGGTACATCGGAAGCCATCAGGATCCGCGGCACGAGGGGAAACATCCAGAGTTGAGAGATAAAGTCATCGTTCCCGACGTGTTACTGCAGCCTCACAATGCTTCGCTGGAGATGACGTTCTATCAGGGCGCGCAATTCCCGGCTGAATATCAAGGAGACATTTTCGCGTCCGAGCACGGTTCTTGGAACCGAGCGGTGCGCACCGGGTATGAAGTGATTCGGGTACCTCTGCACCAGACAAGCCATGCTAGCGGCGAGTATGAGGATTTTGTGACCGGATTTGTGGTCGACAACGGGAACGTTTGGGGAAGGCCCGTGGGCGTCACCGTGGCGAAAGACGGATCGCTGCTGGTAAGCGATGACGGCTCAAACTCCATCTGGCGCGTCAGCTACACCGGGACTGCTGTTAAGCAGCAAAGCGTCCACGAGCCAAAACATGCAAACCAGGGTACGAAGATCGCATCCAGGTAAGCAATCCGCGATCACATTTCTCGCTGTACTCACAGCTCTGGGGTTGTGTGCTTTTCAGTTCGGAGACCGGTATGGGTTGAACGGTATGCCATTCTCGCAGATTCAGCCGCTGGTCTCGGACCTGGCCAAAGCGCAGAGAATGGCAAAGCAAGGGAACATTGAGTTGCATGCCAGACAGCCGGTGCGCGGAGAGGCCGTGACCCTCCGAGGTGAACTCACGGACGCAAATTGTTACCTTGGCAATCACACCCACGGCTACGACCATGCCTTTTGCGCGAAATTCTGCGCCGCCGCTGGCAGCCCTCTGCTGTTTGTTCGCGATCAAGGAGGACAAGTCTATCTTGTCCTCAACCAATTGAATGGCATACGGCTTCCCGAGAACGTTCTCGACCGCATAGGCGTTCCCGGAGTCGTGGTTAAGGGCAGAACACTTGAGGCTGACGGATTGCACGCGCTGGCCGTCGAGGGACTATCCCCGTAAACAAACCCTGGAAATCGGCAGCGCACGTGGTCAGGCTCTGCGGTCTTGACGGACAAAACCCACGGCTGCTGCCGAGATTGCGCCGATGACCAGCGCTGATCCAACCACTGCCAAGGCTGAAGAGAACAAACTGCCGTGGGAAACGGTCTGCAGAATCACCGCGCCAGGAAAACCGAACGAGCCCAAGGCCAAAGTAATCGCGATGATGAATCGCGTGCGCTCGCTGAACGCCGTCTGATCCAGCACGGCCCCGAAGATGATCATCAACATGGCGAGGCCAATCCAGTGGGAGTGCGCGTCAACCTGGCGGACGTAGTTGTACTTGGTTTCCGCGTATTCGTCGATGGCCGATTGTGAAGCTGGCAAGTTCCGTTCAGCGGCGTCCACAAACGCCGTAGCCAGGGAACCGCCTATTCGATCAAGCGTCTGGTGCTCGAAGAATAGCGCATAGTGCAATCCATACAGCATTCCGAACGCCGCCAAGGTGAGCCCACCGAAAATCAGAAACTTGCTCGCGGTCATCACGCCTCTCCATGTAGCGCATCGAGCGCGACGGTGTAACGAACTATCCCGGCAAGCATCCCTATCAATGCAATTAAAACCATAAGACCACCGATATCGGCAATTCCTCCGGCAATCAAACCCAGATCCATCTCAAGCAGGACAAACACCGGCAAAATGATTGAGCCGGCAAGCAGCAGCTTCACCCAGAATCGCTTCCATCGAGAACTAAAAAAAACGAAAGGTTGAATAAAAGAAAGCAAAATGGCGAGCAGCCCAAATTCGATTACATGGGAGTGCGCTGCAATATCTACCGCCTTCTCGGCCTGCAGCCTGCCATAATCGCTGACCGATTGCGTCGTATCCCCGCCGCCAGCTGAAGTCTTCAACATGGCGTTGAGAATGGTTTTTTCTCTCGCCTCATGCTCGTACAAATCGAGCCCGGCGTACCACGCGCCGTAAACGAAGCCCAAAAGAATGAGAACGGTGCCGCCCGCCAGCAGCGTTCGCCGTTCCCAACTAAAGTCCAGTGGCAACAGGAGTTCAGCGTCGTCCACGCGTTTTCCCCGAAAATATCTCCACAGGCCCCATGCCTCGGCAATGAGCGCGGCGATCAGCAAGGCGCCAGCGGAGTCCGCAAGGATGCTCGCCCAGCCAATTACCTTGAACGGGCTGTAAGCTAGTCCGACATAATGGATGAGAAAAATTCCCACCGGAAGCAGCACGCCGCCGCCAATAAACAGTTGCGCGACAATTTTGCGGGTCCTGGAACTGAAGGCGACGTACGACTGCAGCAGCGCCAGCATCAATGCCAGGTACCCAGCAGCAATCATGTGCGCATGCGCGTCGAGTTTGGTGCCGTGATCTTCCAGCAGGCCGCCGATTCTCGCGAAATCTCCCTTGACGCCCGCGGAATTCCGGGCAGCCACGGCTCGCGTTGCTGCGAGTAATGTCTCTCCTGTCCGTGTGCCATTCTGATGGAGAATGAAAACCGCGAAGACATCGCCGAAAAGCATTCCGCCCGCGATAAGCGCGATGCCGCCAAGTATTAGCACGCGACGGGCGCTCATGGGACCGAGCGTGACGGTCGAACTTGGGACAGCAGTGGATGCCATAGCGATGGGTTCAATCGGCAGCACGGGCGTCGGCTCGCGCCTTGCGAAATGCCGGCATGACATGCTTCGAGAACAGGTGTTGCGTCTTGATGCTTTTCCAATGTTCCAATCCGCCAAAGTTGGAGACGATGGCCAATTCTCCGATGCCGCCCTTGGCCTCAAGTTCGCGCACCTGGCGGATTACTTTCTCGGGAGTTCCGATAAAACCAATTTCCTGTTCCACGATCTGATCGTAGGTTAGTTTGGTCAGAGATTCGAGCGCTCCGCTGGCGTAAAATCCATAGCCTTTCGCATTCAGCTCAGCCTTCTTCTCGGAGCTCTGGATGGACTCGACCGGTGATGCGTTGAACGCGAGAAAATTGTGCAGGGCTGATTCAACCTCTTTGCGAATCTGCTTCTCGTCCTCATCGATGTAAACGGGGCGAATGTATACGATGTCAGGCTGGTGCCCGTGCTCAGCGCATGCCTTCTTATAAATGTTGAGCGGCCCTTCCAGCACTTTCCATGGCAGCAGCGGAGGAACAAATATCCCCCATCCTTTTTCTCCAGCCATTTGATAAGTAATCTCGCTGGTGCCTCCGGTATAAAACTTGGGATGCGGCTTCTGCAGCGGCCGCGGAACTACGGCGACATCTTTCACTTTGTAGTATCGGCCATCGTAAGAAAATCTTTCCTTGGCGAACGCCAGTTCGAGAATGTCGATGGCTTCGTTATAGCGCGGACGACTTTCTTCGAGTGGTAATGACGAGGGTCCGAAGAGCCAGGCATGACCGCGGCCCAGCCCACATTCGAGGCGCCCGTTGGTCAGAATATCGGTTTCGGCGATCATTCCCGCCAGGCGCATGGGATTTTCCAGCGGTAGGGTGTGAAGCGCAGTGCGAAACCGGATGCGCTCCGTCCGCTGCGCCGCCGCCGCGAACATCGCCAGCGGATTGGCCGAGATGGAAAATTTCTCAAAGAAGTGATGATCAATGACCGAGTACACGTCGAATCCCGATTGATCCGCATGTTCGATCTGCCGCATGATCTCCCAGATCATTTCGTAGTGGGACTTCCCTGGCGGGGTCTGAATCTCGCTATAAATGCCGAATCGCATGCTTTACCTTTCGCTTTCGTCCTCGGAGGTCCGCTTCCGAGCGGCCCGGGAAAAAGAGAGTCCGCTCGCGCGACAGAATTATGGAAGCGGCAAGTGCCGTAGCTTTGTGATCCTTGGTCCAAGGTGGGCCGATAGAATTTCCCAGGCTTGAGACTGTGCGTTGAATTCGGTTGGCCGCATTCCCGAATGCTGCCTTAGCCTGCTCATCGAGATCACGCTCTCGAACTCCCGTGACAGAGATTTCCAATCGTTCGCAGGCTTTCCTGACTGCATCGCGAAAAAATTCGCCTTCCGCAGTATGAATCAGGGGGTGTGCCGCAAGAATTTTCGAAAGAGACGGCAGGGGCCGGCCAGAGGTTAGGAGGACAGCCGAGCCTACGATTCGGTAGTGGCGTTCCTCCAATTCCCGGACCACGTCGGTGACAGCCTTTAGAGCTAGACGTTGGGAAACACCTGCACTGTTGGCGATATATGTTTCGGCCTCTTTAAGTTCGAGATTGGCTGCATAGTGATAGGGCTGATTGGCTCCGGGCGCGCTCGTATCGGTAGTGACGATGCGCCTGCGGTCAATTATTTCGACCGAGTCGGCGTCTCCGGAAATGGCAACCAACACTCCCCAACCGGAATGCATTCGAACGCCGAAGGCTGCGCGCTTCATACTTGGTTACCAAGTCACCCGAGCCACAAACTGCAACTGGCGCGGGTTGAATACCGAACTCGGGCTTCCGTAAAGTGAATTCGGCGAACCCTCTCTGAAGAATGCCGGCGCGCCAAAGCACCCCGGAGCTCCCGGATCTGTTCCGCAGAAGTCGGCCGCGCCGTAGCTCGTATTGAAATAACGGACATTCACCGTGTTCAGCAGGTTATAAGCTTCCGCCATAAGCTGAAGTCTCAAATTCTCATGAAGGGGAAAGGTGCGTTCCAGGCGAACATCCACGGTCTGCAAAGAATCTCCCCGGAAGGTATTGCGCGGCTCTCCCCCGACCCGGTCGTTATTTCCAAACACGTCACCGTTCGCGTCGAAGCCCGCATATTTGGTGAAGTATTGCGGTGATTGCAAGGTGACAATCGTGCTGAAACTGAAGTCGCGCAAAAACAGATTCCAGCTCGAGGGACTGGTGAAAATCGCGTCGCCCACGAAACGATGGCGGGCATCGTCGGCTGAGCTCGCCCGCTCTCCGGCGAAGTTAGCGCTGTCTTGCGGAATGAGAACAAAGCTCGGATTCGGCCCGTTATCAATCGAGTGGGAGTAGGTGTAGCTGATGGCGTAAGAGAAGTTGTGGGATAGCCGCTTGGTCAGGTGCACCAGAAGCCCATCGTAAACCGAATCCCACCGCGACGTAGCCTCGAAGAACACGCTGAATTGCGGGTCGCGGAATCCCGGCACTCCATTAATATGGGGCACCCCGGGAATAACCATTTGCGCCGGGTACGGTGTGCAGTTGGTGGGCGCTAGCGGTCCGGGCGAATTCAGCGGAGAGGAAAAGTTAAAGTAAACATCTTTGCAGATGGTCTGTCCGGCCGCATCGTGCACCAGCACGGTTCCGCTCGGATCGGGTTGGTTCACGTTGTAAAAGCTGCCAAGGTGAACACCGCGAACGTGCAGGCCTGAGATGCTCAACATAGTATCTTTGAACGGCCGGAATTCCAACGACGCGCTGGCCTGGATTCCGTATGGATTCTTGCTGTTTTGATCGAAGCGGACGATGGTAGCATCCTGCAGAAAACCGCAGGTGGCCAGAGTGCCATCGGGACAAAACGGTTCAGGCGTTCCATTAGGATACGTCGCATTGGTGAGCAGCGCGTTCAGACCGAGAAAATTAATGAATGGAGCACTGGCGAAACTGAAAAGCCCAGTCTTGGCATTCAAGCTGTTTTCAAAGGGCCGTCCCGGATATGTGGAAACGCCGCCGCAGGAAGGCGCCTGGCACATGAGCAACGGCGACGGGGTGATGCCATGGAACAACCCGAAGCCGGCCCGAAACACTACTTCATGCGTACCTCCTACGTTATAGGCCAGGCCAACTCGCGGGTCCACGTTCTTCCACTGCGTGTTGAGCACGCCCGAAGGCCACGTCTCAAACTCCCAGCGCACGCCTCCGTTCAAAGTAAGTCTCTGTGAGGCGCGCCATTTGTCCTCAATGTAAAGGCCGTTGTAGGTGTGGTCCAGAGTGTCCGAGGCTTGTTGGCGGATGTTCTGCAGAATCGGGCCGCCCTGGTACACAGCTGTTCCGCCAGCCAGCGCAGGCTCGGTAAACGGCGGGTTGGTGCTGGCATTGAATCGCTCGAAAAAGGTCACGAAGGGATCCGGACACGCAACGCCCGCCGGACAGCCTGCGGCTCCGTCGGTACCAAGAAAAGCGGGAAGATCAGCGAAGTCCGATTCAAAAGGATAAAACAGGGGAAACGACTCGTAGGTACTGACGCGATCGAAATTACCGCCAAAGCTGATGGTGTGCTTGGACACGTTGTGGATGACGTTGTCGACTAACTCGAAACGCGACTCGCGGTAAATATCGGGATTGCCGCGGTTCACTCCCACTGCGAACGTGTTGGCAACCTCGAGGTGCGGCTGCGTGGAGACGACTGGAAAGTCGAAGGTACGGTGCGCATATTGCATCCTGAGATCATTCACCCACGAAGGTGAAAACACTGTGGCCAAGCCGCCAGCAAGAGATTGATCGCGAATAAAGTTGTTCTTGAAAGCCGATGGCAGATCGAAACCGTTGTTCAGCGGCGATTGGTTGGTCAGGCGATCATCATTGATGAAATACCGCAGATAAAGAGTATTCTTCGCATTAAAATTTTCATCCAAACGGATGAACCCGTTGTCTGTATTGCCGTCACGCAACACAAACAGATTTTCTGCCGGCAAATGGAAGACGTTTGTCTTTACATTATTGATAGCGGCGATGTTTCCCAACACTGCCGAGTTGTAGGTAGGTGATTCAGCACGCCGCTGTCCTTCATAGTTGGCGAAGAGGAACGTCTTATCTTTTCGAAGCGGGCCGCCGAGCGAAGCACCAAACTGATTCTGCCTAAGCACGTGAAAACCCGGTGCGGATAGCACGCTGATCGCGTCCAGAGCGTCATTGCGGAAATACTCATAAGCGGAGCCATGCCACGCGTTGGTTCCACTCTTGGTGATGATGTTGACGATGCCGGCCGTGGCCCGGCCAAATTCCGCGCTGTAGTCGGTGTTGATCACGCGGAATTCCTCAACTGACTCCTGCGGCGGCGTGCCACGCTGGATGCCCGACGCGGTCGAAATATCATCTGCCCCGTCCACTGCAATGAAATTGAAATGGATGTTCTGTCCGGCAAAGGAAAGCTTGGTGACCGGCTCTACAATCACGTCCGTACTGCCCGAAGTTGTATCTCCGATGGTGACACCCGGCGCCAGCAGCGCGAAGTCAATAAACTGGCGTCCGTTCACCGGAAGATTCTCGATCTGCTGCGTCGTAATTACCTCGCTGACCATGCTCCGCGTGGGCTCTGCCACCGCGCCAACATCCTGCACTTCGACGACAGTCTGGACCTGACCGGGCGATAGCGAGAAATCCAAGTTTCCCGCCTCCCCAACATCCAGATGAGTCTTCTTCGCCGATTTTTGGAACCCCTGCCGTTCCGCCGTTACCGTGTAATCACCCGGAGGAAGCAAGGCGATTTGATAATCGCCCATCGCGGTGGCGATGGTGGAACGGTTCAACCCATTGGCCGTATTCACTGCGGTTACGGTCGCCTGCGGAATCGCCGCGCCGGTGGTGTCGTAAACTCGGCCCTGGATGGTGACGTTAACCGTTTGCGCAACCACGGGACTTATGCTGACCGCTGCCAGAAACCAGTAGAGCATGCTTGCCCTGCGCATCCGTTTCCACGCACTGCCGTCTGCAATATTCTGCCTCATGCTAGCCTCCCGTTTTTGGATTGCGTCTAGAAGCTTTCTTCACATCTCCAGTCTTTTTCGGTTTTCAAATTTTTGCTGCCAGCTCAACAGATTTGTATCCGTACAAATCCTCCACCAATCGCCGACGAGCGGGCCATTAAGCGGTCCAAAGAATCGGCGCACCATTGAGCGAATCGCTGCGGCAGGATGGAAGCACGCTCGCCGCCCACGCTGACCCGACTGATCTCTCAAGGTTCGATCCATTGCGACACGAGACAGCGCGAAAGAGATGGTGGCATTGTTGCGCTGTCTCGTTCCTTCGTCAAGTGTTTGTGCTAGACCAATAGACGGTTGATCCGCATCCTGGTAATGGTTCGCAACTGCCCAGCCCTCAGCAGAGGGAAGTCCAATTCCCAATCGTGAAGGTCCGGGAAGGCTGGCGCTGGAGCAGCCCTCACCGAACGCTGTTGTCACTGCAAAGGACTGGTTCGAGCCAAGGTTATGCATCGGCAGCAGCTTAGTGTTCCCATTCCTGCATCGGGTTGCGCGGAATCGACTTGCTAATTCCCTGACCGGCGAAGAAAGCTGGTAAAGTAGGTTTCTAGTGAAAGAGGCGCCTTTAGCGCCTGATATCGGGAGATTTGGATGCACATCACCATAGTGGGATCGGGGTATGTCGGGTTGGTGGCCGGAGCATGTTTTGCCGACATGGGGCACCAGGTCGTCCTGGTGGACAACGACCAGCAGAAACTCGACGCGCTCAAGAATGGCCAGGTTCCGATTCACGAAAAGTTCCTTCCAGAACTGCTGGAACGCCATCGCGGCCGCAGGCTGACTTTTTCCGAGGATTTGCGGGCTGCGGTGGAGGCAAGCTCTGCGGTCTTCATTGCGGTAGGAACGCCGCCAACGGAACAAGGCAACGCGGATCTCTCCTATGTGGAATCGGTGGCCCGGATCATCCCTTCAGCAATCAATAGCTACAAGGTGGTTGTAGAAAAGAGTACTGTCCCGGTTTATACCAGTGAATGGATTCGAAAAATCATTCTGCGCAACGCGGCTGCGCCGGATTCGTTCGATGTAGCTTCCAATCCGGAGTTTCTGCGGGAAGGAACGGCGGTCACGGATTTCCTCTACCCCGACCGCATTGTGGTGGGCGCCGACAATGAGCGCTGCGCCTCGGTGCTGCAGGAAATTTATGCCCCGCTGACCGATGGCAGTTATTACCAGCGCCCGGACGCGATCCCGGGGCCCGACCGGGCGCAAATCCCGCCACCTTTGATCATCACCAGCACCAAGAGCGCAGAATTGATCAAGCACGCCTGCAACGCGTTTCTGGCAATGAAGATTTCGTTCATCAATGCAGTAGCCTCGGTGTGCGAATCCGTGGGAGCCAACGTGCAGCAGGTTTGTCAGGGGATTGGCACCGACAGCCGGATAGGGCCGCGGTTTCTGAACCCCGGAATCGGATATGGTGGGTCATGCTTTCCCAAAGATCTGATGGCTTTCCGCGCCGTGGCGCGGGAGTGCGGCTACGAGTTTCGCTTGCTCGATGAAGTGATGCGTATCAACGAGGATCAGCGCCAACGGTTTTTGCGCAAGGTCCGCAATGCGCTGTGGACGCTCCGCGGCAAGCGTCTGGGCGTGCTCGGTCTGGCCTTCAAGGGAGGGACCGACGACATCCGCGAATCGCCCGCTATCTTGCTGGTGCAAACCTTGTTGCAAGAGGGTTGCCAGATTGCGGCCTACGATCCTGCCGCGCACGATCGGGCGCGGGAGGTTTTGAATTCAAGTATCGAGTATGCGAGCGATGCCTATGAAGCCGCCCGTGGAGCGGATGCTCTGCTGATCCTCACCGAATGGGATGAATTCGCCATCCTGGACTTGGATCGCCTGCACCAGCAGTTGAAGTATCCCATCGTCATTGATGGCCGCAATCTTTATGATCCCGAGGCCATGGCGACGCATGGATTTACTTACTACAGCGTTGGACGACCCGCAATTATAGCCGAGGCGCTGCCCATCTCAGCGGGCGCTCCGCCCCGGAAAGCCAGCCATTCATGAGCAAACCGCGCGCCCTGGTCACCGGCGGAGCCGGCTTCCTTGGTTCTCATCTTTGTGACGCATTGTTGGCCGAGGGTTATTCCGTCATTGCCGTCGACAATCTTCTGACCGGACGGCGTGCCAACTTTGATCACCTGCGTCAAGACGCGCGATTTGAATTTCAACAGATCGACATCAACCAGCCCTTCGATTGCGGCAAGGTAGATTATGTATTTCATTTTGCCTGCCCCGCGAGCCCGGTCGATTACACCAAACACGGAATTGAAACCCTGCAAGTCGGTTCGCTGGGTACTTTCCACGCTTTAGACGTGGCTCGCAAGTATGGAGCGAAATATCTGATTTCGTCTACTTCGGAGTGCTACGGAGATCCTTTGGAGCATCCCCAAAAAGAAACCTACTGGGGACACGTGAATCCCATTGGTCCGCGATCGGTTTACGATGAAGCCAAACGCTTCAGCGAAGCCGTGACCATGGCCTACCATCGCTATTACAACGTGGACACACGCATTGTGCGGATCTTCAACACTTACGGGCCTCGCATGCAACTCAACGATGGCCGGGTCGTCCCCAACTTCATGAAGCAGGCCCTTCGCGGCGAGGACTTGACGGTGTACGGCGATGGCAGCCAGACTCGCAGCTTTTGCTACGTCAGTGATGAGATCGACGGATTTATGCGGCTGGCAAAGTCATCGGAGCATCTGCCGGTAAACGTCGGGAATCCCAACGAGTTCACCATTCTTGAATGCGCGCAGCGCGTGTTGACAGTAACCGGATCGAAAAGCAAGATACGGCACGAACCTCTGCCCCCGGACGATCCCAAACAACGCCGGCCCGACATAACCAAGGCTAGGACCTTGCTGGGCTGGGAACCCAAGATCGATCTGGATACTGGCTTGCGCATGTCGCTGGAATATTTTCAGAAAGCGACGTTCGAAGAAAAAGTGCTTCAGAGTTGAACCGCTGAGCAGGCTACGTCGGATTTATCTGCGGTTTAAGTTGAGACCTTTAACTCCGACTGAACCCACGCAATCAGTTGCTGCACCTGCTTCCGGTGATCCTCCGTCCTTAGACTGAATTTCACTCCCATCCCTACGCCAGGATTCATGCTCACCACTTTTGCATGGATTCTCAATCGGAGGTCCTCTGTACGTACCACAATCTGCAGAGGTGTTCCGCCGGGAAAGGTCTCGGCAGACTTGATGTAACAACCGCCAGGGCTGACATCGATTAAAGAGCAGCGGGTTGCGACGCTGGTGTCTGGCCGATAAACTTCTGCCCCCAGATAGCAGGCATAGCGCGAAAGGCCACGGCGATCACCGGCAGAAAACGACAGCATGCCGAGGCCGGCCGTGAGCCGCAGGCCGGCATCGTCATCGACTGTAGCCACCTGCAGTCCCGATTCGGCGATTTCTGATGACGATGAGAGATTCGCTTGCAGCCAATCGTTCAATAATCGGCGCGAGGTTCCGGGAACCTGCGCAAAACGGATCCCGACCCGGCCGGAAGCATCCTGCCACATGACCTCGCCGGACAACCGGACCAGCGAGTCGCTTCCGGGTAGAGCGAACTGGAAATAAACTTTGCAATACGGCGGCAACTTGCTGTTGGAGCGGAAAGCCATGCCCTTCTCACTCAAGTCCAGCAGAGCTACAGGGACGTCTTCCTGGTCGGCATACGTGATGGAAGTGTTCGCCTGCAACGGAATGCGTGAACGAATTCGTCTTTCGTTTCGCATCAAGTCGCGGGCTGCTCGCATGCTGTGGGCCACCCGCTCCGCTGAAATGGGTTTGTGGAGAACAAAGTTTGCGCCCTTGGCGAAAATGTCGCGCGCCTCTTCGCTCGCGCCGACAATGGCGATTACGATCGCTGTTTTGTTATTGGGCGTATTTCGAGCCTGGGTAATCAACTCGGCTGCCGCTGGTGGACCTTGACAATCAATCACAACAGCATCAAAGCGGCGATCTTTAAGCCGGGCCCGGGCCATCCGTAAATCGCCGCAAGATTCCACCGTGACACCCAGATCCTGCAGAATCCGGCTGAGCGCTTGGATCGCTGGGGCATCCGAGCACACCAATAAAGATGTGAGCGCCATGTTGAGGGTAATGTTAGGCGGGCACCATGCAGCCCACAAGTTACCTGCGTCACAATTCGCAGACCAATGTGACTTTGGTCATCTGGAGTTTAGACGCGTTAACCGCTATGTTCGACCTGTAACCGTGCGAGAAGTTACGCGTGGTTAAGCAGGTTTTTCCTCTCCACCTAAAGGATTTAGGACTCATGTCTTCAAAGACAGCCACCTGGATCATCGCCGCCGGCGCACTGATGATGTTCGTTGGGCTGTGCTTTCTGCCCGGCGCCTTCGGCGAGCACCCCGAGGCGGACATGCTGGAAATTGGCGCCGCCCAGTTCTCCATGGGAGCTCTGGTGGTTGCTGCGGGCATCTACGCCAAAGCTCGGGTACTGCAATTCGCGATTGCCTCTGGGGAGCCGCGGAAAGATCCTGCAGCCGCTAGCCAGCGAGTTCGCGGAGGTTGTGACCTCTGTGGAAGTGAAGCGCCAGTGGTGCAATGCAAGGTCCACCAGCTCCATCTGTGCGGAACTTGTCTGGCTCAACACTACGATGTTCGCTCCTGCGCCTACATACCTACCACGCGCACCGCAACCAACAAGGCTGGCAGAAAGTTAGCGAACGCGCGCGGCGCTTAACCGCTTCGCGGGCCCCTTTCTGTTCATCGAAACGCCAAAGTTACTGGAGTTACCTCTTCAAATTGGGTTACGGAAGGCCAGCAGTTCAAGCCCGTCCTTTAGTACTTTGACGCTCTCCGTCCCGCTCCATACGATGAAGCTGCATGCGGGTTAGCCAGCGACGTTTCCGACTACGGAACCGCCTCCTTCGGCGTAACGCGCGATGAAGGATGCCAGGCTCAACCCCGAGATGGCAGAGACAAAGCGGGCCAGGAAAAAGCTTTTGCCTTAAGACTGGTTCCGGACAAGCTCCCCGGAGAAAGAAAGGGCTCATGCTGTCACGTAGAACACGCGGGTTTTCGCTAGTCGAGCTGATGGTGGTGATCACCCTCATCTTGATAGTGACTGGTTTCTCCGTTATGACGATCCAGCCCTCGCTCAAGCAGAACCACGTGACTGAGGCTTACAACCAGACCCTGATGGCACTGCGCCAGGCGCGCGACACCTCGGTAGCCCAACGCCAGATTTATTTCGTTACGTTAAGCAATGCTGCCGTGCCCAACTCGATCACCATCACCCAGGGATCAACCGGAACCGTAACGGCCACTTATTTTCTTCCCCCCGATGTTGCTTTCGCCGCCGTGGCAGGCATTCCGGTATCGCAGGGCGCCTTTCCCACAACGCCCGATGCGTTCGGCGTGGGTGCGACCGCGATCGATTTCGATCAAAACATAGTTGGAGGCGTGAAGAACGTGATTTATTTCTATCCTGACGGCTCTGCCGAGGACGTGGTCGGCAACGTCAACAATGGCGTGGTCTATATCGCTATGCCCGGAGTCGTAAACACTTCGCGCGCGATCACATTGTGGGGCACTACTGGCCGCCTGCGGGGATGGCGAATTAACCGGAGCGGAGCAAATTGGTACTGGAGGCAACAGTGAAAGCTGCAAGCAACATGGCTTTCAAGCCACATTTAAAAGCGACCCAAAGAGGGTTCAGTCTGATTGAGGTCGTGGTTTCGATGGCCATTCTGGTGATCGGGCTGCTCAGTCTGCTGGGTGTGTTCGGTATCGCGATGGCGTCCACGCAAACCTCGCAGGAGAACAACACCGCCAAGCAATTGGCCAACGAAGCCATGGAAGGGATTTTAACTGCGCGCGAGACCGCGAACATCCCTTGGGCGTCGATTAACAACACAGGAGGAGCAGGGGGCATCTTCCTGCCTGGATTTCTGCCAATTAATTGTGCGGGCGTCGACGGAATTGTTGGCACCGCGGACGACGCGGCCTGCGGTCCTCAGACTCTCGAATTGCCGGGTCCGAACGGAGTCTTCGCCGGAAACTGCCCTGCAGCCGGACCCGATACATGTCTGCCGTTGACTAATTTCCAGCGCCAGATCCAGATTTTGCCGGTGCTGCCCAACGGCGGTGGCCCACCCCTCACCACGCTGCGCCAGGTCGTTATCACGATTCAGTACACGACTCCGCAGCTGAAGATCCCCAGACAATACGTCCTAAGCAGCTTCATTTCGCCCTTTCGGTAAAAAGGAAAATTATGGGTCGTAGGTCTAAAAATTCGAGTGTCGGTTTCAGTTTGATCGAACTGTTGGTGGCGCTTGCGGTGGGCACACTGGTAGTCGGCGCCGCCGTGAAGCTGTTCAGCCAGGGCATGGCCGCCACCTTCGTCGTTTCGCAGCGGGCCGAGATGCAACAGGATCTGCGGGGAAGCTCCGACCTGCTGTTCAAGGATCTGAGTTTGGCGGGTGCGGGATTGCCTTCTGCAACCGGGATTTTGTTGCCCTCGCAAGCCGGGAACCCCATCTACGGTTTCGCCCCCAGTTGCGTCGCAAAGAATAACTGTATTCCGGGGAACGGTATCGCCTACCCCTGCGCAAAATTCGGCGTGGTTCCCTGCAATCCAACTCTTTATGGACTAATCCCGGGTTGGCAATTGGGAATCACGGTGCCCGGCAGTCCCGCGCCCAGTGATGTGGTCACGGTAGTCTATAGCGACAGCGTGTTCGCACTGCCTTGCTACACGATACAAAAAATCACCTCGACCTCAATAGTCGTCCAGTTGCCCGCCGTACTGCCAGCGACTTGCATTTTGACGCCACCCCTGGTGGCTCCTCAGGCGGTCAATGCTCCCGCCGTGGGCATAGTACCCGGCGACCTGATCCTTGTGCAAAGCACGGTTGCCGGCAACTCTGCGGTTGTGGTCGGCGAAGTAACGGGTCTCGCCGCCAACGGAGGCGGTAACTACACACTGACCTTCGCCGGCGGGGATACCCTAAACATGAACCAGCCCGCCGCTGCGGCAGCCGACTTGGCGCAATTGGTATGCGGGCCCGTAGCACCGTTAGTGGCCTGCCCTGCAACCGCCACATCAACGCGCATTTTTGCCATCAGCTACTACTTATGGATGATGCCCGATCCGCTCGGGGTTGGGGTCGGAACACCGACCTTAATGCGACAGGTGAACGGCCAGACTCCGGTACCGGTTCAAGAGGGTGTCGTGAACCTGCAGTTTACCTACGATACCTACGACACCAACGGCAACCTGCTTAACGCTATCGGCGACGGCGGGTATTCAACCGGCACGTCGTTCAATCTGATTCGCAAGATCAACGTGGTGCATTTGACCACTCGCAGCCAGATGTCCGGCGTCAAGAGCGGTCTCATGATCAGCAACGGCTACCAGACTTTCGACACGCACACTTCGATCAGCGGGCGAAACCTGAGTTATCAGAATCGCTACGTCCTCAAGTAAATGAAGTAAATGCTGAGGGAAGAAGCAAGAATCGGAAGTTGAAACAAGAGGCAGTCTGGCAATGAGGAGCGACACGATGCGCAGCACGAAATTTGATTCACGTGGATTTACTCTGATTGCATCCCTGATGCTGATGCTGATTATGTCCGGGGTTGCAATTGGTCTGCTCATGATGGTGAACACCGAAGGCAAAGTGGGTGGCGGGGATGTACAGAACAACCTGGCTTTCCACGCGGCCGAAGGTGGCATCGAACACATGACTTCGGACCTGGCCAACATGTTTCAGAACATCGAATCGCCGACGGCAGCGGAAATCGCGGCTCTCAGTGCGGATGCGCCTGCCAACTCCGCCGTCATGAGCTACCCCGTCTACACCCTGACGGCGGCGACCAACGCCGCCGGGGGACTCGCAACAAGCTTCGGCCAGATTACCTCGGGGCCTTTTCAGGGTTTGTACGCACAAATCATTCCCATCACTCTGCAAGTGACCGCGAGCACATTTGCCGGCGCGGCTGGAAACGGGACGGTAGGCAATGAAGTGAACATGTCGCGCACGGTTGAAGTCGCGCTCATCCCGGTATTCCAGTTCGGCGTATTTTCCGAAAGCGATCTTAGCTTCTTCGCCGGCGTCGATCTGACTTTCGGCGGCCGCACTCATACCAACGGCGACCTGTACGCGTTGGCTGGGTCGGGGGCTACGACAACATTTCAGGATAAAGTCACCGCCTGGGGAAATGTTATTCGCACCCAGCTCGCCAACGGACAGCTTGCGACTTCTGCCCCCGCTCACCTTGGCACGGTAAACATCCTCACCACCTATCAGGGCTGCAATCCTCCGGTGACGGGCTGCCGCGCCATAGGCCAAGCCGAGGGCAGCGTTGTAGGAGGTCCGACCTCGGCGCAGAACGGGAATTGGAATCCCGTAATTTCAGTGAATGATTACAACAGCTGGATCATTGATGGGAATTATGGCAATCCGGGGGGCACCGGGGCGGTACAACTGTCGTTGCCTTTCATCAACAATGCACTCGGATTGGCCGGACAACCCCAACCCTTTGAAATCATCCGCCGGCCTCCACCAGGAGAACTGCCCACTTCGGCTCTCGGTGCGTCGCGGCTTTACAATGAAGCAGAAATTCGAGTGTTGCTCGCCGATACGCCCGCGGATCTTCCGGGCGGAGTCGGAGATGCTAACAATATTCGTCTGGCCAACCCCAACGTCGCCGGAGCAACTTACCAGTATGGCGTACCAACCTCGGTGCCCGCAGGGTTGCCGGCGTTAGCCAGCGGCGGCACGTATAACACATATTTCGCCGCCGGGACCACTGCATATCCAGACACCAGCACTTGGAACAACACTCAACTCCCACTGGCGGGACCGTGGACTCTGACTCCCGATTGGCCATTTGCGCCACTGCAGCCGATCGTGGCCGACATCACATTCACTAACGACCAAGGCCCGCCTGCGGCACCACTAACGACCCCCCCACCCGCAAATCCCTTCGGCCTGACCTCCGTGCCCCCGTCCCTTGTATTGACTTCTTGCCCTGGCAATCCTCCGGTTTGTCCGGCGACACCGATCCCCTATTACAACGCCCCCTACCCTTATTACACCCCGACCGTCGCGGCCTCCACCAACACCTGGAATCTGATCGACGGCTATCTGCGCGTGGAGTATCGGGACGCCCTCGGAGCCTACCACCCGATTACGGCGGAGTGGCTGCAACTGGGCTTCGCACGAGGTACGCTTCCTCCCAGCTTTGCCAGCCCGAACCCGATCAATCCCAATGCGATTCTGCTCTTGCAAGAACCGGCGGATCGCAATCGCGACGGGGCGATCGACAATGTAGGCGCTGGACCAAGCTGTAGCAAGGCAACCGGGGTATGGCTTTGTATCAAAGCCAAGCCACCCGAGGTTACAACCGACTTGAAAACGCTGTTGCCATGGTATGGCGACAGCAAAGCGGTAGTGCAAAGCGTCAGCATGAATAACTGGTATCCGATTAACTTGTACGATGCCCGCGAAGGTGAAGTCCGCGATGTGAATACAGGAAATGCAAGCTGCACTCCTGCTGGCGTGATGAATGCCGTGGAAATCGATGTAGGCAACCTGGCAAAATGGCTGAATGGGACGATCCCCGGCAGCGGGACTCTGGTCGACCCCGTGTTTCAGAACGGATACGTTTTGTACTTCTCTGACCGCCGGGGCATGTTGCCCAATCCCAACGGCACGCAAGTAGCTGCCGCGGGAACGAAAACTGGCGACTCCGGTCTGGAAGACTCCATCAACACTCCGAACGTGAACGGGGCACCCAATGGAGCGCTCGAGCCAATTCCAGTTCCGCCGCCCGGGGCACCCCCGAGACCGTCTCCAGAAGACGTGAATAACAACGGAATTCTGGACAACTGGGGAGCGGGTAACCTCGGTCTGGGTCTGGGCTACGTTGGCGCTCTGTATACCGCGGGCGGAAGTGTGAACAGCCTGGTCCGAAGCGCTGCCGGCGCCCCCGATCCGTACCTAACCGCAGGCCGCATTGCGAACTGCAACATCATCGGCCAGAAAAACTGGGTCAGCGGCGCTCGCCACGTTCTGAAACTGGTGAATGGCTCGCTCGGCAATGTGCCCGTCAGGTCAGACAACGGTCTTGGTGGGTTCACCGTCGCCTCAGAGAACCCGGTTTACATCCTCGGCAATTACAACTCGAACTGTACAGCTGCGGGTGGGGCTGGCTGTACGCCCGGCAACCCGAATTACGACGTAACCTGGAATCCTCCGCCCTACGTGGAGCCCTTACACGCGGCGTCTGGCGTAATTGCAGATGCGGTTACGATGTTGTCCAACAACTGGTCAGACATCGCCAGCCTGAACTCTCCCAGCAATGACGCAGGACGTCCGGCTGCGACCACGTACTATCGAGTCGCTGTCTCCGGCGGAAAGAACATTAACTTCGTGGTCACTGCCTGCTGTGGAGGATGGGCAATCGGCGACTGGGGCACCGATGGCGGATTGCACAACTTCCTTCGCCAGTTGGAGGCCTGGGGCGGCCAGACCCTTAATTACAAGGGATCCATGGCTAGCCTGTATTACTCCACTTACTCTACGGGAACAGACAAAAACGGTGGTGGCACTGTTTACGATCCCCCGGCTCGAAACTACATCTTCGATCCGCTGTTCACGCAACCACAAAACCTGCCGCCCGGAACCCCGATGTTCCGCGACATCGACAACTTGAGCTACCGGCAAAGCTTTACGCCGCGCTTAACCAGCGCCTACTAAGGCTGAACCGCAATCCGGCCCCGATCCCGCAACCAGGGTCGGGGCTTTTCAACGTAGTCTCGTTCGCATGTAGGCAGGGCCTGCTCGGCTGCAGCCCAGGAAGAGATGCCAAACCAACCATCCCTGTAAAATTAAGGATCAATCGATCTTGGGAGGACGGCTTTGGCAAAAATCGGCGCTATCTTCTGGGACATCGGCGGCGTGCTGCTCAGCAATGCATGGGACCGCGAGCAGCGCCAGTGCACCCTCAAACAATTCGGACTGGATGAGGTCGAATTCGAAAGCCGCCACGAGATGCTGGTGTCTTCGCTCGAGCGCGGCAAGATCAGCCTGCAGGAATATCTGGAGCGCACGATTTTCTACCGTCCGCGCGCCTTTACCCCGGATGCGTTCAAAGAGTTCATGTTCTCGCTGTCGAAACCAATTCCTGAGACTCTGCAACTCGCGAAAGATTTGAGCAGATCGTGCAGATACCTGATGTCCACGATTAACAACGAATCGAAAGAATTGAATTTATTCCGCATTCAGACCTTCGGTCTGCGCGAAATCTTCAGCCTTTTCGTTAGTTCTTGCTTTGTGGGATTGCGCAAACCGGAAGACGCAATCTATCGCCTCTCCCTTGAGATCACGCAGCGTCCTCCGGAGGAAAGTTGTTTCATCGACGATCGTCCGTTGAACCTGGACACAGCCGCGCGCCTGGGAATGCACGCCATCCAAATGAAAAACGCACAGCAGTTGCGCCACGATCTGCAACAACTTGGAGTTGCTGCGTAACACCTGCAGCGCGGCCGTCAGTCGTGCCGCAAACTCTCCTCTACGGACCCTTGCGTGGCGGTTTGAACCCCGGAGTTGGCGGGCTCGGCACATTTGACTTGGGAGGATTCGAGTCCACATTCACTCCCAAACTCAAATCGCTGGACCAGCAGTCAGCGAGGATCTTCCAGTCACCGGCCTGCCGAGCCAGTGTCAGCAAATACTTGCCGCGCTCCTCGCGGCGTTTGCCCATGGTGAATGGAACCAGCATCTGGCAACGGCCAGCCTCGTAAGCAACGTCTCCGAAGACTTCCACCCGGAGCGGATCCATCTCGACGTCTCCCAGTCCGGCATCGAGCACGGCAAAGAAGAACTCGCGAATCGCCGCCGTACCACGAACCGGCGGCACATTCGGACGCAGCACTACCGCGTCGGCTCCGTACAGATCGACGAGATCATCCAGTTGCTTGTTGTTACATGCCAGCGCCCAATCCTGGATGAGCTTTCGGACCGCGGCCTCTCCCCGGCTCAACGAAGCTCCAGTCGCCGGAGTGCGCGGCCGGGTATCGCGGGCGACGGGAGCGCTCGCTGTGCGTGCCTCAGAGCCGACGAGCGAGGCGCCTCCTTCGGGAGCAGAAAAATAGTGGTGATGGTAATGATGATGATAATGATGTTGTCCAGGCGCAGGTGGGGCGGGCTTCACGCTCGGTGCGATTGGAGCTTCAGATTGTAAGGGTGGGGCATCCTGCTGGGGAACGCCGCAGATCGCGCAGAAACGGTTCTCCGCCGGATTTTGACTGCCGCAGGCGAGGCAGATACGAGTCTCGGCGGTTTCGGCTGCAGCGCTGGCCGAGGCATCCGTATCCACCTGCGAAGTCAGATGCTGCACTGCCTGCAAGGCGGCTGCAATGGCTTCTGTCCCGGGCTTGGGGTGATGCAGGTCGTGCTTCAGCCGCCTAAAGAAATCGTCGATCGCGGAATCGTTGCCAAGTTCTGCGTCCGATCCAGACGCGGGCGAATTCCGCGCCGGTCCGGTATGTTTTTCGTTATCCATAGCGCTGGCTCAGTCAGCGCTTATTCTAGTCGAAAAAATGCCCGGCTAGAACAAGACCTAACGGCTGGAAAACTCGATCTTCGCTTCGGTCTCGGTAGCGGCGCCGTTGCACATTCCTGGACGATAGCGCCAGGAGCGAACTGTGTCCAGGATGGTGCGATCCTCGGACGGGCCCGCACTCTCAAGAATGAGAGGAGAATGTACGCGGCCGTCCGTGCCGATGATGAAACTGACGCTCACCCGGGCGCTCAACTCGGCCATATCGAGCAACGGGTTCGGCGTGGCTAACGGCTCAGGAGGCTGCGAGGCCTCGCATTCTGTACCCGCCGTTGCGTGCAGCATCGCGGCAAACTTCGAGTCACGCAACGTCGCAGCCCACATCTGACGTTCGCGCGCCGTTAGTGTGGACGAGGCTGGCGGCGCTGAAACGCGCAACTCCGGTCCGCCAGCCGACGCCGGACAGTTGACTGCTACGACAACTAGAAGAAGCGAGCACCATCCGCGGACCGGCATAGCCAATTTCCAGGAGCATGGTGGCAGACAAGCCACTACGCTCAGAACCGGCTATGAAAGGGCAATCTTCATGCCAGCTGCGGTTTTCACGAATGTAGTGAAACTACAAGGCTTGACGGCAACCTCGCGCTCGCCCGGCAGCAGTTGAGGTGAAAACCATTGCAACTTCGCGTGCGCTAAGCAGCAACGCGGTCCTGCCTGGGAGCTGCGCGCTAGGAGTCTGAGTAGGTCGGAGAGGCGTGGTCCATCCTTAGTGGCCACTTATTCTTCTGCAGATCCGGCGTCCATGTTATGTCCAGTCGGTGTGCAGGACCGACATTGCTTGACTCAGCAATCCCGTCGGTAAGCAACGGTGCGACGAAGCGAAGGGCATCGACTTCAGTACGCAGGCGCGCCAGGTCCAGTTCTTTATTCCGCAGCACTTCATATACGTTTTTCATGGCCACCAAGCCGAGCCGGTAAAGGCCCAAAAACAGTTTTCTGATTGAGGTGGACTGCGTCTTGCTTTCTGGCTGGATTGAGGTGATTGTAATACATAGTTTGTGAAACCGCTCTCTGCAAAAATCAGGAGTTTGCAGCTTCACGTTCTCCATGATATCTAAGCCTGTAGTCTAGCGATCAGTGCATAGCGAAGCACCTGGGAGAATGTCCATCAATGGAGGTCGGTCCCGACGTGGAGAAAGAGCCGTTGCCCCATCTCGACGGCATCTTGCCGGATGCTGAAGTCCACGTGTGGCAGGTCGACCTAACAGCCTGGGAGAAAGCGTCCGGTTCGTTGCTCGAACTGCTTGATGCGGAAGAGCGGGAGCGGGCTGCGCGCTTCAAGTTTCCTGCGCCTCGTCATCAGTTTGTTATCAGCAGAGCCATACTTCGGCAAGCGCTTGGCAGCTATCTCGGGATCGAAGCCCGCGAGGTTCGCTTCCGCACGACAGCGAATGGGAAGCCCGAACTTGCCGCGCGCGCCGATCTTCAATCTAACGATTTGCGATTCAACTTGTCGCACACCGCTGGAGTCGCGATGTTTGCGATTTCTCGCCGTCGGCAGGTGGGAATTGATGTGGAGCGGATTCGCATGGATACGAATGCGGTGGAACTGGCGGAGCGTTTCTTTTCGCCTCCCGAGGTGCAATGGTTGCGATCACAACCTGCTTCCGAACAAATTGCGGCGTTCTTCACTTGCTGGACGGGGAAAGAGGCTTACATCAAGGCTCACGGGGAGGGCCTCTCCATGTTGCTGAGCAGCTTCGGCGTGCTGCCGGTTCCCGGCGGTGCGAACTCCAAATTGCAATTGAAAGTTTATGACAACGCGCAAGAGGCGCGGCGTTGGTCGATCTGGCAACTGGAACCAGGTTCCGGTTTACGGGCGGCGCTGGCGGTGGAAGGCGAGAGCTGCCGGGTGCGTCTTGGTCAATGGCCGCCGCCTTAGGCGTCCCGCTCTGCGGTACTTAGTGTCAGTTCCATACTACCTCCACACATACCCTCCACTAAGTCGGGGGTACTCGAAAAGCCGGAGATGGAAACCTTCATTCAGGCTGCTTCGGCGGCATGTTTCGTAGCCGCGAGCTTTATCACTTTGGGCTCAACCAGCCTTTCAAAATCTTCCCACGTCAATCGAACGAGCTCCCGGTGCGAACCGGCATTGAACGCGATCTCCTGGTCGCGAGACAAGGTTTCGTCGGCGAACACGCTCATCCCGTATAGATTGCCAAAGGGGGGCATGGCGCCGGTTTCGCAATCGGGGAACCTGTTTTTAAATTCATTCTCCGCGGCTAGCCGTACCGTCTGAGCTTTTGTCGCCGCCTTGAAGAGTTCAAGATCCACATGCTGTGAGGCGGACACCACGGCCATCACCAATCGATCGTCGACCTTGACAATGACGGTCTTGGCGACCTCCTTTCCGGGAATGTGGATAAGCGCCGCGATTCCCCCTGCCGTGTACGCCACGGAATGAGAGATAACAACATACTTGGTGTTATAGCTATCAAGAAATTGCCTGAGCCTGAGAAGCGACATAAGAATCTCCTTCGCCTGGTCGAATGCCCGGCCTTCGGCGCCTTGCCGCGAACGGCTACGCCGAGACCGGTCTGAGCGGATCTCACTCGGTTGATTGAGCCATGCGAGTTCCGACACCATGATTTCGTGCCACAACACCGTTGTGGCACGCTTCGCACATCGTCTGACCCTGCAGTTGGTTGAGCCGACGTTCTACCGCCAGCGCATTTGGACTCTTGCCTCGGTTCGATTGTTGTTGTTCAGCTAACGTGAGCAGTTCCTTCATCAGTTGAACTTGCGAGGAGAGTTGTTGATGAACGTTGGAATCAAGCAACCAAAGGCCGGCGCTTTCTCGTTCCGCCTGGGCAACGCGGGTGCGCAGGGATTCGAGCGCAGCCCGGTTCCACTCCGCCTGCTCCAGTGGTATGACCCGAATTTCCGCGCGGCGCCACATGCGAGAGCCGTCGTAGTTGTTCTGAATAGCCGTCACATTTTGGCGAGGCGGGGCAATTAATTCGGGACCATTCTGTCGGGAAGATACCGCTGCGGCTGCGACCATCGTTGCCAGACATAGTGCAAACAGAAAAGTCGGGAGACGCATAAGACACCCCCTTTCTGCTGTTCGCGTGAACCTCTTCACTATTGCTTTATCAGTTCTGAGCCGCGCGCGATATGACAAGGCGCACGTGTCCTTGTGATGCCTGGGCTAAAGCCCGGCTGGTTAGAGTCGAAGCCCCGCTTAGTGCAGGCCGGATCAACGTGGGCCGCCCTGAACGGCTCTAAATACCTCTCCAAGTTCTAGGTGAACGTCAAGGGAGCCAGCGCAAAAACGCGGAAGGTCACAATCGCGAAGGGGAGCAAACATAAAAGGGTTGTGCGGCTGTTTGCTGGCCATTTTTCAGGGCGTTGGGCTCTATCTGTATTGTCTTGCGCTCAATCGGTGAATGCTACCACCTGGTACAATCCCGCCGCTTCCGGCACTGCGGAGCTTTGCTCCGCCTGGACGGGCGTGATGCCCATCCCCCTAAGCAAAAACGTTAAGCGCAGCGGAGGGTGAAGAGCGTCACTTCTGGAGGGCAGTTCAGGCGGACGGGCAAACGAATAGTGCCAAGGCCCATGTTGGTGTAGAGGGTCAAGGGGCCGATCCGGCGCAGGCCGCGGGGATACTTTCGGGCGAGCAGCGGAAGCCAGGGAGCTCCAATGCCGGGCAGCCAGATTTGGCCGCCATGGGAATGTCCGGAGAGCTGGAGATCCACGGGGTAGTAAACGGCCTGGTCGGCGTAGTCGGGTTCGTGCACCAGCAGGACGACCAGTTCCTCGCTGGGGACTCCGCGCAAAGCAAGCTCCATATCGGGATTGCCTTCCCACACCGAATCCAAACCGCACAACCAAATTCGCGATCCTGCTTGCTCGAGCGGGATGGAATGGTTGCGGAGAACGGGAAGGCCATGCGCATTGAGAGTTTTGATAATCCTGGGAGCATCCGAATCCACATCATGATTTCCGAGAACACACGCGATCGCGAGACGCGGACGCAATTGCGCCAGAAGCCTGGCACATGGTTCGGCGGCGCTCGCAGCACGTTGTGCGATGTGGAAGCCACGATGAAAAACGGGGACGGTGATAAAGTCACCTGTCAAGACGACCACATCCGGATGCAGGTTGTTGACGATCTCAATTGCCGCTCTTATTGGCACTGTCGCCCGCAGGTCGTAGTGAAAATCGCTGAGTTGCGCAATGGTGAATCCGTCGAAGACGCGCGGCAACCTGGTCAGAGGAACCTCAATTGCGGTCAGGATGGGACGATTCGGTTCGAGAAGCGTGGTGTCTTCGGCCAGCGCCAACCCGCCGGTCGCTGCGATGCCGGCGGCGATTTGAAGAAACCTTCTTCTACTTGAAAATCCCAATCTAAATTCGTCTCCTCATGTTTTGAAGCTATAGAGCTAGGTGGCAGCACCGGCAAAAGGTCCTTTTCTTGATTGTATCGGACAATAACAACGGGCTATCGATGCTGTTGCTGTTTTTCGCGCTTCCATAACGTTGCCGCACTCGCTGCTTTCGAACTGTGCAGCCGCATATGCTTTAAACTTGGGGATCACGAATTAAACCTGGGAGATGAGGATGCGATTTCGGGTAGTGGCGACGGACTACGACGGAACTCTGGCGACCGACGGACGGGTCGCTAAGAAGACCCTGGAGACGTTGGCCCGCGTCCGGGAGTCGGGTCGTAAACTTTTGCTGGTCACGGGCCGCGAACTCGAGAGCCTCGAAAGTGTATTCCCTCAACTGAGTATCTTTGACCTGATTGTGGCGGAGAATGGAGCTCTGCTTTACCACCCATCTACCGGAGAGGAAAGAGTTCTGGGTAAAGCTCCGCCGGCTGAGTTCGTGAAGATACTGAAACGCGCCGGGGCGGCGTCTTTGTCGGTTGGCCGCTCCATCGTTGCAACCGTGAAACCTCACCACAGGGCGGTGTATAAGGCCATTGAGGAACTCGGACTCAATTTGCAAGTCATTTTGAACCGGGAGTCGGTCATGGTTCTTCCCGTTGGAGTGGATAAAGCCACAGGGTTCCGGGCGGCCTTAGCCGAGTTGCAATTGCCCCTTGCCAGCGCCGTGGGAATCGGGGACGCGGAAAATGACTACGCGTTTTTGAATCTGTGCGGATTATCAGTCGCAGTGGGCAACGCAATTCCGAGTCTGAAAGAACGAGTTCACCTGGTGACATCTGGCAAAGATGGCGCCGGAGTGGCAGAGGTTCTTCGGAAGCTGCTCGTATCGGAAGATTCTTTTGACGTGGCAGAGCGCCGAGCTCAGTGACCAGTTCGGGCCATGTATCCCCTGAGGCCGCTCATGGCTTCGATTTTCTCCGGCGCGAGACGAACATTGCTCAGCTCGGCGATCAGATTACCAGCCCAACGATACACGTTGTGTTCCTGCACGACGCTTCGCATTCGCCGCATTCGTGCCTGCCGTTCCTCGGCCGGCAACTCCAACGCGATTCGAATGGCTTCGGCCATCTGCTCGGTGTCATAAGGATTGACGATGAGTGCGTCGCTGAGCTCGCGCGCCGCTCCCGTAAACCGGCTGAGGACGAGCACTCCCTGTTCGTCATCGCGTGCGGCTAGAAACTCCTTGGCTACCAGGTTCATTCCGTCGTGGAGAGAAGTGACCATGCAAACATCCGCTGCCCGGTAATATTTTTCGACTTCCTCATGACTAAAGTGGTGCTTGAGGAATACGATCGGTCTCCACGAGCCGCGCTGAAAGCGCCAGTTGATGCGGTCGGCTTCCGACTCTACTTCTCCGAGCAGATCGTGATAACGCTTGATGTGGGTGCGGCTCGGGGCTCCGATTTGCACGAAGGTGAACCGATTTTGATAAATCGGATGCTTCTCAAGTAACCGCTCAACCGCGAGGAATCGCTCCAGAATTCCCTTGGTGTAATCCACACGATCGACCCCGACTCCCAGAAAAGATGCGCTCACACCCAGCCCCCGCAGCAAGTCGACACGTTCCGTGTATGGGGATTCGCCTGACCGTGGGCTGGACGAGATCTCCTGGAAATCCACGCTGATCGGAAAAGGCTTGACCACTGTGCGATGGTCCTCACGATCGACCGCAAAATGTTCCCAATCGATTCGCGATTCCAGCGTGCGGTCCACGGTCTGGAGGAAATTGTTGCAATGCGACTGGATGTGAAATCCAATCAAGTCTGCGCCGAGCATTCCCTCGATCAACTCCCGCTGCCAAGGGCAGATTCCGAACGCTTCGGCATTGGGCCATGGGATGTGCCAGAAAATCGCGACCCGCGCGTCCGGACGCTTTTTCTTGACCAGCCGGGGCAAGAGCGCGAAGTGGTAGTCCTGCACCAGCAACAGAGGCTGCTCCTGGTCAGCCATCTCTTCGAGAACCGCATCGGCGAACTTTTGATTGACTGCGCGGTATGACTCCCAGTCGGAGGTGCGGAAAATCGGTCGCGTGTGCGCGATGTGACAGAGGGGCCACAAGCCCTCGTTGGAAAAGCCGAAGTAGTAACCCTCTTCTTCGTCTTTGGTTAACCAGACTCTCCGCAGCGTGTATTTGGGATCGTCAGGCGGAACCCGCAAATGACCATTGGCGTCCACGGTTTCCTGGTCTGCATCGCCACTGCCATGCGCGATCCATTTGCCATCACACGCACAGAGAATTGGCTCGAGAGCCGTGACCAGTCCACTGGGGGGAACGACCACTTCGAGCGACTCGCCTTTGCGAGTGTGGGAGTAGGGTTCGCGGTTGGAAACTATGATCAGGCCGCTTCCGCCAAGCTTGCCGCGCACGTGGATGGCAAGACGTTCGGCGGTCCAGATAGATTCCGCCGTCTCGCGCATTTGGGCCTCAGCTTCCGCGGCTGAACGCGCAGCCATCAAACTGATGGCAAAGGTTTGCATTTCGCGAGCCAGCGGGCGCAGCAGACCCAGATCCGGCGCTCCGGAATGGATGGCGCCTTTCCCGGTCCTCAACGATTTCATCCATTGTGCTGCCTTCGCGATCGGTCCCACGATGCTCCACCGGACAATCAGCAGGGTGATCAGCGCGATCAGCAGCACCTGCACCAGGACGCGTACAAAGGATTCTCTCCACATGCGCGCGCTCTGCGCATTGATGTAACTGGCGTCGTGGACGATCACCAATCCGGCAACGGCTTCGTCATGTTGGCGCAGAGGATAAGCGTAGATATGAACGGACGCGGTTCCGAGGCGAGTGAACTGCCCGGAACCCTGGTCGGCCGCAATCGCCTGAGCTACCAGGGTGGGGTGCTCGCCAAGGCGAGCCGGCAGGCCCGCGGTTGCTGCCAGCAGGGCGCCATCTTTGTTATAAATCGCCATGCCTTCCAGTTTCTCCCGGTTGGCGAAGCGGTCGACAATCCGCTGGAGTTCACGATGGGACTGCTTTTCGAGGTAAGGCTCAATGTAGCCTGCGAGGCTTTCGCCCAGCACTTCCGCGCGTTGCTCCAGGTCCTTGCGAAGGGCTCGCTTTTCGAGGCGCACTTCATTGTACGAGAACGCGAGTGAAACTAGCGTAATCCCCACAATCAGCGACACGATGAGTCGAAAGCTAAGCCAGCGCATGGCAGTCCTCTATAACCTCGACAAGTTTCCAGGCAACCCTAATGCCCTCTTCACTATAGGTAACAGCGCTAAGCCGCGAATATCGGGAGCAAGCTGTATTTTCAATGACGAGATGGCAGTAGGTTGTTCGAACGAAGTGGCCGGGTTCGTTCGTTGTCTTTTGAGCAATTAATGCTGATTAAGAATAACAGTTTTCGACGAGCTTAACGAACGGCTATGGACATGACGTTGACGGAACTCAGCCTCGCTGGATCGGACTGTCTTAGCTGGTTCCTGAAGCTTTGGCTCTGCCAGTCGTTCTTCTGGCGTTGTTAATGAATTGGACGTTCTGCAGTGTGTTTTTTCGCAGCACGTGAGTTTCGTTGTTAGCTTCGCTGCGTAATCGTCGGATGCGGCTCACAGCCCGGTCAACCACGCGAGCCAGTTCGGCCCCGAAATCAGGGGTGCGGTCCTCGCTTAAGCGCCGTTTGGCCTTCTCGGCAGAAAACCACGTGGGACGTCGATCGCGCTCTTGCGGAGCTTCGAGTCGCGAGACCTCACAGAGATGAGCTTGAACAGCAAGTTCTTTTTCGGCGGCTCTTTCGGCTGATCGCGTTGCGTTTCGCACCTCGCCGCGCTTGCGACGAACGTACCGGGCGAACGAAGCTTCTTCTATGCGGCCATGAACTCCGGCCTCTTCGAAAGCCTCGAGGGCTGCCGCCTGAGCGTGGGTTAACCCCGGTTCAGCGTTGCCTTTGGGAAAAGTCCAATGCCCACTGTTAGTCCGAACCAGTAGAAATTCGATGCCGCCGCTGCGGACCCTGTAACAAACAGCTGCGACTTGTTCGCATCCACGCAGCTTCCGAAGTTGCGACAGGCGAAAGAATTTGGCCGCAGGCTGAGGCAGCCGTGGCGACCAACTGGTGGTCGAAAGTGAGAGTGCATTCTCCGAAGCCTCAGCAGCCATAGCAGCAGAGTGCACGATTGGGCACGCTTCTGGATAGAGCACAGCTTGGTTCCGGGCTTATCTTCGATCGGATGCTGGCAAGTCTTGAAGATGAAGCAGCATTCCTGATCTCAGGCTCGTGGGAATCCTTCTTCATACTTGCGGGACTCTACGAGATGGCCACAGTATTTCCTTTGGGCCGCAAATGGCCAGGAGGGCAGCCTTTGGAGAACTTGTGTTGTCTCCGCTGCAACCGGGAACTCGAGGCAGGACACAAATCCGTGGCTGTATATATGTTCGCCCAGACCGTGGGGATCAGACCGCGGCAAAAGTCCGCTGCCCAGCGGATCTGCTTCTGCCCTCAGTGCTCAGTCTCCTTGGCCATGGGACCTCCGCCCGAAGGCGCGTTGAACATTGCTGCCTGGAACATGATCCGCGACCTGGTCGGCTCGGATCCCGCATTGAATCAGGCGGCTTGGGAAAACTTGCGCGGAGTTGTGGGCTTACTCGCGGCCACCGGCACTGATGGACCGCGTCGGGCGTCCACTGAGGGGTACTTCGAATTCTGATCAGCTAGATGGGCCTCGCTGGCGGTAGAGCGATTTATCGATTTGCCGCGACATCGCAACAACGTCCAACGGAAGATTGAGAAACTGCTGAATGGACTCCGAGACGCGGAGCGGTTCACGCAGCACGTCGTGGTGTTCCACGCGACAGGCGGATATATTCGCTTTATCCCTGAGCCAAGCGTTGACTTGATTCAAATGAGCCCCCAGCCCGGCAATCAGCGCCGCAGGGGCTAACACCGCGCCGGTTGTCCCGCGACGACGAATCATCTCCGCCTGAGAAGCGACCACTTCCGCCAACGGCCGTTGCATGAAGATGATCCGATATTCACGCCCCGCGGGTAGCGCGAACAGAAGTTGCGAAATCACTTTCACCGCCTTGTCTTCGGCTTCTTGGATGCAATCCGGCTGCTGAGGCAGGAGTTTGGCGCGTTCCCACTCGAAATACCCACGAGGATTGTCGGCGTCGGCTTGACGTTCACCATCGGTGAGGACGGGCATCCCACCCGCAGCCAGCATTTGCATCATGAGCGAGGTGCCAGAGCGCGGCAAGCCGGAGACGATTGTGATCACGTTTCCATCCAGGTTTAAGCTGTTGACCCGTTTGTCAGACACAGTATTGTGCTGGTCGACGGCAAACCGCGACTGAGACAGCCGCAAACTACTCTTCGACCACGGGATTCCTTAGTGTCCCCACACTGTCCACCGTGACCTCAACCACATCCTCCGCAACCAACGGGCCCACCCCTTGGGGAGTGCCAGTTGCGATTAAGTCGCCCGGAACAAGCGTCATCGCCTGCGAAATATAGCGAATCATCGCATCGAGTGAAAAAATGAAATCGCGGGTATTGCCCTGCTGACGCACCTCTCCATTGACTCGGGTCTCAACTCCGACTCCAGCCCAAGGATCAATCTCGTCTGTGACCAGCGGGCCGGCGGGGCAAAAGGTATCGAAACCTTTGGCGCGAGTCCATTGGCCGTCTTTCTTTTGCAAATCCCGATCGGTCACGTCGTTGAGACAGGTATAACCGAGAATGTAGGGACGAACATCTTGGTCCGGACCCAGCTTGTAGCATTTCTTGCCAATCACGACCGCGAGCTCTCCTTCGAAGTCCACGCGCTGTGAAAGCTTCGGCCGGCGGATTTCGCCGCCGTGCGCAAGCAATGACGACGGAGGTTTAAAGAAAAGCAAGGGCTCGGTCGGAACTTGATTCCCCAGTTCGGCAGCGTGCTCGCGATAGTTGCGGCCAACACAAACAATCTTCGATGGCCTGACCGGCACGAGCAACCTCGCCTCGGACAAAGAAAGATGGTCCATCCGCTTGGAGGGCAGGTCTTCGATGTCTCCGCCGTCTTGCTCGGGCGGTCTGAGCAGCAGCCGCGTAATCTGCTCCGCTCCCGCGACTGTCTCAACCAAACCGTAGGTGGATTGTCCGTTAAATTCGAACGCGCAATATTTCATCGGAACCTCAGCACTTAGCACTCAGCAGTCAGCACGGCGCATTTCGCGTTCAGTTCTTTCCGCGTCATGGAGGCGGCGCAATTTGCTGAATGCCGGGTGCTGAGTGCTGAATGCCGTCTTATGGTACAGCTTCGCTCGCTTCTTGCGATCGCACGCTTTCGTTTCCGCGCACATCGACCGCTGAAACAGAATAGAAGTATGTCTTTCCCGACGCGACGTTCGTGTCGCGGAAGCCTGGCGTCTTTCCCAGTTCTGCGTTAATTTTCACGGATTCCGTGCCCGCTTCATGCCGAAAGACGTTATAACCCGCGAGATCAGCATCGCTATCGGGAGCCCAGATCAAATCAATGAAAGGCGGCTGACCTGGTCCCGAAAACACCGCTTGCAGGCCGGAAGGCACAGCGGGTGGAAATATGTCATGAGCAAACAATTTTACAGCGGGCGTGTCGTCGCCTTCGAATTGAGTCTCAAACTCTCCTTCTTCGTGGATCAGCGTCACTACAGTCGCGCGATAAGAATATGTTTTCTCCCACTCGAAACTATGATCCACCAACTTTGTGGCGGATGATGCGTCCAGCGGAACTTCTCCCACCGCTGTGTCAGCAGTTTCACCTTCTGGGCGACGATACACCTGATAGGCGTGTCGCAACGTCGACGTTTCGGGCAGGTGTGGCACCGCGGTCCAACTCACGACCACGCCATCCGCCGTCACCTCGGCCCGAAAATCGGATGGCGGAGGCAGAGCAGGAACCGCCGGCACATGCACAATATTCGAGATTCCAGCGCTCCGGCCATTTTCATTCAGCACCGAGATAGCGTAAAAAATTTGCGCACGAGGATTGTCCACCAAAAGTATGCGGGGAAGATTGTCGATGTAATTCGCTTGCACCTTCGTGGCACGCTTCGCCGGTTTTTGCTGACGGCTGCCTCTGGTAAGCCGCGGCATCGGAACTTCCGCTACCGGATTGGCGCAATCGCTCACCGGGGCATTCAGACTTCTACAAATGCGAGTGCGACCCAACTGACGTACCGCGAGGCGGTCCGTGGTTTCGGTGGGCACAGTCCAATCGAGAAATACGCGATCCCCTTTGCGCACCGCCCGCAGATCGGCAACCGGCTGTGCAAGCTCTAACGACGGAGGCTTGGGAACGCCTGGAACGCCGCAGCCCACGAGGGCGGCAGTGCCAGAGACCAGTATCAAGAGCCTCGAGATGAATTGCCTCATCGGCGGAAAAATAAGACTATCAGAGAGGACGGGTTATGGAGGATGGGCGTCTCTCATCTGTCTAGGCGCGCGCACCGACAACCTGTCCGGTGTCCCTCCACATTACTGCAGTGGATTCTGAATGCAGTGGATTCTGAACCAGCCGGCAGCCAACGAAAAGCTGATGAAGAAAGCTTTTTGGTCAGGCTGGTAATGTTGGAGTTTTCGCCGGTATTCGTATCTCCTAAGCACGGCTCTGACGGGCGGAACGCCCGTCCGCCATTGTGTGTCGTGACAAAGAACTACAGAATGTAGCGCGACAGATCCTGATCCTTCACGATATCCGCCAGCATGTGGCGCACGTAGTCTGCGTCTACTTTGAAGTGCTCGCCTTTTTTGTCTGGGGCGTCGAAGCTGATCTCGTCCAGCACGCGTTCCATGATGGTATGCAGGCGGCGTGCTCCGATGTTTTCCGTGCCTTCGTTGACGCGAAACGCAAAGCGGGCGATTTCTTCCAGCGCATCTTTGGTGAATTCCAGCTTCACACTTTCGGTTTCGAGCAGCGCGGTGTACTGCTTTACCAGCGAAGACTTGGGTTCAGTCAGGATGCGGATGAAGTCTTCCATGGTCAGCGACTGCAGTTCGACGCGAATTGGAAACCGGCCTTGCAACTCTGGGATCAGATCGCTGGGCTTGGAAACGTGGAACGCTCCCGCCGCCACGAACAAAATGTGGTCGGTGCGAACCATACCGTAGCGCGTGTTGACCGTGGTTCCTTCCACGATCGGAAGAATGTCGCGCTGCACGCCTTCGCGTGAAACGTCCGGCCCGTGACCGCTCTCGCGCCCCGCAATCTTATCGATCTCATCGAGGAAGATGATGCCCGAATCCTCGACGCGATCGATCGCAGCGCGGGTCACCTGATCCATATCGATCAGCCGCTGCTCTTCTTCCTGGATCAGGTACTCGAATGCCTCGTTCACTTTCATCTTCCGCTTTTTCGTACGCTGGCCGAAGATGTTGGGCAACATGTCTTTGATGTTGACGTCCATCTCCTCCACACCCTGATTGGAGATGATTTCGAACGATGGGAAGGCGCGTTCGCGCACATCGATTTCAACCGTACGTTCATCCAGCTTGCCTTCGCGCAATTGCTGGCGCAGCTTTTCTCGAGTGCGACTTTGGGATTCACCTGATGAAGACGAAGTCGTTCCTTCGAGGACGAAGCCTGCCTGCGGAGACTCTGCAGGACGAGATGGCGGAACTACCGGGGGCAGAAGGATATCGAGAAGCCGCTCCTCGGCGTTAAGTTCAGCTTTGTCCGCCACGTCTTCAAGCTTTTCTTCGCGCACCATTTCAATCGCGATCTCAACCAGGTCGCGAATCATGGATTCCACGTCTCGCCCGACGTATCCGACTTCCGTGAACTTCGACGCTTCCACCTTCAAGAACGGCGAGTTGGCGAGTTTAGCCAACCGGCGGGCGATCTCAGTCTTACCCACGCCTGTGGGGCCGATCATGATTATGTTCTTAGGGATAACTTCTTCTGCAAGATCCGGCGCAAGCTTCTGCCGCCGCATGCGGTTGCGCAGCGCAATCGCTACCGCGCGCTTGGCGTCTTTTTGTCCGACAACGTGCTTATCCAGTTCGGCGACGATCTCACGCGGCGTGAGCTCGTCGAGAGCAATCTGTTCTTCGTCCACGGTTCCGGGTAAGTAGATAGCCATAGATTTCGCGAGCTTAATGCCTTAAGTGCTGATACCGCCGTACCCTGCATTTCGAGCCGGTCAAATGCTACAGTCTGCCCTATTCGGGCCCGAGCGCTGGGGCCTTTCTAAACAGGAGTCGAGACCATGTTCTTTCTGTTCGGCATGAGAACGAAGGCAAAGTCAATCGGGCAAGTGGAACGTCCCTGTTCCAAATGCGCACGTCTGACCATACAAAACGCCGTCGTGTCGCAGAGATGGTTCACGCTTTTCTTCATTCCCGTAATCCCGCTCGGGAGCAATTGCGTGCTCCGCTGCGGCGTTTGCGGCCTAGCCACCAAGGGATCACCCGAATTGCAACAGCAGCTCTCGACCAGGGCAATGGCAGCCAAAGCCTGAGACTAGCCGACTGCTCGCCGCTAACTCTCCCTGCCTTCTCCCACAGGCGCACTTCCTGATCCGTTACAATTCCTCGATCGTTACTTTGTCATTCGTATAAATGCACATACCGCCGGCAATTTTCATAGCCTCTTCCGCAATCTGATGCGCCGAGAGCTGAGTGTGCGCCGCCAGCGCCTGCGCTGCCGCTTGCGCATACGGTCCACCGCTGCCGATAGCGGCAATTCCGCCATCCGGTTCGATCACGTCGCCCTGGCCGCTGAGCAGAAAAGTCTGTTCCTTATCGGAGACTAACAGCAGCGCCTCCAGATGCCGCAAGAACTTATCCGTCCGCCAATCCTTCGCCAGTTCGACGGCTCCCCGGCCGATATTGCCATGATACTGCTCCAGCTTGGCCTCGAAACGGCTAAAAAGCGAAAAAGCGTCCGCGGTCGAGCCCGCGAATCCGGCGAGAATCTTATCCTGGTATAAACGGCGAATCTTCTTGGCGGTGTGTTTGATCACGCCCTCGCCAAGCGTGACTTGTCCGTCGCCAGCCATCACCACATGGCCGTCACGCCGGACGCAAAGTACTGTAGTCGAACGTACTAATCGCTTCCTGTTCATGAGCGCAATTTTTGATTATAGCAGCGGCGAGCACCGGTTGAACTCCCAACGGTGTGCGTATCTGTCTTACTTATGCGCGGAAACTTCCATCACCTTCTTACCCTTTGTGCACCTTCGTGTGGTTAACGAAGTAAAAATGCTAGAACCACGAAGGACACGAAGGTACACAAAGAAACCCAAATCAGAGTTTCATCAGCTCACCAGGTCCGCGATCCGCACCGCGTCGGCGCAAGCTCGTACGTCGTGAGTGCGAATAATGTGCGCCCCCTTCAGGATCACTGCTGTTTCCGCGGCGAGCGTGCCATAGAGCCGGTCCGCCACAGGTGCATCCTTGCCGTTACGCGCCACAGCTCGTCCGACAAAAGACTTGCGTGACACCCCTGCCAGCAATGGATACCGGAGCTCATGCAACTCGTCGAAGCGCTTCAACAACGGATAATTCTCCTGAAAGTTTTTGCCGAATCCAAACCCCGGATCGAGCACGATCCGCTCCCGCTTCACACCCGCGACCTGCGCGACATCGGCCCACTCCCGCAGTTCGCGTTTCACCAGCATCACAATATCGGATACTGGCGGCAGAGCGCTCCAGCTCTCGGGACGACCGCGCATGTGCATCAGCACGGCGCCGCACTTCGAGTCGGCCAGCGTCTTCACCATTAGCGGATCCCAGCGAAATCCGCTCACGTCGTTCACGATTTCCGCCCCCGATTCAACCGCCGCACGCGCCACATTCGCTTTGTAGGTATCGACCGAGATCACTGCTTGCGGACGCTTTTTCTTTAGAGTCGTGATCACAGGAATTACTCGCTCCAGTTCCTCCTTCTCGCTAACGGCCTGCTTCTGCGAATGTTGTTGCCCGAGCGGCGCGGCATTCTCTCTCGAGGTTTCACCTGCGCTGAAAGTTTTAGCTCCCGGCCGCGTCGATTCGCCACCCACATCGACGATGTCGGCGCCGTCGTCCAGCAATTGCAACCCGAACGCCACCGCGGCATCGGGTTTGAAATGCGTTCCCCCATCAGAAAAGGAATCCGGAGTCACATTGACAACGCCCATCACCAGCGTACGTTTTCCCAATTGAAGTGATCGCGAACCTAGATTCCATTCGAAGACGGGGCGCATGGGCCCGATTCTAAACCTTGCCAGGTTTTCTCGATGTGTCATTGATCATGTCTCGACTCGTTCACTAAAATTAGCCGGATTGTGGCGACCTTTTTCACACACGCAACATTCGATTGCATAATAGGCGCAACAAAGTGCAACTATTTAGTGAAGACGAAGGAATTCCGCCTCCAGAGCCGAATTTCGCTTGACTTTGATCACATCCGAGATAGGATTCTCCTCCGCGGGCTATCTCGCTTCTGGATGGCAGATTAAGCCCAACACCCTTTGACCAACAAAAACTCAGGAGGACTATAGTGAAGAACACGCTTCGTAATTGTCTTTTCGGCTTGGGACTGGCTTTGCTAGTGGTTTCGATCGCCTCGGCGCAGGAAACCTTCGTGAAGAACGGAGTTGCCGGCGTCCGTGGTCTGCAAACCCACGCAGTACTACCACCGTCCGCGATTTTCAGCAACTGCGGCAGCGGCTGCACCAGCTATAACACCGGCAGTGGATACTACGTGTCGGGCACGGGCAACGGGGACGGACCGGGTCAGACGCTGGCGGTTGGTTTCAGTGCGGCGAAGACTACCAAGTTTGTCAAGGCACTGACACCCAATACTAATTACACGGGCGCAGCAGGCAAAATATCTGCGTACCTGTTAAAGGGGACAGCGACTGGCGGTCCGACCACGAAATTGGTCAAGCTGATTCAGCACGGTGCGATTCCTGACTACCCGACGATCAAAGTAGTGCATTACACATCCAAGACCACCGTCACCCTCAAGAAGGGACTCACTTACTACTTGTGCCAGACTGAACCATCTGCCCCGGTGACAATGCTGTGGATGCTTTCCAACAGCGATACGACCAGTCCTTTCTGGTTCCAGACCGCCGACTCCTGCACGGCCAAGGGTCTGACTTGGCTGAATGCAACCGGCGCCACCGCTTCAGCAATGGAGATCAACTAGTTAGTTTGAAATTTTGTCGGGAATCCCGAGCAGGCCGCCGAAGTGGCGGCCTGTTTTCTTTGCTCTATTTTGATATCCGGATCGTCTAACCAGGAGGCGAAAAAGGCGGGCACCTCAGTCGTGGACTTTGATCAGTTTACAGCCCTCAGCTTTGACTGCTACGGCACACTCATCGATTGGGAAACCGGTCTGCTCGACGCGTTGCGGCCCCTTCTGCGGTCACATCGGCAAGACCTGAACGACAGACAAATCTTGGACATCTACAGCGAACTGGAGCCGAAAGCGCAGAATCCTTATCGCCGATATCGCCAGGTGCTGGCCAACGTGGCGCGCGGATTCGGAGAACGGCTGGGGTTTTCCGTATCCGAGGCGGAAGCGGAATCTTTGCCGGAGTCCCTCAGGAACTGGCAACCGTTCCCGGACACACGAGCCGCGCTCGAAAAACTAAAGACAAAATACAAGCTGGCAATCATCTCAAATACCGATGATGATCTCTTCGCGGCTAGCGCTCGGCACCTGCAGGTTAAGTTCGACGAGGTTATTACGGCCGAGCAGGCAAAGGCGTACAAACCTTCGCTCGAACCCTTTCACCTCGCGCTAAGGCGGCTTGGACTGCCGGCACAACGTCTGCTGCATGTCGGGCAGAGCGTTTACCACGATGTACTTCCGGCGCGGTCGCTTGGTATTGCGACGGTGTTGGTGTACCGCCGGGGTTTCGGGGCCACCCGGCCAACCGAAGGCAGGCCCGACCTCGAAGTCCCAGACCTGCAGACATTGGCTTCGCGCACCTTGAGCGGAGAGAGGCAGGCCACCGGTTGAGGCTGGATTTTCGCTGGCGGGCCGACGCTTTTTTGTTCTCCCAGTATTGTTATCGTTAGGATCTTCAGTCATTTCAGGGTTCCACAATCGTGGCCTCTCCCGATGGTAACTTTCAGGGAATGCGAAATCGGTGGCTTGTTTCTCTGAACTCGGACTTATCCTTCAGAACCACAGCTGTTTACGACTAATGGCAGGGTAACTATTACCTTTGGTTACTTTCGTCCATTGACCCTTGCGCCAGAGCTGTTAAGGTAAAGAAGCAAGACAGCGGGTTAAGGACACGCGTCGGCAGCTGCGGTAATGAGCTAAATCCATGAATGCCAAAATCCAGCTTGCGCTCTGGATCGCCCACCCCGTCCTGGAGTTGTTGCTCGTGGGAGTGATGTTTTGGCGTCGCCTTCATCGCACGTTTCCCGTGTTTTTCGGCTACAACGTGTTCCAGGTCGCGAGTTTTCTTATTTTATATCCGATTTACCGGTCCGGCAGCGCGGGTGCCTATTTCTATGCCTACTGGATCAGTGCGGCCCTAAGCCTGACCATAGGTTTCAAGGTCATTCACGAGATCTTTCTGGATGTGCTTCGTCCTTACCCCAACCTGAAAGACTTGGGCACCCTCTTACTGAAGTGGGCTGCTCTCGTGATGTTACTCGTGGCGATGGTAGTTACGGCTGCAAGTCAACCCGGAACCGACACGGCGTTAGGCCAAGCGGTGATTATCGTGCAGCGGTTTGTGCGAATCGTGCAATGCGGTCTGATCTTGTTTCTTCTGTTTTTTTCGCGACATCTGGGAGTTTCCAAGCGACAGCTTAGTTTCGGGGTTGCTCTTGGATTTGGCAGTTTCGCGAGCGTCGAGTTGCTCGTCCTTGCGCTGGTTTCCGGTGGTCAAATTCATCCGCACAGGCTAACCCTTAGTGTGATCAACACCGCAGCCTATGGCTTGTCTATTTTGACGTGGATCGGATACGCATCGCTGAAGACGACGTCACGGGCTGCTTCCACGACGTTGGTCATGTCACAGCGCTGGGATCATGGCCTCAGTGAGTTGCGGTACCCGGATGCGGGCGATTCCTTGATTCCCATGTTCGAAGGCATGGTGGACCGCGCATTTTCCCCTACTCCACAAGAGCCTGATCGTTCAGAAATTCCTAGAGAGATCGAAGATAAACGCTTTTTCGCCAAAATGTCCGTCCCCAGGAAAACCGCATCGTCATTTTCTGCTCGGGCTCTTCCTCGAAACTCAGCCTCTTGAACGTGGTTTTGTCTGAATCTTGGACAGGGCATTTGCTGGTCCGTAATAAGATAAAGCCTCAATCGGTTTAGCCCATCCGTTCCATCCCCTTGAAACTTAGGAAGAAACATAATCATATAGCGACTTCCCCAAGGGCTCTAACGGTGAAGGTAGACCATGGACGTTAGATAATTATCTCCGGGCACTTGACAGGGCCTTGTATAATCCGTGCCAAGTCAGGGTCGCCGCTCCCAGGGGACCCGTACTAGGAGAACAATCCAATGAAACGTGCGGTCAGGAAGTTGTTCCTGATGGTAGGGCTGTTCTGTGCAATCTCAGCGCTTGCCGCTCCGGTAGTTACTGTGCCGGAAGACGGTGCACCGCTACCTTGCAGCGGAAGAGGATGCCGCTAGGCATCGTGTAGTTCACAAGCTGCCATTTAGGCAGCCTTAGAATTCAGTAGGCTGGCGATTGCAATAGCAACGCCAGCCTCTTTTTTTGGGGGGACCACTAACGACCCACCAAGGAAAGTTGTTGCAAGCTTCGCGCCAATTCGTCCGGATCAGAAATCGGAGGCTGACAGGCAAATCCAGAACAAATCACTGCCACAGTTTTTCCTTCTTTGACCGCCGGCAGTTGCCCAATAGTCTCGGCCAGCGCCGGAGGAAGATTCTGTCGAACAACCTTGTCGGGAGCCAGCTTGAGAACAGCTTTACCAGCGGCATAGGGCGCTATCGCAATTTTGTAGAGCCGCTCCGCCAGTTCGTCGTCTCCGACGATCACGATCTGCGTATGGGGATGCGACAGATGCACTGCGGCAATCCCGTAGGTTGCGGCAAATAATCCATATTGCGCAGCTACTCCGGCGAGCACTTCCATGGTCTGCTCCGCCTTGTCACGGAGGCTTGGGTCGTTGGTGTAGGCGTGTAGCCGGAGCAGAGCTATGGCGGCAACCGAATTCCCCGCTGGAGTGGGGGAGTCCTGGAATGGCTTGCGTCTGGTACCCAGCACGCCGAGAACTTTCGCATCGGATGAAATCTTTCCGGTGTCGAAGAAACCGCCGGAAACCGGGTCGAAGAAACGCTCGACCATTGCGTCCGCAATATTGGTTCCGAAATTGAAGTAAGTGAGATCGGCCGTCGCTTCGTAAGCGTCCAGACAGGCCACAACGGTGAAAGCGTAATCGTCCAGCACACCGGGAATCTGGCGGCGTTCTGCCTTGGCATCGGAATATGCCAGTACGTGCAGCAGACCACTGTCGGCGTGCCATCCTTCGGACAGTATGCGATCCAGAGAGCGCAGCGCAAAATGCTCGGCGGCTTCAAGCCTGAGCACTTTGGCCGCTTCTAGATAGGCCGAAACACAGAGAGCGTTCCAACCTGCATAAACAGTTTTGTCCACATATGGTGTGGGTCGGTCCAGACGGGCGGCGTACATTTTCTTCTTCGCCGATCGCAACAAAGCCTGGACCCGCTCCGGAGGCAGGCTCAGCCGCTGGGCAATCTCCTCTACGGAAGCCCTCAGGTACAACACGTTCTTGGCCGGATTGTGGTGCATCTCGCCAATTTCGTTGATGTCGTAATGCAGGCTGGCTACGCGAGCTTCTTCTTCGGTAAGAACAGACTGGGCCTCTTGCAAAGTCCAGGTGAAGTAATCGCCGTCGTCGTCCATGGAATAATCGGCATCCTGGGAAGCATAGAAGCCTCCATGCTCGCGGTCGCTGAGCCATTCATCCATCCAGCGAATGATGTCTCGCGCGACGGCCGCGAAGAACTCTGAGCCCGTGGCCTGATAAGCATGCACATAGTTTTTTAGCAGTTCCGAGTTGTCGTAGGACATCTTCTCGAAGTGCGGCACCACCCAGCGTTCGTCGACCGAGTAGCGATGGAACCCACCAGCCAGTTGGTCGTAGACCCCGCCGCGAGCCATCTTCTCGAGCGTCGTGACAAATACGTTGCGCAGTTGTGCATCGCCGGAGCGCACGTATTGATCGATCAGCAGATCAACCGCGGCAGAGTGCGGGAATTTGGGGGCGCTGCCAAACCCGCCATTTTGCGCGTCAAACATTCCCAGCGCCGATTTGACGATGGCTTGAATCACCGTTGGCGAAAATTCGCCGCCTTTCCCGGCAAAAGATTCTGCGTGCGAAATTGCGCCCTCGACCATCTTGGCCTGTTCCATCACGTCGTCGTGCTTGTCCTGATACGCATTTGCGATGGAAAGCAGCACTCGCTTGAAACTTGGACGGCCGTAGTGGTCGTCAGGCGGAAAGTACGTTCCTCCGTAAAACGGCTTGCCGTCGGGGGTAAGAAAAGCGGTGAGAGGCCAGCCGCCTTGTCCGCTGATCGAACTGACCGCCACCTGGTAACGGCTGTCGATGTCCGGGCGTTCATCGCGATCTACTTTTACCGCGATGAAGCGCTGGTTCACGATCTCCGCAATCTCAGGATTGTCGTACGACTCCCGGTCCATCACATGACACCAATGACACCAGACCGCACCGATGTCGAGCAGGATAGGTTTATTCTCGCGCCGTGCAATGTCAAAGGCTTCCTCGCCCCATTCGTGCCAGCGAATAGGCTGATGCATGGCGGAACGCAAGTAGGCGGAAGACGCGTTGGAGAGTGAGTTGAGGGAGGAGGTGGTCATGACTATTTCAGTGTAAACGCTCGAGGCGCCAGACGCAGGTCAAGTCTCCGATTTCGCGTCAGCATCCAGCAGCGGATTGATCACTTGAATCGGGCCGTACTTTTGCCCGCCGGCCAGATCTTCCGAATAGAGACCGACAGCGCCTGAGGTTTCGGCCCCCTGCAGAATAAGGGCATCCCAGAAAGAGATCTTGTAACGGACCTCAATTTCCAAAGCTTGCAGGACCGATTCCGGGGTGTTGATAGTGATTTCCCAACATACGTAGTCCTGGATGAGCCGGCGAATCTCCTCGACTGGGAGCGGCCGCGCAACTTTGCGCCGAAGACTGATACAGAGTTCCTGCAGCACTTGCGTGCTCAGAACACCGTGGCCAGAAACCCACAAACGCTCGACGAGCTCACGAGCACGCTCGTGTTTCAGGCCGGCGGAACGGTCGTGCGCATAGAGAAATATGCTGTGTCAACAAAGTATTTGTCGGACATGGTTATCGTTCATGAAGCTCGTTGCGGGAACGCGGCGGGCTCCACCGCAGGTCCAGCCCCTCGCGAAGCCGGGCCAAGGCACGCCTTCGGGCACGGTCATAAGCCTTGCGTTCACGTACGATTTGCTCTAGGCGAGTAGCCAGAAGGGCGCTGATCGACGTTCCCTCTTCGGCTGCGAGCACCCAGATTTCACGCAAGAGGGCGGTGTCCAGTTTAAGTGTAATGTTGGCCTTCGTATTTGGCACACCATTGCGTGCAGCACTATGTTACGTGCTACAAAATACCATATAAAAAACTAAAAAGAACAGTAGCCCGTCTCTGGTAGACGACCGGTGGCGACTGAAGTTCCTCCATCCCGGCAACTGGGAATCTTTGCTTGACACTCGGCGTACATAGTGGTAGAGCTGTCAGACCACTATTTTCGAAATTCGATATGTCTGTAAACGTCCGCCTACGTGCGCCAAATGGTTTGGACAATACGTAGCAAGACCGGATTAAGCAAAAGTTTAGCGGAGGCCCCATGAGTTCCCCGACCAAAGCTGTTCGAGTGGTGGGATTAAGTATTGGCATGCTTCTGGCATGTTTGCCGCTATTTGCCCAGACATACACCGGCCGTATCCTCGGTGCAGTCACGGACCAAACCGGCGCGGCGCTGGCTGGCGCCCAAGTCGTCATCACCGATATGCAGAGAGGCGTTACGCGCACTCTGACCACGGACCAGGCTGGAGAATATGTGGCCCCCGACCTCTCTCCCGGGGTGTACAAGATTCGCGCTGAAGCCAAAGGATTCAAGTCGGTCGAGCGGCTAAACATCGGATTGGAGGTTGCGAAGGATGCCAGGATCGACCTCACACTCCAACCCGGCCAAGTCAGCGAAACAGTGGTGGTAAGCGGAGAGATCCCGCTATTGGATACCACTTCCTCTACCTTGGGTGGAACGCTTAGCAATGTAACCATTAACGATCTTCCATTGAACGGCCGGAATTACGAGAATCTGCTGCAGTTGCGGCCCGGCGTGGTGCGCTATCCCGGAGGTGGATTCTCCACGACGAGCACCAACGGACTCCGCGCCGAGGATAACGCCTACGTCATCGACGGCCTGTACAACAGCGAGCCGTTCTCGGGCCAAGGTATTATCAACGGTGCCGGCATTGCAGGAGATTCGGCGACCATCCTGCCGATCGATGCCATTCAGGAATTCAACCTGCAGGAAAACCCTCCCGCTGAGTATGGCTGGAAGCCCGGCGCTGTCGTCAATGTGGGACTGAAGTCGGGGACGAACTCTCTCCACGGTACCGCATTCGCTTTCGGCCGCGATGGCGATGTGTTTGATGCGCGCAACTTTTTCAACTGCGCCAGCAATCCCTGCGCCTTCAGTCAGTCGCCCAGCCCGAAGAACCAGCGGACTCTGGAGCAGTTCGGAGGATCATTTGGTGGGCCGATCATCAAGGACAAAGCCTTCTTTTTTGGATCGTATGAAGGACAACGCTACGACGTGGGCAATCAATTCGGTGGTGTAACCAGTCCGTCGATGGTGGCGCTGCCCACTCCTTCGATACCGACTTGCACGTCTCCCCTGGTTTCGGGTGACTGTGCTAACAGTATTCCGAATGCGATTGCTGACCTGGTGGCAAACAATGTGCCGATCAGCGCGGCTAGCCAAACAATTTCGGGCTGCACGGTGACCGGATCTACGGTCACTTGCAACGGTACCGGATTTCCCACCAACAACAATCCAACCACCAACATCGTCAACGGATTTCCCAATCAGGTTGGCGTGGACAATGTGGTTGCGAAGGTGGATTACAACTTTACCGAACGCCAGCGCGTAAGTGGTATGTACTTTTTCGGTAATAACTCGGGAACCGTCGAGGATTTTCCGGAGCTGCAATCCAAATGGCGGTCGGATATTCACACACGCGCCCAGGTGGTCGGAGGAAGCTGGATTTTCACCCCCACTGCACGTTGGGTCAACGAGGCCAGATTCGGCTACAACCGCCTCTACCAGCCCACTTTCCCAGGCGATCTCAATACGCCGGCGTCAGCGTACGGTCTTAATACGGGTGTGAGCGGTCCTTTCACGGGAGGGTTGCCGCGCATCGGCTTCGCTGGAGCTTTCATCCCTGGCTTAGGCGGCTTCAAGTGGCCGAAACTCCAGGGACCCGACACCATCACTCAGTTCATCGACCACGTGTCTTACACTGCGGGGAAACATGCTCTGAAGTTCGGTGGCGAACTCCATCGCAATGGCGTCAGCGGCGGCGCTTTTGGCAATGCACGGGGCAGTATCACGTTTTTGGGCGGAGTTGCTTTCCCCACATCCACGGCGCTGGAGGATTTTTTCGCAGGGCTTCCCTTTAAGGCATCCGTACAAACGGGCAATCCCGCTCGACAAATCCACAATTGGGCCTACGCAGGTTTTGTCCAGGATGACTGGCGAGCTACCCGGAACCTGACAATCAACTTTGGGCTGCGCTATGAGTTCAGCTCGATCCTCAAAGACTCCAATAATCAGTTGGGCAATTTCGATCCCAATTCGCCGACCGGACTGATTCAGGTTGGGATGAACGGCGTCGGTAGTCCGTACAACCCCGATCACAAGAACTTCGGCCCGCGCATGGGCTTCGCCTGGGACATGACCGGCAAAGGGACCACGGTATTGCGAGGGGGCGGCGGCCTGATCTACGAGACGGTGAATTGGGAATCGTTGCTCGCGTTCAACAACAGCTTCGGCCTCTCCAACGTTCCCACCGGGGCGATCATCTCTGGCACCGGCACCGCCAATCCGGTCACCGCTGGAGGCACGATCACGGCTGGCAATTTGTCCATCGCTCCCGGCAACGTTCCTCAGTGGGACAGCGCCACGCCGCTCTATGGCAACGTCAGCGGGAGCACGATCAATTGCGACCCCAACGCCTCAGGTCCGTGTCCGATCATGAGCGTGGTGCGTAACCTAACCACTCCCTATGTGTGGAACTGGACTTTGAACGTGCAGCACGCCTTTGCGCCCAACGTTACACTCGAGGTCGCATACGTGGGCAACCACGGAGCGAACCTGGTGGGGATTCGCGATGCCAATCAGGAAACACCGGGTACCGATTCACAAGCCACTCGACCTTTTAACGCGAAGTTTCCCTACCTGAGCAATATTTTTCAGATGGGAAATTTTTACCGATCAAACTACAACGGACTGCAGGCGACGCTGACCTCGCGGAACTATCATGGCCTGAGCTTGGTAGCTGGCTACACTTACTCGCACGCGCTCGATGATGTGAGCGCAAACTGGGACTTCGGCGCGGGATACGGACTTCCCCAAAATTCGAACAATGTAGGCGCGGAATACGCCAACAGCGATTTCGACGTTCGCCACCGCCTAACGATTTCCTTGACTTACGCCCTCCCCGGCAAAAAAGGCTATGGTCAGATGCTCGAGGGATGGGAGATTAACTCGATCGCAACCATTGCGAGTCCGCAATATTGGGGACCGATCGATTTGACGACCGACATTTCCGGGCTTGGAGGCTTGCCAGTTAGCCCGCCCCAAGCTACGCCGCAGCGCTGGGACTTTTTCGGTAACCCCAACGACTTCAAGTCTGGACCGATACCGATTCCGCATTACACGGTTGGCAATTTCCCAGCAGCGTGCACGACTGAAGCGGCGGCCATTGGAGCAACGTCGACCCTGGATACGTGGGGCTGCTACGCCAAAAGCTCCTCAATAATGATTCCACCTCCTCAGGGACAGTTCGGAACCATGCGCCGGAATATCTTCCCTGATTCAGGATTCAAGAACCTGGACTTCTCGATCGCGAAGAATTGGCACTTTGGAGAACGCTTGCATGCCCAGTTCCGCGCGGAGTTCTTCAACATTTTGAATCACCCGAATTTCGCTAATCCCTATGGCGGACAGAATGGCTTTGGCCTGAACGACCCCGGTGCGTCAAACTTTGGTTGTGGATGCGCTACGCCTGACATCGCCGCTGCGAATCCTGCCGTAGGTTCGGGAGGCCCACGCTCAGTCCAGTTGGGGCTCAAGCTCGCATTCTAGGTACATCATCAATCATCGTGGAAAGTTTGAGGGGAGCAGGGGCCGGACGCAAGTGTTCGGCCCTTTCGCTGGAGACTCCTCACGACATTTTTTGTATACGGAGCTGCAGAAGATGAGAAGAAAAGGTCTATCCGCACTCATACCACGCTTGTTGGTCTTAATGGTAGTCCTGACGGGCGCTGTCTTTGCGCAAGAGCAACACGAGCGGACGCTAGATGAGATAAAGGCGGAAGCCATTCATCGGGCGGAAAACGGAATGTATCCGCTGATCGGACTTGATCCGGCGGACGTTCGAGAAGCATTCGCGTCAATCAAGACACGCGACAAAGATGAGTGGGCAGCCGCGTTTATGGCGGTGGGTGACCGCTACTTCAACGAGGCGAAATCGCTGGAAAAAACCGAGCCCGCAAAAGCGAATGCGGACTACATTCGGGCGTGGCGCCTGTACTCTTTCGGACGATGGCCCTATCCGGCTTCTCCTGGGAAACAGCGCGCTTATGCCAAGGCCATTGAAGCCTTCCTGGCGCACGCTGGCTTCTGGGATCCGCCGCTGGAAGTCGTTCACATCCCTTTCGAAGGGTCTGAGATTATCGCCTATTTGCGACTTCCGAAGAATGCAAAAGGTCCGGCCCCTCTGGTGATCGCGGTCAATGGGTTAGATAGTCGCAAGGAAGATCTGTCGGAAAGCTTTGCCGCAATCCTGCCCTTTGGTATTGGCTTTCTCGCCGTGGACGGACCGGGCACAGGACAGGCGCCAATCAAAGTTAGTGAGAATGCCGACCGCATGATATCGCGCGTAATTGATTACGTACAGACCAGGCCGGAGATCGACAAGAGTAGAGTAGCCATCCACGGCGTCAGTTGGGGCGCGTACTGGGCCGCGAAACTTTCAATTGTCGAGCGCGCGAGGCTAAGAGGTGCGAGTGCACAGTCGCCGCCAATTGACACTTTCTTTCAAAAAGATTTCCTGATGAATTCACTTCTTGGAAATCGAGAGTATTTATTCGATCAAGTACCGGCGTTGATGAATATTTTTGATGGGGTCAAAACATTAGACGACTTGGCGGCCAGTCTCGAAAAGATGTCCCTGGTGAAACAGGGTCTCCTCGGCAAACCGACCACACCGATGCTGATCCTTGCAGGAGTTCTGGATACGCAGGTACCAATATCTGACATCTACTTGCTGCTGAGCAAAGGCGACGTTCCAAAAGATGCCTGGATCAATCCCCAAGGCGGGCACCTGGGGCGACAAGTAAAGGTGTGGCCGGACCCGTTGATCTTCAAGCAGGTGATTATTCCATGGCTGGTGCGTACGCTGGATGTTCAGAGCTCGCCGAAATAATGGACAACTCTGGCTAGGTAAGGATTAAACTGGGCCAAAGTTCCGACTTTCCTTTGTGTACCTTTGTGTCCTTTGTGGTTGATGAAGTGCAAACGCTAGAACCACAAAGGACACAAAGGAAGAGCTTCCGGAACTGCGCACTGGACCCTAAGGAAAGTGAATACATCTCAGGCCGCGGGTCTCTCCAATTCTTCGCGATTCCAGTTTCCCAGGGTCGCCCCAGCGTCGTACGTGCTCTGCAAGAATTCCAAAAGTGCGGCCCCAGGGGATGACGAGTTCCGGACATCATCGTACATCAGCAGGAATTCGTGCAATTGTGGATGATAAAAAGCCTTCGCCGGGCCGACGTGCGCCTCCGCAAAGCCTGCCGGTTCGGGAGCCGCGTATACGTAAAATGCTGCGTCCTTAACATCGCCGCCACCAGGCCAGAAGCCGGCGCTAATCACCTCATGCGAATATGCCTCTCGCGTAATAAGGTCCGCTCCTTCTCGCGGTGGTGCGCGGCGGCCTGAGAATCGGGTTACCGCTAGATCGAAGCTGCCCCAGAAGAAATGTACAGGGCTGTTCTTGCCAATAAAGCGCGAGCGGAACTCTTTGAAAATCTCATCGGCACACACCAGGACTCGCCAAAAGCGGTTCGCGAATTCAGGATCGTACGAAGTATGTTCTGTATCCCGATCGAACGCGATCGGGTTCGGAACCTCGCACGGCATCTTCCAAATTCTTACGTGAATGTCGAGTGATGCGAGGCAACGCATGAATTCCTGGTAGAAATCGGCGACCGATCGCGGCTCCAGCGCCATTACTCTCTCCGCACCCTCGTTGGTTCGAATGTGCAATTTGTGATGGATGAAATCAAACTGGATTTCAAAAATTCGGCCGTCGTAGGGAATCGGTGAAGTTGTGAGTCCACGCGAAGTTACGTAGAGCGGCACTTCCCACCAATGATTAATTTTCGGACTCAGTGCAAGCCGAACTTTGCCCACAATCTGCGTCCACATATGAAGGGTCGCGTAAGTATCCTTCCATGCATCAAGCGGCAATTCCGGCCAGAGTTCAGATTGGATATTTTCGATTTTCATATCGCGTCCATGAGAACTTTTCCCAGCAGGCAATCCTATATTTTAGTGCACTCCCGCCAAGAAGAGCGCAAATCGCAGAAAAAGTCTTGCCTCTTCGCCACCGTATCCTGCTCATTTGGCTAAGTTTATATGGGACTTTCTGAAAGTCCGCAAAATCCTCCCTCCAACCTGAGCCTACGGGCATCTAAGGTTGAGGCAAGTTAACCGGATGACGGACGAAAGAACGACTTTCGTCGACTTAGCTCCCGGTGTCGCGGTGGGGTTTCTGATGATCATGGAAAGAGCCGTTGGGAATCCCTGCGCCGCGTTCGACTGGACCTGGCATCCGCACCGAGGGATTGTGAAAGACAACTACAGAGACTTTGGAGACTAAACATGCCCGTGGCGGAACAGGCAATCGGAGTCCCGACCCAACTGATTGAGCGTTTCACCGATGCTCAGGTTCGAACCGACGAGATTTTTGACATTGTCAGGCCAGACTCGCTCTATGAGCGGCCGATTCCAGAAAGACACCGAATCATTTTTTATCTCGGCCATTTGGAAGCATTCGATTGGAATCTCCTGCGCGAGCGGGTTCTGGGGCTCAAAGCTTTCGATCCCGATCTCGATAACTTGTTCGCGTTCGGAATCGACCCAGTAGATGGGGCGCTTCCATCCGACCAACCTCGCGATTGGCCTTCCGCCGCGGACGCCCGTGGTTACGTCAAGCGCATCCGCGAAAGCATCGATGCTGCTCTGGCAACACTAAAACCCGGTGATTGGAATTCCAATCCGGTGGGGACAGATTTTACGGCCAACATCTTGCTCAACGTCGCAATCGAGCATCGGCTCATGCATGCGGAAACGTTGGCGTACATGCTCCACCAGTTACCGCTTGAACGGAAGCTGAGAATACAGCGCAAGCCTGAGTTGATCGCTCCGCCAATTGAACCCGAAATGATCCAGATTCCCGCCGGACGTACGACGCTTGGGCTGCCGCGTCGCGACCCCAAGGCTTTTGGTTGGGACAACGAATACGAAGCTCAATCTGTAGATGTTGAAGCCTTCACCATCGACAAATACAAAGTAACGAACCAGCAGTACCTCGATTTCGTAGCCGCAGGGGGCTACGAGAATCGCGCATTCTGGACAGACGAAGATTGGAATTGGCGAACGTCGCAAAATATTCAGCATCCCGTGTTTTGGAGTTGGAACAACGGCCGCTGGTTTTACCGCACGATGCTTGACGAAATTTCTCTGCCTCCGGATTGGCCAGTCTACGTAAGCCACGCGGAAGCCAGCGCCTATGCTCGCTGGGCAGGCAAGTCGCTGCCCACAGAAGCGCAGTGGCATCGGGCAGCTTATGGAACAGTGAGCGATACAGAAAGATTGTTCCCTTGGGGCAGTGCAGTTCCTGATGCAAGCAAGGGCAATTTCGATTTTCACAGTTGGGATCCAACTCCAGTGGGCGCATTTCCTGAAGGCCAGAGCGCATTCGGCGTCACCGATTTGCTCGGCAATGGATGGGAGTGGACCTCAAGCCGGTTTGAACCATTCCCCGGCTTCCATCCGTTTTCATTTTATCCCGGCTATTCCGCAAATTTCTTCGATGGCAAACATTACGTTATGAAAGGGGCTTCAGCACGCACAGCCGCGTGCATGTTGCGGCGCTCTTTTCGTAACTGGTTCCAGCCCCATTACCAGTACGTTTACGCAGGATTTCGCTGCGTTGGTACTTGATCGATTCGGAGGACTAGCATGCTGACGCAGATCTTCACCACCCACGCCAGTCACGAACTTATCGCCGATGTGCGTTTCGGTTTGACTAAGACGGGGCAAAAGGAACTGCCTTCCAAGTACTTGTATGACAGTGTTGGGTCCGCGCTGTTTGAGGTCATCAGCGTCCTTCCTGAGTATGGATTGACTCGTGCGGATGAGCGTCTTTTGCGCCGGCATTCAGAGGAAATCGTGGCCAGACTTACTCCGCCAACCATTGTGGCTGAATTGGGAAGCGGCAGTGGAAAGAAGACGCGATGGATGCTCGAGGCGCTGAGTCGTCATCATCAAGTTTCGTATTGCCCCATTGAAATCTCAAGGACTGCTCTCAACATGTGCCAGCGCGAACTCGGCGACATCGAGTCTGTCAGGATCCTCGGCTTTGAGCGCGAATATCTTGATGGACTGATCGAAGTTGCCGCCCGGCGCAAACAGGGAGAGCAACTGCTGGTGCTGTTCCTGGGCAGCACGATCGGCAACTTCGAGCATCCGGCAGATGTAAAGTTCCTGCGTCAGATACGAGAAACCCTGCAATCGGGCGACGCGCTCTTGTTGGGCACCGACTTGGAAAAACCTATTCACCAGTTAGTGGATGCGTATGACGACCCGCTGGGTGTGACCGCGGCGTTCAATCTGAACCTGCTGGCACGAATCAATCGCGAACTCGATGCTGACTTCCGCCTCGAACAATTCGAGCACGTCGCGCGATTCAATGAGGACGTAGGCAGCGTAGAAATGCACATTCGTTCCCGAGAAAGACAAACGGTTGCCATCCCCGCAGCGGCTCTTTCAGTGACGTTCCAGGAAGGCGAAACCATTTGGACTGAAAGCAGTCACAAGTATTCTCTCTGCGAGATATCTCGCATCGCCGCGAATACAGGCTTCCGCTGTGATTCCCAGTGGATCGATGAGGAATGGCCTTTTGCTGAAAACCTCTTGATCGCTGAATAACTTGTGGCTCACGCTCTTTCAGAATGACGACTACGCTTGTCATCCCGAGCAAAGCGAGGGATCTAGGTTCTTGCCCGCGCTGCCCACTGATATCCGCGGGATCGCCGCTTAATAATGCTTCTACTCCAAGTCGCCTTGCGTTTCGCCGGCCTGCACCATCGCATCGAGACGAATCTCCACTAAGTTCGCCTTCTTGAGTTGCCGATTTAATGCCGGTATATCGGACTGCTTGATTTCCTCCCAGCGTTTCATCACCGCAGCAAGGTCACGCTCAGTATCTGCTACTGCCTTTACTTGAGCTACTGTCGGCGCGGCATCGGCTTGTCCGATGCCGCCATAGAGCGCGCCCACCGCGGTAGCTTCCCGAGTAAGTGTAGGTTCCGGCGGCGCCCCGCTGACCTCCGGTGTCGATCCTCGCAGGATCGTTGTGACCTTCTGTTCGAGCGCTTTGATCGACTCCGCAAGCTCACCCTTGGGCTGGTTCCCGATCTTGTGGATTTGATCGAGTACTGACTTCGCCTCTGCCACTGCCCCCGATATTCCGGTCACCCCCGAAGCCAAACGCATCTCCAAGGTGAATTGCTGCTCGATTCCGGCAGGCGGCGTATTTACCCGCGGGTCCATCTTTACGGTCAGCGGTGCCGTAGAAGTGTGTCCGTTAACAGTGAGTCGCACGGAGTATTCTCCAGGCAATGCAAGCGGGCCGAGTGGCGATCGGGGAGTATCGTAGGGCACGGCTTCAATCGGATACTCATGGTGCGAAACTGTCGGGGATGGATAATGCAGATCCCATACCCAGCGGTGCATGCCAGCGCTTGCTGAAAGAATCTTAGGCATGCGGATCCAGTAAAGTGGAATAATCTGCTTCTCTAACTCTGCCTGACTCACTTCCGGCTTCTCAGTACTGGAATAGCGACGTACCAACTCTCCCTTCGCATCGATAATCTCAAGGGTCACCGGACCGGACGCAGGTTGCGCGAGGAAGTAACCAAGAATCGCGCCGTCCGGAGGATTCTGGCCCGCCGGTTCGTCTGGCGGAATCGGAGTATCAGGATTGGTGCTGCGCCGCACTCGGTACACAGGTGCGGGTTTGAAGAGATGGGCATTCGAGCTCGCCGTTGCTTCGGCGAGCTGCCGCAAAGGCGTGATGCCGTCCAGTATCCAGAATGATCGCCCGTGGGTGGCAACAATCAGATCATCCTCATGAATTCCAAGGTCGCGCATCGAGGTATGGGGCAAGTTCAACTGCAGAGACTGCCAGTGATCACCGTCGTCAAACGAAACCCAGACGCTGGTCTCGGTGCCCGCAAAGAGCAGGCCTTTGCGAACCGGGTCCTCGCGCACCGTGTCAACGGGCGCATCAGGCGGCAAACTGCCTGAGATCAACTTCCACGTCTTCCCTCCATCGTGGGTGCGGTATATATATGGTCGCAAATCATCGATGCGGAAGCGGCTCACGGACGCGTAAGCGGATTGGTCATCGAAATGTGAAGCCTCGATCTGGGTCACTTTGCTCCAGGCCGTCAATTCCTGTGGCGCGATGTTGTTCCAATTCTTTCCACCATCCCGAGTGATCCAGATCAGGCCGTCGTCCGTCCCGGCCCACAAAGTATTCACGTCTTTAAACGATGGGGCGAGGGCATAGATTACTCCGCGTTGCTTACCCGCATCGGGATTCTTCGAGGCAAGCGAGCCCACGCTCGGCGGCACTCCAGGATTCTCCCGGGTGAGATCCGGGCTAATGGTTTGCCATGTCTGCCCGCCGTCTGTAGTTTTGAACAATACGTTTGAGGCGAAATAAAGAATGTGAGGATCAACCGGTGAGAAAAGAGTAGGCTCGGTGCGATCGGTACGGTACTTCGCATCGCGCAATGGGATGGGAGTGACGTTCTGGACCTGCCCTGTAGACCAGTGATACTTCGAAACCTCGCTTCTGCCACCGCCATAAATAATATCTGGATCAAGGGGATCAGGCGCGACGTAACCGTATTCGATGGCGGCGACGGGGTGCCAGTCCCTGAACGTGATTTCGCCGTCATTGCCACGGCTCAAAATGCACACTGAGCCGCTCTCCTGCTGTCCAGCACAAATCCGATAGGGAAAAGCATTGGTGGTGGCAACGTGATAAAGCTGCGCAGTCGGCTGGTTGTACCACGAACTCCACGTTTGTCCACCGTTGACGGTCACAATGGCGCCCTGATCGCTGACCACGAGAAGAATGTTTGGATCGTTCGGATTGATCCAGAGGTTCTGGTAGTCGTCCCCGCCGGGTGCGCCGCGAATGCTCGTCCAGGTCTTGCCACCATCCGTGGAGCGCACGACCACGATGCTCACGCTATACACCACGTCGGGATTCTTTGGATCGACTCTTAGAATTGAAAGATCGCCGCCGCCAATGCGCATGGCGGGACGCGGATCAGTCGTAACCGAGTGCCAGTTTTCCCCGGCATCATCGGAGCGGTACACGCCCAAGCCAGCAGCAGTGCCGTACTCTCCCTTGTCGGTCGTGGCCACAGTTGCATAGAGTCGGCTGGGTTGACTAGCGGCGATCGCTACATTGATTTGCGTCAGGTTGTCGGGCAGACCGTTCTTCAATTGATGCCAGGTGCTCCCAGCATCCGTGGATTTGAAAAGACCACCACCAGTTCCTTGAAACTGGTTGTTGTCCTCCCATGGACCCTCGCGCATTTCCCACAAAGAAGCGTAGACCACATCGGGATTCGAGGGATCCATCTCAACATCGGATCCACCGGTATTTTCATCCTTGTACAGCACTTTCTGCCAGGTATTCCCCCCGTCGGTCGAGCGGAAGATGCCGCGCTCTTCATTCGGACCGTAGGGATGCCCGAGCACCGCCGCGAACAATTTATTCGGATCACGGGGATCGACTATCAGCGCTGGGATTTGCTGCCCATCACGCAGACCGAGATGGGTCCATGTTTTCCCTGCGTCCGTGGACTTGTAAATTCCATCGCCGACCGAGAGGTCAGGCCGGTGTAGCCCTTCGCCGCTCCCCACATAAATAATATTGGGATCCGATGGAGCTACCGCGATGGCACCGACCGATTGAGTGGGTGCTTGATCGAAAATCGGCATCCATGTGCGCCCGTAATCGTTCGACTTCCACACTCCGCCATTCACCGCGCCAATATAAAAAGCATTTGGCTGGCCCGGTACGCCGGCCACCGCCCGAGTCCGGCCGCCACGAAAAGGCCCGATCATGCGCCAGCGCATTTCCTGATACATGCTTTCTGGATACTGCTGTGCCTGGCTGACTCCCAAGAGCGAAAGTCCGGCGAGAAGAATGATAAGAACAAGCCGAAATGATCGAATCACGTACCCTCCAGTCAAAATGTTCCAAGTCGGACAGCATAAATCATAATGAGGTGGTGGGAGAATATCTGGTCGGTGGTCCGACCTAACAAGCTGCTGAAAATATGCTCGATTCGTATCAGAGCATCGCTTTAGTGATGCCGCAACGATGCAACATAGTAGCGCCTTTCAGGCTCTGCAGAGCAAAAGACAGGATACTAGGAAGCACCCGATTCTTCTTCGCGGCGCTGCTTATGAATATCAATTCCAAGTTGCTCAGCTTTTTTGTAAAGATGGCTGCGCTCCAGACCGAGTGATTTCGCAGCATTCGTGATGTGGTAATTGGTTCGTTTAAGCTCCGCGAGAATCACGTCGCGCTCGAAGTTCTGTACCCGCTCGGCCAAAATTCCAGAGCTTGTTCCAAGCGGGGGCAGGCTGGCCGGAGCAGAAAGCAATGTAGAACGAAACGTATCTATGGTGACCTCGCCATCGGTCGCCAACAACATTAATCGCTCTACCACGTTGCGCAGCTCGCGGACATTGCCTGGCCACGGATAAGCCGTAAGCGCTTCAATCGTCGCCGGCGTGAAGGGGATTGGCTTCCAATTATTCTGAGCACAAACCTGTTCGGCAAAGTGTTCAACCAGGGCCGGAATGTCCTCTCGACGTTCGCGTAGAGGCGGCAGGGCCAAGGGGAACACATACACTCGATGGAAAAGGTCCTGGCGAAACTTGCCCTCACGTACCAGGGCCTCCAAGTTCCGATGGGTTGCCACAAGCACACGCACATCGACGGAAGTTGGTTTGTCTCCGCCGATGCGTTCTACCTCACCTTCTTCAAGCACGCGCAGCAACTTGGCTTGCATGGATAGAGGCATGTCGCCGATCTCGTCCAGAAAAATTGTGCCCTGCTCCGCCTGTTCGAATTTTCCCGTATGACGCGCGGCCGCGCCGGTAAATGAGCCCTTTTCGTGTCCGAATAGCTCGGATTCGATCAACTCCGCCGGCACTGCAGCACAGTTCAGAGTAATGAAAGGACCCGCGGATCGCGGACTGCGTTCATGCAGCGTGCGCGCAATCAGTTCTTTCCCCGTGCCAGTTTCTCCCAGAATGCACACTCGCGACTCGCTGGCCGCTACGCGCTCTACCTGGGCCATAATTTTGCGCATGACCTCGGAAGTCCACACAATTTCGTGCTTGCCCAGGCGTTGCCGAAGCTGGCGGTTTTCCGATTCCAGACGTCGAAGTTTAAGCACGTTCTCCACCGTGAGCAGCAGCTTTTCCGTGGAGACCGGTTTTTCCAGGAAGTCGAGCGCTCCAAGCCTTGTGGCGCGCACCGCCATTTCAATGTGCGCCTGGCCTGACATCATGACCACCGGCACCGTGATTCCTTGCGACCGGAGGTCTTCAAGAAACGAAAGCCCGTCTTTGCCAGGCATGACTACGTCGGAGAAGATCAAATCAAAGTTATGCGTCTTGGCAACTTCGAGCGCCTTCAGTGCGCTGTTGCAAACCGTAGCTTCGTGGCCCGCCAGGCGGAATGCGCGCGAAAGCGAAGCCAACGTGTTGGGTTCGTCATCCACTATCAGAAGATTGGCTTTCTGCCCCACTAATGGCTCCCCGCAGTTGCGTCGAGTGAGCGATCAACGTTCTGCAACTTATCCGCATTCCTTGGCAGTTCAATCACGAATGTTGTTCCTCGTCCGGATTCACTGTCAACACTGATTCTGCCACCATGGTCGCTGATCACCGATTGAACGATGGCGAGGCCAAGTCCTGTGCCCTGCGGTTTGCTAGTGTAGTACGGAGTAAACAAACGCTGGCACTCTTCGGGGGTAAGCCCGGTGCCGGTATCAGACACCTCGATAGCGCTCAATTCGCCGTGCTGCCTGGTGCGCAGCGTAAGCGTTCCGCCGTTAGGCATAGCATCCATCGCATTCAATACCAGATTTGAGAGTGCACGGTGCAACAGATCAGGATCTGCCGCGATTGGCACCATGGGTTCGGCCAGTTCCAGTCTACATTCGATCGGCGTCCGCTCCGGCGCACTGAGTTGAGCTTGAAACAGCCGGCCTGCATTCTGCACGACGTCATTGAGCTGTATCTGCTGGAACCGCGGTTGCGGCATCCTGGAAAATTCGCTGAAACGCGAGACGATGGCTTTGAGATTCGCGATCTCGGCCAACAACGTCGAAGAGCTTTCTTGAAAGATTTCCTCGAACTGCTGAGGACTTTGCTGCCGCGCCCGCAGCAAATTCTCCACCGTCAATTGCAGCGGGAAAAGCGGATTCTTCAGCTCATGCGCCAGCCGGCGCGCCAACTCTCGCCATGCCGCGACGCGTTCAGCCTGCAGCAAATGCTCTCTTTGCGCCAAGAGCTCGCGAGTCATGCCGTTGAAAGCTTCCGCCAACTCCCCCAGTTCGTCGGACGAAGTGACCTCCACTTGTACATTCCAATTGCCGGACGCCACTTCGTGCGCCGCACGAGCGAGTTGTTCCAATGGGCGGGTCACACGGGCCGATGCCCATCCGCTTAGCAGAACAGCCAGTAAAATCCCGGCCGTTCCTGACAACAATGCGGCTGAGTGGATGTGTTGGCGAAGTTCAACATAAGGTCGGCGTGAATTGCCAATCAATAGCACGCCAAGTAATTGGCCATCGCGTCCGTTGAGGGGGATGGCGTCGATAGTTTCGTCATCGACTGGGTTCGAGGACCAATGCACCAGCGTCGTAGTCTCCTGTCTCTGATGCTGGAGCTGCTGAATAATGGGGGCAATTTGACCTGTTTGGCGCACAGCACCTGAACTGTCAATCAAGAACTCGGGAGAAAAGCCGCTTCCCAGATTTTGGTAAAACATGGCTCGCATGCCCGCAGGCAACTCGAGGCTGGCGAGGAAGTCTTTATCAATGCGGCGGCCGCCGAGCACAAAGAGTGGCTTCTCACCCACGTTCACCTCTCTGACTGCAAATAGTCCGAGTGCAGCGCCATCGGCCAGTTCCTCCATCTTTAAAAAAGCACCTTTAGGAACGGTAGGCACAAGTGCTGGAGTTTCCTTGTATCCAAACTTGGCCGGCGATTGTGCGGATGAAACGATTGCGCCCTCGCTATCGACGAACTCTAGAAAATCGAGCTGTTGATTGTTAGCAATGTTTCCCGCTTCGTTGAGATATGCGCTGTAGTCCGGGGAGCCGCGAGTTAAAGCGAGAGCCATGCGAGTTGTGGCGTCGCTGGCTGCAATGTTCTCCACACGATGCGCGACTTCTTCCCCGCGGCGGTTGAACTCACGGCGAAATTGCGCGACCAAGGCTGCACTGCGCTCCTCATTCGCTTTTTCGAAAGCCGCCCGCGTCAGCGACGAGATGCTCAGGGCAACAGCCGCTACCGAGACCAAGATCGCCAGCGCAAACACACCCAGAAGTTTCCGCCGGAAGATCATGGTTTCTCCGCAAGCCAGACGTTGGGCAAACGCCAGCTCCCGTCGCGGGCTGTCCGCCAATTCCTCACCGTATTAGACACCCCGTATGCCGCCCGCAGATGCAGCAGCGGAATTACTCGTTGCGATTGCAGCAACTTGTTCTCCGCAGTATAGAGATCGTCAACGGACCCGGAAGCGAACTTGGGTTGTGTAAGTCCGAGCTTTGCGGACAAGTCACAGAGGGCGATCTGACTATTGAGCGAGATCACTGGAAGGCGCATAACCCGCACATCGGCGCTACTCGCGCTTGTGATCTGCATTCCCAGCCCGGCATCGCGAGCATTGAGCACGATTCTCTCCGCGATTACGCGGGCCGTGGGATCCGCTGGGTCGTAGCCCAGGGTCCAGGAAGTTGTGTGCGGAATTTCGCTACGGACCTGCCGTGCAAGCTCCAGGTTCATGGATGCCGGGAAAAGAAAACCGTAGCCGCTCATCCAATTCGGTAGAAGTCCGCCAGCAGGTTCTCCTCCACCTTGCAACACGACTGTATTCAGCAACTCGCGGTCAATGCAGAGCGCGAGAGCTTGACGCTGTCGTCCGTCCTCCGGCGACTGCGGATCGTGGCCAAACACCAACGCAACCAGTTCTACCGGCGCTGAACTCTCCACGTGACGGCCTTCCGCCGCCGCATGATGCGCGCGTTCCGGTGCAACTTCTATGATCTGCGTTTTCCCGAGGTCGAACGCGATCATCTGCTCCTGAAAACTTTTTCCCATCTCAATTTCAATTGCATCCAGAAACGTTCGGCCATCCCAATAGTCGTCGCGCGCCGCCAGCAAAAGCTTCTTTCCTGGATCCCAGTGCAAGACCACGAAAGGTCCACTGCCGGAAATTTTTCCACCCTCCCGTCGGACGATGCTGTTGCGCGGCAAACTCAGCTCAGTAGGGAGATTGGGAGCGGCGGAATCACGTTCAATGATGACACCTTCTCCCTCGGAGAATACTTTCCATGTCGGATTTGTATTTCGAAGGGAAGCCGCGACTGCGTCCGGCGTTACTGGCGTGCCATCCTGGAAAGTCACTCCAGGTCGCAAGAAAAACTGCCAACGTTGATTGCCCGGTTCAGCCTGCCAGGAACTCGCGAGTACGGGCGCAAGTCTGCCCTGCTCGTCCAATGAAACCAGAGTTTCAAACATCAAGCCAGAAAGATTGCGAAGCCCGAACCAGTCAGGCTCATTCGAACCCGCCGGGTCCAGAGATGTGAGTGTAGCGCGCATCTGGACATGTAGAGTCCCCCCATAATGCGGCCGCGTAACAGCGCCAGCGCTGAGAACGCAAAACAAACTACTCGCCACAAAGAATGGAAAGCCGGTAAGCCTCATATTTCCCCGTTTCCGAATTCTGTGAAACTGCGATCGCTCCGCTTCCATCCGAATCAGCCCAAAGGGCCGTAATGCTGCCGTTGAACTCCGCAGCTTGGCCTATGGCAACCGGTTCGCGATCCGCAATTTCAAAAGCTCGGACAGTTTCGCCGGGCCCATGTCCGTTACCCGTGGCCAACACCTGCCACCCCAGACCGCAACCGCTGTGCACGCTCGCGATGTCGCTGCCCCAATCTGCTCTTTCCACGGATTGGTCCGTCATTCCATCCCGCAAGTGGATTTGGCCGTCGACGCCGGCAAAGATCCACAGCTTGTACTTATCTCGCGGCAGTACGGCAGCCGAATAGAAAGCACTCACTGTTGTTTGCTTTTCAATACCCGGCGAAAGCGCTCCGGTAAAGAAATTTCTCGAGGGAGCAAAGAACGCACTCAGGCCGTTCTGCTCCGCCCCCAGCGGCCAGGGATCATCGCTCTCATAGCAGCTCAAAGTCAAAGGCGCAGCCGTGGAACTTCGGCAGAAAACCCCGGGCAAGTACGCATCGAAGAGGTGATCTTTCCGCAAGACTAATCGCCCCCGCGGATCGCGTGGCCACGGATGCGAATGTGGTATGGGCAACGATTGTTCCTGCTGCGAGCGTCCATCCCGGAATTTGAATAGCAGGACGCTTTCTGGCTCGAGGACAATCATGTACTGCGGGCTGCTGTTCACGAGCGCAACATCCAGAATGCGGTTTTCATCGCTCCACAGCAGCGTCTTCTGAACAATGAGGACGGCCGCTGGGTGCGCCTCTGCCGATAAAATCGGCTTCGGCGCGGAAACCATAACTACCGAGGCTTCGTTAGCCCCCTGACGAATTTCAGCGACCCAAACGTAATTCTGCAGGTTCTCAGAAAAAGTAAGCCGCACGGTGGCAGCGGCCTGGTCTGCATCTGCAGAACGTATCCCCAAAGCTACAAGTTCGGCTTGGAGCCCTCGCCGGATCACTTCGACGTCTGGGCGGCTGAGAGAAGATCGGTTCACTACGTCGAGCGCTACCGTTCCGGGGCCCGCAGCTGCGGCAATTTGTCGCGCCAGTTGCGCTTCGGGAGCACGCCAGTCACTCGCGAAGACTATCGGCGCAAGCATCAGTATCAGAACAAAAAGGTAGGCCGCCGGTTTGAATCGTGATGACGAAACACGCATGTGCGGGATGCGCGAATTATAAACCGCGTTGTCGCTGGCGTTTCGCATATAGCCCTGTACTGATTGGAGTCACCTTTTGTAGCGCGGGCGTTTTGCCGGCTGGCCGGGACAGAAGCAAAAGTCCCGTTCGATAGCCGGCAAGATGCGCGCCCTACCAAAACCTACTTCGGCTGCTCATCCGGTTCGGCCTGGCTAGAGTGATTCGCCACGCTCATGCTGCGTAGCACGTCATTGGCGAAGAAGAACTTTCCATCTGCCGGTACCATCATGATCTGCAGCTTGTCGGAGAGCCGTTCGGCAACAATCTTATTAATCAGTAACGGGTTCTGCTTCAGGATCGCGCCTTCACCCTGCATTCGCACCGCATCTGCCGCAGCGGTTACGCGGATGCGATCCGCCTCCGCTTCCGCCAGCAATTTGCGCCGCTCCATCTCAGCTTTGCTGTCAATCACCTTGGCCTCCGCCTGTGCTTCCGCATTCTTGACGGTAGTTTCTTTGCGAGCTTCGGCCTCTAACTTCGATTGTTCAATCTGTTTCTGCTTCAGCGGCAGCGTGTATTGCATCGCGTCGGCCTCGCTTTTCGCTTGCAGCACGCGCACCTGGGCTTCTCCCTCCGCCTGCTTTACCTGCTGAGCCTTCGTGGCTTCGGCTTCAAGTTCGGATATCCTAACTTGCTTTTGCTGGATATCGGTCTGCACCGCCATACGGTCACTTTCCTGTTCTTTGAGCAATAGACTCTCCAACCCCTTCGCATATTCAGGTGGCAGTTGGATATCGCGCAGCATCACTTCTTTCACGATGATTCCATCCGCCGCCAGTTTTTGCGTGATGACATCGGACGCCCGCTTGCGCACTTCCTCACGCTTCGCCGCGAACACATCTCTGACCGTGTAATTAGGCACGAGTTCACGCCATGCACTCGCAACCACCGCCGGCACGATTTCCTTTTCTACCGGCTGGGGCAAGTTGCTCTGGATGTAATCCAAATGCTTGGGATCAAGCCGGTATCGCACTGTGATCGACAGGCCAAGGGTGAGCCCTTCTTTTGCCTGCACGTTTAGCGGTTCGGATTTCGTGCCTTTGCCGGCGCCGGCTGCCCTCTCGTTCTCCAAAGCGCCGGTGGTGAACAACTGGTCACGGGTGTCAAAGAGCACAACCGTCTCCGCAAGCGGCACGACGAAATGCGCACCGGGATATAGCGAACCCGGCAATGTCCCGCTAGTTTGGCTGACTCGAACCCCAGCCATGCCGCTGGGCACAACCACGATGCCCAACGCCAACACCATGGGTCCCCACGCCAGCAATACCAGCGCCAAAGAGCTTCGCCAGCGCACTTGGGGCGCGGGTGGCAACTGCCCTGCACCGGCTGTGGCAAGCGCCTGCCGGTATTTCATCTCCAGGTAAATGTCGTAGGCCAGAATTCCAGCGGCGACGGCGATCATCCCGATGCCGCCTAGCATAAGCAAATACTTTAAGAACAACATACGCCCTCCTCGCTTCGGCACTCCTGCCCAGTTTCGATTTGCATTGCCGGCCGGGGAAAAAACAGGCCGAACACTTTCCCGAAAATCCATTCTTCTACCAGGACTGCGATCGCCAATGAGAAGGCCATTCCCGCAGTCACCGTGATGGCTGTCATAAAGGTTTGCATTTGTGAGCTCCCGTCGTGCGCTTACGCTTGACGAAATAGCACTCTGCAAACCATTACTTATTTTGTTGATGGTGGATCACTTAGCGATATGCGCTTTAGCTTGGATGGTGTTCGGTAATAGACAGTGTGTGGATATGTCCACACCTTCCCAGAGAACTACGAAGGATTGGCGATCATCTTACGGAACCAATGGAGTCGCGAACGCGCGGATAGGTTTCGCTTCTTCAACCGGCTCAGCAAGCTCTTTTACATAGAACGCAACCGCCGTGGCTCGCTGCCAGAAACGTGTACCGAGAAGCAGAAGCAAAGTCGCCTGGCCGATGATGAATGCTCCCGCAACACTGCTTGGCGGGACAATCGCGTGCCACAGCAAGATTCCGGCCATAAGGACGGCCAGTGCCACAATTGCAATCACGACATAGCTGGTCAACAGCCGTCCGAGATTGCATCGCGTCTTGCGGAATCCGACCACAACCGATTTGCGAACCGCGGACTCGTCCCTCAGGACCACGTCGGTCTGGGCAAGGTCGAACCAGATGCGTATCACAGTCAAGACCAGAAAAATGATGATTGTGCCGGCGAGTTGCAAAAAGAATGGCAGCCTTTCATTCGAAGTCTTATCCGCGGCTGTGACCAGCGCGTTCAACGCTCCGAACAAAATCCCGGCAATAATTCCTGCGGTAATCGTGAAGAATAAAACAAGCCGAACAAATCGCCACACATTCTTCCCGCAGGCACGAAAAAACTCATCGCGAGGGAGCCGATGATCGGAGGCATAACCCAGCAGCACTCCGGGCATGAACGTCAGGGTCAAAAGGAAGAATATGACAGCGAACATCATTGCAGGATGGGCCGCCCCGGGCAGCGCCCCGAATTCCGGACGCCCGATCATTTCACTGAATACCCCCATGAATCCATGAAACAGTTTGTCAGCATGGAGGCTGTGGTCCAGGATGGCGTGCGCCTGATCGCTAAAGGAAGCCGCTCCGAAATGGGCTAACGCCAGGTTGAACAGGTAGAACCAGACAACATAACGTTTGTTACGCCCTGCAATCGCAGCGCCCGCCGAAACCAAACTTTTGTTCTCGTTCATTGAGATGTCCACTTACACCATCCACCAAGCCAGCAACTGCGCACAGAACTGCCCAATGCAAGTCCAATAGTTTGTCAGTTTGCGCGCCGGCCCGCCGTTCGCTTCCGCGGTTCGACTGTTATTAAAGTTGTTGCGGTCGAATTGAATCTTGTGATCGGGATCGACTTCGACCGATTCTATGGTCGCCTTTTTCTGATAAGAATATCTCACCCACCGATCTTGCCCGTCCCAATGTTCGCGGACCTTGTCGCCGTTATTGAACTTGATTTCAACGTCGATGGGCATAACGAACTCCCCCTTGCGATGAATCCAGACATTGCAGACGTATTCCGTCTGGCCCTTTTTCTCTGTCAAGTTTTCCTTGTACCAATCCACCGGCACAGAACTGATCTTCATTACCTCGTAGTCCAACACCTGCGTGCCATAAACAGCCTGGTTAAAGTACCAACGCAAGTCCCTGCCAGAAACCTCCTCAATGGTCTTCAGGAAATCTTCTCTTGCGGGATGAGTAAAGCGGTAGCGCAAGAAATACGTATGCATCGCCTGACGCATAGTATCTTCACCAATCATGTTTTCGAGAGTGCGCAGCACCAGAGCAGTCTTACCGTAGGAGATTCCGCCGTAGGAATTGAAATCAGCGTACTGCCAACCGTTGCGAGACATAGGATCAAGGTCGGCAAAACCCACATAGTACAGCCTGTCTTCGTCCGTCTGTCCTTCGGTGATACCCCATAGATTGAGAACCGAAGTGGAAGGGCCAAAGATAGAATCCATGACCTTGATTTGCGTGTACTGGTTAATGCCCTCGTCCATCCAAGCATCTTCGAATTCATTCGTGGCCACCATGCCGTACCAATATTGATGGCCAAATTCATGTTCGATAGTTTCCGCCGAGTCCCCATGAGCCCCTTCCGGCTCCCACCAAGTCGTCCCCCCGGTGATGAAGGTTGGATATTCCATACCGAATGCCGGCGAACCCGGGTCCGGATCCACCAGTGTAAGGGTCTTATAAGGATAGGGGCCGTACCAGCGATCGAAGCGGTCCATGCTCTCCTTCAGAACGCGCGCTTGCCTCTCCACCTGGCGCCAGTGTGCTGGCTGCATCATGATTCGCAGCTTCACCGGGCCCATGCTCCCTTGAAACGTGTCGTTATAAATCAAATAGTGCGGGCTCGCCGTCCACGCGAAATCATGAATATCTTCACCGTGGTATGCGACAGTCTTCGTTCCGTCGGGATTGTTCACGCTGCTGACTTCAATGCCGCTGGCTCCCACCACTTCATACTCAGGAAGCGTGAGCTTCACGTCATAAACACCGAAGTCCGCGAAAAACTCCGTGTACGCGTGGAACTGGTGGCAATTCCACGCGCCGTGCCACCAGACGCCCACTTTGGGAAACCATTGACCGCCGAGAACGAAGTCGCGATTCCAGCCCGTTCGCTCCATGGTCTGCGGAAATTGATCGTGAAACTTGATCTTGAACTGAACATAGCCATCGGGTGGAATCGGCTTGGACAGATGCACTTGAACGACCGTGCGATCGTCGTTGTTATCGTCATCGGGATGAATGTACTGCAACTGCGAAGTGAAGTCTCCCTGGCCCACGACTTCAAAGCTCTTGATCTCCTCCGCGCCGTAGCTCTTGTTGTCCCATTTTTCAAAGTCCTGCCCGCGAGTGCCCTCCCGTTTTCCTTCCTGCATCCACGTAGACGTTGGCTGAAAGGCGTTCAAATAAAGATGAAAGGGAAATGTATCGAGGGCTTGCCCCGTCAGATTGTGATAAGTCAAGGTTTCGCTGGCGTCGAGGGTGTGAGCTTTCGCGTTGTACTTAGCGTCCATGTCATAAGCCACAACCCGCTGCGACAGCGGCGTGGAAGAATTGATCGCCAATGTAGTCGTGGGAATTGCCGGACCGGAACTACCGCTCTGAGCGGTCATCGGCACAGCAGACGAAGCTACAAGGAGGCAGACGACGAGCCTCAAACACAAAGACATGAATAACACTCCATTTGTCGGGAAGTGATGAACGAGTGCAATTTTGAAATCATAGCGCAGGAAGCAGCAGCCGTGCCGGACAGGCGGATTACTTGCTCCTGACATTAGTTACGTCATTGAGGAAGTCTCAGTTCCATTTTGCTTCACATCCGAAGCCGGCAGAACTCGAACAATTAAATTGTTATGCCTACAGTTGGGTTGTCATTCTGACCCACGATTCGGGTAGTCCGAGGCGGCGATCAGGTCGGCGTAACGCAACATCAGTCGGAGATAGCCTTTCGCATCCTGCCTCTGCCGTCAAACCCGAAGGCCAAATCGCGTCAGCATTTCTCGTCGCCCAAGACTGGTGACGCCTAGAGCTCTGCTGTCGAGATCCTGAAGCACCCATTTTCTTTTGAGTGCGACTTTCAGAAGGGCCGCCGCCAGTGCTCCGCCGAGATGCGGACGCCGCTCACTCCAGTCGACACAGGCATACGCGAAACGGCGACGCAGCGTCCGAGTAACTTCGACGTCAATGCCCAGCGCCTCGAACCCCTTCGCTCCCTTTAAAGTGAGGTCGCAGCTCGTCGTCGAATCCGACGACAGCCATCTGAGCGCCTGAAAGCGGTCATGCAGCGAGACTCCTAACGAGCCCGCGATGTGATCGTAGCAAGTCCGCGCGGCACGCAGCCGGCTGGGCGTGTTCGGCACAAATTCAACACGAGATCCGCCGGCCAGCACACTCAAGGCTTCAAGCGCGGCGGCCACGTTGTTCCCTTCGAGACTGTAGTAGCGATGCTTCCCCTGGGCGAGCACTTTCACTAACCGTTGGGCCTTCAGCCGCTGCAGGTGCACGCTGGCGGTTGACGGGGTTACGTCAGCGACCACCGCAAGTTCCGTGCTGGTTCGCGCTCGCCCGTCCGAAAGGCAGTAGAGCATACGGGCACGCGCCGGCTCGCCAATCGCCGCCGCAATTCTAGAAACCGCAGTGTCGGCATGCTGTTCTACATTCATACTTTGATGATAAACGAAGTGTTCATGTCGGGCAACCCGCATATTGATGAAGGTGCGTGCGATTCGACAAGAGGACATCAAATGACAATCACCTGCTTTATCCGCTACCAGATCGATCCATTTCAACGAGACGAGTTCAAGAAGTACGCCGAGAATTGGGGCCGCATCATCCCGCGATGCGGTGGCCATCTTGTGGGATATTTTCTTCCCTATGAAGGCACGAACGATGTAGCTTGGGGATTGATTGCCTTCGACAGTCTGGCGTCTTATGAGAGCTATCGAGCACGCCTGAAATCAGATCCGGAAGCACTCGAAAATTTCTCCATGGCGCAAACCAAGCGGCTTATCCTACGTGAAGAAAGGAACTTCGTCGAGGTAGTCGACGGAACCTTCAACTTCCCTCGAGTAGAACAAAGGTGACTTCTATGTTGACTCAAAAAGAAAAGGGACAGGCCTTCCGCGCGCTTCACCAGCGTGAAAAGGCATTCATCATTCCCAACCCATGGGACGTGGGAACCGCGCGACTGCTCGCCCACTTGGGCTTTGAGGCCCTGGCCACAACCAGCGCTGGTTATGCCTTTTCAGCCGGACGACGCGACAACTCGATTGATCGTGACGAAACCCTGGCACACGTGACTGCGATTGCCTCAGCGACCGACCTGCCGGTAAGCGCCGACTTAGAAAATGGTTTTGGCGACGCCCCTAAGACCGCCGCAGAGACGATCCGGCTTGCCGCCGAAACCGGACTGGTCGGCGGCTCCATCGAAGATGTACCCGGACGCACAAACTCCGCACCCTATGAACTTGAACAGGCAGCCGACCGAGTGCGCGCGGCCGCAGAAGCGGCGCGTAACCTCCCGTTCCCTTTCACATTAACGGCGCGTGCGGAGAACTATCTCGTAGGAAGGCCCGATCTGAAGGACACCATCGAGCGCCTGCAGGCCTATCAAGAAGCGGGCGCTGACGTTCTTTACGCGCCCGGCCTCCGCAGCAAGGAGGACATTGCCTCGGTGGTCAGTTCGGTGGATCGCCCGGTGAATGTCATCATGGGACTGCAAGGCGCTCAATTGAGCCTGGCCGAACTCTCGGCAATTGGAGTCAAGCGTGTGAGCGTCGGGAGCGCACTCTCTCGCGCTGCCCTCGGCGCCTTTCTTCGCGCCGCAAAGGAGATGCGAGAGCACGGTACTTTCACTTTCGCGGCGGACGCCGTCAGCTATCAGGACATCACCGCCATGTTCACGGCCTGAGGCGCGCCACGACAAAAGCAAAAGGAATATCTGTCGCCAAGTTCCCCGGTTCGCGTTGTTCCGCCTTGGTAGTCCGGGTTCTCTCGTTGCACACATTCTGGTGCAGAAAATCCGTCAAAAAAACACTCTCTTGTGGCGCAAAATCTAGAAAACAAAGGACCGGAATTTTTCTTGCCTTCTAGATCTATGGTTCTAAGGCAGTTACAGGCAAAATATTAAAGACATTAGGGTTACAGCGATTGCTCGCCCTTGCTGTTATTCCATTTTGGAACGCCAGGCAAGGCTGGATCTTGGTTGTGCTGTTCCGGATGGAGCCTCGTTCCCTTGGAAGCGCCGCTTTAAGTCAGATTGTCAAAGAACGGTGATTATCTTATAGATAACCTATGTGGTGTTATGTTATCGCAAATGGAATAACGAGATCAAGAAGAAAGTGGCTGGGCTGGGCACTGGTTCCCAAATTGGGAATCCAGTGCGTACTTTTTCGAAAGAACGTGAAATAAAGAGCCGTCACCCAGAAGGTAATCTGAGCCGGTTGGGTTAGAGGGGGTAGAAGGATGGCTGGTTTGCGACGCTGCCGGCACCCGCCCTTTCGCACAGAGCGAAGGACGGGGCACCCCAAACCTAATTATTAATTGTTGTAAAGGGTGGGCCACGCCGCCAAAGGTTAGTCCTGTTGTGCATCTTTTTGGCCGCCCTGCATCGGGCCACTGGTGCTTTCTATGGCTTGGCCTCAAACACCGTTCCACAACCCCCTTGGCACGCTGTTCCTGAGCCGCCGTACTGCGTCGTGCCATAGAGGTTCCCCAATCCGTCAGAGATCAGTTTCGCTTTTGGCTCGCTCCCCTCCGGAGTGCCAGTGAAGTTGTAGAGAGTAGTAAGCGACCACGGACTTCCATGTTTCGGGTGCTTCAGCCGAAAGACGACGCCCAAGTGACTTTTTCCACCAAGCGCAGTGCCATAGAGGCAGCCCGTGACGTCGAATATGACAGCGCTGCGGGGGCTTGTACCGTCATTGCCGTCGCCGAAGTGGTAAAGCACGGTCTCTTTCCAAGGCCCGCGGCCTCCCGTTGGGGCGGCTAAGTCGAACACATCGCCATTTCCATTGGTTGCCCCGGCAGATGCTGTGCCGTAGAGTTTGCCGTCCCTGCCAAAAACAACACCCGCAGCCGGGTTTGCGCCATCCTGGGGTTGAAAGCGATGAAGTATCTTCTCTGTCCAAATGCCGCCCTTCGTCGCAGGCGGCCTCAACTCGAAGGCAGTGCCGCAGCCCCCCGAACCGCACTGCCCGCTCTCATTGCCCCCTCCGAATGTCGTCCCGTAAATCGTGCCCTTGCTGTCCAAGACCAGGCCGCCATTGGGATTTGCTCCGTCGGTGCCGCTCCTGAAGCCGTGCAAAACTTTCTCCGTCCATTTGCCGCCCTTCGTCTTCGGGGGGCTCAGCTCGAACACTGCTCCACAGTACTCATAGAATTTGTTACAAGTTGTCCCTTGGCCTCCGCCGAACATGGTTGCGCCATAAAGATTGCCAGCGCTGTCGAATACCAAGTCCCCGTTAGGCAGATATCCCTGCTTGGGGCTAGGAAAGCTGTACAGCACGGTTTCGGTCCAGAAACCGCCCTTAGTTTGTGGCGGCGTCATTTCGTACACGATCCCGCAACCCACCTTGGTGCCCAGAAGGACGCAATCTCCGGTGCCGCCGTAAGCGGTTGTGCCGTAGAGATTGCCTGAGCTATCGATCACCAAGCCGCTTGCCGGGGTGTCGCCATCACCGTTGATGTTGCCTGTGAAAACGTGGAGCACAGTTTCAGTCCAGGGATCGCCCTGCTTCACCGGGGGCGAGAGCTGAAAGACAGATCCGCACTGCGCCGGAGGGCAAAACCCGAAGCCTTGGGTCGTGGCCCCATAGAGATTGCCCGCCGCGTCAAACACCACGCCACCCGCAGGCAAAGCACCGTCGGTTGCGCCGCCTTGGAAGCTGTATAGCACCTTCTCCTTCCACTCGGCGGAGGCAGGCACAGTCAATGCGAAAACAGCCACCAGGAAGCTCAGCACGCCAACCGCCGACTGGGAATATCTCTTGCGAGTCATCCAGGAACCACCTCGGAACGGGATAGCCGGCGCTACGGGCACGAGGAGCGCGGCTTCGAGCGATAGTAC
>DATMQI010000334.1:0-33454 GCA_035567135.1 Terriglobales bacterium
AAACCGAATTCTTCATCGCCTCCACAAAGTCGAGGGTGCCCTCGACTGTCTACTGATAGAATATGAGGATGCCCTCGATTTCGTCAAGTCCTATTCGCGTGGCTCCTCAGCAGGATCGCTCGGCGCGCAGGTTGGCGGGCCTTCTTCAGGCCGCCGCCGCAAACTATTTGCGGCGGTCGGATATGAAGCCACAACGATGCAAGCGATCGCCGATCGCAGTGATTCGCCGATTGGAGCGCTGTACAACTATTTCCCCGACAAAGAATCCGTCGCCGCCACGCTCCGCCAGCAGTACTCTGAAGATTTGCAGTCAAGGGTGAAGTCACTCATGGTGGAGTCGAACAACCTGTCGGCTGTTCGGTTTGCTGAGTCGTTCATCGACTGCATCACAGATTTTGTGCGGGATCGACCGGCTTGGCTGAACCTGGTTGCTGTACCCATTTCCTTTCATCGTGCACTGTCCGCCAGGAAAGCTCTGCGCTTTACAATTGCCGATGCGTTTCGAAGCAAGAACCCGTTCCTTTCGCAAGAACGGGCATTACTCGCGGCGAACGTTGCGGTTCAGATCGTGAAAGGCATGACGACACTTTGGCGGGAGGCAGACGCGAGATCAGGAGATCTCGTTGCAGCAGAGTTTCGAAAGCTGCTCACCTCGTATCTACAAGGGGTCTTATGCGAGAGAGAGAGCGAAATAAACCGTGCTGCAAATCGCCGCGGTTGGGGCGGCCTGCTGCTCAATGGCATTCCTGGACCCTAGCGCGTTTCCCAGTACCGATCTGACGAAACCTCCTACTATCGACTTCTAAACCCGGACGCAGTTCGACTCCAAACCGCTAGAGCCAAGCAGGCATTCAGAGGGCGTCCTCCTTGATCGAGCAGAACTTGACTCGGGAGCACGGCGACAAGGTCAGACACTATCGCCAAAGTGGCTCACGCAATATTTCTCTTGACAAGAATGAATGCGATGCAGTAAGTTAACACTGTTAACTAAACACCGTTAACTAAGGAACCATCGTTATGGGAGTCAAGGAAAGACGGGAGCGCGAGAAGTCGGAGACCCGCGACAAGATTCTGGACGCGGCGCGCGAGCTGTTCGTCACGGAGGGGTATGAGGGTGTGTCGATGCGCCGGGTGGCGGAGAAAATTGAGTATTCGCCGACGGCGATCTACGTTTACTTTGCCGACAAGAACGAACTCTTCCACGAGCTGTGCCGGCAAGATTTTGCGCGCTTGCAGGAAGTAATGCAGAGTGCGGAGATGCCAGCGGACCCGGTCGAGCGGCTGCGGCAGATTGGGAGGAGCTACATCCAGTTTGGCATGCGCTTTCCCAACCACTATGTGTTCATGTTCATGACGCCGCATCTTCCCCAGGAACCGGATGAAGAGGATCGCGAGATCATGGGCAATCCCGAGGAGGACGCCTACGCCATGCTGAAGTGGGCGGTACAGGAGGCGATCAATGCGAGATGCTTTCGCGACGAGGTGCAGGACGCGGAGCTGGTGTCGCAGACGCTGTGGGCGTCGGTGCACGGCGTGATTTCATTGAACATTGCGAAGGGCAAGGATCCGTGGGTGGAATGGCGTCCGCTGGAGGATCGTTCAGAGATGATGCTGGATATCACCCTGCGCGGGCTGTTGCGTCCTGGTAAGGGAGGGAAATAACCATGCCTCCTCTGGCGCAACGGAATCTGTTTCACGACAAAGTACGGCTGACAGTCACGCTGACGGGGATTGTATTTTCGGTGGTGCTCATCGTGGTGCAACTGGGATTGTTCTTTGGGTTCACAACGGCTACTTCCAACCTGATCGATCACTCAGGCGCGGATTTGTGGATCACGTCAAAGAACGTCCCTTACGTGGAGCAGGGAGTCGCTTTCAGCGAGCGCAAGTTGAATCAGGTGCGCGCGGTACCCGGAACCGCGGACGCGCAGAAGATTATCGCGCACTGGACGCAGTGGAAACGGCACGATGGCGCGGAGGATTCAGTGCAGATTGTCGGCATCAACGTGGACGACAGTCTGGAACGGCCGTGGAATCTGGTGGAGGGACGTGTCGAGGATCTGAAATCTCCGGACGCAATCATTCTGGACGAGCTCTACAAATCGAAGCTGGGCGTAACGCGGGTGGGCGAGGTCTTCGAGATAGGTGGGCATCGCGCGCGTGTCGTGGGCTTTACGCGCGGGATTCGTTCGTTCACGACTTCTCCCTACGTGTTCACGACCTTCAAGAACGCGCAGAACTATACAGGGACGCGAGAAGATCAGACTATGTTCATCCTGGTGAAAGTAGCGCCGGGAGCGAGTCTAGAGCAGGTGCGTCGCGGACTGCTAGATCACATTAAAGACGTAGAGGTCTTTACTACCGCTGAGTTCAGCCACATGACGACCTTCTACTGGATGTTTACCACGGGCGCAGGGGTGGCAGTGCTGATCGCGGCAGTGCTGGGCCTGGTGGTGGGATTCGTGGTCGTCGCTCAGACGATTTATGCCACAACCATGGATCACATCCGCGAATACGGAACGCTGAAGGCGATGGGTGCGCCGAACAGCTACGTCTACAAAGTCATCATGAAGCAGGCGGCAATCAGCGCGGTGATCGGATATGCGCTGGGGATGATCGTCAGCGGGTTTGTGGTGCATGCCAGCCAGGCCGGCGGGGCGGCGATCCTGATGCCTCCGAGCATGGCGGGCGGAATGTTCTTTGTCACGCTGCTCATGTGCGTGGGTGCGGCACTGGTCTCGATCAACAAGGTTACGCGAATCGATCCGGCGACGGTGTTCAAGGGGTGAGTTCGTTCGCAAGTCGAGATTTCTCGCTTCGCTCGGAAGGACAAGGTTTCTGAAAGGGAGATACAAAGATGCAGGCCGCAATTGCAGTTCGCAATCTTACAAAAAACTACGCCGAGGGAGTTGCGGGGACGCTTGCGCTTCGCGGCGTTGACCTTGACGCACATGCGGCTGAACTGCTGATGCTGATGGGCCCTTCAGGCAGCGGAAAGACCACGTTGCTTTCGATCATGGGCTGCATCTTGACGGCGACGTCCGGCAGCGTGCGGATTGACGGAACCGAAATCACGAGCCTGCGGGAGAAAGAATTACCAGCGATTCGCTTGCGGCACATCGGATTCGTGTTCCAGGGATTCAACTTGTTCCCCACGTTGACCGCCGGAGAAAACGTGGAGCTCATGCTTGATCTCAAGGGTGTCTCGGCTGCCGCAGCGAAGCGGCGGGCCAGGGAGTTGCTGGAGCAGGTTGGGCTCGCCGCGAAATATGGAGCCTTTCCCGCCGACTTGAGCGGAGGGCAGAAGCAGCGCGTGGCCATTGCGCGGGCGCTGGCGGGCGATCCCGCAATCATCCTGGCGGATGAGCCGACTGCGGCGCTTGATTCGCACACCGGTCGCAACGTGATGGAGATGATGAGTGATCTGGCGCACAAGCGGGGCCGGGCGGTTGTGATTGTTACGCATGATTCGCGGGTGCTGGATTTTGCGGATCGCATTGTGAGGATTGAAGACGGGGCGATTGCCCGGCCTTCGGAAGCCGAGCCAGTCCCGGCGGGATTGTTGGTGCACGGAATGGGCACCGGCGCGGTGAGTTTCGCTTAGGGAAGTTAAGAACTCCCAACTTGTCGCAGGGAACACAAAACATACAAAGTACATCTGGAGAGAGTTATGAAAGGCAATCTTGGAATCGGAAATCTTCTGAAGAATCGCATGACTCTGCTGATCGGCTTCACGGCCTTTCTGTTGAGCGGCTCTTTGGTGCTGGCATCGCGACACTCGCATCAGTCATCAGAGGCCGCAACGGCGTTGACAATCGCGCATCAGCCCTTACTCATCGCGGGTCCAGGGCGGGTCGAGCCTTCCTCGGAAGACATCAAGATTGGGTCTGAGTTGAGCGGACGGTTGAAACTAGTGAAGGTTGAAGAGGGTGACGCCATTCGCCGCGGTGAAGTGCTCGCCGAACTGGAAAATGCCGACTACCGGGCGCAGGTGGAGTCCGCCCGCGCGAACGTCTTGGCAAAAGAGGCGACATTACGCAAAGTGAACAATGGCGCCCGGCGGCAGGAACGGGATGCGGCATGGTCATCGGTCAGCGAGGCGAGGGCTGTAATGGAAAATACGGAAGCCGAATTGCACCGCCGGCAGGAGCTATTTTCTGCAGGAGTGGTTTCACGCGAAGAACTCGACCGCTTCGCCCGCGAGGCGGACGTGGCCAAAGCGAAGTATCGGTCTGCCGTAGAGCAACATTCCCTGGTAGATGATCGTGCGCGTGAGGAGGACCGCTCATTCGTCGAAGCCGATCTGCAATTGTCGCGGGCGCAGTTGGACGAAGCACAGGCAAAATACGAGAAGACGTTCATTCGCTCACCCATCGACGGAACTGTGTTGCGCAAACATCACCGCAGTGGAGAAAGCGTTTCGAATTCTTCGACTGTGCCGGATCCCATCCTGACCATCGGAGACAGAAACATCCTGAGGGTGCGCGTGGACGTGGATGAAACCGACGTCAGCAAGGTGTGCCTAGGACAGAAGGCCTACGTCACCGCCGACGCCTTCGGCCAACAGAAATTCTGGGGGCGGGTGGTGCGCGTGGGGCAGCAGTTGGGGCCGAAGAACGTCCGCACCGACGAGCCCACAGAAAAGGTCGACACGAAAATTCTCGAAACCCTGGTGGAACTCGATCCCGGTTCCCAACTGCCCGATGGCTTGCGCGTGGATGCGTTCATCGTCCCTAACGGCGGCGAGGTGGCGCAGGCTCAGCCGGGGCGCTTATAGATTTTCCGCCATTGAGAATCGACGCAGAGATTCTTTTTGTCCGGTGGGAGTGATCGGCCACTCCTTGACGGCACACCGCTGATGGTGCGGACTTGAGTTAAGGCGAATCCGCCCAAGCAGGAACGTTGAGATGCTTCTAAACTCGACCCGCGCAGCTTTGGTTTCGAGTTCGTTCACGGTAGGGTGCGTCACTGCACTCGTACTGGTGGCCGGGAGTGCCTGTCTCGCGCAGGTCGCTGGAGGGACTATTTCAGGGAGTGTGAGAGATAGTTCAGAACGCCCGATTGCAGGAGCGCACGTCTCTGTTAAGAACTCCGAGACAGCGGTCCTCCGGGCCGTAACCGCAGACAGCGACGGGATCTATACGGCTCCGAACTTGGTGGCTGGTAACTATGCGATCAGTGCGTCCAAGGAAGGGTTTGCAACGCTTGTGAGATCGGGTGTTCTTGTCACGGTAGGCTCCGAGGAGGTAATCGATTTCAAGCTAAACCCAGGCGAGGTTAAGACGAAAATCGAAGTTTCAGGCACACCGCCCGCTATCCAATTCGCCAGTTCGAGCCTGGAGGCAACCGAGAACTCGATCACGGTTCGCGAATTGCCGCTGAACGGGCGCGACTGGACGACTCTCGCACAGCTGCAAGCGGGAGTCACTGGGGTGTATCAATACCCGCTCGCTCTGAGTAATCAACGGGCAAACCGCGGTCTCGGGACACAGTTAAGTATCGGCGGAATGCGCCCACAAGGGAACAACTATCGACTTGATGGGATCAGCATAAACGACTATTCCAACGGAGGGCCCGGCAGCGTTCTCGGTATCTTGCTCGGCGTGGAGGCAATTCAGGAATTTTCTGTCGTAACAAACAACGCGCCGGCTAGCTATGGCAGGACGTCGGGAGGGATAATCAATTCCATTACGCGCTCTGGCACAAATGAGCTACACGGCTCTGCTTATGAGTTTCTTCGCAACAGCGCGCTTGACGCCCGCAACTTCTTCGACACAACTTCGTCTCCGCCCCCATTCCGGCGCAATCAGTTCGGAGCCGATGCTGGAGGGCCGATTATCAAAAGCAAGTTGTTTGTTTTTGGCGATTACGAAGGAATTCGCCAGCTGCTTTCAACAACCACCGTGGACATTGTGCCTTCGGCCGCAGCCCGCACCGGGAATCTTAGCTCAGGTACTGTTAGTGTGGATCCAAGAGTAGAGCCGTACCTGGCGATCTATCCCCTTCCGAACGGTCCGGTCAAGGGCGATACCGGTAATTTCACGCTTGTTACTCCGCAGAACACCAACGAGGACTTCTTTACCTCACGCGCGGACGTCACGATCGGGACGAGTGATAGCCTGTTCGGAACCTACATGTTCGACAATGGAAAAACGGAGGGACCGGATTCCTTCAACAACAACATCATTGGGACCCTGTCACGCCGTCAAGCCGCCGTTCTCGAGGAAACGCACCTATTCGGCGCCAAAATGGCCAACACGGCACGATTCGGTTTCAGCCGTGTAGTCTCGCAAGCGGCAAGGAGTTTAAAGGCGATTAACCCTTTGGCGGCAGACCCGTCGCTCGGCTTTTTGCCTGAGCAACCCGTGGGCGTTATAACGAACTCGGAACTCTCGACGTTTCCGGGGGGCTTTGGCGCCGTCGGGGAGTTCGATTTTCATTGGAACTCGTATCAGTTCTACGATGATGCGTTCGCGACGTTAGGAACTCATTTTCTAAAGTTTGGTTTTGCTTTTGAAAACATCCGGGACAATGAATTGGGCAAAACCAGCCCGCTAGGCCAGTTCGTATTCGGATCACTTTCCGATTTCCTGCAGGACAAGCCAACTTCGTTTAATGCGCCAATCGGAAATGGAATCACGCCACGCAACCTCCGGCAGTCTAGTTATGCGGGATACGTTATGGATGACTGGAGAGCGAGGCCCAATTTGACTGTCAATCTGGGGCTGCGTTATGAAGCAGCAACGGTCGTGAGCGAAGCACATGGGAAACTCTCGAATCTGCCATCGTTGACTTCAACAACCCCACATCTCGGAGATCCTTTCTTCTCGAATCCGACGAAGCTCGATTTTGAACCTAGGGTGGGCTTTGCGTGGGATCCGCAAGGCAACGGCAAGACATCCGTCCGCTCTGGCTTCGGAATATTTGATAATTTACCTCTCCCCTATCTGTTCGCGGTAACGAGCTTGTTGTCGGCTCCGTTTTTTGAATTGGGCGATCTCACGACGCTGCCGCAGGGGTCGTTTCCAAAAGAGGCATTTCCGCTATTAACGACGCCCACTCTTCGTTATGCGTATATTCAGCCGAATCCACCACGCAGCTATGACATGGAGTGGAACTTCAACATTCAGCAGAGCATTGCTCGAGATACGGTCCTGCAGGTGGGTTACACGGGGTCACGCGGCGTTCATCTTCCCTACTTCACAAACAATTTCGACATGGTGCTTCCAACGTTGAGGCCGCAGGGCTACGAATGGCCAGTGAATGGGACTCCTCTCAATCCGAACGTAGGCCAGATCTCTGGCACTATGTGGAACTCCGATTCCATTTTCCACGCCCTTGAGGTACAGGCAACTCGCCAACTCAACCACGGCCTGCAAACCGGGGTGTCATACGCGTGGGGCAAAATTATTGACTCGGGTTCCGAATCGGCGAACAGCAACCCAGGTACCTTCGCCAACAGCGTCCCCACGCTTTGGATCGATGAAAGCAATGGGCGTGGACTCGCCGACTTCGACATAGGTCAAAATCTCTCGGTCAACTACATCTGGGAAATCCCGACTTTCACCGCCGAGCCAAAACCACTGCAATGGGCACTAAACGGTTGGCAATGGGGTGGGATTCTGCACGTTGCTTCCGGCGAACCGTTCACACCTATAATCACCGGAGACCCGTTAGGAATGAAAGGCGATCAGTTCGACCGGCCGGATGTACTGACCGGACCGGGATGCAGAGGCTCTCTTGTGAATCCGGGAAATCCGCTCGACTACATCAAAACACAGTGTTTTGCTTTTCCCAACCCGAGCACGCGGTTTGGGGACGCGGGTCGCAATATTCTTATCGGTCCAGGAATGCTCAATCTGGATACCTCAGTATTTCGCAACATAGGTGGCTTAGAGAAGTTTCATGCGCAATTCCGAGCTGAATTCTTCAACATCTTGAATCACACGAATTTTGCGTCGCCGGTGCTGATGACCAACAATACCAGCTTGTTTGGAGCCAACGGAGCCCCCATTTCCTCGGCTGGCGTCCTCACCTCCACGACGACCACATCACGCCAGATACAGTTCGGACTGAAGCTGATCTGGTAGACATGCGCTGGAAAAAGCGAGGGCCGATGCTTGGCTCAGTGAATCAGTCCGCGTCGGATAGTATGAGTGTATCGGAGGGCCGGCTGTTGGGTTGAGACCTGCGCCGGGCGCGATTTTGCACACAGTTCACGGCAAATTGGCGGGCGCGATGCTGGCGGGCTTGCTGATAGCGAGAACTTGTGCGTTCGCGCTGAACCCGGCACTAGATGTCAGCCAGTACGCGCATACGGCCTGGAAGATCCGGGATGGCTTCGCGAAAGGCTCCATTCTCTCAATCGCCCAGACACCCGACGGGTACCTCTGGCTGGGGACGGCGTTCGGCTTGTATCGCTTCGATGGCGTTCGAAGCGTGCTTTGGCAGCCACCCCCAGATCAGCAATTCCCTTCCAACACCATCACAAACCTGGTCGTGGCGCGTGACGGGACCCTTTGGATCGGTACTTGGAGTGGACTCGCAAGCTGGAAGAATGGCAGGCTCACTCAGTACGCGGAGCTCGCTGGATCGGCCATCTTTGCTCTAGTTGAAGATCGCGTGGGGTCAATATGGGCTGGCGCGAAGGGGCCCGACGGAAAACTCTGCGAAATTCGGAATGGCAGCGTCCGGTGCGGTTCGGAGATGAGCGGTGTTGACCGCGGTGTCTTCGGGTTGCATAAAGACAGCAAAGGAAATCTCTGGATCGGATTAGAGACAGGGGTGTGGCGCTGGAGGCCCGGACCGCCGGCATTCTATGCGGTGCCAGGCCTGCCAAACGGAAGAATGCAGGGCATGGCTGATAGTGAGGATGGCACTGTCTTGATCGCCGCAACGGGCGCGGTCATGCGCCTGGCTGATGGGAGAGCGAAAGCCGTATATCGGTTCCCCAATGCGAGGCGGGGGTTCCGTGTCCTGAGAATGCTCCGCGATCGCCACGGTGGTCTGTGGGTGGCTCCTGCGGGCCGGGGCATTGTGCATATACACCAGGGACGGACCGATGTGTTTTCAGAATCGGAGGGACTGTCCGGCGATGACATTTACGATTTGTTTGAGGATCGTGAGGGCAATATTTGGGTCGCCACTATCAATGGGCTCGACCGTTTTCACGAGCTTCCCGTGGCGACGTATTCCAAGAAACAAGGTTTGTCCGCTATTCCCTGGGGAGGCCTGTTGGCGGCCCGGGATGGAAGCATTTGGTTTGCTACTCTCGATGGGCTGAACCGGCTGAGTCATAGCCAGGTTACAGTGTATCGCCAGCATACAACCACGCCGAGCAAACAAAAGGCCGTCGGCAACGGATTACCGGATGAGGGAGTCGGGTCCCTCTTTCAGGACTCTCGCGGGCGAATCTGGGTTTCCACACCGCTAGGCGTCGGCTACCTGGAGAATAACCGTTTTGTTCCTACGTCGGTTCCTGGTGGATTGGTGGGTTCCCTCACCGGGGATGCCTCGGGAAGTCTGTGGATCGCTAACCGAGAACTCGGCCTCCTACGATTGTCGCAGCACCATGTTTTCCCACCTATTCCATGGTCCACATTCGGACGCAAGGATCCTGCGCTTGTTTTAGCTCCGGATCCTTTGCACGGCGGCCTTTGGCTTGGATTTTCGCGGGGTGGCGTCGTATGGTTTCGTGATGGCCAGGTCCGCTCGTCCTATTCAGCCGCCGATGGACTAGGCAGGGGGGCTGTCAATGAGCTTCGATTCGACACTGAAGGCGGGCTTTGGATTGCCGCTGAGGGCGGACTCAGTCAACTGAAAAACGGGCGCATCGCCACGTTAACGAGCATGAGCGGTTTGCCTTGCGATGCGGTCCAATGGACCATGGAAGACGACGCCCAATGGGTCTGGATAATGATGCCCTGCGGCTTGGTACAGGTTGCACGCTCCGAGTTGGACGCTTGGACTGGTGCTGCAGACAAGACCGCCCGCACAATCCACGCCACGGTTTTCAATAATTCGGACGGGCTAAGGACTCTCGCTGTGGTTGGTGATTATACGCCGCGCGTCGCCAAGTCTGGAGATGGGAAACTCTGGTTCATGAGTCCTGACGGCATCAGCGTCGTCGATCCGCACCACCTTCCTTTCAACAAGCTCCTGCCGCCGGTGCATATCGAGAAGGTCATCGCCAACCGCAAGGAGTACCAGGAAAGTTTATTGGGCGATGCACTATCGAGTCCCCGCCTGCCCCCGCTGCTGCGCGAGCTAGAGATCGACTATACGGCGCTCAGCTTAGTCGCGCCGGAAAAGATACGCTTTAGGGAAAAGCTCGAAGGCTGGGACCACGATTGGCAGGACGCCGGCACTCGCCGGCAAGCATTTTACGGCAATCTTCCTCCCCGCAATTACCGCTTCCGCGTGATGGCATCCAATAACAGCGGGGTGTGGAACGAGGCCGGTACCTTTCTGGATTTTTCCATCGCCCCGGCGTACTACCAGACGTGGTGGTTCCGGACGTTGTGCATGGCCGCGTTTCTGTCGTTACTGTGGGGGCTTTATCAATTTCGACTCCGACAGTTGGCGCGGCAATTCAACATTCGTCTCGAGGAACGGGTTAACGAGCGGACACGCATCGCGCGGGACTTGCACGACACCATGCTGCAGACCTTCCAGGGCCTGCTGCTGAAGTTTCACGGCTTATCGATCATGCTGACGGGTCGCCCGGAAGCCCAGCAAAAGCTGGAGGGCCTCTTGGAGCAGGGGCAGCAGGCGATCAATGAGGGCCGGGAGGCGGTGCTGGGACTGCGCTCTTCGACCGTCATCGCCAACGACCTTGCCCGTGCCTTCATCACGCTTGCAGAGGAACTCGCCGCGACACAAGACAGCCACAATCCCGTGGCCTTTCAAGTCGAGGTGGAAGGCGAGACGCGAGATTTGCATCCGATTCTTAGGGACGAAGTGTATCGCATCGCCTGCGAGGCCCTGCGCAACGCCTTCCAGCACTCCGGCGCGGCGCGAATTGAGGTTGCTATTCACTATGACGACAGGGAGTTCTGGGTGTGCATCCGGGACAACGGGAAAGGTATCGATCCGAAGGTTTTGGACGCCGGTGAACGTGACGGACACTACGGCTTGCCGGGCATGCACGAACGGGCCAAACTTGCGGGCGGCAGATTGGTGGTCAGGGGTAGAGTCAATTCCGGCACGGAGGCCGAGATCACTATTCCCGCGGCCCTGGCCTACGCAAAATCGCGTTCTCCGCGGCGGTCCGCATTTTTGAGAAGAGGAGCTTCATGAAAGCATAGGTCCTGACCCAAACTCGATTCGGATTCTAGCCGTCGATGACCAACCTCGGTTTCGAGAAGGAATCGCCATAATATTGGCAACTTTGCCAGGCATGAATTTAGTTGCGCGAGGATGCAATGGGCACGAAGCTATCACCGCTCTCTCGCAGCAATTCTTGACTACGTACCACACGACATTCTGCGAAATTCCTTTCCCCCACACCTTTCCCGCTCTGGCGACGGCTCGAAAAATCCTTCCCTCCAGATCTTCACTCATCCGGTATCGTCCAACACCATCGCATGTCACTTGGCGCAAAATCTCTATTTCACTCAAAATGCCACGAATCGCGGAGATGGGCCGCCCTTGGTGGCGTAGGTAGAGTCGGGATCGGTGGTCGAAACCTGGTCCTGTTCATGCACCGGCTCCTCCACCGGATTCTGCTCTTCCACTTCCTGCAGGTACTGACGCACGGTGTGATGAACTTGGGCCGCTTCCCCGAGTCGCTCGCGCGGGATGCGGCTCTCCTTGGCCGCATTCGCGCCGATGAAGCTGCCGTCTACTGATAAATGCGTCCCTTGCACCAGTCCCACATCCACACACTGCCGCACGATCTACTCGAACAACGGCTCAAACAGCTTCGATTCCTGAAACCGTCCGTGCCGGTTTTTCGAGAACGTAGAGTGATGCGGAATCTCCTGATCGAAGCCCAGACCGGTGAACCAGCGCCAGGCCAAATGCATGCGCAGCTCTTCCACCAGCTTGCGCTCGCTGGTCATGCCGTAGAGATAGCCGATCAGCAGAATCCGCAGCAGCAACTCGGGATCGATCGACGGCCGGCCGGTTTCGCTGTAGCTGTCTTTCAGTTGCCGCCGCACAAACTCCAAGCTGATGTGCTTGTCGATCAGCCGCAGCAGGTGGTTTTCAGGAACTTGATCTTCCAGACGGAAGCAATAGAACAACGCTTCGGAGCGGTCGTGTTGCCCCATCATAATCAGCAGGCCTCCGACGATGAGAATCACACAGAGCATGCGCAGATGCTTTCTTCTAACATGCTTCTGCGCAATCTCATTCCGATAATCGACGTGACTTTTTCAACACCCACGCGATGTTACGCCAACTATCGTCCTTCGCTGGTAGTGTCCTATTAGTGCGTTGATTGTGTTTTTGGGCTGGACAGCGCCGGAGTTTTCCCGTCCGAGTCTTGGGTGTAGACTGTTCGTAGGAGACTCACATGGAAGCCGCTCGATTTGTAGCCATATTTGTGGCCATTTTCTGTGTGTTTATCAGTGCCTTTGATCTAAGCGGAGAACGAAGAAAAGTTGCGCGGGAAAAGCGTATCGCTGAGTATAAGATGGCCGCAAGACTCCTGAGATTCAACATCTAAGCGTTCCTAAACGGTTGAATGCGACGACCCGGCTCCACATGCGCCGCCTACCATTTCCGGGATGTTCGGGCGGCGATTATTGCCCTGATTGTCTGTTCGTTAAGCCCTACGCAAGAAACGTGCCGCCGTCTCAGGTTGTTGAGGTAACCAGGCCATAGCGCTCAAAACCCCTTCAGCCCCTAACTCACCAGCCCGGTCCTATAAAGGTGACGGGTGGTGGATGGTGACGCTGTTCCTGTATAAGCTTGTAAATTGGTCTTTAAGGCGGGAATAGAGAAGTGGCATCATCATCCGTCACCCGTCACTCTGGGACATACCCCCTGATCCCCTGTGTGCCTTTTTTGAGATTTTAGCTCACTCGTCGGCGAGCGTCCTTCAGCGAGCTGACAAAGCCGGAGCTTCGGGTTCGCATCTTTTCAGCGAGCCCGGAGCGGAGGCCCCCAGGCCCCTGGCCTTTTCCTTCATCATGAACGCGCCGCTCTTGACGGCGGCACTCCCTGCGGGCCCTATCACGGATAGCACGGCCCGCTCCCATCCGGTCAGTGAGCAAGGTCGAAATTATGCTTTTGACAAAATCCACATAGGGTTGTTGTAGTCTCGTTGGCACAAGCTCAAGGGGCGAGCCTGGTGTCACCAATTCACGTTCTCATAGCTGATGACTTCAAACGTTGGAGACGCCAAGTCCGTCAACTGCTCAAGGTGAGGCCAGAATTACAAGTCATCGGCGAAGCGTCGGATGGATCAGAGGCTGTTCAGAAGGCCGACGATTTGAAACCGGACTTAATTGTGCTGGACATCGGTCTCCCAAAGTTGAATGGAATCGAAGCCGCCCGGCGCATAGGACAAGTCTCTCCCGGCTCCAAAATACTCTTCCTCAGTCAGAACAATGATCCCGACATCGTGCAGGAAGCTCTGGACACGGGCGCTTTGGGCTACGTTCATAAAACAAGCGCCCGAACGGAACTACTTCCTGCCGTCGAAGCGGTTCTGCGGGGTAAGGAATTTGTCAGTAGCGGCTTAAAGGGTAAGAACTGAATTCTCAGTCATCATGTCGCGGCGTCGCCTTTTGTAAGTGAGCGCAATTCAGCTTGCGGCACGGCAAATTCCGCGATGCCGCAGTCCGCGCAGACAACAAGCTCGGAGAACACCCACACGAAGGGCTCGTCAATTTCTTCCAGTCCCGGAAAATGGATGGCGATCTCCCCCGTGAACTTGCGCTGATTGACTGATCCGCACGAGTTGCAGTGCATGCCCATCCTTCTAGGCCCATTGGTGGCTCCTAGGGAACTGTCAAAACCAACAGTGGAGGTATTAATAGCATAAACCTGCAACGGAGTTAACATCGTAACAGTATGTGCTATACAGCGTGCACCTAGCCAGGGTCGCGTTGCGGAATCTGGCCCACGGAGCCCGCTACGCTGCGTGAATCCAGCGCTGCACATCGACCCATACACCGCCCCGTCTCTCCTGGAATCGAGTCACCGTGCCAAGAACAGCGATGTCTTTTCCTTCAGGACAATGCCGGATGATGAGCGGAGTGCTTGACTCCGTGGACTCAGAATCGACCCGACACTCAACGTGACAGCGGTCGCACTGGAAGAACTCCGTGCTGATCATGCGCCATTGTAGCGCCTGTAGTCGCTCGAACACCCGCCGTCCCGTCCGGAAAGTCGTAAGAAGCCATCTTTGGATTCAGATTCATCCCGCTTTTGGCCATTTGCCAGATATGCATGGGATCTCATGTCTGTGTGCTTCATACCAAAGCGCGAGTTCCACTCGATTCCAGAGTCCAAGTTTGTCATAGATAGCGCAAAGGCAATTTTTTACGACATGCTCAGTGGTGCCGATCGCTTCTGCGACTTCAGTGTTCTTGAGGCCTTGGGCGACAAGCTCGATGACCAGCCATTCCCGTTCGATCGGAACGCGCCTTTCGTAGCGCTCTCCTCCAAACATAGTGCCCTCCCCATAAGACTGTTTCAGGGGTTCCATCGCAAGAATTCGAGGAAAGGAAAACGAACCAAACCCGCTTGGAGAGCAGGATAGCGCGTTATGAGACTGCGGGCAAGCGAGTTCACGGGTAACGACAGGCGCGCGGCAGTAGCAATAGAAAGATGAGGAGCAAGAGCGCGAAAAATGGGTAGATCACCCATTCCCGCTTTGCAAGAGCCGTCGTGAATTTCGGCCAAGCGTGTATCACTCGCGCTCTTCCCGCCGCCAGATTGACAGTCCGCGCTCGCCTAGAGCCAGCATGCCCAGCGTGGCCGGTTCGGGAGTGGGCGCTGTCAGAGCTGCATCCGGTCGTTCCACGACATCGTCTGGACCCTTGGTCTGGCCTGCGACGATGGGCTTACTCGCGATGGTTTCAAAAGCGTATCCAGTCAAAGTAGCTGTGAAGTTTTGTTGGCCGATGGTGACGCTAACCCGAGCCCAGCCGTAGTGAGACTTACCATTGATTGTGAATTTCAATCCGAGATAGCGATCCCGGAGGCCCTTGCCCCCGTTCGCCCACGGACCGTACCAATAGGTGACTGGGTTAGTAGTCGCATGCTTAACCAGTCGTCTGACCATCTGGCCAGGGTTCCCGTTGAATACTCTATGAGGTCCAACCCGATGACCGGCACGCAGCGGCACCGCACTCTTAAACCATCCTTGGGCGGTTCCGATAGCGGCGTTCCCGTAAGAGGGATTGGGGTAAATGGCCATAAATGAGGACGGCAGCGACGTTACGTGACCGTCGCCTCTCCACAGCCCGAAATCCTTTTTCCCATCGTGGTTAAGATCTATGAAAATAGTTGTCCTACTTGGAATTGGAATATTGGCCTTCGTGTAGACAATCTTAGCCTGGGCCGACTGCGCCAAGGCCAGCATTCCCACTCCGGCTGCGCCTGCCGCAATCGCGTACGCGTTGAGTTGGTGATGGATTGACTTGGAAAGGGTAGCCGTCTTACGGGATCCGGCAGCACGTTTCATAAGGTCCTCCTCAAATGGGCGAACCCATTCTCCTCTCGCCCTCGTCAGGAGTCAATCCGCGCATCCGCGAAAATCAATACGAGGCAAAAAAATGACCGAGCAAGAAAGACTGCAGTGCCACGCCATCGACATCAATGGCCTAAACTCATGCGACCGTCACCGCATCGAGCAGGTAGGATTTTCGCTGACAGCCGCAATTGATCCAGCGCAAGCCGACTGGTCCTTTTCCAAAGGGATTAGTGCAGGCCATGCAGGAAGGTTGATTGCGTCGGGCACTTCCCCGGCGACGGTGAACTTTATGGATTGTACGAAAGGCTTCTCATTATACTGCCTCGGAATTCTGGTAAAAGGGCTCCACGTCACGCTAAAGGCGGGCAAGTACTGGCTAACGGTCCTACCTTATTGCACCAACCAGAACGACTCCAACTGCGCATCAGCGCGATATTTTCTGGCGGACGAAGAAGATGATCCGAAGCCGCTGAACCACGTGGGACCGAAGAACATTCTGGACGCGTCGTTCATCACCTCGAAGGATTTTGGTTTCTTTTACGCTCCTACCTGGGGTGCATCGGGTGCGTGTGGCGGCGTTGGGTGCGATATGTTCTCGGCGGGTGTGCTGGGGAGATCTGCAGCGGATGATGCCGAGTTTGAAAGTCGGTAATAGCGCGGCTAGGGTTTGCCTGCTCTAAGGGTGTCAACGACAGCGGACAGTCTTCCGCGAAGAATTCAAGAATGCAATGCCATTACTGAAACGTTGTAGCGCGAACTGGTCAGCTTCTGTGAATAACTGTTTCAATCAGGCCCACTGGCGAACAGATACGGTGGCGTGGCGCTGACTGGAGGTTACATTAGCGTCAAGGGCCCGGGACCTCTTGGCAAAATAGAAACCTCGGGATTCAGCGACCCGTCCATAACCTTCCACGCAAACATTTTTGGAGCTCCAGCCCTCCGTAGGGATCAGTATGCTCAGGCGATTCCACAAAATTACATGAGCTTTCACCTCACTGTGAACGTTCCACTCGGTTCGTACGATCGCAATTCCCCAGTGAATACAGGGGCGAATCGCTGGGCCTTCAACCCTCTTGTGAATCTGGACGTCACCCCTGATAAAGGCGTGTCATGGATCGATCTGTACGCCGGGGCCCGCTTTTTTACCAACAACAATGAGTTTCTTGGAAACAATCAGCTCTCGCAAAACCCGACGGCGACATTCTCTGCATTTTACAGTCACAACATCGGCAGACGAATGTTTGCAGGAATCGGCGCGAGCTACGACAATGGCGGCGAAACATTCGTCAATCACACTTCGCAGCACAATGCCGCAAACGGCTTTCGACCCGGGGTGTCCTTTAGCAGGGCAAGGACGATCTGGAAATATCGGCTCACCTTGCGCTACGAACTCACAGGGACGACGCCGCGCGCTGCGCCCACGAACAGTTTGTTCCAGATCAATCTGTCCGGCCCGCTTTTCTAAATGCCGGCGTGCCCAATTGCCCGTAACCTTATGATTGCGTTGGTTGCGGGGGGTGGATTTGAAGCCACGCCTATTATTGATAATACGCAACTTATTGATTATGCAACGGGCATGCTGTGCATGTTGAGCAGGATGTGCAGTTCGTGAGCACAAAATGAGCACAAATTCTTCTCGCCGACCCACTGATTAAATGCCCGCACCGTGTAGTCTTCATTTTCCACAAAATAAATATCCTCTCTACATGCCGCATTGGCGTTAGAATTCGTCCGCCTCTGCACCCTTGAGACGGCAGAGGGGTGAGCCGTCGTCTAACGGTCTTCATGCGACTCTCGGTAGACGGCGGCTAATTCCTATCCTCTATTCTCGGCCTTCCGTCTCTGGCTTTGTCACGTTTCGTGCGTCCGGCGTCCCAGGCGTACCATTTTTTGCTTGAGCAAGCCGAAGGGGTGAGCGGCCTTCCTCTCCCCCAGAAGGGCTCCTGAGGCCACGCCCCTTCGGTGAGGGATTTCCCTCGAAAAGAAGCCGCTAGCCTGTTCTCGTTGGCGGAACCGGCACTAATTTTGTCCGCTATCGAATCTTTGTTGCGTGAGGTTTCGTGGTATAACAAGCCCGTTTGCTGCCCCTCCTCATAAAATAAACGGGTGGTGTTTATGCAAGGCCAAACTAAGTAACGTTGGCTGCTTTTGTTCGAACAGGCTGCGACCGAGCAGGCCCCCCAAAACTGATGGCGCTTGTCCTCGAAATTGAGAGCCTCTTAGCTGAAAAGCAAAAGCGTCTGGACGGCGTCGGGGCTACGAAACCTTCCAAATAAGAGGCTCCATGACGGGAAAAGGTAATGGTCACAGAGCCTTTCACCCACCTACAGCGTTTACCGGATTGTGCTTCAGGTACAGGCTTCACCGGATTGCAGCCTTCGGTCCAAGGGTTTTAGCGTGCTTTTATGGACCACAAAGAAACCACCATCGAACGCATTTTCCGTGAAGTGATGGGCCGCAAAATGCCGCTCTCAGTGAAGCGCATCCTTCTGCCAAAGCCAAGGATTAAGCCCAGATCGCTTAACTACTCCAAGCGTCCGTAACCAGCTTGTCTAGCCGGTCCTGCCTGCCGGGAAATTATCGCAGATCAGGTGGTTCCTGCCGCTCCCTCTTCAATTCGAGAAGGACAGGTCGCAGCAGATTGTAATGCCTTAAGTCGGCAAGCAACGCGGCTTCGGCGGTCGCCTTTAGAAAGCAGCTACCGTTCTCCTCCGACCATCGGAGCCAGTCGTGCAATTCTTCATCGGTGGCGGGGGAAATCATTTCGTTCGTTCCTTATGCTTTGACTATAGCGTGGAGATCATTGCTGCATGTCTACGGATGTGTCATTGCTTGTAGAGTTGGAGGCGCAGACGCACTCTGTCCATTGTTCAACTTTGCTTTCGGGCAACGATCACCGGTCCGATGGCCACAGCCGCGTACGCCGCACCACGCGCAAACAGTTCCAGCAAGAGTCACAAGAAGAATGACCGAATTGAAGGACGCGCATGTGCGGTTTACAAGAAAAAGGACGGTACTGTTGTAAAGTCTTACAATCGATCTTCACCGTGTCCTTGAATCGAGTACCGGGGAACGACCAATGATGTGCATACAGTAGTGCGCTCGAAAAGTGCTTGACACGGGCCGACATTGTCAGAGAGGCGATTTTTCAACAACGATCGGCTTCGCAAGGTCAGTTCCGTTCGGGTGTAGCGGATACTGACTCCTCTCGCCGCCAGATCGACAATCCCGGCGTTCCCAAAGCTAGTGCGCCCAGTGTGGCAGCTTTCGGAGCGGGAATCGTGAGAGAGGCGGAAGCCGGTTGTTCGGCATCGTCTGGCCCCTTTGTCTTGCCCGCGATTATCGGCTTGTTGGGGACGGTCTCGTAGGCGTAGCCCGAAAGGACTGCGGTAATCGCATGTCCCTTGTCGTGCACCGTCAGCCGTGCCCAGCCGAAATGCGTTTTGCCGCGGATGCTGAACTTAACTCCGAGATAGCGGTCCGTGACGTCGTGCCACTTACCTCTAAGCTTCCGGTAATGGCTAGTGGGGAAACTGAAGACGCGCAACATCGCGCATCCGAATTCGCTCCCTTGGATGAAAGGTGCTCGCGGGCCGACCATGGCTCCCGGCCGCAAAACAAAGGCGGAGGAGAACGAAGATGAGTGGCTGCGGACTTTCTTTCCGTCAACCTCGTTGCGCAGCGGGAAGGCGTTGAGATTTACGAGGCACTCCGAAGTGCAAGAATTGTGTGAGGTCGCAATCGCGAGATCAGAGATGCCGTCGTGATTGAGATCGATGTAGTACAGATTTGTTCCGCCGTGTCCAATTACGACGTGGGCAGGCGTATATACAATTTTCGCGTCGCACGGTGGGGTCAGGGAAAACAAGCTGACTCCAGCCGCTCCTGCCGCGAGCGTATACATGTTAAGCTGCTGATGAACTGACTCGGAAAGGTTTGCTGTCTTACGGGTCCGGGGTTTCATAGAACTCCGCAGGTGGTTTATTATCTGTTCCTTGCGTCCGGCCGGTCAAAAAGCGATTTTCTCAAGTGACGAGAACAGTCCATTTACACTCTTTGAGAATTGACTGGCCAGGGTCAATTAGCGCTATCGAGATTATTCGACGATTCGAAGTCCGACCAGTTCAGAATCAAGTTATGCATCAGCGGATTACTGCGTAGCCAACCGACTCTTCACGTCGCCAAATGGAGCGCCCAGGCGCTCCCAACGCGAGGATGCCTAGACTGGCGGGTGGGAGAGGGGGCATGGTGAGAGTCGCATCCCGCTGCTCTACACTGCTGTCGCCTGGGCCCTTGGTCTTACCTGCGATGATGGACTTGTTGGGAATCGTCTCATACGCGTACCCGGTCAGCGGAGCGACAATACCGAACTGGTGATCAGAGACATTGAGCCGCGCCCAGCCGTAATGCGTTTTACCTTTGATCCGGAACTTCAGCCCCAGGTAACGATTAGTGACATTTCCCCATCGACCGCTATGGCTGCCAAATCCATTGGTATAGTGGGCCATCACCAGTCCTGAGAACGGCTGCTTCGGACCGATGTCTGCTCCGGGTGTGAGAGCAGACGCATAGTAATTTTCCCCGACCACTGCGTTTCCCGCGACCGCTCTTGCAACGAGAGTAAATCCACACCAGTCCCCACAACTAGATGTGTTCTCAATGCTGAGGTCGGTGACGCCGTCGTGGTTGAGATCGAGGACGTAACTGTGATTCGGTCTAATCACATGGTGTGTTTTTGTATAAACGATCTTCGCCGCAGCGGGCTGGACCAACGACAGCATTCCCACTCCCGCAGCACTCGCGGACAGCGCATAAGAATTGAGCCGTTGATGTAGAAATTCGGAGAGTTGCGCAGGTATTCTGGATGGCCGTTTCACAGTTTTATTTGGCCCCTCTTGCTAGCGCACCCAGCGTGCCAGTTTCGGAGGCAGTCTCCTCTGGCCCTTTCGTCTTGCCCGCGATGATCGGTTTGTTCGGTGTCGTCTCGTAGGCGTAGCCGGTTAGAGTGGCTGATGTAATCGAGATTTTCGTGCTAACGACGCTCAGTCGCGCCCACCCGAAGTGAGTCTTGCCGTTAATTTGGAACTTAAGACCCAGATAACGATTCTTAACATTAAGCCATTGACCTACGTAAACACTAAATCCGTCATCGGTTCCGGCCAAGGCCATGAGCTTGCCGGGAAATTGTTGCTTAGGACCAACCACGGCACCGCGCTGAAGGGCGAATGCATAGGGGCCCCGACCATAGGTATGCGTCTTTCCTCCTACAACCGCGTTGTTCTTAGGGGAAAGCACCCCGAGAGTGGTGAAATAAAAATGCTCGGACTGGTGGCTCGTCGTGATCTGAAGCGTAAAGTCCGTGATACCGTCCCGATTGAAGTCGAGATTGTAGTGCTGGTGTACCCTGATCGTCTTGTGGGTGGGAGTGTAGACGATTTTCGCCTCAGCAGGCTGCACCAACGCAAGCACGCCCACTCCCGCTGCGCTGGCCGCAAGAGCATACGAGTTGAGCCGCTGACGGAGTGATTTGCAAAGTTCGGCTGTCGCACGGGGCCGGGGAGAGCGTTTCATAAGTTGCTCCTTAGAATCGACAATTTCTCTAGTGGTTGGGCGTAACCAATTCACTGGTTCGCCACGCTGGAATCGCCGCCGCCCCTACTGCTAAATGGCCGAGTGTTGCGGGCTGGACGGTGACCACATCCGGGCCCTTGGTCTTGCCTGTGATGATGGCCTTGTTCGGGATGGTCTCGTAGGCGTAGCCGTTCAAGATCGCGGTGTTTTCTCCATTTTTAGCGCAGGTCTCGTTAAGTCGAGCCCAACCGTAATGCAGCTTTCCAGCAATGGTGAACTTAAAGCCGAGAAAGCGCTTCTTGGCATTCTTCCACGGGCCAAAGCAGCTTCCCACTGTGTTCGTACCGGCATCGTAGCCTCCAAATGCCATTACCTCATCGCCTTGCAAGAACGGACTCTTAGGCCCGACGCGGACCCCGGCAGAAAGGGCGAAAGCGTAATGTTGGGAACGTCCTGGATACCCCACGACCTCATTCCTTTGCAGAGCAGGTATAACGGTTATGGCTCCCTCAATGTACTCACAGAAACTGGTGCAAGTGAAACTGTCATGGATGCTGAAATCCGTTTTGCCGTCGTGATTGAGGTCGAGGGGAACCGTGTTATTGGGCGCAATTTGCGTGTGGGTCGGAGTGTAGATAATCTTGGCCTCAGCAGGATGTGCTAACCCCAACATTCCTACTCCGGCCGCGCCCGCCGCGAGGACATACGAGCTGATCTGGCGATGGACTGACTCGGAAAGTTCGGCTGTCTTGCGGGGCCGGGAAGAGCGCTTCATAAATCCTCCCTCCGAAGAGCTTGGACATTATCCGTCTCTTCGGATCGAGCGTCAACGCTGCATTCCTCAAGTGATGAGAACAGGCGATAGCGCGAGTTAACGCCGTCTGTTCGCTGGGGCTTGAGGTTTTGAGCGTAATCCAGAGTGGCTGTTGAAAAACTCCCTCTTTTGAAAAAACGGTCCCGGCGAAGGGATAGTAAAAACGTCCACCAAAATCGAGAACGTCGTTTGTAGGGCATCCTAGAGCGATGAAATTTCCGCGAATTTCGGGAGTGTGAGTTTTTCAACAGCCACGAGATTTTTCGCCAACTGCCCGTACGGGTTCTGAGAAACTCGGCTAAAGCCTTGCGAGTAAACCAGCCTCTACTTCGAGATCACTAAGGCCTACTTACGATTTTATGCGGCTGTCCAGACGAACCCGCAGCCAGATGGCCAAGCGTGGCAGGCTCCACCACGACATCTGGTCCACTCGTCTTGCCTGCAATAATCGCCTTGTTGGGGATCGTTTCGTAGGCGTAGCCGGTCAGCAGCGCTTTGACCGGTTTATTGGGCGAAATATGCCCGATTCGCGCCCATCCGTAGTGAACCTTGCCCTTAATCGCGAATCTCACCCCAAGGTAGGCCTGTCCCTTGACGTTGAGCCATGGCCCATACTTCCAATACGACGTGCAGTCGGGATTGGAGAAGACTCGAAACATTCCGGCGGCGTTCAGTCGGTTATTGAAGCCGCGACTCGGTCCTACTCTCTTCCCCTCGGGCAGAGCCGCCGCGCAGAGGACACCACCACTCAGGGCAGAATATATTTGGTTCTGAGTTTGGGTTTTTGTGGTCCACCTTACGCTCAGAGCGCGAGTGAAACCTGAAGTCCGGTTGCTGGAAGCCAGGAGAAGCTGGAAATCATTTATGCCGTCATGGTTGAGATCGAGGTAGAAATTCTTGTTGATGGGAAGCCGTTTGTGCGCCGGAGTGTAAACAACTTTAGCCTCGGCGAACTGGCCCAAAGCTAACACGCTCACTCCCGCAGCACCCGCTGCGAGTGCGTAGGCATTGAGATGTCTATGCAGCGACTCAGAAATTTGCGAGGGAACTCTGGCAGGCCGTTTCATCGGTTCCTCCAAAACGGGCAAGCCATTATGATGCTGCGCCCACCATCCGTCAACGCACATTTCAGACACGACCGACGTTCCCCTTTGTACTACGAAGCAGCAGTAGCTTCCGCCCCTTCGGGGAATGGCGTTTCCATGTCCAATTCCTTGATCTGCTTCACCAGCAGGCTGAACTCATCCAACTCACGGGTGTTTTTCGTTCAAGGAAGAAGTTAGCAGCTGCATGCACATGCCGTAGTTCCAAATGGCAGGGACGCAGCGGATTTTTTGGCCCAAGCAGCCATCCACCCACCCTTCCCCCCGCAAATTCTTGAAAACTTCCTGTTTCTCTACGGTCGGGGGAGTGAAATCAAACTTGTCCAATTTCTGCCTCCGTTCGTGGTCCGACTCCTCCCAGTCCAGCTGCAATCGTTCTGGCCTTGGCTCCAGTTTCATTTTGTTATTGGCCATGAGGCAAACTGTACAGCGATAACCAAGAACAAGTAGCTGAGGTTCTGGGCATTCGCAATGAATAGCATCCACTCCCAACATGGGATGCTCTTTGTCCAACTCGTGTAGTTGTTCCTGCAACAATCGTCGCAAGGTTTCTTCATGCATGCCAGGTAGTCGTTGATGGTGCGGTTGCTCTCCAGAATTCCATTGCTGGAAGGAACGGAAATACAGACCTCCATTTCGGCCCTTGGGAGGATGGTGGCTACGATTGTGGAGCAATAAAGCATAGGGGTTATATCCGTACCCACCGGTGTCCTCCATAACGACTTGGACATGGGGTATGCTTTCAACCATTCCTCTTCGCTCCAATACTCCTGCGTCATATTCATCAGACTGGCTAGAGGTTTGTCTTCCATGCTCCCTTCCAAAAAGTCTCTGGAGTCTGACGAAGAAGACGTAGTGAGCGGAGCGAACGGAGTCTCCTCCTTCCTTTCTTTCGTTCTCTCTTTGCTTTTTGACTTTAGGTTAACCGCAGGAGCTTTTCGATCAGCTTTTCGTGACTCCCCATGGACGCCGTTCCAGTTATCACGACCAAGACTCCCCGGACGCGAATGGAAGATTTGATAACCTTCGTGCACGATTGCGGTGATTGCCGAAGTTCACGTCGATGATGGCGCATTTGAGGCGCTCTTTCGCGGGGAGGGTCTTCGCAAACCTCGGGTCAGAGGGCAGCGACTCTGCCGCCCTCTCCCCAAATCCTGCGGAAAGGTCTTGGCCGGTTGCCCAGTCCTGAGCGAGAAGGAGTGGGTAACGGAAGACCTAGTACACCGTGGTCCATCCCGAGCTCTTGCAGACCGACAGACTAGGAGGCGAACTGGGTGTGCCGGTGGTGGTAGAGAACAAGGATCCAATCGGCGCTGCGCTCCCAGAACAGCCTCCCACGGGAGACGAGTTTCCCACCGCCCAGGTTGTCACCCCTGTGTCACTGGTGCCACCAGAACTCGTTGTGAAGCGAGAGTGAGCAGTGAAAACAGAGCCGCCAGAGCCTACTAGCGTGATGGCGCTGCCCAGAACATATATTCCTACGTTAGCATCGGTTAGCGTAGTGGAGGTAGCGTCATCCTGGAGGCTGTGTGTCGCGCTTCCTTTAGTAGCACCCATGACACTCAAGTCTGTGACCGTGTTGGTACTGGAAACATGGATCGTATTGGTACCACCACCCGTGATATTAAACAGAACGCTGCCAGAAACAGTGCTGCCTGCGCCCACGAGAATTCCGTCTGTGAATCCGCTTGCGATTGAGACGTCCCCAATGAAGTTGCTGGAACCGTCAAGCCGGACCGCGGCAGAACCGGAGCCTGAGCATGTGAGCCCGTGAATGCCAAGCGTTCCCGAAGCGGTGATCTGAACGCATACAGACGTATTAACTCCAGAAACGGTGATGTCAGAGTAGGGACCGGAGGCTGGAGCCGAGATCAACATTCCCGTCCCCTCAACGTTAGTGATACTGACGCGCTGGACGGAGTTCGGACTACTGGATCCGCTTCCGGCGACGTTAATACCGTAGAGAACGCTGCTATTGTTTCCACCGTCCAGTGTCAAATCTTGAACATCGGCTCCGTAACAGGATGCGCAAATAGTTCCCGAACCCGAGACAATTAGTGCCGAACCTGTGAAACTGCTTGCCGCTTGAAGCGTGGTAAGACCGACTCCCTCACCGACGAGCTTGACTTTAGGAGTGGTAAAAGTCCAACCGTTGCTAATGCTGATTATTCCTGCCGGCAACAGAACAGTCCACGTCCCCGGCGCGCTGACACCATAGCCCGGAGGGTTTGCGCAGGTGTACCCTCCCGACGGCTGCACCCCCCGACCATCGATCACTACCCCCGGCAGGCTCTGAGTGAAGGCTTGCGCAAGAGCGGCGCTCACTTGTTGGCAGAAGTCGCCGCTACTGTTGTAAGCGCTGGCATCGATAAAAGCTGAAGAGCCCTGAAGGCTGGAGTTCCATACAGCGTTGTATCCCTTTTGAGCGCTTGCGAAGCTTGGGCTCACCGCCAACCAACTCCAGAGCGCCATCGATGTTGCGAACAAAACCTTGCTCACTCCAAGTCTTTTCGCGAGTTTCATAAGTAGTCTCCTGTGTTCTCAATTGTGATTTCGCGATTGCTACCTTCGGTTCATAAACCTGGCTCTCTGGCTACCGGACTGCGGCCCAACCACTACTGGTGCAGGCGTACAACGTGGTTCCGATTCCCGAAGAAGAGCGGTTAGTGTAGATCGTCCCGGGTTGACATGAGCTACCGACAAGTACCGCGCTGTTGCCCAAAAGCCAAGTGGGTACTGAGGTGCTGCCGCTAGCAGTAGTGAAGCGGGTGAAAGCGGTCGATCCCGCTATGGAGTCATCGCCGACAGCGTAGATAGCCACGGTGGCATCCGTGATCTTGGTAGCGGTGCCGGGTGATGGAACAGGAATGTTGTCGTCATCAATCGCGTTGGTTGCGCCATTCTTTGTTACCCCTAGGACGGTCAGATCGGTTACCGTCGGATCCGATGGCCTGTTCGGACACACGGTGGCGCTCACGGAACCACAGATGTGCACGACGTTTGACATGCCGCTGATGCTGCTGTTGCCGGCGATATTAACGAGGACATTTCCTTTTGCTCTACAGGGGGTCGAACCGCAGCTTGAGGTATCCGATCCCAGGACGATGCCGTTCTTGAATCCCCCGACCGACACGTTTTCAATGGAATTTCCGTGCGCGTCCAGGTAAATCGCTACGCCCGGAAGCGTGCCGTTCGTATCGGTACAAGACAGGTTATGGATTCCGCGCGTCGGTCCGCTTCCCAGAATCTGCGCACATATGGCAGAGCTGCCGCTACTGGAGAAGGCAATATTGGAGTAGGGACCAGAGTTTTGACCCTCCCCTGTGGTGCCCACGTACAAACCTGTCCCGCTGATTCCCGTCAGGTTGACGCGATCGACGTATGTGCGCTCTTGAGAGTTTTGATTGCTAATCCCGCTAACTCCCGAGCTGCTTCCGTCCAGAGCCAGATTCTCGACGCCAATGCCAAAACATATGGGTGAACAGAGGTCGCTGTCTCCCAATCGGACCATAGAACCAGTACCGAGGCCCGACCCAGCCTTCAAAACGGTTGAAGCAGCTCCTTCGCCGATGATCCTCGTCCTGTCCGGTATCCTCCACGAATAGCCTATGGTTATGGTTCCAGCAGGAAGCAGAATAACCGAGGGTTTCGTGTGGAGGGTGCTCCCCTGTTGCCATGGAGTATCCGTGATCCCGGCGTTGGTACAACTGTTTCCGCCCGAGATTTGCACGCCCCGGGCGTCGATCACTCCTCCGGGAGCGCTAGCGGGAATAGCCCCCAGTGCAGAATAGATTTGTCCACAAAAGTCGACACCTGTGCCCGAGAATACGCTGGCATCCACGAACGCCCAGGAATAGGTGATTGTCGTCCCCGTAGAGTCATAGACTGCGTTGTTGCCTTGGCTCTGCGCTTGTACTTGGGCCGGGAAAATCGAGAGCAACGCAACGGCAGCAAACATCATGCCCGCAAATAGCGATCTCATGAGCGATTGACTTGTAATCCTCATAGCATTCTCCTTTTTTTGGAGTTCCTTCCGGTTTTGGTTTTCTGAAGTTGTTGAAGCGTCGCTATATGACGGGTTGCCACCCGCCGCCGCTGCAAACGTACAAGGCGTGCGCACCGATGGTCGTGCTGGTATTGGAGAATATCGATCCGGTGGGGCAGGATGACCCTGAGGGAGCCGTGTCGCCGACTGCCCAGCTAGGGACTGCTGATGTTCCCGTACCGGAGCTTGTGGAGAAAAGCGTATAGCCGCCGCCAAGCGTATCTCCGTCTGCATAGAGACCTACGTTGGCGCCGGTTGTAGCCCCAGTCCGATCATCCTGAATGCCGTTAGGGGCGGTGCTTAGGTGGGCATAGGAGACGCCAAGTATAGTTAAGTCGGACACAGTTGAGCTGATCTCGACAGTAGTGGGCAAATTAGTCCCGCCGGCGGAAATGTTGGCTAAAACATCACCTTCAGCAGTTCCATTCGCTCCTATGAGGACGCCGCTCGTACTGAAGTTCTCAATATGAGCATCGTCGATTGTCGTGTTCGAGGCGTCGAGATAGATCGCATGGGTGTCGCCACCAACGCAGCTGATTCCGTGTAGTCCACGCGTTTCAGATTGCTCGATTTCCACACACTTACTTGCTTGGTTGACAAAGAGATTCGTGTACGGTCCAGAATTTGCAGCACTGAAATTGCTTCCCGCTGGTCCGATCTGCAGGCCTAACGCGATGCGCCGCAGAACCACTTGGTCCACGTAACTATCATCCTGGGCATACTGGTTCAATATGCCAGTCACGGTTTGGTTACCAGAAGCCGGACCGAGGGTGAGATTTTCTGCCGATATCCCGGTGCAGACGTAGTTTCCGCTTCCATCGAGTGGGCACACATTCGTGCCGCCGATCAATCCTCCGAACTGAATCATCGGATTCACGGAGTTAGAAGTGGCCAGCAAGTAAGTGCCACCAGTGGCGCCGCCTGATACGCCTGCGCCGAACATTCCATCGCCGAAGACCCGTGTTTTGTTCGGCAGCACCCAGGTTTGATCGATGTTGATCTGGCCGGAGGGAAGCAGAATCTCAGAGGAGGTTGTGATTGCGGTGCTCCCAGCCGTCCAGGGCGTTTTTGTGCACGTGAATGCGCCTCCCGATCCCACTTGCACCCCGCGTGCATCAATGACGCCGCCGTTTGATCGCAACTGCTGCAGCGCTAGGTAAATTTGGTAACAAACGTCACCGCTGTGGCCGCTCGAAAACACGCTCGCGTCGATAAACGCCGGCGATGGCGATTGGGACGAGCAGCCCGTTGTGGAGGTACATACCGCGTTATTTCCGGCACTTTGAGCTCCGGCTCTGGTTGAGAAAATGAAAAGCAAGCTCAGCGCTGCGATTACTGCCGTGGACACGACCGACATTTTTGCAAGTTTCGTTCGACATCTCATCTCAGTTTTCTCCTTTGCTAACTTGCGTTGTGTTGCGCAGTCTGACACGTGTCAACATTTCGAGAAAAAAGAAAAGTGTGGTGTTCCGAAACCCGTACGCACAAGTTGCCACTGGAACCGTTCACGCCCATCCGATAGGGGAAAGGTAACGACCACAGGCCTGTTGAAAAATAGGCGATTCCCGCCGTGATCACAAAATCCTGTTCCAAAAATCGAACTTCGCGACATCGGGTACTATGGAGCATAACTTTTGCGCTTCGTCTCATTGCTTGTCATTCACCCAAGGTCGGAGACAAGGTCGGAGTTGGGAGGACGGAACTTTGACGAGAGCCCGTCCGCGGTTTGAAGCGCCCGCGAAGCCGCGTAGAGCATTTCTGATTTCCAGTTGCGCGGATATTTTTTCGGAACTTTCTGGACGCAGCCGGTGAATGAGTGCCGTAGCGTGCGGGGAGGCACTACCACGGACCCGAAGGTTAATCGAAGCGGATCCATGCCGCGTGTTGGGAAACAAGGCATGCGTAGATCTGCCGAGTGGCGCCGAGATGCCGAAGCTCTTCCTCGACTACGTCGGGATGGGCGATAGCGACAAGCCCAAGGACCACGCCTATTCAACCGCGGAGCGCACGGATCTTGTCGAAGCGATCTGGCGCGATTTCGGCGTCCAATCGACGACGCTGGTTGCCTTCGACTTTTCCTCGCTTGTCGTTCTCGAGCACTTGCGACGGCGACTTGAGCGAACGTGAGCACTGGTATTTCGCCAGTGGTCACCGCGACAATACCTCCGAGTAATCGATCGCCGTGCTAGACGTGCTGGTCGCTAACGATTGCCTGCATGACCTTGACAAGACACGAGATCAACGGGAGTTTGTCCGAGTTTCGACTCCATGCGATGCCGATATCCCACAACGGCTCCTTCCATCCCAGTTCATGAAATCGCACGCCCGGCACTTTGAGGCGCATGGCTGACCGCGGGACCAAGGACACCCCCAGACCAGCTCGAACGAAGTGGAGGATGGTCAATATTTCGTTTGCTTCCTGAACGACTCGGGGAGTGAATCCGACGCGCTGGCAAAGCGCTAAGACACGATCGTGAAAAGTTTTGGAGACCGAGGGCGAAACGAAGATGAAACCACTATTACGGAATCCGTTGATGCCCTCTTTCGGCCGATATGGTACATCCGCTGGGACCGCTAAAACTAGGCGCTCGGAAAATAGGGGGACGCACATCAGTTTGCGGTTTGCGACTGGCATCCGCAGAATTCCTACATCCAGCCTACTCTCAATCAGGGATGAGACTTGCGAAGGGGAGGACAGTTCCCGCATGTGAAGTTCAACGTCGGGGTAGAGTCTACGAAAGCGCAGAATCGTTCGCGGAAGGATTTCAGGTAGCGAAGCAATCCCGAAACCGATCCGTAGGGTGCCGATTCGACCTTCGACGACAGCCTGTGTTTCACGCAAAGCATCCTCGGCATCCTGCAACAGTTTTGCAGCTTTTGGAAGGAAACTCTTACCCGCATCCGTCAGGGCCACTCTCCGATGCGAGCGCACGAAGATGGCTCCCTTTAGCTTCTCCTCCAATCTTTGAATCTTCTTGCTGAGTGCTGGCTGAGATAGGAATAGCCGCTCGGATGCCTTCCGAAAGTGGAGTTCGCTGGCTAGAACCACAAACGCGTGAAGTTCTGCGAATTCCAGATCCATAACGCGATGTTATCACACAGTTTATATCAATTCATTGGACGAATGATGCGCTGTTTGGCAAAGATAACCATAGCGAAAAAGATCGCAGAGAAGTCGCAGTCATGAGACCGGCTTTCGAAACAACTCGGCATCCGGGCGGGAGACGGCTAATTGACCCGCTCCGCGGCATTGGATCCGCATCTCGTCAGATTGCAATAGCTCTGACTCATCGCAATTTCCGCCTTCTATGGATGGGAGCTCTTACTTCGAGCATTGGTACGTGGATGCAAAAGGTGGCGCAGGCGTGGCTGATCGTCACGATGACGGGAGCCAGATCGGCGTTGTTTCTGGGGTTGGATAGCTTCCTCGGCGAGTTGCCACTTCTGCTCTTCACGATCATTGGCGGGGTGCTCGCAGACCGACGCGACCGGCGCCATATGATCCTGACGTCGCAAATTGTCCAGATGATAGTGGCGCTAGTTATGGCGGTGCTGATTTACACAGGACGCATCCGCATCGCGCACGTGCTCGCGCTCTCGCTCATGACCGGCGGCGTGCGCGCATTTGGCGGGCCCGCGTATCAGTCGCTCATACCCACACTCGTGGGCAAAGAACATCTCCCCAACGCGATTGCACTTAATTCCATTCAGTTCAACCTCGCACAGGTTATTGGCCCGATCGTCGCCGGTGCGATTCTCGCGGCATTCGGCATGGTAGCGTGCTTCGGTTTGAACGGCATTTCGTTCTTGTTTGTGATCGCGGCAATGTTGGCACTGCGTGAAGTGCAGGTACCCCCGGTCGCCACCGAAACCATACTCGCTCAGCTCAGGGGCGGCCTGCGATTCGTCAAAGCCTCGCCGAACTTGATGACGGTTATAGCGCTTGGCTTCTTTGCTGCGTTTCTCGGAGCGCCGCTGATTACGTTTCTTCCCGTCTTCACCAGAGATGTATTTCATCGGGACGTCGACTTCTATACAGAACTAATGACGTTCACCGGAGGAGGCGCGGTCACCGGTGCGCTCATCGTTGCTTGGCTGGGCAAAAACAGGTACATGGGACGCATACTGCTGATCCTGCTCATGCTATTCGGCACGATCATTGTCGGCTTCGGACTTTCGCGAAACATCTACCTATCTGCATTGATCCTGTTCATCAGCGGGGCGCTCTTCGTGATGTGTTCTTCGCTGACCACTTCGCTGGCGCAGATTCTAGCTCCGCCGGAGTTCCGCGGACGAGTGATCTCTGTTTTCTTGGTTGCCTGCCTGGGCGGCTCTCCGCTCGGTGGTCTGGCGAGCGGATGGCTCGTGACGCGAGTCGGTTCGGCGCCGGTCATGTTGGTGATCAACGGTACGGTGCTCACGTTAGTGGTGCTTTATTTTCTGATTCCTGGCCAGAGCTTCGACAACATCTAAGCCTGGCTAATGGGAGGGCGGCAAGACGGAGAGCGCCGGATTGAACTGGCATGTTGCAGAGATGCAAGAACGCCTACAGGAAAGGAGAACAGCGACTTGGTCCTGACCTCGAGGTCGGAAGCGCTCGCGCGCAGAGATTCGATTTCCTACGTCTACGGCAGATTTTGCTTGACAATAAGATAGTACTTATATAAGTTATTGCCTATGGACAATCCGGATGCCGCTTTCGCAGCCATGGCTGATCCGACCAGGCGGGCGATTCTCGCCCGTCTCGCCCAAGGAGAAGCGACCGTCCTGGAATTGGTAAAGCCCTTTGACATGACCCAACCCGCTATCTCCCAGCACCTCAAAGTCCTTGAAGACGCCGGGCTGATAGTTCGCAGGGTCGATGGCACCAGGCGGCCCCGTCGCCTCGCCAAAGATGGTATCGACGTTATGGACAAATGGCTGGCAATGCTGCGCAAGGCACTAGAGAAAAACTACGAGCGGCTAGACGAGGTTCTGGCGGAGATGGAACTACCGAAGTCATTAAAAGGAGGGAAACGATGAGCAAGCTTACCCTAAAAACTGAAGGCGACGCGCACGTGGTCGTGACCAGGCACTTTTCCGCCTCACCCGAATCTGTGTACCGAGCGCACACGGATCCGAAGGTAATCCAGAAATGGTTGCTCGGCCCTGATGGCTGGACGATGCCCGTTTGTGTCTGCGAAGCCCGCCCGGGCGGCAAGATTCGGTACGAATGGACGAACCCCAAGAAAGGCAGCTTCTATGTTGCCGGAGAGTTTGTGGAAGTGGTGCCTTACAGCAAAATCGTGCACGTCGAGCGCATGTACCTGCCCGACCCCACTCCCGAGAATCACGTGGAAACAAGATTCGACCCGGATGGCGCGGGCACATTTATGACGATGCGAATGACATTGCCCGATGCGCAGACGCGCGCCGCAATGTTAGCCACCGGCATGGAACGTGGCATGGAAGCCAGCTATGTGCGGCTCGAGAGCATGATCTCGATTGCCTCAGCTTCAGAGCCAGTCGCGCTGGAGGACTGAATGAACACGACATCAAAATCAATTTCTTCGACGAGCATTTCGTCCAACATTGTCGAGCCGGCAGCTTGGCTGGCCATTGTCACGACTGCGGTCGCTCTCTTGCTTCTCGCGAGCCTGCACGCGTTGAGCCCAGAATTTTCGCCCTCTTGGCGCATGATCAGCGAGTATGCGTTCGGTCATTACGCTTGGGTGCTATCCCTCATGTTTCTGTCATGGGGAATCGGTTCGTGGGCGTTGGTGGTCGCCATCTGGTCCGAGGTCCGCCCCGCTTCCCAAACGATGGGCTTGTATTTTCTGATCGTCGCTGGCATCGGCGAAGCGATGGCTTCCGCTTTTGATATCACACACCCTGTAGGCCATGGCATAGCCGGTTTGCTTGGGGTGATCGGCTTCCCTATTGCGGCGCTGCTTCTGAGCAAGGCCCTCGGTCGCAACGAGGCATGGAAGACGGTGCGAAAGGCCCTCTTCTGGATTGCCGACTTGAGTTGGATCAGCGTCATCCTGCTCATAGCCACTCTAGCAATCATGACAATACAAATGGCGCGAGCCAATGGAGGCCATTTGCCTCAACATGCGCCGAAATCGCTGCCGCTCGGAGTTCTCTCGCTCGATGGCTGGGCGGACCGTCTGATCGTGCTGTCCAACTGTGCGTGGGTACTCGTGGCTGCGTGGCATGCGATTGCGGTGCGCCGCAAACATTCGGAGAAGGTTAGAAGTGCGGAATACTCAACTGCTCTTGCTCCAACGGAG
>DATMQI010000335.1:0-2444 GCA_035567135.1 Terriglobales bacterium
TCGGCGCCAGCACCAAGTCATGGCCCTAGTGGTGTCCGGGCAGTTGAATAAACAAATCGCGTCGGAACTTGGGACTACCCTGGTCACGGTCAAGCTTCATCGCGCCCAAATGATGCGTAAGATGCAGGCTAGATCTCTCGCGGAGCTAGTGAGAATGGCAGAGAAGCTGCGGCTTTTCCCGTCGACTTAGAAACGCCCTGACCGACCCCTTTGCGTTTCCGTCCTCGAATCGTTCGACAAGGGCAAGAACGATGTCATAGTAGCCCGCACGATCCGATGCTCGTAATTTCTTGCTTTTGCTGGTTCGTCGGACGATTCCGTTGGCGGCCTTGATCTCCCCGGGCCAACTCCATCCCCCTGGCGTACAAAGCTGCGGCGATTTACGGGTTGTGTTCCTAGATTTCATCCGCGGCGACGAGTGTGGCACCTAGACCAAGGTATAGGTTGCGCTTTGTTCTGTACGGATTATCTTTGCAGCGTGGTTTCAGGGGAAAAACCGACCGTGATTGCAATTGTCGACGATGACGAGTTGGTCCGAATCGCGCTGCAGTGCCTCATGAAAGCGGCTGGCTTCACTGCTGTGGCGTTCGCATCTGGCGAAGAATTCCTAAACAGCGGCGAACTGGAGCGGACCGCCTGTTTGATTGCAGACATCCGAATGCCGGGAATGTCAGGGTTGGAACTCCAATCCAAGCTAAGTAAAGACCATTACAAAGTTCCGGTCATTTTTATTACGGCACAAGGTGACGAGAAAATGCGCATGCAAGCTTTAAGGACCGGAGCAGTGAAATTTCTGACAAAACCCCTGGACAAGGGAATCTTACTCGACAGCGTACGCGCAGCATTGGATAGCTAAGCTTCATTTGAGCAGGAAGGTCCTCGGTGGATGGCGCCAAGACAGTTCGGTCATATGAAGATGGTCGTCCCGAGAACGGATTCGACGAAATCATAGGTAACAGCCCTGCCCTGGAATTCGCGCTCGCCGAGGTGGAACGGGTGGCGCCAACAGATTCCACCGTCCTAATCCTCGGGGAGACAGGTACGGGAAAGGAGTTGATCGCCCGTGCCATTCACAACATCAGCGCACGCTGCGGACGCCCCTTTGTGAAGCTGAATTGCTCCGCCATTCCTTTTGACCTGTTGGAAAGCGAACTCTTCGGACACGAGAAAGGCGCGTTCACTGGGGCTGTCGCTCAGAAAATGGGCCGCTTCGAAATGGCCGATACTGGGACCCTCTTTCTGGACGAAATCGGAGATTTGCCTCTAGCTCTGCAGCCTAAGCTGCTACGGGTCTTGCAAGAGCAGGAGTTTGAGCGTCTGGGAAGTGGTCGTACGCATCACATCAACGTCCGCTTGGTGGCGGCAACGCATCGAGATTTAGCCGAGATGGTTTCGCGGAAAGAGTTCCGCAGTGATCTGTATTACCGTTTGAATGTGTTTCCTGTTGTGCTTCCACCCCTTCGCGAGCGTCGCGAAGATATTCCACAGTTGGCCACGCATTTTGTAGAAGTCTTTGCCAGACGGATGAGCAAGCGAATCGATCATATACCGGAAGGCGTGCTTGATGCGTTCGTCTCATATTCCTGGCCCGGAAATGTGCGTGAGCTTCAGAATCTGGTTGAAAGAGCGGTGATCCGGTCGAACAACGGAGTGCTTCCCAATCCCTTGCCGGACAAGAATCCCGTGATGGTACCTCCTTCGCGGGATACCTTTACGGCGTCCACTCGAGCATTGATTCTGCACTCGTTGCGCTCCACGGGTTGGGTTATCGGAGGAGCCGCTGGCGCCGCGGCCCGGCTTGGACTGAAGCGGACTACCCTGATTGCCAAAATGAAGAAGCTCGGGATCTCACGGCCGGCGCAGCAAACCGAAACAATTGACCTGACTGAGAACGGCGGGGGCGAGGAAGTGGTGACCGGGCGTAACTGACATCTGTCCGCTCACTGCCGTTTGCTATGTAAGCCGATTACGCGGAGTGAACTGCTGCGGCTTCGACTGGCAAGGTGAATCGAAAGGTTGCGCCTGGCCCAGAGTTAGAGGTGGCCCACAAGCGACCGCCGTGGGATTCGATAATCGACCGGCTAATCGGCAATCCCATACCGGTGCCCTGGGGTTTTGAGGTAAAGAACGTATTGAAAATTTGTTCCGTCTGTTCAGGCGGTAGGCCCATACCAGTATCCGAAACCGAGACGAGGATTTGGCGATTCCCGTCCTGCTGCGCAGCGATCGTAAGATTGCCTGAAGTACCCATTTCCTACATCGCTTCGATGGCATTCAGCATCAGGTTCATCAAGACCTGCTGTAATGCCACTCTGTCCGCCTCGATTTTGGGTAGACCTTCCATAAGCTCCGCATGGATCGAAATTGAGTAGCGGCTCGCCTCGCCGCGCAGCAGCGTTATCATCTCTTGAATGACTCCCTTTACGTCAACCGATTCCCGCTGT
>DATMQI010000336.1:0-9553 GCA_035567135.1 Terriglobales bacterium
TTGTTTGCTGCCACTCTTCAAGACTAACGCCGTAGTAATCGAGCGCAATGCGGTTGGCATAAAGACGTTCACCACCGGGTCCATATACCCTCACCTGTTGGGGCGCGAGGTCCAGAATCTGCCGGAACTCTGCTTCCTGCCCGCGGATCCTTTCTTCGGCAGCCTTGCGCTCGGTGATGTCCGTCACCGCCCCGACAAACTCGAGGTTGCCGCCCTTATCTTTCACTGCGTGAGCCACGACGTGAACATACTTGACTGAATCGTCGGGCAACAAGAGCCGATATTCCAGATCGCAATCCTTACCCTGACTGGTTGCACTATCGATTTGCCTTTGAACCATAGCCTTGTCGTCAGGATGAACCCGTTTAAGGATTGCTTCCACGGCAGGTTTGGTGCCACGGTCGTATGCAAAAATTCGAAAGGTCTCTTCTGACCAGAACATCTCGCCCGATGAGGCTTTACACCCGAAGCTGCCGGTGCGACTGATTCTTTGCGCTTCGGCGAGATAGGCTTCGCTTCGCCGGATGGCTTCTTCCGTGACTCTACGCTCTGTGATATCCATTATTGAGCCGACAAATTCTTCGTTGCCTGCCTCGACCCGCAAGCAATGTGCAAGATCATGGAGCATCGGTGCCGCCTCGCCCAGCTCAGCGCTTTCCTGCTTGTGGGCCGCTCGACGCCACTTTGACTCTTTCCCGATTCGGAGGTAAATACACTTAGGCATTATTTCGATGTTATTTTCGATATCTATTTGCAGATGAATGGGTTACACCCAGCAGTGGCGTGATCAGGCAGGGGTTTAGCCACGACGCGATGAATAGGTCGACCAATCTGGCCGAGCGAGTCCGATTCGGATCATTTGAGCTCCATGTCCGAACCGGTGAACTTGTCTCGATCGGAACGGCGGCGGAAGCTGGTTCCGCAAAGGTTCTGCTCCGCGATCAGCCCTTCCAGATTCTGCGAATCCTGGTGGAGCGCCAAGGCAAAATTGTTACCCGCCAGGAAATAAAGCAGATTCTTTGGCCGAACGATACCGTGGTGGAATTCGATCGGAGCATTAACGTTGCGATAGCGATCCTGCGCAAGGCGCTCGACGACGATGCCGACAACCCTAAGTACATTGAAACTCTCCCGCGCCGCGGATACCGGCTGATCGCGCCAGTCGAATGGCAACAGAGTTCGACAGGCGGGACTTCGGACTTAGTCGAACCGCAAGTCGCTACTCCCCCGCCTCTACCGGGAGGCGGAGTAACGGGAGGCAGTGGGTTAGTTGGCAAGCGCGTCTCTCACTATCGCGTTCTCGGCATCCTCGGCGGTGGTGGAATGGGGGTCGTCTACGAGGCTGAGGACCTGAAGCTCGCCCGCCGAGTTGCCTTGAAATTCCTCCCGGAGGAACTGGGTGACGACCCAAAGGCTCTGCTGCGCTTCGAGCGTGAAGCCAAAGCTGCGTCCGCGCTCAATCACCCGAACATCTGCACGATTTACGGGACAGATGAATACGAGCACAAGCCTTTCATCGTGATGGAATTGCTGGAGGGCAACTCGCTCTCTGCGCAGCTGGCTGCTTTGCCGGAACCACTCCCTTTGCCGACGGTTCTCGAAATTGCCATTGAGATTTGCGATGGCCTCCGGGCTGCGCACACAAAAGGAATCATCCATCGCGATATCAAGCCCGCGAACATATTTCTTACGGGCCACGGGAAGGTCAAGATCCTGGACTTCGGCCTGGCGAAATTGGCTGCAACGCAAGAAGATCAGGAGCCTTCGGTTGTGAAAGCTGAGGATCCCCCAGCCGATACGCTGGGGCAGTCTCCACGAGACAAAAACCTCAATCGCCCGGCCGACCACCCGACTCTGACGGTCGTCGGGACTCCTGTCGGAACCGCCAGCTACATGTCCCCCGAGCAGATCAGCGGAGAGCCTCTGGATGCCCGCACGGACCTGTTTTCGTTCGGGCTTGTGCTTTACGAGATGGCGACGGGTCGACGCGCATTTGAAGGCCCGACCGCGGCGATGGTGCACGAGACAATCCTCCAGCGCACACCGGCCTCGGCACATGAATTAGCCTCGCACGTACCTCGCAGCTTGGAAGCCGTAATTTCCCGAGCCCTAGAGAAAGATCGGATGCGGCGATACCAATCTGCTTCGGAAATCCGCAAAGACCTGATGCAAATCCAAAGAGAGATTCATCCCCGTCGGCGCTTCCTGCGTTATTCGTTCGCGGCGGCGATGTTGCTTCTGCTCGTCGGATGGGGAGCATGGGGGTACTGGCAGGTCCGCAACAGCGTGACGCTTTCCCCTTCGGATACGCTCGTGCTTACCGATATCGACAATCAAACGGGCGATGCTGCCTTGGGCCAGGGTATGGGCACGGCTTTGCAAGTTGCTCTAATGCAGACTCCGTATCTCAATCTCCTGGGACCGGACAAGGTTCACGAAACGCTTCACGCCCTGAATCTGCCGAACGATACGAAGGTAACTGTGTCACCGCAACTAGCCAGGCAGGTCTGCGAGTACACCCATAGCCGGGGCATTGTCTCGGGCTCAATCATGAATCTGGGTAATCGGTATGGCATCGAACTACAGGTCATCAATTGTGCGACGGGAGCAAAGTTCGCGCGCGTGACCAACGAAGCGGAAACGCGCGATGACATTGTTCGTGTCCTCGGTGTGACTGCAACTCACTTGCGCACCAAGCTCGGTGAGCCGAAGGATTCCATCGCCAGGTTTAACCAGGCGCTCGAATTGGCCACTAGTTCGTCTCCCGATGCTCTTCAGTTTCTGGCGTTGGGCTACCAAAGCCATCTGCATGGTGATTTACCCGCGGCGATGGCTGATTACAATCGCGCCATCGAGAAGGACCCGAACCTGGCTCTGGCCTACGCGGCAGAGGGAAGCATATATGTGGCGATGGGCCCCGAAGCCCGCGCGACAGAGACTTTCACGAAGGCCTTCGCATTACGAGAGCGTCTGACCACGCCGTCTCGCTTTCAAGTAGAGACTGTATATTACGATTATGCAGAAGGGGAATGGGAAAAAGCTCTTCCGCTTACCGAACAGTGGGTGCATGCGTTTCCTCACGATGTAATCGCTCGGAACAATCTCAAGACCGCCCTAGGGGCTCTCGGTCGGCCGGAAGAATCGCTGGTTCAAGCGCGGGAGGCTGCCCGGCTTCTGCCCAGTGTGTGGATGTTCAGAGGGCTTCTTGGGTCGGCCATCGCAGCGGGACGCCTCGACGAGACCAGAGCTACCTACGAGCAAGTGAAGTCACTTCGCTTCGATGATTCCTATACTCATTCCTTCGGCGCGCTTTTAGCTTTCCTGCAGAACGACCCGTCTGCGATGCAAGCAGAGTGGGCTTGGGCAGCGCAAAACCCGGCCGTGGCAGGTCCGGTGATTTTCCGAGAAGCAAGGGTCCAGGCTTACCACGGCCGATTCCGTGAATCGCACCGGTTGACCCAGCAGGCCGTGGATTCCTCGAAAAAGTCGGGAGACATACTCAATACCACCTTTTACCAAAACAATGAAGCACTGCGAGAGGCCGAGGCCGGGCGTCTCGCCGAGAGCCTGCATCTGTTGAGCGAAACCCGCGGACGTGATGACGATCGCCCTACTCGGACCCTTGCCACCTTAGTTAGTGCGCGAGCCAGCGATCGGACCGAAGCGCAAAAGCGAGCTGACGCCCTGGAGCAAGCCTATCCCCACGACACCCTGATTTTGCATTACAACCTCCCAACGATTAGGGCCGCGGTAAAGTTGCGTCAAGGAGATCCCGCTGCGGCCATCGAACTGTTGCGCCCTGCAACAAAATACGAAATGGCTCAAGGCCTCGGCTTTGACAATCTGTACCCGGCGTATATTCGCGGGCTAGCGTATCTACAGATGAAAGAAGGGAGCCTGGCGGCACCTGAATTCCAGAAATTGATCGATCATCCGGGCATCGTGGGAGATTTTGTCACCGGAGCCATCGCACATTTGCAATTGGGGCGAGCTCAAGCGATGACCGGTGATTACGCCGCGGCGCGAAAAGCGTACGAAGAGTTTTTGACCCTGTGGCGAGACGCCGATCCAGACTTGACCGTCTATAAGGAAGCCAAAGCGGAGTACGCTGCCCTCATCAAGACTCGATTAGTCGGGAAAAACAATCGGACGCCGCATTGAGGGAGTTGATCGCGAAATACAACGCAGATGGTGCGTAGGAGATCGCCCCGAAAGTCATGATGAGTAGCCCTGAGTTCGCCCGCGATGCGGTCGATCTCGGCGCGGTCACGAAATATGCCGCCTTTTGGGTCATAGAATACTGCGTTTTCATGAAAGATCTCATTGATTGCAGCGCGACGACGCATCGGGTCATTCTCGCCGAATACGTCGCTCAGATTACGAAGCAGTAAGGTCGATATGCTGTTGGACATGTTTAGGTGATCCTCCCTTCTTATAGCAAGGCTAGCCCCGGGCGGTGCGAAGCAGTTCAGAAAGGGTCTTGCCAAACCGAAGAGTCCGAGAAGAGTCGCGGTGAGTACAACGCGTATCGTTTGCATTTTATCTCCTCCCAAACTGCCTACTGTAAAGCTACAGTCGCCGAGATCCAGTCGATTTGCGGCGTCTTGTACCCCTTGGATTGGTGCTGCCAAAAGCGCCCGTGATGGGCGCCATAAATCGTTGAAATTCTGGTCGCAAAAATAGAACAAGTTTCGAGTTCTACAGAACCACGGATGCTTCCTCAAAATTGAGCCGAGGATTGCGTGGGTGGAGCTTGCTTGGGTCTCCATAACCCAGGTTGCAGAGAAGATTCACCTTCCACTTGCCGTCAGGAAAAAATTCCGCATTCAGTTTGTCTGCGTTAAAACCGGACATCGGTCCGCAATCTAGTCCCAGAGCACGCGCGGCCAGGATGAAATAAGCAGCCTGCAACGAACTGTTGCGGAAGGCGGTCTCGTTAATAAGAGTGTGGTTGCCGACAAAATAGGAGCGCATATCAAACTGCGGAAAGAGCCTGGGGAGATGCTCGTGAAATTCCGTGTCCCAGGCGATGATGACGGTCACAGGGGCACCATGGTTTTGTCGACATTGCCGGGCGCTAGAACTGGCTTGAGGAGCGCCTTGGCGCCGGGAGTGGTCAGAAAAACGAATCTGGCGGGCGAGGCATTGGCGCTGGTCGGTCCCAGGCGCGCCAGTTCGTAAGCCTTGCGCAAGAGTTCTACCGGCACCGGCTCGGGAAGCCACGTAGAGTGGGTCCGCGCTTCGGAGAATAGTTGGTCGAGAGCCTCCTGTGAGATCGGCGTCCTGGCGGTATCAAAGTTCGATGTTTCAGATTGATTTCGCATTTTGATTGTCTCTTCTTAGGCGCGTTCAGCGCGAGCGTCGGGCATCCAGACTGAACGGTCCTGCTCCGAAGTGAGAAATCAGCAAGGCGCCGCCGAGCATGGAAACATTCTTCATGAACAGAATCATTTGAATCTGCGCCATCATAGGATCGGTTACCGTCCAGAACTTATGCATCATCAAGCTGACAGGGACCAGGAAAAGCACGATGAGCCAGGCCCCCAGTTTTGCGCGATAACCCAATAAGATACTCAAGCCGCCGGCAATGGCCAGCACGCCGGAAAGTGGAACCGCGATCGCAGCCAAAGGCACGCCTTGCGAAGCCGCATAGCCGATGGTTTGCTTGTTAAAATGATTGGCTCCAGCCATCAGGAAAATCAACGCGAACAAAAACCGTCCCAAAACGACTACTGCACCCTGCCAAAAGCTTGTTGTCTCCACATCTTTGGAAATTGCGATCGAATTCGTTGCCATGTACTTCCTCCTTTTGTTTGTCGAGTCCGCTTACGAGTAACCGCACAAACCAACTTTGTCTACACCGACTAGAATCGATTTCCTTTTCAATCAGCGTGCTGCTGACTGGGTGTTCTTTGGAGCCGGGAAATTCGCTTGAGCCCACGCCGAAAACTTGGCAGGTTGCCGGCCGGCTATTTTGTTGGCGAGCGCGATTTGGTCACGCGAATCGGAACCTAAGTACGTGTGCGCCTGAAAGTAAGCGAACATTTCCGCTATCTCGGCGGCACCAGGAAAGAAACCCGCGAAGACGTCCTTCGGCACTTGATGGAAAGAAAAGTTATGGCCCTGTCGATTCAGCGTATCGATGATTTCATTGAAGCTCATGAAATCACCTACAAGAGGCAGGTACTCGCCATGTCCTGTCTGATCTGGATGAGCGAATGCTCCGGCGACGATTGTGCCAAGTTCGCTGATGTCGCCCACATGTATGCCCCGCACAGTTGGATCAAGCGGGAGAGTCCAACCCGCGGATCCGTTAGGCTGTTTTTGAGGACCAAGAACGCCGGTAAGGTTCTGAAAATAGAAAGGCGCGTTGACGAACGTATGATTCGCAAACCCGGCTTCTTTCACGATCCGATCAACCTTGGCCTTGCCGGTAAAATGGGGAACGTGGAGCTTGCCTCCGCTGATTGCTTCCACGTCAGGCAGCGTGGACCAGATAAAGTGTTTGACACCGGCCTCCTTGGCGGCGCGTACCGCGGCCGTTGCCTGCTTCAGTTCGTCCGCTCCGTGCTCCTGGAAGTTGGTTACCAGAAATACGCCATGGGTCCCTTCAAATGCTCGCTTAAGGGTTTCGGGGCGATTCAAGTCCGCTTCGACGACTTCGTCGGCGAGTTCGCGATGCTTGCCCGGATTGCGAGTCAGGGCGCGTACCTTGAATTGATTGCCGGCTTGAAGGGCGCGTACGACGGCGCCTCCTTGTTGCCCCGTTGCGCCGACTACGGCGATGAGCTTCTTATTTGTACGCTCCATATGCAGTATGCCTCTCTTTCAGTATCTATTGATGCCAAGTCTATTGACATAGATACATTCCGCTGGACATCGGTTATATAAAAGAGCAAAATAGTTTCGTCATGGACAGGAACGCGCGAGACCCGGTTCACTGTTGGCTGGTATGGGGGAAGGCCTTTCGTGCGGCCGCGAAATATCTATATGCAGGGCTTGAGGAGACGGGAATCGACGATACCGATTTCCGAATCCTTGAGGCCCTTTTGAACAAAGGGCCTTTGCCGGTGAATACGATCGGCCCAAAGGTGTACCTTACGCCCGGCTCGATCAGTACGGCCGTTGACCGCCTTGTCGAAAGGGGCCTGGTAAGCCGGGTCGAGAGTCGCGAGGATCGGCGCGTCCGCGTCGTGTCGCTCACGGCAAAAGGCAAAGAATTGATTTCCCCGATTTTTCGCAAACACGCAGCCGAAATCAAGAGAGTCTTTGCCGATGCGAGCCCCAAAGAATTGCGCGCCTTTGAAACGACGTTGAAAAAGATTGGGAAGCGCGCCGAGAGTCTGGGGACCGGAGTCGATCCGAAGTGCTTAAGCCCACGATGACATAGCGGTGTAGTGCGCTGATCACTCGAAAATGAAAGTTGTCCTGGAGAGTGACGTAAATGCAGATTGGAATCGACAGTTTCGCAGCCGCCATTTCCGACCCGGCCACGGGTCTCACGCTCAGCCCGGTGGAGCGCATGCACCATTTACTGGAGGAAATTGAACTCGCCGATAAAGTCGGCCTCGACGTCTTCGGCATTGGCGAGCATCACCGGGCGGAGTTCCTCGACTCAGCTCCCGTGGTAATCCTCTCCGCCGCCGCCGCACGCACGGAAAATATCCGTCTCACCAGCGCAGTCACGGTCCTCAGCGCCTCCGATCCCGTTCGCGTTTTTCAGGAGTTCGCGACGCTCGACTTGATCTCGCGGGGCCGCGCGGAAATTGTCGCCGGTCGCGGTTCGTTCGTTGAGTCCTATCCCCTCTTCGGGCTGCGTCTTGAAGATTACGATTCGCTCTTTGCGGAAAAACTCGAGCTCCTCCTGAAAATCCGGGAAAGCACCAAAGTGCGCTGGTCCGGCAAACACCGCGCCGCGCTTACCGGCCAAGCCATCTACCCTCGCCCGCTGCAGGATCCGCTCCCCATATGGGTTGGTGTCGGCGGTACGCCCGAATCTTTCGTTCGGGCAGGAATGCTCGGACTTCCTCTCATGGTTGCCATCATCGGCGGTGAGCCCAGACGCTTCAGGCCACTTATAGACCTCTATCGCGAGGCCGGGCGCCGCGCCGGTCATTCTCCCGAGCAACTCACCGTAGGTCTTCATTCCGTCGGCTTTCTCGCGGACACCACGGAAGAAGCCGCGGAAATCTTCTTTCCGGGCTATGCGCATACTTTTACCGAAATTGGCAAGGAGCGCGGCTGGCCACCCACCACACGCGCTCAGTTCGACGCCGTCCGCGGACCTACCGGAGCGCTGTTGATCGGCGACGCGAAAACGGTCGCGAAGAAGATCCTTTACGTGAATGACGTTTTGGGCGGCATCTCCCGGGTCACATTCCAAATGGGAGTCTCGACGCTTCCGCACCAAAAAATGTTGGAGGCCATAGATATCCTCGGCACCCAAGTGGCACCTATTGTCCGGAACGAACTCCGCGTTACTTCTGTGCGCGCCTGATGCGCGGCTGTACCGGAAGTAAGAAACTTGTCGATATAGGCGCTACGAGCCTCCGGTCTGGACGACAATTCGCGAAGTAGGGATTCTGGCGTTGTGTTGACAGATTCAACGATCCCTCGTTACACTCCGGCACATTCGGGCCAAGAAGCTTAGGGCCCGTTGCACGGCCCCAAGCGAGTCCCGCCGATGTATTCCGCATCATCGAAAGAAGGAGCTATCGAGCCATGAAGAACATCGTTCTCGTCCACGGTGGCTTTGTGGATGGCGCTGGCTGGGAGGGCGTTTACAAGATCCTGAAGCGGAACGGCTACAGCGTCAGCATCGTCCAGAATCCGACGATATCCTTGGAGGACGACGTAGCAGTTACCAAGCGAACTCTTGCAACGCAGGACAGACCTGCGATTCTCGTTGGCCATTCCTACGGGGGAGCGGTAATCACGGAAGCCGGAAACCATCCAAAAGTTTCCGCCCTCGTATACATAGCTGCCTTCGCTCCAGACAAAGGCGAGTCGGTGGGGTCGCTTATCAAAGATCCGCCGCCCGGCGCGCCCGTACCGCCGATACTGCCGCCGCAAGACGGCTTTTTGTTCCTCGACAAGGCGAAGTTTCCCGCGTCTTTCGCAGCCGACGTGGACCCGGAAAAAGCCGCGTTTATGGCTGACTCCCAAGTTCCGTGGGGCATGGGAGCCATTAGCGGCGCGATCAGCGAACCCGCGTGGAGGACCAAGCCGAGCTGGTACCTGGTCACCACCGAGGACAGAATGATTCCAACTGACGCCCAGCGTGCGATGTCCAAGCGCGCGGGTTGTACGGTCGTGGAGGCCAAGGGAAGCCACGCCATCTACGTATCGCAGCCGAGAGCGGTCGCAGATCTTATTGAACAGGCTGCGACGAAGGCGAAGGCCGGCACGGCTTAGAAAGTTCACTTCGCGCGCACCGAATCTACGCAAGCAGCATGAGTGTGCGGTCCATGTTGTTTCAGACCTCAAGACCGAGTGGGCCTTTCTCAGGCCCCACTACACACGTAGGCGCACGCTATCCTAGTAGATGTCGTAC
>DATMQI010000337.1:0-6915 GCA_035567135.1 Terriglobales bacterium
CACGCTTCTCTGGAGAAATGTAGCTGAACATTCCTTCTTGCAGGTCATCGTCGCCGCGCATTCACTCGCCTCCTTCGCCTTCCTTTTACTCAGACGAGTTCTCTTACATTAAAGTTGCAGTGGAACGGGGTTTTTCAACGAACTGCTAGAACTTTAAATGGACGGTTGCGTTTACCAGGCGCTGACTTTTAGGACTTAGCATATGGTTGGGTGGAGCAACCTCTCCTGCGATTTCCTAATTCATAAAGTTTCAGAATCGAGTAGCATCGAAGCTGGCTATAAGAAACGTGAACAACCGCCACTCCAATACAGCGTGCGCGTACCTCGCCTTGTTAATTTCGGCTCTGGTAGTCGCCCCAGGGGCGAGGGCGCAAGATTACCCTGAGAAACTCCTCAGCACAGACAATGCCTACAATCCCATGCCTAGTCCAGATGGCAGCTACATCGCGTATGTCCGCACGGGATGGGGAGAGAAATCATGGATCGGGTTCGGGCGAGCGAGCCTCGTCTCGGATGTCAAAATAGTGACCGCGAAAGGCGATCCAACATCGCGCACTCTGGCTAAGGATTACTTCCTATCAGGCTGGACACCGGACAGCGCCCGCGTAGTCTGTTTTCGTGATTGGAACTACGCCTTGATTTCGGCAGACGGAAAGCGAACCATTGCGGGACGCATTCCGAACGACCCGAACCATTTTGAGGTTGCCGCGGAGTGGGTTGCCTACTCTCCATCCCTTGAGACGATCATCTGGAGCCGCTGGGCTGACAAATCTCACCGGGCGATCGAAACGCCCACGCGAACAATCGTAAAGGATGCGATGTTTTGGCGAGAGCGCGTGGTGCCGTCGCCAGACGGCCGATACCTCGCTGTTTTTCGCGAAGAATCCCAGACGGACCTCCGTGTCTATGACCTCCGTCTTGCGTCGTGGACAGACCTGGGAAGAATGACCATTCATCCGGACAAGGATTGGTGGTACATCCAGCCAAACTGGAGCCCGTGGTTCGCCGACAGTTCGCTGTTGGTATTTCTCACGGATTCGGCGCTCGTGATCACCAGTCCCGACGGCACGCTGCATACAGAGATGAAGATCGACGGTCACACCGGGTTGCCAGTTGCATCACCTGACGGACAGTCTGTCGCCTATGTTACCTTCGAGCCGCGTCCGAAACAGGCGCGTCCCGATCTACAATTTTGGGGAGGAACGACGATCATGGTGGTGGCCACTTCCGGTGAGTCGAAGTCTCGCGAAGTTACCGTGAAAAATCCCGATGAAGTCTTCGATTTGAAATGGCTGAATAACGACGCGCTCATCTTTGACCGCGTTGCTGATGATGAGTTCTACAAACATGCCCGCATCTGGAAAGTAGTTGTTCCTCGCTAGATCGAGACGAACCGCTCGCAGAGAAAACCGCCAAGTCCTGATTTGTCGGCAAATCGGAAAGGTTCCGGCTAGTACTTGACCTTACCGGTAAGAGCGTTAATCAGGGACGGACCTCGTTTGGCTGATGGGAGGCTCGGTTCTTGTGCACCATGCATGGACCGGCCAGTTTCCGGCAGGAGACCATCTGCGGCGCTCTTGTTGGGTACCTTGGTTCAGTCCCCGTGTCTCACTAATGCAAGTCGAAATGCGTTGCACAAACTGTGCAGTCATTTGCACAGTGTCGAGTGGTTGATGGCGGCAAGTCATTTAGTTTCAGCACGCCGAGATTGGCAACGATGATGCGGGCAAAAACTCGATTTGGGGAGGCTGTGTCTTCACACATGGCACGAATCGGGAGGGCTTTCGGATGAAAAATAAGGTTAGGATGCGCCGGTTCCCCGCAACGTTCAGGAGGGCGACGGTGAAAACAAACAGATTTCGAGATTGCGCGGGATGGGTCGCGTGTATGGCCATTTTATTTTTAATGACGGGGGCACTGCCAAAGCCGGTCTTGGCTGACGGCCTCACAGTTCTCGGCGGCCCCCCAGGCGGCAATTGCGCACAGTCCGTTAGCAGCGGTAAGACAAGCGTTTCTTGCGGCAATGCTGTTTATGGCGACGTTGCTACAGCGTCCGGGAACCTCGCGACGGGAACCTTCGGAGCCACAACTTCGAACAATCCCGTAACGGTCGATCCAATCACCGGTTATTTGGAAGGCTCATCCAGCACCGCGTTTGTTACGATCGCATACAACTTCGCGGTCAGCGGGGTGCAATCCGGAACCGCCGACTTCGGCCTGTCGATGACCGGGCTCCTAAGCCAAAGCTCAACGGGCTGCACCGACACGAACGGCTGCCCAGTTCCCTACGCCTATCTAGGCTTCTCGAACTCGGAAACCCTCATCACTGGGGGTGTGGTACAGCCGCAAGCCCTCTATCAATTGTCGAGCGGTACAACGGATTTCATTGTCGCATCGAGCATAACAAACGGAGTCGCCCAGCTCTACTTAACGCTGCAAGCAAGCGCCGACTGCAACGGAGCTTTTACGTCGTGCTCCGCCACCGCGGATTTTCTCGATCCCGCCACCATAACGGGCGCAACCGTGTATGACTCCAATGGAACTCTTGTCTCTGGGGCAAGCCTGGTTTCGGACAGCGGGTTCAATCCAAATGCGGGTCCAGTTGCAACGCCAGAGCCATCCAGTTTTCTCCTTCTGGGTGCTGCGCTTCTCGGTTTGATTTGCACGACTAAACTAAGAGCGTTCAAGGCATAGTTCTCTCGGCTGGGTTATGTACAGTGGCACGCAGGAAGTGGTATCTGCGACGCTCCTGTAATGACTCTGCCTAGCAACTCCTGATTTGTCGGCAAATCGGAAAGGTTCCGGCTAGTACTTGACCTTACCGGTTTCGGCGTTAAATCAGGACCCATTGGGGAGCGGTGCGCCGCCACTCAGCCATCTTCGGAATCCAGGCGACCGCATTCGGACTCCGAGCAATGCCACGGGAAGGAGAATGAACATCACCAAAGAAATTGAGATCATTTCATTCCAGAGCATAGGCATCGGGTCTCCGATGCAAGAAGTATTTGGGTCTTCTGGCAGATAAAACACAGCGTGTTTCGCAGAAGTCTTCGTAGCGTTCCCGTCTACTCCACCTTCCTGGCTGCTCGAAAACGTCTTTCCGTTTACCTCGAAAGTATAGTGAACAGTCCTGTGGTTGTCCGGTTCAAAGCCAGTGACTGTTCCGACGGTCTCCACGCCCCTTCGTGCCAGCGGATACAAACTGAGGACATTAAAACTCCCAAGACCAATTGCGACAAGGCACGCCCCTGCAAGCCAGAGCAGCAGAAATCTTTTCATGTGGAACCCAGTGAGTCGCCCAGATGAAAGGCGTCTATCTAAAGGTTAATCGACCTAGGCAGGCGACGGCTCGAGGAGTTCCACCGTGTTGTTCTGAACCGCACGCCAGTCAACTCCCGATTTGTCGGCAAATCGGAAAGGTTCCGGCTAGTACTCGACCTTACCGGTTTGCGCGTTTACCAGGAGCTGAGCGAACTGCTGTACACTCGTCGCTAGAAATGCAATTTTCTCCTTCAGTTTTACTACTGGTCCTTTACCCTGTCGTCGGCCTTGCTGCGCCCCTGGTCTTTTTCTCGCTGTGGCCGAAAAAGCTACTACCAGCTCCGAGTTTAGCCGTCGGGAGTGAAGATAATAAAGCGGAGACCGCACGCTTAGGAGCCTTGGTATCGCTTTTCGCTTACGGGAGTTTGATGTGCGGCACTCTCCTCTACCAATTGCTCTCTCCCTTAAGTTTGGACAAAGTTGGTCTACCCTCAAACTCACAAGTATGGACCACGCTGGTCGGTGGATACTTAGGCATATCTTGGGCCGGCGTTTCAATTTGGTTCCTGGCACTGGGAGCCGCAACTGGACGTATGCGGCGCGAAATCCCTGGATTAATGGCTCCGCTGGGACTTCAGATACCCGTTTGGCTAATGGAAGCCTTAGCGGAGGAGACATGGCGGGTTGCGGCAATAGTGGCACTTCTGGCCTCCCGAAACTCACCTCCCTTTTCCATCGCCGCTGTGGGCGTCGCATTTGGCAGCGCGTATCTCCGACTCGGCCTTCAGCGTGCTGCACTCGCTACTCTCGAAGGAGTATTCTTCGGGTTTCTTTTCTTGTGGCAAGGGTCCTTCCTCGCTCCCTTCACAGCTCATCTAGCGGTTCATGCAGTTTATCTATGGGGGGTGGGACAATCCCAGGACCGGGAGAGTCGCAAAACATGGCAGATGCCGGGGACAAAATGTCCGGTTTGTCAGAGAAATTTGAAATTGCCTCAGGTCAAAATGAGCGACGTGTTTGAGTGCCCCTCATGCAAAGCATCATTAAGCGTTTCCGACGGCTATCAAAATGTAATGCGATTCACGGCCGCGTTTAGCTTCTGTTCTTTAATTGTTCTCACAATTCTTCTATTGAAAGACTGGGTGCCTAGTAATCTGGTTTTTTGGTTGACCTACCCGGTATCGTATGGAGTGGCCACTAGCGGTATTTTCCTCTATCGAAGACTGTTCACCCGGCTTTTTCCTCCGCGATTACAACTAGGGACTCCAAACTTCATTACCCTCAATCTCAAAGGTCGCCACGATTCCAAGACGAGCAACGGTGAAGACCACGTCTCCAAGCCATAGGTTCTGCCCGTCAACTCCTGGTAAGTCTAACCGGTCGGCTAACCGGTAAAGTTCGTTTCATTACCAGGGTGTCCCACTCGAATGGAAAATCCAATGGCCCTACAGCTTTGTTAAGCGCCATCCGATTACTACATTTTTACAACATTTCGATGGTTTGACCTGCTGTGAAGGGAATAAGGCGAGAGTGCTGATTTAACGCTATCGGATTCATTTCAAAAGAACTGGCGGAGAGGGGGGGATTCGAACCCCCGGTACAGGTTTTGGCCCGTACAACGGTTTAGCAAACCGCCGCCTTCAGCCTCTCGGCCACCTCTCCGGCGTTTACTTTCAATAGCTTACCACAAACAACCTAATTCACCTGCTGAACAGTTGCTGAACATTTGTGGAGATCGTCCAAAGTCTTCATTGCCGCCAAGACTGCCGGATCGAAGGCTTTGTGGGTCAAGCGAGACGCACTTTGCTCGGTGGCGGCACGACAGCCTTGGTTCGTAGCAGCATTCGGAACGCCAAGCCATGGGTTATGAGAAGGAGGGGCACGTAGGCAGCCAAGATGAAATAACCAGCGCCTAACAAGCCTGGGGTCTCCGGGAGTGATATGCGGCTTCCGAGGTAAAAGGCGAAGAGCAGGTCGGCAGTTCCGAAGATATTGAAGATCCAAGTCAGCGTCGTCCCTGTGCGGGTTCCCAGCGTGGCCAGAGCGAGCAAAGCCAGAATGGCGCTTATGAAATCGCCGTAAGCTACTGGTTGAGCAAATGCTGCCGGCAACTCTGGAGATACAACCCCCGGCAGCACAAATGCCAATCCGAGGAACCTGAACCCATGCAGCAGCAAGATGGGCTTCAGATTCTCGGGGCTGGGGTGTTCCCTTAGCGCTGGCCAAATATAGTGCCACGCTACTGCTCCCCAAACAGCCAAGCCGAACGCTGAACTGAGTGCGAACAAAACTGGAGATGGCATGATCGATCCTTTCCGGCGCAATTCGCGCTACCACTTCTTGAAATGTGTCGAGCTCCTGAAATTTATCGGGTTGGTTTCTGAATGATTGTTACTCCTCGTTCCGACGTTTCGAGACAGAATGAAATGCTCGCTGCGGTCCCGGCTGCAGTGGCCAGATTCACTTATTGGCAGGGCTATCTCGCAGTAGTATCCCGAGCGGCAAGAGTGGCCCGACCGGAATGAACTGCTCGTCCATGAGGTTTTCCTTCGAGAGAGGCAGGCTTTCGATGAGGGCTCGAGCCTCTTCCACGTCCTTGCAGTTCAGCAGGAAGATAACGCCCTTGCCGTCACCGCGCGTGAACCACTGCTGAATCTTTCCGTCGAGATACAGGGGAACGGTCGCACGAATTTCGGCGGGCATGATTTTCATGACTTGCTCGACCGTAACCCCCGGTTTTGGCGTAAGGATCGTCAGCACGCCGGTGATCTTAGGCTGCGGTGGCGTGGACTGGCCTTGCGCCAGGGGCGCCAGGACGGTCGCGAACGCCAGCAGCGGATACAACATTTCCATCCTCATTGTTCAGCTCCTTTGATCCCTCACGGAATTTGGATCTTGTGTGGTACCATCGGGTACCAACACTCGTTTAGACGCTTGCGAGGAGAAAAGGTTACGCCCCGAGCAAAAAAGCTCACGGAAACTAATTAAAATGGTGGTACTATAGGGTACCAGAATCATCAAGGAGAGGGTGAGGGCTACGGCATCGGTGTCAAAAGGCCGCCAGAAAGGCGGCGACGAAGCCGCGGTGCGTGCGCGCATCCTCGACGCGGCCTTTGCGGCGTTCATGAAGAGCGGCTACGCAACGACCAGCACGCTTGAGATCGCGACGTGCGCGCGCGTTTCGAAGCGAGAGCTTTACGCGCTAGTTGGCAACAAACAGGAAATGCTGATCGCCTGCATCAGCGAGCGGGCCAAGCGATTTGGCGTGCCGGCTGACCTGCCCGTGCTGCGCGATCGGGAGACCCTGGAGCAGGTGCTGGCTTCTTTCGGGACGAGGCTCGTCCGCGAGGTAAGCGACCCCACAGTCATTGCGGTATTCCGGCTGGCCATCGCCGAGGCGGTCCAGGCTCCCGAGGTGGCGCGTGCGCTTGACGCGACAGGACGCGAGGCAAGCCGCGCCGCCTTGCGTAAAATCATGGCCGAGGCCCAGGCGTCCGGACTGCTGGCGGGGCGTCCTGGCGAACTTGCCGAACAGTTCGGCGGGCTGCTCTGGGGCCTGTTGCTGGTCAGCCTGCTGCTCGGTGTCGCCGAGCGGCCGAACCCTCGCGAAATCGTACGACGTGCCCGCGACGCCGCAGCCGCCTTCCTGCAACT
>DATMQI010000338.1:0-3935 GCA_035567135.1 Terriglobales bacterium
AGTGCAGCTTGTCCGTCCGGAGGTTCTAAGTCGTGTGAATGAAGTGTTGGAGTGTGACGCGAGCATTGACCTGGCTCGGACAACGGTTCCGATGATGTACTTGCGTGCCTTGCAGGACAGGCTGTTACTAGCTTCTTGCCATCGGGAGATGGTCCGAATCAAGCCGGATATTGCTCTTGCAACAATCGACGCACCTCATATGCTCTTGCAACGAGAACCGCAGGAAGCCGCAAATCTTGTCGTGGCCTTCATGGCCAGGTCCTCAGAAACGCATTATAAAAGGGCGCCCCTTTGCAGTAGGTTTTGATTGTTCGCATCAACGCCTACAGGAAGGAGCGCCCTCTCATGAATGACACCAAGTATATTGGGCTGGATGTTCACCAGGCAACGATCTCGGCGGCGGTTCTGGATGCTGCCGGCAAACTGGCAATGGAAGCGGTGCTGGAAACAAAGGCGGAAACGATTCTCCAATTTATGCAGGGCCTGCGTGGCAATTTGCAGGTGACCTTGGAGGAAGGAACCTGCGCGGCGTGGTTGCACGATCTCCTGAAGCCGCATGTGGCACACGTGTTGGTGTGTGACCCGCGCAAGAACGCGCTGATCAAGGCCGGGAACAAGAGCGACCGCATCGATGCTCGGAAGCTGGCCGACCTGTTGTACCTGAACAAGCTCAACCCGGTCTATCACGGCGAAACAGCAATTCGCGCGCTCCGGGAAGTAGCACGCAGCTACCTGGCATTGACCCGCGATACCACGCGGGTGATGAACCGCTTAAAAGCCCTTTATAGGGGTTGGGCGATTCCCTGCGCGGGGCAGCGCGTGTACGCACCCCGTTATCGCTCGGAATGGCTGGCCAAGATCAGCGAAGTCGGCGTGCGCCGCCGGGCAGAGATCTACTACCAGCAACTGGACGCGTTGCGGTCGTTACGCGAGCAATCACGACGGGAGCTATTGGCCGAAGGCCGGAAACACCGTGCGATGAAATTGTTGCGCCAGATTCCTTCGATTGGACCGATTCGGGCCGTTCTGTTGATTGCCCTGATGCAGACGCCGCATCGTTTTCGCACCAAGCGGCAACTGTGGGCCTACTGCGGTTTGGCATTGAAAACCTCCACGAGTGGGGAATACCAAATCGTGCAGGGCCAACTGAAACGCTCCCGGAAATTCCTGGCCGTTCGCGGGCTCAACGTCAACCACAATCACGATCTGAAAAATATCTTCAAGGGTGCCGCGACCCGGGCCGCTGCCGTCCGTGGACCGTTTCAAGAGTTCCACGCCGGTCTGCTGGCCCGGGGAATGAAGCCAACGATGGCGCGGCTCACTCTGGCGCGCAAGATCGCGGCCATCACTTTGATCGTTTGGAAGAAAGGAGTGAGCTTCGACGCCGAACATCTAAAACAACAAGCAGCTTGAGCGTCTGGGGAGAGTCCGTCCCTGGATTCATTTCGGGCGATGGCCGGTTGGTTCTTCAGACGCTCTGGTTCGAGGGTGAGTATCCAGAATCCCGTTAGGCCTGTGCTTCAGGCACTGAGTCTGTCGAGAAACCCTATGCCCCCTCGGACAACCAGAAAAAGCGATAGGCGAAAAGTCTCCGATAGAACCATGGTTGGCACCGCACAACCACTCTGCTTGTTGCGTCAGGAACGGACCGGCGTCGTTGCGACGGCACGATGAATCCACGGGAAAGGAAAACTCACAGAGTCTCGTTCCATTACGGGGGCTGGACGATCAGACCATTTTCCCGAGGTCTTACCGTCGTGAGGAGGTATTTGTCTTGACATCCCTTTTTATAGAACGGGATTACCGGAATGGGATTTGCCCCCTGGACAGCGAAAAAGCCACATTCCGGTAAGACTTACCAGATGGGATGAGAAGGCCGGTCTCCCACGGGATGCGATACGCTCCCAATGTTCGACGTGCTCGAGGCACAATAAAAAGGAGACCGGCAATGCAAAAGATTAGCACTATGCGGACGAGTAGGAAAAACATTTTCCAAGGACAGCTGACCATTGGGTTGGATCTGGGAGATCGCTCCAGTGCGTACTGCGTCTTGAATGAAACAGGAGAAATTGTTTTGGAGCACAAGCTGGCGACCACACTGGAAGCCATGAAGCAGGTATTCGGTAGCATGCCGCGGTGTCGCATCGCGATGGAGACGGGAACGCATTCTCCGTGGGTGAGCCGGTCGCTGACCGCGCTGGGGCACGAAGTGATCGTGGCGCACGCCCAGAAGGTGCGCTTGATCACCAAGAGCCGGCGAAAAGATGATCGTCTGGATGCGCGATCGCTAGCGCGGCTGGCGCGAATCGATCCCGGGCTACTGAGCCCGGTGAAGCATCGCAGTGCGCAGGCGCAGTTGCACCTGACGGAGATCCGTGCACGAGCGGTACTCGTGAGCACACGAACTGCTATGGTGAATGCCGCACGAGGATTGGCGAAGTCCTACGGTGAGCGACTGCGCAAATGTGGCACGGAACAGTTCCGTCGTGAGACGACGAGTGGATTAAGCGCGGGATTGCGCGAAGCGTTAGAGCCGCTGTTGCGAGAGGTGGAATCGTTAAACGAACGCATCCAGGAATATGATCGGCGGATCGAAAAAATGGCCAAACAGACGTATCCGGAAACGGCGCTGCTCAAACAGCTGAAGGGTGTAGGAGACCTGATCGCCACGACCTATGTGCTGACCATCGAGGATCCGCATCGATTCCGAAAGAGTCGCGACGCGGGATGTTTTGTGGGCTTGCAGCCTGGGCGTAGGAACTCGGGCGAGAGTGAGCCGCAGATGCGCATCAGCAAAGAGGGCGATGAGTATTTGCGGACGCTGCTGGTGCAAGGGGCGCACTACATTTTGGGACCTTTTGGGGAAGACAGTGACTTGCGGCGCTGGGGGCGGAAGCTCTCGGGGCGAGGAGGGAAAAACGCCAAGAAACGAGCGGTGGTGGCGGTAGCACGGAAGCTGGCGGTACTGCTGCACCGGTTGTGGGTGAGTGGAGAAGTGTACGAACCGTTGCGCAATAGCCAGAAGATGATAAACGAAGCGGCATAGAGAAACCTGGCAGAGAAAGAGTTTGTACCGAACAGCTGAGCTCGACCGCCGAGTTAGGCGACTGCGACCAAGTCCTTGCCCAACTTCCCTCGTAAAGAAGGAAGCAGAGGACGCTTACCAGATAGCAGCGCCTACTGAATCGAGAACACCCAACTTGCACCGAGCGAACATCGCTCACATCAGAGTGCGGATGGAAGGGTGGCGACAGAGGCGGCTTGGCTGAGCGGGAAAAGAGAGAAGAACTCACGGAAAGAGCAAAACACTCTTGACAGGGATCGGCCTTCTCATGGAAGGACTTGGTTTCACTGGCCTTAGTGACTCGCATGTGATATAGCTCCGCGAGTTGAAATCGCTGTTGACATTCTGCCCGTAGGAGACGACGTCATGTTTTGGCTTGTCATAATCGCGATCATTGCAGGTACCTACTACGTAGTGAAGTGGGGGAAGAAAAAAGCGGAGCAACAAGCACAAGAGGACGCGAGACAGGAAATGCAGGAGCGTCCAATCCAGCCTCCGGCGGCTCAATTGCCGCCTCGGCTGCCACCGTTGCCATTCGATCTAACCAAGGGCCGCGTCACGGCTCAACTTACCCAAGAGATCGGCAGATGGAGCGAAAGTGATGCAGCGAACGCACTGGGGGCGCCGACGAAAGCCCGCCAGGCAAGACAAAGTGATGGATACCATCAGGACGATTACGCGTATGTCGATTCCGCCGGCGTTACGCACACGGTTGCCTTGTTTTTCAACCAGGGCCGGCTGTCAGGTATAGCCGCATACCCGCAGGGCCTGAACTTCGAGGAGGTGAAACAAACTATCGGTGAGCCCATTCCTCACCCAGAATGGGCTCAGTTCGAAGCAACGATGGCAGATCCCATCAAGAACCATGACT
>DATMQI010000339.1:0-6813 GCA_035567135.1 Terriglobales bacterium
ATCGGCAAGCACGATGGGAAGCCCTTCATCGTCATGGAATTTCTGGACGGCATGACGCTGAAGCATCAAATCGCAGGGAAGCCGCTTGACATAGACACCGTGCTCGATCTCGGCATCCAGATCGCGGATGCACTCGACGCCGCCCATGCCGTTGGCGTAGTTCATCGGGACATCAAGCCTGCCAACATCTTCATCACGAAGCGTGGGCATGCCAAGCTTCTCGACTTCGGACTCGCGAAAGTTACTGTGAAGCCAACGAGCGTAGCCATGAGTGCCCCCACCATCGACTCTGAGCAACATCTGACGAGTCCCGGCAGTGCGATAGGCACGGTCGCTTACATGTCGCCGGAGCAGGTTCGGGGGAAGGAACTTGATGCACGCACCGATCTGTTCTCGTTTGGCGCTGTGCTGTATGAGATGTGTACGGGCACCTTGCCGTTTCGCGGTGATACTTCGGCACTGATCTTCAACGCGATTCTGGAACGCGCTCCCGTAGCTCCTGTGCGGCTGAATCCCGATGTTTCACAGGACTTAGAGCGAACCATAAACAAGGCGCTGGAGAAAGATCGCGATGTTCGGTATCAGCCCGCCGCTGACATGAAGGCCGACCTGAAGCGCCTCAGACGTGAATCCAGTTCCGACGTATCCCGAACCAAGCATGAGCAAGTTGCCCGCCGCCCCAAGCTTGTCGCGATAGCGATCTCCCTCGTTCTCGTGCTGGTCTGTGCTGCCGCGATTGCGTGGTGGAGGAGCAATCGAGATCATGCGAAGAGCACTCTGCCGAACCCAACGGCAGTGGCGGTACTGCCGTTTGGAAACATGGGTCCTGATAAAGACGTTGATTTTCTTCGTCTGGCACTTCCCGACGAGATTGCGACCACCTTGAGCCATGTACGTTTGTTATCGATCCGCCCATTTTCGGAGACAAGCAAATACGTCAGCCCGGACACAGACTTTCAAAAAGCGGGTCGCGAGATGCGGGTAAGCAGTATCGTCACGGGGCACTTCCTAAAGGCAGGTGACCAGCTACAGGTTACGTTGGAAGCCATCGACGTTGACACGAATCAAGCAGTTTGGCGGGACACGCTGAGTGTTGCGGGTCAAAACATGATTGCGATGCGCGAACAAGTTCTGTCGAGGATCAGCACTGGCCTTGTACCCGCTCTCCGGCCAGCGGCAGGCACTTCGGAGACCGTATCACAACCGAAAAGTGAAGAGGCTTACGATCTGTTCCTGCGAAGCGCGGCGGTGCCACACGACCCGTTACCAAACAAAGAGGCTATCAAGATGTTGGAGCGAGCGGTGGGACTCGACCCATCCTATGCCCCAGCGTGGGACGCATTGGGCCTGCGCTATTATTATGACGCCCTCTACTCGGACGGTGGAAAAGCTGCTTTCGAGCGATCCAATGCCGCTTTGGAACGGGCAAGAACTCTTGACCCAGACCTCATCTCTGCCGCAGTGAACCTTTCAAATAATCATGTTGAACAAGGGGAGTTGGAAACGTCATACACGCAAGCGGAAGAACTAGTGAAACGCAGACCAGAAAGCGGTCTGGCACATTTCGCACTGGCCTATGTCCTGCGTTATGCAGGTCTGTTGAAGGACGCGCAGCGTGAATGTGATACCGCGCTGGCACTCGATCCCGGAAATTACGACTTCCGTTCCTGCGCGAGAGCGTTCTCTCTAGATGGCAACTATAAGCGAGCAATGGAGTACCTTGCGCTTGACAACGGATCGAACTACTCGAAGCGCAACGAGGTGGAAATCCTTTTGCGGCAAGGCAAAAAAGCTGAGGCTCTGGAGATCGCACAGGCTCTTGCTGAAAACGAAAACAGCGGGATGCGAAACAGAGGGATGCGAATGGTAGAAGCTTGCCTACGAGGGCGACCCGAATCAGAGATTGAGAGGCTGTCTAGTGACGCTCAAAGTTTTACGGTGTCCGACCCCGAAATACGCTACGCGACGGCAGATTACCAAGCCTTTTGTGGAAGAAGTCAGGCGGCATTGGCTCTGCTTCGCCAATCTGTCGACGGCAAATTCTGCTCTTACCCTGCCATAGACTCCGATCCGCTGCTTGCACCGTTGCGTCACACCGCTGAATTCCAAGAAATCCGCTCCGCTACGATTGATTGCCAAAAGAGATTCTTGGCATACCGGAGCGAGCATCATTAGTGCTCGTGTTTCAGCCCGCGTGGAGAGACGCCGATTCTGCCATCTCTATTCTGAAGCATGCCAACGTCGAAGACGCAAGGGCGCTATTGCCGAATGGACAGAGCTTAAACTGCGATGACGCGATCCCCTGAAATCTACACTCCGGGTTACGCCGAACCAACCCTCCGGCTGATGCTTCAGAGGACTGCTGCTAAACATGCCGCTTTCTTCACGCCTTATTTGCGCGGCGGGATGTGTGTACTGGACTGTGGCTGCGGCCCCGCCACGATCACTCTCGATCTAGCAAAACTGGTCTCGCCGGGGCAGGTCGTCGGAATTGATCTCGAACCAAACCAACTTCGTTCTGCTCAGGATCGTTCGAGACAGCAAGGTATTAACGCATCGTTTGGCGTGGCGAGCGTCTACAATCTCCGGTTCGCAGACAGTCAATTTGATGCAGTCTTCGCCCACGCGCTGTTCGAGCATCTTCGGGAACCTGCTAGAGCACTTTCAGAAATGAGGCGCGTGCTGAGATCGTCAGGTATTGTAGCCCTAAGAAGCCCCGACTGGGCTGGGTGGTTGGTTTACCCTCCATGTCCATTGATTGAGCAAGGTTTTGATTCGTTCAAGAAAATACAGATTGCGAATGGTGGCAATCCGCATGTGGGGCGAGCCTTGAGTGGTCTTTTAAGGCAGTCAGGATTTTCGAATGTTTCATTCTCGGCTTCTTATGAGCTTGTGTACGATCCGGCCTTCTTTATCGACCGGCTCGCTAGTTGCTTGGAGCTTAAAGGCAATACCGAGCTTAGGCAAAATGCGGAAGTAGTGCGTGACTGGAGTGAACACCCCGACGCCATCGTGGCGGTGAGTTGGTTTGAAGGAATCGCGACAGCCTAAGTGTCGAATCGCCGTGGCTGCGGGTGAATGGTTCACGACGGCGACACAGGAGCGCAAAATGTCCACACTCCCCACCATGCGACCCCCAGTGAGTGGAATTCTGGAAACATCTTTGTACGTCGAGAGCACCGCTCGCTCCGTTGAATTCTATCGCCGAATATTCGGCTTTGAGCCACTGGAACCCGGCGAACCCTTGAACGATGAAACGCGCCTTTGCCCAATGCGTGCTGGTGATCGCAGCGTGCTGCTGCTGTTCAAGAAAGGTGCTACTGCTGACACGGACGCCAGTGGCGCGATTCACATCGCGTTTGGGATCGCCCGTTCCGATTTGGCTGCTTGGGAACGCTGGCTGAACGAACAAGGCATCTCGATTGAGTTGCGGAAGACGTGGAAATATGGAGGCGAGGCGCTGTACTTCCGCGACCCAGACGGTCATCTGCTGGAGGTCGTGACACCGGGCGTATGGAGTATTTACTGATCTACGTCGGCTGCCAAACGTATGATTCTGTGTACGAGCTTGAGGGCGGCTCTAGGAGGGCACGATGAATCGAGAACGTGCGCTGAAGGTTGTGCTGGTCGTGGTGGGCTTGATCTTTTCCGCTTTAGTTTATCCCTTGACGATGTTTGTGCGGCAAGAGCCTGCGTTGGCGATGATGCTTAGCCTTTATGTCACACTCGGCATTTTCCTGCTGCTGGCAGCCCGTAACCCATCGGCGAATCGCAGCCTGATCGCATTCGCTGCATGGTCGAGCTTTGCACACGCAGTTCTTATGGCGGGGCAGGCTTTTGCTAGTCTGATCGCTCGCGGAGAACTTGTCGGCTCTGCTGTGCTTGTTGTTATCGGCGTAGCCCTGATCGCGCTGGCTCCGGCAAAGCAGGGCGTCGAGCGACCTTCCTCTGTCGCGGCATAAGACTGGCACGCTTGGTTACGCAGGGCATACGGCAAAATCTAGGGGTGGAGAATGAAGCAACCATCACGCCAGCGTGTTTCGACCGGATCGCCTTTCGAACCGAAAGTTGGCATTTCTCGCGCAGTGCGCAGTGGGAACATCATCGCGGTTACAGGCACGGCTCCGCTCGGTCCTGATGGAAAAACTGTCGCGAAGGGCGATGCAGCGGGTCAGGCGCGGAGGTGTCTTGAAATCATCCAGTCGGCAATCGAAGGACTGGGTGGCAAGCTCTCGGCTGTGACCCGAACAAGAATTCTGCTGACCCGCATCGAGGATTGGGAACGGGTCCCAATAGTCCACGGCGAGTTCTTTGCTAGCATTCGCCCTGCGAACACCATCATGCAGGTTGTCCGTTTTATCGACCCCGACTGGTTGGTCGAGATCGAGGCTGATGCAGTATTGGAGAGCTAGGAAGCCGTGAACATGACAATAGACGATGAGCGACCGTTCACTGAGGACATGAAGCGCATCGTTGCCGAGCAGAGGCTTGCGTTTGTGGCTACCGTTTGTCCTGACGGTACTCCCAACCTGTCGCCCAAAGGAACGATTGCCGTATGGGACGGCACTCACCTAGTGTTTGCCGATATCCGTTCTCCCGGAACCGTGGCAAACCTGAAGGTCAACCCCACGATTGAGATCAACGTTGTCGATCCTTTCGTAAGAAAGGGGTATCGCTTCAAAGGCACCGCCGAACTGGTCACGGGTGGCGATCTTTTTCAAAAGATGCTCGATTTCTATCGTACTCGTCGGGTTGACACAGCAAGGACACGACCGCCGCCGACAATTCGAGCTTTCGTTCTGATGACAGTCAAAAACGCTCTACCTCTGATCTCGCCCGCCTACGATGATGGAACGGACGAAAGCGTAATTCGAGCAAGTTGGATTGCGTACTTTCGGAAGCTAAACGAATCTGAGTGAAACCTCGCTCGAAATGTCGGTATGCTCCACCAATTAGCAGGAGGACACCATGAATCGAGAACGGGCGCTGAAGGTCGTGTTGGTGTTGGTGGGGCTGCTCTTTACGGCCGGCGTTTATCCTCTGATCGGCTCTTTACTGCATCCGGCTGACTCGGACAGTGGCGATACGATGATGCTAAGCCTCTATGTCGCGCTTGGCATTTTCCTGCTCATCGCGGTGCGGAATCCATTCGCGCATCGCAGCCTGATAGCCTTCGCAGCATGGTCGAGCTTTGCTCATGCGGTCGCAATGTCCATACTGGGACTCGAAATTCCGAACCAACGCGTAGGATTTCTGGTCGGATCGGCTGTGCTCGTTGTGATCGGCATAGCGCTAATTGTGCTGGCTCCGGCAAAGCAGACAGTCGGGCGAGTATCGGCAGCCACAACATAGCCCTACCGCAGACAACGTGATTTATTGTGTCCTTTGGCGCTGCTTCTCGAACATCTTCTTCCCACATTCCTCCAGCTCCTGCAGCGGCACGTGCCCTGCTGCTCTAGCAGAGCACGCATACTCTGAATGTGCTCCAACATCGAGGGGGCTTTCAGGCGTCCTTCAGGTTAAAGCGTCTACGATCTGCATTGAGGTGTTCGTCATGACAATCACACGTAGCGTGAAAATGGTCGCCATTGTCTCCGTTCTTCTCCCCGCTTTCGCGGTGGCACAGGAGCAAGAGCGGGAGAAGAAGATTCAACGCTCAGACCTGCCGCAAGCAGTCGAAAAAGCCGTTGTCGAACAGAGCAAAGGCGCAACAATAGAAGGTTTCTCTCAAGAAGAGGAAAACGGGCAAACTTTCTATGAAGTGGAACTGAAAGTCAACGGGCACAGCAAGGATGTACTGGTGGATGCAAACGGTTCGGTGGTCGAGGTGGAGGAATCGATTTCGATGGAATCGCTGCCCCCCGCAGTACGAACGGGACTACAAGCCAAGGCTGGGGAAGGCAAGATCGGCAAGGTTGAGAGTCTGACCAAGAAGGGGCAACTGGTTGCTTACGAAGCCAAGGTGATGAGGAACGGAAAGAAGTCAGAAATCCAAGTCGCGCCGGACGGAAAGCCGCTTGACCACGAGGAGTGAGTTCCGTGCGATGTCTCTAAACGTTCGGAGCGGCAACCTCTTGCGAGGGGCTGCATCTAACGGCGCTCCCCAGAACTGAATATGTAATACAGCAAGAAGCGTGGCTGTTGAAGCCGCGCTTCTTGTTTCTTGCCAAAGCGGAGTACGCGAAGCTGCAATAAGTCATAAGCAAGATGCGCCCAGCAGCTTCGGCAACATCTCGCCCGCTTTCCCCAAATGACATTCGGTGAACGCGGATGCGTTCGCGGGTTCTTCCTCTCCCACGTAGATCGTCCGCGCACGACCGCCCACTTGAGCAACAAAGCTTGCCGCTGGCTCGACCACTCCCGATGTGCCGACAGCCATGAAGATCGTGCATTCGTCCAGTGCGCGGAAGATGCGATCCAACTCGAACGGCACTTCGCCGAACCAACAAATGTGAGGGCGAATCCCGCTGCCACAGCCGCACTGGGGAAGCTCGGTGGGAGGATCGTAGGTATTGGTGTCGCGGAACGGCGGTCGGCTGCACATGTCGCAGCGGCTCTTGAAGAGCTCCCCGTGCATGTGGACGACGTGCTTCGATCCTGCCTGCTCGTGCAGGTCGTCCACGTTCTGCGTGCAGAGGAAAAGGCGATCTCGCAACTTCTGCTCCAGCTTCGCAAGAGCGACGTGAGCCGGGTTGGGCTTTGCTACTGCCGCGACACGACGACGCATCGAGTAGAACTCCCAGACCAGCCGGGGATCGCGACGCCACGCGTGCGGTGAGGCGACTTCTTCGATCCTGTAGTTCCGCCAGAGAC
>DATMQI010000340.1:0-11185 GCA_035567135.1 Terriglobales bacterium
TTGTCGCCGCTTGCGCCCTCCGCCCACACTTGCATCGAATAGCGGCCGGCGGGCACATGAGGGATGGCAACCTTCCCGCCTTTATCTGAGACTCCGTAGTACGGAGTTTTTAAAGCGACCACGACGGCGCTCATCTCCGGATGAATGTTACAGAAGATATAGCTCACGCCGGTGCGATCGAAGCGCACCATGCGAGTGGTGCCGGCTTCGTACAGGCCGAGGTCAAACCGCTTGCCTTCAAACAGCGAGAACACGTTGTGAAAGAAGGGATCGTGATTCGGAAACTCGACTGAAGTCCCGGCCGGCACGACCACGACGTGCGGGGAGAAACGCTTGTCTTTTTGCACCAGGCGCGGAGGCGGGTGGGGAGTTTCCTGTGAGACGGTGTGCAGTCCGGGACGATCGTCGAGAGCGCTTAACCATACGACCACGTTGCTGCGGTCACCCTTGGCGCTCTTCGAAGAGCCCTCGCTCACCAGATCGACCTGACCTGTGACCGTGAACTCTTGTGCCTGCGATGTTAAGCACAGGACAAGAAACATACCCACGCAGCCAAGCAAGATGCCAAGGCGTAAGACTGTCGAAATGAAAGAGTGCCGGCTCAGAACAAAATCCCCATGACCAGGTTGAGCTGCTCGGCTGTGTAACGCGAGTTGTCGATCTGGTAGGTGGCGATGTGGCGATACTCGGCGGAGAATATCAGATCGGAGCGCGGCCGGTAGATGAAGTTGAACAACCCACTCTGGTTGCGAGCGATGGCGTTGGTGTTGGCGGCGCCGCCGTAGGCAGAGAAGGGGAAAGCGCGGATCTCACTCGCGAACGGGTTATCCTGCCCCGCGGCCGCGTTGAATTCCAGCTTCGAGGACGCGCGGAATTTCAGTTGCGCCCAGCCTCCCATGGTCTCAAGGGCGCGCACGCGGCTGGCAGGGTCGGTGGGGTTCCCACTGAACAGCGCGCTTTGGTAGGCAGCCGCGCCGAGTCCACCCAGTGCCTGGCCACGATAAAATTCTCCGCTCAGGCTGAGGCGACTGCCGAGTGGTGCTGTCCAGTCGAGTGTGCTCGCCCAACCCTTGACGTTTCGATCGAAGCCCCAGTTCTGACGGGTGTAGTATCCGCCCGCGCCAAACATAAGGGGCTGACCGAACAGATTGTGGGACCACGCGATCCTGCCTGCATATCCCGGCTGGCGGGAATACTCACCGGCCTGGGGCACGCGTCCGTAGGAATACAGGGGACGCTCGCCGGTCAGTCCGTCGAGAATTCCGCCTTGCAACATGAGACTCGAGTTTTCGGCAAGCGTGAGACGGTGCTCGACACGGACCTGAGGGATCCAGGTCCACAGGTTTCCGGAGTAGGCGAAGGCGGGCTCGGCGACGGTGGCGAAAGACGTGGGCGAGAGCGCTGAGAAGAATGGGCTGTCCTGGCCCGCGACCACGGAAGTATGCTGCCAATCGAGATGGATAGTGCCAGTTCGCAGCCTCATTAAGCCGAACACCACACCGTTGGGCGCGGATGGAAATCCGCCGGCGAAATCAGCCTGCAACTCGCCATGCGTTTTCGCGCCAGCGATCTCTGGTCCAAAAACTTCCAGGCCGATCTGCGATTGGCGGAGCGAAAAACCTGTACTGTTCGAGCGACCAAGGGCGTCAGGAGCATCTACGAGGCCCGGCAGGTCGGCGTTCAGGATCCCACCCCGATTGCTGAAAACATTCATCAGCAGCAAGCCTGACAGGCGTACTTTGTATTTCGAGCCGCTCTCCACTTTGGTCTGATACTGATCATCGATCTTGCCGGTGAGCAGTTCGTATTGCTCCTCGAGTCTTTCCTGTCGAGCGTTGACTTTGGATTCCTGTGTGCTACTCGAGTTGGGCTGAGTCGCCTCAGGCTGGCCGCCCGACTGCTCGGAGGTCTGCAGGACCTCAGTTGCGGGCTGCTGCGGCAGACGGGCGACCGCAGAATGCAATTCCTGACGGAGTTCGCTGGCTTCGGCATGGTACCGTTCCGATTCGGTTCGGAGATCCAAGACGATGGAACGCAACTCCTTCACTTGTTCCTGAAGTTGCTTGACGGTCTCCGCGAGAGCAGCGTCCTGCATAGTCTTACCATCAGAAGCCGGGGACTGTGCCATGCTGCGCTCTGAAGCGAAAGAGACGATCAGGAGAAAGACTAACGTGATGTAAGCGAAAGGACGCTCGATCCACATACTCCCCCCAAAAGAAAAACAAGGTGCAGTTTGATTTCGCCTAATTGTTCTTTAGCAAATTGCGGGGTACCAGCTCTCATTCGGCTGTTTTAACACGAGCGTTGGAGCGCACGACACCATCGCCGGTCGCGGATGCAATTGGCGTTCCGCGCGTTCCCGGAAGCACGATCAGAAAGACTGTACCGTCGGAAGATGTGCTTTCCACTCTCACGTCCCCACCATGGTCTTGCACGATTTTTTGCACGACAGTCAAGCCCAGGCCTGTGCCGTTTTCCTTGCCTTGGCTCACAAAAGGTTCGAACAGGCGTTCGCGCACGAGGTCCGGAATGCCGTGTCCGTTATCGGCGATGCGCACTTCGATGGCGCTCTTGTTAGCATGAATGTCCACACGGATGTGGCCCTTTTCGGGCGACACTGCTTCGCAAGCATTGATGAGCAAGTTCTGGAAAACGCGCTCGAGCTTGCGGGAATCGAACCAGCCATCGGTAGCTCCGTCTTTGTGGACGGTGATGTGCACCGAATGATACTCCGGATTGGCGCGTACACTCTGGATGGAACGCTCGACCACCTCTTCCAGATCTCCGTAAGTGGGGCGGAGCGACTCCCGAGTCCGTGAGAACTCAAGGAGCGAGTCGATAAGGTCGGTCATGTCTTCCACAGCCATAAGAACTTCGTGATAGAGCTCGTCGCGCTCCGCGCTGCTTCGATTGTTGTCGCTAAGGAACTCGGCATTCGCCATGACGGCCGCCAGACTATGCCGCAGATCGTGAGAGATCGAGCTTGCCATGCGGCCGATGGTGGCAAGCCTCTCGGCTTCGATCAACCTGCGTTGCGTTTCCTGCAAGCCAGTTCTCATGCGGAGGAAGGATGCAGTGACCTCGGCCACTTCGTCGCTTCCACGGACGACCAGGGGATAGTCGTAGTCTCCTTTGCCCAAGGCGCGAACGCCTTCCACCAAGGTGCCCAGCGGACGGGTGAGGGTGTGCGAGAAGATGAAGACCATGCAACTGCCGACCACGACAGCTAGCAATCCCAAGGCGAGGAGCAGGCGGTTCAGGCGGCCCAGGAATGAGGTGGCCTGATCGAGAGACTTGAGGACGCTTAACTGCACTGGGGGCGTGCCTCCGGGGGCGAGGTCGACCTTGGTGGCCAGAAAACGTTCCTGGCCGAGCTGAATCTGGGTGGGAGTAGATTCACTTCCGTTCAATGAATTGCTCACATGCTGGATCAGATCGGTTTCCTGCAGGGGCGAGAGCGTGCTGCGTACCAGGATGTTTCCATACAAAAACGCTACCTGACTGGCGGCGACCTGGCTCAACTCGCGGGCGACGCGGTCATCGATTTCATACCCGAGTGCAAGATAGCCCAGAACGCGATTCTCGGAGCGGTTGCCCACGTAGATCGGCTGGATTGAGACTTCGAACAGATGCTTGCTGCCACACCACCAATGTGCACCCTGCTCCGAAGCAAGGGAGTTCGTGAGGGAATTCTGCGCGGCATCACTGCCGAAGTCGGATGCTTTCGCATGCAACGCGACCAGCTTCCCAGTGCGGTCGGCCAAGACTAGGAGATCGCTGCCCGCAAGCCGCCACAATTCCTGGGACGCATCCTGGATGGTGACCGGATGATTGGTGGTCATGAGTGCCTTCAGGATAGGCAGGTCGGCCACCAGTTCTGCAGAATGGGTAAGAGATTGTTCGCGGAGCTTCTGAACGTTTCCGAATGTATATACCGAGTTGTGAAGATCCTGATGGATCTGCAGACGAACCTGCTGCTCGGCGGTCTGACGGGCGACAAACAACGTGCCCGCAGTGAGCCCGACGCCGACCAGGATCAGCGAGAACAGGAATTTCGTCCGTAGTCGGAACTTTCCCATCCTTGTTCGCGCTCCTCCGAATGCCTGCGCTTGAGTTGCTGCGGCTACGGCACAAACTTGTAGCCTACCCCATGCACGGTTCGGAAGTGGACCGGGTTGGCGGGATCGGTTTCCAGTTTCTGCCTGAGCTTCAGAATATGATTGTCGACCGTGCGCGTGGTGGGGTAGTTCTGATATCCCCAAACGTCATTCAAGAGCTCTTCACGCGAAATCACACGGTTCGGATTTTGCGTCATGAACTTGACGATCTTGAACTCCTGAGGAGTCAGAGCGACCTCAGCGCCTTCGCGCTGTACCTGCATCTTAGTGAAATCGACCACGACGCCGTCAAACGCGAAGGTTTCAGTGATCACTGGCCGGTTCGACCGCCGAACCGCCGCGCGCACGCGAGCCAGCAATTCCTTTGGGCTGAATGGCTTCGTGACGTAGTCGTCAGCACCCAGTTCCAGGAGCAGAACTTTGTCCATCACGTCGGAGGCTGCACTCAGCACGATCACAGGGACGGCGGGGGCGGATTGCTTGATCTCCCGGCAAACATCGCGGCCCGGCATGCCCGGGAGGCGCAAGTCCAGCACCACTGCGGCGGGCTGGGCGCTGCGGAATACTTCGAGTCCGGACTGTCCGTCGAAGGCAGCGTCGACAGAGTAGCCCTCCGGCTCAAATAGCCGTTTTAGGGCCCGGTGCACGGCGCGGTCGTCCTCGACAACGAGAATTCGTTCCATTATCCAGTTTCCTGCGGAGAATTGAACCACTCCGCAATTAGACGCTCGAAACAGAAATTGTTAGGAACCGAGCATTGTGCGGACTCCCGAGCGAGCTGTGCAATTCTGGTCCTATGCCTCGGCCTTGTCAAAGAAAGGGTACATAGATAAGGGGTTAGCAATTGTCAAGGAATTGTCATGGGGTTGCAAATTCTCGGTAACAAGCTCAAAAGGCAGAGGATAGTTAAACAATGTGGCCAACGCTCCCAAGCGTGCGTACTTTTGGGTGTTCTTGATGTGAGGACTCGGGTCCACAGAGTGCTGAAAGACCCGGCGTCGCGTTGGTCGGAAAACAGAGAGGAGGTGGGCGATAATTCCTGAAGCCGAGCTTCGCTCGGCTGGGCAGACGGGGCGTCTGCCCCTACGCGAACCTCGAAGCTGCGCCCTCCAAAACACGACGAGGGCATCTCCACCCCATCAAGCCAGGAACGGGCTTGATGGGGACCCCGGCGTCTGAGCCTACGTGTGCATCGCGAAGCGCTTGGCTGAAAGCCGAGCCCTGATACGAGCACAAGCAACAGCCAGGTCTCTAACGGACCTTTGACGAAAGCTGACGAAAGCGCAGTGGTGCCGCGTTGACTCATACTCGCCCCATGTACTTCCGGACATCTTGACCGCGAACGCGGTTCGACCTTAGAGTCCTCGCCATCTCGCACTTGCTTTGAAGTCATTCCAGCTCTAGCGCAGGCGCCACGGCCGAGGATGGTGTCAGTGTCGCGAATGTGCTCGCGCACTGATCTGGGTTAGGTCGCCAGAGCTGGGCCATTGGGAAGACTTCGCGCTACTCCTCCCACGAATCCACCGATGTAGGACAGGGCAGACGTGTGTCTGCTTCCCCCGAAGGAGGGCCCAAGTGAATCGCACAAAGACTTTGACGTTCGTAGTGTGTCTGGCTCTACTCACCCCGTTCAGCGAACGGAAGCTGTTGGCGCAACAGGATCCTGGGCCGCGCAGCGGCGCGGCCGGGGCTGGAAGCTACTACCCCACTTTGAATGCGAACGAACAGGCCATGTTCACGCAAGGACTGCAAACTTTCATGGAAGTAGATTCAGTGAAGGGTGGAATGACGGGAGAAACTGGAACTGGGCTGGGACCCGGCTTCAACGGAAACAGCTGTGCGCAGTGCCACGCGCAACCCAGCGCGGGCGGAAGCAGCCCGGGAATGAACAACCCGCAAAGTCCGATTCCCAATCCTCAGGTTGCGCTGGCGACAATGGACGGCGCTCGCAATGCGCTTCCGCCATTCATTACAGCGAATGGTCCGGTTCGGGAAGCTCGTTTCGTCGTGACGGTCACACAACGGGGAGCTGTTCCGGACGGTGGTGTCCATAACCTCTTCACGATCACTGGCCGCAGTGATGCCGCAGGATGCAGTCTGGCTCAACCTGACTTTGCAAAAGAGCTTGGACGCAACAACGTGATTTTCCGGATTCCCACGCCGCTGTTCGGACTCGGGCTGGTGGAAATGACGCCCGACGATGTGCTTCGGGCAAACCTGGCGGCGAATGCAGATCGCAAGGCGCTCCTCGGAATTCGCGGCACCTTCAACACGAGCGGAAATGACGGCACCATCACGCGCTTTGGCTGGAAGGCGCAGAACAAGTCTCTGCTTATGTTTGTGGCGGAAGCGTACAACGTGGAACAGGGAGTGTCGAATGAGATATTCCCGAACGAGCGCTCGGCCGTCGCGGGATGCGCGTTTAACCCGTCGCCCGAGGACTCCAGTACATCGAGCAGCGGCGGAGAGCAAGTTACGGATATCGAAAACTTCGCCAACTTCGCTCGCTTATCCGCTCCGCCGACACCCGCAACCCCCACGGTTCCCACCCAGAATGGCGCACAGCTATTCGATAAGGTGGGATGCACCTTGTGTCATTCGCCCTCGCTCACGACCGGAACATCCCGGTACACAGGGATGTCAAACGTTACCTACAATCCTTATTCCGATTTCGCGCTCCATCACATGGGATGGGGGCTGGCGGACCGGATCGCGCAAGGAGCAGCGGGCGCGGATCAATTCCGCACTGCACCTTTGTGGGGCCTGGGACAACGGCTCTTTTTCCTGCACGACGGTCGCACGTCTGACTTAGTGCAAGCCATTCGGGCGCATGATGGACGCGAGTCGGAGGCGAGCGGAGTCGTGCACCAGTTCAATGCCTTGACACCATCGCAGATGCAGGACCTGCTGAGCTTCCTGCGTTCTTTGTAAAAGAGAGAGAGCCGGAGTGAATCCACTGAGGCTCGTGCCGATCGCGGCGGGCCTCAGACTTCGATGGGCTGCGCGGTCACAAAGGGCAAATTGGCGGCTTGCCATGCGTCGAAGCCGCCCACGACGTTGGCTACATTGCGGAATCCGGCGCGCTGCAGGACGCTGCACGCGATGGCGCTTCGGTAGCCGCTTTTGCAGTGCACCGCAATGGGAGCGTTCGGATCGATGGGAGGTAGAGACTTCGCGAGAGTGTCGAGAGGGGACCACGTGGCGCCCTGGATGTGAGCGGATTTCCATTCGCCTTCGCGCCGAACGTCGAGCAGTTCAGCGTGGCCAGCTTGCAGCCAATCTCGCAGAGTTTCGACAGCAATCTGCTGGAACTCGGCGATCGGCAAGCCGGCTTCCTTCCATGCAGCGAAGCCGCCCTGCAAGTATCCGCGGGCGTCTTCGATTCCGACGCGCGCCAGGCGTAAGCGCGCCTCGGAAATCTGGTCCGCCGTTTCTGCGATCAGGACGGGACGCGATGAAAGACCGAGTACGGACCCGGCCCAGGAGGCAAACTGCCCCGACAATGCGATGTTGATGGAACCGGGCACGTGTCCGGAAGCGAATGCGTCGCCTGGACGAACGTCCAAAGCTGTGACTCCGGCGTCGAGCAGCGCTTGGAGTTCCTGCGGCTGAATGGAAGCGAGTTCCGGCAATTCTGAGAGCGCAGACGCACCGTCGCGATTGATCTCGGCATCCTGCGAGAAATATTCCGGACGCACCGGCACTTTGGAGGTCAGTTCGCGAATAAACTCCTGGCGGCTTGGAATCTGCAAGGCGTAGTTGGTCAGGCGCTCGGTGGCGATCGTCGAGGAACGCTCGGCGCGCATATTGCGTCCGCAAAGCGAGCCAGCGCCATGTGCGGGATAGACCAGAACGTCATCGGGGAGCTTCAGGAGCTTGTTGTGGAGACTGTCGTAGAGCATGCCGGCGAGTTCGGCAGGTGTATGGGATTCGGATAGATCGGGCCGGCCGACGTCTCCTATAAATAAGGTGTCCCCCGTCAGCACCGCCCACGGCTTAGCGGATTTCTCCTCGTCTGTTACGACGAGACAAATACTTTCCGGTGTATGGCCGGGCGTCGCAAGCACTTGAATGCGGATTTTTCCAACGCGCAACTGGAAACCGTCCTGCACTTCGATGCGGGCAAAACGCGCTCCCCCGTGCGGACCAATGTAGATTGTGGCGCCAGTCCGGTCCGCGAGTTCGCGGTGGCCGGAGACGAAATCGGCATGGAGATGAGTCTCGAAAATGTGGCGGATGCGAACGCCCTGTTCATCGGCTGCTTTTAGATAAATATCAACGTCACGCTGGGGATCGACCACTACGGCTTCGCCCTCCGAGGCCAGCATGTAGGATGCATGAGCCAGGCAGCCCAGGTAAAACTGCTCGAAGTACATGGCGTCTCCTCCTGCCGTTGCATATCGTAGTACCTCCGGAGATAGAGTTCCACTGCGTGCAAGTCGGGAATGGCGGTCAAAGCAAACATCCGGGCAGAGCAAAAGCTTCTCGACCAATTCGAGCACTGCAACAACAGCCCAAGCAATCCAACACTTTTCGCGATCCAGCTTGCCGGCATTCTCGGAGCGAGCTTCTTCCGTCGCATGCAAAACACTTTGTAATGCGGCGTTTGCAAGTCGCTTACAAGTGGACAGGGAAATCCATTTCTCTCCTAATGTCGCAGAGTTTTGCGGTAACTGTTACTTTGGATATCTTTTTTGAGGGCAGGTAACCGCATGATTCTGAATAGAATGGAATTCCCCCCGATTGGACCCCTACCTGCGATGTTGTGCACGACGGTTGACTCCCCTCCGACTCCTGTCGGCAACCGATCACACAGGTTAGAAAACGGGGCTGTGGCAGGGTCGCTGCTCCCGACCTTCAGGAGATCGCAATGAAGTTGCGTTTCGCACTTTTGGGGATATTGATTGCGCTGTTCGTGGCGCCGGCGTTCGCCGACTCAATCCAGTTCGACAACAAGGGAATTGTCTCCGCGAGTGGGGGCAGCAGCGGAATCAACGTGGTTTCCTTTCTGAACCAAATCAGCCTTAACGGTCAGGTCGTTGCGTCCGGAGATCTGGGCACGATCGGGTTCAATACTGGAAGCTTCACAGGTAGTCTGCTCGGCGGGGGTCAGTTCGGCGCCGGCACCTTTGACATCACGGTTAATGGCCCGGGGAGCGTTCCTTTTCAAACCAACTTTGCCGGAGCCTGGACCAAGCTTTCCGATGATATGTATAAGCTGGTGGGAACCTTCTCAACAGTGGTGAATGGCTTGGCGTTGAATGGTTCCACCACGCAATTCTTCGAGCTCGAGAGCGAAGATGGACACCTGTCCTTTGACGACCTTCACGGAAAAACGACGGTTTCACTCGCCGCAGTTCCGGAGCCGGGTACGTTGACCTTGCTGGGTACGGGTCTGCTCGGCTTGGGCGGCATGGTGCGTCGCAAATTCGCAACGCTGTAACCAGTCTGAGATCAGCTTAAAGGCCGGGTGGGAACCGATGATTCCTGCCCGGTTTTCCGTTTTCAGGGAAGCGACTGTCCGAGCTCTCTTTTTTGCCCAATTTCGACAACTCACCGGGGGAACGAACGCGCTCTGAAGGCGCATGCTTTCCCCGACGGGAAGACGCAAGATTCCCATCCTTCGCCGGCTCCAAAACATCACAATTCATGCGCATTCAAATTGATCAGGGCAAGGAGCCCGACATTGTCTGAGGAACCACAGTCCGACTTGCTGAAGGGGTGGAAACAAATCGCGGAATTCCTGGGACAGCCGATTTCGGTCGCACAACGCTGGTCCACGACGGGTATGCCAGTCATCCGGCAGGGCCGGTTTGTGGTTGCAACTCCAGAAGAATTGAACAACTGGCTGGGAAGAGAATCTGGGGAGCCGGTACACGTGGTGACAAACGAGGCAGACCTGTCGGAGGAATTGAAGCGCGGGTTATCGCATGTGAGGAAGGAACAGCGGGGTTCGTTGGCTGCGAGTCAGAAATCGGGACGGAAGCGAAGCTAGCACGAAAAACTCTGGTTCGCCGTCCGCAAGCTGCCGCTGGGCTCGCGCCCGGCCGCGCAGACGAGGGCATCTCCACCCCATCACGCCAAAAACGGGCTTGATGGGGGACCCCGGCGTCTGGGCCTACACGTGCGATCGCGAAATTGCTCTTAATCAGACGTGTGGTTCCCAGCCCTTTTCGTACTCGCGCTGCCACATTTTCATTGCTTCGGGGTCGCCCTGGATGTGGCCGTTTTTGGGGTCGAACTGCAACTCGCGGTTCACTTCCCACGCAATGTTCGAGAGCTGAAGCATGGTAACGGCAATGTTGCCCTCTGACACCGGAGCATTGAGCTTCTCTCCTTTGCGAATTCCGGCGATGAAGTTCGCGAAGTGGGCATCCGTCATGGAATCGGCACCGACGAGATCAGCGGAGGAGGTATTGGTAGGCTGCCTCCATTCGCTGGTTTTGGCGCCTTTAAGGTCGTAGATCTCGTAACCGTCGCGATCTATAAGGACGGTACCGGTGCTACCCATAATGAGCGAACCCCGATCGCGGTTGTAATACTTCATTCCCTGGCAGCTCTTCCCTTCCCACGAGATCAAACGGTCTTCATATTCGAAGCTGGTCACCAACGTGTCGTAAAACTGCCAATCATCCTTGAAGTGGTATCTTCCGCCGGAGGAAGTTACTCGTTTCGGATAATCGACAGCGAGCGCCCAGCGGCAAACATCGACCTCGTGAGTGCCGTTGTTGAGGGTCTCGCCGGTACCATAGTTCCGGAACCAGTGCCAGTTATAGGGATGCACATTGTCCTGGTAGGGGCGACGCGGAGCCGGGCCTTGCCACAATTCCCAATCAAGTTGCGGCGGGACAGAAATCTCTTTACCGACGCCAATCGACTTGCGCACGTTGGCATACCACGCCTTCGCCATATAAGGCTTGCCGATGATGCCGTCGTGAATCTTTGCGATGATCTCGATGGTGTGAGGCGAGGAGCGCTGCTGATTGCCCATTTGCACGAGCTTGCGATATTTCTGTTGCGCCTGAATCAGCATTTCTCCTTCCGCGGGATTGTGGCTGCAGGGTTTT
>DATMQI010000341.1:0-4467 GCA_035567135.1 Terriglobales bacterium
CGTTCAGCCGCGCGGCCTGAGAATGTGCAAGACCCGCGATCTGCAGGATGACGATCGCTCCCTGGAGAATCCGCCTTCTTGCCGCCCAGGCACTTTGTCGCAAGGGAGAATGCGGGCGGCAGGCAGATTTCTTGAGTGACCTGTGAATGTCCATAATTGCCGCCACTCTGGCTCAAGGCCCACCTGAGTCGGTGCTGTCCATGCGGGGCGGGCGGACGGCACGAGTCGTCGTCTTCTACCGACCGAAGGATCGCGCCCACGACAGGACCATCAACACTCGGGCGACAATCATAACTGACGTCTGAACTGTTGTAATCAGGCGATTTACACTGATTGACCGGTTGTGCAGTTACTCATTCCGAACGATCTTGCGACAGTCGTCACAGAGATTGTCGTCAAATCGCTGGCCGCGTTCGGGTACCGAACCGCACACTCGACAGACCCACCCCTCCGCTAGGCAAAGGTTAGCCCACGCCTCATCCTTTTTGCGTTCGGAATCGTCGGCGCTCACGACGTGCGAAAGTATAGCTCAGCTCAATTTCGCTTGTTGCGCGTGTGCTCGCTTCGACCGCTAGGGAGCGCATTGTTGACGAAATCAGGCGTGTCTGTTGAAAAAACTCGGTTCACGACACATGTTTTGTCCCTGCTGGTCTCCTGGTTATTCACTTCTTTAGTTTTTTCAGGTCAGGTTCATGCAGTTGCAATCTGTGGGGTTGGCTTACAGCTGAGGAATCGCACCAGCCGTTTCAGGTTCTGCGCCGTGGCCGCCAGATAGAACTGCTCGCGCACGAAGCGCATCCGGCGTAGCCTCAGTCGGCGTAGTCCGATGTAATTCTTTAGCTCTGCGAACAGTGCCTCCACTTTTCTCCGAGCCCGTTGCGAGATTGCGAACTCCGGTGTCTCGGCCCGGGCGTGCGCGTGCTGCCGTGCCTCTTCACAAGTGTGGATGGCGATAGTCCGATACTTGCCTCGCGTACAGCGGCTCTTCTGTGAGCAGTCTCCACAGCGCTTCGGCGTCGAATAATAAAGGTGAGTGCGGTTGCGAGGATTGATGCCGACGTATTTCAGCGGCTTGCCTTCTGGGCAGATATAGCAGTTCTCCTCGGGAACGTAGGTGAACTGGTCGATGCCATAGAGATCACTCGGCTGCCCGTTAGGATTTTCTTTCACCCGGATGTAACCTGCGATGCCGCGCTCATCGAGCCATTGCAGCAGTTCGCCGTTGCCGTAGGTGGTGTCCGCGGCCAGAGTCTGCGGCAGATAGCCGTAACGTTCGCGATAGCGTTCGATCATGTCGCGAGCCGCTGCACTCTCTTGACTCAACCGTGCCGGCGTAGCTTGCACCCCCACGATGACGCAACTGGCGTTATCCACCAGATAGTTGTCGTAATAGCCGAGCCGCGCCGGACCGCCTTTAGTCGCGTAGGTCGAGTCCGGATCCGTGGTCGACACCTTCTCTTGCTGCGGAACGGGAGCTTCGACTGGATTCTCCCGCTCCAGTTCGACTAAATACTCGCGCACGGTGTGGTTCACCTTAGCCACTTCCGCCAGTTGTTCGCGGGGAACGCGGCTGTGATGATCCGCATTGGCCTGAATGAAACTGCCGTCCACCGACATGTGTTCGCCCTTCACGCAGCTAGCACCCTACGTCTAAGCAATACCTATCTTGGAGCGCAGTTTCGCCGCCTGAGAACTAAGCTCGGGGCTCCCGTTGCCATTAAGGCTATGGCTGCCAAGTTGGCGCGATTGGTCTATCGCATGCTGCGCTATGGCATGACATTCGCCGGCCGAGGAGCGGAGTTTTACGACGCTCAGCACCGCAAACTGCAAATAAACTATCTCAAACGCAAAGCCGCCAATCTCGGATTCCAAATCATCGAAGCTCCGGCAGCGTAGTTTCTGGAGAGCCGAACAATGATCATTATAGATTCTCTCTTAATGTCAAAGTGTTTTCTCTCTGGGAGAGGTGCGGAGAACCCTCTCTCTTTTCCTGGTCGCTCAAGCACAAGCTGCAACCCCATCGACAGCCAGACGCAGCGCGCACAGCCTAGAACCGTCGTACGGTTTATTGCTGTGGAACATGGCAAACAGAGCATAAATTTTGATAGAAGACACGGAACTCGCTCGCGGCAAAGCTCGGCTGCAAGCGGTCGTGGCAGTCATGCGGAAACTGCTGCATTGTCAGAGAGGCGATTTTTTGCCAGCTATCGAAGTCTGGGTAGTTCGAGTGCTTCTCGACGCTGTGCATTCTGGCAGTTATTACCCGTGTATCAATACTTTTACGCAATCAACCATTTGCGAGTAGAATTGCGCCGCCTAAGCATGGAGGTTCTGTATGGCGCACGGATTTATTTGGTGGATCGTCATTGGGCTGATTGCAGGTTGGGCAGCCGGCAGGATTATGAAGGGTGGCGGATACGGCGTGTTTGCCGACATCATTCTTGGAATTCTAGGAGGCATTCTCGGCGGATGGATTGTCAGCCTCCTCGGGTTTGGTTCACGTGGGATGATCTGGAGCATTCTAGTGGCAATGCTTGGAGCGGTGATCCTGATCTGGATCACCAGGCTCATCAAGAAGGAAGTTTGAAACTAGGAAGAACGTGGTTGGCGACAAGTTTGCGCCGTTTGTTCGCCTCGGAACCGCGTCAGTGAGTGTAATGATTCCATAACAATGTCGGCTCCCAGCATTTTCATGAGATTTAGCGGGCCGCAGGCCCAAACTGACACGCGGGAGAGCCCGGAAATCCCGATGGTGTGCAGTAAATCACCGACGTAATGATTGGGCATCCCGCTCCCTGTGCTGCAGGGAGTTCGAGCAAGTAATCATGATCGCAGTTGGGATCGAAGAGATGGCTGGGTCGGACCGAGTTCCTGACCCGAACGATTAGAAGCGAGCCCAGGTTGAAAAGCGCAAACCAACAACGAGAGCGAAATGGCGCTCGTCTCCGAGTGCACGCCGTTGTGCGCTCATTGAGTGCTTGACACCGCCGACATTGTTAGAGATGGCGAGTAGAGTCGAGAACAGGCGCAGTGGCTGTAGCCTCCCGTTGGCTGTTGGGGTGCTTTCGCATGACCCGCCTCAATCCGGTTGGCGTAACTCTGTTTCCTGTTCCCGCTCATCGAACCGGACAGGCAGATTTCCCGCATCCGGCTCTCGGAAAAGACTCACGATGTTCCGTGTGACGCCGCCTACAACTGCTGAACACAAACCTTGGGGTGGCTAGACTCATCGTCAATCCCCAGGTCCTTCGTCGCTTCTTGCGTCCGTCTTTAACTGAGGTCCCTTCCCTCCACCGGAGTTACCCGGCATCTTCGGTACTACGAACCTCTCCGCCACCCCACACGGCCCGGCCTTTCTCTCACGAGCTGCCAGTTGATCCTCATTATGATCACCGCTGGGGTTTCCCGTGTTGCGTCTGGTCTCCTATGCGTACATGCCATCGCCATTACCCCGGCAGGTCCGATGCAGCTTGTCCGCTCGTCCCTCTCCATCGTCAACGGCCTTCCCTGTGTAACAGTCAGGTCGGCTCCTGCAATTGTTGTTTCGGGGCCTGCTCAGCGTTCACTCACGTTATGGCCTGCACGCTCGCCGACTCGCCTAGCGACCCTCTACATCGAAAGCTCCGACAGCTTCGTTGCCTCTGCCGCCGTTTCGATTGCTACCGGGTGGAGCGAACCAGTTCCCGGGCGGGAGTTGCACCCGCTGAAGTCCAGCGCCTTTCACGGCGCACTGTCACGTCAACTTCCGAGCGCGACGTTCCTGGATCACTGCCTCTGCCATTGCACCTTCCGCTTCCGGTACCTAAAATGATGTTTGACCGAAGTCAGTCCGCCACGCCTGTGGCGCGTTCCTTTCACCCTCCAACCAACGAAAGGAGCAACGATATGTTTACGCGCGTAGTTGAACTTAAGGGCAAGCCTGGAAAATCGAAGGAGCTGACAAACACGTTCAATGAGAAAGTCCTTCCGATCCTGCAGAAACAACGTGGCTTCCAGGACGAGATCGTCCTGCTCTCGGACACTGAGCCAGATCGCGCTCTGGGGATCAGTTTCTGGGATACCAAAGAAGACGCTGAACTATATCATCGCGAGCAATTCCCGAAAATTCAGGATTCGATTCGACACCTGCTTGATGGAGAACCCATAGTTCGAACGTTTAACGTGCTTAGCTATGTGGGTAAGAAGATCGGAGTAAGAAAAGCTGCTTGAGAGGTCCTTCCTGATACCCAAAAATAGCACTGCCCTCAGACACTTTTGAGCGCGAGGGCAGTGCACCACTAATTTGGAGCTCTTTTAGGGAGGAGAAATCTCCCTGTTATGACCGCACAATGAGTTCTATCAAAAGGGATGTCAAGAAAAAAGTTCTGCCTCGACCGGAGGCGAGATGTTTTCTCGAGATCCAGCCCACTGGAATTAGGCTTCGCTAGAGAAGTCTGACTTGTGCCCATTCTGGTAAGTGTCCTCTGG
>DATMQI010000342.1:0-7738 GCA_035567135.1 Terriglobales bacterium
TGTTCGGCACCCCATTCGGGTCGGCTGCGAAGCTTCGCCTTGTGGATTTCATGTGTTTCCGATTGCCGGCGGTGCCGCCCTGGTATTGCCGTTGCGCATCATCGCTCAGAGTGTCTTTACTTTGTGTCATCTTCATCTCTGGGGCGATTGGGTGAAGAAGGAAATATCCTGGCGTACTCGTTGCGACCAGCACGGCCAATATTGTTTCCATGGATATCGTGAGGAATATTCGCTGTTATTCCCCTTTGAAGAGGTGCTTAACTATCGCTTCCGTCCAATCATAGAGCTGAAAGCGGGGAGTACCGTGCGAGGGTTGGCCATCGGATTTCTACCCGACCTGGCACCGTTCGAAAAGGAGGAGAAACTAGCAGCCATGATCTGCCTTGAGGACGTGCTTGGCGATCAGTATCTCTTCAATGTTGTGCTTGATTACGGCCGCGAACCGCGCGAATGTAAATACACTGTCAGAACGACGCCGCTTGGTGAGGAAGTGATCTGACTCGCGTTGAGCATTCCGGCTTTCGCTGCTAGTTGGCCAGTTCAGTCCGCACCGCGCCATCAAGTGGGGCGGCGCGCGGATCTACTGGATCCATCGTTGCTGTCCACCATGAGAATAGCCATGACTGCGTTCACCGCGATGCCGGCAGCCACGACCCGAGCGAGAAATCCCACGATCAAACTCAGTCCTCCGAAGAACTCTGCCGTAACCGCGATAACGGTGATTTCTGTGGGAGCAGAAAAGGTTCCAGCGCGAAGACTCATCGAGGCGGAAAAGCATAGCTTCCGAGCCAACTCAGCATGCTCTACACACTCTGTGCGAAAAACAGAACCCCCAAAACCAGACGAAGCATGGCGGTGGCAAAGCTCTGATTGGTCGTCATCAATCTGCGAAACACTGAAGGGCGCTCTTTCGCAACATTGATCCTCCGCGGACTGGACTGCTCCCCAGTCCAGCACAGGATTAGATCGGCCAGTTCCAACGAGTCCGGACAATGGCCAAGCGTCCAAAATCTGTTTGGAGACATCATTGTTCTAAGACCTACTTGGCTCGACACGCCCTTGCGCTGTGGCTCACCCGACGATTGAGGCACGAACTGCACCAGTCCGCCGGTTATTACGCACGGGGCAGGTAATGCCATGTGGCCCTGCGTCATGACGAACTGGGCCGTCCACCGCGAGCGCAGTTGCCCTTCGACCAACTCACCGCGGTTTGGGGTCCTGACTACGGAGACTAAGTCGACTACCTGCACGTCTTCGTGAAGAACTTGCGAAAGAAGATGGAACCGAATCCCGAATAACCGCAATACATCACAACCGAACTGAAGGGCCCGGTGGAATCTTTATAAAATCTTCATGCTTTATCCAGTACTTCTTAGGCCTTTTACCTCATCATCAAGCATAGAGTTCCACGAGGAGAACTGGTCCATGATTGCCAACGCGTTTGCTCTGATTCTAGCTGTTGGAATTCCATTTCTCCTATATTGCTTGTGGAACTTCTCCCGTGAACTCAGGCCCTCCAGGTCCGCCTCAGTCTTGTCTTCGAGTTCGCCGCATCGGGTTGCGCTTAGGGCCACGCCGATGTCCCGGTTCAGAAGCCAACCGCACACCGTTCAGTTGCGAAACCAGGTCGCATGGCCTCTTAATCTGGATCTCTTTTTCGAAGTACAGTTGTTCCAAGATCTTCGTGGGAGACTATTCCCCTCAGGCACATGATGTCGGTAGCCTTTGCGCAACCGGAAGGATATAGTGCGCCGATAATCTGTGGGAAACCGCTTTGGTTTCCCGGAACGCCGTTTCTGAACCCGAGACAAAACGCTGAACGGCCCCCAGAATATTTCGTGCCCACTCCGCATCCCGAGCGTCGCAAATCGCGGCCCCGAAGGCTCGAAGTCCTCGCGAAATTCGAATTCGGCATCGATTGCTTCCAATTGCCGACCATCCGTTCGTGAAGCGCAGCCACGCATAAATGAATTGCGATCTTTTAGCGACAACTGCTACCGTCCGGTCTCGCCACCTGATCCAGCGAGATTCCATTTGCTTCCGCAAGGCCATTAGTAGGAGAATATCGACCGCTTCGGCCCTTCGTCGGAAGCGGCTACCTCTTTGACACAGCCGCTTGAGTGGACAACATGGACGTCTCGTCTCACGATGTCCTTCTCGTAGGTGGTGGTGGCGCAGGACTGCGTGCTGCCATCGCCGCTGCCGAGGTCAATCCCCAGCTCAGTATTGCCGTGGTTTCCAAGGTTTATCCCATGCGCAGCCATACGGTTTCTGCCGAAGGCGGCGCCGCCGGCGTAATCAAGGAGGACGACAGCCTTGACGAGCACGCCTACGACTCCATCTCGGGAGGCGACTGGCTATGCGATCAGGATGCGGTTGAAACATTCGTTAAGGAAGCCCCGCAGGAGTTGTTGCAGCTGGAACGGTGGGGTTGCCCGTGGAGCCGCGAGCCAAACGGCCATATTGCGGTCCGCGCCTTTGGCGGCATGAAGAAGCGGCGAACCTGGTTTGCCGCTGACAAAACCGGCTTCCACATGCTGCACACCCTGTTTCAGACCAGCTTGCGATTCGATCCCATCACCCGCTATGACGAGTGGTTTGTCACCAAGTTGCTAGTGGACGAGGGCCGGGTTCAGGGCGTCGTAGCCATCGAGTTGATGTCTGGAAGAATCCAGGCGATAACCGCGAAGGCAGTCATCCTTTGCACGGGCGGTTGTGGCCGGATCTTTCCCTTTACCACCAACGCGAACATTAAGAATGGCGACGGAATGGCTTTGGCTTACCGAGCTGGGGCGCCACTAAAGGACATGGAGTTCGTGCAGTACCATCCCACCGGACTTCCGTTCACCGGGATCCTGATCACAGAGGCAGCACGGGCCGAGGGCGGCTACATGCTGAATAAGGACGGCTACCGCTATCTGCAGGACTACAACCTCGGAAAGCCACAGCCCAAGCCGGTATTGCGTTCCATGGAACTCGGACCACGGGATCGTCTGTCCCAGGCTTTTGTAAGCGAAGACCAAAAGGGGCGAACCATACAGACACCCTACGGTTCGATCGTCCACCTCGATCTGCGCCACCTCGGCGAGAAGGTCATCAACACCAAGCTTCCGTTCGTCCGCGAACTCTGCATGAAGTACCAGAACATTGATCCGGTCAAAGAGCTGATTCCGGTGCGGCCGGTAGTGCACTACATGATGGGCGGTGTAAGCACAGACATCGACGGAGCCACGCCTCTAGCCGGTTTGTATGCCGCGGGCGAAGTCGCATGCGTGAGCATCAACGGGGCGAATCGCCTCGGCTCCAATTCGTTGCCTGAATGTCTCGTGTTCGGAGCACGCGCCGGAAAAGCTGCAGCCCTTTTTGCGGCCCAGCAGAAGGCGCCCAATAGTAGCGTTCTGGCGCAAGCCACAGACGAACGGAAGAGATTGGAGTCACAGTTCCTTTTCAAAACCGGTGGGAGGGAACGTATCTCAACCATCCGCGAGGGAATGCAGACAACAGTCGAGAAGTGTGCGGGAATCTATCGCGACGGACCATCACTGGGGGAGGGAGCTGACACACTTCGGCAGCTACAGGAGCGATTCGCAGACATCAATCTGGATGACCACAATCGCACATTCAATACCGAGTTGGAGGCAGCGTTGGAACTGGGCTTCATGCTGGACGTTGCGGAATCCATCGTGCAGTGTGCCCTGCATCGGACTGAATCACGCGGCGCACATCAACGCACCGACTTCCCCGCACGGGACGACAAGAGATTTCTAGCCCACTCGATTGTGTGTCGCAATCCGGATGGTTCGTCGCGAGTCGAACTTCTGCCGGTGAAGATTACGCGCTGGGCGCCAGGAGAGCGGGTCTACGGCGAGTTATCGCAAACGAAAGAGCGGCCGGAGGCAGTATCGACAAGGAAAGCCGGGTGATCATGGCTGACAAGATCATTCTCGAGGTGGCACGTTACTCCCCGGAGCAGGACACCAAGCCACGCTTCGCGACGTACGAGGTTCCCGTTCACAAGGAATGGGTCGTGCTCGATGCTCTCAATTACATTAAGGATAAGGTAGACGGTTCGCTCACCTACCGATGGTCCTGCCGCATGGGTATCTGCGGCAGTTGCGGCATGATGGTCAATGGCGAACCAAAGTTGACCTGCGCTACGTTCTTATCGTCGTACGCCCACAACGGAAACAAGATTCGAGTCGAACCATTGCGCTATTTCCCCGTGGTACGTGATCTGGTCACGGAGTTGAGCGATTTCCTCGTCAAATTGAAAAAAGTGAAGCCGTGGCTCATTCGCAAAGACACAGTACCGCTCTCGCAAGGTGAATTCCTGCAGACTCCTGAGCAACTGGACTACTACAAGCAATTCAGCATGTGCATCAATTGCACACTATGCTACTCGGCCTGCCCTGTAGTCGGGCTGGACCCCAAATTTGTCGGCCCGGCTGCGATCGCTCTGGCCCAACGCTACAACCTGGACTCGCGCGATCAGGGTGCCGTCGAGCGAATTGCGGTGCTGGCACACCCCGAAGGGATCTGGGGCTGCACCTTTGTAGGAGAATGCACGAAAGTCTGTCCCAAGCATGTCGACCCTGCAGGAGCAATTCAGCAGTACAAGCTAAACGCGGTACTCGACTGGCTAACTTCTTTTGTCATGCCGAGAGGTCACAACAGTCAGGATGTAAAGTCATGAGGCAGGAAATAGTTAAGGCAGCGCCGGCCTATACGGAATTTCATCCCCGATGGTATCGGGCGCCTGTGTCGGTCTATTGGTGGCTGGGACAATGGCGCTATCTGAAGTTTATTCTTCGCGAGCTGAGCAGCTTATTTGTAGCAAGCTTTGTAGTGATCACACTGTTACAAGTGCGAGCATTGCGGAACGGACCCGAGGCGTATTCCCGCTTCCTGCATTGGCTGCAGTCGCCGTGGGTGATTGCACTCAACTCCGTCAGTTTCTTGTTTGTCGTCTTCCATACCATCACCTGGTTCAATCTGGCGCCGCGAGCCATGCCCATATGGGTGCGTGGGAAGCGGCTTCCCGAGTTCCTTGTCGCCGCGCCCAATTACGCTATCTGGCTGGTGGCGTCGGTTGTGATCGCGTGGTTCGTGTTGAGGTAAGCATGGCAAGACAGTCCGATGAGGCTTTCTTCTGGATGTTATTCAGCGCTGGCGGAGTGATCGCGGCGATTCTCATCCCCGTGCATCTCTTTCTGTTCGGACTAGCATTTCCACTGGGCTGGCTACCGGCGCCCGACTACGGACGCCTGATGTCGTTGGTCCATATGCCGCTGGTCCGGGTCTATTTGTTCGTGTTTTGCTCGTTACCACTTTTCCATTGGGCACATCGTTTTCGCTACACACTCTATGACGGACTCAAGGTGAAACACTTGAATGAAGTAATCTTTGCGCTCTGCTACGGCGGCGCCGTGGCCGGAACAGTGCTGGCAGCATATCTGACATGGACAATTGCGTGATGAACGGAAGAACAAAGAAACGCATTTCTTCGTTTGTTTAGGACTAGCGACTTGCAGATTTGGAGGCAACCCATGGAACTCAAACTGAAGATGATTTCGAAGGATGGTGTTGAGGAGGCGCTTTCCAAGGTGACACTCTATCGTTACCTAAACGAACCGGAAGAGGCGGAGTCGATCTGTCACGACATCCTGGCAGCGGATCCTGAAAACCAGATGGCCCTGCGCATGCTTGGCCTGACGATTACCGACCAGTTTAGTGGCCAGTCGTCGGACCGCTACGCCGATGCAGGGACCGCATTTCAACGCCTGAACGATCCATACGAGCGGCTCTACTACGCCGGCCTCCTTTGTGAGCGACGTGCCAAGGCCCAGATGCGGGCAGGCCGTCCCCCACAGATGCTGGTCAGTCTTTTCAAAGAAGCGATGCAGTATTTCGACGAGGCGGAAACTCTCCATCCGACTGGGAACGACGACGCCGTACTCCGCTGGAATCGATGCATACGCCTGCTCGAAAAACTTCCTCAGTTCGAGTCAGAGGAACACCACACGACCCTGGAAGATGCCGATACTGCTCCGGTCGGGATCAGTCGTGGCACCGTCCGGAAAGCTGGGTGATCAGAAGCACAACCTTTTCTTTCGTCAACTATTGATCCAAGAACATCTGCTTCTGGCGGACTGAAAAACCTCAGGCCTGAATCGCGAACATACCGGACCGGATGCTCTGTGGTTCTCGGCGGGGCCCTTGTCGTAGGTCGGGTTCTTCTTCGGGTGGACGCAATCTACGGGCAGGCGGCGTTCTTTGGCCCCATGCAGGGTTCGGCAATCACATAGGCCATAGCCATCTCCCCCATCACCATCTAACGGTACGTTCGAGAGAACATTCAAGCACTGCTCGCGGTAAACTCGTGCGCATGGCGCCGACAATTGAAAAACTTTCCGCGGTCACTTTTCGCGTTGCGAACATGACAGAATCGGTGTGTTTTTACCGGGATGTTTTGGGCATGAAACTTCTCTACGGTGGAGAGGGCACAAGTTTCTCTTCGCTTCGGTCTGAGAATCCACAATCTGCGATCCTCAATCTGGAACAGGGTAAGCCGATGACTCGATGGGGCCGGCTGATCTTTCACGTTACGGATGTGGACGCACTGTGGACTCATCTGAAAGAGAGTGGCTTTAATCCGGAAACTCCACGTGACGCCTCCTGGGGAGAACGCTTCTTCCACATGCCCGATCCGGATGGCCACGAGCTATCTTTTGCGCGCCCGCTATCATGAGTTGCGAAGAGCTGCGTATGGAACAAGTATGCCCGTGACTGTGGAGTTGGAGCACGTAGGCGGAGCTTTCGAGAAAGAGCGGGCGCAAATGCTGGAGGCTTCTGCGACGGAGCCTTATTCTCAGTTCGTTGCCCGCCTTCGTGCCACTGGAGGCAAGCTAGGCGCAAGCGACCTTATCTCAATGGCACCTTCAACAGGACCCTTGGGCACGGGGCGTATACCGTAAACTTCTTCGACGGTGGCGCGCAAGATTTCGGCGACGCTCCACGCTTGAGCAATGCACCCAACAGGCCTGTGCGGGTAGTCTCCATCGAATATTTCCGAGATGTGGCCAAGCCCTGCATCGGCCAAATGATCCTTTAGCGGAGACAACCAGGTCTCCGCCTGCTGCCGCGCCGCTTGACTGCCCCCGTTCACTTTGATGAAGGCGGTAATGAACGGACCCATCAACCAGGGCCACACGGTCCCTTGGTGGTAGGCGCCGTCGCGACTGTGGGGATCTCCGGTATAGCGGCCACGATATTGAGGATCGTTGGGGGCTAGAGTCCGCAGCCCGTACGGTGTAAGAAGATGTTGTTGCACAACGTCGACCACAAGCTTGGCACGTTCCGGACGTAACATCGTGTAAGGCAGGCTGACGGCGAAGATCTGGTTGGGACGGATGCTGGCGTCAGGCACGCCGGTATTCACAACATCATAAAGATAGCCGCCCTTGTCGTTCCAAAGCATGCGATTGAAACTCCATCGGACCAGCGTCGCCAATCCGTTGTACCGTTTGCGCCCGTTTTCATCGCCCAACCGTTGTGCTAAGTCCTCCATGATGCAAAGAGCGTTATACCAGAGCGCCTGAATCTCCACTGCGTTTCCACGCCTGGGAGTAACCACCCAATCGCCGACTTTGGCATCCATCCACGTCAGCTGCACTCCCGGCTCGCCGGAGTACAGCAGGCAACTGGCGTCGACCTTAATGCCAAATCGAGTGCCCCGCAG
>DATMQI010000343.1:0-13769 GCA_035567135.1 Terriglobales bacterium
ACAGCGGCAGGATCAGAACAACGAGCAACAGCAGCGCGCTCACCAACAGCAGGCCCAGGACAAGCAGCAACAGGAGCGCGCCCAACAGCAGCAAGACCTGAACAAGCAGCAACAGCAACGCGCTCAGCAGCAGCAAGACCAGGACAAGCAACAACAGCAACGCGCTCAGCAGCAGCAAGACCAGAACAGACACCAGCAAGCCCAACAACAGCAGGCAGAGCAGCAACAGCACGGACAGCAACAACAGCAAGCGCGTCTATCCCAACAGCGACAGCAGCAGCTTATTGAGCAGCAGCAACAGCGCGTGAGCCAGTACCGTCAGCATTTAGATCAGGAAGAACGAGATCGATCGCAGCAGCAAACCGCAGAATTACAGCAACAGAACCGCAGATCGCAGTACCGCTTCCAGCAAGATTATCTGGAACGTCAACGTCAGCAACAAATAACATTTCGGAACGACCGTGAGCATGACTACGAGCGTGATCCTTACTACTACACCGCTCCCAGCTATCGTTACAATCGTGGCGGTAGTTACTACGAAACGAATGAATATGGCGCAGACTTGCTCCGGCAGGCCGTGAACCATGGTTACGAGGAAGGCTTCCGCACCGGCGAAGCCGACCGGCAGGATCGCTGGCATTCCGATTATCAGGATTCTTATGCTTATCGTGATGCGAACTACGGCTATAGTGGCTACTATCTGTCCCAGGACGACTACAACTTCTATTTCCGGGAGGGCTTCCGTCGCGGCTACGAGGATGGCTATAGCAGCCGCTACGAATACGGCCGCTACTCGAATGGCTCGTACAGCATGCTTGACGCCATCGTGTCACAAGTCCTCAACCTGCAGTCTCTTCGATAGAGGGGTCAGCCGAAATTCCGTCTAGCGCCCCGCTCCATATTCCCGAAAGCTGGTCCTTGGGGCGCCGGACGCTCACTCGGTACTCCTTCGCTTGTGAGCAATTGGTAAGAAGAATCGTGGGGAGCAATTGGTAAGAAGAATCGTGGGGAAGCCCCCTCACGGATCCGCTTTTGCCATCTAACCAGGAAGTATTTAGAACGGTAGTGTCCAATTTTGACCAGACTCCCGGCTTGGCCAAATGAGATATTGATCTCGTGCGGCGAGAAGCTCTGCCCACGGCTGGAAAGAGGGACGATGTCTACCCCTTCAAAGCATCCGATCTTAGTGGTTGACGACGAGCCGAGCATTCGAGATAGCCTCGAGTTGCTGCTAGTTTCGGCCGGATACGATGTCTCCACCGCAAAGGATGGATTTGCTGCCCTCATGCAATTGAAACGAAGATTGCCGGAGTTGATCGTTGCCGACCTCAACATGCCCCAGATGTCAGGTCATGAGTTCCTCTCCGTCGTCCGCCGGCGTTTCCCGCAAATCATGACTGTGGCGATGAGCGGTGACTATCAGAGCGACGCCGTACCCTCCGGAGTGATTGCCGACGCCTTTTTTGCGAAAGGCCAGAGTTCCACGAACCTCCTGGCAACGATTGCGGCTACGATTCAAACCTCTGCAGCAAGGCTAAGTGCCCGTCAGAGAGAGTGTGCTCCAGCTTGGATCCCGCGCAACGGCCATGATGCTCAAGGAGTGCCGTACGTGGTAGTCATGTGCACCGAATGCTTAAGGGGATTTCAGTTGCCAGTGGTAGAAGAAACTGTGGAAGTGCTCGAAGCAACGTGCCGGTTTTGTGCGAGCAAGAATCGATACATCATTGAACCAAGCGGGCACGGCATGCGGCAGGTGTCTGCGTGATGAGAATTCTACGCTGCATCAACCTTTAATCTGGTTCCGGAGACATACCACACTCCGAGCAAAGATACCTTTTTAGACGACTTGTTTGTGATCGAAGGTGGGAATGTTCCATTCCGTTTGTTTGCCTGGCCGGAGGGGTGGCGGGTTGGGCCGCCGACCAGATCGTGGGCGACGATGGTTTCGGGACGGGGCCGATAGCCTCCTCGGGATCATGGGTGCTTTCGTGGTTCGCTGGTCCGTGTACTAGTGAGGGAGTACCCAAGAGTTTTCTGGCCACTCGTCTCTGAACCTGGCGTTGTGCTTCTTTAGCCGTTGGTGTTGGACCGCCGGATGTTGCGTCTGTGCCCGGCGCGCGCCTTCATGGCATTTGCGTGTCTCTGCACAACGCGCTTATCAGTGGGGCGTTCCCGGGACGGCGGTTCCTTCGTCTCCGGATTCCCGACCGCGGTCGCGGTGGCTGCCGCAATGGTTACGGACGGCGTCGCAGTCTCGCTGAGCGTCGCATGGGGTGGGGTATTTACCTTCTGGCTATCCACTGTTTCCTCTCGTGACTCAGTCATATTTGACCTCCAGATTTGTCATATCGTGAAGCCCATCGACAACGACCGCTGCCAATGGCGTTAGACGGAATGAAAGTCACGGGCATTCGAGTGCTTTCAACCGTATACGCTTGCCTTGCCGAACTTGCTCCGCGGTAAATGCACGACCACAAGTACTACATCTCCAGCGAGTGGATAGAGACGTCGCCGAGGTTGCACCGCCGTTTGCAGTCTCCGATCGACTTGGACGCACCGCCAGCCCCAACTCGCCTCCGCATTCCGGACATTGACGATCAGCCATGGTGAATAGAAACCGTTCCTTCCCGTTGGCTCTGCCTCATAACGATTCGCTGCCCGGCATGCGATCCGTAATAGACGCGATAGAAAGCCGCGGCGGCGTTTTCAGCAGCTTCAGGGACAGAGCGAACAAAATAAGCGCGAGCGTGTTCACGACCAGGGTCGGCGCTATCGAGAACCCCAACGGCACAACGGGGTTGAACAGGCAAGCCACCAGGCCAAAGGCAGCGACCCAGCGATATTCGCGTACGGAAGCGGCCTGAAATATAACCACAGTGGCCGCGGCGGGGATCAGGATCAGTAAGCCCACATGGTATCCCGCGGCGTAGCGTCCCAGGAAGACGGGAAGTAAAAGACCACCGAGCAGCGCAGTGCTGGCGATCCATTTCATGAATTTCGTAAGCATAAATTCCTCTTTAAAGTAGCTCGTGATTCAGTCCAGAGATAGGAGGCTCCCTTCTTGCCGAAATCGACAGGCGGGTTCCGTCAACCGCGCCCACTCCATTGTTTGCGGGCCCTGATCCGCTGGCGCACAGTTGAAACCAGCAGGGCGATGCCCGCGATGCAGAGCAGCGTCACTGAGACTGCGAGATATGTTTCTGTGGTGTTCATTAGGCCCACCCTCCGTCGGTCAGAAGCCGAAGGCATGCGCATTCTCTGCGCTCTACTGGGCTTTTTCTCGGGCCTCGTTTACTTTCAACGCACGGCCACCCAGGCTGCTGCCAGTGATCGCTGCGGAAGCCTTATCAGCCTCACCCGCATTGGTCATCTCCACGAAGGCGAAGCCCCGCGGGCGTCCCGTTTCCTTGTCGGTAACGATTCGCGTTCCACAGCTCCGTGGGTCTCAAACAGCGCTCGCAATTCTTGTTCAGTCGTGCTGAATGCGAGATTGCCAACGTAAAGGTTCTTCATAGTATTTCCTCTTTGTGTCGTGCTGGTCGGACAATGAAGTTTCGTCGATCGCCTTGATCGAATCGATTTGTGAAACCGACGCCACGCCGTCTACGCATTCTCGAACCGCTAGTCCAAAGGCCGGATTTTCCAACCGTGGCGAGCAAGTCGCTAACTTGTCGCGCGTCGCGTTCGTTGTCCCATGGACCGTACTGGGGCAGCCTGGTGTAGTGGGGCGGGTCCGGAAACCCGGACTGGTGAAGTTGGCATATGCACCACTTCTTGTGGTCGGCCTGTGCTGACATAACCACTCCGATCATTGCGAACTGGAATGTCTCAACTCTTGGCCCACTCCGCCGCGCTCTGCGCAGCCCGCCGTTCATGGGGATGATTGAGACGGAACCCTTCCTGAATATGACGCGAGTGCGCTGAAACCACCACGTAGGGGATGCCCAGGAGGTCGCGGGCTGCGATGCCCGTCACTTCCAGGCAGTTGAAGTCCTCGGCGCGTATCTTCGAGAAGATACGCTGCAAGGCAGCGCGCAGACTGCCCGCCCGAATGGATCCGAAAGCACTCGCCTGGACTTCGGGCGCCATGAAGAAAGAGTTCCAGCCAGCGGCCCGAACCTTGCGATCGAGCGAAAAACCGTTGACCGCGCGAACCACCTTCCAGTTCTGCGAGTAGGAATCGCTCTCCAACCCCAGGCGTTCGCTCATGAACGGTTGCTCCTTGATCAGAATCGAGCCTATTTGAATACTTGAGGGCATTTTCTCTCCGTGTGTAGGAACGAACCGGGATCGATCCGGAGACGGCTCCGGAGCCGTCCCACAACTGATCGAGGAACCGTTCAGGCTGCCACCACCGCGGCCTTATGCAGCAGGGTCGAGCTGATGACGTCGGAAACGCGGAGTTTGGGACTTCCGTCGAGGAATCTTTCCAGGCTTTTCATAACTTCCGGATAGCCGGAAGTGTTGTAGGCCTCCGCATTTTCCTTGTTGTCCCACAGACTGATCGCGATCACGTCGGTTCCGCCCGGCATGGCAAATGTAATTTCGTCCTGAAACCCTTTTTGCCTGCGCAGGATAGGAAGCACGTTAGTTTCAAAGGTCTTAGTGAAATCGCTGAGCGTATTGGCTTTCAGGCGGACAGCTACATTGCGAGCGTACATAGTCAACCTCCACAGATTGATGGGTGTCTAAGAGGGGAAACTTCAGATGTGCTGACTTAGCTCAGGAAACCTGAAAGAGCGGAAAAGAGGTGGCTCGCTCACCTTCAAGCCTAGTCTTGGGTGGCGGGGATGTCAAGGGACGTGAGGCTTCGCTAGTGGGTCAGTAACATCTTGTCATAACTCACTACCCCGCTACATTTCAAACTGACCCCCTACCGAGGCTTCGCTTAGTCTGCAAACGACTGGGGGGTAGCCAAGTCTCCTCGTATATGACAATCTGGACTCATGCCTAAAAGCAAACTGACCGCACGTGAGAAATCCCGCCAGGAACGCGAACGGGCCAAATCCCTCGCAGACCGCTCCCGCCAGCAGATGAAGAGGTCCGCACAGGAGAAATCCCGGCGCGAGGGGGTCACTCAGGCTGCGACGCGGATCGCACAAGAAGCTACGGAGAAGACATAGGTTCGGGGTTGGCTGCCCGCCTTGCAGACCTAAAACTGTTCGCTTTTGACCAGTTTTCTCCCTTGGCTACCACCTACTATGTCTGCCTACCAGCCTCGCCAGCCTTGGAGGAGGCTATGGAAAACGTTGCCGACTTGATGCAAAGGCTACTTGAAATCCAAAGTGGCGGAGAACGTAGAAGCGTCGGGCGAGCGGCGCAAGTTGGAAAACGCTTTGGAGGCATTGAATCTACTGCGTAATCGGCGCACTTAGTCGCAGTTTAAAATTCTTGAGGCCTTCCTTTCGTTAAAGCCGCGAGAGTCGTAGATGCAAGAAAATGCGTCAGCACTTGTCGGGTCCCGCGCGTGAGCGGTCGGTTCTCGGGAGTTGCTTTGTTCAGGCACCAGTTCCCCGAATACGGCTCGCTTTCCAAACCAAGGACTTGGGTCATCCGCAGCGACTCCGCGACTCCCCGACCAGAATGGAGCCGACTTGAATCATTTGCATAACATCCTCCCCAAGAAACTGCTGGACGGCGTCAAACTCGTGTAAATGCGATTACTACGATCAGTATCAGGGAAGCGAATAGCAGCCCTCCGCTGCCCATCAGCACTATTTCGCTGAACAGGTCAGGCTTCATTAGATCTTCCGGGTGCATTTCATTCCTCCGCCCCGCCGAGGCAAGCATCGACACTAGCACCGGATGAAATACCCGTCGGGTTGGACGGATAATCAGCGCTCACGAGCCATCTACAGGATCGCTCGTTCCGTTTCGAAATACTGTGCAGAACGGCTCACTTCGGAAGCTCGCTTTTGACAGGCAATATTGTGCCGCACGAAGGTCGTCACGATCTATTGAATTGGAATTCCCTTCTCGGGACTATAATCATTGACGATGAGGCCTACAGCGGCAACCAAGAAACATTGCGCGTTCGAACCTGACCGCTTCCTCGCCACCATTGGCCAAGGCAGGAAGAACCTCGTGGTTGCCCGGAAGAAAAGGATTTTCACTCAAGGGGACGCGGCTGACGCTGTCTTCTATATTCAGAAAGGCAAAGTGCGGCTCACGGTCGTATCGAAAACCGGCAAAGAAGCCGCCATCGGCATATTGAGCGAAGAGAATTTCTTTGGCGAAGGCTCGTTGGCGGGCCAGGCTCTCCGCTGGGATCAGCAGCGGCGGTGACCGACTGCCAAATTCTGCGGATCGAGAAGAAGGCGATGATGGACGCCCTTCACCATGAACACGCCCTCTCCGACATGTTCGTGGCCTATTTGCTCGCCCGCAATATCCGGTACGAAGAAGATTTGGTCGACCAATTGTTCAATTCCAGCGAAAAGAGACTGGCCCGGGTCCTTTTGATGCTCGCGCATTTCGGCAAGGAAGGCGTGCCCGAGACCGTGGTTCCGAAGATCAGTCAGGAGACACTGGCGGAGATGGTAGGCACCACTCGTTCCCGAGTCAGCTTTTTTATGAACCGCTTCCGCAAAATGGGTTTTATTGACTATGCCGGAGGAGTCGAAGGCGGGCTACAGGTTCACAGTTCACTACTCAATGTGGTCCTGCATGACTAGCATTTCCCGCTGGAACTTGTGAAGCGAGAGGGCTTGCACCAGTGCTTGCCTGATTCTCTTCCGTTTGGACTGCCACTGTTCGAGTTGTTCCGGGTTTGGAGGAAGGGGTGCCAGAGCGCTTTCCGTCCTGTTCAGAATCAGCAGTTCCTTAATGAGAGACCTTACTTGGTTTGCATTGACCATCGCGGGCTTCATCATCAGGTTGCACGATTGAGCACTTCCTCAAGGACCATCGAAGAATGCGACGCGTCTGAGATGATCTGCTGTTCCCATTCAACTGGTGGAAATTGTCGGGGCATACCGAGCTTTGTCATTTTGGATTGGCGATGACCGCACGACAGGCAAATGGCTCCCACTTGCTGGATATCGGTCTCTTTGGAGATTTCATTCTCGCGGACCGCTAGGGAACCCGCCACGACAGGTCCACTACACCTGTCACAGGAGTAGGCGGAGAGATGAAGGTACTGTTTTCTCATCGGTGCAACCTCGCGCTTTCCAAAAACTACTGCACATCCCAACCCGTCGATGATCGAGACTTCTGTTCACACTTGACCAACCAGCCCGCAAGGCCTGCGCGCTCTGGCAGCCTAAGCGGGATTGAGAGACTTGCCGCACTCCAGGCAAAACGTCTTGTAGCGAGGCGTGATTAACCCGCAAAACGGGCACATTCTTTGTGACCGGACTTCCGGGGCCCGTGGCGTCAGTATCGCCAGCAGCCTTCCGCACAAGTCCGCAATGAAGGCTACCCGTTGGCGGATCCGGTTGCGCAAGGGGCGAAGCACGGGTTCCATCGAATCTACCCTGGCTCTTTCTCGCTACTAGTAAACGACCGGAGACATCGAGAAACTCCAGCATTTTGCATCTCTGAACGGTGAATCGTGACATGTCGAGACGGAGGAATTCTGTGCAGGATTGCTCACATTACGTTGAAAACTCTCATGGGTCCCTCTGAACATTCGCACCTCGCTAACGGCAAGAAGCAGGTGTGAGCAATTCAGACCACTTCCGATCGGGGTTCCGAGTGATAATGACGCTTAGAGACGAGCACCTCTTCTCTCTCTTTCAGGTCACCTGAACTAAGTCAGTCCATCTGAAGTCCTCTCCTCTTAGTTCCGTAGCTCCGAAAGGGCACAATTCATGAAAAAAACAATTTCCTTGTTGTTGATAAGCTTGATGGGCATGGTTGGAACCTATGCGTGGGCCGGCTCGAATCGCGAAGATACGGTCGACCGTCTGCAAAAGTCGGTGGACGTTCTGCACGCGATTATGACTACGCCGGACAAAGGAATTCCTGAGGAAGTCCTGAGCAATGCAAAATGCATTCTGGTCGTGCCAGACTTGATCAAAGGTGGCTTCATCATTGGCGGCAAGCACGGACGTGGTGTTGCAACGTGCCGTACGACCGATGGCTGGAGTGCACCAGCATTCGTCTCGGTTGGCGGCGGCAGTTGGGGATTACAGATTGGCGTCGAAGGCGTGGACCTGGTCATGCTGGTCATGAACGACCAGGGTTTTCAGCATCTGCTGTCCAGCAAATTCGAACTCACCGGTGAAGGCTCGGTCGCGGCCGGCCCGGTCGGCCGCCACGCTTCCGCAGGAACGGACTGGAAAATGAACACCGAAATGCTGACCTACTCGCGTTCGAAGGGCGTCTTCGCCGGTCTGACACTTGAGGGAGCGGTTGTCCAGCAGGATGACGACTCCACCCGTGCCATTTATGGCAAGAACATGACATTCCGCAAAATCCTTTCCGGTAAGGCCTCCACCCCGAAAAGCGCAGATGCATTCATGAAGGCCGTGTCAGAAGCTGGCCAGCAGGCACACATTGCGGAATCCAGGGAAGACAAAAAATAGATACGCAGACGGATCCTATCGGAATGAATTCAGCCAGCCGGACGCATGTGAGTTCGGCTGGATTCCAGGTAGTGGGTCAGTACTGACCCACTACCGGATTCCACGAACGCGAATGACTTTGTCTAGTGTGTTGATATATTTAGGACTAGAAGGGGGGACGTGACGCGCTGCTTTTGGGAACAAATGGGCGCTCTTGGACCAATCTGTCAGTTTATTGGGCAAGGGATTGAATGATAGTGATATCGCAAAGGAGTTAAATCTCACTGAGGTGAATGTAAAAAGCTGCGTAGTCTGGCTGATTCACTTCTGGAGGATCGTCGGGAACTGGCGATATACGCACTAGCTGCGTAGTTTTGGCACCGTTTCTCTATCGGCGGCTTTATTGTGACCACTCTGTGACCGGCGCCGATGTGCGCCTAAGCGTCGGTGTGGAACTATTCGGGATTGCAGGAGTGATAACGATGCCCGTCTAGTGACTTAGCCTCACCAATTCTTGTAGTGATTCCAATCGCTCGTGACTAAGCTATTGAAACCGGTGTGCCTGCGATTGAGTCTAATGAGTCACGACTGCGGCAGGAGGACTCGCACATGGCGAACACTAGTTTGACAGCACTCATCACTGGAGGAACGAGCGGAATCGGTCGCGCCACGGCCAATAAATTGGCCCAGCTTGGGGTCCATGTCTTGGTCGTAGGACGCAACGCGGAGCGCGGGAGGAAAACGGTCGACGAAATTCGTGCAGCAGGCGGCAAAGCGGATTTCATTGCCTCTGATCTTCGAGATGCAGCCGGAGCGTCCGAAGTGGCCAAGAAGGCAATCGAACTCGGAAATGGACACGTCGATATACTGATCAACAATGCAGGGATTTATCCTTTCGGTCCCACGCACGAAACGACGGAAGAGCAGTTTGACCGCGTCTTTTCGCTCAATGTGAAGGCGCCGTATTTCCTGGTCGCTGAGCTCGCTCCGCTGATGGCCAAAAGAGGCAAAGGGGCAATCGTAAACCTCTCGACAATGGCTGCCGAATACGGGTCGGCGGGAATGAGCCTGTATGGTTCGAGCAAGGCCGCGATCAATCTGTTGACTAAGACTTGGACTGCTGAATATGGGCCGAGCGGGGTCCGCGTCAATACAGTGAGCCCTGGACCAACGCGCACGGAAGGTACGGACGCAATGGGAGAAGGTCTTGAGCGGCTGGCCGCGCAAGGACCGGCGCACCGTCCAGCCACGCCCGAAGAAATCGCGGAAGCAATCGTTTTCTTGGCGACAGATCGTTCCAGTTTTGTTTACGGCGCAAAGCTCGCGGTGGATGGAGGGCGCACCGCGATCTGAACTAAAATTGCCAAAACTATCCTGTAAATTTGTCAACTCTCAGTTCTGAGCCACAATGGAAAAAAAGCAATGCCAACTCTTCATCAGGCGGTAGCCCGGTTTAACTCGACCCTCTGCGCATCTACTTGATTGGCCGCGAACCGGTGATGAGGATATCCACGAGCCTCCGGGCGCTTTGCTGCCAGTCGGGACCGGAGGCCACGTGGCAGACGCCAATCAGCGCGCGGAGTAGATCGAATGGCTCCAGGTCTCTACGAATGTCGCGGCTCTTGATGGCACGCTTCACCAACGAATCAATCGCTCCTTGAATCTGAACGCGTGAACCTTCGAATAGCTTCGAGGGGCCTCCAACCAGCGAATGTAAAGCAGGGCCGATGATTTGCTTGGTCGCGATGTGGTCGACGAACAGCAACATCCATGCTCGCAAGGCCTCGATGGGAGGAAGGTTTTCGGAGAACTTCTTCTCGGCAGCGGCCAGTTTCTCCACCTCAGTCCGATAGACCGCTTCGATCAGTGCATCGCGAGTAGGAAAGTGGCGATACAAAGTCCCCGCTCCAACACCCGCCTCTTTAGCGATGTCGTCGAGGCTGGCATTCGCACCAGACCGGGTAAACGCCTCCTTTGCCACTTCCAGAATGCGCTCACGGTTCTGCTGCGCGTCAGCGCGAGGTTTTCGTGGGGCTTTGTGATTTTTCGCTGGCATGCCAAAAAAACATTGCAACCGGAGATAGTCTCCGTTTATCTTATCTAGTGATTCGGAGACACTCTCCGTTTTAGCCGGAACACGCCAGCCTGTCAATAGCGGGTCCTGGGTTGCCGTTTCGTTCTTTCAGCTTCGAGAGGTTAGGAAAATGAATCCACGTGCTCGTTACGAACCATCAATAAATTCAAACTCTGGTTGCGCCGACCTCATGACGATGGCGGAGCGGGAGTTGTCAGCATTCTTCAGCATCGTCACCCAGTTGTTCGGGGCAGAGCAAGCAGATCTCGCAGCAGAAGAGTGGTTGCACGAGCTGATCGAGATCGAGAGTCTGCCTACTTCAGCCCGCGAATGGAGATTGATCACTGCAAAAGTTTCGACCCGGCTGCCCCGCGGAGTGAACGCTTCGTCCCCGGCGACCGTATCGGCCGAATTCACAATTGCTTAGGAGGAAATGAATATGCGTGTTTTTGTCACCGGTGCTACAGGTTTTATCGGCTCTTCGATTGTTCGCGAACTGATCGACGCTGGTCATCAGGTGCTCGGTCTTGCGCGCTCAGATGCGGCAGCCAGAACCCTCGTCGCGGCGGGAGCCATCGCACATCGCGGTTCGCTCGAAGATCTGGAAAGCCTTCGCAGCGGCGCAGCGGCAGCCGACGGAATGATCCACACTGCATTTATCCACGATTTCTCAAACTATGGGCCGGCCGCCGAGGCGGATCGACGTGCCATCGAGACTCTCGGCGACGCGCTCGCGGGCTCTGATCGCCCGTTGATCGTCACCTCCGGAACTCTCCTCGCTCAACGCCAAGGCCCGATCGCAACAGAAGAAGATGTACACAATCCCAACTTCCCCCGGAAGTCGGAGGAGGCGGCATTTGCGCTGGCGGCACGCGGAGTCCGCGCTTCTGTGCTGCGGCTTCCGCCTTCGGTCCATGGCAACGGTGATCACGGCTTTGTGCCACACCTGATCAGCGTCGCACGTGAGAAGGGCGTTTCCGCGTTTATAGGGGATGGGCTCAATCGCTGGCCCGCGGTGCACCAGCTCGATGCTGCTCATCTCTATAGGCTCGTGCTTGAGACAGGTAGCGCAGGAGCCACGTATCACGGCGTCGCCGACGAGGGCGTACCGACTCGAGAGATCGCGGAGGCAATCGGCCGTGGCCTGAACGTACCGGTCTTCAGCAAATCGCCCGAGGCAGCAGCCGATCACTTTGGCTGGATCGCTCGCTTCTTTGGCATCGACGGCCCGGCTTCCAGCGCGCTGACGCAGCAACAGTTGGGATGGCGACCGGTTCAGCCCGGGATTATTGCCGATTTGAAAGCGGAGCACTATTTCGAACACGCTGCTGACGCCGTTCCTTTGCATGGCTAAGGGCGTGAGTGATGGAGAACGGTTATTTAAAGGTAATCAGTATAAGGGAGTAGAAAATGACGAACATTCTGGAGACAACTTCATTTGGGTCAACTACGACCACAGAGGACGTTTTATCCGGCGTCAATCTGAAGGGCAAACGGATTCTCGTGACCGGTGTTTCGGCCGGTATCGGCGTAGAAACGGCACGCTCCCTGGCAGCGCACGGCGCTCAGGTTGTGGGCGCGGCGCGGGGCTTGAACAAGGCCAAAACTGCAACCGCGCAAGTGCGAAAAGACGCTGCGGCCAATGGCGGAAGTTTCGACTTGGTGGAACTTGATCTTGCCAACCTGAAAAGCGTGCGTGCCTGTGCCGACGGGTTGGTGGCGAAGGGAGAAAACTTCGACGTGATCATCGCCAATGCCGGAGTGATGGCCACACCGTTCGGCCACACCGCCGATGGCTTCGAAACGCAGTTCGGGACGAATCACCTGGGCCACTTTGTCCTGGTCAACCGGATTGCGGCACTCATTCGGACGGGAGGGCGCCTGATCAACGTGTCTTCCGCCGGTCACCGCTACTCCAACGTCGATCTTGTCGATCCCAACTTTGAACGAACACCCTATGACCCCATGGTTGCATATGGCCGATCGAAGACGGCGAATATTCTCTTCGCGATCGCATTCGACAAACGCCACGGGAACCGGGGCCTGCGTGCAGCGGCGGTGCATCCGGGAGGCATTCAGACCGAACTCGGTCGCTACCAGGATCCTGGCCGAATAGAGAAGATGATCGACCAGATAAATCAGCAACGCGCAGCGCAGGGAAAGGGCCCCTTCCAAACCATCGGCCAGAACCGAATGCACATTGAAAAGGGAAAATTCTCCTGCCCTCTAAGAATGACCTTCAAGCCGCGTAAAAAGTTCCCGTTGACCAAGAGCACTACCTATGATTCGCGACAAAGCTTAATGAGCGGTCTGCACTAGGGGCCGGTCGCTGGATTCGGAAAAGTGCCTGCGGATCGCGTGAGGAGACTCGTCCAGCCCCGATCCAGGCATACCGGCTGATCAAGGCGCCGATGACAAAACAAACTGCCGCCAGGTAGCGAGCCACAGAGCTGTGTCCCGAGAAAATTCTGAGCAACAACGACAGAGGCCCGGCCAACGCGGCGCCGGCACGGGTCAGCCAACCAATCGCTCCCTCCCGCAATGGACGATCAACATATCGCCCGCGAAGTTCAATAATGATCGCAACCAACGTCTCCACCGCACTGGCAACAATTCCGATGAACTGAGTAACTGGCACAAGGAATCCCAGGAACTCCAAGACGGCCCCCGCCGAACCCAAACCTCCAGCAAGAAAAACGACCGGCACGAGTTTCCGGTTTTCAGACCAAACCGGGATCGCGGTCACGCCTAAGAGGACTGAGGTGTAACTTGCCAGTATCACTCCACTCAGGGCTGCGGAGATTTCGGCTACCCATTCGAGCACAAGCAAGAAGTCGTTTCCGTATCCTGCCAGGATCAGTTCGTGGCAAACGACTGCCAGACCCATTGCACAGGAAAATCCCGCTAACGTCCACGCGCCTACCGACATGGCTGAACGCAGCTTGAGGACCCGCAACATGTTTAAGAACCTGGTAGGGCGGCCCAAATCTGCGATGAGTAGAGGCGCCGAGATCAGCGCGCCTGCGAATCCTACCCATAGCCCAGCGCGCAGCAGTCCAGCATTGCCGAAGAGGTGGGCCACCATAGCAACTAATGCGGAAATACCAGCCACCCCACCCACAAAAAAATACAGGGGAACTTGCCACGTCCAGGTTGGCGGTTTGAGCACAGGATTTCCGTGATAACTC
>DATMQI010000344.1:0-74350 GCA_035567135.1 Terriglobales bacterium
CTTCACTTTTTATAGACTCTATACATCAATGAGTTGCAACAAACGACCGTTGCATTTCAAGTCCATGAAAAATGGAAAGGGAGAATAGATCAAATGGCAACCAAAAAGAAAGCAAAGAAGGCCGCAAAGAAGAAACACTAAAAGCCTTCAACTAAAGTAAAACAGGGGGGACGCGAAAAGCGTCCCCTAAGTTTTTGCGCCGGAACTCTTCCCAAGCGCTACTTCCTGATTCCGACTTCTTGTAACGCACGTCTTGCAACGCATGCCTTTGTCATCCTGAGCAACGCGAGGGATCTGGGTTCTTCGCGGACGGGCCGAGACCCAGATTCCTCGTCGCTCCGCTCCTCGGAATGACAGGGAGTAGTTGGGTGGAATGACGGTGAATGGTTGGGTCGGCAGACTGATGGATTGATCAGAACGTTTCACGACTAGTTGGACTTCTTAGCCGGTGAAATGCTATAAAGCCGCTTCTCGGTAGCGGGGCAAAGACTGCGATAGGCGCAGAAACGGCAACTGAAGCTGGGTTTGGCATCGAACTGTCCTGCCGCGATGCTCGCCGCCACGCTTTCCACCTTCAACTGCGTTTCGCGTAGTTGTGCATCGGTGCGCGCCGTAATCACGGAAGTATTTTCTTCCAGGTTGTAGAAGGCAAGATGATCAGCGCGATATCCCCATTTTACCTGAGCGGCCAACGCGTAAATGGAGAGTTGCAGGCTTTCGTCCGCGTCTTCCTGGGATTGCGGTTTCCCGGTCTTGTAGTCGGTGATGACAACCCGACCGTCCGACAGTTTGTCGATGCGATCGATGCGCCCAATTATGGTTGTGCCGCCGACTCGCATCTCGAAGAACTCTTCCGTGTGCAAGACTTCGGGTGCGCGCGTTTGCCCGCATGCAGTCAGAAAATCCTGCAACTGCTGGACTCCCTGCGCTTCATACAGTTGATGCTGATACCGGTCCTGGATACCAGCCTCGTCGAGATCGGCGCGAAAAAATGTGACCAACGCGTCCGGCGACATTGGCCGTTGAAAGCGAACTGAATCATAGTACGCGCGCAACACGCGGTGCATTGTGGCGCCGTATTGCATAGCCGCGGGAACTTCTCCGGGAATTTTCCATTCGCGTTCAAGCTTGAACTGCAAAGGACAGATCTCATATCGCTGCACCGCACTCGCGCTTAATGTGGCGCTCAAATCGGACCCAGGAGGCATGGAGAGCCATTCGGCAGTGCCGGTGAGCGTTTCGGCGCCAGCGGCGCCAAAAAGATCGGTCTGGAACCCTCGCCCCTGGCGCTCGCGCAGATAACGCTTGAGAGGCACATCCTTGAGCAGATCCCGCATGAAACCAGGCGGGCTCGCATCCTTCCCTTTGCCTCGCCGGGCGTAAATCGTCAGTGAGTCGCGCGCGCGAGTCATGGCAACGTAGAATAACCGCCGCTCCTCCTGTTCATTCAGGACTTTGTCGTCCTGTTGAGAGACCGAGTCCGGATCCCGCAACTCGCGGGGAAACTCAACCAGCGATTCTTTGAACGAGGATGGGAATGAATTGGAATTGGCCCGAAGAATGAAAACGTGATTGAATTCGAGACCCTTGGCGGCGTGGGCGGTCATCAAACGCACGGCGTCATCGTCCGTCGATGGCAACGGAATCGCCCCGCGGGCCTCGCGAAAATACTCCAGATACTCCAGCAATTCTCCGATTTCGCCGGTCTTCGTAGTCGGTTTTTGTTCCCATCTGCTCACAAACTCCAGGATAGCGGTCAGAGGAGGAGAACTGGGGTCGAACCGAAATGATCGAATGATGATGTTTAAAGCGGCGAGACTTTTTGCGGCGGCCTGACCGATTTCGTCGCGCACTCTTTGCAGCGAGTCCAACACTGGTGGGCCGCCGTCGATGTCGGCTAAAACCGTCGCCACTCCGGCATTCTTCTGCTGCTTCGGAATCGCCCGTATGCCGGCGCGCAGCTTCCGGGGATCCATCGCGAACTGCGGTAATGCCGCTACCCTGAAAAGACTGGCGTCATCCCGCGTCGAAACCACGGCCCCCAGGCAAGCGAACAAGTCGCGTGCTTCGGGCGTGTCCATCACGTCCATGTTTTCAATCGTGAATGGAATACCCTGCTCGGCCAGTTCTTCCACCAATTCGTCCCGATGCGAGTGTTGCCGGTAAAGAACCGCGAAGTCCTTCCACTTGCACCGGGATTGCCGCTGCTGCTGACGCAGGGCCGCGACCAGATCCGAGCACTCGACTTCCTTAGCAGTCAGAAGCACAGCCTCTACCGGTGCGGTTTTCAATTCCTTACCTTCCCGCAGTGCGACCTCTTCGCGCGCGGAGATCAGCGGTGACCGCTGGTAAGGAAGTGTTGCAACCTTGCTTCCCGGAAAAATATCCGGATTCTTTGAAATCAGCGCGTAGGCACAGCGCAAGATCGGAGTGGTGGAGCGCCGGTTCTTCTCCAGCGCAACCAGTTTCGCCCCGGGGAAATTGTGCTGGAACAAGCCAAATGCGGCGTTCGAGGCGCCACGAAAGCGAAAGATGGCCTGATCGGGATCGCCGACCGCGAAGACGTTTTGTTCTTCGCCTGCCAGATTCTGAAGAATTTTGATCTGGGCAAAGTTGGCGTCCTGGAATTCATCCACCAAAATGAAGCGAGCGTGCTCCCGCTCACGGGCAAGCAGCGCGGAGTCTTGCCCCAGCAGTTCGTGGGCGCGGGTAATCATGTGGCCGAAGGTGCCAAGGTTCTCTTCCTGCAGCATACGTTCAACTGTGCGCAACACATCCGCAATTTCTCGACAGCGGCCCAGCACTTCCTCGTCGGTAAGAAGGTCGGCGTCTTTGGTCTTGCAGACGCGCGGGACCTGAAGTTCTCCGCGCTCGAGCTGAGCGACGTAGTGCGCGTACTTTTCGGGTCGGACCAGTTCATCCTGACAGCGGCGCAAGAACTCGAGCAGATCGTCCAGAAACTTAGTGACATTCGCGGCGCGAACAAAGTACTTCAAGTTGAGTTCGCGGAGACGCTTACGCAGGTAGATCCAAAGATCTTTGTCGTCGAGCACACCGAACTGTCTCCCGCAGCGAATCAGGAGGTTATTGCAATATGCGTGAAAAGTGGTGACTTGTAGCCGCGAGAGGTCAGGTCCACGAATCTCGGCCCGAACCCGTTCCTGCATTTCACGAGCAGCGTTGTCAGTGTAGGTGACAGCAAGAATTTCATGCGGTTTCGCGTGGCCTTGCTGGATGAGGTGCGCAATTCGCCGAGTGAGCACGGTCGTTTTGCCCGTACCGGCCCCTGCGACCACCAGCATCGGCCCGCGCACATGTTCGATGGCCTGACGCTGGCGCTCGTCAGGTTCAAAGCCTCGCGCCACTGGGATGGGTTTCGAAGCAGTCACTGGGCAGCAGCATATCAGAGATGGTTTAGGATATTTTGGGTCAGCGGAACATCAATCACTACGCACACGAAGGTTGACAAAAAGAGGGAAGCAACGTGCCACTCCGCTAACCCAGTTCAGACTCGACGATAGCCATGGCGGCCACTGCCGCGGTTTCGGCGCGAAGGATTCTGTCTCCGAGAGATGCTGAAATCCAGCCTGCTTCTCGAAACAATTTCAATTCTTCATCCGTCCAGCCACCCTCTGGACCAAAAGCGAGAACGATGTCGCCATCGCTAGAACGAGACTGAAGAGCATCTTTCAACATCAGTTCTGATTCGGTTTCTGAGAGGACAATGCGTAATCCACCCGGCAAGGCTGCAGCATCTTTCAATTTCAGTGGCTGGTAAATTTCCGGCGGGCAGGTGCGACGGGACTGCTCGGCAGCTTGCAGGGCAATCCGTCGCCATCGCTCGACCCGTTTGATCGCGGCCGCCGCAAGGTGAGCTTCGGTTCGCCGTGCAATCACTGGAACGATCCGGGCTGCTCCCAGTTCGGTGCATTTTTCGATCGCCCACTCCATAGGGTCGAACTTGAAAACGGAAAGAGCGAGCGTCACCGGAACAGTTGACGTTGCAGGGATCTCGGCGCCCAATTCGAATTCCACTCGGTCCGGCGTAATCGAAATGACACGTCCGCGGCGAACCTTGTTGTCTGTGGCGATATCAAATTCCTGTCCAACGCGAGCCCGGAGCACGCGAGACAAGTGGTCAGCATGAGCACCGATGAGAACTGCGCGGTCACCGGACACTTCGTCGGCCATCCAGCGTCGGCGGGTCATAGGCAAGACAAAAGCTTAAATCACTAAAAACACGAAGGGCGATAACCTGAAGATGTGGTGCAGTTGACTACCCGAAGATATCTTTGACCTTGCCCAACAACGTCCGGCGCTGGGGCTTATTTTCCACCCGCGTCGTTCCCTCCAACTCCTGAAGTAACTCCCGTTGGCGCTTGTTTAGCTTGTTGGGAGTCTGCACCCGAACCTCCACGAACAGGTCACCTTTGCCGTGACCGTTCAGCACGGGAACGCCTTTGCCGCGGATGCGCATTGTGGTGCCCGACTGCGTCCCGTCCGGCACTTTCAGAGTGTGTTCGCCGTCGAGCGTGGGCACCAGAATCTCGGTTCCCAATGCGGCTTGAGCAAATGAAACCGGAATCACGCAGTGCAGGTCGTTACCTTCGCGTTCGAAGAATGGATGTTCTTTAACGTGCAATACGACGTACAGGTCGCCCGCAGGCCCGCCATGCGCCCCGGCTTCACCCAGTCCGGAAAAACGGATCCGCGTTCCGTCCTCGACTCCGGCGGGGACCTTGGCATCGACTGTCCTCTGACGCAGCACGCGGCCCTCGCCCTTGCACTTATGGCACGGATCGGTGATCACGCTGCCTGCGCCCTGACACGTGGGGCAAGTGCGGGCCATGCTGAAGAACCCCTGCTGGTAACGGACTTGGCCACGACCCCCGCAGGATCGACAAGGGACCGGAGCCTTGCCGGGGGCGGCACCAGAGCCCCGGCAATCTTCACAGGTTTCGTGGCGGCGCACGGTAACTTTCGTTTCCGTGCCAAAAACTGCCTCTTCGAATTCCAACGTGACATCTTCACGCAGATCGGGACCGCGCTGGGCCCGACTGCCGCGGCGGGATCCTCCGCCGAAAAGATCTCCGAAGCCGAAAAAGTCTCCGAAGATCTCGCTGACATCCTGAAAAACCGTGGGGTCGAAACCGCCCGCTCCTGCGCCGCCGACTGCCGCATGCCCAAACCGATCATAAGCGGCCCGCTTGTCGGCATCCGCCAGGATTGCGTAGGCCTCGCTGCACTCCTTGAACTTCTCCTCAGCATCCGGATTATTCGGATTGCGATCAGGATGAAACTGCAGCGCCAACTTGCGATAGGCGCTCTTGATCTCTTGCTCGTTGGCTTCGCGTGCAACCCCGAGCACTTCGTAATAGTCGCGTTTTACGTTGCTGGCCAGAATGGTTCCAAATCCTTTCGAATTTCCTGAGGGTTAGTGTTTCGGATTGCGCGCAACTTTGACCATCGATGGGCGTAGCAGGCGATCCTTCAACTTGTAGCCACGCTGCAGTTCTTCCAGTATTTGATGATCGTCAGCATCGGTAGTTTCGACCATCTCGATGGCTTCGTGAAGATGGGGATCGAAGGGCTCACCTTTCGCTGAAATGGCGCGCAGGCCCAATTTTTGCAGCGCATCCTGCAACTGTTTGTAGATGAGCTCAACTCCGCCGCGGAACTCGGACTTGTCCGCCGCGCTGGTTTGTAGGGCGCGTTCGAAGCTGTCGAGTGTAGGCAAGAGTGCCTTGACCGCGTCCGCTACGGCATACTCGCGGAAATCCTGCTGCTCGCGGGCAGTACGCTTGCGGGCATTCTCAAATTCAGCCTGGAGACGGGCCAGCCGATCGATGAGTGTATCCCGTTCCACCCGAAGTTTTTGTAACTCGCTGCCACTATCCGATGAACGTGAGGACGCAGACTCTATCGTTTCAGCTTCGTCTTGGGCATCGTCAGATGCGGGCAATTCGTGCGCTGCATCAAGTTCCTGAGGATCTACTTCCGATTTTCCGTTTGTTCTCGCCATAAAGCTTTATCTACTCAGATTCGTTCAAGATTTTGTCAAACATGCGGGCGATGTAGGAAACCGCCGTCATCGTATGCTGATAATCGATGCGAGTTGGGCCTATGACCGCGAGCGATCCCATCACCTCGCCGCCGACGCGTGCCGGCGCACCGATGAGCACGAAATTGCGCATTGAGGGCAATGTCTGGTCGAGTCCAATCACCACGCGAACGGCTTCCTGTTTAGCATCGAGGTACGCGCCCAGCAGTCCCACGATTTTCTGTTTTTCTTCCAGCGTCTTCAATAATTCCTGCAGACGCTGGCGGTCCTGTTCTCCAGCTACGAGGTTCGAAGCGCCCTCAACATAAACAGTTTGAGCACTGTCGTCCGCCGCCAGCGCGCCCTGCTTGTAGAGTTGTTCGACCGAGGTCATTAAACGGTCGTATTCGCTGCGTTCTTGTTCAAGCCGTCGCGCCAGCTCGGTCCGCATGGCTTCCATGGTCCAGCCGCGGAAGTTCTCGTTGAGGAAGCGAGCCGCCGCATCCAAGTCGGCTTGCGGAAGGTCCAGGCGCAGCACACGGTCCCGCACCACCCCAGACCGCGTTACCAGCACGGCCAGCACTTTTTGATCGCCCAGCCGCGAAAAATAAACGTGCTCCAGTGCGTTCTTCGGTCCTCCTATGGCTACTGCAACGCCAACGTTGCGCGAGATGAGAGAGAGCACATGCGAAGTGCGCTCCATGAATTCCTGCACATCCGAAACCCCGTGAAAGGACTCCTGAATAATGTTTTCATCGTCATTCGAAAGACGCGCCTTGCCCGTGAGTTGCTCGACGTAGTACCGATAAGCCTCGGTACTGGGCACTCGACCTGCCGAAGTATGAGGCTGCTCCAGATAACCCGAGTCCGCCAGATCCGACATCACGTTGCGAATCGTCGCCGGGCTTAACCCTTCGCGGTTGGCGCGCGCAAGGGTGCGCGACCCCACCGGCTCACCCGTGGCGATGAAGGTCTCCACTATAGCGGTTAGGATTTCGCGTTCACGCTCGCCTATAGGCGGTCCCGGAGGCATACACTCCCTTGTATCATACTGATCGACGGGGCCAATCGGCATCTATTGTGTTTATAGCTAACTAATGTAGATGCAACACTTACGCCGCAGGATGCAAAACAGCTGACTTGAATTCTAGGAAGCGTCGCGGGGGCTGTCAAGCGTTCAGCACCGCTCTTTAGGGCGCAAAGCTATTGTTAGGGCGCAAAGCTATTGTTCAAATCATGTAGGAGGGCGGCTTGATACCTTTATCACGCAGGTAGATTTCGGCTTGGCCGCGATGATGCGCCACGTGAATGTACATAGCCAACAGAATTTCTCGCCCGAGGAGCGTCCCATCAGGAGAGCTGTGTGTTTTGTTGAGTTGCTCCTCGGTAAGGCTGGGAATCACGTTCGAGCAATAGTCGAAGGAATCGCTCAAGAATTTGACGATCGCGTCCTTCTCGCTCGGGGAAGGCAACGCTGGGGGATCGGAATCCTTTAAACCAGCACAGAACTGGTAGTTGGTGGCCGCGATGTGCGCCATCAATTCGCCAAAGTTCATGGATTCCGGGTGCGGACGAAAGCCATACTGTTCTGCCGGCATGGCCTGGGCTACGGCAACTGAGAGTTTTCCAAGAGCACCAAAATGTTTGGCGTATTCTCCTGCGGGATTTGCCCGAACTGCGTCGGCGGCACTTAGGAGCGAAAGCGGAAGCAGAAGGGCTAGAGCAAGAACCGCGCGAGATAGCATACGACCTCCGTGGACAACGCTTCTCTGGAGCATTTGGACGATTTTCAAGCGCGCTCCGTTAGCAGGATTTCTATTGAGCGGATCTGGTTTTGGGGATCTCGACCGTCGATTGTTCCAGCTATAGCGATGAGGTCGCACCGCGTCCTCCGTTAATATGCTGAGACGGTCTTCGGGACAATCGTCGGAATCAACATGAAATCGGACTCTCATGTCGCGGTGATCGGAGCGGGCGCATTTGGCGGATGGACGGCCCTCTATTTGCGGCGATGCGGCGCGCGCGTGACACTGCTGGACGCTTGGGGGCCAGGCAATTCTCGATCCTCTTCCGGCGGCGAGACTCGCATCATCCGCGGCACCTACGGACCCAGCCAGCCTTACACGAAAATGGCCGCTCGCGCCCTGCGGTTGTGGAAAGAACATGAAACTCGCTGGCAGAAACGGCTTTTACATCGTACCGGAGTATTGTGGATGGCCACATCCGGTGACGACCAGTTCGAACGATCGTCACTGCCAATGCTGCGCGAGGCAGGCATCGCTTATGAAGAATTATCGGGAAGGGAACTGCAGAAGCGTTGGCCGCAGATCAATCTAGAAGATGTGCGCTGGGCGATTTATGAGCCCGAAGGTGGTTTTCTGAGCGCGCAAGTTGCATGCCAGGCCGTAGCCGAGGGATTTCTGGCCGAAGGCGGCGAGTATAAACAAGTTGCCGTTTTACCGCATAATCTTGAAAGCAACATCCGCAATGGCTTGTCGCTTTCGGATGGGTCTAAGCTGATCGCTGACCAGTATGTCTTCGCCTGCGGTCCATGGCTGGGCGAGCTTTTTCCCGAGACCATTGGCCATCGCATTCGTCCCACTAAGCAGGATGTATTTTTCTTGGGTACGCCTGCCGGAGATGACCGCTTCTCGGAGACGAGGCTTCCGGTCTGGGCGGATCATCGCGACCGTTTCATTTATGGCATTCCGGCGGCCGCCGGCCGCGGATTCAAAGTCGCTGATGATACGCGAGGAGCAGAATTCGATCCCACTTCAGGCGAACGGGTTGCGAGCGAAGAGGGACTAAGGATCGTTCGCGATTACGTGGCCTTCCGATTTCCCGCGATGAAAAACGCGCCAGTGCTCGAGACCCGCGTTTGCCAGTACGAAAACAGTCCTGACAATCATCTGATCATCGATCGGCATCCAGCGGCGGACAATGTTTGGCTGGTCGGAGGAGGCTCAGGCCACGGCTTTAAACATGGACCCGCGCTGGGTGAAATGCTGGCAGGGTTGGTGATGGAACAAAAAAATCCCGATCCGATATTCCAGTTGGCGCGCTTCAGAAGAGCAGACGTTCCTGGCACCGATTCAGGTTTTCTCTGACACAGTTCCAAGTGGTTGTTATCGGTAATAGTTTGTCCTCTCTCATTGCGTTCGCTCCTCGGAATGACAGGGAATCGTTTGTCAGCATGCTGATCTGAAAGCTGACAGGTGAGAACTTCTTACGCCACTCGTTGCTGTTTCTCCAGCATAGACAGGAACTCGGTCACCAGTTCTTCATCCCAAAGACCGCCGCGAGCTTCCTGGCGCATCGTGAACGCGGCATGCTCATGGCTTAGCGCCGGCTTGTAGGGACGCGCCGTACGTAAGGCGTCATAGACATCCACCACCTGCAAGACTCGCGCAAGCAGAGGAATTTCGATCTTCTGCAACCCATCCGGATAGCCGCTCCCGTCCGAGTGCTCATGATGATTGCGGATAATAGGCAGCACCAGTCGCAACGACTTTAATGGCCGGCAGATATTTTCTCCGGTCACCGGATGCTGCTTCATGATGGTCCATTCTTCCTCGGTCAGATTCTTTCCCTTCTTCAGAATGTCGTCGGGAACGGCGATCTTTCCCAAGTCGTGCAAATACCCGCCCCGGCGTAACGCCACAATCGATTCTTCACTTAAGCCGAGATGACGTCCCAGATTGCTGGCGTTCTCCGCCAAGCGTTCGCAATGACCCTCGGTGTAGGGATCGCGGCTCTCTACGCTCAAGCCCAGGGTGCAAAGCACCGATTCCGCAGTCTCCAGTTCGTCGGTGAACTCCTTAAGTTTGAGCAGCGACTTTACCCGGGCAAACAACTCTTCCGAAAAAATAGGTTTGTTGAGAAAGTCGTCGGCGCCAGCTTCAATTCCCCGAAGCTTGTCCTCGCGATCGCTCAGCCCCGTAATCAGCACAAACGGAATCAGCCGGGTAGTGGGATTATCCTTAACCTCGCGGCACAGCTCGTAACCTGATTTACCAGGCATAATTACATCGGAAAGAATCAGATCGGGAAGCTCACGACGAATCTCGACCTCGGCTTGCTCCGCGTCCGGAACTGCAACTACCTCGTACCCGCGAGTGCCCAGCAGTTCGCGCATCAGCATCATGGTGTCCGGATTGTCGTCGACCACAAGCACACGGGCGGCCCGGCGCGGCGAATGTTGTCCCATCTCCTTATAAGAAGGAGAACGGCTGGACGGGGATGTCCGGAATTTATGGGGGCTCATTGCTGATCGAAACACTTTCTGAATTGTAACGGATTTAGCCGCCCGCAACAGATTCCGTTTTATTGTTCGTGCAGATACCTGTCCAGCTTTGGGACATATCAGCTTTCGTGTACCTTCGTATCTTCCTGCGGTCACGCTCTCCCAACGAATCAGAGATGTTCAACGACCCACGCCTGTAACAAGTGACAGTTGTCAATGATCCCCTCTGGTGGTGCACTGACGCAGAAGCCGAAAGGCTCTCGGCTCGATGAGCCTCAGCCTATTTATTAGTTTTTGGCAGCCTGCGGGAAAAGAGAAGTTACACATGCGAAGCAATCGATGCCTCATGGCAGCGGCGATCTTTCTTATGTTAGGTGTGCCGCTGATCGCGCAGGACGCACTCATCGGCACGCCGGGAACAGAGATTGCGACGGAGGGAACCCCGGCAGCGGCGGCAAATACCGATGCGCTAAGAAAAGCTGCGCAGAATCCCGTAGCCAGCCTCATCAGTGTTCCCGTGCAGAATAACGACAACTTCAACACAGGTCCGGATAACCGCACTCAAAACATCCTGAACATCCAGCCCGTCATCCCGGCTCGTGTGAGCGAGAACTGGAATCTTATAACCCGCATCATTACTCCGATTATTTATCAGCCGACGGCCAGCCAGCCCGTCAACCAAGGTGCGTCCGGATTCGGAGATGTGAACCCATCGTTCTTCCTGTCTCCGGCGAAGCCAGGAAAGGTTATTTGGGGAGTTGGCCCAACGGTCGTATTACCTACAGCCACGAATCCGGTGTTAGGACAAGGAAAGTGGAGCATGGGGCCTTCCGTTGTCGTTCTGGCACAGCCAGGTAAATGGACCCTTGGCGGCCTCGTGAATAACGTGTGGTCATTCGCCGGACAATCCCGCCGCCCGGACGTGAACCAAATGGTGTTCCAGTACTTCATCAACTACAACCTGAAAAAAGGCTATTACATCACTTGGCAGCCTACCCTGACGGCGAACTGGGAAGCGACCAATGGCGGTCGATGGGTTGTGCCGTTTGGGGGCGGAGTGGGAAGGATCATGAAGATTGGATTTCAGCCAGTGAATCTCACCGCACAATTTTACGGCAACGCCATTCATCCGCCGGGAGCTTCGCCGTGGGGTATGCGGCTACAAATTGCGTTCCTGTTTCCCAAGTTAAGCAAGTTGCAGCAGAAGATGATGTTGGAGCAGAAACTGAAACAGATGGAATAGTAACCATCGCAGAGATGAATCAGCAGTAATCGCAGTCGCTCCCTCGGCACGAAGTTCTCTTGGAAACTGATACTTTTGCCAGTTCCCGCTCCCTCTTCTTCTGACTAATGTTTATGCAGTGGCCGGTCCACACGGAGGGAAAAACATCATGCACCATTACGAAGTGCATTCAATCCGAGCGTTTATGTTTTGCGTGGTTGTTCTCATTTTCCTGACTTTAGCAGGCCCAGCAGTGGCTCAAGACCTTTGGCCACCGGCGTCGCCTGCGGCGGTAGACTTCCGGCACAATATTTAAGGACATTCTGTTTGCTTTCGACCAGTACGAGGATCCCACAAACAAGGCAACCCTGGACGCCGATGTGGCGTATCTTAAGGCGCACCCGGACATCCGCATTCGCATCGATGGCTATACCGACGCCCGCGGTGAAATCGTATACAACCTGGTGCTGGCTCAGAAGCGTGCCGACATCGCGCGGCAAGACTTAATCCGCATGGGCATTCCTGCCGAGCGCATCGTTTCCGCAGTGGGCTGGGGCAAACTTTACCCGACCTGCGATTTCGAAAGTGACGAATGCTGGGACAGTAATCGTCGAGCTCACCTGAGATATTACTGGTAATTCCCAAGTGACGCTGGGACGGACGGCTGGGGCCAATAAACCCGAAGTCTCGAACAAGTAAAGGGAAGATTTTCACTGCGAGTGTTGGCACCATCTGTGACATAATAATTTTTGGTTCGAACACTCCAGGGCTTCCAGGAGGCTCCCGTGCCATCGCCTCGCAAGCCGCCGACACGAAAACAACGTGTCCCGAAACCATCCAAGCTTTTTGATCCCCAATCCTTTTTAACGCACGCGGGCACCGGCAGAACGCTTCATCACTATAGCGCCAAAAAATCTATTTTCTCGCAGGGCGACCGTGCGGACGATGTGTTCTACATTCAGGAGGGGAGATTAAGGCTCAGCGTGCTTTCCAAACAGGGGAAGGAAGCAACCATCGTGCTGCTCGGCCCCGGCGACTTCCTGGGCGAAGGATGCATCGCCTCGGACCAACCCGTTCGCCTGGCGACCGCTACGGCAATTACGGACTGTACGGTCCTGAAGATTGAAAAGCGCGAGATGCTGCGGACCCTTCATCAAGAACACGATTTTGCTGACCTGTTCGTTGCGCACATGGTCGAACGTCATAACCGCACGCAAGCGGACTTGGTCGATCAATTGTTCAACTCCAGCGAAAAACGGCTGGCACGAGCGCTCCTAATTCTAGCCCGGTTCGGCAAGGAAGGCAGATCCGAGGAAGTGATCCCGGACGTAAATCAGGCGACTCTGGCAGAAATGATTGGTACGACCCGCTCGCGAGTGAATTTCTTCATGAACAAATTCAGAAAGCTTGGTTTCATTGACTACAACGGTGGATTGCAGGTGCACAGTTCGCTTCTTGGCGTTGTCCTGCACGAGTAACTCAGCGTCGGTTTTCGACGCCCATCGCGGTCCTGTTTGAAGACGGCCACCGTGAGGAATCTTGGCAAGATGTGCAATTTTGAACAGACAGCGATTGCTCTAATGTGTTCTAATGCGCCATCGGGGGTGTGTGATGTCGTGTCTACTCTGCGCGTCAGTCAACCAGGCGGAATTTGCCGCTGAGATAAACATCCATTTCCGCGGCCGCGAGAATCTTAACAATCCCGGCCTTTTGGTCTTCCCCAAGCTCTTGGTTTGCCTAGACTGCGGCTCGTCGCGCTTCTCCACCTCGGAAACGGAATTGGCGCAACTTGCAGGACGTGCCGCGATTCGTAAAACCTCAAGTGTGGAAAGGATTGATAGTGCCGTTCTCCACCGTAGGATCGTTTAGAGCGCGAGGGTGTTCGGCTGGATGCAGCTGACAAACTGCTTTTCCGAGATGACGGCTTCCACGGCAGCTAAAAGCTCTACTGCGGCCCTTGTTTTCACAACGTAACCCCGCGCACCCAAGCTAAGAGCTTCCTGCACCACTTCCGCAGAAGATTCCTGACTCAAAAAGATTATCTTGGATTCCGGCGCAATCTTGCGAATCCGCCGAGCGGCCTCTATACCATTCAGCGTTGGGAGTCCGATGTCGAGTAAGATCAACTCCGGTTTCAGCTCTTCCGCTTTCTGAACCGCTTCTAATCCGTCGGAGACTTCGCAGATAACCCGCAAGTCACTGTTTTTTCCTATGGTCGAGCAAATGAATTGTCGAAAGGGTGCGAAATCCTCCACGACGAGAACTCGGAGTGATGACATCCCCCGCACCAACCTTTCCGATTCGAACCCCAGTTCTCTGCCTCCGCGCAGAGAGCAATAGTTCGTCACTCTAACCTATCATCCTCTTTAACCCCAAGTTGTCAATGAGTAGAACGTGGTAGGGCTCCCAAGATGTTTCAGAAAGGGAAAATGACGATCCTTCCGCCGACGACTCTAATGACCCAGGGTCGTCTTCGGCGATTACTCACTATTCTCAGCCGAATGGCTGGAAACCGTTGCAACCCGGTGCGCGGCGTTGTCTGACATATTTCTACAATGATTGCGCTAAGGGAGATCTCGTGGGAGCCAGCTCGCATCTTCACCAAACCGGGTTTATTAGCGCACTGCGATTCGTTCCTGCAGTTAGGTGTGCTTGCCACTTTTCTGGTCTGCGGATCATTCTCTTCAGGTCCTGCTTCTGTTCCTTGCGCAGATCCTGAAGTTTCTGCAACTGACTTGTGGAGAGCAGAGGCTTTACCTTCTCGTCCGATGTCCGGACAATTTTTTCGTAACGGTTCAGCTTATCGCTTCGGGAAAGTGCGGAATTGAAGCAAATCTCTCCTACTTCGCCAGCTTCCTGATTCAATATTGGCATGATCTGAGCCTGCTGTTTCTCCGTGAGCGCCAGGTTTTCCGAGAGACGCTGTAATTTCAGGCTGGAGTACTCTCCACATGCCTTTGACAGGTCGAGGCTTTGAGCTGGGAGTGTGTCACGGCTCAGAATCGGCGCCTCGATTTTCCCCGACCCAGGGGCATTAAACGCAAGCGTGTTGCTTCCGACGAGGACCAAAAGCTCATCGCCGATGGCATACTTCACGGTGGTAGAGCCATTAGGCGGCGTAAATAAGACAACGTAAGTAGTATTCCCGACCTTCACTGAGACTTCATATTGTGTGACGTCGGTGTCGGGTTGTCCAGGACTCTGGCGAGCGGTGACGGCCATGATCGTGCCTGGCTGATATTTGGACGAGGGCGCTTGGCCGAAAGCGGAAAGAACCGCGACGCACACCATGATCGCGCCTAGACATCTACGCATATGAACTCCCTAGGCCGACTTTTTCCGGAAAGAGTCCTCGGAATACGAAAGGCCTTCATCATGTGCAGGAGTCTACGAGTTCGAACTGAGCGAGAACACTGTCAACTGTGACAGGGGATACTGGACATCACCGCTCTTGGCGCACGGGCAAGCTGGTGGCCAAAAAGTAATTGATGATTAAAGATAAAAAATAGGTCTAAGCGGCCACGATGTGGTTCTTGATTGCGTATTTGACCAGTTCGGCGGTGCTCCGGGCGCCAAGCACTTCCATCATGCGGTACTTGTGATAGGCGACCGTCCTGGTCGACATGTGCAGGATGTCGCTAACTTCCTTCATCACCTTTCCTTCGGCCAGCAACTGCAGCACTTCACGCTGCCTCTGGGTCAGGCGTTCGTCTTCGTTGACTAACGTCTTATCTTGCCTCCGCAGGAAATTGATGGTGTCCCGCGGCAGGGCTGGCGACATATACAATTTGCCCCGTAAAACCTCACGAACACAAAGCACCAGTTCACCCGCGGCACATGTTTTAAGCATGTACCCATGAGCTCCACGGCGGAAAGCTTCCGCGGCCACTTCCACGTCGGGATTCATGGTTAGATAGATCAGTTTGACGGCGGGCAGCAATTCTTTCACCTGGCGCCCTGCATCCAAACCATTCAGCACGGGCATGCCGACATCGACCACGACTACGTCCGGCTTCAATTCGCCGGCGGCACGCACCAGGGCGCGTCCGTCGCTCACCGTTCCGACCACATCAAACTCGGCTTCGAGAAGCTTCTTGCACAACTCCGCCACTAGATTGTGGTCGTCCGCAATCAGAATACGCGTGCGGTTGATCATGCGAAGCAATATAACACGGTGCACCGTTTTCCTCCGGGTCCTCACACACGAAAGTGATTTTCACGGCGCGTATACTCGAATCGAGACCGGGCCAATGCGGCAGTCGTTTCCCCTTGGGTTTCAATTCTTTGCGTGATTTGCCCCGCGTCTTGGGTGTTGCTTCTTTGGTATTGCCCGCGCTTGACCCCAACTGTCATTTTTACCAGTATCCAGAGAGTCGGGCTTGTCGCAGAGGAGGACGTTTTGGCGCTAACCACTTGCCAGATTTCAATTGACAACTCGTTATTTTGTGGCATATTCAGTGCCGTGGGGCCTTTAACGTTCTTGTTATAATGGTGCGTAGCCAGAAATTGAGTTTCTTCCTCCCTCATGTCTAGCAATACCTTGAACAGGCAACCCGGAGAACAAATAGCACAACCAAGTCTCGGAATAATCTTCCTCTAAGGCGCTCTCACCGTGAGTCACAACGTCGGCTTCCGTCTTTCCCTTGCTTGTGCGAGTATCCTTGTTTTTGGCTGGTTTGCGCAGGCACAGTCCGCAGATGACGTGCACGTCGAGCCGCGTCAGAAGACGAATAGCGAATCGAATACCGGGAGCGTGGCGCCAATCCGAGGTTTTGCTACCCATACCAAACCTTTTCGTGTCGATGTGGACCTTGTACTCGTGCCGGTGACAGTGACCGACGCGCTGAACCGCCCGGTCACTACCCTGCAGAAGCAAGATTTTGCACTCTATGAAGGGGGAAAACCCCAGAAGATCGAGTATTTTTACGAGGATGGGGCGCCTCTTTCGATTGCCGTGCTTCTGGACGTCAGTGAGAGCATGAGCAACAAAATCGAGACGGAGCGGGCAGCGCTGCGGGATTTCTTCAACAATGCAAATCCGCAGGACGAATACTTTGCGATCACTTTCTCCGGCCGCCCGCGACTCGTGGCCAGTTCGACTACGTCGATCGACGAGATGGAACGGCAGTTGATGTCGACAGAGCCCGGCGGCCCTACTGCGATGCTCGATGCGATTTACCTGGCCGAGGCACAGTTGCGTGCGGCGAAATACAAGCGCCGGGCGATCGTCATCATTTCCGACGGTGGCGATAACGTGAGCCACTACACGCACAGGGAAATAAGGGACCTGGTACGGGAAGGTGATGTTGAGGTGTATTCCATCGGGTTGTTTGAGACCTTTTTCTTTGGCACCATTGAAGAAAGGCTAGGCAGGAAGTGGATGACCGACATCACCGATTGCACCGGAGGCCGTACCATAGCCGTACAAAATCGAGCGAAAGTTTCTGAGGCTGCCGCCGACGTCAGCCGGGAAATACGAAGTCAATATGTACTCGGCTATCACCCCGCCATTCGCGGAGACGGAAAGTGGAGGAAGATAAAGGTGCGCGTAGTATCATCGACGGCTCGCCAACCGCTGCGTGCTTCTTACAAAACAGGGTACACCTCACGGGAAAAGTAGCGCCCGCGAAATGCCGAAGCAAAGACTTCAGCATGAAACTCTCCGACTTTGCTCGCGAGGTAATCTCATTCCGATAGAAACTTCGTTGTGCCCTCCAACAGGTTGGTGGAATCTCGTTGGCATGACCAAGTACTGCTCACAGTTTCTCGTATAGTCGAAATCTAGCGAGTCTTTCATTTCACTGAATGCGGTGACGCAAATTCGGTCGGCCGTTAGCCATTCTCCGTCAAGTTCAATGGCGACACTCCTTACTTCTGCACGCCACATCCCTTTCGTATTTCTGCTGTTGCCTTAACTGTCACTTTTGCCAGTATGCGCGACAGAGAAGGTTTCTTAGCATGTCCTCGTGAATTACTCCAAGAGGCGCCAGCAAGGAGCGTATCAACGCACCCTCAGATAACCAGATGGGGACTGGCGCCAAATAGGGAAGATCGCGGCTTATCAAGGAACCGTTCTTGATTTTCAACTTAATTTGAATCGAAAGGGAGAAACGAAAATGCGTAAATCTTTTGTTCTAGCAGGATTGCTTTTGCTTACAGCCGGTTCGGTTTTTGCTCAGGAATTCCCAAAGGTTGAAACATCTCCGGCGTTCATGTTCATCCGTACCAGCCCTAACTTTACACGCGCATTTGACATAAATGGCCATCCGGCGGCCGGTACAAATGACTTTAATTGTGCCGGTGGCGGGGGCACGTTCGCTTACAACGTAAGCAGCCTGCTCGGCATCGCGGCTGACCTTGGTGGCTGCAGATTTTTCGGTAACACAATTGGCTTGGGCAACACAGTTACCGGGAATCAGTTTACCTATTTGTTTGGACCGCGGATTACCCTTCGCAACAGCAGTCCGTTCCGGCCATTTTTCGACCTCGGTTTCGGCGGAGACCGACTCTCAGCCACTTGCAAGAACAGCGCCGGTAATTGCATCACAAACTTTGGCACCGGCACTTACTCCAAGAACGCTTTCGCCTTGTCAGTAGGTGGTGGGTTTGATATCAAGCTGAGCAAGAGAATTTCCCTGCGCCCTATCCAGGCGGAATATCTCTACACTCGCTTTGGCAACAGCTGCGCGGCCTCTGTCTGCAGCAACAACAACAATCAGAACGCCTTCCGGCTGAAAAGTGGAATTGTTATTGGGTGGGGGGGGAGTGCTTCTTCCGCTCACAACTAGTGTTTTCTGTTGACCTTGGCCTCCTCTTCGAGAGGCAGGCCAAGGCAGGCCAGGAGCGGCTAAAACGAGGAGTTCGGCACCGTTTAGCGCGATGGCGACGACGACGCGGTCCACGAGTTTCAACATGATCACGCAATCGAGAGCCCTCTCCTTGCGGATTTCGAAGCTGCACGTTGCAGAGCCGATCCCAGCGATTCGAGAGGGGAGTCGTGAACAAAGTGATTGTCGCTTCGCGGTTGGAAGGCAAGCGGTCGGTGACGATCACTTACCTACCGCGCCGTTACAACACGATATGGCTTTGTATATTCTGCGCCCTATCCTTTTCTATTTCGGGACCACTGAAACTCCAAGCCCAGTCCCTACCCGCGTTGGTTTCGCCTGATGCGAACGAGAACAAGAGCCTGAGCTATTTGAACTGGAATGGGCTAGGTCCAGAAGACATGCACGAATCTTTACCGCTCGAGACCACCAGTGTTCCACGTGTGAAATCTTTCGACCCCGAGGGAACAGAAGACGCCAGTCAGTCATTAGCACCTGTAGAAACCAAGACGGAACCGCAAAAGACTGAGAAACAAAAACCCGCCCATCGCGGTGCTCTTGTCCCCGCTCCCCTTCCCATTGTGAGTCCGGCCATCGGTAAGGGAATTATCCCCGGCCTAGGCTACATCTTTCCCTTTAGTAAGAACGACAAGCTTTCTCCGCCATCGGTTGTAGGAGCGGCTGGTATGTTTACCAACAACGGGAGTCGCGGTTTCGGCGTGGGCGCAGATCTGTATATGAAGGAGGATACCTACGAGGTCACGGCGATGTACGGACAAGGCAATGTGAACTACAACCTGTATGGCAGCGGAATTTTCTCGGGGCGTCAGTTGCCGCTGGAACAAACTGGCCACCTTTTCCGTGGTGAATTTTTACGCCGGCTTTGGTGGAAGTTTTTTCTTGGACCTCGATTTTGGAGTGGACAGTCGTTTCTTACGGTGAGGCCGAACAACGGCAAAATTCCTCCACTTCCACCGGATTTCGGTATCCACACTACCATGAGGGCTTTGGGCCTGCGGTTGATGCGGGATACCCGCCCCAACCAGTTCTATCCGGTGGCTGGAGAAAAGATCGAATTCACAGCCGATTTCTTCATGCAATCTTTAGGCAGCAAATACTCGTTTCAAGCGTACAGATTCATCTTCGACAAATACTTTAGCCTGGGTAAAAATCAAGTCTTGGCCTACGATCTGTTTGGCTGTGCAACCGGCGGGCAGCCGCCATTTTACGGAAATTGCGTTTATGGGACGAGCAACGAACTGCGGGGATACACGGCCGGCAAGTACTTCGACCGCTACATGGCCGCGACGCAAGCGGAGTACCGCCTGACTTTGCCCAAGGGGTTTGGCCTGGCGGCGTTCGCGGGCCTCGGCGGAGTGATTCCTGGTTCGAGTCAAGTACTCTTCAAAAACAGTCACTTTCTGCCGGACGTGGGCGGAGGACCAAGGTTTGAACTGAGTAAGAAATACCACGTCAATCTTCGCACTGACTTCGCTCGCGGGAGGGATAGTTGGACTTGGAGCATGGGCGTTGGCGAAGCGTTTTGACGAATGACGTTTGGCTGTTCCTGATTTTTGCAGCGAGCGTTTTTCAAAGCTAGGGGGATGTGAGAATGAATGCCGTTTCTACGATCGAACTGCGCCCGTTCCCCGTTCGCACCGCGCTCGTGGTTGGCGGCGATTCACAGATTGAGGCACAGCTGCGGGACATTCTCGAACCCGAGACATGGGCGATCCAGAGTACAACTGACAACCCGACCGCCCTGCGCATGGCTCAGAGGAAAAGCTTCGATCTGATCTTGACCAGTGAAAGGACCTCTGGGCGCGAGGACATTGAACTGCTCCGCAAGATCCGGCGCATTCGTCCGCATACTCGTTTGATCATTTTGGCGGACGAAAGCACTCCGAATGACGTAATCACCTCGATGCGCGAACATGCTTTCAGTTATTTCTCCACGCCATTCTCACCTGATGAGTTAAGCGTCATGATTCGACATGCCATCGATGACCCCTGCTGGGATGACGGTATCGATGTGGTTTCGGCAACGCCAGAGTGGATTCAGATCGTTGCTCGTTGCGACCTTAAGACAGCGGATCGAGTACTCCAATTTTTGAATGAGATTGCCGAACTTCCTGACCGTGAAAGAAATGCTGTTGGTACTGCTTTCCGTGAGATGTTGATAAACGGAATCGAGCACGGTGGACGTCTTGACCCCAATGAGCAAGTAGAGATCTCTTACGTACGCGCCCGCCATATGGTATCGTGCCGCATTAGCGACCCGGGGGAAGGTTTTACGCTGGATGAAATTCCCCATGCTGCCATCGCCAATCCTGCGGAGGATCCAGTGCGGCACCTGGAGTATCGGGACGCACGCGGCATGCGTCCGGGTGGGTTCGGCGTTCTACTTGCGCAAAAACTTGTCGATCAACTGATCTACAGCGAACATGGCAATGAGGTAGTGCTCATCAAATATCTCGATCTAGATCCGCCGCCACCAGAATAGGGACATTCCAACTCCCACACGTTCATTGGTTGGCGGCTGGTTTCCTCTCTACAGAGAAGAAAAGGTAAACCGCAAGACCGACGTAGTTTTCTTGCTTGTTCCGGTGCTTGCCGGTGTCGTTCTCATGTTCATAGTAGGGATTGAACTCCACATGCTTTCCTACAGGCAAAAGGCAACCGACATATTCGGTCGTCGTACTCCATTTGTTGTACTGGCTCTCGTAGTAGGGCTCGAAGGCGACATAGGGTATTGGATGATAGGAATAAATCGCAAGTGTTCTTTGGAGCGTAAATTTATTGCGATAGCGCCAGTTGAACTTGTCGCCCTTCCAGTCGAGGTCCGCACGGTTTCTGTCGGTCATTAGTAATCCCGCCTTCATGGGAAAGTGGAAGGTCGCTGACGTCAAAAAGCGATTGTCGGTGGGCTCAGTCGGAGCAGTTATGTATCGGTATCCAGCCTCGAGCACCAGGGCTCTGGGTTTGGAGTCGTCCAGATCGAATGCCGTGACTTTCTTAAGCTTGAGCAGGGGCTTGAGGTACAACTGGATGCTTGGTCCGCTGGTAACCTGGGTTGGGTCGCCGCCATCCCGATCTTCCTTGGCCTCGGAATAAATCCGAAACATTGAATTGAGCTTGAGGTAGGTATCAACCTCGGGAAGAAACTGAACCGTTTGTGCGCTCGCGGAAGCGCAGGCCAAGAGAAAGCAGGATATTGCTAACCATCGTCTCCGGATTCGCGCCATAACCGCCATGGAGCGCGACCCGATCCGCGACAGCGCTAGTTGATGAGATCGAACCTGCCGAAAACTCGTTCTCTGTTGGGCGAACCCTAGGGAAATGGCGGATGAAGAAAGTACCCCTGCACAGAAGATAGTCTGTTGTCTCATCGCTCGTGCTCTCGGCATTTCGAGTCTAGTTGCCAGTGAATAGTCTGCAACCGTCAGTTTTGACAGGTGTGTCGCGCACTGGGGCTTGCAGATTTCCGGCAGAGGGATGCCATCTCCGGGCTGTGATGAACGTTTTGACAACTCGCACAAAGGCTACCTATCGCGCTAGGGAAGAGAATCGATCCCGGTTTGTCAAAACTGACAGTTGCCAGATGCAAGTCTCTCCCCGAGCATAGTTGCCAAGGCGATTACCTCCTCCAGTCACCAGGACCGTTCGTGAAAAGCCTAGTGACCGCGAGACCGCCCCGAATAGGAGGGACCGAGAAAATGCGGAACATCAAAACTCTGAGAACCAACACAGGTGCCATTAGCTTGATGCTGGTCGGACTGCTGATTCTCGCGAGCACTCTCGCTTTCTCTCGCGGCCCCAAGCCCGAGACGATTGAAGCGAGCGCGATGGGAACAGGTACACAGATGGGGCGGGAGATTGGCGTAACCCTGGAAATTTACGATTTTTCCACGCCAGAGGACAGACAGATCCTGGTCGATGCTTTCACCAAGGGCCAGAACCAAGGGTTGGTCAATGCACTTTCCAAGATGAAGGCGGTAGGTCATTGCGCGATCACTGGGACACTGGGTTATGACGTCAGCTACATCCGCATGACGAACACTCCAACCGGAAGAAAAATCGTGTTTGTTACCAATCGTCAAATCAGGTTTGGGGAAGCTTTCCTTGACACTCAATCTCAATCGTTCAATTTGACGGCTGGTGAATTTGAGTTGAATGAAACCGACAAGCACAAAAGCACGGGAGTGGTCTATCCCGCAGCTCAGCTAACAATCGATAAGGTAGGTCAGTTGCACATGGACCTAAGTGAAAATCCGTGGAAACTCGTGGATGTTCTCGATTGGAAAGGAACGCCTGGGCTGAACTAGCTGGCGCGTCAGCCCATTCCTTGCAATTCAGAACGTTTCAAAACCAACACAAATAAAAGCGAGCTTGACAGCCTTACCTGCATGGAGAAAAGAAAATGATCAGGACTTTCACGAAACAGCTCTTATCAACGACGCTATCCTTCCTGCTGGTCATTGGCACGATGCCCGTGCGAGCTGCAGCTCAGCAGACAGGATATTCAGGGCAGGGAGTGCCGTTGTCCGCAGAAGAACTGCAACAACTGGTAGCGCCCATCGCGCTTTATCCGGACGCCCTGGTAGCGCAGGTTCTCGGAGCTGCAACCTTTCCAGACCAGGTTGCTGCTGCGGCCAGTTGGCTTCAGCAGAACAGTAATCTCACAGGCGCGACTCTGATGCAGACCGTTGATCAGCAACCGTGGGACCCTAGTGTGAAGGCGCTCACACAATTTCCGTCGGTCCTCGGCAACCTGGCGACCAACCTGAGTTGGACTTCCGCGCTGGGAGAGGCATATCACACGCAGTCCGCTGACGTCATGTCAGCCGTCCAGGTGTTGCGTGCGAAAGCACTAGCTGCCGGCAACTTGAAATCAAGCTCGCAGCTCGTTGTCTCGCAACAGTCGCCACAAGTCATCGTGATTCAACCCGCGAATCCGCAGGTGGTATATGTCCCGATGTACAACCCTGCGGTGGTTTACGGGTATCCCTACGTAACTCCCGGATACAGCGCTTCGACCGTGGCGGCGACCGCCGTGGTTGCGTTTGGAGTCGGCATTGCGGTGGGCGCGATGATGAACAACAACTGCTGCGGCTGGGGTTATAGCAGCTGGAATTGTGGCTGGCATGGCAGCACTACGGTCATTTATCGCGGCGGAGCGTACTACGGCAATCCTGCATGGCACGGCGGCTACTATGGCGGGTCTGGGTATCGTCCCCCAGTCGCGCACTATAGCGCCGGTTATAACCCATCCACTGGGACCTACGCGCGTGGCGCCACAGTCTCGAACGGCTACGGCAGCCAAAGCGTCGGTCAAGCGTACAACCCAAGAACCGGGGCATACGGCCAGACTCAGCAAGGCTCCAATGCCAATGGAAGCTGGGGGAGTTCGACGGTTTCGAAAAACGGCAACACTGCGTACAGCCAGCATCAAACGACCTCGCAAGGAACTACAGGGTCGGTGCAAACCACGAAAGGTGGTTCCGCTTATGGTGCGTCGGGTAAGTACAACAGCGGTGCCGTGGGTCAGACTGCAAATGGCAATAAGTATGCGACTGCGAACGGCAACGTCTATAGCAACACTGGGAGTGGTTGGAATCAGAAGAAACGGAAGCTCGAACAACTACCAGAAATCTGGAAGCTCAAGTTACTCGGGCAATGCGCAGAGATCCAGCGCGTCAGGCTGGGGTGGGCAGGAAAAGAGCGGCGGGTCATCCGCGTTTAGTAGCGGAAGCGGAGGCTGGGGATCCAGATCGGAGAGCGCTCGTGGTTCCTCAAGCTTTGGTGGCGGTGGGGGCTGGGGCGGCGGTGGTCGCAGATGAACTGACGGTGCAACTAAGGGAAAAAACTTTCAAGTCTGCTGACCGATTCGTGGAGTGTCTCACATTCGATATTTTTGGAGGCTGGTATGTCGCGCGAGATCCGTAAAATTGGTGTTACAAACTGCTGGTTGCTTCTGGCGCTAATCATTATTTTTGCCGCGTGCAACAAGTCCGATAAACCTCCGTTGAAAGTGTTTTCTTCCCCTGACGACGCGGGCAACGCGCTGCTGGAAGCAGCAAAGTCAGGAGATCAAAACGTGGTACTTGGAATTTTCGGTCCGGAATCGAAAGAGTTAATCTTCTCTGGCGATGCCGTGCAGGACAAGGCCACAGTCGAGGCATTCGGGGCGGCCTATCAGCAAATGCACCGCTGGCGCAAAATGCCTGATGACGCGCAAATCCTGCTAATCGGAGCGGACAATTTTGCCTTCCCAATCCCCCTGAAGAAGAAGAATGCCACCGGCCAGTGGTTTTTTGACACGGTCGCGGGAAAAGATGAGATTCTAGCGCGCCGCATTGGCCGGAATGAACTGGCGGTCATCGACGTTTGTGGAGCGCTCGCCGACGCTCAAGCTGAATATTTTGCGCAGAGTCATCAGGGCGGAAGCACGAAACAATACGCCCTGAAGTTCATCAGTGACAGTGGCACCCAGAACGGCTTGTACTGGGAATCACCAGAAGGTCAGCCCAAAAGCCCGCTGGGCCCCTTGGTAGCGTTCGCCAGCACTGAAGGATACAGCACGAAGCCGAATTCGCATGTGCCTTACCACGGCTACTACTTCCATATGCTGACCAAACAAGGCAATCACGTCCCAGGCGGTGCGAAAGATTATGTGGTCGATGGCAAGATGGTCGGTGGATTTGCCTTTGTCGCCTATCCGGCCGAATATCGCAATTCGGGGGTGATGACATTCACCATCAACCAAGATGGCGTGTTGCTGCAGAAAGATTTGGGGAAGAACACAACAGAAACCGCGGCCGCGATGACCGAGTTCGATCCCGATGACAGTTGGAGCCAAGTAGAGGAATGAGCCAATTGAATTGACGATAGCGATCAGCCGTCACAAACGAGACGGCCTCGGTGTTTCTCTCGGCGCTCAGTCTGCGTGTTTTCTCGCGTCAGCCTCCTGCCCCATGCGTAACGAAAAGCTGGCGGCTCCAACGACACAAGCATATGTTGGAGTAACCCGAGCCTTTCTGCTGCAGAAGAATTGGAGGCCATCTTATAAATGAATATCGTGGACTTCCCGCTTCTGTTTTTCGCCTTCTCTTTCATCGTACTTTGGCTCTCCTCCCTTGGCGGCACCTTTTTTCGGAAAAAGCTGCGACCGTTGGAAAAAGATGCGCGACAAGACTTCGATCTTGTCCAAGCCGCTGTCCTGACTTTGCTGAGCCTCCTTATCGGATTTTCTTTTTCGATGGCCATTAGCCGCTACGAGCAGCGCAAGACCTACGAAGAGGCAGAAGCGAATGCGATCGGTACAGAGTACATGCGCGCCGGTCTGCTGCCCGAGGCAGATGGAACGAGAGTGCATGAGCTTCTGAGGAACTATCTCCACCAGCGGGTGCTGTTCTATACCACGAGGGATGTGCGGCAGCTTCGACAAATCGACGCTGACACTACTCAACTGCAGAATGAGTTGTGGTCTGTCGTCCAGGCTCGCGCCGTGGCGCAGCCAACACCCATTTCCGCCCTTGCGGCTTCAGGCATGAACGACGTGTTGAACTCGCAGGGATACACTCAGGCCGCTTGGTGGAACCGCATTCCATTCGAGGCATGGGCCCTGCTGGTATTGATCGCGATTGGCTGCAACCTGCTGATCGGGTATGGCGCACATCGCACAAGCGCACTGTTTATAGTATTGCCGTTAGCTGTGTCTCTTTCTTTTTTTCTTCTAGCTGATATTGACGGCCCGCGTGGCGGCCTGATTCGCGTGCAGCCGCTAAACCTGATAAGCGTATCTCAGCGCCTACAAGCACACTAAGTCAGAAATTCCGGTTAAACAAAGCCCCCGGCGCGTGGTGTCCACGTCAAAACTGCAAACGCAAAATTGGTTTTACCAACTCTCGCTCTCATGCGAAGTGCTCTTCGCAGATTGGGAGGATGAGATCAGACACTGTCCGTTTTGACAGTGTTCGTGCCACCTGCCGTCCACTAGACTGCGATCCTTGACCGTTTACGACGTCAGGTGGAAAGCAGGCTCCAAATGTTGAAATTAATGTTTACGCTCTTCCTTCTCGCGTCAGCGGCCCTGGCGCAATCTTCTTCCGATGGATCGTTTTCGGTGCAGCACTCCAAACACGCGAACTTTTCCCTTAGCCCGGCACAAATGCGCGATGCGGAGAGTCTCTACCAAAGCGCATGTGCGGTAGTGCAGCACGATTTTCACAGCAGCGCCGGTGGATTGCATCCGCACTTCACTGTCATCATAGGTGCCGACAGCAATGCAGTCCACGGCAAAGGAGAGATCTGGATGAAGAAGTGGAACTCGCTGCTTTTTGCACAAGGAGTCGTGGTGCTGGCTTACTACGAGGCGCTCACGGCTGATGTGATCACGCAATTGGGCAACCGCGCAGTCCGCTACAGCAACGCCTCAGTGGATGTCGCCGACCTCAAGTAAGCTTAGACACCGTCCGCCGTGCAACCACCTGAGGCGCACACCGAGACGCCTGCGATGTGTCACGAAGAACAACCCGGCTTACTTGCCATTCAAACGTCAGTTGTGTCTTACCCTGCAGTCTTCGCGAATGCTGGATCGAACCCTGAGAGCTGCCGCAGTGCCTGGATTCGCGCCTCAACCACATCCCGCGGCGTTCGGGCCAGCAGAAGAGCGCATTCGTGCTCGGAGTATCTTTCCAAAACGGACATGACAAAAACAAATCGCTGAAGCGGCGGAGCTAATCTCGCCACGGCATTGATAGTGCAAACTGCCCGCGATTCGATATCGACTTCGCACCAGCTCTCTGGTTTGCTGCTGCCCTCGGCCTGCTCGGAAAGGACAACACGAATGGCGTTAGTAATCAAGCAACGTTTGCTCCAGGAGCGTTCCCATCCTATAAAGACCCAGTTCGCTGTGACGGCATCCGCAAAAGTCGCCATCAAACATTGTTCCGCTTCGGCGTGATTTCCCGTCAACAGAAAAGCAAGCAGGTACAAAGGCTGCAGATCATCTATAAGGTTCTGGCAAAAGTCGGAGTAGGTGGCATACGCAGGAGGGAACTGCCCGTTTTTTGTGGGTCGAAACCTGGACATGGCCAAAGTCGTTCGGGTGTACCCTGTTAGTCGTGCCCTGAAACTTTCCCCAGCTGCACCACTTTACCGGAGCCCAACTCGTAGACGGCTTCGAACACTGTCAGCTTGCCGTCGTGCAGGAAATGCTGCAGCACCTCGCTGCTAGCCACAACATCCTTCGCGCTCTGTTGAACATTCTCCAGAATTGCCGCCTCCACCAGTTCGTCGGCTTTGGCGTGGATTTTTGCCCGCGTGACGGCTGGCGAAATCTTATCCACAATGGCCTGAAGATTCGGCGTCGGCATTTTGTCGCCGGAGCATGCCGCGGAGACCGCGCCGCACTTTTCGTGTCCTAACACTACGAGCACGCTAGATCCCAGGTGCTCAAGGGCGTACTCGATGCTGCCAACACCAATCGCATCCGCAATATTCCCAGCTGACCGGACCACAAAAAGATCGCCCAGATTCTTGTCGAACAGAATTTCCGGTGCAACCCGGCTGTCGGAGCACGCTAGCACTATTACCTTAGGTTGCTGGCCCTTCGCCAAGCTGTGACGCAAGGGCACGACGTCGACGGTTTCCGTCTTGCCGTTTACAAATCTTCGGTTGCCCTCCATCAAATCAGACCAAATTGATTCGGCCGAAGGCACCCGGCCCGCAACAGCGTGCTCCTGTGGGGGCGCTGTTGCCTGCTGTTGGGCAAATCCCACGCTCAGACACTGACTCATCAAGAGCAGATAGAGTAGATATTTCTTCATCAGATTGCTCCCATTTCTAGTTTGATTATCGCTGTTACTCCTCGCAGCAGAGCTTTGGATAACGAAATTACGTTACGCGGCGCGATGGCCCGCTAACAGTCGAGAACACCACTTGCTCGAACGCTTCGATGCTATCGGAAGGATAGCTTCGGAAGAACTGTCATTAGTTACAGGTTGCCGAAGCTTTCGAGTGGTTCTCTCTAGACACTCCCTCGTTCTGGCCCTATGTTAAGAAACCGGCGAGAAACTCGCGTTTCTCACTGCGCCAGCGGCAGAGACCTGAAGGGAAGCGAAGGTCCTCTCATCCCTTGCTGTTTACTGGCATTTTTAACAGTCGCCGGGTGCCCGTCTGAGCGTTAGTTTGAATGCGCACGGTAATCGAGGGATGGCAGTCAGCAGAAACTCACGTGCAACATCCTGGGAGAAAATTCTATGAGAACAAGCTACGCATGCAGAGTTCGGGAATCAGCAGCACGCTTGTCAGTTATGACCTTCTGCCTGTGCTTCTTTTTGACTGTCCTGTTGCCGTTGGCAGCTGCGGGACAATCTGAAGACAAGAAGCCCGAGCAGTTTTCGGCGACAGCGTTCGGACAAGGTGGAATGTTTGCCGGCAAGACTGTGTCGCTGAACATCTACATCACCGGCTATTCCAGCGATCAGGAGGTAGAGGGCCTCGCTACCACTCTGCGAACCAACGGTTCGGACGCGTTGTTGAAGGCTGTGCAGAAGATGAAAGAGAAAGGAAGCGTGTCAACCACAGGCCGCGTCGGATGGAACGTTCCGATTGTCCGTCAACAAATCACCGAGAAAGGTCGAAGGATTGTCATGTTTTCCGATCGTCCCATTTCGTTCTACGAAGCCCGCACAGCACCACGTTCAAAGACTTACGAGTTTGGGCTGCTTATTTTGAACGTCAACGACAAGGGTGAAGGCGAGGGTCTCTTGTATGGCGCCAGTAAGGTGAAGTTCACGAAGGATGATCAGCTGGAGGTCGAGCACTTCGGCCAGCAACCTGCCCGGCTGGCGGCAGTGAAGCTCTGGAAATAATTGAACGCCAGGACGCAACGACGTTCGCGCATGATTGAACTCACACGGTAAGGTTGTGCGCCCGCGTGTAGCGATCAGCCGAACTGTCAACACTGACAGTAGTGGCAAGTCCGCGCCGCGCCGTACGATCGCGCCGTCATCCGGTTGGTCAGAAGGATCACAAATAATCAGGTGAACTGGATCCGAAATAATTTCGTGCCAAGAAACGCAGAGATAAACGGTGGTCTTCTTCCGACACGCGGGTGTTCACAAGTTCGAGAGTTGGATAGAGAAAGTGTACCTGGTACGTGTACAACGCGAAATCAGCGATGGCGTTATGCCGGAGTCAGTAAGCTTTGGTGAGCTGGGATTTGCACGCTTTACGGCGCGGCCGCGAAGACTGCTCCCGCCCCGGCCCCCGCCGGCAATAAGTCGAAACCGTACTAGACGGTTCGAGAAGACCTGTTGATTTTGGCTTTCAGCACATCGAACACTCTTTATCTTTTGTAAACCCACTCTGCCGGCGAGCAGCGGTCACTTATCTCCGCGTTCTTGTCGTCATCCTGTTTTCAGCGTGTTTGACTATGAACATCAGAGTCCACGATGGCGGGGGGAGCATATGAGTTCTACTCACCCTCGGCTACCTCGGAGCACTTTCAGGGTGGATTCCCCACTGCAGATAATGGCATGGGTCAGCCTTGTAGCGGTGCTGTCCTATCTCGCCGCAAAGTTAGGCGGGACAGTCGAAATGCGTCCGGAGGTGGACTGGCCACTTTGGCCGGGTAACGTGCTGCTGGTTTCGATATTGCTGCTGGTTCCCCGCAGGATCTGGCCGGTACTCATGGCGACAGCCTTTGCGGCATTCGCGCTCTATGATTTGCAGTCCGGCGTTGCGCTTCGTTCCATTGCTTTGCTGATTCTGTCTGATTTCATTGAAGTCCTCACGGCTGCATGGGGTTTGAGCTATGTCTTTGGAAAACTTCCTAGGATAGACAGCATGAGGGCTCTGGCGAAGTATGCCTTCATCGCCATAGTTTTCGCGCCATTCATCGCAGCCTTTGTCGGCGCGTTGGCCAGCAGCGGAGACTATTGGACGAGCTGGCGAATTTCTTTTTTTTCGGAGGCGCTGGCATTTCTGACTCTGTTGCCAGCGATTTTAGGTTGGGCAAGCAAAGGGACGTGGTGGACGCGCGAATCGCTTGCGTACCACCTCGAGGCGGGAGCGCTGCTCGTTGGTTTAGTGCTTCTGGGATATCTTACTTTGGTCTCGTCCTGGGCAAACGTCTCACCCGCATTGCCTGTTGTGCCATTACTCCTCTGGGCCGCTTTGCGCTTCGGAACAACCGGGGTTAGCACTGCGATGGTTGTTCTGGCTTTTCTGTCGATTTGGGGAACAATCAACGGCCGAGGTCCATTCATCGAAATGGGTGCGCTCAAGAGCGTCATGTCGCTACAGGTGTTCTTATTGTTCTCTGCTGCACCATTCATGGTTCTGGCAGCCCTTGTTGAGGAACGCAAGCGAGCGGAGGAGGCCCGGTCCAGGCTCGCTTCCATTGCGGAATCTTCGGACGATGCGATCATTTCCAAGACCCTGGACGGGATCATTGTGACTTGGAATCAGGGCGCACAGCGCATCTTCGGGTTCAGCGAAGCCGAGGCAGTGGGTCAATCCATCACGATGCTGACGCCGCCCGATCTCCTGGGGGAAGAGAAAGCCATTATGCAAAAGGTAGGAATCGGTGAAAAGGTTGAACACCTTGAAACCGTCAGAGTCACGAAGGAGGGCAGGAAGATCGACGTCTCGCTAACCCTATCTCCCTTGAGGGATGCGAGAGGCGTGATCGTAGGTATTTCCAAAATTGCACGCGACATCACGGAGCGAAAACGCACGGAAGAGGAGCTGACAAAGTCCGAGGAGAGATTCTCTAAGGCCTTTCGACGAAGCCCCACGGCGCTGTCATTGACTAATGCCAGAACTCATCGATATATCGATGTCAACGAAACTTTTGAACGGATTACGGGATATACACGGGCAGATGTGATCGGGAAGAGTGATTCTGAGCTCGCGCTCTGGGTGAATCCTGCCGAAAGGGCCAGGCTGACACAGCAGTTGCTGCTCGAACGCTTCCTTCGCGATGTGGAGTGTGAATGCCGCGCGAAAGGCGGCCGGACCTTTACCGCGCTGGCATCGGCAGAGTTGATCGAAATCGACGGCGAATCATGTGTTCTTGCGGTGCTAGCAGACATCACGGACCGCAAGCAGGCAGAACATGCATTACAGGAAAGCGAGAGGCGGTTTCGGTTGGTCGCCAACACCGCTCCCGTGATGATCTGGACTTCTGGTCTCGATAAGCTGTGCGACTACTTCAATCAGCCCTGGCTCGAGTTCACCGGCCGGCCTCTTGCGGCGGAGCTTGGAAATGGTTGGGGAGAAGGCGTCCACGCTGAAGATCTGACGGCTTGCCTGGATACCTATACAAAGGAGTTCGATGCACACCAGTCTTTCAAGATGCAGTATCGGCTCCGCCGGCATGACGGCGAATACCGCTGGGTCCTCGATACGGGGGTGCCGAGATTCAACGGAGACGGCTCGTTTGCTGGCTACATAGGTTCCTGTATCGATATCACGGATCGGAAGGTCGCCGAAGAGACCCTTTCCACGGTAGGCCGGAGGTTGATTGAGGGACAGGAAATAGAAAGAACTCGCATTGCACGCGAGTTGCACGACGATATCAACCAGAGGCTCGCGCTGCTGGCAAACAGAGTCCAGGGATGTGAGCAGGCGGCGCCCGCCAATAAGTTTCCGTCGCAGAACAAGGAACTGTGGGAGATCTGGCGCCTGACCAATGAAATTGCCACCGATATTCAGCACATATCTCACCAATTGCACCCATCCAAACTGCACTATCTCGGGCTGGCAGCGGCCGTACGCGATCTCTGCCATGAGTTTTCCGCGCAGCACAAAATTGAGATCAATTGTGAGGTGCACAACCTACCGCCGCAACTCGAGGACAGCGCCTCTCTCAGTTTGTTCCGGACAGTGCAGGAATCGCTGCACAATGTGGTCAAACACAGTCATGCTCGTCACGTAAAGGTGGAATTGATCCGCCAATCGAACCTAATCCAGTTGCTCGTTTCCGATGATGGGATCGGGTTCAATTTAGAGCAAGCACGACAAAATCGTGGCCTCGGCCTGGTCAGCATGCGGGAGCGTCTGCGGTCCGTAGGGGGCGAGTTCTCCATCTGTTCAACGCCATCCCTGGGCACCCAGGTAAAAGGTATTGTTCCGGTTACCACAAAGCCTGTTCGCAGAGAGGCCGCCGCTGATTGAGAGCCTGCAATCCTCAATCGCTACCGTCAATTCTGACAGTAGCCAAGACCCCCTGAGGCGAATAGCATCACCGCGAAGGTTGGCTGTGGACCCACATAACTCCTTAACTGCGACGGCATCATGGCCGTCTGCGGGCGATTCCGCGGAGTCAGCGTTCGAAGAGGGAAAGTGTGCACGGTACGAACATACTACTCAGCGACGATAATTCTGGTGTTCTCGACCACGTTCGCAAGATGCTCGAGCGAGAGAAATGCTACAAGGTCGTCGGGGCTATCTCCGACGGGAGAGTTGTGGTCACCGAATACTTTCGGCTCAGACCCGACGTCATCATCCTGGATATTTCCATGGGGGAACTGAACGGGATCGATATCGCGCGGGAGCTGCGAGATTCCGGATGCCGCGCCAAGATCATTTTTCTCACCGTGCATGAAGACTATGACTATGTGAACGCCGGCATGGGTGCAGGTGGTTCGGCCTATGTTGTGAAATCACGGTTAAGTCAAGACCTGCTATCGGCTATCAACGCAGTGCTTTCCAACAAGCTCTTTGTCTCGCCGAACTTGATGTACAAGCCCGGTTAAGGCTGCGGCTCCCTGGCAAAGTCATATGCCGGGATCGGCTGTCAATATTGACAGTTACGCGCTCGTTTCGTGCCGTGTACTGTTTGGCCAGTAAAGGAGATGCCTGACTCACTGAGGCCCTGCCGATGAGGCAGGACGGCTCAGGATAAGAAGGAATGCAACGGTTACGCAGACTCGAGCGCGTATTGCTTGTCTTGGGTGTGCTGATGCTTGCCCTCTATGTGGCAGCCCGCATCCATCAGGCTGTTTTGTCTCGGGCCGAAGTGCAGAGGTTCACAGCTGGGCACTTGGTCTTGACGTCCGGTCCTCACGGGGAGGCGCTGAACACTGAGAATCCGGACTTCAGTTTGTGGTCGCAGAGGCGAATTAAAGACTATGAGGAAAGGTTGGCGGCGCAGTTCGCGCCCGCTATCGCCATCCTCCGCATACCAAAGATTCACGTCGAAGTTCCTGTTCTGGAAGGAACCGATGAGCTGAGCCTGAACCGGGGGGTGGGGCACGTGGTCGGTACAGCCAATCCAGGTGAGAACGGAAATATGGCGATTGCTGGACATCGAGACGGTTTCTTCCGCGGCCTGAAAGACGTTGGTCTCGGCGACACGATTGAAATGGTTATGCCTGCGCAGACGGAGACTTACATCATCGATCGCATCACCATTGTTGAGCCGAGCGATGTCTCGGTGCTGAAGGCCGGGTTGCATACGTCGCTCACGTTAGTAACTTGTTACCCGTTCTACTTTGTCGGCAGCGCCCCGAAGCGTTACATCGTCCGGGCATCTATCGCCGATTCTGCTCGGTCGGACCCTCATGCTATAGGGCCCCAGAGGTCCGAGGCAGGTGGCTTTGATCAGCAAGCAAACGCAAGGTAAACAGTTTCGAAACAGACATAGATAAGTAGAACGATCTTATTTCAGGGTTCGGAAAACCGACTAAGGAGAAAAAAGCAATGAGATCAAAAGTAAATTGGATCCATACATGGCTGATGCTCGTGGCGGGGGTTCTTTCCCTGACCTTTGCCCTAAGCACGAGCGCGCAGGTACAAACAAATACGACGACAACCACTAGCACACCCACGGTAAATACTCAGGTCGAGAGCGGTGAAGTCGTAACCGTTTCCGGCAACGACCTGGTAGTCAAGATGGCGGATGGCTCCATCCGGCATTTTGCCAATGTGCCGGAAAGTGCCAGAATCTCGGTTGATGGACAGCAGCTCGGGATTCACGACTTGAAACCGGGCATGAAACTTCAACGCACAATCACAACCACCACGATACCCAAGACCATTACGACGGTGCAGAGTGTTACAGGCACGGTGTGGAACGTGACGCCGCCGCTTTCCGTAATTCTGACCCTGGAAGACGGAAAAAATCAGCAGTTCAAGATTCCCAAGAATCAGAAGTTCAACGTTGGAGGACAGATGGTCGACGCTTGGGGCCTGAGGAAGGGGATGAGAGTCTCCGCCACGAAGGTCGTGGAAGTTCCCATCACCGACGTTGCAACGAATCGGACCGTGACCGGCGAGATGCCGCCCCCACCGCCTCCTCCGCCACCCGACGTACCTGTTCTGGTCGTCGAGGAGACAGCCCCTCCTGCAGAGGTGGCGCAGGCCGCACCTCAGGCACTGCCGGCGACCGCAAGTTCACTTCCCTTGATCGGGCTGCTGGGTTTTCTGTCACTGGCTTCTTCGCTCGGACTGCGAAAGATTCGTAAGAATCTCTGACATTTCGGCGATTGCGAGAGCAGAACCAAGGAGTTGCCCGCCCACATGGATGGCAACTCCGCTTTTGGAATAGTACCTCGCTGCGGTCACGGCTAACATTCTTGCCAGTGCTTGGGTGAGGGCAAAGGTCGCGTCGGTCAAAGAGGCGCGGCCCAACGGTTGAACGACCCAGGAGATGAATGACATGAAGATACTCTTGATTGCGGTGCTGGCCTCTGGGTTGATTCCAAATGCCACGGCACAGACCTCTGCGGCGTGGTCCCCAGCCAAGAGCCTTGGGATGTTCGCTTATCCCAAGAACAACCAGGATGCCGACCAGCAACTCAAGGATGAGAGCGCTTGCTACGGTTCCGCAAGGGAGAACACGGGCATCGATCCTCAAGCGCCGCCGCCCGCAGGGCCGAGTGCGCAGCAACAACAAGCGGACCAACAGCAGGCTGCGCAACAGGCCAAGCAGGACGTCGGCAAAGGTGGAACGGTGAAGGGTGCCGCAGGAGGCGCCGCGGGAGGCGCTGCCATCGGCGCGATCGCTGGCAATGCAGGACAAGGAGCGGCCATTGGCGCCACCGTAGGAGCCATAGCCGGTAGGCGCAAGCAGAGGACGAAAGAAGAGCAGGCAAAAGCGCAAGCGGCGCAGCAGACCGCCCAAGGGCAACAACAGACCCAGGCCCAGGCGCAAGCCCAATACGCTTCCGCCCAGGATACGTTCAAGAGAGCGTTTTCTGCGTGCATGGATGCCCGCGCGTATTCCGTTCAGTAAAAGAAAGACACTCGACTTCAAGACCGATTAGGAGAGAACTTATGCGAACGTTTCTAGTTTTCTGTGCCTCTCTCGCCCTGTTAAGCGTACTTACTTCCGCGCAGACCGGGGAAGTCGTTGTAAAGCCGCTGACCGACTCCGACATTCAACTGATCCGTTCTGACGTCCAGGCAGACAAGAACGCGATCATCAATCACACAATGCAATTCACCGATGCAGAATCCGGCGCGTTCTGGCCCGTCTATCGGGACTACGCCCGTGACCAGCAGCTCATCGGTGACCAGCGCGTGCAACTTATCAAAGACTACGCGGCGAGTTACGACAGCTTGGACGATCCGAAGGCGAAGGACTTGGTGCAGCGGATGATCAATATCGAGGACAAGACTCTGAACCTGCGGGAGGACTATTGGCCGAAGTTCATGCAAGCCTTGGGAGCGAAACGAGCCGCTAAGTTTTATCAGGTGGATAGTCGGCTGAGCCTCATCGTCACCCTGCAACTCACGTCCGCAATTCCTCTGATTCCTTAGCCGAAGGCCTTTAAGGTGCTGGGATGCGTGCAGACTGTCGTGGCTGGATGGGTACGGCTGGCTAAGGTCCTTCGCGTTAGAGGCACCGCAAACCAACACGACGAGATCGTGTTTGAAAATACCTCGGGTCATTATTATTAATTATTATTATTGAGGAACCATCCTGATTGCTGCAATTGACCGACCGCCCGGCACCTCTTTTCCTTTTCACGCCCGGCCTCGGGCTGCGGTTCCCAACTCCTGAACGAGATCCAGTTCGGCCGTTTCCTCCGCCCCTATCCGCAGAAGCATCTCCGTGGCCCACCTTGCTTGCGCACTCTCAGAACAGGCTACATAGACCAGAACTCCAGCCTCGCACAACTGGTTCTCCAAGCGTCCGGCATCTTTTTCGGAGAAACCCAGATCGATGAGCGTGTCGGAACTGCCACACAGAGCCGGAGCTTCTCGGGTCGTCACCAGCACGCGACGAAACGTCTGTGAACGAATAAAGAAACCGAAACTCCGAATCACGACAGCGCCGAATTCAGAGAGCCACTCAATCAGCTCAGCGGCAACCGCGGAGACTTCTCGATCCGGATTGCGAATACCGGATTGGCACACGATAGTGGAAATCGGATGGGTGCGAGCGAGCATCAGACAGATGTCGTCATTGTCAAAACCCGCATTATTGAGCGTGTTGACTACATCCGTTATCCGCACTTCCTCTGCATAGAAGCCGTAGGCCGCGTTCGTGGTTTCCATCGTCATGACTCACCCTCCGTCGCGTTGTCGCGCGCAAATTGGGGAACCGCGAACCAAATGTAGGATGGTGGCGCTTCACCGTACACTGGCATTAATGCTAGGTTGCAGTAACTCTGAGCCCGCGGCAGAAAGGAGGGGAGCTTTCAGAGGAATGCTGCTACTACCAGATCCTCTCCATGGAGAAGTGACTTCCTCGGTGACATGAAAGTCGGCTACAGCTAAGACCCACGGCTGCATGTTTTGATGAAGGAAGTGAGCGACATCCTTTACATGTCAACCAGGACAGTTGCATATCACAGGTACCGGATGATGGAAGTGCTTGGGGCCAAGAGCAACAGCTAAACTGGTGAAGTAGGCCGTCAGGAACCACACGGTTGCTGCTTAGCCGGAGCCGCTGGCAAGCAAACCGCTGCTGACAAACCGTCCGCCTTCCAGAACCGCTTCCACGGCAGCTAGCAGGTCGGTCCCGAGCTTTGCTTTCGCAACGTAGCCCTGTGCCCCCAAGCTGAGCGCTTCTTGCACCAAGTCAGCGGAAGACTGCTGGCTTACGAAGATTATTTTGCATGCTGGCGCGAGTTTGCGAATTCGTCGAGCGGCCTGTAATCCGTTCAGCGTTGGAAGTCCGATGTCAAGGAGGATCAAATCCGGTTTCAGTTCTTCCGTCTTGCGAAGCGCTTCCAGTCCGTCGGACGCTTCACCGATGACTTGCAAGTCCTTCCTTTTTCCCAGGATCGAGCAAATCAATCGTCGAAAAGCCACGAAATCCTCCACGATGACAATCCGTATCTTGGACATTGTGGTCAACGGACAAGGGTACTCCTTTCACAGCGCGGACGGAACGATTGCCGAGGTTAGCCTGTTCACCCATTTTCCACTAAAATTCACTTTCGCGACGGAAAGTGCTAGGGTGTCCGCTGAGAATACTTTAACGTCCTGGAGCTGTTATGTCGTCGCAAGCGTTGCCAGTACAAGCTGAACAGCTTTTCCGCTATCTTTTTGAGCAAGCATCATTGGGAATCGCAGTGGAGGATCTCGATGGGACGCTCTTGCTTGCCAACCCGGCGCTGTGCTCCATGCTGGGATACGAAGAGAACGAACTGTGCGGCATGAGTTGTTCGCAATTTGCTAATCCCGAAGACTCCAAAGACGATTGGGCTCACTTTCAGCAGCTCCGTGCAGGCATCATCGACCACTACTCGCTGGAGAAACGCTATGTGAGAAAGGACGGCGTTCAGCTTTGGGGAGGTCTGAATGTCTCGCTTTTGAAGAACAGCGACGGAGGATCCCCGCTCGTCTTTGCCTTTGTGGAGAACATCACGGAGCGCAAGCGGGCGGAAACGGCGCTCGCGAACGTGAGCCGCAGGTTGATCGAGGCCCAGGAGCATGAACGTACCCGAATCGGCAGAGAGCTTCACGACGACATCGGCCAACGTCTGGCGCTGTTAGCTGTCGAGTTACAACAACTCCACGAAGACCTTCCTAATTTACCCGAAGTGCACCCCCGTATGGACGTACTCCAGAAACAGACCTCTGAGATAGCCGCTGATATTCAATCCTTGTCGCACGAGTTGCATTCAGCGAAACTACAGTATCTGGGTATTCCTGCAGCAATCAAGGGCTTTTGCCAGGAATTCGGCGAGCAACAGAAAACAGAAATTGACTTCAAAACCAACGATTTGGCCGAGCCTGTGCCGCCGGACATTTCTCTGTGCTTATTCCGAGTGCTGCAAGAGGCCCTGCATAATTCGGCGAAACATAGTCGGTCGCGTCAATTCGAAGTGCGATTGTGGGAAACTTCGGCCGAGATTCATCTCACGGTTAGGGACTTCGGCGCAGGCTTTGATCGCGAAGAGGTAAAGAAAAGCCAAGGCCTTGGCCTCATCAGCATGGAGGAGCGGCTGAAAATGCTGAACGGAACCCTGACAGTCGAGTCGCAACCCCAGCGTGGGACCACGATCCACGCTCGCGTGCCTCTCAGCGCGGGAGTCGATTCCATAGGTGCCGCGGGGTAAGGCCTTTCCTTACCTTGCCGATGATTCACGGCAAATCCTCTGGAATAGTTTCTTATCTTCTTCGCGGTAAAAGCTGGTCAATGAGAATCCGCAAAGAATGTCCATTTCGTGTCGTTTACTTAGCTGGTTGCAAAGTTGTTCCACATGAATAGCCGCATCCGCTTTACCTTGCGCCCACAACACCGACGCGCATTCTCCGCAAGCTGCAATCCGTGACGGTTCCCCTCCTGTCGACCGAGTTGCCTTCGCGATCAGATTACCCACGACCTTAAAAAACAGTGCAGGCTCGAGCTGGTCATTTCGCATGAAGCTGGAAAGCATATCGCCGACATCTAAAGAGAGATATCGCCCCTCTTCAGTCGCAGCAACAATATCCACACTATGGTCCTGCAATCTTTGCTGGATACTCTTTCGATGCGACTCCGTCGCCACCACAATAACCACTTTCCCCGCCCGTAGGTGGGCTTCGACAAAATCAGTAAAGCCAACTACAAAAGCTGCGTCATCCGGATAGAATTCAACCTGGTGGCCGCAAGTGATCTCCGCCTTTTTCGGTATTCGCGATGGAAGAACCTTATTTCGCCGGCCGTCAAGGGCTTGCGAATCCGACACGTCGGTGAAATGGCGGCCCGACAATCCGCTACTGATAAATCGCCTGTTGGAAAGGACCGCATCCACAGCTGGTAACAGTTCATTTCCGGCGTATGCCTTGACGATGTAGCCCAGCGCACCTAAGGTGAATGCTTCTTGCGCTATATCGGCGGAAGATTCTTGGCTCACAAAAAGTATTTTGGATCGGGGGGAGAGACTGCGGATTTGCCGAGCGGCCACGATCCCATTCAATATTGGGAGCCCGATGTCGAGCACAATCAGGTCGGGTTGCAGCTCTTCTGCTTTGTGAACCGCTTCTAATCCGTCCGAGGCCTCCCCGACGATTTGCAATTCCTGTCTTTTTCCCAGGGTCGAACAGATGAATCGCCTGAACGGTTCGTAGTCATCGACCACGAGAATTCGGACTGTGGACATTTCCAAAACAACACCGCCTTCAAGGTCCAAACCCGACTGTTCGAGCTTAGTCGCTGTATTCTTACAGTATTCCATCGGTCGTTAGTTCAGGTCGTTGCGCAAGCGCAATCCAGAAAAGAATTAGCGTAGCGCACCTCAAAAACGAAAGCGGCCACGCACCCCATTTGATTCACAGGACGCTCGTCGAACATCGCCTCCGAAAACTGATTCATTCCAACTTAGTCTCCGTCTCAACCCTTGTGAATAGCCCGTGCGTGCCACCTGGCGGCACGGTCAGGGAATCCCGTCGCACAGAGCCACGGTGCTGTTGCGTCTTAGACGAGAACCTTCGGCCAATTGTGCGGTTCGCACAACAAGAACCGATGTCGCTCCGCGACTCTCACAGTCGTTCCTATGCCGATGGTATTTTCATATTGTCCTTGTGACGCTAGGGAATAAATTCCCCCTCCCAGCACTACCGCGAACGGCAAATAGAAAAAGTTACGAAATCTAATTAATGACGGGAAAAGTGGCGATACGATGAGCCCTTTTCGTGTGGGTCCAGGTCTTGACCCGGTCGCGGTCGGAGATCCACAACTACACGAGCGCGAGGGAAAGCCGCCTCAAATCCGAGTGATCGGCATTGAGGCGGCTAGCGCGGAGACTACTACTTCGTTGTGGCTTTGAAACCGACGGTCGCGCCCGTGGTTGATATGTAACGTCCGACAATCTCGAGTGTGTCGTTGAGCCCGTCAGGACGAGTGCTAGTGGCGTTCGGATCCTTGACGTCATAGTACTTCCCGCCATGCCGCAAGAATCCAATCTCGCTACCGCTGGAATTGAAATAGGCGCCGGCGACGTCGCCCTTATTATTTACGATGCGGGCGATCGTGCCGGTCGCGCCCGCGTTGGGGTCGATGATTTTCTTGAAGGTCTTTCCGTTGTACAGGAAGCTCTCGTAGGTGCCGACTGAATTAAGGGCAAACACCGTGATCTGACCCGCGTTGTTGATTCCCCACGCTTCGGTAGTGGTATCGCCCGCGACGTCGATACTGGTGTACTTGCTGCCTTTCTTTACAAAGCCGTGCTGGACACTGCCGGAGTCCAAGTACAAGCCCACCACGTCTCCCTTATCATTGATTCCGATAGCTTGAGTTCCATTTGATTTCGGGAAGTTGATTGCCGTGAATTTTCCGGCAGCGTACACGAACCCCTGGTACAGGCTGGTCTTGGTACTGGTGCACCAACCGGCGGCCGCGCCCGCAGCGTTGATTCCGTAGAAAGCAATTGCTCCGGACGAGAAGCCGCCGCTGGTCACACAATTTTTATGATCGACCGTGGTTAGCTTCTTCCCGGCGAGGATCATGGCGTGCTGGACGTTTTTGGCGTCCACGTAGTCGCCGGCAATGGCTCCTGCATTGTTGACTGCGAAGGTGTCCGTTTCCATCGCGGTCTTGTTAGCGTGAACATCTGAGAATGTAAACGTCAACGGTGGTGCCGAAGCGATACCAACAGCGACGAACATTAGAACTACCAACGCGCCGAGAATAGATTTTTTCACTGGGTCCTCCTGGATAAGCTTTGTGACTCGTTCCCGCCCGTGGCGAAGACTCTCGAAACGCCTGAGGCCGCAAATTATCGTCCCCGTGATGCTTGCGGTCAAGATGAAAGGTTTTGCACTTCAGGCTAGGGGCGCGCGCGCCGAGGTCCCTTGTGGTGACCCGTGAATTAGTTAGCCGCTTTGGTTGCTGGTTCCTTTTGTTCCGCGTTGTATGCCTTCCACGCCTGATCAATCACATAATCGTGAACCGCATCGGCATCGCGTGTGGTCATCTTCAAGTGTGGGAAGGCGAATTTAGGAGGATCCGCAAAGCCGGGCATTCCTTTATCCCAATGCGTGCCGGCCAGGACAATCGCATACCACGAGTGATGAACCTCTGGCGGTGCATAACGCAGGTCAGGCACGGCGCCGTTGAGCACCCAAGCACCGCTCCCATCGACATCCGGGGAGTGGCAACCATCGCAGACGAACTTGCGGTACAGCATTTTGCCCTGCAGGATCGTCTCTTTGCTACCGGTTTGTTGCGGAGGCTTCGGCACCGCAGGCACAACATCGGGCGGTACCGGAAAAGGCATCGTCGCCCCAAGTTTGAAGGCCAGCAACCGCGTGGGTCCTCGCTTCGACTGAGGAGTGGCCATGGTCCAGGCTGGCGCGAACAACCTCGAACCCGAACCCCATCCCACCGGCGTTAAGATGTACTGTTCACCATTCACCGCGAAAGTCACCGGCACCGATTCAATAGCCGAGCCGGTTTGGATCGACCAAACTTTCTTGCCGTTGTCGGCGGCATACGCCGAAAACTCACCGGTGCCCTGACCTTGGAAAACGAGATTTCCCGCCGTGGAAAGAACTCCGCCGTTGGTGGCAATCCGCTCCTCGACGACCCACCGCGCAGACCGGCTCACCGGATCCCACGCGATGAGCTTTCCCTGGGTGCCTCTCATCCATTCCCCAGTTTCCACCGCCGTCTTAGAACCCGATTCGCGGTCAGTTGCCGGCACATACACCAGTCCGGTAATTGGGCTCAAACTCATCGGCCACCAGTTGTGGACTGTCCACTGTCTTCCACCGCCCGCCGAGGCTGGCACCTCCACAGCCCGCCCGGTCTGCAGATCGATGGAGGTGGCCCATGCTACTCTCACCAGCGGCTTGGCCGAAAGCAATTTCCCGGTCTTGGCGTCGAGTACATAAAAGAAGCCGTTCTTCGGAGCGGTCATCGCTACATGGCGCGGCTCGCCGTCAAGAACCAGATCGCCAATGACAATGTGATTGTTTTCGGTCTGCAAGCCGGGAGCGCTGGTTTGAAAATGCCATGCATATTCTCCGGTGTCAGCGTTCACGGCGATGATGCATCCCGCATAGAGCCGGTCTCCGCTAACCTTGATCGATTCCAACTCACCATAGTCGACGCCTGCCCCGGCAGTCCCAAAGATCACGAGATCGGTCACCGGATCGTACGTGATCGCGTTCCAAACATCACCTCCGCCTATTCTCCACCCGTCCTTGCCGATCCACGTCTTTGCTGCGTTCTCCAGCGCTTTGGTTTCAAATCCTTTCACGGGATTTCCCGGAACCGTCCAGAAACGCCACGCTTCCTTGCCGGTTTCCGCATCGTACGCCGCCAGCGATCCGCGTACGCCATCGTCGGAACCGTTGTAGCCCATGAACACTTTTCCCTTGGCCACATGAGGCGCACCGGTGATCCCGGTTTGATGAGGATCGCAAACCGTAGCCTCCCACATTTGTTTTCCGGAAGCTGCATCGATAGCAACCAAACGGCAATCGCCCGTGCCGACATACACCTTTCCATCCCAGACGGCGACGCCTGCATTCGTGCGCGCCGAATATGAGCCGTTGATGGCTTGATCTAACCGCACTTTGGGATCGAACAGCCAAAGCATTTTTCCCGAAGCTGCATCCACGGCATAAACTTTCGACAGCGGAGCGCTCACATAAATCACTCCGTCAACAACAATCGGCTCCGCCACCACGCCCATCGCGCTGTCGATGTCCAGTGACCAGGCCAGCCCAAGGCCACCCGCGTTCTTATCCGTGATCTGCTTGAGCGGGCTGAAATGTTGCGCTTCAAAGGTGCGGCCATTCAGCAACCAGTTGTTCCCGTCGGCCGCTTCCGCCCTTATCCGCGCCTCGGTAACATCGCCAGCCTTGGCCGGGCTGTCCGCCAAAGAACGAAACGCAACCGTCATCCCGATAGCAATAAAGAGAGCGGTCAAACAAATCGTACGTCCATGCATACCAATTCTCCGGGTGATCGAGAGGCCGACGGATAAGGCAGCGCGGTGAGTTCGAACTCTCGTCGATGGAAGTGTACCTCAGGAAGGTTGGAGGCGCGGGTCGGAATCGAACCGACGCATAAAGGTTTTGCAGACCTCTCCCTTACCACTTGGGTACCGCGCCCTAGACTTAAATTAGCGTGATACGCGGCAAAAGTCTACTCGCTCTGCCAAGGGAATTGATCCGATCATAAGAGCGCGATTGGCAGACAGTGTTTCGATGGATCGGCTCCGGTTCCTAGATTCTAACGACGAATCCCCTCTAACTAACGCCTCCACATCGAAAGTCCAGACGATCCCATCGCGAGTAAGCCCAGCGTGGCGGGTTTGGACGTAGGCACGTTCAGAGCTGCGTTCGATTCTTCAACACTGCCATCGTCGGGCCCTTTTGTCCTGCCTGCGATGATGGGTTTGTTGGCAATAGTTTCGTACGCGTAGCCGGTTAGCGTGGCTGTGATGGTGGTTTTGCTGACCGTGACACTCAGCCGGGCCCATCCGTAGTGGATCTTGCCTTTGATTTTGAACTCAAGTCCGAGATAGCGGTCCTTGACGTTAGCCCAGGGGCCATAAACAATCGTGGCGTTGCTGGTGTAGTAGTTGGCGCGCGCTACAACCAATGCCGCCGTTCCTTTCTTAAAGGGGCTGCGGGGTCCGATGCGTGCGCCGGGATTCAGAGCTGAGTCGAGCAGAATTTGGCTCGCAGAACCGTAGCCAATGGCGCGATTGCCGCCAGCAGGCTTCTAACGAAGCTCGTAGAAGCAGAAGTCAGTGCAAGCGCTAACAGAGTTCGCGATAGTGAAATCAATGATCTTGTCGTGGTTGAGATCGATATTGTAGCTGTGGCGCGGCGCGATGACCCGGTGAGTTGGCGTGTAGACGATCATCCCTTCGGCGGGTAGGGCCAACGCCAGCATTCCCACTCCCGCCGCACCGGCGGCGAGAGCATACATGTTGAGCTGTTGATGGATCGACTCACAAAGGTTGGCTGTCTCGCGAGGTCGGGGAAAGCGCTTCATGTGTCCTCCACCCGAAGAGCTTGCGCATTATGTTGCCGGCGCAATCAGGTGTCAAGACAGAATCGCAAGGAATTTAACGACAGAAGAAGTCCCTGCTGGATCGTTTAACTTAAATCTGGAGCGGGAGACGGGATTTGAACCCGCGACTTCGACCTTGGCAAGGTCGCACTCTACCACTGAGTTACTCCCGCTCGTTAAAGCCTAGCAGCCGCAAGATCCCTCGACTTCGCTCGGGATTTCGGCGCACGGCTCAGACGCCGCGCAAACGCCTCAACTTACTCCCGCTCGTTAAAGCTCAGCTCCGCTCCGCTCCGCTCGGCAGCCTCGATTATAAACAAGCCATCACTCGACAGCAACGGCGGCCGCTTTCTGATATTGGGTCAGCTTGGAATCCGATACTAACTGCCATCGCCATAAGAAGCCAGAAAAGCCGTAATGTCGCGGTCGCCCGTCAATTTGCAGACCGGCACACCGGGTCCGTGAAAGACTCTGAGCGCTTCAATGCGCGGACGATTGACCCGATCAAATTTCCAGATGAACGCCAGCACTTTGGTAAGTTTGCGTATCCGATGAACGTCAGAGCCTTTGAACACCCGCACGCTTGCGCGCCAGGCGCAGGACAGCTTTGAGCGTTCGAGCCAAATTACCAGAGTAGCGCGAGGTAATCGGATATCAAAGGTCGCGACGGCAAAATTACCATCACTAATCCACTCTTCGCCGGCGTGCGCCTTCTTTATCAAGCTTCGAAACACGAGAACTTCCTTCTCTCCCCAATTTCGCCGCCAGATGTCATCTAGAGAGATAACGGGTGCGCCGGTGCGTTCGCCAAGTCGCCGCGCAAAAGTAGTCTTGCCGGTGCCGGCGCAACCCAGGATGACGATTCGCGCCATGATTGTTGGCTATCGCGAGCCTGCGCCAAACTCAATCACTATTCAGTACGCGCAACCCGTGGTGGGTTTCTGCGTTGCTTCGTGGGATTTCGCCGTGATCTGGTTTCGCACATCCCACAGTTCCTTGTAGAAAAGGTGTTCCATCCTTTGGTGAAGAACTTCGACCGGCGTGCCCATGGTACCAATCACGCCACCGCCGATGATTCTCTGCGCGAGCTTGAGATGATGAAAGCGGAAGATGTGTACGCGCTCGTCAAAATCCAGCAGGCATTCCGCCACATCGTGCAAGCCAAAGAATTCATCATGCCGTCGATAAAGGTCGTCGACGCTGAGGCCCGCCTTGCGCAGTCGTGCGTGGAATGCCTCGCCAAGGCGCGGCCCAATGTGAAGAAGCGACAGAAAACCAGGCGAATCCAAGCCGCTGCCGTGTCCCAACCCCGCGCGGATCAAGTGATAGTCGTAGGGCGTAATCGTTTCTAAAACATGCAGCATGGAGATCGGATAATCCAGCATCTGGTTAGCCCGGCGAATCAACCGCGCGGCATTCGCAAAATCGCCTTCTTCGATGTGCGCGAGCGAGCGTCCCAGTTCCCACGCGACGCCCTTCAGCAGCAGTTCGGAACTCTGATGGACCACCTGAAAGGTCATTTCATCTTTATGCAGAAAGTCTTCGGGAAGCTTTTGCAGCGATAGCAGTTCGTCGGTATGCAGGTAACGCTCGTAGTCAGATGCGCCCTTGCCCGGCAAAATTGGTTTTTTCAAATCATCCATGACGCTAATCCCCCGATGAGGCGGCTCAACTTCTGTGACGGATTTACTTGTGTGCCCCGGTCCATTGCGGATCTTCCTCGGGTGGCACGATCGCGCCGTCACGCATGTGAATAATCCGGTCCCCATAGCTCGCGGCTTCCGGGTTGTGCGTAATCATGAGTACGGTCTGGCCCAGTTCGCGGTTGGAATGCCGCAGCATGTCCAGAACGACTACCGAGTTCTGTGAATCCAGATTGCCAGTGGGTTCATCAGCCAGCACAATCGCCGGCTTATTGATCAGAGCGCGCGCCAGCGCAACTCGCTGCTGCTCGCCTCCGGACAACTCCGAAGGCCGATGCTCAAGCCGTTTTTCCAATCCAAGCAAGCGGACGATCTTGTCGAAGTACGCAGAGTCGCGATTCCCGTTGGCTCCGGCAATGTCCACCGCGATATTAATATTCGACCGTGCGTCGAGCGTGGGCAGCAGGTTGAATTTCTGGAATACAAATCCGATTTTGCGCTTGCGCATGCGAGTGCGTTCAGCGTCGGAGAGTTGCGCGAAATCGTCTCCGTCGATGATGACGTGCCCCGAATCGGCCCGAGCCAGTCCACCCAAAAGATAAAAAAGCGTCGACTTGCCGCTTCCCGAAGGGCCAACCACGCTGACAAACTCGCCCTTCTCCACGCTAACGGAAACTCCGCGCAAGGCAGGCACTTCAACCTTACCCACGCGGTACGTCTTGCGCACATCCACGGCTTCGATGAGAACGGCCATCCAAACAATCGATATTACACGAAGCTGATGTAGACGCGCGCATCCCTGCCGTGCAGGCGCGGGCGTCCACGCCCTTCCGCCACTGCTCGGGATTCATTCACAATCAGGTTTTTTCGTAGATCACGCAGCGGTCGTGTGGGCAGCGGTTTGCGCTACCTGTGGTTGCGTGCGCTTGGGACCGCGCTTCCGCACCAACAAAACGCGGATACGCTCCAGCAACTCGACCGGCGCGTACATTCCTTTTGGAAGAAACACATCCGCCTTGGTGTCGCGGTCGTACATTTTGACTTTGCCCGACAGGAGAATAGCCGGAGTGTGAGGCGACAGGGTCTTGATCTCATCGATCAGCTTGCTTCCATCCAGCCCAGGCATCGCCAAATCAGTAAGCACCAGATCGACGCCGCCTTTCTTGAAACGCTCCAGTGCCTCCTGGCCGCCGGTGCAGGCCACCACGTGATAGCCGCGGGTTTCCAGCATGATTTTGCGGATGGACAGTGACTGTTCGTTGTCGTCAACACAGAGGATCGTTCTTTTTGGTTTCATTTTTGCTTCCGAAGCAACGAACCGCATAACGGCGCGCGGGGGAACATCCGAAAACTTTCCTAATTAGAGAATCGAGAGCGAGAAGCATGGTAAAGGCGAACCTGGTCGCTGTAAAGTGCCACCGATGCTAATGGCAGAATCGACCCATTGAAAAATTTTCGCGCTTATGCATGGGATCATTTTTACTGCTCATTCGCGCATCAACTTTCAAAAACTAATTTCTCCGCGTAGGACTTCGACAACATTTCCACCGACTCGCACATTAACCACTCGGTCATCCTCACGCGAAGCGCGAACGAAAATCCGGCTGGGACGCTTCATCTCGACACCCTGTTCGATCAGCACGCGTTCCTCGGGTTGAGCTACGCCATGGGCGACCATCCATGCCGCCGCGCATCCTGCCGCTGAACCGGTGGCCGGATCTTCACCGTTGTAGAACATCATGCGAGCGTGCAGCCGGGCTGCGGGATCCACAGTCTCACGACTGACAAAGTAGAAAAACTCTCCACCTGAGCGTTCAAGATATTCCGCGGAGCCTCTCGGATCTACGTGCAGCCCACGCATGAGTTCCAGTCCGCGTATGGGAACCACGGTGAAAGCCAGGCCGGTCGAAATTGTCTGGACCGGCAACAAAGGATCGAGATCGCCGTCCCGCAAACCGCACGCACGCACCACCGCCTCGCGATCATGCCGCGCCCCGAACTCGGGATTGACTTGGCTCATCTCGCCGAACACTGGCTGCCCCGCCCCTTCCTCGAAACGAACCGGAACCTTGCCCACGTTGAGGTCCAGCACAATCTCACGCGCGCCCGACGACCCGCGCAATTGAAATGCGGTTCCCAGCGTAGGATGACCGGCGAATGGCAACTCTTCCTGCACCGTGAAAATTCGCACCCTCACCCCGCGTTCGCGCTCGACGGATGCTTCACGGGGAAGGATAAACGTGGTCTCGGAGAGATTCATCTCCCGCGCGACCGCCTGCATTTCCTGGTCGCTGAGTCCTCGGCCATCCAAGACGACTGCGAGGGAATTGCCCTCAAACGGCTGTGTCGTGAACACGTCCAACTGCACAAAGGGAAACCGCCGTAGACTTGTCGTGCGTGGGATCATTTTGCGAGTTGAGCTGCCACAAAATCTCTTTGGGAATTCGAAAAACTGCCAGCACAATTCTACATGGATAACACGAACGAAGGGTCTTCACACTCGAAGGTTTGCCGTCCAGGTTATAAGCCTTTCGCGGGGCATGAAATTCAGTATGCGGCCGGGATCGATATCTGCCATTCGCGCAGCCGCCAGCCCAACTGCACGGCACGATATTTATCAAATTGTAACGATCCAGTCACCACAGATTAAGCGCTAGCTGCAAAAATCGGTTGCGAACCTTGCGGGACACGACAGGTTCAATCCCCGAGATTCCAAGGAGACTTCCTATGACAGCTAACAGCATTAGACCAAAGGTCGATCGTGTGCGCAAAGGCGCTCAGCGCTTAGCGATGGTTTCGCTGAGTGTTGTCGCCGGCTTTGCGGTTGCCTCTGCGCAACATACTCATTTCTCTCCTAACAACCTCGTTGTCAGCCGATCTGTATACGACAATAACCCGAACAATGTGACGGTTGGCCAACTCCTGCCGCCAAACTGCCAGGCTACACAAGGCGGATGTAACGGAAACGCCATCAATGACGGTACCTATCCGTATGTTTGGAACAATAACCTTGTTGACGGCAGCTTTGGGATCACCTCTACGATGTTCCTGGACCAGTACACTCCTGATGGAAAATTCATCAACTCGCTCGAAATTCCGAACAATTCGCAACATGGAGGCCCGCACGACCGCGAGGACCAGATGGTCACCAGTTTTTCCTCCAAATCCGAACTGGCTCTAAACCTCTCTACTGACGGTGAGTATTTGACCTTCATGGGCTATGTTTCGGACGTCGACAACCTCGACGTGTCAAATTCCAATACTCCCGCGGTTGTCGATCCGACCAACCCGGTCGGCGAGAGCTACTATCGCGCAGTCGGGCTGGTCGATGCTAAGGGAAAGTTCAAGGTGACAGCGACCAACGCCTACAGCGGGAACAATGGCCGGGCCGTCATCCTGAACAACAACCATGACGCGAATTTCTTCTACACGGCGGGGAATGCGGGTAATGGTGGAAATCCCCAGCCGGACGGAATCATTATCGCTGCGGGCGCGCAGATTCTCAACTCAGAGGGCAAAGCTGGACACGACGGGCCCGGACTTCCCACGCCCCTGGCGAGTTTCAACATTACTCAATTAGGCGATTCGCATGACAAGATTGGCAAAGACGACAACTTCCGCGGCCTCAGGATCTTTAACAATGTTATCTATTATACGAAGGGCAGCGGTGGCAACGGCGTCAACACAGTCTACTTTGTCGACCCCACTCTGACGATCTGCAACGACTCAAACGGTGTCGGCTTGCCTCCGGCCAACGCGGTCCTGCCTACGGCACCGCTGGCTTACGATCCTAATGTTCTGCAGACGAAGGGTCTTGATCCCAATAATATGTGCGTTCTGAAGGGCTTTCCCACGACGCTCAAGTCCACGACCTCATTTCCATTCGGCATATGGTTTGCGGACGCAAACACTCTGTACGTTTCTGACGAGGGCAATGGTGACAACACCTTTTCCAACGGAATGTATACGACGGCCGCATCGCAGACGACCGCAGGATTGCAGAAGTGGATCTTTGATTCCGGCACGGGCCAATGGAATCTGGCTTACGTCTTGCAATCCGGATTGCAGTTAGGCGTTCCGTACACTGTCAGCGGCTATCCGACTGGAAACAATCCGGCGACCGGCTTGCCGTGGTCTCCTGGAACCGATGGCCTGCGTAATATCACCGGCATCGTGAACCGAGACGGTACGGCGACCATTTATGGCATAACCTCGACCGTCAGCGGAAATGGGGACCAAGGCGCCGATCCAAACCAACTCGTCACAATCACAGATCAGGTGAGCGCGACGACCCTGCCGACCGGCGAGAGCTTCTCGCCATTGGTGGCGGCTGGATTTACGGAAGTTCTCCGGGGTATCTCTTTTACTCCCGGCAGGACGGGTGGGCACTGACGGCAAGCACTACAATAAAACCAGGCACGGCGGGTTTAACCTGAGAACCCGCCGTGCCTCTAGTGCCTCGCTGCCCCGCCCACGACGCGGCGTAAACACCTGATGAGACGTTCGCCGTCCTCCACGGTGTTATAGACATGCGGTGTTACTCGAATCGAACTTCCGCGGACGCTGACGAACACTTTCTCTCGTGCAAGCATTTCCGGAAGCTCCTTCGGGATCGCAGCCCTTCTCCGCAGCGCCAGGTAGTGAGGCGCGCGCAACGGCTCAGGAGGAGCGGAGAATCCCAGGTCCGCAGCCTCGTGAGCAAGTTGACGATTGAGCGCGCCGGCAGTTTCGGAAATCCGCGCGATCTTCCATTCCAGCAACTGCTCCATGGCGCGCACAGCGGCGGGCAGGAGAGCAAAGTGTGCGCGCTCACCCATGTCGAATCGTCGCGCGCCCGCGTCGTAGTTTTCCGTGTACAAGATCAGGCTAGCAAAGTCGCTCGCGTTGGCGCGTTGGATCCAATTTTCCTCCAAGGGCATTCCGCCCTGCCATTTCGGAGCGACATAGAGAAGGCCGACAGAATATGGTCCGAGCAGCCATTTGTAGCAGGCCGCGACGGCGAAGTCCGGTTGCACCTCGCGAACACTAAAAGGCAGAGCACCGAGTGACTGCGTGAGGTCGAGCACAAGGGCGGCGCCGAGCTTGCGGCATGCTTCGCCGATGCGTACGAGGTCGAGCCTTCCGCCGCTCGTCCATTGCACGTGTGGCAGTGCGGCGATGGCGACATCGGCAGTCAGGGAATTCAGAATGGCTGCGGTCCAGTCGCTGTCTTCAGGCCAAGGGACGATCTTCAGAGACGCATCCTTCTCTTCGGCTAGCCGCTGCCAGCCGTAATAGTTCGATGGGAATTGCTCATCGAGTACGAGAATGCTCTGGCCCTTATCGAGTGGCAAATTTCGGGCGGCGGTGGCGATGCCGTAACTGGCCGATGGAACGATGGCGATGCATTCAGTCGAGCAGTCGACGATCTGCGCGGCTGTGGTGCGAAATTCTTCCGCGCCGGTGAAAAATTGATCGGGCGTAACCTGCCACGGGTGCGCTTTGCGGGCGAGACCCGCGGTTCCAGCCTCCAGTGCCGGCTTCATCAGCGGCGACATGTAAGCGCAGTTCAGGTAAGCGACGTCGTCGGGGATGTCGAAGAGATGGCGCTGGCAAGGAAGCATTTGAGCATCAGTGTAACAATGCAGAGGATAATTCAGTCGTGGTTAATGCTTTCCCAATGCCATCTAGTCAGATTATGCGGAGGAGTTGCCTGAGCCGAATTTTCCTATTCCCACGCGGGCGAGCACCTTGGCTCGAGCTGTTTTCTTGGTGAGGCGCTGCCAATCAGCGCGCAATTCTGGGCTTGCATATTCGACGAGTGAAGACGCTGCGCGAAGTACCTCGTCGGCTCGAGTGCGGTTGCCCGCTGTTAAGGCAGCCTCCGAAAGTTCGATTGCAGAAGACAGCGCGTGGTTTGCGACCGGCGCTTGCCTGCTTTCGAATCTCGTCAAAGCCTGCTTCAACAGCGGTGATCCGGCATAGTCCTTGAGGGCACTCTTCATGCATTGCCAGCCAGATGCAATGTCGTTAGCATCCAGCGCTGCGTAAGCCTTCGCAATTACTTGTAATGCCTCCTGATCGCGATTGCAGACGTCGCGCGTCTGCTGGAGGGCGGCCTGAATTCGGTCCGACTTCAAAATTACCGCCGGCTGCAATTCGAGGAAGCTCACTCCAGCTTCATACTGCCCGCCCTCGGTGAATTGTCGAAGTGTTTCCAACGTCGCATCGATCTTGCGTTGCGCGGACTGGCGCTGGTTGCGGGCCTTTTCCAGTAGTGTCCGCAGTGAAGGTTCATCCGTCTGGTGAAGAATGGGTTCGAGTAAAGCGATCACAGCATCGTGATCGCCGGCCTCCATAAGGGTCTGCGCCCGCCCAAAATACTTTTCGACCAGGGATCGGCGAAGTTGTTGTTCCGCTTCATGCCGGGCGTACTCAAGGAGTTCGCTGACTTCTCCGGAAAAAATCCCCTCCGCGTGGCAGGCTTCCAGCAACTTGACGGCTTCGGCGTACTGCCGCTTGTTCATGACTTCGTGCGCGCGCGCCAGATACCACGCTCGGGAATCTTCCAGTTTGCACTGAGCCAATCGCTCCTCAACGCTCGATTGAAGCATCAAAAGCCGTTGGTCACTTGGAAACCGGGCGAGTTGCTCCTTGACGATTTCCAAAGCCTTGTGGGGCGAACTTTCAATCAGGCTGCGGCAGCGGCGCACGGCCTCATCGACGAGTTGCCGGGTTTCGAGATCTCGGATCTGTCGATCCAACTGCCCTTTGAACTTCAGCAGCGAAGGCTCGCTTGGCATCTTTTGCAAGGCCTGGTTCACGAGTTCTGCCACATGTAGTAGTTGTTCGGGAGTTTGCGCGCCAGCGATTTCGTTTTGGATCTGATCCAGAATTCGCCGCCGCTGCTCCTGATCGTGACCGGACTTCGCTACGTTGAGCAGGGAAAGAAACTCTGGATTGGACGGGTCGATCTGCTCCGCGTCCTGCAGTAACTGCAGGGCCGCAGTAAACCGGCGGGCACCGATCTCAGTCCGCGCCGATTCCAGAAGCTTCCTCACCTTGACCCGTCTTGCGGCTTCCTCGACCTGCTGGACGATTGAGGAATACGCGGCCCGGACGCGAGAGTCTTCTTTATCCAGCTCAAGAGCCTTCACAATAATGGCCTGCGCAACTTCCAGCTTGCCCATGTCCCGGGCGCCGTCGGCCTGTTTGAGAAAACTCTCGATTCGCTCATTCCTCAACTTCTTCTGGCGGACGGCTTCCAACCTGTCCGCCAGTTCTGAATTAATGGGATCAAGCTTTATCGCTTGTTCAAGATAGCCAATAGCCTTCTCATATTGCTTGTCGTGAATCGCATCTTCCGCCTGCGACCGCAGCTGCTGGAGCTGCTCCGCGCGTTGACGAAGCAAGAGATTCTGCTGCACGACGACCATCAGTTGTCTAGCGCCAATGTGCTGGCTATCGAGCTTGACGACTTGCAGCAGCATTTCGCGCGCGTGAGTATACTCTTGGCCTTCGACCAAGCGTTCTGCTTGGTGAAACATCTCGAGTACCTGCGTCTTCTTCAATGCCTCGGCTACAGAATGGACTTCCGCCCCCATTTCATTGGCGGTGGCGTAACGCGCTTCCGGATCCTTGGCCAAAGACTGTTCGAGTATCGAATCCAGCGCGGCAGGGTACTCGTGAAGGTAGTTGCTCAGTGGCGGATGCTTTTCGTGCAGCAGCTTGGATACAAGCTCGTACTCCTCACCGGCAAAGGGCAGATGCCCGGTCACCAGTTGATAGAGCATGACGCCGGTTGCGAATATGTCAGAGCGTCCGTCGAAAGGTTTGTTCTGCAGCCGCTCAGGCGCCATGTACGGTATGGTGCCAATCAGGTTCCCGGTGCGCGTAAGACCGATTTCCGTACCGTATTTTTCTTCCCGGGCAATGCCGAAATCCAGTAGCTTGGCCACCCCGTTGGGTTGCACGATCACGTTGGCCGGCTTCACATCGCGGTGAATGATGTCGTTTTGATGAGCGTATCCCAAGGCGTCGCAGACTTGTTCGATGATTTTGAGTTTGAAGGATAAGGGAACGGGCCGGTTGGAGTGAATCAACTTATCCAATGGCTCCCCGGCGACATACTCCATGACGATGTAGGGAAAACCGTCCTGCTCGCCCAGGTCGTAGATGGTAACGATGTTGGGGTGCTTCAGAATTCCGGTTCTTGAAGCCTCCCGATTGAAGCGTTCGAGCATTTCCGGATCGCGGGCGAAGTTTTCGGTGACCGTCTTGATGGCCACTTCACGGCCAAGATGTTTGTCGAATGCCCGATACACCAACCCCATGCCGCCGCGACCGAGAACATCGACGATATTGTACTTGCCGATCCGGGTAATGTTTGGCGGTGTCACGGTTTTTGCTCGCTTACGATGTTATAACCTGCCGAATGTTGAATTGTGTCTGCAAGAATCGCCGGGCCTCGGCTCGCTCCGCTGTCTGAGTTTCCGGGGTCGAGTTCAGATAAAGTATGTAGGATTCGGCTGCGCCATCCAAATCGCCATCTGCCGCTCGTTTGCGCGCTTGTTCAAAAATCTTTGGCGGCAGCCCCGAGACCTTTTCCTTAACCGCTTTGATTAGCGTATCCCTGGCCTCGATTTCAACGTCGGCGAGAAACTGAATTTCATCCGGGGCAGTACCCTCTGCCTTAACCCCCTCCGTGTCCTCGGGCTTCACATTTTCCAGAATAACGTAAGTTTTTTCTGCGTTTCGTGTGATGGGTGTAGCCGGTTCGATGGGATTGTTCGAAGCATCTACGATTCGGAATGCGAGGTCTACCACGGCCGCCAGATTGATTGTCTTCTTGGTGTAGGTGTAAGGCCTGACGATGTCAGTTGGGGTTGTCTTGGGGATGGAGTCGAGCCTTGTATGTGCGGCTTCGACTTTCTTCTGGGCGTTCAACACCGCAAGGTTGGCGTCGGCTATTTCCTTTTTCTTGCCGCGAGTTTGAGCGCCCTGCAGGACCCTCTGCGCATTTTCTAAGTCCAGGCTGGCAGATTCGTACTCGCGATTGACCTTGTTCCAATCCTCGTTAGGAATTTCTCTCTCCCCGGAGCGGTACTTGGATTCCATCGGCTGCAGGGATGGGTTCATGACCGGCCGGTGTTGAAGCACATCCCCAACCAATTGGAAGTTGGGCTCAACGGAAGTAGGATCGTTAGGCCGTATGACCCGGACCAGGAGTCCCGAGGTTTCCAGTCCGGTGGCGATGGCATCGGAGAGTTGCTCGGCAAATCCGGCGCTATCGCGTCGCGAGGTCTGATCACGAAACACGACTCGGACAGAAAGCTTGGAGCGCATCTGATAGACGGAAGCGCTTTTTGTGCGCTCGTCGCGAACGTCGTCCCGATTGGGCTTGTATAGTTGGGACTGGTTCAGATACAACCATCCCATCCCTGCGCCCGAACCCAAAGGTTTTGCGAAATAACGCTTGGCCTGCTGCAAGTAGTAATCGCTTATGGTTTGAGAAAGCAGATCCAGCCTTAGCTTTAGATTCGTATCGTCGCTCAAACCGGTAACGCGTTGCAGCAGATCGTAGGCCCGTTGCACACCCACTTCGTCCGCCCGCCCATTGATGGGTGTGTGAGCCTCCTGGAGCTTCTTGGCCTCGATGGACGCCGCTTTTATGTAAGCTGGCTCCAACGCCTGCATTCTATCCGCCACCAGGGCGCGCGGGGCATCCGGAAGCTTAGCCAGCACCTCGTAGGCATCGACGTCCTGATGCTGTTGCTCGAAATCCTGGCTCTGGTTGAGAGCCGCATCCGCGGCAATCCGATTTTGCGAAGTCTGCAGTCCGGCCTGGGATTTTTGCAACGACGCAGCAGCCTCGTCGGTGTTTTTTATTGCGTACGCCTTTTGGTACTCCTGGACTGCCTCCTGCCATTTCTCTGCGCTTTGAGCCGCTGCTCCGCGGTCGAAGTGGAACTTGTAAGCCGCATTTACGATTACTGCGATTCGCGCTTCTTCGTCGGCAAATGCGCGGTAGGGGATAATGGCAGCCAGAGCATCGTCGATCCGCTGCGCATTCATCAGGGATTCGGCATTGCGAAGAGTAGAGTCAAACGTCCGCGTTTCAGAGTTGACGCTGTTCTGCACTTTCAAGCCCGGATCGAAAAGAGCGTCAACATCGACGATTTGATCGACTAACTTCCGCGCGGTCACTAGGTGCGATAAACCGGCAGCATGCGCGGCAAGAGCTTGTTGGTAGGCTTGCAATTCCGTGCGGGCCTTGTCGGTTAACGCACCCAGTTCGGTTCGAACGTTGTCGCGCAGCTTTGTGGCTTGGGGATTCGCTGGAATCAGAGCTAGCGATTGGTCGGCCCGGGTCTTCGCTTTCTTGAGATCGGCGTAAGAGGGAGCGGAGGACGATGCCGACTTGCGATACTCTGCGAGACCGTCTTCCCCCTCCTTCAGGTAAAGAGAGGATAGCGAGTGCTTCGCCTGGTCCGAGTGAGCCGAAGTGCCATAGCGGACCAGATATTCCTGCCACATCGCAACGGAATGAGCTCGGTCGGCTCGAAGGTATTCTGCAAGTTCGACATCGGGTACTGGAACAAATCGGATTTCGACCCCCGGTTTAAGGGCTGGTGGTGTGTCTGGGCCAGGGGGCGAAGAAGGGAGTACCCTTCCCTGGAGGACAGCCCGATCCGCCAACTCGGATGGCGTCTGGGCTGCGTCTTTTTCAAATTTCAGATTGGAAGGAACGACGCAAACGGTGGCAGAATCCTTAGTGAGCGTCAACATGCCATCCAACCCGCGCTGCAGAGACGTTGCTGAGTTCAGAGTGATCTTCTGCAGTCTCCCGTACCCCGATTTGTCGATCTTTGCACCGGGCGTACAAGTGCGCAACTCGATCTTACCGTTGATCAATAAGTCACTTACTTGAACGTAGGCCGGCCCGTTCGGACCGTCGTAGAGTTCAATCCCACTGACGGGTGCGTCTTTCGCCCGTACACAAAGCGCGCATAAAAAAATAGCTAGGCCTAGACAGCAGAATGGTTTACGGAAAAGGATAGCCGCGGACGAAAATGTGGTTGCGTATTGGCGAAGCGGCATAAAAGTAACAACCAAGCCTTGCTGTCATGTAGCCAGCCAAGCGGCTTACCCAGAGGTGACGGTATGATACTCAGTCAGGCGCTGAAGTCAAGCATTGCGAACGCACTGCCGGCGCTCTTTCTTGGGGTTTGCACCAGGCGCGTTTTTGCCGTAATCTAGCTTCCTCCCCCAAGAGCGGCGCCAGCTATGATAACGCCGCCCCGATCGTTCGGCATAAGAAAATGACATCCAGCCGACAAGCCTCTGAGCTCGTCCTTTCCTCGACTGCAACGGAAATCTCCATCCGGATGTGGGGGGCCGCAGGTCGGGAAGGCAAGCCCGTGGAACTCTCGTGGAACAGCCAGAGCGCGCTGGTTTACATGGTTGCCGACCTGGTTGCTGCGAGCGATGGCGTCGTGCTGGCAGACCCTCGGACTAATATCGTCGCGCAGTTTGAAACTCCTGCGAAAGCCATAAAGGCCGCAAAGCAGATCCAGGCGGCTGTTCTCGAGTTTGCCCGGCACCGGCCGCAAGGCCGTTTCGCAGCGGCCGTGGTGGTTCATGGTGAAGCAGAGCGTGGTTCGGGTGGTGCTAACGCGCCCGGCGTTTCTCTTCTCCAATACGCTAAGCCTGCCCAAGTCCTGATAACCGACGGTGCTTACGAGACATTGCGAGAGATGCCTGGCCTTCGGTTCAACCCCGTGACGCCAGGAGGAGCTGGAGGTTCGGACTCAGCACCACGTGGCCGGGAACTAGTCTGGAGAAAACCGGATCATACGCCCCCTGTAGAGGAGGTCCTTCCGCAAGCAACCCAGATATTTGTACAGAACAGCGAACCGCTACCGGTTAAAGTTTTGCCAATGCCTGAGTCGATATTGGAGCATCGGGACGACGTAAACACGCTGGTTCCAGCTGCAGGCCTTAATGAATTGCTAATCGACCCACAGGACGACGCTGGCTCTCCGTGGTTGAAGCGATCTTTGGTTGCTGCGTGTGTGATTGTGTTAGCGGCCGCTCTTGGACTGATCTTCTATTCGCGCAAAGCCCCCGTCGTGGACCATCCTTCCAGCGTCCAGCAGACACCGTCTCCGTCGGAGAACGTGGCACCACCGAACATCGAACCAGCAAACAACACTCCGGTCGGCAATTCCGCGGCGTCGGAAAGCTCTGCGCCTGAGGTCGAAAAACCGCCCGTCCCGAAGCCAAAACCGCCGAGGATCCAGGCGGAGAAGCCGGCAGGCAAGGTCGTTTCCGATTTTTCAGCGAAAGACATCCCTTTGTTGCTGCGAAAGGCTGAACAAGACGCTGGCGCGGGAAAATACGATGACGCGCAGAGAGAATATCGAATTGTTTTACAGATTGATCCGAACAATGCAAGCGCTAAGCAAGGCTTGCGCCGGTTGGAATTGATTCGCTGATGCCCTGCTGGAGTGTCTTGCACTTCTCGGAATTGCGATCCGCTTATGGTTCAAGCTTTTGAAGCCGTCTCGGTTAACGTTAACGTCGCGTCCTTGGGAATGTAGCTTTTGCGCCGAAACCAGTCCTCCATCGCTCCTTTTAATTCAGCTAACGGAACCTGGGTACCAATCTCCATCAGGCCGTCACCCAAAGGCAGGGTATTGTCGAAAACGCTGGCGTTGGTGAAGTTGCGCATGGAGAAACTGTCCAGCCACTTCAGTGGGCAAGGAAGCCGGCGTCCATTCTGCTCATACTCCACGCGAATCTTGCGGGCAAACATGAATCTGATTTAATCACAGAGACACATCTCGCGGGCACATTCCGGATTGCAGCACATATCACGTAGGCCGGGACGCCTCGTCCGGGTAAGCGAGCGTAGCGAGCGCCTTCAGTGCGTTGGAGACGCAGGCGTGGCTGGCGCCGACGCAGCGGACTCAGTCACTCCCGTATTCACCAAATCCTTCAATTCCTTGCTCGGTTTAAAGAATGGAATCTTCTTGGCAGGGACTTCCACGCGATCGCCCGTCTTCGGATTGCGGCCGACGCGCGGCTTGCGTTGCCGGGTGCGAAAGCTGCCAAAGCCGCGAATCTCGATTTTGTCACCCACGCGCAGCGAACGCACGATGCTGTCGAATATGGTCTCGACGATTACTTCGCTGTCCTTGCGGGTTAGTTCCGCCAACTGGGATACTTCATCGATCAGGTCAGCCTTAGTCATACGCCTTTTCGCTCCGTAAGTGTCGTGATGAAAGTCGCTTTTGCTTGGGTCGAGGCTCCCGAGCCACATCAGGTCCTGCATAACCTTCTCAAATTTCAGGGGTTGTGCGCAAGTGGCATTTTCAGGTCAGGCTACAGGCTCCAGGCTTTAGGCGTCTGGTTTCCGGCACAAGCTTGAATTTCCGAAACACTATGATTCTGATGTTAGGTCGGAAGGCCGAAGCCCAGAGCCCGAAGCCCAGAGCCCAGAGCCCAGAGCCAGTTCCTGTCACTTCCACAGATAATAGAATCCCATCTGGTTGTCCAACAGCTTCTCCCGGGTCGGCAGCCACTGGGAAATATCGCCAAAGAGCAAGTCGGACAATGTCTTCCGGTCTTTTTCAGGATGGACCAGCACAGGCTCACCTTTGATCCCAACCGACTTCGCGGTATCGTCCACCGCATTCTGAAAGTCGCCGACTTGGTCGATCAGGTGCATGGAGAGCGCCTCTTGCCCGGTCCACACCCTGCCGTCCGCGATGGCCTTAATATCTTCAGCTTTCGCATGGCGCCCGTCGGCCACCGCTTGCACGAACTGGCCATACATGTTGTCGATCAGCGATTGCATGTAGGCCCGCTCCGCCGGAGTCATCTCCCGGCTGGGGTCACCCGTATCTTTAAGCACGCCAACTTTCAGTACTTCGGGCTTCAGCTTTGCCCAGCGCATGAGGTCGCCATAATTCACCCACTCCGCAATCACTCCGATCGATCCCACCACGCTGCCATTGTCCGCATAAATCTTATTCGTGGCAGAAGAAACGTAGTATGCGCCGCTCGCGCCCACGGTGCTGATCGAAGCCACAATGCGTTTGTGCTTTTCGTCGCGCAGACGCTTGACTGCGCGATAAATCTCCTCCGACGCCGCAACTCCTCCGCCCGGGGAATTCACTTTCAAAATGATGGCCTTGATGGAATCGTCGTCGCCGAATTTCTTGAGCTGGGGCACGATCACGCTGGAATCGAGGATGACGCCTTCCAGGTCGACCACGCCAATTTTGTCTCCGAAGTTCAGTGACGATTGCTGACCACCCGCGTGCAAGGTGAGATACACCAGCGTAAACACAGCTAGCACGAAGAGGAAAAACACTCCTCCACCGATCACGATCCATAGCACCGTGCGGGAACGACCGTTCTCAGCCATACAGTGAGGGTAGTTTAGCACCGTGAGGGCAGGGAGGGTCTGAGATTTCGCGCTTCCGTCTTGACCGGCGTCCGAAAGCTACGTAATATTCGGCCTGCTCAGTCAATCTGTTTTGTTTCTGGTCGTCATAGTGTCCGGATTTTTAGCCGAGAAACGGCGTAAGAATGCAGCCCACGGCGCAAGAGCTTGCGGAAAAACTCTCGGCATTGGAAGTTTTGAAGGGGCACGACTTTCTAGCCGTGCCGTGAGATGTGCGGCGCTGCTTGAAGCCGTGCCCCTTAAAGCTTCCAGTCGCTGATTGCGGGTTTTTCCGCAACCTGGCAAGCCGTGGAAGAAATCGCGAAACAAAAAGCCCAGTGGGCGAAAGAGTATCTCCCCTCTAGCTCTGCAGCCTCTGAACACACCTTACGGAGGTGATACATGGCCGGATTTTGCGGAAGTTGTGGATCTCCAATTGCACCAGGGGTGAAATTCTGTTCAACGTGCGGCGCGGCCATACCCGGCGCCCCGGTTCCACCAGCCATAGCAGCCACGCCCGTACCGGCGCCGGCAACCCCAGTAGCAGCAGTCCCGCCTATGAGTCCCGCGCCGCCGCCCGTCTCTCAAGGTGGTAGTTCCGCGCTGAAAATCATCCTGATTATAGTGGCGGTCTTCGTTTTCCTGATGCTGCTGGTCGCCGGTGGCTGCTTCTACGTTGCCTATCGAGTCAGGCAGAAGGCCCACGAATTCTCCCAGCAGATGGGCGCAAACGAGACGCCGTACACCGGCCGGAAAGATCCTTGTTTGCTTTCCTCCACCGAGGTGGCCGCCATTCTCCACGCACCGGTCCAGGCCCGCGAGGCCCGCGGCAACACATGCGAATATCCATACGGCAGCGACGGCAACCGGCGCCTGGACATCGAGTTCACCTGGAAAGGCGGAGCCATGGCCATGAAACTTGCCCACGGAGCGATGAAAGCTATTTCGGGTATGGACACCTTCACGTCGGTGCCGGGCGTGGGAGATGAAGCCTACGTCGCGCCCGGAGGCTCAGGGTTCATGATGCGCAAGGGCGATGTCATGGTGAATATCGATTTGCGTGCCACGGGAATCAGCCCTGATGCAGCAGAGAAGATTGCCGCCAAGATCGCCGATCGCTTGTGACAAAGAGCAGTCTGTGATGTGCTTCGATATACTTTCTGATCTGCGACTCGTATCAGGATATGGCTTCAGCCATATCGTAAGCCTGACGGCGGATCGGCTTCAGTTGCTATGTCGACCGAATCCACGGACACCGGGGACTTCGGCAATCAGGCTCTAATCACGCGCAAAGCCGCTCGCGCAACACTCACCTCGATTGGGGTGCGGCACACGTACTCCCCATCCGCATAAACATCGAGCGGTTTGTCCGTTTCCAGTCGCAGGCGATCCGTCTGGAAGTACTCTATTTGCTGGATGCTGAGGTGACGTCCGAAATAGATGGTGGGGAAAAGAAAAAACAACTTGAATTTGTTCATGCGGCCAATAACGCAGACGTTGAGATTCCCGTCGTCCAGTTGTGCTGTAGGTGCGATCTTCATCCCACCGCCATACGCCGGCGCATTCGCGAACGCAGCAACCATCACGGGCTTCGGGGCTCGGGGAACGAATGCATCCGCAGCCTTTGCGCCAGGCACGAAAATCTTCATCTCGATGGACACGAATCCCGCCAGCGCGGGCAGCAAACTCAGAATGTATCCACCACGTGCCCGGAGCCAGCGCGGAAGTTGATTGGCACGCCGCGCAATTTCAGCGTCCAAGCCGACGCCGCCTATGCAACAAAAATAACGTGGCACGGCCGATTCGCCCGTGCCCGTTTCGTCCGTTGTTAATCGGCTGATTACACCAAGATCAATCGTCCGGACATTATCTCCGCCGGAGGAAAACTTGCGCCATGCTCCCAAAGAATCCTGAATTCTACGCAGTTCCAGCGCCCGCGCGAAATCGTTTCCGCTGCCACAAGGCACAACCAGAACGGGAAGCTGCAGCTTCACCAATTGCGCCAGATGATGGTGGACAGTACCGTCGCCACCGAAGATAAGAATTGCATCTGCCTCGCTCGATGCAGCAGGCAGGCCAACAAGCCAGGCTGTCGAATCCTTCTGGAACGGCTTCAGGTTCTTGATCGAAGATCCCGGCCCGAAGATGGCGGCGGCGCGCACGTCGGCGGCAGATTATCAGAAGCTCCACCGTAAAACACACTTGGAATATCGCGGGAGTTGGTGCGCTGGTCGAGAAAGCGGTAAAGTAGTCGCTCGCGGGAATCGCGATTCAACATGGCGAATGATCTGAAAACGAATGATCTAAAAAAGGGCGATCAGGAAAAAGCTGCAGCCGCCCGTGCCAGCCTGCGTTTCGTGCATGAAGGCAACATCGTTGGATTGGGAACAGGCTCGACCGCAGCCTATGCTGTGCGTTTTTTGGGTGAACGAGTTCAGGCAGGGTTGAAGATTCGCGGCATCCCTACCTCTGTCCATACCAGAGATCTGGCCGCGAGCCTGGGAATCCCGTTGACTACGCTCGACGAATTCCAGCAAATCGATGTCACCATCGACGGCGCCGACGAATTCGATCCGCAGCTGCATCTGACCAAAGGAGGCGGCGGCGCGCTGCTGCGCGAAAAAATTATCGCCTCGGCATCGCGGCAACTCATCATCATCGCTGATTCGAGCAAACAGGTTGCCGTGCTGGGAAAGTTTCCGCTTCCGGTCGAAGTCATCCCGTTCGCCCAGCAACTGATCACAAAGAGAATTGCAGCTCTCGGAGCGACGGTAAAATTGCGCCAGGACGTGAAGGGCAATCCTTTTATAAGCGACGAAGGCCACCACATCCTCGATTGCAGCTTCGGCCAGATTCCCGATCCGCCCGCTCTGGCGCGCCGGCTAAGCGACATGCCGGGGGTGGTCGAGCATGGATTGTTCATCGACCTGGCAACGGTAGTGCTGGTCGCGAAGGACGAGAATGTCACTGAAATGCGACGCGGAGCCCGGTGAGAATACTGGAGCAACAGTTGTGATGGCACGGGCGTGGAAGCCTGTCTAGATTCCAATTTCGCGTAAGGCCGCAATGAATCGGTCCACTTCCTCCGCCATGTTGTAGTGCGCTAGTCCAATGCGCAAGAAGCCGCCATCTTTTTCCACGTCGAGCCGCTCCGTCAAGTTCACCGCATAGTAATTGCCGTCCCAGGTGAAAATCCCGCGTTCCCCAAGCCGTGTCGCAAGTTCCAAGGGCGTGTGACCTTTGATACGCACAGCCATGGTCGGGCAGCGTTGATCGAAGCGTTTCGGATCACTGATGCCATAAAGCTTCAGTTCGGGAATCGCGAGCAATCCTCGAATCAGGCTTTCCATCAAGGTGCGCTCATGTTTCTGGATCGCGTCGTAGGCGGCGAGCACAGCAGCCCGGCGATTAGATGCTAGTGGATTCACACGTCGTCCAACATCGGCCAGATAATCGACGCATCCCGCGATCCCGGCGATGCATTCATGATTCAGCGTGCCCCACTCCCAACGGTTGGGAATCGCGTTGGTGTTAGCGCGAACCTTGTAAGGCTCAAGCCGCTTCAAGTGTTCACGCTTGCCATAGAGCAGGCCCATGTGCGGCCCAAAGAATTTGTAAGTCGAGCACGCCAGGAAATCGCAATCGAGCGCGCGGACATCGATAGGGCCGTGCGGCGCATAATGGACGGCGTCAATGTATGCCATGGCGCCACGTTCGTGGGCCAGGTGGATAATCTTATTCACATCGTTGATCGTGCCTACCGCATTCGAAGCGTAGCCGACGGCAACCAATTTGGTGCGATCAGTAATCTTGCGCGCCAAATCGTCCATGTCGAGCGTGCAGTCGTCTTCATGAATCTCCGCCATGCGGATGCTCACGCCCCGCTCTTCGAGCGCGCGCCACGGAGAAATGTTGGCGTCGTGATCGAGTTGGGTAAGCACGATTTCATCGCCCGGCCCAAGCTCGCGGCCGATGGAACGGCTGATCGCGAAAGTCAACGAAGTCATATTAGGACCGAAGACGACCTCGTCCGGATCGCAGCCCAGGAAGTCTGCCATCGCGGAACGCGCGTCCGCAATCATTGCGTCGGTGTGGCGACTGGTCGCATAAGCCCCGCCAGTGTTGGCATTGTCACGCTTCAGATAATCGGAGATAGCGTTGATAACGCGATGCGGAACCTGGGTTCCACCGGGACCGTCGAGAAAAGTCGCAGGATGTCCGTTTACAGTTTGCGAGAGAGCAGGGAACTGAGAGCGAACCCAATCAAGATCAAGAGCATTCGTAGTTTCGGTTTGTCTTGTAGGCAAGAGTCGTCCGTTCGTAAGAGTTGTGTGGAGACGGGTCTCCGACCCGTCCAGCCGCGCACAGTTCCGCACAATTCATTGCGTCACCGCGCGCACGAAATCAGCCAGCATCCCGTAAGCGGTAGTTTCCAATCCAGGATTGTTTTCGGTAATCGCCAATCCAGGGAAAATGTCAGTTTCAAAATACACGATCGACGACGTTCCCGCGACCCAGGCCAAGGGATCGCTCAACGGCACCTGTTCTGGCCGGACGCTTGCCGTCACGGCCTGACCGTTTCGCTCAGCACGGCACACTAACTTGTACGGCCTACCGTCGGCCCGAGCAGCGCGCACCGTTTCTCCGCTCAATCTGCCAACGCCTTCACGCTGGATTTCTTCGAGACGGATAGGAACGCCCATCAGCACCCGAACCAAAGCAGCGACCTTCACCGCGGCATCCCAGCCCTCAATGTCGTTGCTGGGATCGGTTTCGGCAATCCCGATCTGCTGCGCGTTGGCGAGCGCCTCGTCAAAGCTGAGTCCTTCTTCCATCCCACTGAGAATGACATTGGTCGTGGAGTTTAGAATCCCACGAAATCCACGAAGATGAACCACAGGCAAGTTGTCTCGAAACAAAGCGAAGATGGGCGCACCGTCCATCACGGTGGACTCAAATAGAAATCTTCGTCCTTTCGCAACCGCCACGTAACTCAATTCCTCGTAGGCATGAACGATGGGGCCTTTGTTGGCGGTGATAGCGTGAGCTCCCATTTCTAGGGCGGCGCGAATATGGTCAATCGCTGGCTGACCGTCGCGCGGGCTGAGCGATGTGGCTTCAAACAGAACATCGGCCTTCGCCAAACGCAGCCACTCTCTGACATTGGATGGCTTCGGCGTCATGACTGCCGAGCGCGCCACTGCATAGTCTGCCGGCAACAGGAAATCCAACCCATCCTGATTCGCAACCCAGCCCATTCTCCGTGTCGCCACGCCCGTAATCCGCCATGCAATTCCCCGTTCGCGGAGTTCGCCGTCCTTTTTTTGCAGCAGGTGAAACAACGTCCGGTTGACGTTGCCGAAACCAAGCAAGCAGAGATTGTAGGTACGAATGAGTTATCTCCTGGAACGCTCCGAGGGCAAAATGCCCTCGGGACAGCCGGTGAGACGCCGTAGCTACACTGATGCTACAGTCGTCAACCCATCGTCGAGGTATGCTCAGGCTGAATCTTGTAGATCACGCGCGTTTCCGACGGCTGCCGATAGGGATACTTGTCGACGCCCAGATACTTCTTAGCCAGTTTATCGATGTGCGCATCCGCGCCCTGCTCTGTAATCTCCACCACGCGGCCGCGAATTTCGAGATAACGGTAGGGATTCTCGGGATCGACAATTGCCATGGCTACGCGCGGATCGCGACGCACGTTGCGGTCTTTCTGCCGGCCCTTGGCGGAATTGAAAAGCACGTACTCCCCTTCCAAATCGCACCACACCGGGGTGACCTGCGGACTGCCATTGGGCATTAAAGTCGCCAAATTGGCAAAAGCGCGCTTGTTGAACAAATCGCGATATTTCTCCGGAATAGCCTCAGGCATCACATCCTCCTTGCGGTTGTATTGCCAAGTAGAGTCGAAAGAATTATAGACGGCGTAAAGGGTTTCGTGTTGCGCATTGACTTTCAGCCTTGAGCCACCAGCGTTTACAATTCCCCACTTAATACATTTCAAAGAATCGCGAGCGCTCTCGGAGGTTGCGAAAAATGTGCTCGAGTCTGAACAAGTCTAATAGATTCGTATAGTTCCTCACGGAGTAAACCGTCATGAGAGAAAGATTCAACACGTCGCATTGTTTGATTTTGCTCCTGCTGCTGATTCTTTTCGCGGGGAACCGCGCGGCGGCTCAAGGCCCATCGTCGAAAGGCATCCCCACAATCGTCTTCATGACCGACTTCGGCACGGTCGATGATTCAGTTGCGATCTGCAGGGGCGTGATGTATTCCATTGCGCCGGACGTGCGCATTGTCGATCTCACGCACCAAGTCACGCCGTTCTCTATTCTCGATGGCGCGCGCTTCCTGTACGGCGCGAGCCCGTACTATCCGGCTGGAACCGTCTTTGTGGTCGTGGTGGACCCTACCGTGGGCAGCACTCGGAAGGCGGTAGTCGTGAAGTCGAAGCGCGGGCAGTATTTCGTGTTGCCGGATAACGGGCTGATGACTCTGCTGCAGGATCGGGATGGAATCGAAGCTGCGCACGAGATCACGAATCGCGACTGGATGATTGGGGCGGCACTGTCATCCACTTTTCATGGGCGCGATATATTCTCGCCGGTCGGCGCCCATCTGGTGCGAGGCGACGATTGGACTGGTGTAGGACCTGCGATCGATGTAAGCCAACTTGTCCGCCTGGATATTGCCGCCGCGAAGCTGGATGAACGCGGATTGAGTGGGGAAGTAATTGCGACGGATGGACCGTTCGGCAATCTCGTCACCAACATCAGTGGCGACGATTTCCTCAATCTAGGCTATGCGCGAGGCCAGAGCTTACACATTACCGTCGGCAACAGCGAGATGAATATTCCGTTTGTGCGAACTTTCAGTGACGTGCCATTGAATAAGCCGTTGTTGTACATCGACTCTCGCGGCCATCTTGGCTTAGCCGTGAATCAGGGAAGCTTTGCGGCGATGTATGGCGTAAAGCCGCCGGCCCAAATCTTCATTTCGCGCGCGAATAGGTAATACGATTTTGGACGTTTCTGGCAGCGCTGGCATCTTGCCCTCGCCGGTAGGGGCGGGCCGCCCTCACAACAGCCGCCGGGGACGGCGGCGCTACCACAAATGCGAGTTGTGGGTTTTACAGAGTTTCGAGGAGAAATTAAGACATGAGCAGCCAACCGCCGATTGCACGCGACACCCGCACTAGAGTCCGATGCCTGATTATTTTGTCCATTGTGTTGCTCATGCCTGGTCTTGTTCTCGGCCAAAGCTTCCGCGGCTCGATTCGCGGGAAAATCGTGGATCCGAATGGCAATGCAATTGGCGGTGCGAAGGTAACCGCCAAGAACGACGCGACCGGTCAGGTGCGAGAGGCATACACCGGCAATGACGGCGCTTATGTGCTGGCTGAGCTTCCCGCCGGAGAATACACCGTAACGGCAGAGTACGGCGGACTATCACCGGTCGGCGAAAACGTCATTGTCAATGTTGGCTCCGATACTACTGCCAATTTGGACTTAACCCGAGTAGAAAAACGGCTGGAACAGTTGACCGTCACAGAAGAAGCGCCAGTCATAGACACTACGCGCGACGTACTAAGCGAAGTCGTCGACCAGAAGTTGGTGGCCGAACTTCCTCTCAACGGGCGCGATTTCGGCAAACTGGTTGCTCTCTCGCCCGGAGCTACCGTTGATCCATCAGGCGTTGCCGGGACGCAGGGTGGTTTCGGACAGTTCAACATTAACGGCAATCGCGACCGTTCCAACAACTACACTCTCGACGGCACCGACAACAATGACCCCTTCTTCAATAATTCAGCTCTGAACCAAACCGGTATCGGAGGCGCCCCGGCCTCGCTGCTGCCCATTGACGCCATCCAGGAGTTCAATCTGCAGTCACAGTTTGGTGCCGAATATGGCCGTAACAGCGGTTCCGTGGTCAACATCGTCACCCGATCCGGCACCAACAAGTTGCATGGGTCGGCGTTCGAATTCCTGCGGAACAGCTCACTAGACGCTCGCAACTTCTTCAATACCGACCCGCACAAGTCCGTATTCCAGAACAATAATTTTGGAGCATCTTTGGGCGGCTCGGTCGTGAAGGACAAAACCTTCTTCTTTAGCGCTTACGAGGGTCAGCGCGAGCGTGTCGGGTCCGACTTTCTGCTCCTGGTTCCAACCCAAGCGCAGATCCAAGAGGCTCGCACCATTGCGGGGGCAATCAACGGAAGCGCCAGCAATCCCGTGATCAATCCAGGACTGGATGCGATTCTGGCGTTCTATCCGAAAAGCAATACCAGCCAAATTCCTGGCGTAGTGCGCGACAAGAACAATGGCGACAACCTGATTGCCAAAATCGACGAAAACCTTACCAACACAGAACTCCTGACCGGCCGCTATGCGTTTAGCCAGAGCAGCCAGATTTTTCCCTTCGGATCACCGGGTGGCTTCGGCGCAGGATCGCGACTGCCCCAGTTCGCGCAAACCTCACCCGCCCGCGTGCAGGTGGTCTCGGTTAGCCTGCTCTCCACGTTGAGCCCCTCGAAGATCAACGAAGTGCGCTTCGGCTACACCCGCTACCGGACGTCGTTCAGTTCACTGGACGCCAGCTTCAATCCCAGCAGCATCGGTCTGAACTTCGGTACTGGCAAGCTCGGCTTGCCGGAGTTTGACTTCACAAACATCGAGAACCTTGGCGCTACCGGTTTCAGTGTTCCGCGGGGACGCACAAGCCAGACCTTTCAGATTCTCGACAACTTCACCTGGCTGAAAGGCCGCCATACGTTAAAGTTCGGAGGCGAGTTTCGGCGTGCCGCCATCAGCAATTTCAACGACAACTTGGAGCGCGGTATCTTCCAGTTCACTGCCGGCGTCGGGTTGAGTACCGATCCCGTGGTTGACGCTTTGGCGAACTTCTACACTGGAGGCACGCAGGACACAACTTTTTGTTGCTCTTTCGTCTCCGTCGATGCCGGCAATACGCAACGCACCACCTACAACAATGGATTGAGTTTCTTCGCGCAGGACGATTACCGCGTGAGTTCCAACTTTACTCTGAACCTTGGCTTGCGCTGGGAGTACTTCGGCCCTCTGAGCGAGAAAAACAATTTGCTCTCGAATCTCGGTCGCGACGGCAACCTCGCGATGGTGGGCACCGACGGTCTCAACGGCTTGTACAACCGCGATCTGCACGACTTTGGGCCGCGTTTGGGATTCGCGTGGCAGGTCGCGAAGAACACCGTGCTCCGCGCTGGCTACGGAATCTACTACGACTACGTTCCTCAGGACCTGTTGATCGCGAACTTCACTACTTCGGCTGGAGTCGTGACCAATCCGATTGGCCCCAAAGCGGTCTTGCCGCTGTCGTTTGACCCCACTGCATTTAACGGCACTAATCCAACGCTGAATGCGCCCATCATGAACGGCGTTGCATCGCCTCCTTACTCGATCTTCGTCACCCCACGGAAGTTCCATTCTCCCTACACGCAAAACTGGAATCTCAATGTTCAGCAGAAACTCGCGGAGAATACTTCGTTCGAAGCTCGCTATGTGGGCAGCAAAGGTACGAAGTTAGTGCGCCTTACCGATCTGAACGAACCCGATGCGACCGGTACCCGGGCGAATCATAACTACAGCGCAATCGACGAGCTCACGCCCTCGAGTTCATCCACTTATCACGCTTTGCAGGCAGTCGCGCGTATCCAGAACGCTCACCGCGTTTCGGGTTTCGCCGCTTACGTCTGGTCGAAGTCGATTGATGATGCTTCGGATGGGATTGATTTTGTTCCCGGCGCAGCTTTTCCTCAGGATCCCGGGAATCTCCCCGCCGAGCGCGGGCCGTCGCTGTTCGACACACGGCATCGCTTCACGACAGCGATCAACTATGAGCTTCCCGCTTGGGGAGCAGTTGGGAAGTTTGGCTCGGGCTGGCAGTTGAACACAATCATTTCGGTTCAGAGTGGGCGGCCGATCCCCATCGCCAACTCAACCGATACCAGCGGCCGTTTTTATTTCAATCAACGACCCAACGTTGTTCCGGGAGTGAATCCCATCCTGTCTCACTGGACTCCGAGCACCGGCTATCTCAACCCACTGGCATTCGTTCAGCCGGCGTTTGGAACTTTTGGTGATTTGGGTCGTGACTCGATCTACGGTCCCGGATTTAGCAATGTGGATTTCTCGATAACGAAGAACACTCAGTTAAGTGAACGGCTGAACCTGCAATTGCGCGCGGAGTTCTTCAACATTTTCAATCACCCCAATTTCGCCCTGCCGGCGCATACGATCATTCCGGGATTCGTCGACAACGGGAGTCCAGGCAGTCCGCAGGTTGTAGCAAATTCCGCCGCGCATGCGAATGGTGACATTACACAACGGTTGCTGCCGATGGGCCTGATCACGCAGACGCCCGATGTTGCCCAGACCAATCCCGGGCTAGGCGGGGGCGGCCCGCGAGTAATTCAGCTGGCAGTAAAATTCACGTTCTAATGGATGGTGTGGCGCGGGCGCACTCGCCGGTGTTCTACGTCCTAACATCCACTGCGATCTGCGGCAAGACCGCTCGCAGGAGTGCGATGAAATCTGCCTTCACGCGATCGGCGGTCCTGAGCACGTCTTCGTGGCTGAGCACCTCATCAGATATTCCCGCGGCCATGTTGGTCACACAAGAAATGGCCAGCACTTTTAATCCCATGTGGCGCGCCACGATAACCTCCGGGATGGTCGACATGCCCACCAGATCCGCGCCAATCGTCCGCAGATATCGAATCTCCGCCGGAGTCTCATAACTCGGCCCCAAGAGTCCCGCATACACACCTTGATACACCGCCTTGCCAAGGCGGCGAGCGGCTCGCAGGGCGATCTCACGATATGGCTTGAAGTACGCCTGAGTCATGTCGGGAAAGCGCGGTCCGAAGCGATCGTCGTTGGGTCCGACCAGTGGGTTGTGGCCCTGCAGATTGATGTGGTCGGTGATTACGATTAGCGCGCCTTGTTTGTATTCGAGATTGATGCCGCCCGCAGCGTTGGTCAGAATCAGGGCACGAATGCCCAGTCTGCCAAACACGCGGATTGGAAATGTGACCTCCTCCGCAGAATATCCTTCGTACAGATGCACGCGTCCCTGCATCGCCGCCACGGCGACGTCCCCGACGTTTCCAATCACCATCTGCCCGGCGTGACCGACCGCAGTAGAGCGAGGAAAGAACGGGATGTTTTCGTAGGGAATTCGCGTAGCTTCGGATAGTTCGTCAGCAAACCCGCCCAGGCCTGAGCCGAGAACCAGTCCGATTGTGGGGAGAAGCGGAGTCTGCGACAGCAGGAATTGAGCCGCGGTTTCGGAGCGGGTAAAATCGGAGTCGATAGTCACTTATGGTCCTTTGTAGCGCCGCCGTCCCGGCGGCTGTCATGGGGGTTTCCCGCTCCCACCTGCGAGGGCAATATGCCGGCGCTACCAAGATATGAAATCTAAAACCTCTTCTCGAATCCAGCGAACTCCTCTTCCAGCTTCCACTGCATCTGGGCACGCTCGTTGGCATCCAGAAACTTCTGGCAGGCGGAAGAAAGTCTTCCGGCACTCGTATGATCGTTTGCACAGGCTGCCACCGGATGGAACTCCGATGCCCACAGGCTAGATCCAGCGAGAAAGCTATGCTCCAGGCTCATTCGCGCCATTCGTTTTAATTCCTTGTAACCGAGAAAATCATAAGTTTGAGCCGCCCGCAGATACTCGTGCGTCATATCAGAGCGCGATACTCCCTCGTCATCCGTGGCCAGAGCCACCGGCACCGCGTACCGAAGATAGATGGGCAGAGGATGCGCTTCGCCTTTTACTCCCAGAATCAAGTCATTGGAAGTCAGGCATATTTCGACAAGAATCTTCCGCCGAGCCATCTCGTGCAACAAGTCAAGCGGACGATCCTCGTTCATCACGGACACTCCATGCCCAATGCGCTCCGCGTGCCCGCGCTCAACCGATTGGCGGATATGAAAGCGCAGACCCTCCGGTGGGACCAGGCCCATGGCCAACTCCCCCGCGTGCAGGCTGATATGCACCTTTGGATACACGCCGTGCAGGTAGTCGAGCATCTTCATATGCAATTCGAAATCGTGCATCGGGACATACCAATCTTCCGGCATAACAAGGTTCAAGCCCACGAAACGCCGATCCGACTGCGCCAGTTCGAAGCCCATCAGTATCTGCGCGAAAACCATTTCGCGCGGCAACCCACGCAGCACCTGGTAGAGATAACGAACCCTGACCTCGCACCCCGCATTTGCTTCCGGAGTCCCGCAGTTCAGCACTGACCGCATTTTGCTCTCGTCATCATCGAGGCGCTTGCTGGTAGCGACTACAATATCCTTCAGACCGCTGGTCAACAGCTTCTCGCGCATGCGAGAGAAGTCATCGTCCCAACCCAATTTCGCGCCGAGCTGCCCGGACTCAACGGCATCCGCCGTATGCATCAACTCGAGGTATTGAAGATGGTCCTCTGCAGCCCGCGAGGCCGCTTCGGCAAGCGCATCCCCAGTATGGTTGTGAGTCGCCAAGGAGAATTTGTCGAACGCTGCGAAAAAATGATCATGCCCCGATCCCTCTCCAGGCTCCCAATTACGCATCGACCATGCATCGACAATCGAGTTGTAGAGCACATGGTCCCCGTACGCACAACGGATGAGGGGCTTGCTCGTGTACTTCTCGCAGGCATCGTCACACGGAGGAGCGATCAGAGTCGAGGCAGTCCGGTCCACGCACAAATTGTCGCTGGCTGCATAGTTGATCAGATTCTCCGCGTATAGAGCTCCGCTGAGATGAACATGCAGGTCGCCACCTTTGGGCATATCCCGCAAGAATGCCAACTGAAGCGAAGTCTGCCGCCGAATGGATTCGAAATAGCGTGCAGTGCGCTGCTCGGCACTGGCGCCGGACTGCGCCCACGCCGTACACCCCAAACAGGCGACAATCAAAAAAACAAGCGACTGAGCTGTTCGCCTCACGGCTTCTCCTACGAGCGTGTTTCTTGGAACGGGCATTCTACCGCGACTCGATCAAAACATGAAAACAACCGCAGAGTGCGCCAAGAAATCCAAGATCCCCTGCAATTGACGGAAAACCCTGTCCAGAGCGGTTGTGCCTATGATTTACACAAGCAGAGTCAGGGTCTATTCATACTATTGAGCCGCACCAGACAAGAATATCCGCCAAAATTGCGCATTGGCGCACATCACAAAACCTTGTGACGAAAAAACTGCACCAACTCTGCTACACCCACCTGTGAACCACCTGCACTCGATTGAAAAATCGGCACATACGATTCTGCAATTCTTATTGACTCCAAAAATGAAAAGAGTAGAAACATAATCGTTCTTTGACACCTTCTAAAGTTTTTCCGGTTGGTGCGGCGTCCGGGGCTCAAGCGAAGTCACCCTCTACATTGCAAAATGACTGAGGGAGGGTTAGCAAGGGTCTATAGCAAAGTGCTGGTCGAGGCGAACAAGAAGATCTGTCGAAGGCAGGATAGAGTCCCGAG
>DATMQI010000345.1:0-48630 GCA_035567135.1 Terriglobales bacterium
CTCGTTTGCGTTCTGATCCCGCTGATTGACCTTGGTGTTGTCGGCTGGAACTGCAGTTGAATCCTGGGCAATTACCCAAGCGCCGCCTAGCAGCGAGCTTACAAGAAGGAATGTGCTCATACCGCGTTTGAAGTTCACTAAATTGCTCCTTACGTTGGATCGGACTTGGCCGACGGAAGGGCCGAGATCCAGACCACGCCGCCAACCGCTTGCATCTTGACCATAATTCCTGCGCCGACGGCTGCCAATCCAGTTCGAGCCGTAGGTGACCCGCGAAAGGCCCGTAGACAACCCAGGTACATCGAGTACGGTCGCCATGTACCACGTTCACCTGATGGCGTAAACACCCTGACGGACCTATTCTCGGCTGACAATGCGAACTAAGCAGAAACGCTAATGCGATTAGGAGGAGCCTGACATGCTTTGGACAATATTCGTTGTACTGCTCGTACTGTGGCTATTGGGACTCGTGAGTTCTTACACATTGGGAGGGTTCATTCACATTCTCCTGGTCCTGGCCTTGGTGGTTCTCGTAATCAACCTCGTGAGTGGACGGAGAACCGCAATCTGAGCTCTGGATTATGCGATCAACTCGACAGGTCGTCTCGAGAGTCGTCACCTTCCTGTTGTTCGTGCTGGTCTGCTCCGGATTCGGAAACGGGTATTCGGTACTTACCCACGAAGAGATAGTCGATTTGTTGTGGAAGGATCAGCTTCGACCCATGCTGCTGGCGCGTTTTCCTCAGGCGAGCGACGAGGATCTGAAGCAGGCCCATTCTTACGCATACGGTGGAAGCGTGGCTCAGGACATGGGTTACTATCCGTTCGGGAACAAGTATTTCAGCGATTTGGTGCATTACGTCCGCAGCGGTGATTTTGTCATGGCCCTCATCGAGGATTCTTCCGACCTTGATGAATATGCTTTCGCATTGGGAGCGCTCGCACACTACGCCTCTGACAACAGTGGTCACCCAACGATCAATCGCGTCGTCGCGATAACTTTTCCCAAATTGCGAGAGAAATATGGACCCGAAGTAACTTACGTCGACAATCCCACAGCCCACATTCGGACCGAGTTCGGCTTCGATATGGTGCAGGTGGCTAAGAACCGGTACACCTCGGACAACTTCCACGATTTTATTGGTTTCAACATTTCCAAGCTTCTCCTTGAACGCGCTTTCGCAGATACTTATGGTCTCCAATTGCAAGACATTATGCACAACGAAGACTTGGCGATCGGAACCTTTCGGCGATCGATCAGCAAACTCATCCCCGACATGACTCGCGTTGCCTTAGTGTCTCGCCGCAAGGAGATCGTCCGCGATACGCCTAACTTCAACGAGAAGGAATTTCTTTATCACCTTTCCCGGGCCCAGTATCAGAAAGAATGGGGGAATGGATACCGCAAGCCGGGATTTGGAAGCAGGCTGCTCGCGGTCTTTTTGAAGATCGTTCCAAAGGTAGGTCCATTCAAGGCGGTGGCTTTCAAGATTCCTACCACTCAAACCGAAGACATGTACATCAAGAGCATCAACAAAACCGTGGACGATTACGGCGATATGTTACGCAAGCAAAAAACCGGAGAGCTGAAACTTGCGGATTTGGACTTTGATACTGGCCGCGAAACTCACGCTGGAGAATATCCGCTGGCGGATAAGACTTACGCCCATCTGCTGGACGACTTGGCTAAGCGCAACTTTGACCAGGCTCCCCCCGAACTTCGACAGAACATTCTGAGCTTCTTCGCCAATCCCAATGCGCAGGTCGCGACCAAGAAAAACGCCAAGGCATGGAGAACAACGCAAGAGGAACTTGATAAGCTGAAAGCGACCACCGCGTCTGCGATCGCCGATCAATCGTCCACGCAATAAGTCCGTATACCCCTTTATTTCAGACCCTAGTGGCCATCCTCAGCCCATCGCTTGCCATCCTAAGGTCCGGAAAGAAATGCGCAACCAAAATCATTTTTCTAAAGGAGCTTTGTAATGGCTGGAAAAAACACGGCAGTATTTGGAATTTATCGTACGCAAGGCGAAGTCGAGTATGCAGTGGATCTGCTGCGGGCTGAGGGCTTTCGCAACACTGACATTTCCGTTCTCTTCCCTGAGAACCAGGGCACGAAGGACTTCGCGATGCAGAAAAACACCAAGGCGCCGGAAGGTACCGCCACCGGGGCCACTACCGGAGCCGTGATTGGCGGAACTTTGGGTTGGCTCGCGGGTATTGGTGCGCTGGCGATTCCAGGAGTGGGCCCGCTTATCGCGGCTGGCCCGATCGTGGCGGCTTTAACCGGAGTCGGTGTCGGCGGCGCGATTGGCGGCATCGCGGGAGCACTTATCGGCATGGGCATCCCCGAGTACGAAGCCAAACGCTACGAAGGCCGGATTAAGGAAGGCGGAATTCTACTTTCTGTCCACGCGGATGATTCGAACTGGATCAAGAAGGCGAAGGATATTCTCGAGCGCACCGGCGCAACGGATATTGCATCCACCGGAGAATCTCGTGCGGACTGGCAAAAGACGGACAAGCCGATGCGGCGCGCCAGTTAGCCTTTTGGTAGCGCCGCCGTCCAGGGGTTGTCGTGGGGGCGGCGCTACACAATTAAGCAACACAATTCCGAACTTTGGCACGATTCGTGCCACCCTCCTCAATAACCTATTTTGGAAACCTAGGGTATCCCCCCGATTGGGTGTATCGGCAGATTCATCCATCGTTATAGAGGGCAGCGCTCGAAATTAATGATCGCCCCAGTAATTACTTGGAGGCGTGTAATGATCAAACTCGGAAAATATTCGGCGTTTGCAGTCTCTCTGACATTGACAACTCTCGTATCCCCAGCATTCTCTCAGCAGAGCCCAGCGGTAACCGGAGATCAGGCTTCCGGATACCGCATGAGGGTGGTTTCACGCAGCACCGAAGCGGTTGACTATCGCCACAAAGGGTCCACTAAAGTAAATCTTAGAGGTACCGATCTTTCTCCAGATGTGCGTGGGGAAGCCAAGGTGGAAGGCAAACCCAACGGCGTGAGCGTGGAAGCTAACGTGGAGCACCTGCGTCGCGCGAACAGTTTTGGATTGGCATACCTGAGTTATGTCCTGTGGGCAATAACTCCGCAGGGACGGCCGCGCAACCTCGGTGAATTGATCGTGAAAGACGGCAAGAGTTCGTTGCGCACCACCCTGGATCTGCAGGCATTTGCTCTCATCGTAACCGCGGAGCCTTATTTCGCGGTCACCCAGCCGAGTGATCTCATCGTGGCACAAAACGAAATTCGTCGCGACACTAAAGGCGGGATCGAACCCGTGGATGTAACTTTCGAGCTTATTTCCCGGGATACTTATAACGCGCAAGTTCAGCCAATCGATTCGACGGTGTACGAACCAAGTAACAAAACGCCGATCGATTTGCTGGAGGCCAGGAACGCAGTGCGGATTGCCAAGGACTCTGGCGCCGCCCAATATGCGCCCGCCGAACTGCAGAAGGCGCAGGATGCGCTGAATCGCGCGGAGGACTATTACCGTCGCAAGCAGGGAAGTGGCCCCATCGGAACGGTAGCTCGCGAAGCAGCACAGACTGCTGAAGAAGCGCGGGTAATGTCCATCAAACGCGAGCAAGAGGAGCGGGCAGAAAAGGAACGCAGGGACGCCGCAGAGCGGACGGCTCATGCCGAGGCTGATGCTCAAGCGAAACAGGCTGCGGCGGCTCAGGCCCAGGCCCAAGCGGAACGGTCTCAAGCGCAAGCGGCGCAGGCGCAACTCGCCCAGCAACAAGCGGAACAAGCGCGGCAACAGGCCGAGTTAGCCCACCAGCAAGCTGCTCAGCAGGCTCAGCAGGCGGAGCAGGCGCGCCAGCAGGCGGAACAAGCGCGGCAGCAAGCGGAAAACGACAAAGCGCAAATGCGTGCTCGCATGCTCCAGCAATTGAATCAGGTTCTCGCCACCAGGGACAGTGCACGTGGACTCATCGTGAGCATGCCCGACGTCCTGTTTGACACGGGCAAAGCTGATCTCAAGCCCTCGGCTCGGGAGCGCCTGGCTAAGGTCGCAGGAATTTTAATTGCTTATCCGGATATCCGCGTCGAGATCGACGGATACACCGATAGTACGGGCAGTTTAGAGTTCAATGAGCGCCTCTCTCAGCAGAGAGCGGAAGCTGTTCGCAGTTATCTTTCCGGTCAGGGAGTGAACTATTCGACCATTACCACGCAGGGCTTTGGTCCGAGCCAGCCAATCGCATCAAATAACACGCCAGCGGGACGCCAGCAGAATCGGCGCGTAGAGCTGGTAGTTTCGGGTTCATCTATTGGCCTGTCGGTTGACCAAATGGCCCCAGGTCAGAATGCCAACTCTATGGCGCCGGCGAGCACGGGAAATCAACCTGCGCCAGCGCCGCCGGACAACTCAAATCAGACTGCCGTGCCGGCGGGCCAGTCAACGATCCCCCAACGATAATGCGGCCTCGCGCAAATAGATCGGGTCAGCCCACACCATCTAACCGGGTGCTGTGGGCTAATCCATTGCGTCAGACGAAGAGGGGCTATCGCGATACTGATCCAGTATCGAAACGCTGCATGGCGAAATAGCATTCACAAGCCGCAGCTTCCAAACCAGGGCGATTGAGGATCGTGACCGCACCGCGCACGTTTTCGATTAAGCCACTGCGCTGCAGGATACCAGCTGCCAGACTGACGCTAGGGCGTCCCGTGCCGAGCATTTGGGCCAGGAATTCGTGAGTTACCAGAAGTATCTCCGAGTCGATCCGGTCCTGGCACATGAGCAGCCAACGCGCCAGCCGCTGCTCGATTTCATGCAGACGGTTGCAAGCCGCGATCTGCGCTACCTGCAAGCCCTGGATGAGGACGTATCGATTCCAGATCAACCGTAGCTCCGGCGCCGAACGCAGCGTATCCCGTAATACTGCAGACTTCACGCTTAACCCGCTGCCGGCGATTTGCATCAGGGCGCGATGCGGTCCCCGACTTAGTCCGACCGCTAAGGGCGTGCCTACGATCCCTTCCCTCCCGACAATTGCCACCTCTACACTTCGACCGTCGCTGGTCAGGACGACGAGCGAAGCCATGCCGTCATTCAGGAAGTAAGCGAATTCAAGCTTGGCTCCTGCTTCATGCAGAACGTACCGTTGGGGCAGATCCAGGGGCTCCAAATGTCCCTTAAGCAGGTTGTATTCGTTTTCGGGGATCGACTGTAAAATCGAATTATGGACTGGTCTTCCCGCGTGATCAGTTCGTATGCTGCCGCGTTCTTTCCGGCCAGTTGTACGTTCCACACCGCTCCCTTGCAAGCTTTCGCAAGCCTCTGACATGTTTGGGCAGTGGGCGTAGGCTAGTGGCCGAAGAGCCTATTTGTCTGTTCGACGGCGTACGCAACGAGGTCCATAGGTTATTTTAGGCCAAGCCCGCCGTTGAAATGCTGAATGACTCCATAGCACTCGCAGGCAGCTTGTTCGAGATTCTTGCGGTTCAATACCCTCACCGTCCCGCGCAGGTTTTCAATCAAGCCGTTGCTTTCGAGGACACCCGCCGCCAGGGTGACGCTGGGACGTCCGGTGCCAAGCATCTGCGCAAGAAATTCGTGAGTCAAGGGAAGCAGTTTGGAGTCCACACGGTCCTGGCACATCAGCAGCCAGCGCGCCAGCCGCTGATCGATGTCATGCAGGCGATTGCAGGCGGCAAGCTGGGCGACCTGCATCCCCTGCATCAGGGCGAAGCGGCTGAGTTCCGACCTCAGTTTCGGAGCACAAGGCAGGATCGTTTGTAGAACCTCTGACCGTATCCGCGATCCAGTTCCCGACATCTGAATGATCGCACGGAAGGTGCCCCGCAGCATCCCCACCATGATGGGCATCCCAACCATTCCTTCTCTGCCCGTGATTCCCACTTCGACGCTTCTTCCGTCAGCGCTTAGCGCCACGAGGGAAGTCATGCCCTCGTTGAGAAAGTGTGCGAACTCGATTTTTCCGCCAGGCTCGTGCAGGATCTCGTATTGCGGCAATTCCACTGCCTCCAAATGAGGGCGAAGCAGGTTGTACTCCTCATCGGGAAGCGAGAGCAGAATAACGTTATTCACCGCTTTCCCCGCCGCATCGGTACGCGCCCCCGGAAGGAGCGGAGCTACCTTGAGTTGCTGCTCAGAACTCTCCACAGTTACGTTTCCGTTTGACACAGTCACCCCCTGTCAAGCTGATTGGATGCGACACGCTGCATCGCTTCGGTCGGGAAAACCTGTAGTTCTGGCCGTATCTTCATGCATGTTCGAGGGACTTTTGATGGAATTATGAATGGCCGAACGGTGGCGGCAGATCGCCGGCGCCCAGGTCGAAAATTCAGCTTTAGGCTCCAGTCAGCGTAGAATACGAGCAATCTCTCTGCTCCAAGGAGGCTCGCCATGAGAACCTCAATTCTCCTGTTCGCTCTCCTGCTTTTGACCTCATTAGCGTGGGCTCAACGAAACGGTCCCACCGGACAGCGTCAGGCGGACAAAGCCGAAGACCAATTCGAGAAGACCGTACCCCCTCCGCTCCGCCAGCAATCTTCTGTGGATTTCGCAAAACTTAGGAGCGATGCGGATGAGCTGATCACGCTATCTCAGTCGATTCATTCCGGGATCGACAATGTGCAGAAGGGCATGCTTGCGAAGGATTTGATTGACAAGCTGAAGCAGGTGGAAAAGCTTTCCAAGCGTCTGCGCAGTGAAATAACTCCCTAGAGACGTTCACGAAGACTAAGAAAACCAGCCTCCAAGCTGGTGTTTGTGGTTGCCGCCAAGTTCGCCTGGAAGGTCAGCTTCGACTTGTGCACCCAAGCCGCAGCCGCCTGACAATTTTGCAGGTGTAAAATTGCTTTCTGGCACTGCAAAACGTGGAATGTGGAGTTTGAATGTTTTTGTGTCGGCGCTTGGTGTGTCTCTTTCTCCTGGCAGGTAGCTCCCTTCCGAGTTTCGCTAAACCGGTCAACATTATCCTCATCACCCTGGATACTACGCGCGCGGACCGAATGGGGTTCTTGAGTTCCAAACGCGGACTCACGTCGAACCTCGATTCCATGGCCCAGCAATCTGCAGTTTTTGCCCGCGCCTACTCGCAAGTCCCGCTGACGACACCGTCGCACGCAACCATGCTGACCGGAACCTACCCCCAGTTCAATCATGTGAGCGATCTGGGTTCGCCCCTGGCAAAGGATTTACCGTATCTGCCCGACATTCTGCACCAGCACGGGTATCGCACAGCAGCATTTGTTGGATCGCAGGTGCTCGATCCAAAGAGCGCGGCGGCGCCGGGGTTTGATCGCGGCTTTGAGACATACGACGCGCCGTTCCACATTCGCGGCGAGGGCGAGGATCGCTATGACAGCGTGGAACGAAAAGGGATGAAGGTCGTGGAATCTGCCACGACATGGCTCAACCAACATCCGCAAGGCCCGTTCTTTCTTTGGCTGCATTTTTATGACCCACATGATCCCTATGACCCACCCGAGCCGTTCAAAGCGCAATATGCGGCTTCGCCCTATGACGGCGAAATTGCCTATATGGATTCTGCAATTGGCAACCTATTAGCCACGCTGCGGTCGCGCGGCCTCTACGATCAAAGTTTAATTGTCGTCGTCGCGGACCACGGTGAAGGCTTTGGAGAACACGGAGAGCGGAGCCACGGTCTATTCCTTTACGACGAGACCCTGCACGTGCCACTACTAATCAAACTGCCGGGTGCAGGTTCAACTCACCCGCGGGTCGAGAGCCGAGTCGGCCTGGTAGACATAGCGCCGACGGTTCTGCAGGAAGCAGGAATTATCGCGCCTTCGGCGATGCAGGGAACGTCCCTGCTGGAACTGATGAAGGCGAGTCCTAACGGAGGTGCGAACAAAGTGAAATCCGATGTGGCCTCGCAGGACCGCCCGCAGTATGCAGAGACTGACTATCCTTATCGCGCTTTCGGCTGGAGTTCATTGCGTGCCTGGCGGGCGGGAAAGTACCTGTACATTGATGCGCCGCAACGCGAACTCTATGATCAATCACTGGATCCTGAGTCGGCGCACAACCTGGTGGACAGCGCCCCCAGCGTCGCGGACACGATGGCGGCGCAACTCAAGGAGTTTCGTCGCAAGACGAGTCGCGCCGGCAAAACAGAAGTTGTTATCACTCCTCGTCAAGCTGAGCAACTGCAGGCGCTCGGCTACGTGAGTTCTGGCTCGAGCAAGCCCGAGAGCGAGGAACAGGAAAGAGGAGCCGACCCGAAAGACAAGGTCCAGATCGCGAATTTACTGCACCAAGCTTTGTTGGAGTCGGATGAGAAAAACTACAGCGAAGCCATTCCGCTTTTCGAACAAATACTCAAAGCAGAACCGAAAATCGCTCTTGCCAACCTGCAATTGGGACGTGCCTTGAACAGCCTGCAAGACTACAGCAAGGCTTTGCCCTGGTTGCAGAGGGCAGTTGAACTCTCACCGCAGTCGGTGGAGGCGCACTACGAACTGGGAGCGGCGCTCGGGGAAATGGGTGATTATGCGGCAGCGGCCAAGCAGCTAGAAGCTGCAGTGGCTCAAGACCCGAGTTCGGACGAATTGCATTTCTATTTGGGTTCAGCTTATGAGGAAATCGACCGCGCCGGCGACGCTATGAAACAATACCAGGCTGCCATCGAGCTCAACCCCGATAATTACCGAGCGAATCTGCTGTTGGGGCGCCTGCTAGCTATACAAGATCGCCCGAAGGAGGCAGAGCCTCTGCTGCAAAGAGCCGTGAAGCTGGACCCGCAATCGGCGGATGCCCACAAATTTCTTGGCAATGTGTACACCGTATTAGGAGAAGAAGAGAAGGCGCGGCGAGAAGAAGCCGAGGCACAACGGCTGAAAGCGATGGGCGGGCCCTGAAGGGCATAACAGCCGCACGATGCACAATTAAGAGTTGCGGCTCAGGGCCGCTGGTTGCGGTACAGCAATGGATCCACCCCCGAGGCCATCGCTTCCACATTCAAATCAATACCCAGGAAATCGCGGACCGCCTTTGCGGAGCCAGTGGGGTCACTCAACACCTTTCGATATCCCATGCGGCAAACCGGGATGTCCGTCCTGTGCTCGAGCCAATCGACGACCTCTCTCATGTGATCGCGGAAGCCGGAAATCAACAGCGCGCTATCGACGGGTTCGACTGGTCCGCGCCGCTTGAGCATTTCGTCTTGGGAGGCGAGTACTTCGGGCAGAGGACGCTCCATGAAAATCAGTTTGTAATTCCTGCCTCGGGGAAGCGAAAGAAGAAGCTGAGAAATAACTTTCACGGCCTTTCCTTCGGCTTCGTCGATACGATTCGGTTCCTTGGGCAGGCGTTTAATCGGCTCCCATTCGCAATAGCCGCGAGGATTGTCGATGTCTGGCTTGCGTTCCAGATCGGTGAGTAGAGGCATGCCACCGGCAGCCAGCATTTGCATCATCAGCGATGTACCGGAACGCGGCAAGCCCGAGACGATAGTGATCACGATTTGACTATAGTAACGTGCGCGGCTGAAGCGGCTACGGAGTGGTGGATGGTGCGACCGTCCACGGCTTTCCGTCAAGGTGGCCGGGGAGCGCCAAGCCAAACAGTTTCAGAACTGTGGGCGCGACGTCGACAATGGCGGGCTTCTCATCACTGATCTTGCGATTGCAAAAAAGAACGCCGGGAACCAGCCGCGGATCAACGCAATGGTCTCCACTCCACGCCTTCAAATTGTCTTCGAAGATCTGGCTGGTGACCTTGCCCATGACCGAATCCCAGGAGGCGCGGAACCCGTTGCCGTAACCGACAATCAGATCAGGCGCGTTATCCACGTAGGGACCCGCATACACAGAGTCGCAATCGAAGACACCCGTAATGCCGGCGTGGCCAGACGCAGGGTCAACGAGTCCGTCGAGTTTGTGCCGCAGTTCGTCTTTCAGAGCATCTGCGTCTGCCCCTGGTTTAATGATGCCCTCGCGCTCGCGGCCTTTGAGGTTCAGGTACAGTCCATTCAGGCCCATGGTGTAAGCGCGGGTGCGAGACCAGTCCACGTCGTCGAACCAGTCGCCACTTTCGGTCTTTCCGGGCTTCAGTGCCAGATATCCGTTCTGGTGCAACCACGCATTCAGATTGACGCAGCGCGCAAACGACTTGAAACCGTGGTCGGAGACGACCATCAGCAGAGTCTTGTCGTCGATCTGCTTCATGACGCGGCCAATCAGTTTGTCCATGCGGGAGTAAAGATCCTGGATCACACTGGGACGTTGATCGCGAGGCACATCGCGGGCGGCGGGATGATCCTCGTCGAAGTAGCGCCAGAACATGTGCTGCACGCGGTCCGTGGTGTCGAAGACGCAGGCGCATAGACCCTGTTGTGTTTTTTCCAGGGCGTCGAACAACATACGCTCGCGATCGTCATGATTGGCATAACACTGCGCGAGGAAAGCTTGATCGTCGAGCACTTCTTCGTTCAAAGCCCATGTGTCTTCCGCCAGTCCCAGGGTTGCGTAGGGCCCAAACAGCTTTGCCAGGTAGATGGAATACGTTACCGGGTGAGAGATGGGTAGGTCCGGCTTGCCGGGATCGATATTCACCGGCGTTACGTATACCTCGACGTTGGGCGACAGTTCCTTGAGATAAAAACGGCAAATCCCGTGTGCATTGAAGCCCACACCAGCTTTGAATTTCAGGGGAATCCACTCCGAGTAGTCGCCAACTTTTAACGTGAAGCTCTGTGAGTCCACGGTGAATCGGGCTTGATTCCTGTTGTCGGAATGGATCTCAAACTTCACTCGCATTTCGCCGCCAGAACCAGCCGTCAGAGGATTCTCAGGGCCTGGCACGTAAGAACTGAACGATGAGCCGTTGCGCTCGATCGGGACGCGAACCCCACCTTCGCGAAACTTCTCACCACGAGGGCGAGTTGTGCACAAACAAAAAGTTCCCTGGCTCCCTTTCAGGTCAGGGACACACATGCCAGAAAGCAGAACTCCGGCGAATTTCTCGGGGGGGAAAGTCACGGGCACACGAATCACGGAACAGAAAATACCAGCTTCGCCCAACCAGTGCCAGAAAGGTGTTCCACGCCGCATGCCTTTGATTCTGGGCCCGCCGAGAGGGATCGTGTACCTTCCAATCTTCCAGCTACGCTTCGGTCCCTTAATCTCTGCCGAGGAGAGGTAGGGAAGGTAATTGGTGAGATCCCGCGCGAGAAAATCGTAGATGTTGTGCTTGCCGGGATTTACACCGGTCATGAAGGTTGACCACGCCACCGGAGAAATGGGCGGGAATGTGGTCTGCAATTTCCGGAATGTCCCTCGTTCGCGCAAGCTCGCCAGATTCGGCAGCTTGCCTTCGGCAATGAATCGCTCAGTTAATTCCGGATCCATACCATCAAAACCGAGAATTACGGCGCGTTTGATCTGTGCTTTCCCGTAAGCCTTGCGTCGCCGCAGCAGGCGAAATACCTGCCGGAAAGGCCACGCAAAAAAGGCGTACACGGAATAGAAGAAGGCAACAAAAAGCGTCCAGAAAGACGAGAGGACCGCGAAACCCGCGCCAGGCCCCGCGTATGCGTGGCTGGGCAAGGGATGGAATAGTACGATCCCAAGAACCACCAAACATGCTAGAAGCCGCCTACGCTCGGGCAGCGAAGTTGTCTTGCACCACTTCATATTTCAATTCCAAGAATACTCTTGAAGAGAACACCTGCAGCCAGAGACAAAACAAAGAACAACCAGATCCAGTTCCATTCGAACCCAGCGAAAGCTATCTTCCGAGGAGGATACTGTACGGCGATTGACTTGATGGAATTGTTCTCCGGCAGCGCAGGTTCTCCTGAGACAAAAATACGCTCCCAGAATTTCCCGCGAAGGCGGACTGGCGACAAGCGCGACAAACATGCCCCAACGACTACACGTTTCGAGAACGTCTGGTCAGAGACTTGAACGTTGACGATGTATTCTCCGGACGTTTCCGCGACTACTCTCCAGACCACCTCGCGTTCCGAAGGCACGTGCACTGGCGGCGCCGTAGTCGAAAGCCCATCCGGCAGTTGGAGCGATGCCTCATTCAATGCGTTCGGATTGTCCATCCGCGCTTTGACCAGAAATGGGTGCCCCAGTTCCACCGGCATCGAGCCCAAATAGCGATCGAGTTGCACAACCAGAAAAATCAGGGGCACGATCACAAACAATAAAGGCTTGAATGCCGACCGGAGATAACGGCCGGTCGCCAGCACTATGCGACCATAGGAGCGCAAGACGACGGGGATCTGATCCTGAAAAAGCCTGAGCGCCAGCAGGTGGGCCTTGAGGCGGTCCTTGGCGACGTGGATTGCCTTCTGGTCGGAGGTATAGCGAAACACGATCACCATTCCCAGACCGATGACAAGTGAAATTCCGACCACGATTGCGGCTGGGAGGTTGACTCCAAGAGAGCCCATAGGCGCGGAAAGCGGTGAGCTCACTCGATATATCCAAGCCCCTGGAGCCGCTTCTTTATGATTTCCTTCGACGTGGAACTGCCCTCGCCAGGAGGCAGCACCTTGTTCACTTCTTTTTCGAGGGCGTGCACCACGAATTCGTCGACCGAGGCGTAGCCGCACGCGTCTGCGCATTGCTTCACTTTATCCAGCAATTCGCCTTCTAGCTTCACCTTGTGAGAACCGAACATGAATCTCCTCGCCAACAAATCAGTGGTTCGCACGGCCGGACTGAAACACGGATTGCCCAATCATACCCTTTGCCTTAGCAATTCCAAACTCCGCCAGAATGGTCGGAGCGATGTCTGTCAAGGCTGGCGACTGAGCTGCAATTTTCCGATTGCTGAGCAGGACTCCCGGGACGAGCGTGTAGTCCATGCAATGGTCGCCACTCCAGGGATTGGTGTTGTCTTCGACTTCTTCTGGCGTGAAAGCTCCCAAAATCGTTTGCCATCCCGCGCGGTAGCCCCGGTTATATCCAACGATCAAATCCGGCCCCTCTTTCGCATAGGGCCCTTGATACGCCTCATTGGCGAGGTCCACGCGGGTGATTACCGACTGCTTGGTTTTTGGATCTTGCACGGCTAGCAGCTTCGCCCGAATCTCCGCCATTAAACTGTCGGCCGCAGTTCCTGGTTCGACGATTCCATTGCTCTCGCGGCCCCGCAAGTTAATATAGAGCCCGTTCAGTCCGATACCGTATGCGCGCGTTTGCGTCCAATCAACATTCGCAAGCGGCTCGCTCGGATTGAGACTCGCATTATTTTTCAATTTGATGTATCCATTGTGCAACAGCCAAGTATTCAGGTTGAAGGAGCGGTAATACGGCGCAAATCCGTGGTCCGAGAGAACCAGCAGCGTAGTGTAGTCATCCAGTCGTGGCAGCACTTCCCCCACGATCTGATCCATTTGCCGGTAAAAATCTTCGATCGCCGAACCGTTCCGGGCGGCAAGCGCGGCGTCGTATTCGGGATGCGTCGGATCCATCAACCGCCAGAACATGTGCGAATTGAGGTCAAGGCTGGAAAAGTAGAAAAAGAATACTCCCTGATTGAACTTAGGGAACTCGGCGTCGAAAATGCGCCTATGCTCGGCCAGAACGGTTCGCGCCTGCTGTAGATACTCGGTGTCATCGAGCACGCCATCCGAAAGAGCTTTCGTGTCTTCGGCAATTCCCTGGGTATGGAACTCTCCGGCTTCGTCGCTAAGAAAACGCGAATACCTGGACGGCGTCGAAATCGGTAGCGCGGGATCCGCGGGATCGATGTTGATCGGCGATACGTACAACTGAAAGCGGGGGTGTGCCTGCTTGAAATAAAAACGGCACATGCCTTTTACGTTTACAAAAAAAGGAATCATCTGGAACTCGATGCGGATCCAGTCGCTCCACTCTCCCTCGCGCAGCACAAATTCCTGGCCCTGAACCGTAATTTTGGCCACAGACTCCAGAGGGTCGATCGCAACGGCAAATGGTTCCACCGCAGCGGAAGAGGCTGCTCGAAACGAATTGTCGGGGCCGATAAGATTGGCGGTGACGCGAGAGTTGTCCACCTGCACAGGAATGATCTGTCCCCCTTCGACCGCTCCGGCCGCGGCCGTGGGGTCGTCGGTGTAAAACGAAAATGTCCCGTAGGTTCCGCGCAGATCGGGAGTGCCCATGCCCGATAGAGTTTTCCCCTTGGCTGGGACCGGAGGGAAATTCGAAGGAATCCGAAAGATTGTGTTTGGAATGCCGTGTTGATCAAGCAACTGCCAGAACGCCACGCCTTTTCGCAGTTGCTCCGCGTTGCCACCGCCGAGAGGAATCGCCCAGCTGCCCAGGTGGATGGCGTGCTTCGATCCCTCGACCCGCGAGGCCGAAAAATAAAGCCCTAAGCTCTTCGGGTCGCGATGAATGAAATCAAAGATTCCATGGCCGCCTGCGTTCATGCCCGTAATAAGGTTGGACCAGGCCACCGGACTCTGCGGTGGAATACTGGTTGTGAGTAATCGAAAATCTCCCCCGGACTCCAGTTTCGTGAAGTTAGGCATCTTGCCTTCACGCATGAACCGATGCAGAAGTTGGGGATCCATGCCGTCGATGCCCAGAATGATCAGGCGCTGATCGGTATGCGAATTCGCTCTGGAGGAGCGGCATGAAGGCAACATCGCCACCGCGATTAAAAGCACGGAAGCACAGAATACCCAGGCTATTTTCTTCAGAGACTCAATCCTCAGATGTCCTGGTTCCGATTGTGACACGTTTTCGGAACGTTGTTAGACTTCTATCCATGCTGCGGCATTTGGGCTTTCGGTTCTTACTTGGGATTCTAATTCTGGTTATATTTCGGGTCGACTCCATGGCCGCGGCCAAGCCCAACATCGTCCTGATTACGCTTGAGTCGACGCGGGCTCACCGCATGGGGTTTTTGGGCTCGCACAGCGGCCTGACTCCCAATCTGGACGGCATTGCGCATCACGGAATAGTCTTTGCCCGGGCTTACGCGCAAGCGCCCGGCACGGTGTCCTCCAACGCGACCATTTTCACAGGCACCTATGCCCAGACACACCGGGCAAGTGAATTTTCTGTTCCACTAGCTACGACGCTACCTTACTTGCCGGACCTGCTTCATTCGACTGGATACCGCACTGCCGCGTTTGTGGGATCGATTCTGCTAGATCCCAGAAACGGCCCCTTCCAGGGTTATGATCGCGGTTTCGATGTATACGATGCCGGCTTCCACCAGTCGCAGCGTGGAGAGAGCCGATTCCAGTCAGTCGAACGCTACGGGGACAAAGTGGTTGCGCGGGCCACCAACTGGCTGGCCAGCGAGAAACAACGGCCTTTCTTTATTTGGGTGCATCTGCACGATCCCCACGCCCCCTACAGTACTTCGTACGATCATGCAGTCGCAGCCGCCGATGCCGCGATCGGGAAGTTGATCAGTTTTCTGCGCAGCCGGGCGCTCTATGATGACGCCCTGATCGTAATCGTTTCTCCTCACGGTGAGAGTCTCGGCGCGCACGGAGAGGAGACGCACGGCATTTTCCTTTATGACGAAACCATCCACGTGCCGCTGGTTCTGAAACTCCCGAAAAACCAGATGGCTGGGAAACAGATCGAGAATCGTGCCCGCCTTCTGGACATTGCGCCAACTGTATTGGAGATTGCCGGCGTGCCCATTCCTGCGCAGATGCAGGGACAGTCGCTGATGCGAATTGCTCAAGCAAGCCCCCAGAACGACCAACCGGCCTATTCGCGGAGCGAACTTTCGCAGCAGGGCTTCGGATGCAGCGTGCTCGAGGCGTGGCGAGCGGGAAAATATCTCTACATTCGCGCGCCGAAACCAGAACTTTACGATCTGTCGGTTGATGCGAATGCGGCCCACAACCTGGCGCAGAGTTCGAAAGCAACGCTTGAAACCATGACCTCACAACTTCAAGCCCTCGATGGCCGCCTCGGCAACGAACCTGGCAATTCAATTGGCTCAGGACTGACCTCCAGCGAGATGCAGAAGCTGGCCTCCCTGGGATACGTCGGATTGCAGAAGAGCGGTGCAGGTATAAGTGCCGCAACCCAGGGGACCGATCCTAAGGAGGTCCTCGCCGCCATCAACAAGACCCTTGCTGCAGGGTCGGAGTTGGATGACGGCAAGCCGGAGAAGGCGATTCTGTTGCTGCGGGAGGTGCTTGCGGTGCAACCTACCTTCTACCTTGCGCAGTATGGAATGGGCTTTGCGCTCGTTCAGCAAGGGCAATATGCAGAGGCCATCAGCTACTTGCACAAAGCGGTCGAACTGCAACCCGATTCTGCGTTCGCGCATTATGCGATGGGTCTCAGCTTGATGAAGACTGGCGATTTCAAGGCTTCCGCCGTTCACCTGGAAATCGCGTCGGAGCGCTTACCTGGATTCTCCGCGCTGCATTCGCTGCTAGCCGACGTATACGGGCATCTGGGCCGCAGCCAGGACGGAGCCCGAGAACGAGCAAGAGCGACTCAGGGAGAAAAATAACTGGCTGCTGCCCGTCCGCCAATCGCGAATGGGAATGCTGTCGTTTGTGCTAGGCTGATGAAACCCGTGAAGGTTTTTCGCGCGCTGATCGGACTGCATGTACTAATAACTCTGTGTGCTGCGGCACCCTCCGTGCCCACGAAGACGCCGCCTCCGGACATCTTCCTTATAACAATCGATACTCTTCGAGCCGACCACGTTCACTGTTACGGATACACCAATGGGGCGACGCCTGCATTGGACGCATTAGCCAAAGACGGTGTACGGTTCACCCAAGCCTTTACACCCAGCCCCATCACTAATACATCTCACGCCAGCATTCTCACCGGACTTCTGCCGGGCTCCCACGGGGTAACAGATTTCGCTGTGCCATTGTCAGCGGCACATCCAACCGTGGCAGAGTTGCTCAAAGAAGCGCAAGGTTATAGAACCGCGGCGTTTATCGGCGCGGTGATCCTCGACAGCAAGAACCTGGCTCCGGGATTCGATCGAGGGTTCGATTTTTATGATAACTTTCCGGAACATTCGTCGACGAAATCGCGCTGGGGACGCGTCGAGCGTCGCGGTATGGTCGTCGTGGAACGCGCGCAAGATTGGTTGAGCAAGCACCCCGCAGGCCCACATTTCATGTGGATTCACCTCTACGACCCCCACGATCCCTACGAACCGCCGATGCCTTATTCGCAGATATACAAGGATCACTTGTACGACGGCGAAATCGCATATGCGGATTCCGCGTTAGCGCACTTCATCGCGTATCTCAAGGGATCGGGTAAGTACCGCGGTTCGGTCGTCGTCGTGGTTGGTGACCACGGCGAGGGTCTGGGAGAACATCATGAAGACACGCATGGAATCTTTCTGTATGACTCGACTACTCACGTACCCTTGATCGTCAAGCTGCCCGGCGGACTCAGCGCCGACACTGTAGTCCAGGCGCAGGTGCGGACTCTGGACATTATGCCAACTTTGCTGGAGTTGGCGGGTGCTCCCTTTCCTCAAAAAAGAGATGGAGAGTCGCTGGAACCTTATTTTCTAAGTAGAAGTGAAGCCGGCCGTACGGCCTTCGGGGAAACCGACTACCCCCTGCGTTTCGGCTGGGCCCCACTGCGGTCGGTGCGAAGCGAGGGTTTCAAGTTTATTGAGGCGCCACGGCCCGAGCTCTATGATTTGCAGCTCGATGCAGCCGAGTCGAACAATCAGTACGAACCTCGCGACGCACGCGTGCAAAAATCGCGGTCTATGTTATCGGAACTGCGATCTAAAGAGGCCGCAGCCGAAGGATCGAGTGAAGGCACAAAGTCCGGGGGCATCGGAGCCAAAGACGCAGGCCCAAACCTGTTGTCGCTGCCTGACCCGAAAGACAAAATCGAAGAACAGAATCTGCTTCATACGGCGATGATCGCTTCGGAAGACAATCGCTCCGCGGATGCTCGCAAAACTCTCGAAAAGGTACTTGCGCTCGATCCCAGGTCGCCGACTGCGCTGCGCCAGCTAGGTGAGTTGGAATTGCAGGCCGGCGACTATGTTCAGGCCGCCCATCATTTAAAGAGCGCTTCAGAAGTCCGCCCGGATGACGCCGCAGCCTCGTTCCATGAGGGGCAAGCGCTGGAGAAGACGCATGATCTCGCGGGCGCGCGGGATGCGCTCGAAACCAGCCTGAAACTCGTGCCCGAACAGTTCGAGGCTCGCATGCTACTCGGCCGCGTGTACCTTTCATTGAAGGACGCGGTCGCCGCGGAAGATCAGTTCGAAGCAGCATTATTGCTGCAATCAGGCAGCGTGGAAGCGCAGCTTGGCTTGGCAGACGCGCAAATCACCAAAGGCAACTTCGCGGAGGCGGCTCGATCGATGGAATTACTGTCGAAATCGCAGCCGAAGAATGCGCATGTCTTCGACCTGCTGGCAAGAGCCTATTCCGGCTTGGGCAAAAAGATAGAGGCTCAACAGGCAGAAGAGAGAGCCAAGCAGTTGTACAGCAAGAAGTAATCTTCGGCAGCGCTGAAAGACCATGCGAGTCGAAACGCCGAACGCAATCCTTGTTCGTTCCGTGAATCGAGACCTATACCACAGGCTGTAAGTCCGGAGTAGAATACGAAACAATCCCGCCCGGAGGTTTCGCCATGAGAATCTCAATTCTCTTGTTTGCGCTTCTTCTTTCAGCATCCGCAGCTTTTGCGCAGGGTCCGTTGCCTCCCAACGGACAGCGGCAGGCCGACAAAGCCCAGAGCGACTTCGAGAAAACCGTACCTCCTCCATTTCATCAGCGACCTTCAATGGATTTCGCAAAAGTTAAGAGCGACGCGGATGAACTGGTGATTCTGTCTCAGTCGATTCATTCCGGAGTCGACAGTGTGGGCAAGGGCATGCTTCCGAAGGATCTGATCGACAAGCTGAAGCAGATGGAAAAACTCTCCAAACGTCTCCGCAGTGAACTAACCCCTTAACATTGTTAGTAAGACAAAAAAAACACCAGCCCCTGGCGGGACTGGTGTTGGCAGGTACCGGCAAATTTTCCCTAGAAGGTCAGCTTCAGAGCAAATTCGATTTGGCGCGGTGACCCCAGCGAATATACGCCAGTGCCGACGCCGACCCGGTTCACGAAATGCCCATTGTAATTGGTGCCGTTGATGCTACCGGTCCCGCCGGTCAGCAGTCCGGACATCATGCTTTCGGGCAAATCAAAGTTAACAAAGTTGGCAATGTTGTAGAAGCCGACTGAAGGTTTGATGGTGAACCGCTCTTTGATCGTGTAGGTCCAGGCAAGCGTCATGTCCATGGTACGCAGCCAAGCCAGATTGACTTGGTCAGGAGGCGCCAGGGGCACCAGTGGCGCAACCCCGCCCAGGGAGACCAACTGAGCCGCTGTCATCAGGCCATTCTGGATCAGTACCTGGCCTGCCGGCGTCGGCTGTCCTGCCACCGTGCTGTTGTAGTGATTGATGACGTTGTTGATGTTGCTGGCGTTGATGCCACGGTCAAAGTTGCCGACATGGGTTCCGGGCATCGGGTCTTGCGTCGTGCCGTCACCCGTGAAGTCAGTGCGGAAGATTTCACCCGCGCCAGTGCCTGTGTTGGGAACGGTGAGCGTGCTCGCGAACGGACTGTCGAAATGCCCAATCAGCCCGATCTGGAACCCGTAGCGGACATCCAAATAGCCACCGAAGGATATCTGGTGGGTGCGGTCCAGCGTGGAAGGCCCAAAGTAGCGGGTCACGTTGGCGCTGTCCAGAGCAGGAATAACGAAATCCTGGTCGCCGCTGGCCGCGGTAACTGGTCTGCCCGGATTCACGCCTCCGCCGGAGTTGTCGAAGCGGGACAAAGAGTACGAAGCCGTGAAGTTCAGGCCGGTTGCACCTCTGAAAGGCGCCTTCACATTGTCTGTCCATTTCATCTGTAGTCCGTTGTAAACCGAACGTCCCACAGGCGACAGCATGCCGATCGGAGGCGAATTGGGATTGATGCCGCCGAAAGCGCAGCCGTAACCTAAGGGCGCGCCCGTAGCCGAATCCGGATTGGGCGCCGTAGGGCAACTATTGCCGCCCATGTCGGTTGAAGAGCCCAAGCCCCTGGCAGCATAGTCGCCCATTGACGCTCCAGCGGCGATGGCGCAGTCGACCCCGGCGCTTCCCGGCTGGTTGCAACCAAAATGCGCGTTTGTAGCCGCGATCGCGGAGTTGGCTCCAGCCAAGTTGAAGTAGCGGATATCGCCGGAGTGATTTTGGTCCACACCCAAGAGGTAATGTGTCTGGACGTTGCGCGCATAATCGACGCTCAACACCATGCCTCGACGAAGCTCATGCTGGATGCCTATGTTCATCTGCACCGAACGAGGCGATTTGTAGTTGGGGTTAAACAAGGAGTTGCCCGGCGGGAAGAAGTTGGGGAGCCCGGTCCCGACAAAGGCGGGATTGGGCGCCTGCAGGTTCAGGGGTGTCCCTGCCTGAAAGGCCGCCGCCAATGCGAGGATCGACGGCAAGGCGTTGCCAATCAGTGGGAAGGTCTTAGAACCGGAGGGTCCGCACACTCCGACTGCCGTCGCGCTTCCCGGATTGTTTATCGTACCATTTACTGTCTGCAAGGGTGCTGGCGATCCGGCAGCCGTGCAGGCTGGGAAAAACTGCAGGAACGCACCCGTAGCCTCGCGGGGTGGGCCATCAAAGAGCACGTTGTTCCAGATGGCATTCTCGTAGAACAAGCCGATGCCACCGCGAATCGAGGTCTTGCCACTCTTCGAAGGATCCCAGGCAAAACCCAGTTGTGGCGCCCAGTTGTTATTCGGCTGGTTGACGCTATTACCAAGCCCCGGGAATAAGGCGTTGAGCCCTGGGATCGGCGGATATTGGCTATCGGTGCGGCCAGTGTCGCGCATCCACCGGATCCCATAGGTGAGGGTGAAGTTCGGCTTGATCTTCCAGCCATCCCCTGCGTAGAGCAGAACGCGGTTATCAGGTCCAAGGCCTCCTGCGGGGAAACCGAGCGCCGGCTTGATAGTGGAGAATCCCAAGCCGTTGGATAACAGAACGAAATCATCCGGGTAGTTGAGCGGGTTCGCAGAGCCACCCGGAAAAGGACCGTTAGCTGCTGCTGCCACTTCGCCGCCGTTGGGGCTGGTGCTAACGTTTGAACTTACCTGCGGTCCGTTTCTGAAAAACGAGGCGAACCCGCCACCTTGGATGCGGTTGAATGAGCCTCCGTAGCGGATCACGTGCGAGCCGAGGACTTTGCTGCCGTCATACTTGACTTGACGGTCGCTTTGCGGAGTGCTCTGTGGAGCCAGGAGATTCGGCCCGGCCACGAGGCCAGTCGCTCCCATGAATAGTTCGGCGTGTATGTTGGCAAACGGCAGCGTGCTGCCCGTTGTGGCGTCAATGATTTGATTCTGGAATTTCAGATACGAAAAGCGGATGGCGTGGCTGAAGCTGCCGGTGTTGAAATCCACGCCGCCCACAAAGTTGCGGGTGACGTCTTTGTTGTCGTAGAGAGAATACCCGTACCCGAAAGTAGCGCCAAGAATGTTCTGGAAATCCGAAAAGCGAAAGAACGCGCGTACGTTCTTCGTTATTTGATAATCCAGACGTCCAAGTGCGTTGCCCTCATGGAATTTATCGGAAAACGTGCCCGAGAACGCCTGGAAAGGCGCGGATATCGGCACGGGTACGGACGTGTGCTGAATGGTTCGCTCGCCGTCCAGGAAGAAGAACAGCTTATTCTTGATGATCGCGCCACCAAAGTCGCCCCCGTACTGGCTACGCTGGAAGGGGGCGCTGAATCCCGGAGGGGTGGGTAGCGCCGCCGAAAACTTGCTATCGCGGAATTGACCGAAGGCATCGCCGTGGAAGGCGTTGCTTCCGGATTTCGTGGTCACGTTCACGGCGCCCGAAGAAGTCAGCTCCGTCGACATGTCCAGACTCGACTGGCTGATCTGAAATTCCTGGATGGCGCTGGAGGGAATGTCGGTCGTAGTTGTTCCTACAGTTTCGTCGGAGACATCCACGCCGTCAACCTCAATGCGGGCGGTGCGGCCGAAACGGCCCCCGAAGGAAATCGAAGAATAGCCCGCTTTGGTAGGGTCGAAGTTCTGGCCGTCCTGAATCTGCACGCCCGGCTCAAGCTGCGCCAGATCAAGGAAGTTACGGCCATTCACCGGCAGATTGGCAATCTGACTCTCTGTGATGACGCCTTGCACGGTCGCCTGCTCGGTGTTCACTGCAACTGAGCTGGCCTCCACCTCAACGACTTGACTCGCCTGGCCAACCTCCATTTTTGCGTTGCCATTGGCAGTGTTGCCAACTTGCACCGTCACAGGAACTTCCGTGGTCTTGAAGCCAGGAGCCTCGACCCTCACAGCGTAGTTGCCCGGGATCAAGGCGCCCGAAGAATACGTCCCTCTAGAGTCCGAGGTCGCGTGGCTTGACACGCCTTGCGATTTTTCGGTAATGGTGATCTTTGCTCCGCTGACCACCGCACCTGAAGGATCCGTAATTGTTCCCTGGATGCTACCGTTACCGACAGAGGTTTGTGCTAAGAGCAGTGTGGAAGACAGGAAAAAAGTTATCGCCAGTGCAAACCTTACAAATGTTCCGGCGGGACGGACGGGGCGGTTGAAATTCAGTGACATCGTCCACCTTACCTTTCAGAGTCGGCTCAGAATCTGTAATTCGCAGTCGAATTGCGATTCGCGTTTCAGTCAGGCGGGACAATCGTCCATCGCTTGTTCACGGCGTTTCTTCAATGGAATTTGCGCCAGCAAACAAAGGCTGACTGCGGACTCGCACAGAACCCAGTCACACGCTTGACAACAACACTGCAATCGACAGACCAAGATAATTGAAGCAGACACTTTGTCATGGTATCTGCAAATCTGTCAACAGGTTAATGGGTTGTTATTCCGAAGTTGTTCTGCCACGTGGGAGGCGCTTAATTCCAAATTTTGTAGATTGTTACGGAAAATGAAATTAGAAATAAAAGGGTTGCGTCAAAACTTGGATTTCGAAGTGTAGTATCCGGTCCGGTGCCGCACTGTAAACCGTGTGGACGCCCCGTCGACTTTCACTTCAAGGCGGCGGAAGCTGGAATCGGAAAGCCGCTGGGAGGGGTAGTACGCCAATAAATATTGTGTCCGCAATTCGTCGCTGATCTTTCGGAAGGCGTCGTCGAGCTGAGGTACCGAAGTCGCGTAAAAGTATTTGCCGCCGGTGTCTTCTGAGATCTGGATCAAGGCGTGCTCCCCGCCAATATCGCGCCCCGCGCTTGCTTCAATGGGGACAACAATTATGCTGTAGACGATGGCCTCGGCTTCCTGCGCGGCACGCACTGCTTGTTTGTAGTCCACACGGCTTACGGTGTCGCCACCGTCGGTGATCACCACCAGAACCTTCCTTCCCTTCCGCTTATCGAGGGCCTCCGCTGCCAGATAAAGAGCATCGTAGAGAGCCGTTGCCGATCCCAGGCGAACATGGTCAACGCCGTGGTCGATCGTCTTCAAGTCGGAGGTGAAGGGCACCACTTCGTTGACGACTTCGCTGAAACCATAAAGCGAGAGCGCGTCAATGGGCCGAAGGATGGCGTGTGCAAAGCGGCGTGCCGAAGACAACTCCAGGGACAGATCTTTGCGGGTACTTAGGCTGGTGTCGATGTCGACCACAATGGAGAGCGGCAAAGCCGACTCTTTGTCGAACATCGAAATGGTCTGCGGTTTGGCGTCTTCCAGCAACGTAAAATCTTCCTTTTTCAAACCGGCGACGGGTGCACCATGCTCATCTGTGACGGTAACGAACACGTTCACCAGCTTGACGTCAACCTTGAGCGTGGTCTCTGAATTCTGAGCTGCGCTGGCGTCGCTATTCTTCGGTCTGTCGCTAGATGTTGGTTTCGCAGAGCTGGAGCCGCCCGTCGCCCAAGGTGGCTTGGGTACCTGTGCAGGCGAAACCGCAACAGCGATAATCAGGAAAAGAAGCAGGTATCGATAGCTGCCATCGTTCGCGCGAAATTCGGCGATGAGCTCTCTCCAGAAAAAAGCCTTTAACGGCAAACCTCGCACAGGATTTCTATTGAAAGCGTGAAGAGGCAATCTGCTCACTTAGATGCGGGCCTTCCCGAATGGCTGCCTTCGGCCCGGGGAATCTCTGCGGGGAAGGGCTCGCCATCGGACCAAACCGCGCCATCCTCAAAATATTCCTTCTTCCAGATTGGGACGGTACGCTTGAGCGTGTCGATGAGCCAGCGGCAGGCATCGAAGGCGGCCGCACGATGCGCCGAGGCCACAACGATCAAGACGCTGGTCTCGCCGATCTCCAACCGGCCCAAACGATGCACCATGGCGACATCGCGGATGGGGAACTGTTGCAGCGCTTGCTCGGCTAGCGCGTCCATCTGTTTAAGAGCCATTTCTTCGTAGGCTTCGTAATCCAGATAGAGTGTGCTCCGGCCACGCGTGTTGTCGCGAACCACACCTTCAAATACGACCGCGGCTCCGTCTGCAGAATGCTTGAGCTTGCTGAGTACTCCTTGAGTGTCGATTTTTTCGCGGACCATCAAAGAATAACGGCGGAGCGGAGCGAGCATATCGCTTTCGCATTCCGTCAAGCCTCCGCTCACCGGCGGTAAGAATGCGATCTCATCTCCTTCTTTCAGCTGCGAATCCGGTGCGGCAAATTCCTGGTTGATTGAAATCGCAATCGAAGCGGCAAGTTCTCCGAGCCGGGGATTGATCTCCTCATAGTGGCTGAAAACGTCGCCCAAAGTAGCGCGTTCTGGCAGGTTGAGCAGATCGCTGCCTCGCCCCGTCACGTCCTTAAGAACCCCGAAAAATAAAATGCGGACCTGCATGAAATCCCAGTCCCCGTAATTGCCGGGCTCCTGTGAGTAGTGTAACGCGACCTGCCGACTACAGAGGCACAGAGTCTCAGCAGAAAAAAAGCTCTCCGTGACTCTGTGTCTTTATGGTGAACAACAGAAAAATGCCAGTTCCCTTTCGAGAACTGGCGATTGCGTTCGCGAATGAATCACACTTTATTTATGAGACTTATCTTCGTGCGAAGGAGCTTGTGAATGCGACGGAGGCGACGGAGCTTGCGCGCGCGGCGGAGGCGCCGACGGTCGCGGAGCAGGACTCTGGCGCTGCTGTTGCCAGGCGTTGAATTTCGTCTGCTCATTCTGCTGGTGCTGAGCATTCTCCTGCACCGGCGGAGCTTGTCTTACCAGCGGATGCCCGTTCTCCTGCGCGGGCGGATGCGGTACCGCACGCGGAGCTGGTGCCGCCGGCTCAGCCGGACGAGACGGTTCCTGCGCGCGGGATTGTTCCTGCGGCCGCGATTGCGGTTGAGGTGGCGTGGCTCCCGGACGCGGAACGTTCGGTGCCGGACGATTGTTCTCAGGCGCCGGAGGCGCCTGTGGATGCGGCTGGTTGGCCTGCGTCGCCGGCGGCTGCGGTCGAGCCGCGGGCTGCTCTGCCCGTGCCGCTTCGGCGGGACGAGTCTCAGGTTGTCCCGGCCGCGGCGCCGCATTCGCGGGCCGCGCTGCGGTTTGTGGTTGTCCAGGAGTTTCGGTGCGCACGTTGGGCGGCGCAGCCTGCCGCTGTGCCAGAGGAGCACGCGGAGGCGTCGGTTGCCTCGTCGCAACCACTTGCCGGTTCACTACCGCCGCTGGCGGCTTCACCGCTGCAGGCCGACCGGCTCCCATCACACTCGCACGTGCCGGCTGCACCGTAGCAATGTTGTGGACGACGGGAGCGCTCTCAATCTGTTTTTGATCCACTCTTACCATGCTAGCCGCAACGGGACGCGCGTTCACGAATGTCTCATGAGAAACCGCGGTGACCGCATTGTTCACGTGTTGGTTGGCATAATTAATGCGAGTCACATTCGTCGTGTTGTTGTTGATGATCGTAGTGTTGTAAACATTCGTCACCTGGGTCACGTTAACCCGCGTGTTGGTGATGTTCACGTTATTTACGTAGCCGGGGCTGGTTCGATACCAAGGCACGAACACTTCCCGTGGAGCCAGTGGGAACCAAGCCACTCCGGCGCCAATACCGACGCCGACACCGAAACCCCCTCCGCCAACAAAAGCCACTAAAGCCGGTGCATAGACCGGGCGTGCGTAAACCGGCCCGGGCACCCAGCACCATGAATTTTCCACGAACGCCCAACGTCCATAATGGAAAGGAGCAAAGCCCCAAGGCTCATCTTCCACCCACGACCATCCCCATGGCTCGACCCAGACCCAGTGTCCATATCGATACGGAGCCCATCCGGGAGCAACGCCCGCCGGCGCCCACACTGGACCGTAATCCGCTACATAGCGCCAGTGGCCATACTCGTCTAGATCTTCGGCACCAGTCATCTCCGGTGAAATGTAATTTGACGACTCAGCGTGATCTTCCCGTTCATCACGCTGGAATGCAAAGTTGTCGAAATCGTCGTGATTCGGTATCTGGTCGATCTCGTGATCCAATTGATCGGTGCCGGTAAAGCGAGCTTTCTGACCAGCAACCACAACGTACGAGGCTCCGCCACCCGTGACTTCCCCTCGACCGTGCCAAACGGTGGCATCGGTTTCATTTCCGTCTGCGCTGACGTCGATACGATATTCGCCGGTGCGCTGGATCTGGAAGGCCAGGTTCGGCGTATCGATTTCGAACTGATCCTCGTCATCGAGGTGGCGTATGCGCACGAAGATCGAGCCTTGCGACAGCTTCAACTGCGTCATGCGGTCGTCGAGCTCGAGGAACGTGACGCTGGTCTCGGAGTCCATCCGAATCGAAGTCGAGCCGGTTTGCAGCTCAGCCCGCGAATCCTTATCAGCCCACAAGTTGTCCCCAGTGGTCAGAGGACGATTAGGGACCGCCTGCACCCAATCGCCTTCGCCACCCGGCTGAAAGGAAACGGATCCATCGGAAAAACTGAGTCGCGCGACCCGGCCCGGAGGATCTTGTCCTGGCCCCTGCTGCGGCGGGGGCCCTTGATCCTGAGGAGGTGGTCCCTGCGCCATAATTTTGAGCGGTGCCTGCAACATCAGCAAAACCCCCGCCAGGACAATTCCAACTACCAAGGCTTTCTGCTTTTTCATTGGTTGTTCCTCGCTGCGGTTGCTCACCGCGTGTGCACTATGTATTAACACTGCGCCGCCTTAAAAGTTCCATACAGTAAAGGCGGTACTAAAGTACTTTATCCCCAAAAATTAAAGATGCCAGCCTTCGCTTCCGAAAGCTGGCACCTTAGTTGACAACCCCAAAACTGAATTAACCAACCGGCTGCTCGCTCAGGACCTTCTCTCGTTCTTCCGCATCCTGTTTCTCTTCCCGCGGCGTCGACGGCAGGGCCAGTTCGAGCACCTCGCTGATGAGCTTCACGTAGTGAATCTCGACATTTTCCAATTGCTCTGGAGTGAGATCCTCTTCGACGTTGGTCTTGTTTTCCGCCGGCAGGATGATGTTTTGAACTCCTGCTCGTTTGGCGGCAAGAACCTTTTCCTTCACGCCACCAATAGGAAGCACATTGCCGCTCAGCGTGATTTCACCAGTCATCGCCAGCAAAGGACGCACCGGACGGTTCGTAAGCAACGAGACCAGCGCGGTCACGATGGTCACGCCTGCGGATGGCCCATCTTTCGGGATCGCGCCCGCCGGAACGTGAATATGAATATCATGCTTCTCGAAGAAGTCTTCCTGAATGCCGAGTAGCGCCGCATTGGAACGCACCCAGCTCAGGCCGGCTTGCATCGATTCCCGCATCACGTCCTGAATTTGGCCCGTGATGCTGAGGTTGCCTTTGCCTTTCATCGAGGTAGCTTCCACGAAAAGAATGTCGCCACCAGATGGCGTCCACGCCAACCCAACCACGACTCCGGCGCGCTTGGTGCGTTCGGCGATTTCGCCTTCGCTGCGGACCTTGATGCCGCCCAGAAATTCGTGCACGATTTCCTGAGTCACTATCAGCCTTTCGGTCTTGCCCTCAGCCAGACGACGCGCCTGCTTGCGGCAGATCGTTCCGATGTTGCGCTCCAGGTTGCGCACGCCGGCTTCGCGAGTGTAGTGCCGAATGATGTTGCTGACGGCTTCTTCCGGAAACTCGATTTGATCCGGCGTGATTCCGTTCTCTTCAATCTGCCTCGGAATCAGGTACTGAAACGCGATGTGTACCTTCTCTTCTTCGGTATAACCCTGGAGTTCGATAATCTCCATGCGATCGCGCAATGGCTCCGCGATCGGATCAAGCATGTTAGCCGTAGTGATGAAAAGCACCTTCGACAGATCGAAAGGCACGTCGAGGTAGTTGTCGCGGAACGTCGCGTTCTGCTCCGGATCGAGCGCTTCCAAGAGAGCCGAACCCGGATCCCCACGGAAATCGCGCCCTACTTTGTCGATTTCATCCAGCATGAAAACCGGATCCTTAGTCTCGGCGCGGCGAATGCCCTGGATAATCTGCCCAGGTAAAGCGCCGATATAAGTGCGCCGGTGACCGCGAATCTCAGCTTCGTCGTGAACTCCACCCAGAGAAATGCGGACAAACTTGCGTCCCAACGCTCGCGCGATGGATTTTCCCAGCGAAGTTTTGCCGACGCCAGGAGGTCCGACAAAGCAAAGGATCGGCCCCTTCATGCCCGGCTTAAGACGACGCACGGAGAGATAATCGAGGATGCGGTCCTTAACTTTTTTCAGATCGTAGTGATCTGTGTCGAGCACTTCCTTGGCTTTGAGAATATCGACATCTCCGCCGGAAGTTTTCGCCCACGGCAGCACCGCCAGCCATTCAATGTAGTTTCGGGTAACCGAATAATCAGCGGCCATCGGGGACATGCGCGAAAGCCGTCCCAGCTCTTTCAGGGCTTCTTTCTTCACTTCATCAGGCATTCCCGCCGATTCGATTTTCTGCCGCAACTCTTCCGTGTCGCGCGCGCCTTCATCCTGCTCACCCAGCTCTTTCTGGATGGCCTTCATCTGCTCCCGCAAGTAGTATTCACGCTGGGTTTGCTGCACCCGATCCTGCACTTCGGACTGAATCTTGTTCCGCAGTTGCTGGACTTCCAACTCCTTGGCCAGGTGTTGATTGATCTTTTCCAATCGAACCCGAACATCGGTAGTTTCGAGCGTGTCCTGCTTGTCCGCAGTCGAAAGAGATGGCAGCGACGAGGCGATAAAATCCACCAGGCGCCCCGGCTCTTCAATATTCATAGCGACGGTAGAGAGTTCGTCCGACAATGTCGGCGAGCCCGCGACGATCTGCTGAAACAGCGTCAAAACGTTCCGCTGGAGAGCCTCAACCTCAGAACTGGTAGGAGGAATTGCCTCGGGCACCGAGTCCACCCGCGCCCGCATAAAAGGAGCAAGCTGGGTAAACTCCACCAGCCGCACCCGCTCCAGGCCTTCCGCAAAAACAAACAGGCTCTGGTTGGGCATTTTGACTACTTTATGGACCACCGCCAAAGTTCCAACCGTATACAGGTCGGTTGGTTGCGGGGTGTCGACGCGAGCCTCTCGCTGTGCCACCACCACGATTGTCTTGTCCTCACCCAGCGAATTGATCAGCTGGACAGAGCTTTCCCGGCCCACGGTTAGGGGCAAAACGGCATGGGGAAACAGAACCGTATCCCGTACCGGGAGAATCGGTAGGGCACGGTCCTCTGGCTCAGTATTGCTTTTGTTTTCTTGTACTTCTGTAACTTCCTTCACTTCTTTTGCATTGCGCTCCGCGCGCGAAGACTGTGCCATGATTTCACCTTGAGTGTAATATGCTCAAGTTTGATGACGTAAATGCCCCGGAGGATGCAACCAACCCTCCAAAAGTAATTCTCGTGAGCTGTCAGATTCTAAACCTTCTCTGGCAGGTTTGCACGAAACTAAAGGTACGTCTTAAAGAACTGCACCACCGCGGCCCTGCCGAACCCGTCACTTACTGGGTACCGGTCGCTCACATTCCCAATAAGTTGAGTTGCAGCTTGGAATATCCGTGCTGCTGGGCCCAAACGTCGAGCGGCGCGGCGGCCATTTCGTCAATCATCGGTTCTGCCAGGCCATTCCTCGTGAGGTCCACGCTCTTGATATAGGTCTTGCAAGTGTCGCAGCACTCCACGCGGACGTAATCAAAGTCGCTCGCGGTATAGACCGGGAGCTTGCTGTTATTTTCCTCACCGCAACCCGGGCAGAGAATCCGGCGGAACTCCCACTCTGCCAGACAGAATGAACATACGAGAGACCGCCGTCCACCATCGCCCTGCTGCCGCAGCACGCCCAGACCGGCCTTGCGGCTGCAAAACGGACAAAGCGAGTGGTTATAATCTTCGAATGTTATCCCGCCGCGCAGGCGCAACAGTTCCGCGTATGGCTGGAGAAAAGCCCGCGCCAGAAATTCCTCGGCAGCATTAGCTGATTCCGTTGTGCTCCAACTCTCATCCAGCAACTGGGACCAGGATTCCCGCGACGATCCGCGCAGTTCACGCGCGATTTCAGCCAGGCGCGCAGGACCATTTTTCTCGACGGCGGACAAGAACGGACTGAAGCCATTGATCAGCGCCTGCAACTCAGGGGGCCCGGAAGGATACTGCGCCGAGGGTAAGTTCTCCGCCTCAGCTTCCAATCGTCCATAAAGATCTTCCTGAAAGCGGGCGATCCCTGCATAGAAACGAAGTATCTCGGCGGCAAACGAATATTGGTTCGCCAGGTACTCGGCACGCTTGATGCGTCGCTGCCACGGCGAAGCTCTCATGGGTTGATTATCAAGCGAACTGGTGATTGGATCAATGAGCCTCGGATTGAATAAGCCAGTGAAATAAGGTGCTGAGAATGGGACGGTGGAATTGTCACCTGTAGTAGATGCAAATGCGTTCATCTTGACGCGATCTCTATGGCGACACATAATACAGCTCGTTGACTGAATTGGGCCCCTTCTGTTTGTAATTAGATAGATTCAATTGAGGTCACCCCATGCAAAAAAAGAATGTTCTGCAAGAGGACAAATTCTCGCCTGCGTTGAGCGTTACCCTGCTGCTGCCGACGCTATTTGTGCTCTTAGTTTCGGCATTACCGTCTAGTGCCTGGGCGGCGACCAAGTTTAAAACAGTGCACCAGTTCAAGGCGCCCGGACCAGTGGGCGGCCTAATCTCTGACTCGGCCGGGAATCTCTATGGCACGACGGTGGGTGGTGGCACGGATGGCTTTGGGACGGTGTTCGAGTTGTCGCCGGACGGAAGCGGGGGATGGAAGGAGAAACTTCTCCATTCGTTCACGTACAGAGGTGGAACTAATCCCTACGGTAGTCTGGTCTTCGACTCGGCGGGTAATCTCTACGGAACGACGCAAAATGGGGGCGGCCTAAATGCTTGCCAGAAGCATGGCTGCGGCGTCGTGTTCGAGTTGTCGCCGAACGGAACAGGAGGATGGACGGAGAAAGTGCTCCATACGTTCCAGGATGGCCAGGATGGGTTCAACCCCTTCGCCGGGCTTACCCTCGACTCGGCGGGCAACCTCTATGGCACAACCTATTTCGGCGGCGCGAATTGCCGCTGCGGTACCGTGTTTGAGCTGTCACCGAAGTCGGATGGAACTTGGACAGAGAAAGTAATCCATTCCTTCAATGATAACGGCACCGACGGATACTTTCCCTACGCTGGCGTTATTCTCGACTCGGCGGGTAACCTCTATGGCACGACGGTGGCCGGGCTTAACGCTATGACCGGCGGTACGGTCTTCAGGTTAAGCCCAGGTAAGGACGGGAGTTGGAAAGAGAGCGTGCTCCATTCATTTGGCAGCTACGGCAAGCACGGAGGCCAGCCCTATGGCGGCCTGATCTTCGACTCCTCAGGCAACCTCTACGGGACGACGCTCGGGGGCGGCCCATATCACTCAGGTGCGGTGTTCGAATTGACGCCGAATGGAGATGGGATCTGGCCAGTGACAGTGCTCCATTCCTTCACCGGCTCGTCTCGCTATTCGACGGACGGGTCACATCCCCATGACAGCCTGATCTTCGATTCGGCGGGCAACCTGTACGGTACGACGCTCGATGGGGGCAATTTCGCTAACTGCGGAGGGGGGTGCGGTGTAGTTTTCGAGCTAAAGCCGAACCAACGCGGTGGTTGGAACGAGACCTTACTCCACATGTTCAATGGCACTCTAGGCTTTTATCCATTCAGCGGCGTGATCTTGGATGGCCAGGGCAACGTCTATGGGACCACCTTCGCGGACGGTGTAAGCCCGGGCACCGTGTTCGAAGTATCGCCATAACTCATTTCGTCCGCTTGCTTGGCTACGATTTCATCTCGCGCAAGCTGCCGCGACCACAAATGAGTGGTGCGCTATTTCAAAATAGCGCACTACTCTTTCCGCTTGCATTGACTTCATCCTTCCCGCAAGGTTATATTCTCCAGAATAAAGCGAGGATTTCATAGAACCCTAACCAGTAACCTCTTTCCCGCATCTTACGTCTTTTGGGTTCGCTGACGTTCAAGGTTGGCTGTTCGCGTAAGTTTTGCCAATTTGCCGGAGGCCGCAAGATGGAGCTTTCCCGCCGCACTTTCCTTAAAAGCACAATCGCTGGAGGAGTAGGTCTATCCGCCCTGGGATTTGATCTGACTCCCGTCTATGCCCAAACCCAAAGCCTGAAAATTTCGCGAGCCAGCGAAACCCGCAGCACCTGTCCTTATTGTTCGGTGAGTTGCGGCGTCATCATCTATACGCTGGGCGATAAGGCGAAGAATGCGATTCCGCAGGTGGTACACGTCGAAGGCGATCCCGATCATCCGATCAATCGCGGCACGCTGTGTCCGAAAGGTTCCTCCCTCGAACAGGACATCCTGAACGATCGCCGCCTGCTGAAGCCGCAGGTGCGGCGGCCGGGAGCGACCGATTGGGAAGACATTTCGTGGGAACAGGCTTACAGCGAAATTGCGCTGAAGGTGAAGAAGACCCGCGACGACACCTTCGTCGAAAAAGACGCGGCGGGGCACACCGTGAACCGCTGCGAAGGTATCGCCTTTACCGGCGGCTGCACCGATACCAACGAATTCAATTATCTGGTAGTCAAGAGCATGCGCAGCCTGGGGGTCTGCTACCTGGAAAACCAGGCCCGGGTTTGACACGGCCCAACGGTCTCCAGTTTGGGGCCCACATTCGGACGCGGCGCAATGACCAATGGCTGGATCGACATCAAGAACACCGACATGATGTTGATTATGGGCGGCAATCCAGCCGAGAACCATCCTTGCGGCTTCAAGTGGGCGGTTGAAGCCAAAATTCACCGCAATGCAAAGACCATCGTGGTCGACCCGCGCCTGACGCGCACTGCCGCCAATGCCGATCTTTACTTGCAGATTCGCGCGGGCGCTGACATTGCCTTCCTCGGCGGAGTGATCAACTACGCCATCGCGAATAACCGCATCGCACACGAGTACCTCCTCAACTACACCAACGCGGCCTTCATCATTAAAGAAGGATTCAAGCTGCCCGACGATGGCTTGTATTCCGGCTTTAATCCCGAAACCAAGATCTACGACAAATCCAGCTGGAATTATGAAGAGGGCGGAGATTTAAGTGGAAAGCCAGTTGGCGGCACTCCGCCTCTGAGTGAGAAAGCGGCCTCAAATAGCACAACACCGGCTCCGCCGCCGCTGTTGCCGCCCAAGACAGCGTTCGACCTTTCGCTGCAGCATCCGCGCTGCGTGTTCCAGCTCTTGAAGAAACAGTATTCACGCTATACGCCCGAGATGGTAGAGCGCATTACCGGCATTCCGAAGGATCAGTTTCTCAAAGCTGCCGAGTTGTTCACCTCCGTCCGCAAAGATGGGGACATGAAGAAAGTTGCCACGATTATTTACGCCGTCGGGTGGACGCAACACAGTTTCGGAACCCAGATCATCCGCACTGCGGCGATGCTGCAGTTGGTGCTGGGAAACATTGGACGCGCTGGTGGCGGCGTGAACGCCCTGCGCGGCCACTCTAACATTCAGGGCGCAACCGATATGGCTGGCATCTTCGACAACCTGCCCGGTTATTTGAAAGTGCCGAATCCCTCCGACGTCGATCTCGCCACCTACCTGAAACGGATCACGCCAACGGCATCCAAACCTGATCCGTGGGATTCGATGAATTACTATTCGAACACTCCCAAGTTCGCTGTTTCCTTGTTAAAGGCGATGTATGGGCCAGCCGCGACCAAAGAAAACGATTTTGCATTTCACTACCTGCCGAAGATCGACCGCAATTATTCCTGGGTGAATATCTGGAACGACATGTACGAAGGCAAAGTGAAAGGCATGTTCGCCTTCGGCATGAACGGGGTCATGATTGGTCCCGACTCCCGAAAAAACATTGATGCGTTGAAGAAGGCTGACTGGCTGGTGGTTTGCGAAATCTATCCCGATGAGACCAGCGAATTCTGGCGCGCTCCGGGAATTACTGCTGACGAGCAGAAGCAGATCAATACCACCGTGTACCGGCTGCCGGGCGCGGGCTTCGCGGAGAAGGACGGATCGTTTACCAACTCCGCGCGCTGGTTGCAGTGGAAGCAAGCTGCGCTTCCACCGCCGGGAGATGCACGACTCGATCAGGACATCGTCGCGACGATCTTCCTCAAGGTACGCGAACTGTATCAGAAAGAAGGCGGCAAGTTCCCTGATCCTGTGCTGAACGCAACGTTTGCTTACACAACCCCCTATACGCCGTCGCTGGTGGAGATTGCGAAGGAGGTCAATGGCAAAGCGCTGGCGGACCTTACCGATCCGAAGACCAACGTCACCATTAAAGCGGGCCAGCAGTTGCCTGGCTTTGCCTGGCTGAAGGACGATGGCACAACTTCTTGCGGTAACTGGATCTACTCGGGCTCGTGGACAGAAGCCGGCGGCATGATCCAGCGTCGTGGAACGGAAGATCCGTCCGGACTCGGAATTTATCCGAACTGGGCATGGTCGTGGCCTGCGAATCGCCGTGTCCTTTATAACCGCGCCTCGTGCGACTTGAATGGCAAGCCCTGGGATCCTTCGCGCCGCCAAGTCTGGTGGGATGAAGCCAAGCAGTCGTGGGTGGGCAATGACGTTCCGGACTTCAAGCCCGACTCCCCTCCCAAGGATCATCTGGGTCCCTTCATCATGAATCCCGAAGGCGTGGGACGATTGTTCGTTCCGCTAGGTGCGATGGCCGATGGTCCGTTCCCCGAATTTTATGAACCCATGGAGAGCCCGATCGCGAATCTGCTGCACCCGAACCAGTCGAACAATCCAGTGGTGAAAAAGTACAAGACTGACATGGATAAATACGGCACCGTCGATCAGGGCTTCAATGTGATCTGCACGACCTACCGGCTGACGGAGCACTATCACTACTGGACTAAGAACAATCCGATGAACGTGCAACTCGTGCCCGAACCCTTTGTCGAAGTTCCACATGAATTGGCGGAGCGCATGGGGCTGCAGGGCGGAGAGAGAGTCAAAGTCACGAGCGCGCGCAGCCATTACATCGCGAAGGCGATGGTCACACGGCGTATTCGTCCCATGAAGATCGATGGGAAAGAAATGTTTCAGATCGGACTCCCGATCCACTGGGGGTTCCGCGGGATTGCCGAAGATGAAGGCAAAACCGCGAAGACGCTGGCCAACGAGTTGACTCCGACTGTGATTGATCCCAACGCGTTCACCCCCGAATTCAAGGGCTTCCTGGTGAAGATTGAGAAAATGTAGTACGGAGTGAAACCGCTCCTAGGATAAAAGATGAGCGACCGCAAAACGCTTCAGGTCAAGCAAATCTCGGGACACTCCGGACCCGCGCCGGGATTCGACGTGCAGCGGGACTACGAAGTGTGCAAACTGGTCGACACAACGACCTGCATCGGCTGCAAGGCCTGCGAGGTAGCGTGCGTCGAGTGGAACGACATGCCGTTCGGTGCGACGACCTTCGACAACACTTACCAGACGATGCCCGAAACGCGCTGGAACTTCTGGAACCTGATCAAGTTCAACGAGCACCAGAACGAAGACGGTACGATCCAGTGGCTGATGCGTAAAGACCAGTGCATGCATTGCGCCGATCCCGGTTGCCTGCGCGCCTGTCCCGCTGATGGCGCGATCGTGCAATATGCCAATGGCATCGTCGACTTCCAGCAGGAAAACTGCATTGGCTGCGAGTTCTGCGTTTCGGGATGCCCCTACAACATTCCGAAATTCAATCCGGCAACGAAGAAGGTTTACAAGTGCACGCTCTGCTCGGACCGCGTGGGTCAGGGCCTGGAGCCCGCATGCATCAAGGCTTGCCCGACCGGATGTTTGAAGTTCGGCAGCAAAGAGGACATGAAGTTCATTGCCGAGGAGCGTTCGAAACAACTGCGCGAGAACTTTGGATTCGAAAAAGCCGGCGTCTACGATCCACAATCGATTGGCGGAACGCACGTCATTTATGTTCTGCACGATGCGACCGATCCCGAACGCTACGGAGGACTGCCGAAGAACCCCGTGATTCCCTGGAGCTACACAGTGTGGAAGTGGCTGTTCAAGCCAGTCCTTGGGGCATTCGCAATGTTCGGGCTACTAGGCGTGTGCCTTCACTACGTAGCAGTGGGACCGCGCAGACCGCAGCCCGAACCGCCGAAGAAGGAGGACGCCAATGGCAAGCGCGGTTGAAAGATTCGACGAAAAAGCCCGCCGCGCCTTTGAGCGCATCGGCCGAACAGAAGTTTATATCGGCGAGTTACTGCGTCACCCGGTCTACACGCGGTTTTTGCACTGGATGGTTGCCATCTTCTTCTTTCTGGCGTTGTTCTCCGGATTCGGAGTCTATCTTCCCTGGCTGTTCCGCTGGTTCACGCCTCTTTTCGGCGGCGGACCACTGGCTCGCGAGCTGCATCCCTGGTTCGGCCTGTTCTTCGTTTTCTTCTTTGGGCTCCAGACGTTGAACTGGATCAGACCCATGGCGTGGACGAAAGCCGATACCGATTGGATGCGCAACATCAAGGAAGTTGCTTCGGGCAAAGAAAAACTCGAGCCTCCGGCCACCGGCTTTTTCAACGCGGGCCAGAAGGCACAATTCTGGGAGATTGTCGCCGGCTGCGTCGTCTACTTAATCACGGGAATCATTCTCTGGGCCGGAGCGCGAACCTTTGGACGCTGGCCCGTGGCCGTCAGCTACGTTCTCCACGACATCTCCGCAATCATCATGCTGGGCGGAATCTTCATCCACATCTACCTCAGCACGATCGGCGAACCAGGTACTTTCCAAGCCATGACGCGCGGCTCCGTCAGTGAACAGTGGGCCTGGACCTTTCATCCCGCATGGTACAAACAGGTAACTGGACGCGACCCCCGACAAGACTACGAAGAAGCCTCGCGGAAGAGGAAGGTTGAAAGCTAAGCGTCGTTTCCAAAGCTAGCCCTCGGTAAACCATTCGCAGACCGACTCTCAGTAAGTGACGATAAATAAGTAATGGCGGAGGGAGAGGGATTCGAACCCCCGGTACCGTTTCCGGTACAGCGGTTTTCAAGATGTACCCTCTTCTCCCGCCCTCCCTCGTATTCAAACACTTACGGTCATGCAGACGCTCCTCAGTCGGGCTCAGAGGCCCTCAGTCGGCACTTATTGTGCTCCACTTTGTGCTCCACTCGGGCTGCAATTTGTTTGCTGGAACCAACCGCTCCGAGACCGTGGCCGAACGCCATGGCGCAGCCGCGACCGGTGCGGTTCCCGGCTGCATCATTCCCGCGAGCGCGATGATGACAGTGGAGGACGACATACTGCCGACGCGACGCATATTCGCGCAGGCCTGCGCACAGTCACTTCTCAATCGGGTTTTAATACTTGCTGATCATACCCAGTCTTATGTATCCGGCCCGGATCGCAAGGGTTGCCCATGTCAGGTTGCTGTCCTGCGTGATCAGCTCCATAAGTATTCTGTCAGGAACCTTCAGTAGCCGATCTAACCGCGCATCGTGTTTCTGTACGCTCGTATAGGTCAAATCGTGACAGGGTCGGCATGCAAAGAACTGACCTTGTGGCGGACGATACAACTTAAATGTCTGCCTGCCACAGCTTGGGCAGAATAGCCATGTACGATTCCGTCCACGGCGATTGCGCGTCGAGCCCACCTTTATCCCGAGCGCACGGTAATCAACCGTCGTGGACGCGGTGACGATTTGGCACTCCTCCACGAAGACTTTCCGAAAAACACTCTCCGGTCTGCCCATTAAACATCTCTTAAATCATCCGACTATGGCCGTCAACCTAATTTCCTAAATCATTAGAATTCTGTCCATGCAAAGAGTTGACCATGATAAGTCCGACCACAGGCATGTATTTCAGTATCCTTCAAGGCTTTTAACTCGGGCCACAAATCGGCTTCGCGAACAACATCCAGAGATCTCCCCAAAAGCCGTTTCGAACGATTTCCGGTGGGCCGACCGTCCGCTCGGAGTCTAGCCACTAGGTCCAGTTTGCAGATCAGCATCGTGGCGTGTTCGAATATACTTATTTACTAAAATGACAGTGGTCGAGCGGCTTTTGATCTGGTCTACGAGCGGGTGGACGACTGCACTGGTGTTCGTGGTCGCGTTGGCAGCGTTCCACATCAGGCTCGTCTGGCTTTCGCCTCTTTCCAAGGCTGGGTGGAAGCGCGTTGACTACTACTGGTTAGCGCTCGGTGCCTTAGGTCTAGTCGGCGCATCAAGCCAAGCCCGCGAAACAGCGATCAACTCATATAGCAGAGTGGTAGATGGATTCTATCAAGGATTTGATCCCGTGCAGTACGCCGTGGGTACATCACGGGAACGTCTAACACAACGCAGGCAAGTTGTGGACCAGCCGCCCGATGTCAAGCTGGCGTATGAGGCCTGGGAAAAGTGGCTTAACGATGTACACGACCGAGTAGCAGCGAGTGTTCCCGGCGCGAGGATAGATGAGTCAGTATTGGCAAATGAACCCATAGTACTAGTTGAGGGGGCCGCTTCGGCTACAAAGGATATTCGACAAGCGATACATGGTCACAACCAGTGGGTGGAGCGACGGACTGAACTGGGATTGGCAACTAAGCAATCAATGGGCGAGGACATACTCAGGCTGTTTTCTCCAGTACTTCTGGCACTTGCTCTAGCCCTGCGAATCACCAAAGTCACCGGCGAATTGAGGCTCGACTAACCCGCTCAGACATCATCCGCTAGGACACTCCCATTGTTCCCGCGTAAAGCACTAAGCGCGGATAACGGGCAAACCGGAGGTTATGCCCACTCCGACGCCGCTCAAACGGACGTTAGCCCGAGGTCGGCATCTGATAAGTTGACCAACTGATTTCTGCCACGTGACGGGCTCTAAGTTTATCAGTAAGTTTCAGTCTCCGGTCGCAGACCACTCGGGATCGGCACCGCCCCGAGGGCGAATCGCGACGGCATCGATCTCGTGATGACCGACCCAATCGCCACAGCATAGCGTTAGAAACCTGCCCAGAATCGCCCTTCTGGAAACCCTGTAAAGATTGGACTTCTTGATTTCCACACCTGGCGTTAGGAATGCGTAGTTTGCTAACACGGGTTCGTGCGCTTGGATTGTCGCCTTCGCCGAAGTCGGGGCCGAGGTTTGAGCCAGGAATCCTCCGTATCTGGATGAAATCCAAAGTGGCGGCGTGGAGAAGATTCAGGGCAAACGTCCGCTCGTCTCTGCACCTTGAAATCGTACTTTTCCTCGGGAAAATCCTGCGCTATGGCAATGAGTCTGTTACGGACGTCGTTCCATCCGTCCAACATCTCATCGGATCGAGAACGCGCAGGACTCGGAGGCTAATTCTACATTTGGGCCTGACTAGGAAGATTCATCCCGACGGCAGTAAGAAATCCGCTTGACAAACGAAATGACAATGGTAAGATTCTCGCGCAATTGGGTCACGTCTAACTGAATTTAAGGCGGCGAAAATGAAACAACGAATCCTTACCCTAGCAGCCATTGCCGCGATGTCTCTTGTGGTTTTCCTTGGCGCGGGCATGGTACGCAACCGTGATGTTCGTGGGCGGACTGTGGTGGCGAGCGTACAACCAGCAGCACAGCAACAGCCAGCGCCGCAGCCGACTCCTCCACCTGGCCCGGCCCCAACTCCTGCACCTGGCCCAACTCCTGCACCTGGCCCGGCCCCAAGTCCAACCCCGCCACCACCGCCTTCACCACCGACTACTGGGAAATAGTAGAAGCCGTATCTTTATGTAAAGCGCCCTCTCTGTGGCGACTGCGCTTGGGGCAGCCTTGCGCCCGTTTCGAAAGGCTGGAGGATTTCCGACCGTGTAGAGTCGCTGCGCGGTCGGATCCTAACCAATAAGTGAATTGATCAAACAATTGAAGACGTCGTGGCTGTTATGAAGCAATTTCATTTTGCTCTCCCGCTCTGTCATTTTCACAAATATGGGATAGCGTGCGATTGAATCCAGATTCACCGGAGAGCGCGTTTTGTTCCAATTCGCATGTGAGCGAAGGAAATGCTATAGTCCATCGCGTCGGTTCATACTCCTAGGCCCTTCACGTCGCTTCTTGATGTGAGGGGGTTGCCCTACTCGCTGCTTCCACCGGGAATCCAAGAGTAGGTATTTCGCGCGCTGAGGTTCGTGCGCTATTTCAGGTGCGAACATCCTCAAGGCCCCACGGCCTGTTTCGCCGCCGATGTTCTTGGGTAAAGAATTGGATTGTTGGACTAGGATTAACCCATGGCGACATTTGGTATCCCTTTACGCTGTGTGCTCTTAGCGGGACTTCTGCTCTCATTAGAAGGCCCATCTATCGCCGGAACGATAGGTTCACCGCTGGTTAGTGGATCATCGGTGGATACTGCGGTGGGCTTCATGTACGCATTCCAGGGATCGTTCAACCCAACGGACGTCGGCAAATCAGTTCAAAGTTGGGGCTTTTATAACAGTGAGCCTTCTAGCCACTATTGGGTTACGCCGCTAATTCTTGAACAAGAAGGGGAGGACAAGTGGAAAATCGTAGGTATCGGAAAAAGTAGGCAGAACTCGGGGGCGGGGTTGCAGCGCTACCCGTTCGATCTTAAGAGTGGAACCGCTGAGATAGCGAATACAAAGTACACGTTTGGATGGTGGAACGGCAAGATTGGCGGCGGTCCTAATGGTGGCGTAGTCGAATACTCTCGTGTCGCCTCTCCCATCGGCTACGCCGAAAATTGTGAGGTCATTAATTGCAACACCCCCTCGCTAAGCGTTCCCCAGGTCGGCCAGACAGTCGTGTTTGCAAATCATTATTCGGGCCCTAATCGTGGAGGCTACCTCTTTACTGGCTATGGCCGCTTGTATTCTATCGAGTTTTCCACCAATTCCACTGAGGCTTTGACATTTGCGGATGTTTTCACCAACTTCATTCGCAGCTACCGACCTTCTTTGCTTTCTGCGCTAGCATTAGCCGTCCTGTCCGCTCTAGTTTTTGGCGCCGGCCTTAAGATCGAGAAGAGGCTCCGTTCCTTACGGACGACCTTATCCTCTCGTCTAGAGAAGCCCGAATATCGGGACGTTCAAGCGATACTGGCCGACCGGCAATTGTCTGAAGAAGAGAGGTTTGTAAAGAATCTCGGAGACGGCTTTCTGTTGCGTAGTTTTGAACTTAAGAGCGTTCTCTTCTTCGAAGATTGTGTTTACGAATTCCGGCCGAGGGTCAACGTACTGCTGGGCCGGAACGGTTACGGTAAGACCCTCCTGCTTCGGACGCTAGCGGCAACTATCCAGAGTGATCTGGAGAATGGTGGGCTCCTATTTCCTCCGGACGCGAGGAAGTTGTCCGCAACCCAAAGCGAGAGCGATCCGCTTGTCACACTTCGGGTTGAGCGCAACGGGGAACCCGAGGAAACAGTGCGTGATCGTGTTTATTTTAGAAAGACAACAGGCAGGATTCCACTGCTCGCGATTCCCGACTTGCGGTTCATGAATCGACAAGTAAAGGTCTTTGTGCCGCCGGCAATTGTCCCCGAGCCACTTAGTCGTTCTGGAGCCCGGCACTTCGTGACCCAAGAACCATATGAGAACAAGGTATTGGAGCTCCTCTATACACTCTGCCTCGATTACAACGAAAGCGGCAAGAGCTTCCGCCCGCCGATCTTTCGGCTGCTTGAGCAAGTGGTGCGCGAGTTGACAGAAGACAGGAGCTTTGCATTTCACTCGATGAACAGGCTACCTGGAACAACCGGCTACGAAATCCTAGTAACGGCCGAAGGCACTGGGAATCAGCCGATGCCCATCCAACGTGCCTCGCAAGGCACTTTGTCAGTCTTGGTCATCTTTGGCCAAATTTATTATTTCTTGGCAACTCTACGACCCAAGATCACCGCCGAAGCAGTCTTTCAACTACCTGGCATCGTGCTCATTGATGAAGTCGATGCGCACCTACACCCGTTCTGGCAGCAGAAGCTCATGGGTCTGCTTACAGCACAGTTTCCGAACGTTCAGTTCATAGTATCAGCACACAGCCCCCTAATTGTCGCGGGATGTGACCGGAAAGAGGTGGCGGTCCTACGGCGAACATCCTCTGCGGACCGCTTTCGCGTAGACGTACTGGAGCAGGACTTTCTTGGTGCCCAACTCCAAGACCTGTACAAACTCATCTTCGAGACTGACGATATGGACCGCTTGTATCTTGAGTATTCGGCTAAGGTCGCCGCCGGCGCTGGACCTACCGTCGTGCGGCAGATCGAGCAGTTGGAGAAAATGTCGAAGCGAACACCAGATGAGGAGAGGCAACTGAAAGAACTCGTTAGAGAGGACCGTTTGCTCCAGCGAGCCGCTGAAGTGCGCCAGACAAGGCTTGAGAACATCGCGGTTCGGGCTCACATAGAGAAACTGGAAAACGAACTCGAAATGCTGCAGGATGAATTACGCAAACGAACTGGAGCCTTGACGAATGATGGACTTTCCTAATCTCATTCAGCTTTTCGCTACTCATCCAGTCGCTCGGATCGCTACGGTACCTGAGTACACCGAGCTCTGCCGGAAGCACGTCGAAAACGTCCAGTTTCGGCGGCAGCGCGACACAGTCGAGGTCGCCAAGAAGGCGATTGAAGAACTCCTCGACGGTAAGCCAACGTGTGCTGCGCAGGTTCGCGAGGCTCTGATCAAGCTTCAGGGACTGCGGGGTACCGATTTCGACCTCTACTACGACCTCATCGTTGCGGGATACAAACCCCGCTGGTCGCCTCAACAGCAGACCTACTTTGAGCGCATCGTACCCTCAATTCGCACAGGCCAGGACTTCTTTCTTTCCTTCACCACCCGTGGTCCAACGGTTGGCTTCAAGCGCATAAATCAACGGTACTGGTACTTCATTCGTAATGTCATCGGCGAGCCGAACATTCCCACTGCCGATCGCCGCACTAAGAATCTTCTCGCTGAGGCGCTGTACGCCAAGCTGTTGGATGCTTCTTTGAGGGGTTTTTATTACGTGGTGCATGAAAACGACAATGCGATCGTGGAGGACAAACTCACCAACGGGTTGAGGGGTTCTCGCGTTTTTGTCCAACTCGTCGAAAACGTGATGTTTGAACCACCAACCGGTCGCCCAAATTACTGCGATTATGAATACCGCCGTGCGATCGAATTCATCAGCGAGGAAGATCGTATTCTGTTTGTAGTAACCGAGGAAAGCCCAGATGATCTGGTGGCAGCCGAGGGCGTGTACGAGCCGTATCGTGACTGGGTACAACGAATTCGCGCAAAGGCCTTGCCCTATCTCCCCTCGACGCAGGAGTACAATGGGCAACGACTCAAGCAAATCCAGCAAAAGGTGGCCGACATCGTTTGGCTGGTAAAATCGGCGAGGAAGAGCGTGCTAGATCGTATTCCCGCCTGACCCCGCTGGCGGATTGCCGTGGGGCCGCTGTCTCGAACATGAACGAAGATCATCGGAAACATCTGGAGTTCATTCAGCAGGTTGTGGCGCGAGCGAACGGTAATTCGTTCCAGCTCAAGGGCTGGACAGTGACCATCGTGGCGGCGCTAGCAGCACTGTCGGCGGCCGATGCTAAACCACAGTTCGCCTGGATCGCAGGCTGTGCCGTCATTTTCTTCTGGATACTAGATGCTTACTATTTGCGAATGGAGCGCTCGTACCGCCGAGTTTACGATCATCTCCGGGTGATGACGGACGCGCAAATCGATGCCCTCAATCTACCCTACTCGATGCAGCCGGAGAGTTTCAACGTCCAACATGAACATCTGTTAGGAGTCGCCTTCAGACCAACGATATGCGGGTTTCATGGCCCCCTCCTCATTTGCGCTATTCTGGTGCGATATCTGCTGTCCTAAGGAATATGTGAGTTTCTGCCCGATTTCGACATAAAGCAGGAGCTTACAGCAATTTGCTCGCTGGTAGGACCAAAAATGAAAAAACCCTCATTTGAATCCTACATGGCCCTACTTCTGGCGCTGGAATGTGCGGAAACGCTTGAATCAACAGTATGTGGATCACTGTAACGACGTCCGGCGTCGCGGTGCGAGCGGCTAAGCGACGCCGAACGACTGCTCATGGGTCGCGGGCCGTGTCCACGTAGAGCATGACCGGGAGATGAGGCAGCGCGGGGCCGCCTTGTTCGACTCGCGGTACGTGCTGTGATGAAAACGTGATAGTTCAATGTTCAGAACGCGTCAGAGTCGATTAAAACGCATTTAGAACTCAGTTCTGGTAAGTGGTTGAAGAATCATGTAGAGTAGAGAATTTTCAGAACGGATCAGAACACACTAGGTGATCTTCAAAACCGGTGGCAGACACGGGTTCTGCTCCAGCCATTGCAACCGATCTAGCCCTTCGAGGGGCCGTCAGCTCACCTTAGTTGACTATGTTGCTGCCAAAGCTTCAATAGTTTCTGCATAGAGCGCGTATCCGTGAAGCCGGTCATCTCCGATTATCATGCAGCACCATCCGAACCCACAGTAAAGGTGTAAGATTCATCTGCGGAATTCCTAGATGACAGTCTGTGAAGGGACTGAGGCAATGCCCACTTTGACCATTCTCGGCAAAGCGACTGACCAGCGCACTGCTACGCGCGTGGTGTATGCGCAACTCACCGTTGATGATTATCTGGATCTCGTTGGAGAGAATTTTGACAAGTTTCCTATTCAAAGACGCCGGGAGAAGCATCGCGGCTACGAGCGCCTAAAATCCGATGTGATAGCGGGCGCCCTACTACCAACCATCACTCTGGCCTACGATCCGGATACTGTAGCTCCTCTACAGGGCTATTTTGATAATGGTCAGGTTGCCGAGCTAGTGACGGCTCTTTGCGAACAGGGGAAGGCAAGCATTCTTGATGGTCTCCAGCGAACCTACATCCTTTCCGAACTCAGGAAGGCGAACGTTGGGTTCAAGCAAGGACAAACACTTCTAGTTGAGTTCTGGCTCGAGGAAAAGCCTCGAAACCTCATCTATCGGATCATTGTGTTGAATGCGGGTCAGAAGCCGATGTCGATGAGGCATCAGCTAGAGGTCCTCTTCTCGACGTTTAAGACTCTTCTCGAAAGAGACATTCAAGGGCTGGACCTTCTTACCGAACGAGAGACGTCGAGGAGGACAAGACCCCGCAAGTACGGTCTTGATAGAGCTGTTTCGGCATACCACGCGTTCCTTCTCAAAAGTACGGAAATACAGAAAGAGAATGTGGTCGCACAACGAATTGTTGATGAAGACATTCTGTCGGGTGATGAGGACGCTCTCAACAGATCCCTTAACGAATTCAAGCGATACCTGAAAGACTATTGCGAACTCGACGACCAAATTTGCAGAATTTACGACGGAACGCAAACAGAGATTCCGACTGGTGCGGATTGGTTTGGGAGAGAGAACGTGATGGTTGCCTTTTTCGCAGCAATCTCAGAGTTTGCCTCGCGGCCAGACCGTACGGACCGCGTGGGCCAGGCGTTGTCACGTTTAAAGAGCATATTGTCGGCAACTGCAGTGGGGGAAGACCCTCTTCGTCTTGATGTTCTTCAAACTGTTACGCAAGGTATCGACACTAAGAAAATTAACGTTGGTTATGCAACCCGCAAGTTACTCTTTAATTCGTTCAAGGAGTTTTTCAGGGAAGCGGGAGAAAAAGGTCTTGGCGATCTGTGGGCAAGTGAGGCTGAGTAAGACCGATGCGGTACCAGGATTTTCTGGAGTGCACAGTACCCCAAGAGGCACCTCGTCCGGACCCCTCGCTGACGATCCAGGCCTTTGAGGAGATCTGCGTTGTCGATAACCTATTTCCGCTAGCCCTCGAATACGTGGCGTCGCTTTATCCCCGCGACGCCGTATGCAACGTAGAAGATCAAGAGAAAAAGCCCATCGGTCAGTTGATCACCTGCAAAGGACAACCTTTCGCGCTCAACGTGTTCGGTGCGCCGTATCTTGCTGCGTATCTTTTTGAGGTATCAAAGGATAGCTACGGTCTACCCGGACAGTTCTCGCAAGACTATCTTCTGGTCCGTGTCGATCGGCTGGCCGAGTACAAAGCTTCCTTTATGGCTTCAAGTGCTATATGGGGAGGCTTTTACCACGGGTCAACCAAACCTGTTCAGCCGCCGAGCGCGCCGAAGGCGACCCCAGTGTTGACTGCACACGCAGGGATAATTCTTCCGACCGAACTTCATACCGAAGCGGCGATGCGCTCAGTCGTCCAACCTTACGCATTCGAGAGATTTCTCAAGCTGTACCATTTGCTGGAGCTTAGTTTTGACCACGATGTTGTTGAAAAGATCCGCGCGCTAGGAGATGACCTTCGGGGAATAGGGCAACTGCTGTCTAGCTATGAGAGCAAGGAATTTGACAGGCTGAAGCAGACGATTATGGATCGCTGCAATGATGTTCCTTCTGTTGCCGCTTGCGTAGAAGAAATCTGTTCGGAACACGAGTGGCACGAAACCATGAGGAAGATATTTTTTGATTTTGGTAAATCTGGAAATCCTCTTCCTGACAAATGGGACGAATTTCAGAACATGTTGCTTGCAACCGGATTCACGCAGGCGGGGGCAGCAAGCCAAGGCTTTATTACAAAAGGAAACAAAGCCGCCTTGCAGGACAAAGCATTCGAGAAGTTTGTTTTGCATCTGTCTGCCTATTGGATTTACCGAGTGCGGTCTAGCATCGCACACAGCCGGATTGGGGAATACGTTATGCGGATGGAAGACGAAGAATTTGTCCAACAGTTTGCCGAGAAACTATTACGACGGGTTCTGGAAACTGTTCTCAATCGCTGAGGCAGTGCCGTTTCTGGGGCTGGCTGCTTGGCGAGGCGAGGTTATCTGTCGCTCGACACACTGTTAGTAAGGCTGTAGTGGGACCATGTTCATAACGCATCACATTGGGTCAAATCAGTGCAAACGGCTTGTCTGGTAACGGGTGAAAAATAGAGTAGAGCAGAGAAGTTTTAAACTCGGCAGAATAACCCAGCATATTTAGTTTGGGCTTTTGTTCCGTGTCCGTCGCGGCAAGGTTCTTTGGAAGTAGCGGGGCGAGGACCTGTGTATGAACTGCTGGTCTGAATGGATGAGCAAATCGCTAAGCCCGGAAGTGTTCTGGGTAATGGTGACCGCATTTTTCACCGGGGCACTATGTCTCGTGGCATGGAGACAGCTCAGGGATCTTGCAAGAACCAGCAGAGTAGACTTGCTGTATCGCCTGCGTAAAGATTTCTTTAATGACAACGCGAGGACAATCACGCTGTTACTGGACTATGAAATGTTGCGATTTAATGCTGGTCCGCCTGGTTGTTTCGACGTGGCGAAGGGGCCCATCAAGACAGAGATCGATGCTGTTACGACGCAATGGGTCGACGACTATTTAGGTCTTTTGGAGGACATTGCCGGACTATGGAAAGCAGATCAAATCAGTATCAAAGAAGTCGACGATTCGTTCGGTTACTACGTGACGCTCATCGCGGAGGACGATGCAATTAAACAATACGTTGGATGGGCGCGAAAACGCGAAGGACAATCTGGACAAGACATTTATCAAGATCTGTTTGACCTGTATGAGGCGATTAAGAAGTATGGAATGAAAAAGAAGTAGGGTTTTCGTTGCATCGCTTAGCTGTCCATCTTTCACCACAACGACCCCGACGAATGGATGCGACCTCCCGCCGTTCTCCGATACGCTCTTTCGAGCCTCTTCAATAGCAAGTCGAGCAAATTTCGCATGCTGCGATCGCTCTCTAATGTCTTCCACGTAAGTCACGGGATCCGCCTCCATAGTTAGCACAACTTCTGAAGCGCCATCGATTTCCTCCTGCGTCCGCACCCGATCCCCGGACGAAGTACCGTGCGCTAGAGCAGCAGCGTTTTCATGCAGTGCTCGGCACTGTAGTAAAACTGTAGTGGTTCCACGTTCAGAACGGCTCAAAACACGGCAACACGGATCGCATCGAGCCTTGTAACTGGTTGAAAAATGGAATAGAGTAGAAAATTTTCCAAACGGCGCAGAACTCGCTAGTGAACTTGAAAACCGGCATGCGCGAAAGGGTACTAGTTTCACTCAACGCTGCAGACTGCGGCGATTCTTCTCGATCGTCAATCTCTAATGTACCGGTGTCCCCGGAGAACGAGTGGGCCAGCTGTGATCTATCAAGACGTTGTACCCGGCGGAATAGCCCGGCTGATGGGCGGAGCGTAACCGAGACTACCATGTGGCCGGTGGAAGTTGTAATGCTCGAGCCAAGGTGAGAGGTATTGGTCGCGTTCCTCCGAGTTGAGG
>DATMQI010000346.1:0-26579 GCA_035567135.1 Terriglobales bacterium
TGTCTGCTCGACCAGGTTGAACATACTAAGAAGAGTGGTTTCAGCACGGCGAGTTACGAGGTACCTGCCATCGAGGGTTTGCGCGTCCTGCCTGGCCTCGGCCGGCGACACTACCGAGGGCGGTGTGTAGGGAAAGTAGCGATCCAGGAAGCGCTGCCAGACCCATTCGCGCGGGCGACCCTCCCTTCCCCAGGCTGTTGTAGGAAACGTAAAAACCGAGCTGCGCATCGGGCATCAGATGCAGGTCGGTATGAAAGGCCAGTGTGTCACCTACCCTCGAGCAATTCTCGACCGAGGGCAAGTCTTCCTTCAGTACTGCTTGCCCCTTCAGCGAAGATCAGTTCCTCATCAATGTTGACTATCTGCAGAACGCGAAGAGTTCGCTCTCAGGCAGTTTTTTCTTTTCGAATACCAGTCAGATTGCGACCTTTGCCACGAACGGGAATATCGCGGGAAATGCGGTCCCTGGTTTTCCCGAAAGCACCGATAATCGCTACCGGGTGGTTTCCCTATCTCACCGGTACTCGATCTCGTCCAGCCTCGTGAACGAGGCGACGCTCGGCTATCACCGCCTGGTTGGGCTTCTGGGGCAGGCCGAGGTATTCAAGTTTTCCGATATTGGTGTAACTGCGCCTTCCTTTTACGATTCCCATCCCGAAATCGGAGTCGCGGGATCGTTCGAGACTGGCGGAGGAGGGCAAAACCTTAACCTGGCTCAGAATTTCTATAACTTCAACGATTCTCTTTTCTGGGCTCGCGGACGGCATTCGCTCCATGTCGGTGGAGGGATTGAGCGCTCGCAGATCAATCAAGTTCAATTTCATTTCCTGGGCGGTCTTCAATTTCCAGACTACGGGCAGTTTTTGCTGGGGAACGGGAGCTACTCGCTGGATGTGGCGGGCCTCTTCGATCGCTATTACCGTACCTGGGACGGCAATCTGTTCGCCCAGGACAATATAAAGATCACTCCAAAATTTACCTTCAACCTCGGACTACGCTATGAGCGGCTCGGGGATCTCTCAGATAATCTCGGAAGGAATTCCAGTTTCGATCCACTGCAGGCAGACCATACCGGAGCTGGTAGTCAGGCAGGCTACATAGTGGCGTCCAATTTCCGCGGAGCAGCCCTCCCCCAGGAGTTGTGCGTGCGCCCAACGAAGCCGCAACCCGAGGCCTCGGACAAAATACCTGGGGACCACGCGTTGGTTTCTCCTGGCAGTTGCCGAATAACGATCACGTCGTCTTACGGGGCGGTTATGGGATCTACTACTCGCGCACCACGGGGCAACCGGTTTTTCAGGAGCTGACCTCGCCTCCATTTGGACAGGTGCGTCTTACACAAGGCATCGCGATTCCCTTTTCTAATCCGTTTCCCCCAGCGCCCGTCCTGCCATCATTTCCGAGCTACTCATTGGCGACTTGCACCTCGGTGCTGGATCCGGGGTGCCTCTCTTTTGCTAATGTGTCGATCAATGTCAAACCTCCGGCGACTCAGCAATTCGATCTGAACACCCAGATCGGGATAGTGCCGAACCTTGTGCTGGAGATCGGGTATCACTGCGCGAGAGGAACACACCTGTTCGAACTACGCAACTTCAATCAAGCCTTCCCCGCGAGCGTCGCTCACCCCGTCGAACTGGCAGCCGATGGAGTAAGCGGATGGGGGGAGATCACAAGCCTGGAAAGCCCGCTGTTCAACTCGGAGACGACCGACACGGCCTGGCACGTCATTAGCGACTACGTCGCGCCGGTGCTGATCGGAAAGGAAGTTTCAACCGCAACGGAGCTGCCTGCACTGATGGCAGGATTTCGTGGCCACGAAATGGCCAAAGCCGGCGTGGAGAATGCGTTGTGGGACGCCGAAGCACGGCAGAAAGAGGTGCCCTTACACACTCTCCTGGGGGGATCACGCCGGGAAATCGCTTGCGGCATCTCGTTGGGGATTCGCGAAACCCCGCAGCAGCTTGTCGTCAAAGTACGCGAAGAGCTGGAGAGTGGGTATCAGCGAATTAAGCTGAAGGTGAAGCCGGGAAAGGACGTGGCTTTCGTCGCCGCGGTCCGGAAGGAGTTCCCTGAAATCCTGCTCTCGGTTGACGCCAACTGCGCCTACGAACTCAAGGACGCCGCCCACCTAAAACAGCTGGATGAATTTCACCTCCTCATGATGGAGCAGCCTCTGCAATGGGACGAGATCCATAGCCACGGAAAATTGCAGGCGCTGATCAGCACTCCAATTTGTCTGGACGAATGCATCACCAATGCACGGCATGCACAGACGGCAATCGAACTGGGGGCCTGCCGGATTATCAACGTCAAGCTAGGGCGTGTGGGAGGATACACCAGTGCCCGTCAGATTCACGAAGTCTGCCGTGAACACGGGATCCCGGTATGGTGCGGAGGCATGCTCGAATCGGGCATTGGCCGGGCTCATAACATCGCCATGTCGACGCAGCCGGGTTTCACTCTGCCCGGAGACGTCTCGGCCAGCCAGCGATATTGGGCAGAAGATGTCATCGAGCCCGAGGTGGAAGTATCTCGCAGCGGAACCATTCGCGTTCCTCAAACGCCCGGGCTGGGTTTCCGAGTGAAGCGTGACTTCATCGAACGCTTGACATGGCGGTCCCGAACCTGGACGGCCACGCGCGCAGTGGTGAGCGCGTAGAAGGAGCATGAATGTTGAACATAAGGCGCCATTCGGCAGCATCTGGTGCACGAGCTATGTTGCTGGTGGTGATTGCGACCACAGGCTTGGCTTCGCAGTCGACTCCGATGGAGACTGGCAACCTCGGCCTCGACGCTCAGATTCAGCGAATTATGGATCGCCCGGAATTTGCGCACTCGACTTTCGGAATCGAGTTCTACTCGATGGATTCAGGAAAAGTTATCTATGAGCGCAATGCGGGCAAACTCATGGTTCCTGGGTCGACCACCAAACTGGTCACCGAAGGCACCGCGCTTGAGCTATTGGGAGGTGATTACCGATCTCATACTTATGTCTATCGCACTGGCCCAGTGAACAAGAAAGGCGTTGTGGAAGGCGACCTGGTGCTGGTTGGCAGCGGTGATCTGAATTTGTCAGGAAGAATTCAATCCGATGGCACCCTCGCCTACGAAAACATGGACCACTCCTATGGCGGACCCGACAGCAAAGGCGTGGGAGGAGATCCGCTGCGGGTGATCAAAGAATTGGCTCAACAGGTGGCGAGCAAGGGTATTAAGCGAGTGACCGGACGTTTGCTTGTGGATACGAGCCTTTTTCCGGAAGGCACTGCCGAGTTGGGCACGGGAGTGGTGATCTCTCCCATCGTCGTGAATGACAATGTGATTGACGTGATCGCGAGCCCGGGGGCGAGTGAAGGCGCGCCGGTCAATCTGGAGATCTCTCCGAAAACTGGCTATATCCAGATCACAAACAAGGCTGTCACGGGCAAAGCAGATTCGAAACCAACCATCGATTACGCGGAGGACAAAACCAATCCCGACGGGACTCATGCCGTAACCGTCAGTGGCAGCATCCCGCTCGGCAAGCCGTTCGGAATGATGGCGTATCGCGTCCCCGAACCCAGCCGTTTCGCAGCAATCGTTTTTAGCGAAGCGCTGCGCTCGAATGGCGTCGAGATCTCTTCTGACCGCAAAACACCGCCTCCGGATTTCAAGGCCCTGGCTGCAAGCTATCGCCCGGAGAACGTGGTCGCCGAACATGTATCGCCTCCGCTGAAGGAAGACGTCAAGATCACGCTCAAGCTCAGTCAGAATCTGCACGCCAGCACAACTCCGTACTTGCTCGGCGCGCTTCTTGCCCACAAAAGTAAAGACGTCGACCAAGCGGGCTTCGACCTCGAGAATGAGTTTCTAAAGAAGGCGGGATTGGATTTAACCGCAGCCTCGCAAAGCGATGGCGCCGGCGGCAACGCCTTCTTCACACCGGACTTCATGGTTCGTTACCTGCTTTTCATGTCGAGCAGAAAGACTTCGCGGATTTTCGGCGAGGGTTGCCGATCATGGGGCGTGATGGAACGCTCTATAAGATCCAGGTGAATTCTCCCGCAGCCGGACATGTATTCGCGAAAACCGGAACCTATGATGTCGGCGACTCCTTGAACAACAACATCATGATTACCGGTAAGGGCCTTGCAGGGTACATGGAAACCGCCAAGGGAGAGCATCTCGCCTTCGCGCTCTACGTCAACATGGTTTCGGTTTCCAAGGACGATCCTGAAGCGGTGCAGAAAGTGGCGGGCGAAGCTTTGGGCGAGATTGCGAGTGCAGCCTATAGCGCCCCATTGGGGCCCCCTGCGAGTTCTACGAACGCCTCGTATGACGTAATCATTCGCAATGGGCGAATCATCGATGGCTCGGGGAATCCCTGGATTTCGGGTGACATCGCGATTGAAGGTGAGCGGATTGCGGCAATCGGAAATTTGGGTGCAGCCACCGCGAAATGCACGATTGATGCTTCTGGCCTGCTCGTCTCCCCGGGTTTTATTGACATGCTGGGGCAGTCCGAAATGGCGCTGTTGATCGACAACCGGTCGCTCAGCAAGTTGTCCCAAGGCATCACCACCGAGATCACAGGCGAAGGCGCATCGATTGCGCCGCAAAATGACACCACACTGGCGAGTCTCGCGCCCACACTCACTCAATACCACTTGACGGTGGATTGGACCAGTCTCGACGGCTACTTCACCCGGCTTCAGAAATCGGGCACGCCGCTGAACATCGGCACCTACGTAGGTGCGGCCCAAATTCGTGAAGCGGTCTTGGGCGATGCGAACCGGTCCCCTTCTCCGGAAGAACTCGAGAAGATGAAGGACATGGTTGGGGAAGCGATGCAACAGGGCGCCTTCGGAATTTCGACAGCTCTCATCTATCCTCCGGGCCACTATGCCAAAACAGATGAACTGGTTGAATTAGCGAAGGTCGTCGGGCAATACGGCGGTATTTATGCCACCCACATGCGCAGCGAAGGGCGCTCTGAGGAGAGTGCCATCGAAGAGGCTCTCCAACGGATCCCGCTGTTGGCGCCATCAGTCCTCCGACCCGCAGGTTGACGACATCCAGCGCGTCACGCCCCGAGATTTTGAAGACAGCATGCTGTCATATTTTTTTGACTAGTTTTTACTAGGTTTTTCCACTTATAGGTTTTTCCACTTAAAGGATTTACCCCCTTGGTAGAGTTCTTCAATGTCAAGCGTTGGATCCCCTTGCTGAACGCCTCTCCTAAGGTGCAAACGGAGCTTCTGAGGTACCAAAAACCGATATGGGGAAAACTTCGAGGGAATGTTAGAATTTGCATGCTCTTCCACGACATCGTTCACCGAACAGACAAAAGAGGGGGCCTCTGAGGTTAACTGATGGCATTGCAGCCAACGCGAAACAACTCTGATGATTTCGAAGCCTTGGCACCGATCGATCCTCTGCCGGTCAATGGCCATCAACCGCTACACACATACTTTGGTGAACCGCACAATGCTTTACTGCATTACTGGCACGTCCTGACGAAGCGGAAATGGGTAGTTCTGCCCACTTTTGCCATTGTTTTCGCACTCTCTGCAATTGCAACCCTCAGTGAGACCCGCTTGTACCAGGCCACGTCGAAAGTGGCGATCTTCCCGGAAGTTCCAAATGTTTTGGGATTTAAGGACGCCGAGAATATTGCTCCTGATTACGAATACGAAGCGACTCTAGAAACTCAGGTTGCGATTCTGCGCAGCGACGCTTTGGCCTTGAAGGTGATCGAAGGGATGCGCCTTTACCAAGACCCTCGATTCACGACAGTCAAGCAAGGTTCACCCGAGCCCGCGATGGGGGAACCGAGCATGCAGCCCGATCCGGTGCAAGCCGCCGGCTTGCTCGGCGCCTTTCGGGGCGGTCTGAGCGTCCAACCAGTACCAAGTACCCGCCTGATACAAGTCAGCTACACTCATTCCGATCCGCGGTTCGCGACCGAAATCACGAACGCACTGGTCAAGACATTTATCGAGGAGAATTTCAGGACAAAATACAACTCAGCCAGCCAGACGTCGGAGTGGCTTGGGAAGGAGTTGGCGGATCTGCAGTTGAAAGTCCAGACTTCCGAGGAAAAACTTGTCCGCTATCAGAAGGACCACGGCATTTTGGGGGTGGATGAGAAACAGAACATTGTCACGGAGAAACTGGGCGAACTGAATAAAGAGTTGACGGAAGCCGAGACGGATCGCATTCAAAAAGAGGCCGATTACAAACTCGCGATGAACGGCGATCCTGAGATGTTCATGAAAACGAGTCCTGACGGGAAAGGTGGGGGCGGACTGCTCGACAAGTTGCGCGAAAAAGAAGCTGACCTGGAAACCCAGTACGCAATGGCAACCACCCAATTTGGTTCGGGTTACCCCAGGGTGACTGAACTGAACAACCAACTGAAGCAGGTGCGTGCTGCCATTGAGGCTGAAAAGACGAAGTTGCAGCAGAAGATGCGCGATGACTACCTGGCAGCCTTACAGAGAGAGAATTTGCTGGACTCGGCATTCAACAAGCAGAAGCAGGAAGCTAACAAACTCAACGAAAGCGCGATTGAGTACACGGTATTGAAGCGCGATGCAGAGACAAACCGTCAGCTATACCAGGACCTCTTGCAACGGCTAAAGGAAGCAGGTGTGAGTGCCGGGCTCCGATCGAGCAATATCCGCATTGTCGACATCGCGCGAGTTCCAACGCAACCGATCTCTCCCAATGTGCACCGGAGCCTGGTGCTCGGATTTCTATTGGCTCTTGGCTTAGGAGTTGGATTGGCATTGGTGCGCGAGACCTTCGACAGCACCGTCAGGAGCATGGAAGAAGTACGGGCGGTTTCAACACTGCCTGCGCTGGGAACAATACCATTGCAGCTTGTCACGGACGAGCGTTTCCGTAAACGGAGACTAACAATTTCGCCCGACGGCGAAAGGTCGGGAATGCTTGCGCTAGTCACGTACGAGCGCCCGAAGTCTGAAGCAGCTGAGGCCTACCGCGCGCTTCGGACTTCCATTCTTCTGTCCTCGTTCGGGGCGCCGCCCAAAGTGATTCTCGTCACCAGCGCGATGCCCCGGGAAGGAAAGACCACCATCAGCGCAAATTCAGCGCTGGTGCTGGCGCAACGGGGAAGCCGTGTTTTGCTGGTCGACGCAGACCTGCGTCGCCCCGGTGTGGAGAAACTGTTCGGCGTCAGGGCTCATGGAGGGCTTAGCACTCTGATAAGTGGATCCAGCAACGCCGAAGAAGTAATCCTTCCCTCCTCCGAAGTCCCTAATTTGTGGATCTTGCCGGCCGGCCCGATCCCGCCGCAGCCCACCGAGTTGCTGGGTTCGACGGTTATGAAGGATTACATCAGCCGCTGGCGCAACGAATTTGACCACATCATTATCGACACGCCTCCATGCTTGTCCGTGACTGACGCCGTGTTGTTATCTCCGGAGGCCGACCGGGTGATTCTGGTCGCGCGCTCGGGACAGACCACAAGGCCCGCCCTGCGACGGGCTTGCGACTTGCTGCTGCAGGTAAACGCCAGGGTCATGGGTATAGTCCTGAACGCACTCAACCTGCATTCCGTTGAAGGGTACTACTACTACGGCACTCAATATTCAAACAACTACTACAGTGAGGAGTCGCCCAACAATAAGCCCAAGGCGGCCAGCAAAATCTCTTGATATGACTCCTTGAAGATTTGCATCGAGCCAAGGTGTGGGCTTAACCAACATTCTGTCTCTATCTGCTTAGATCCAAATTCTTAGATGCAGATTGAATTGCGATCCCGGGTTAAGAAGTTTTCCTTCGCCGCCGCTTGCTTGTTGGGCGCAGCCATTTACCTGCAATTCGCCCTGCGCGCGTTTCTCGCGTCTCATCTCGCCGCAAGCCTCGACCCGCCGAAAATCCAAAGGGCCATTCAACTGGAACCAGCAAATGCCGAATATCGCGACCTCCTCGCTCGCAACCTTGCGTTGTCCGGCGCAACCCTGGACGAAGCGGTTTCAGACTATCGAGCAGCGGTTCGTTTAAATCCTTACGAAGCTCGCTATTGGCTGGATCTGGCGGGCGCTTATCAGTTTGCGGAGCGCACGAAGGAGCAGGGGGACAGTGTCGAGCATGCAGTAGAAGCGGACCCCACAACCCCACATGTCGCATGGGAGGCGGCCAATTTTTTCCTGGTTCAAGGGAATCGGAAAAAGGCGCTTCGTTATTTCCGGGTTGTACTCGCGAACGACCCCGAGGCGGTCGATTCCACCCTGCAGCTTTGCTGGCGCGCAACCGGAGACGCCACGGAGATGCTTGACAATGCGCTGCCCCCCAGACCCGATCTTTACTTGTCGTTTCTCGGTTTGCTTGTCGCCAAGCAGGAAGTAGCGGCGGCCGAAAACGTTTGGAACCGTCTGATCGGACTGCAACGAACATTCTCGGCAAAGCTGGCCCTTCCTTACTTTCGGTTCCTCATCGCCAAGCAAGAAGTCGAACCCGCGACAACCGCGTGGAAACAGTTGGCCGACGTCGACAGATCTCTTCAGCCGTACCTTCCCTCGAGCCAAAACCTGGTCATAAACGGTGGATTCGAAGAGAATTTGCTGAACGGTGGATTTGACTGGTGGTACCAGTCTTACGTACATGCTATTCTCGCCATCGATACAACTGAGTTTCACAGTGGAACACGGTCCCTCTCTGTGACGTTCGACGGATACAGTGTCCCCGAAGTTCAAATTGTTCAGTTCATTCCCGTTAAGCCAAACACCGCATACGAATTCAGTGCCGAATCCCGAACGGAAGACATTGATACCGCGAGCGGTCCAAGATTCGCAATTGTTGACGCCTCTACAAATTCTTCCTACGTCCTCACCGACGATACTCTAGGCACCAGTCCCTGGCGTCTGCATGAAGCACGTTTCCAAACCGGGCCCAACACAAATCTTTTAGCGTTGAAAATCGTCCGCGATCCACCGGCACCGCTCATCCGGGGAAAGCTTTGGATCGATGATGTCAGGCTGGTAGAGACACGCAATTAGGGATTGTGAGTTGAAAATCTCATCGTATGTGATTGTCGAAACCGGCGCGGAGCGTTTGGATACGGAGCGTGCCCAGGGCACGGTCCCAAAAAACGTGCCTTCGGTACTTGTTTTTGGGCTGTTCGTCTTATTGGCTTTTGGCATATTGGCATTCGGCGCTGTCCATGAGTGGTCGACTTTTCTTTTCGAGGCGGGCTCGGCAGTTCTGTTTCTTATTTGGGCAGGAATGCAGTTTGCTTCCGGGCAGGTAAAGCTATCGAACAATCCTCTCTACCTGCCGGCTTTATGTTTTTTCCTACTGGTCCTCGCGCAAATTGGCCTGCGGACATCTGCGTACGGCTACGTTAGCAAATATGAAGTCCTTCACTACGTCTCATACGGGATCGTGCTGTTCATCGCAGCAGAATGCGTCAGAGAAGAGCGAGTTCGGAAGAAATTTGTTTTGGCGCTCATTGTTTTCGGAGTCATTTATGCTTTCTTCGCGTTGGCTCAGGAACTGATCTCAAACGGCAAGATCTTCTGGATTTACGCTCCCCGCTCCAATGGCGCGATCTACGGAAGCTACGTCAACCACAACCATTATGCCGGGCTCATGGAGATGCTCGTACCGGTTCCCTTGGTCGTGAGTATGGGCCACCTGTTGAGCGGCGGGAAGCGAGCCCTGGTTGCGTTTTGTGCGGTATTGATGGCGAGCACAATCTTTCTTTCACGTTCGCGAGGCGGAATGATTGCCTTCGTTCTCCAAATTGTTCTGTTCGCCGCTTTCGCCCTGGTGCAAAGAAGAAATTACCGGGTGGCAATCGGCTTGCTCGCCGTGTCTCTCTTAATTCTCGGATTCCTATTTTTTGTGGGCAAAGGGCAAGTTCTGGGCCGGCTTGGAGACCTGGCTCCCGGCATCCGCCTGGAAATCACCAAGGACTGCTTCAGAATGTTTGCCCACCGGCCAGTGTTGGGGTGGGGGCTTGGAACTTTCCCCACCGTATACCCCAGTTACCGCACCTTCTACACGAATTACTTCATCAATGAAGCGCACAACGATTACGCGCAACTTTTAGTGGAGACGGGCCTGCTCGGTTTTGCCCTGATGCTTTGGTTTCTAGCTCGCTTGTACGGCTGCACCCGGGTGTCCTCACGCCGATGGGAATTCAAATGGGATGGAGCATTATCTCTGGCCGCTCTGCTAGGATGTACCGGAATCCTGTTCCATAGTTTTGTGGATTTCAACCTTCAGATTCCTGCAAACGCTGCATTTTTTTACGTGCTGGCTGCGTTGGCGGCTTCTGAGCTGGCACCACGGTCTTCTCGTTCCGGCCGAACCAAGGCTACAGAGACTAAGGTTGGAGAGCTTTCCGGGGAATAAGATTGCCCAACATTAACTGTACGATTGTGATGAACGAAAATGTTCGGTCTCACGCCCAGGTCTACGATGAGGACCTGCAAATCAACTACTGAACTGGGCGCCAAGGATATATCCATGGCGCGGGTCACTCTACGGAGGAGAAATGTGGCGGAAACAGCTGACCATCGGAGTCCTGTTATCCTTATGCACTTTCGTCGGACACGCTTTGGCACAAAAAAACGAACTGTCAGGAATCATCGGGCGACAATTCATCAGTGATCAAATCATCCCGACCAGCACTTCCACTGACAACCTCCTGCGGTTCGGCAACGGCTTGAGCTTCGAAGGAAACATCGCCCGTCGCGTGATGGAAGGACAATTATTGGCGGTGTCGGTGGAACTCCCGGTTGTGTTTAATGTCGACGAGGACGTGCATACCCACGATAATCCGGTATCGCCTGGCTACAAGGCGTTTTTTGTTACCCCGGCAGCGCGACTCAATGTCTTTCCGCAGACGGCGGTCTCGCCGTGGGTCAGCGTGGGCGGCGGATTCAGCCACTTCAACGGAAGCGCTACTCAATTCGGACCAAAAACGGGAACCACCAACGGCGTATTCCAGATCGGCGGCGGCCTGGATGTGACGCTCTACCGTAAGTTCAGCTTACGCGGTGAACTCAGGGACTTTTGGTCCGGCGTCCCAAAGTTAAATGTTTCCACGAACCAGACCCGACAACACAATTTGTTCGTGGGCGGCGGTGTCGTCTGGCACTTCTGAGCGGCAAAATACCTGAAAGAACGTTTTGCAAGAATCGGCGAACCGGGATCTCGGGCAGTACAGACCAGCACACTTAGCAAAGCCAAGATCCGTCCGGCAGCGAAGTCTGGTTACATAAGGGGATCGCGGAGGTTGTAGCGCCAGATGGGCGGGACGCCCATCCCTCCAAAATCGAAATCGAATTTCATTTTCTTAAAGCTTACTTTCGCATTGGGAGCGCCAGGATCGTTCGGCGAGTCTCCGAACGGCCCCCAGCCTTCACTTTACCCTCAAAGTGCGCGTATAAGCGATCTAAACGCTCTAGACAGGCATTTCAGGAGCTGTTGCTGGCTGCTCCTCCAGCCCGGAGAGCATCCTTCTGTGGAATAATTCCTATAGCCGATAGAGAACGTGTTGGGTGCTGGCGACTTCCAAGGTTGGAGCTACTTATCGTGGCTCACCGGATCATCGCTCTGGATGACCGCCCACGCCGCCACCCCGGCGATCACACCAGTACCAATCCCGATCGCCACTGGCGAATTGAGAACCCCTCCGCTCGCGCCAGGGACCGACCCGGTTCCTCCCCGCTTCTTGCGGTTCTTGTCCCTAGGCGATTCCTCGCGGGTCGTTTCCTGACCTTGCGCCAGCGTGGTATTGCCCTTGTCGTCGCTGAGCGTCAAGTCGCCCTTTCGCGCTGCGATCCTGATCGTGCCATCCACATCTCGCACTTCAAACTCGGTCCAAACACTCGAGGCGGGTGACACGGTAACACCGCCGACGCGAGTCGCCAGCGATTTCGAGGTCGATATGGTCACGCCTCCGTGCTCCAAACTGACACTATTCCCTTCATACTGAATCAAAGAGTCGTTCAGGACCAGAACGCTGGAACCCGTGGCATTGATGTTGGCCACCGAGTCCTTATTCGTCTGCACCAAATCGCCGGAGAAGATTGCCGACGACCTTGGGACGTTGGTGCCGTTGAGCAGCGCGGTTCCATGGCTGTAGAGCATGGCGCTGGCTTGGTCGGCCGCAAACATCGCAGCCGGAAAAATGATGATCATCAGGCAGCTGAGGATCTTCAAGTGTAGAGCCCTTAACATTGCATACCCTTCCGCGCTTTAGGGGTTAACCTCGCGTGATGGTAGTCCGAAACGCCCTTTTGCGTCAATCGCGTTCTTCTCGCGCAAGAGTTACTTCTGGGCACCTGCGCTTTGTGTATGGATTTTCGCACAACAAGAGGAGTTCCTTTCGGCGTGTGGTTGGACATAACCAGCGGGCGTTATGAGAATTCTCAATACCCTTGGTTGGCGAGACTACCCTTCGGAGATGGATGGAACAGGAGAGTCTGTGGAAATTTTCTTTGTGTGAGACTGCACCAGCCAGCAAAAAAATCGAATATAGCTACCGTCCCGAACAAGCTCGCGTAGGGACAGACGCCTCGTCTGTCCAGCCGAATGAAGCTCGGCTTGCCGGTGCTTGGCGCCTGCGTTGATTCTTCGTTACTTTACCCAGCAAGGCCCTTGAGGTGGCAAGCCATTTAAGTTTTAAACGCTTTCCGAATCAGCGTATAGCGGGCCGCTCCCAGGATTCCGGAGTCATCGTTCAGCACAATCTTCACCGGCATGTCCTGAAGCAATCCTCGCATGCGCCCTTTGTCCAGGAACGATTGCATGAAGATCGGGTCTTTCATCCGGGGCACGATTTTTGCCGCAATACTGCCTCCGATGAAAATGCCGCCGGTGGACATAAAATTCAACGCGCAATCGCCAGTCTGCGATCCGTAGATGCCCACGAAGATCGATAGAGCCTGCTCACAAATGGCGGCCTTGTTCTCGAGCGCCAACTGCGAAATCAGCGCTGGAGCATCGTGGGAGGTGCCGAGTTGCTCTTTCAGCCAGTCGGGCTCCTCAGCCTTTTTTGTATCGCGCAGAAAGTCGTAGATGTTCTTGATGCCGGGCCCCGACAGCACACGTTCGCAACTCACTCGCCCGTACTTTTTGTGCAGATACTGCAATAGCTCGATTTCCATCTGATTGCTGGGAGAGAAACTGCTGTGACCACCCTCGCACGCGAACGGATGATGGCGGAAACCATCCCAATAAAGTCCGGCGACACCCAGCCCCGTTCGCGCCGAAATCACCGCTCGATTTCCAATCGCATCTTCCGAGCCTGCACTCAGGGTCACGAAATCCCTGGATTCGAGTCCATCAATACCGTAGGCGAAGGCTTCGAGATCGTTAATCAGTCCGACGGACTTGAGCTTGAGCATAGTGGCGAGTTCCGCGGAATCGATCGTCCATGCAAGGTTGGAGATCTTGCTTCTTCCCCCGCGAACCGGTCCGGCCACGCCAAAGCACGCGCTGTGCACCGGGATCCCTTCCGATTTCACAAAGTTTGAAATGATGTCGGGCAAGCCAGTCTCTTGCTGGCTCATATAGATTTTCTCGACTACCTTATTAAGAGTGTTGCCGTCGCTGTCAAATGCGGCGAGCCGGGTCCGCGTTGCGCCGATCTCTCCTGCGAGGATCATGGTTCTATCTTCCTCCATTCACGCTCATCGCGCGCCAGCAATTCGTCCGCTTCTTTCGGTCCCCACGAACCGGCGGCATAATTGGGAAACTTGCGCGGCGGTAAAACTTTCCAGACGTCCAGAATCGGGTCCACCACACGCCAGCCGGCTTCCACCATATCCGCGCGCTGAAAAAGCGTGGGATCCCCAATCATGCAGTCGTAAAGCAGGACCTCGTAGCCTGTATACGCCTCCGCCTTGAAGTACTTCGTATACTCGAAACTCATGTCCACCGATCCCACACGCAGGACCGGCCCGGGAATCTTGGCGCCAAAACTCAGCGAGATCGCCTCCGCCGGCTGAATCTGGATCACCAACTGGTTGGCGTGCAGCTTACGAACCGGGGCGTGCTGGAAAATCGCGAACGGTGTCCGCTTGAAGTGAATCGTGATTTCTGTATGACGTTCGGCCATCCGCTTGCCCGTTCGCAGATAAAACGGCACCCCGGCCCATCGCCAGTTGTCGATGTTCAGCTTCAAAGCGGCAAAAGTCTCGGTCCTCGATTCCGGCGAAACTCCCGGTTCGGCCCGGTAGGCGGGGACTTTCTGATCAGCAATCAGGCCTTCGCCATACTGACCTCGCACCGTGACGTGCAGCACTTCTTCCGAATCTAGCGGCTGGATGGCATGCAGCACCTTGGCTTGCTCATTGCGAACGGCGTCGGCTTGAAAAGATACCGGCGCCTCCATGGCGGTGAGACTCAGCAACTGCATCACGTGATTCGGAACCATGTCCCGCAGTGTCCCGGCATTGTCAAAGTATCCCCCGCGCTGTTCCACCCCGACAGTTTCCGCGTTGGTGATCTGAACATGATCGATATAGCGACGGTTCCAGATCGGCTCAAAAATGGCGTTGTCGAATCGAAAGACCAGGATATTTTGTACCGTCTCTTTGCCGAGATAATGGTCAATGCGATAGATCTGGCGTTCGGCCAGCACACTCTTAATCTGCCGATTTAAGGTCTGGGCCGATTCCAGATCGCTCCCGAAGGGTTTCTCGATCACCACTCGCCGCCAGCGTCCCTGCTCCTCATTGGAGAGCCCGGCTGCCCCCAGTTGCTGGATAATTTGTGCAAAGAATCTGGGCGCGGTGGCCAGATAGAAAAGGTAATTACCACCAGTCTTGAATTCCTCATCCACCTTCTTGAGGCGGTCCACCAGGAGCGAGAATGTAGACGCGTCCGCGAAAGAACCACGCTCGTAGAGGAATCGCTGTCCAAACCACTCCCAGGCCTCGGTCTTCCGATCCGCTGTTGCCAGGAACTGCGTCGCCTGATCACGAAACTGTTCCTGAGTTAATTCGTCGTGGGCAACCCCGACGACTATGAAGTTCTTGGGAAGCAGATTTGCTTTGGCAAGATTGAAAAGCGCGGGCACGAGCTTGCGCTTGGTCAGATCACCCGACGCGCCGAAGATCACCATTGCGCAAGGCCCGGCAGCTTTGCCGGCTTGTTGGAGGAGATTTTCCTGACTAGCCGTCGCGCCTGCAGACATGAAAACTGCTCCCGTATGCTAGCGATTCTCTAGGTCTGGGGTGGCATTGTAGGGCAGTCGCACGTTACATGCCAACGCTCTTATGGAGCACGTAACGGATAGCTTGTTCGCCCAGTACGGTTTCGATGCCCACCTTGCGAAATCCGGCTCGCTCAAAGAGCCGTATGGAGGGTCGATTCGAAATCCTTACAAAAGCATCAATCGTCCGGACCCCCGAAGTTCGAAAGAGTTCCTCGATGGCGAGCAATACAATCTTGCGCCCGTTGCCCTTTCCGCGAAAGGCCGATCCCACGTTGATGGATAGGACTGCACGCGTTCCGTCCAACTGGCAGTGCACCATGCCCATCGGATCGCCCCGGCGATTCATGGCCGTGTAGAGGATCGACTGCGGGTCTGCCAGTCGCGCACGAAACCATTCCATGTACCGTTCCCACGCGACGGCTTCTCTGGGAAACGACACCGCATAGGCCGCCGGGTTCCCCACGTTTCGCGCTCTTGGCGAAACGTGAGGTTCCACGACTCCCTCCTGCGACACCGCGTATGCTGCCGGATCATTCCTCCACTCCCAGAAGGGCCGGCAGTCCGATTCAATGGTTCGGCGTAGAACTAAATCTCCCCATAGGAATGCCAGAACCCGCTCAGCGCCACGCCCGTCCACCAGCTCTCGGCCTCGGGCAGACATCTTCTCCCGCCTGGCTGGCGTCTGCAAAAGGTCGCACAGGACCTTCCCCATCTTGCGGGCCGGAATCCTGCCAGCGCAACCAAGGTTGACGGCCGCACCGAGCCGTGCCAGTTCGCCTGCTATCTTTTCCTGGTTAGGAGCCAGTACACACAGCGCGGCCGGCGAACCCATCATGCACAACTCCCAGCTCGTTGTTCCGGCACCCGCCACTACGAGGTCTGCCCAGACCATCAGTGCCGGCATGTCCGACACGTCTCTCAACAGCCGTACCGGACAATTCGCCTCCTCTACCAGCCGCTCAATGTTCGCCAGGTGAGGACTACTGCCGCCCACGACAACCGTCAATTCCAAGTCCGACTCAGAGAGAAGAATCTTCAGGATCTGCTCGGTGACATTCTCCGGATCGCTGCCGCCCATGCTTACCAGAATCCGGCGCGCTCGCGGGGCAACCTCAAATGTTCGTTTCCGCCAGAATGCAAACTCACGCCGCAACAGGATGTAGCGTGGGCCCAGGAGGAGCCGCGTATCGGGCGCGCGTTCCCGATAAAGATCTTCTTTGGCGTGTACATTTTGATTCAACACAAGATCGGCCGAATATGGAGGCGCCGCTCCGTGATCATCGATCAACAGCAATTTCAGGCCGGCATCTCTGACCGCCGACTGGTACGCGGAATCGAACTGGTATCCATCCACCACGGCCCACTCGGCTTTTTCTTTGTGGGCCAGGTCGCACATTTGGGCCGAGTCCTCCATAGTGCCGGGCAGACCTGGCAAACGCACGACATCGGCGCCCTCCATCCGCACGCGTGCTTCGATCGAGGGCGTTGCCTCGGCCATCGCGAACTTAACCTTCCCACCCGCATCCTGCCACGCTTGGGCCAGCGCCAGACACCGCATCGCATGGCCCGTGCCCATCGCAATGCTGGCATCACATCGAATCAACAGGGTTCTCGGCACAGTCATTCTTCGCGAACCTGCTCGCATTCCAGCTTTAGAATTTTTAAGACCTGTCCGAGCGGCCTGCCATCTCTCCTCGGATGTCACGCGAATAATGGGCCACTACTTTTCGGACTGCTGAGATCACATCTTCCACATCCTGTTCGCTCATACCGTGAAACATTGGCAAACTGATCAATTGTTCGTACGCGCGTTCGGCCACCGGATATTCCCCAGCCTTGTATCCGAAACGCTCGCGGTAGTACCGATGCAAATGCACCGGAAGGTAGTGCACGTTTACACCGATATTCTCGGAGCGCAGCGCCCGCAACACCTGGCCGCGATCTGCACGCAGCATGCCCGCGTCTACGCGGATCGGGTACAAGTGCCACGCGCTTTTAACATCGTCCCGCTGGCTTGGAGGAACGATCTCAGGAAGACACCTGAACGCTGCCGTGTATCTTGCCGCAATTTCCGCTCGCCGAGCGAGGTTGGCATCGAGCTTCTTGAGCTGGGAAAGCCCGAGCGCACACGCCACGTCCGTCAGACGATAGTTGAAGCCCAGGAGCACCATCTCATACTGCCACGCACCCGAGGCATTCCGTTGGCGTGCATCGGTCGACAGGCCGTGATTCCGAAACCTGCGCAGAGATTCCGCGAAATCCGCGCGATCCGTCGTCACCATGCCGCCCTCTCCCGTAGCAATGTGCTTTACCGGGTGGAAACTGAAAACCGACATGTGCGAGATACTCCCCGTGCGGCGCCCTCGGTATTCGGCGCCCAGGGCATGGCAAGCATCCTCGATAACGGTGAGGCCATTCTTATCAGCCAAGTCGAGAAGCGCGTCCAGATCTGCGGGGTGTCCTGCGTACGCCACTGGCAGGATGACGCGTGTTTTCGGAGTGATTTTCGCGGCTACAATTTCCGGATCGATATTGAGCGTTTCGCAGCTGACATCCGCAAAGACCGGTTTCGCGCCCTGATAAAGCACGCAGTTCGCGGTCGCCACGAAAGTCAGCGGCGACGTGACTGCTTCGTCTCCGCGCTTTAAGCCCGCTGCAAAGACGGCCCCATGCAAGGCCGCTGTTCCCGAACTGAAGGAGACGGCATACTTTGCGCTTACCCGCGAAGCAAATGCCTGCTCGAATTCATCGACGTTCGGCCCGCCAGTAAGCCAGGCAGACCGCAGGACCTCCACCACCGCCTGGATGTCATCCTCATCAATCGACTGCCGGCCGTAGGGGAGGAGCGCCTTGCGAACCGGGATTCCCCCATCGATGGCGAGCAGTTCCTGGCTTGGAGGCGTCGCGCACATGTGGTTGGCGCGGTTATACCGGGATCGTAGAATTGTCAGGTTCTAGGGAGGCAATCAGTTCTTGCAGTCGGAGCTTGGTGAGCCACTCCGAGTTGGTATCGCTCGCATAGCGGAAACCCTCTGGCAACGCTCTGCCGTTTATCAGGTTTTCGCTCTTCCACCATGGATGCAAAGGCTGAATCACGTACATACTTTCGAGCTCTAGGGTGTGCCGGGCTTCGTCGTCCGATACGAGGACTTCGTGAAGCTTCTCGCCCGGCCGGATCCCGATGGTCTCGATCTCGGACCCTGAAGCCACGCAGGTCGCGACGTCCATCATTCTCATGCTGGGAATCTTGGGGACAAAGATCTCGCCCCCCTGCATTTCCTCGAGGCAGTGAATGACGAATCTCACGCCCTGGTCGAGCGTGATCCAGAAGCGCGTCATGCGGGGATCGGTGATCGTGATTTTCCCGCGTTTGCGCTGCTCGAGAAATACAGGGATCACTCCACCCCTGCTTTCCGCAACATTGCCGTAACGGGCACACGAAAAATGGGTACCCTGGGTGCCGGAGTAGGCATTTGCCTGCACAAACATCTTTTCGGCGCAAAGCTTTGTGGCGCCGTAAACGTTAATAGGATTGACGGCCTTATCGGTGCTCAAGACAAGAATCCGGCTGACGCCCTGGTTGACCGCCGCGTCGATCACATTGCGGGCGCCCATGATGTTGGTCTGAATCGCCTCAAACGGGTTCGACTCGCAAGCGGGCACCTGTTTTAGGGCGGCCGCGTGAACGGCGATCGTCGCTCCCGCCAGTGCCCGTTCCAACCGGGCGGGATCCCGCACATCTCCAATGAGGTAGCGCAAGCGAGGATCCTCGAAGCCGGCCGCACGCATTTCATGCTGCTTCATTTCATCCCGGCTGAAGATCACTAGCCTTTGAGGCCGATACTCCCGCAGCATGATCTCCACAAACTTCTGCCCAAACGACCCCGTGCCCCCGGTGACCAGTACCACCTGTTCAGACCAATTCATCCAGTGCGCCTCATAGGAATTCCGCGAAATCGCAGATAGCCGATTTCAAATCTAAGCATTTGAAGGCGAATCCCCAAGTTGACAACGGCTAAGTATATCGGAGCCGATCTTGCTCCGCAGGGATGCTCGCAATCTGCCCAAGGCAACTCTGTTGACCTCGCCCGCAATCCTTTCATTTTTCCCTCGAGGTGAACGAGGTTGATCCTCGCCCAAGCGAAAGTTTTTCTCCTCGCCCGGTAGCGCCCGCACATCTGATTGGAACCTCGACACTTGGCCCTTCCACAGGTTTGGCACAGTGCTTGCTCCTGCTTTCACCAGATCTGGCCATTGCGGAGACGTAAGAATGCATTTCCTGTCGGCGGCGCACCAGTTAGCTTGGTCCCAATATCCTCTCATCTGGCTTGGTGAATGTTGCGCAATTCTCTGGCTCGTCGTTCGTTCCATTCGATCCCCCTGGGCGCGCGCCGGTGTTCTCATGATGATCTGCGGCCTGGCGATGAACGCACTCGTGACCGACGCCAACGCCGGAACCATGCCCGTGGTCGGAATGCCATCAACTCTGCGCCCAGTCAGCCCGATGTGGCAGGCAGCCACCGCACACACTCGATTGGCCTTGCTGGCTGACCAAGCTCGGCTCGGCCTCTTTAGCGTAGGAGATGTTGTTCTCCTCCTGGGTGGCAGTCTGATCATGGTGATTTGCTTTCGCAGGGCAGTTCGCCGGCACGCCACCTGTCGGAGCGCCACCTTCTGAAACACACAGAAAGTTAATTTCAAGAGTTAGAGAAGCTCTGCGCTCCAAATCGCAGAAAATGAACGTGATTGTCGGCTAGATTTTGCCCTGCTCATCAGGCGAGTCGGTGTGATCGGGCAGCTTGACTTCTCGCTGTGTAGCAATCCGACAGAGTTAAGTCTTCCCTTAGCACCCAATCATGTTTTCGTTCGCCGACGAGTTACTTCCGAGCCATTCGTGGTGACCAAAGATACCCGCTTTTGTGACTTTCGACTGCTGTATGTCAGTGAAGAAGCAGGTATCTCCCCTTACACTGCAGATGAGCGCCGTTCCCTCCCCAGCGATTCCACATTCACTTGCATACCGAAACTTACATCGTGCCGCCCGCACTTACGAGTGTTCGGGCTCAGATACTCCCAATCGTTGCGTTGGGGAGCGGTGTCACACTCGCCGGTGTTCTCAATATTCTCCGCAGCAGCGGAATCGAAGTTTTTGCGGTTTGCCCTCCGGAGGACTTTGTTCGACACTCGCGCTGGTACCGGCCATTCCCGACAGCTTTGCCGAATCCCAACCCCTCAGATCTTCCAGCGTTACTTGAAACTTCTGACATTAACTCTGCGGTTCTACTGCCCTGTTCGGACGACTGGCTTCGCGCCGTAACGACTCTTCCCCCCTCTCTCGCCGGCCGCTTCCCTTCCAGCACATCACCGGCATGCGTGAATCTGCTCACGGACAAGTGGCGTTTTGCGCGGCTGCTCGAGCAATTTGGCATCCCGCGTCCCCGTACGCGGTTGATCTCTTCTCGGGAACAGTGCAAAGCTATGCCGGATTTCTTTTTTGAAGGTGCGATTCTAAAACCCCTGTCATCGGTAGACTTTGCCTGTCGGCATGGAGTGAAGGGCTATCTGGTCGAAACCCGCCGGCAGGCAGCCGACCTGATTGACCAACTCGAACTGCCCATCATGCTGCAGGAATTCATTCCCGGACCGCCAGACTCCGGTTACTTCCTCGATGGGTTTCGTGATCGCACGGGGCGCATTGCGGCTCTGTTCGGGCGGCGGCGCCTCCGGATGTATCCGCAGAAGCTCGGAAACAGCACGCTCATTGAAAGCGTTCCGCTGCACAACCTGTCAGGCGCGATCTTCCCACTGGAGCAACTGCTCGAAGGGATTTCTTACCGTGGCGTGTTCAGTGCCGAATTCAAGTTTGATGAACGCGATCGCGCCTTCAAACTGATTGAAATCAACGCTCGCCCATGGTGGTATGTGGAGTTCGCCAGCCGCTGCGGCGTGGATGTCTGCACCATGGCGTATCGGGATGCTCTCGGACTGCCCGTCCCTGCGACCGACAGCTACCAGGTCGGGCGCCGTTGTGTGTTTGCGGTAAACGATTTGCGCGGCTGGCGGGGAGAATCTCGCAACCAGCGCAGCTTGTGGTCTTTCCTGGCCAGCTGGCTCAGCTGCGACAGCGCCCCCTTTCACTGGAACGATCCGAAGCCAGCGCTCCACTATCTTCGCCAGACCATGGCTGCCATTGTCGACTCCGGCTCGCATGCGAAAATCCCCAAGAAACACAAACCCCAGCCTCAGTCGGAAGATCGCCAACCCGTCGCCACGCCCCGCGCTCGCACTGCAAGCCTCGCCAAATAGCAGGACTGCTTCCACTTAAGGTGAACCCACGAACAAACCTCCCACCTGCCCTAACGAATAGCTGAATCTCCATGGCAGTCATGTAAAATGGCGGCAAACCCTTAAAGCTTGGGCTCTTACTGCGTCGGCCTTGAGACGCGGTCGCATTTCATAAAGAGGCAGTTCCAGACTTCGTTGACCGAGGAGTGTTTCCCGAGGCCAGCACGATTTGCCTAGGCTCTGCCCGCCCTGCTAGTTGTTCGTAGTTTTGCGGCGCAAGCCTCTGCTACTCCCCCGCGCCGATGTTCGAAACGGACGTTCGCCGAATCAGGGTCCGTTCTGGCTGTGACTGATGCACTTTCTCTCTTTATCTGAGTAGACAAAATTCAGAGGAATCATGGGCATTCGACTTCGTTACTTTTCCGTTTTGTTGGTCTTCCTTAGCTGCTTAATCCTTTCGCACGCCGAAAACGCTTTCGATCTGTCCGGGCCGCGTCTCGACATTAAGGTGACTCGAGGCGGGAAGACCTTGCCGATCTCGCAAGTCCCAAATCTTCAGCCGGGAGACCGCGTCTGGGTGCGTTCCGAAATGCCCGAAAGCCAGTCCGTCCACTACCTGTTGGTGGCGGCGTTTCTGCGGGGATCGACAAACCCGCCGCCCGAACACTGGCTCATGAAAGCCGAAACCTGGAACAAAGGCGTGCGTGAGGAAGGTATCGTCTTTACTGTGCCTCAGGATGCACAGCAGGCGCTTCTGCTGCTTGCGCCACGATCCGGAGGCGATTTCAGTGCGCTGCGATCAGCTGTTCAGCGCAAGCCCGGAGCTTTCGTGCGTGCCTCGCAAGACCTGAGCCAGGCAAGCCTCGACCGCACTCGACTCGACAAGTACCTCGCCGCAGTCCGGCAAGTCTCGGCTACTGATCCCACTCAGCTCCACGAGAGCTCGTTGCGCCTCGCCCGCAGTCTCGGCATTAAGGTCGATGAGCAGTGCTTCGACAAACCTACCGAGCAGCAGGCGCCTTGCCTCTTGCACAACACCGATCAGCTCGTCCTCGACGATGGGCATAGTCAATCGATGGTGGCAGCTCTCACGGCCGCTCCCAACATGGATCTGGTGGGCGTGATCAGCGGCAGCAAGATCGGAGGCGGCGGCGCTTACAGTTCCTACATTGGCGCTTTCGTGGATGTCGCCCACATCATGGAGAACCTTCATACCGCCGAATACCAGTACATTCCGGCGTTGGCCCTGCCTAAAGAAGACCAGGTCGATCTCAAGCTCAACAATCCACCCTCGTTCGGCAAACCGAAATCGGTGATCGTGGTGAGCTTGCCCGCAGTCGAGGCAGCGCAATTCCCTCCTCTCCGCGCCGTCGATTCAAACCAGGTTTATTGCCTCCAGACCCCCTCCCTGGTTCTGCCTGCAGAGGGCGCTCCGCTGGTGTTCTCCACTGCTCTTGCCCATGATTTTGTGCTGCATGTGGAGAGCAAGGCGGGGGCGAGTGTGGACTTGCCGGCGCACGCCGACCCGGTACACGGCGGCTTTGCGATTGACACCACTGCTCTTCGAAACAACACGCTCAGCGGCGATCTTAAAGGCACGCTGCGCGGCTCCTGGGGTTTCGAACGCATCGACGGTCCAGTCTTCCAGTTGCGCGGCTCCCAAATCACCAAATGGGAGATCGCTTCCGCTGATCAAAATGGCCTGATTGTCGGCCGCGAAGACACCCTCCATCTGCACTCGAGCGATGCCAGCTGTGTCGGTGACGTCACCCTGAAAAACCAGCAAGGTAAAGTTCTGAAGACCACCTGGAAAGTCGAAAAGCCCGACGAGTTGAAAGTGCAAGTGCCCCTGAAAGACGAAGCGCCCGGAGCAGTCACCATGCTGGTCCAGCAGCATGGCTTGCCCAAACCCGATGAAGTTCCCCTGCACGCTTACTCTGAAGTCGGTCATCTGGAGCATTTCGCCATCAATGTAGGCGATCAGAGCGGAGTCTTGCGAGGCACGCGTCTGGATGAAGTCTCCGGTCTCGAACTCAACGGCATCCACTTTGCTCCCGCAGGTCTCACGCGGGTCCAGGAGCAGGACCAATTGAAGCTGGTGGCCGCCGATCCATCCGCAACATCGTCCCTGAAGGCGGAGGAGAAGTTGGAAGCCCGGGTTGCTCTCAAGGATGGACGCATGGTGCCGCTACAAACATCCGTGGAAGCACCGCGCCCCAAAGTCACGTTAATTAACAAAAATATCCAGCCGGGTTCCTCCCCCAACTCGGCCATCATTCACCTTGCGAACCCAGACGATCTTCCGCAGGACGCTCGACTCTCGTTCTTCCTGAAGAGCGAAATCCCTTCCGCTTTTGCACGCGATGAAAAGATTGAAGTCGCCACTCAGGACGAGTCCTCACACGTTCAACTGACCATGGCCGACGGCGGTTTGATGCTGCAGGACTCGCAAACCGTGATTGCCGTGCTCGACCCGCTGAAGAGCCTGGGAGGCTCTGTGTTCGGACCTCTGCGTTTCCGCCCGGTCGACTCCAAGGGCGTGACCGGCGACTGGCAGCCTCTGGCCAGCGTGGTGCGGGTCCCGACGCTGAAAGAAGTCACCTGCCCAGATAGCCCGGACAAACAATGTACTCTGGTTGGCACGAACCTCTTTTTGATCGATTCGATCGCGTCCGACTCCGAATTCAAGCACAGTGCCCCTGTGCCGGTCGGATTTTCGCAGGGTACTATCGCTGTACCTCGTCCAAACGGAACTCTGTTGTACATCAAGTTGCGTGACGATCCTGCCTCGGTGAATCCGGTCGCATTGCCGGTCTTGCCGGAACACAATTAAGGGCCGGCTCGAGAAAAGAAGGAAACAAGGCGGAAGTGGCCTCGGTCGATCTGCACGGCTCGTGCGCAGGTACGAGGTTCACCACTTCCGCCTTTTTTACAACACCGTTGTCAGACTGCCGAGGTATCGCTGTGCTTTAAACGGGACGGCCTTCAGGCCGTCCGCCAGTGCCCCTCGAAAACTCGGGGCTTCAGCCCCCGGGTCAAGCACCTCCGCATTTGACCAAAGTCCCCTAGCGCCGCTGCGGCATCGTAGGCTGGGTAGCCGGCTGCGTCGAAGTATTCGGGGTAGTCGGCTGTGTGCCCGCGGGGTATCGGTCGTTCACTCCCGGCTCCCCCGCAGGAGTTTCTGGGTGCCGCAGGGCTCCCGTGGTCCCAATGGATTGCCCGCTGACCACAAGATCCACGCGCCGGTTCATTTGCCGTCCCTCCCGCGTCGAATTCGAAGCCACTGGCTCACTCATGCCAACGCCGTGGGATTCGATATTCTCTGGCCTGACTCCCTGCTCCACCAGGAAGGCTCGAACCGCATTCGCGCGGTCCTCAGACAAGCGCTGGTTGAACTCGAGTCCGCCCACATTGTCGGTATGTCCCTCCACGTTGACGTGCAGGTCAGGATAGGCAAGAAGAATGCCCGCCACTTTCGCGAGTCTTTCCCGAGCGCCCACCTTCAAGGTGTGCTGGCCAGTGTCGAATAAAACATCTGGCATATCGACGATCAAACCACGTGCGGTTTCGCGGGTTTGCAGCACCTGATTTAGCTGCTGCAGGAGACGTTCTCTGGTCTCCTGAGCTTGCTGCTCAGTCTGCTGACGCGCTTGTTCGGCCTGCTGGGCGGTTTGCTGGGCCTGCAGTGCCTGAGACTGAGCGGCCTGCTGCTGCGCTAAAGCATCGGCCCGCGCTGCTTCTGCCTGTTGCCGAGCCTGCTCGGCCTCCCTCTTAGCCTGCTCAGCTGCACGCCGGTCCCGCTCCGCCTCCGCTCGGTGGCGCGCTTCGTCGTCAGCCTGTGCTCTTGCCTGCTCCGCGCTTTGCTGAGCTTGTTCCGCCTGATTTTGCGCCTCTATCGCGCGCTGCTCAGTAGCCCGCCGCTCCGCTTCCTGTCGTTCCTCCTGCCGCTTTCGAATGGACAACACGCGGGCATCTTCCGCAGACTGAACCGCACCGCGGGCCACGGTCGCGATCGCCTTGTCGCTTTGCTTACGATTTGAATAGTCCTCAGCACGTCGCAGGAAATCCTCTGCCTTGCTGAAAGAGTCCGGCGCATACCTGTCTGCGCCTTCCGCGCGCGCGATCGCTACCGCGTTGCGAGCCTCAAGCAGGTCAACGGGAGCCGAATGGTCAGAGCTGGTTGCGGGCAGGTCGGCAACGTTCACATCTACCGTGTACTGCCCTCGTTCGACCGCGTCAAACTTTGTGTCGATGGGCTCTTCCCACCCCTTCGTGTTTTTGCGCACAACATTTTCAAGAACCACCAGATTGCTCGGACGTGTCACCGCAAAATAAGGTTCTGCCGTGACGATCAGGCCGAATGCCTGCAGATCGGTGGTCACCTTGACCGAGCTCTTGCCATCATCGAACACTGGCACTTCTCCGAGATTCGATGCCCTACCTTCGGGTGTAATTGCCCACAGCACGTAGGTCAGGTACTCCGGCCCGAAGCTACGAGGCGACTGAAGATGTTCGAGCTCGGTATTGATTTCGATTCTGCCCGTCCGACTCTCGACTGTCGCTCGGCCGCGGGCATCCGGCATCAGATTCGTTCCTCGGAAATCCAGCGACGTCTTGCCACCGTGATGCTGATAATTCACCGCCTCCGCACTTCGCGACACCACTTTCACCCGATAGACCGGAGTGTGATCCATCGGCTCGACACGGGTTTGGTCCTGATAAGTGTCTGGCTGTTGCGCAAACGCAAGCCCAGCCAGCAGGAAAACGACAGCGAGGTGAAACAGTCTCTTGACCATAATGACCTCCGCGCGAATGCCTCTGTGCGCTGCATTCAGGCGCTCGAAAGATTAGGCGCGCTGATTCGAGGGTGTCACTATGGATGGCAGCGAACAATCCGGGCTTTGCTGCATATGCGAGGCAAGACCAACCCAATCAGGTCGATTGTTTTTAGCCTCGAATAATGCGAGCTAAATGAACGCCGAACTCCGCATACAGCATCGGAAGATGTCACGATGAGAATGCAGGCATGCCCCTAGGAAGAGAGGCGTAGATTTCCTGGTTGAGGTCTCCAGGGCGGTGTATGGGCTTCTGACGTAATTCGAGCTGCGCG
>DATMQI010000347.1:0-46018 GCA_035567135.1 Terriglobales bacterium
CGCAGCAGTCCAGCATTGCCGAAGAGGTGGGCCACCATAGCAACTAATGCGGAAATACCAGCCACCCCACCCACAAAAAAATACAGGGGAACTTGCCACGTCCAGGTTGGCGGTTTGAGCACAGGATTTCCGTGATAACTCACCGCGGAAGCCGGTTTTGGAAAAGGGCTGCCCACGGGTGCGATCCCGTGGTCCTGGACTTTCCCAGTTCGTGCAGCTTCCTCCCTTAATGCATCCAGCCGGTCTTCCGTGAATTGACGATTTGTAGCCATACTCAAGAACCTCGTTTGAGATCTACGCGAAGGAATTCCTCGTCCGGCTAAAGCGCGAAAGCCAGGCATACCACCAGCACAACCATGAGCGCCGAAACCAGTGCTGCACTCCAGGCTGATTTCAGGTGAATCGTGGGTACTTCGGGAGCAGGCGGGAAATTGTAAGCCTCCGGTTGACCGAGAATCACAAAGATCGCATGTGTGCCGCCTACACTGGATCCTGTTGGATCGTAGATTTGCGCATCGTTGTATCCGCGATCTTGTAACTCTTCGACACGAACCTGCGCTTCCCGCCGTAGCTCTTCCAGTTCGCCAAATCGAATCGATCGCGTCGGACAGGCCTTCGCACAGGCGGGCATTAACCCGTCCCGCTGCCGGTCGTAACAGAACGTGCATTTGAAGGCGGTTCCGACCTCATGACTTTTATCCACCACTCCGAAGGGACACGAAACCACGCAATAGCCGCAGCCATTGCAGACATCGTGCTGCACGAATACCGATTCAAGTTCGGTGCGAATGATTGCGCCGGTGGGACACGCTTCCAGGCATCCGGCGTTCTCGCAATGCTTGCAGACATCGGAGAGGAACTGCCAACGAAACGGTTCTTCTATTCCTGCGATTTGCGGGCCCATGGACTGCTTCTCTTCCAAAAAGAGGACGTGCCGCCACGTCGATGCTCCTAAAGCGTGCGTGTTGTCGTATGATTGACCAGACCACTCGAACCCATCATCGGGAATATGGTTCCATTCCTTGCAGGCCACTTCACAGGCCTTGCAACCTATGCACACTGAAGCATCCGTTAGAAAGGCACTAGTCGGCATCACTTCCTCCCCAAATGGGCGTTCAACTGATCAAGAGCGACCTTTCCCCGAGCCCGACGTCCTGGAGAAACGTCACACAGAATCCCTTTAGCCTCCATGATCCGGACGTTCGGTTCCTCTGAGATGGCTACCAGATCATTGGCAGAGTCTCCTTTGACTAGGCCGCGAGAGCCCCAGTGATAGGGGACGCCCACCTGGTGCACCATCTTTCCGTCGATAAGTAGCGGTCGCATGCGCCTGGTCACCAGTGCTCGAGCCTCAACAATCCCGCGTGCAGTCATTACCGTCACCCAGCCCCCGTTTTCGATTCCGCGTTCTGCCGCCAGCTCGGGGGATATTTCGCAGAAGAATTCGGGCTGAAGCTCGGCGAGGTGCGGAAGCATGCGCGACATTGCGCCGGAGGTGTGATGTTCGGTCAACCGATACGTGCTCATGACATAGGGGAAGCGATCATCAGGAGAACTGGCGTAACGGTTTTCGGGCCGCTCGTCCCGCATTGCCGCCGGATTGCTTTGCTGGTCTGGATAAAGTGGATTGCCAACTGGAGACTCCAATCCTTCGTAGTGCGTTGGCAGAGGACCGTCGGCCAGTCCCTTTGGCGCGAAAATCCAGCCCGTCCCATCCGGGTGCAGGATAAAAGGTTTATCTCCGGCGAGAGCCTCATCACCCTGCGCGTGTTTCGGCGGCTGATAGTTCGGCGCTTTCGTCCTCGTGAAGTCCGGGACGTCCAGCCCAGTCCACTCTTTGTTCCGCTCATCCCACCAAACTAGTTTCTTACGCTCGCTCCACGGCCGTCCATCAGGACGGGCCGAAGCGCGGTTATAGAGGATGCGGCGGTCCGCAGGCCAAGCAAAGCCCCAGCCGTGTCCCCAGAGGTCTTGCGAATTCCGCTGGTTGGCGCGGTTCTCACCCGGACGGGGGAAGACGCCGGTGTAGATCCAGCAACCGGACGCAGTGGAGCCGTCAGCTTTCAATTCATTGAATCCGCTTACCAGAGCATGGTCGGCGACGGTGTAGCCGTTGATCTCTTGCAGGACTTCTTCCACCTTGGGCTCTTGCATCGTTCCTCCCACGGAATAGTCCCAGGTCAAGGCGCTCAACCCAGCATTGCGCGGCCGCGGATCTTGCTTCGCCTTCTCCTTCAGGCGGCGGCCCAGGTGATACATGAACCAGGTTTCGCTGCGTGCGTCCCCTGGAGGATCGACGGCTTTCTGGTGCCACTGCAGCAGACGCTGCGTGTTGGTGAAGCAGCCGTCTTTTTCGGCATGCCCCGCGGCGGGCAGAAGAAAGACTTCGGTTCCGATCTCCTCCGGTCGAAGCTCTCCGCGCTCAACTTCGGGAGAGTCGTACCAGAAAGAAGCGGTCTCAAGCTCTACCATGTCGCGCACCACCAGCCACTTCAGCTTGGAGAGCGCCTTGCGCTCCAGTCGCGAGTTGGGGGCTGCCACTGCCGGGTTTTGTCCCATCACAAACAGACCTTCAACTTTGCCATCCATCATTTCCAAGAAATAACCCTGGTGCGAATGGTCACCGGTCACACGCGGAAGCCAATTGAAGCCCCAATCGTTTTCTTTTTTCGCTCCGTCGCCGTAGTAGGCCTTGAGCAGACTGACGATGTACTTGTCGAAGTTCCACCACCAGCCTGTGGGATCGCGATGTGTTGCAACGTAATCCGCAAGATTCTTTGAGTCCAACCCTAGATTCGGCATCGGCAAGTAGCCGGGCAGAATGTCATAAAGCGTCGGGATATCGGTTGAACCTTGAATCGACGCATGCCCGCGCAGAGCGAGGATGCCTCCTCCGGGCCGTCCGACGTTGCCGAGAAGCAACTGAAGGATCGCAGCCGCGCGAATGATCTGCGGACCTTTCGACTGCTGCGTCCAGCCCAGCGCATAGCAAATTGCTCCCGTCTTTTCCGGACCGGATGCCGAGCAAAACGTCTCCGCAATTTTCAGAAACCGATCGCGGGGAACACCGCAAAACTGTTCAACCAACTCAGGCGTGTATCGCGCATAATGCCTCTTCAAAACCTGGTATACACATCGGGGATGGCTGAGCGTGGGGTCGCACTCGCAATCTGTGAGGTCGGCGGTGGCTCCAGCGCCATCCTTACAGTGACCCGAATGAGATCCGGCCCTCTTGGGCGCCACTCGGCCACCCTCGACACAAGCCCCGTAAAGCCAAGTGCTTGCGTCATAACGCTTATTGTTAGCGTCCCAACCAGAGAAGACGCCTCCCAAATCCTCGGTATCCTTAAACTCCTCAGGAAGAATGATCGAAGCGTTGGTGTAATGGATCACGTACTCGCGAAAATCTTTTTTGTTTTCGAGAACGTAATGGATGAGCCCCCCGAGAAACAGGATGTCCGACCCGGCGCGCAGGGGAGCCCAGATGTCTGCCATCGCGGAGGTACGGCTGAAACGCGGATCGACGTGAATGACCTTCGCACCGTGTTCTCGCGCTTCGATCACCCACTGGAAACCGACAGGGTGATTCTCCGCCATGTTCGAACCCATAATCAGAATGGCATCCGAATTTAGGAGATCGCTCGGCCCAAGTGTCGCTCCGCCGCGACCGAAGGAGGTGCCCAGACCGGGCACCGTCGAGCTGTGTCAAATACGGGCCTGGTTGCTGATGCAGACCATGCCCAAGCCAGCTGCAAAGAGCTTTTTGATCAGGTAGTTTTCTTCGTTATCGAGAGTAGCGCCACCAAGATGGGCCATGGCAGTCGTATGCATTACTACCTCTCCGTTCCGCTCCTCCTCGAACGTGCGCTCCCGCGTGTCCCAGACGCGATCGGCGATCATGTCCATCGCCGTCTCCAGTTCCAACTCTTCCCACCGGCTGGAGTACGGCTTGCGATACTTTATGCGCGTCTCCCGGTTCGCATGCGTCAACAGTTCGAAGCTGTCGGAACCTTTTGGGCAGAGACGACCGCGGGAAATAAACGAATCTGGGTCTCCCTCTATTGAGACAAGCTTTCCATCCTTGTGATACACAAGCTGACCGCACCCTACGGCACAGTACGGACACACCGACCGCGTAACTTGAGCATCGCAATGCTTGGGAGCAAGATTGCGAGTCCGATCGCTCATGGCTTCCACACCAGTACCATCGGTGTGGGTCAAAAGCTGTCGAACCACCGGCCAGCGCGTCAGTATTTCTTTAACCATATTGATTCTCCCCGGGGCTCTCAAACTATGGTCAGGCTTGGACTTTCACTACTCGTAAGACGCGATGTGCACTGATGAGGGGTGTCGACCGTCACTCATGTTTGCACGCGCATCGATATTGCACTTTGCACGCCATTTTTTGCAGGCACTAAGAAATCCTGAATCTGCTGGTCCTGAGCACAAAATGTGCGCGGCTGGGTCAATCCCCTAGCCCAAGATGGCTTCGACGTGGCCTAGGTTCGACATGTCCTGTCAACATGTGGACACAAACGCCGTTACTGCGAATCAAAAGCTGTCGAGCCACCGGCTAGCCCGGCGGAAAGGAAGTACGTCAGGAAAGCGCTGCCCGCCAACCTGGTTGAATACGCAAAGGTTTCGCGGTGTGAGGTTTTGCCTCTGTAGGAAATTTAATTTGGTTTTTGCGCAAATCGATAACTAATGAAAGATAGCCAAGTGCAAACACAACGGATTTTGTGCGTGAACGTCGTGGAACTGGAAATGCAAAGATCAAAAATCGAACCTGGCGATTGCGACTTGTCCAGCGAAATACGCAAAACACGATTTTAGACACGCATCAAGGAGGCACTCAGTGAGTGATCACAGCGAAAACAAGCCCTTGGCAGATCTGTCGAGAAGGAATTTTTTAGGCGTCAGTTCCACAGCGCTGGCGACAGCAGCGTTGGCTGGAATCGCCGCGCATGCGCAGGAGGTGCAAGATACACGCACAGCAGAAAAAGATATTTCTGCAAGCAATCCGGGACAGGAAAACAAGCCGTTACTGGTCGAGAACCCAAGTTCAAACCTGCCTCCTCCCACCGATCATGGCGATATTGGTCCGGTGTGGTACTCCTTCGATTTGGTGCACAAACGGGTGGAAGAGGGTGGCTGGACGCACGAGGTGAACTCGATCGTGCTGCCGACCTCAAAGGATCTGGCCGGCGTGAACATGCGGCTTACTGCCGGCAGCTTTCGCGAATTGCACTGGCACACCGCTGATGAGTGGGCGATCATGCTCGACGGCAGCGCCCGTGTCACGGTCATGAATCCGGATGGCACGATGTTTATCGATGACGTGAGCAAAGGCGATCTGTGGCTGTTTCCGGCCGGGTTTCCCCATTCCATTCAAGGACTTCGTCCAAATGGTTGCGAGTTCCTGCTGGTGTTCGATGAAGGTGACTTCTCGGAGGACGGCACCTTCCTTCTCTCGGAGACTATTGCGCACACACCGCGGAACATGTTGGCAAAGAATTTTGGCCTCGACAAGGAAGTTATCGCGAAACTCGTAAGAAAAGAGCAGCTTTACATTTTCCCGGCGGACCTGCCCCTATCTCTAGCGCAAGACAAGGCGGCGATTGGTGGACAACGCGTGGAATCCCCGATCAAGTACACATTCAAGACGGAGGCTATGGCTCCCACGCGGAAAACACCGGGAGGCGAAGTTCGTATTGTGGACTCGCGTAATTTCCCCGTTAGCAAGAATGTCGCCGCCGCCATCGTTACTCTCAAGCCCGGCGCCTTGCGCGAATTGCACTGGCATCCCAATGCCAGCGAGTGGCAGTTCTGGCTCGCCGGCAAAGGACGCATGACCATAATCATGAATGAGGGTAGAGCACGCACCATGGACTTCAACGCCAACGATGTAGGCTATGTTCCCAGGGTTGCGACTCATGCCATCGAAAACACCGGCAACACCGACGTCGTGTTTCTGGAAATGTTCAAGGCCGACCAGTTTATCGACGTCTCTTTGAACAATTGGCTCAGGCGTGTGCCCCCGGAAGCTGTAGCTGCCCACGTGAATCTTAACCAACAACAGATTGCGAAAATCCCTTCGGAAAAGGAACTCGTGATCGCAGGGTAACAGAGACAGGAGCGTCGCTGGGCCCGATGTCGCGCACATCAACCGCGTGAGCATGATCGAGCAGATTGAGGAGGAATGGAATTGAATGTCGGCCGCGATAGACGCCGACAGTTGGAAACACAGATCGTCTATGCCCGGTGCGCAACTCATCGTCGAAGAGGTTTCTAGAGGATCTGCCTTTGATGCTCGTATGAGCGAAATCCATGATGGGTCGAGCGCTGAAGCCCACTCTGTCTTGAAAAGGTTGCAATGCGAAGATGTATCGTTCTGGTTCTCTTAGTTAGTTCGTGGATGGCTCGACAGCGGGTCAATGCGCAAACCGCTCCTGACATAAACGTGGACGCTGGATCGAGCGGTAATTCGGCGGCCCCGGCCCCATCTGACCCGGCTGGCGCCGACGATTCCCTGGACTGGCTGTTCCCCGTTCACAAGCTGAACCGATCTTTGCCCAGTTGGTTCCGCATCGGTGGAGAATTTCGCGGTCGCCTTGAAGGTCCGATGGGAATCGGCTTCACTAGCACAAACGATTTCTATTATTTGGACCGCTTGCGCATCAAGCTAGGCATTCAACCTAAGGAGTGGTTGTTGTTTTATGGTGAAGTGCAGGATGCTCGTATTTTCTTCAATCACCACATCGCCAACGCCAACCCCTACGAGGATAAGTGGACCCTTTGGCAGGCCTATCCTCAGGTCGGTAGCTCCGAGACAGGCTGGGTAGATGCCCTGGCGGGTCGCCAAGTTCTGCGTTTTGGCGATGAACGCGTGATTGGCCCCTCCGACTGGCTTAACGTCGGTCGCACTTTCAACGTCGCTCGTGTTGACGTTCATCATCCAGGCTACATCGTGAGCGTGTTCGCTTCTTCAGTAGTGCCCGGCGACAACAGTGACTTACACAATGCACTTCCGGGCAACAATATGTACGGAGTTTACGGAAGTTTCCAGAACGTCGTCCCCAAGGCTGACTTCGAGCCCTATGTCATACGGCGTGTCGCACCCTCGAACTCTGAACTTCCGGAGACGCTTAACCGAGGCCACCTCAATGAAGTCACCATCGGTCTCCACTGGAAGGGCGATCTGCCCGCCGATTTCAATTACGACACCGAGTTCGACGGACAGACAGGATCGCTTGGCGCATCTTCCATTGCCGCGTGGGCGGGCTACGCCAGCGTCGGCAAGACTTTTCGCCAGGTCCCCGCGGCGCCTCACATTTTTCTCGAGGGCAATTACGCCTCTGGAACGAAAAATCCGAAGGGCCACGAGTGGAACACCTTTGACCAGCTCTATCCTTCGAATCACGACAAGCTGGGCTTTGCCGATCAGGTTGGCCGCCGGAACCTTGTGCATTTCCGAATCGGCGTCGAAGAAGAGCCCACGAAAAAGTGGAAACTCAAACAGCAATTTGAAAGCTTCTGGTTGGCCACTTCAAATGACAACTTCTACGCCAGCAGTGGAGCCATTGCAGTTGCGGCCCATCTCGTCGCAGGCCGGCACATCGGCAACGAACTCGATCTGGTTGCGGAATACACGGTGAATAAAGGACTGAACTTTGGCTTTGGTTACGCTCGCATGTTTGCCGGACAATTTCTCAACCAAACTACGCAGGGTCAGGATTACAGCTATCCCTACGCGTACTTCGAATACAACTTTTCGAAGTCCGGCTTTCACTTTCCTATTACCCCGAATAAGCGGAACTAGTCTATCCGATGTGCCAACGACCCGACCGCGATCCCAGAAACTGAACCGTCCTCTGCGAGCTTGTGCGATCTATCACAAGCCCTTCACTGCTTCTCGATGCTTAGGCAGTGGTGAGCAACTACCATCAGTGCTGGTGCTGCATCGTTCATGCGACTTGTTTTTTAGAGGGTGTACGCTCTGTGTTGGTTTGCTTTGACTTCACGAGGTCGGCGGCGGATGCTCCTTCGAGTGACAGTCCGTAGCCGACTTCTCGTACAATGCGCTCCTTCAACGGATGAATGAAGTGCACCCGCGTGTCACGGCGCGTCACTTCGGGAGCTTTCAAGTACAGTTCGGCCAACTCTCGCGCCCGACTGACAGCTTTACCGTTCGCCACAACCTCGGCAACCACTCCCCATTCATACGCTGTACGCGCCGTCAGTGGCTGCGGATTGAGCAGGAACGCCTCCGCTCGTCCTGCTCCAGCACGATAGCTCCAGGCGGTAAAAATTCCGTCCCCTGGCACTACCCCTGCGGCGAAGTGTGCTCCATCGAGGAAGGTCGCGCCCTCGGCTGCCACAATCACATTCGCGAGTAGCGCATACTCGGAGTGCACATGAGCGCGTCCCTCGATAGCCGCGATGACGGGAACGCGAATGTTAGCTATGTTTTCGAGAATCTGCACGCCTTCGTCGTGAACCTGGCTCCAAATGCCGGGATCGGCGACGTTGCCAAACGAGGACCATTCGACACCGGTAATGAAGTCCCCGCCTGCGCCCGTCAGGATCACGATCTTATTCGCCCGATCTTGGGCGATCGGTAAAAGGCGTCCCCCAATTCTGTATGGTCTTGCGCTGTGAAAGTGAAGGATCCGCCTTGGCTGTGAAATTCTGCTACCAGCACCCCGCTGGTATCTCGTGTAAGTTCAGACTGCGCGTCCCGTGGGATCGAATTTAGACTCGCAAGTTTAGTTCTGGCCAATCACCCAATGCTAGGACTTACAGCACTCAGATTTGCGCCACGCCACCATCGACGTAAAGCTCTGCGCCCGAGACATAGCTCGCCTCATCGGAAGCCAGGAATGAAACAGCTTTGGCAATCTCGTCGGGGTCCCCCAGTCTTCCGAGTGGGACGTTGCTCTCCATCTCCTTGTCATTTTCAAGAGCGCCTCGCCCTGCTGAAGGTCTTCCAGAATCGGAGTGTCGATGTGACCAGGGCTGAGCACATTCACTCGGATGCGGCGGTCCCGCAAGTCGTTGGTCCAAGTCCGCGCAAAGGAACGTACCGCGGCTTTCGTGGCGCTATACACGCTCATCGCGGGAAAGCCCTTGATGTCGGCGATAGATCCATTAAGGATGATGGAGTCTCCGTCCTTCATTAGCGGAAGACCCTTTTGCCGGAAAAAAAGAGTCCTTTGACGTTGGCGTCGAAGTGAAGGTCGAAAAACTTCTCGTCCACCGTTCCAAACGGGGCCAACTTCGCGAGGCCGGCATTCGCAAAGATAATGTCAATCTGTCGATTGTGCTTTTTTACGGTGTCGTATAAACGATCAAGGTCAGAAAGCTTGGCCACGTCACTCTGTACCGCCGTCACGTTCTTTCCAATCTCCGCACTTGCAGCATCCAGCGCGTCTTTACCGCGGCCAGTAATAAATACGTGGTCCATCCCTTCTTGGACGAACCGCTTCGCGGTAGCTAGGCCCATTCCTGCCGAGCCTCCGGTGACAACCGCGACCTTTCCCTCAAACTTCTTTGACATAAACCAAGTCCTTTCGTGAGCAGTCAACCGATTACGTGAACCATGCATGAATTCTCTGCAACTGATATTCCAAATCGATGTCATCGGATGCCTTGTTGTCAGGTACGACGGCCGACTCCAAAGCAAGCGAATACGGTCAAGCTCGTAAAGGATGGAGATCCAGACACCTCCACTTACAAGTGGTGTCGAAAATATCGCCGTGACGCCGTTTCGAGCTTTGGGGCAGCACCTAAATTGCATATTGAATAAGTTCGTTTCATAAGCTCTTAAGGCCGTAACGACTAACGTTTGTGCGAGCCCGTGCAAGCGTGACGGGCAAGGCACGGAACGGGACTCATACCGCCAGTTCCGGTTCCTCGTTGATCTCATGGATGAGTCGCTGATACCGCGGTCGGTAGATCCCGAGCCTCTTCATCTTCGAGACTAATGTTGTACGTTTTAGCCCAAGCAGGGCAGCCGCCCCTCGCGGTCCTCCTATCATTCCTCCGGCAGCCCGCAATGTCTGCAAGATCAGAGTTGCTTCGTGTTCGCGTAGTGTGCCCTGTGAAGCAAGCGCGGATATTGTATTCGTCTGTAGTGGAGACAGAGGATTGGGCAGCACTCCATCGTCCGATCGGATTACGGCTCGTTCAACGAGGTTTTGGAGTTCACGTACATTGCCGGGCCAAGGATATGCAATGAATGCACCCATTGTTGTCTCCGGTATTTGTTCAATGTGCTTCCCCATCCGCCCGGCGAATACGTCGACGAAATGAAGGACCAACTGGCGTATGTCCTCCCGGCGCTCGCGCAGAGGCGGAAGTAGGACCGGGAATACGTTCAGCCGATAGTAAAGATCACTGCGGAATTCATTACCCGCGACCATCTGGGCCAGATCGCGATGGGTAGCGGCAACCAGCCGCACGTTGATGTGATGCGTGCGGCCGCTGCCCAGGCGCTCGAACTCTTGTTCCTGAAGCACGCGCAAAAGCTTCGGCTGCAGGGCCAGCGGCAAGTCCCCGATCTCGTCCAGAAAAAGAGTGCCGGTATCAGCCATTTCGAAACGGCCAATTTTTTGTGCTACGGCCCCGGTAAAAGCCCCCTTCTCGTGCCCAAACAACTCACTCTCCAAGAGATCGAAAGGTATGGCAGCGCAGTTAAGTTTCACGAAGGGCCGTCCGCAGCGCGCGCTCAGATTGTGAATGGCATGGGCGATCAATTCCTTCCCCGTTCCCGTTTCTCCAAGAACCAGCACCGTGGAATCAGTTGGCGCCACACGTTGTACTTCGGCGAGAGCTGATTCAAGAGCGGGGCTGTGGCCGATGATCTGTTCAAACTCGCACTCAAGCCGATTCTGTTCATTTTGAGGAACTCTGTTGTATTCCATAACTCACTCCTATTCCATAACTCATCTCACCGGATCTCCTTTAAACCAGGAACTAAAGCGAAATCACGTGATTTGTACATCTGTGGACTCCTCGGTCACTTGGTCATCCCAGTGTCGTTGTCCTGCCGCAAGGCTGCACGAATGATCTGTAGCAGGAGTTCGTCACTGAACGGTTTGCCTAGGAATGCGACGGCGCCAGCTTGCAATGCTTGCTGACGCGATTCGTTGTTGTCGTGAGCAGTGATGAAAATGATAGGAATCTTGTAGCCCGCGGCGGCAAGATGGCCTTGGAGTTGTAGCCCATTCATGCCCGGCATCTGAACATCGGCGATGAGGCAGGATGTCTGTTGCAGTTGGCCAGACTGCAGGAAACTTTCGGCAGATTCGAAGGCTGCTGCTTGAAAGCCAAAAGACTCGATAAGCAGCGTTGTGGTCCTGCGGATGGACTCGTCGTCATCAACTAGCGATATGAGGTTCTTTCTTACTCCCAATTGGTCCCCTAATGCTGAACGAAGGGTTTGAAGCAAAATCTTGTCAGTAAACGGCTTGCCCAGGAAGGCGACGGCACCAGCTTGCAAGGCGCGTTGACGAGATGCTTTATCGTCGTAAGCAGTGATGAAAATGATGGGAATCTTGCGGCCTACGGCAGCGAGATGGCTTTGGAGTTGTAGCCCACTCATACCGGGCATTCGCAGGTCAGCGATGAGACAGGATGTCTCATGCAGTTGGCCTGACTTCAGAAAAAGTTCAGCAGATTCGAAACCTGCCACTCGAAAACCAAAAGACTCGACTAGCAGTTCCGTGGTCCGGAGGACGGAAGGATCGTCGTCAACAACCGAGATTAGATTCTTTAACACTCTCAACTCCCAACTGAATCGACGTTATTCCCAGGAGACGGAAAAATCTATTGGGTGTTGGTATTTCTGGATCGGCAATAAGGACGATGCGCGTAAGCTTTGGCTTACGAGGCTGCTTTCGAAGGAGCTTTGACTTTCTCGATCATTTTTATCAATTCGGCAAGCGATGCTGAGTGCATCTTCTCCATTGCGCGGCTACGCTGAACCTTTACGGTACTTTCCGCGGTTCCGAGTTGAGCAGCAATTTGTTTATTGAGCATTCCCGCAACCACCAGGGAGATTACCTCTTGCTCTCGAGATGTCAACGAGTCGAAGCGTCGTTTGAGATCAGCCACTTCCTTCTCTTGCTCACGCCTCGCACGATCCCGATCGAGGGCGACGCGAACTGCATCCAGTAGATCCTGGTCACGGAATGGTTTGGTCAGAAATTCGACCGCTCCGGCTTTAATAGCACGAACACTCATTGGAATGTCACCGTGACCGGTGAGAAAGACTATCGGGATACGAATATCTCTTGATGCAAGCTCGCGCTGGAAATCGAGTCCGCTCAGTCCCGGTAGCCTGACATCCAGCACAAGACAACTGGGAACATCGGAAGGTTTCTTGTGCAGAAAGCTATCAGCGGAGTCAAAGGTCTCGGCATGCAGCCCCACCGTACTCAAGAGGAACCTGAGCGAAGAGCGTACCGATGGATCATCATCGACAACAAAGATTACAGGGGCCACACTCATGAAGGATTCTCGCCGGCCGCTGGCAATGTAAACCAAAACACGGCACCGTGGGGAGAGTTGGCTGTGGCCCACAGTCGCCCGCCATGACTTTCAATGAGTGAGCGACTAATGGGCAAGCCCATACCCATACCATTTGCCTTTGTTGTAAAGAAAGGAGTGAATAAACGATCTGCCTCTGGACCAAGGCCCGCGCCTGAGTCGCGTACCGCAACCAACACATTGCCAGATTCGTCTATCCGGGACTCCAGAGAGAGTGCGCGAGGCTGAACGGTCACCCCCATCGTGGCCTCTATACCATTCATGATCAGGTTCAGCAGAACCTGCTGCAGTTGAATGCGATCGGCCCGTACGAGCGGTAATGCCTTTGTCAATTGGCATTCGACTAAGACTTGATTCTTGTGAAGCTCATGGCCAGCTAGAGCCAGCACTTCCTGAATGACCTCGTTTATATCCAGCTCGCTCGTTTCTGCAGGTGCCTTCTTTATGAATGCGCGGATCCGAGCCACAACCGCACTCGCGCGGGTGCCATCGGCAACAATTTCTTCGAGAGCCCGCCGGAGAACTTCAGGATCGAGACTACGATTGGCGAGCAGCCTCAGGCACGCACTGCCATTGTTGGTAACGGCAGTTAAAGGTTGATTGACTTCATGCGCGATGGATGCTGCCAATTCGCCCATCGTCGTCAGCCTGGAAACACGCGCAAGTTCGGCCTGGGTCATCTGCAAAGCTTGTTGAGCTTCTTTCCAATCATGCAGGTCCACGACGGTTCCGAACCACTTGATAATTCGACCGCTTTGATCTCGCTGCGGTAGAGCCCTCGAAATGCACCAGCGATAGGCGCGGTCCGCCGCTCTCAGGCAGCGAAATTCTTGCTGAAATGGTTCGCCACTTGAAACTGCGGCTGTCCAAGCCCGAGACATAGTTTCAATGTCGTCCCGGTGGACGGTCTTCATCCAGCCAGCGCCTCGCACCTGTTCCGCAGATAATCCCGTATAGTCCAGTACGCGCTGGTTACAATAGTCAATTGCTCCGTCTGGTTCAGCGCTCCACAGCATCTGCGGAATGGTCTCCGTCAATTCACGGAGAGTGCGCTCGCTGGCGCGGAGCTTCTCCTCCGCTTCTTTCCTTGCACTGATATCGCGGATGAAGCCGGTAAATACTTTGTGGCCATCTCTGGTCAGTTCACCAAACGAAACTTCCACCGGAAACTCCTCGCCATTCTTCCGCAACGCAGTGAGTTCCGTTCCTTGCCAATTCATGTGCCGCTGGCCAGTAGCCAGGTAGCGCCTGAAACCAGCATCATGCAATTTGCGCATCCACTCCGGCATTAAAACAGCCAACGGTTTGCCGATCAATTCCGTCGGATCGTAACCGAATATTCTCATGGTGGAGGGATTCGCAAACCGAATTGCGCCAGTCTCATCCATGCTGACCACGGCGTCACTTGCAGTTTCTACTATCAGGCGATGGCTCTCTTCGATGTAGCGGCGGGCCGACTCTTCCCGCTTACGTTCAGTAATGTCCGCGACAATTCCGCCAATCGCATAGATCTCGTCGTCTGCGTCGAATAGAGGAAATTTCTGCACAATACTCGTATGCTGCCCGTCTTTCTGGACTGTAACCTGCTCAAACTCTATCGTTTCCCCTGCTTCCAGCACCTGTCGATCACTGGCCTGAAACACCGACGCCTGTTCGCCTGAAAATAGTTCATTGTCCCTCTTACCGTTGATGTGTTCTTCAGTGATGCCTACGACACGCTTGAACTCCCGGTTGGCGTAGAGATATCGCCCCTCCCGATCCTTCAAGAAAATCATGCTTGGGCTGTTTTCGAGAAATGCCTGTAGCTGGGTTTCGCTTTGGTGCAGCCTAGCCTCAAACTGTTTGCGCTCGTCGATCTCCTCGCAAGCGATCAAAGTGCGCAAGGACGAGTCGCCGCCACGGTTTGGGGAAACCGCTAGAGCCTTCCTGATTAGGAACCAGTGGTATTGGCCATCGGCGCGCCGCATACGCGCTTCAGCCGCGAACGGCTTTCCGGTTGGCAGACTTGCGTTCCACTCTTCAATGAAGCCTCGAATATCGTCCGGGTGGATGGCGGTCTGCCAGCCCGAACCTCTCAGTTGTTGCAAAGAGCCGCCTGTATATTCCTGCCAGGCGCGGTTCGCAAACTCGACCGAGCCGTCGGGCAGGGCGCACACCACCATCGCGGGAATCGTCTCAATCAGCATTTGCAGGTCTAGCTGTTCGCTAGTCTGGGTGGCTGATTGTATTTCAGCGTTCATGTTCTGATGCTAGGCGGCTACGCTCTTATCCTCTGTCCCGTAGTACGGGTTGTGCCGGAGCGCGTTACGGCAAACAGCTAGTGGGTGTGTTCCAAACCCCCCATGTAGAACAAGACGACCAGAGACTGTATTTACGTCATACATGCACACGATCACACATGGATAGCGAAGCGCTAGAGCTGTTGCGCCGGTCTCAAGTTCAACTACGTCGTCCGCTCCTCTGCCCGGTAACGGAGCTTGACCCATCCCAAGATTGCCCAGGTACCTGATCGCCGTTGCCCCTTTGGCCACGGCATCAGAAAAAGCAGCGTCAATTTTCGCTAGCGTCTCCGATGCAGAGGATTCGCGGCGCAAAATGACGAATCGCCCCTCCTGAAGGGCACGAGTAAGGTCACAGCCCCGCGACCCTAGAATCTCTAAAACTCGTTGGTTCGCTTCGTTATGACCGAAAAGAACGCAACACTGGGACTCGTCCGCGATCCCGAGCTCGAGAAAGCGAACTCCGCGCTCGAATTCCGCGTCAGTGTGCCAGAAATGGATGAGGTGGCTGCCTAGTGGGACTTCATCATCGGTAATGCCAAGTGCGATTTCGCCGGGAGAAACTTTCATTACGTTTTCCGTGGCCGCGATTGTAGATTCGGAAAAGAAGGATCTTGAAAGTTGACTGCCAGTTGTCAGGGAAACTACCCGTCTATATCTTAGACCGGAAACTGACGGGAGTGTCTACAGTGTTTCCTGTATTCCACTGCAGGCAGACAGCCCGGCAATCCTAAACTTCTTGTCCCATTTCGCATGGCCCGGCATTTCAACCATGGTCCGAGGCCAAGGCAATCATTTCGCGGATATCCGATTGCAGGTAACATCCGTGTTCCAGGAACTGGGTCACAACTTCTGAAGAGTCGATTCCTGCAGCAAACGCCGCGCGAGTTCATAGCCAGGAATTTGTACCTGTTTTGCAAGCTCAAGAATCCCGCGTCGAGGCAAATTCCCGGCAGCGAATGTTCAGGTCCTCTTTCGTAATGACGGCCTCGTATTTCTGACCCTATCTCGGTACAATCACGAACGCATCTTTCGGTATGGCATCTAGCGTCGCCCGGTCGATATTGAGATGTGCCATCACCAGCTCGGGTGGGGTGTGTGCTAACCACTCCGAAAGCGACAAATCTTGATAGAAGCTGCTCTTGAACATCTCCAGGAAGATTAGGTCCGTGTCCCCTGTATTCTCAATGTAGTGCAGCAAAGTTTTTTCCACATACCCCACGTCTCCGGCCTGAAAATCCATCGTCCGCGCTTTGTTCCCGGTGTCCACCACCGTCATTCTTGCTTTGCCCTCGATGTAGTACTGCCATTCGGCGGCGTTGGGGTGCCAATGCAGTTCCCGCAGGCCTCCTGGGTGTACGGTTACCATCGCCATGGCCGTTGTGGACACCTTGAACGTGTTGGAGTCCACGATGCGTACTTCCCCGCTTTTCGTGCGCTTCGTCACCGGCATTTCCATGGTCCGAAAAGAGAAATCGCGCGACGACTTTCCCAGGCCGCCCGCCGCCGCTCTCTGATCGGTCTCGAGTGATGCGGGAAGCGGCGCCTGGAAGATAAACAGCTCTTGCTTGGGAACATTCTTCAGAGCCTGTTCGGAAACTCCGAAATTTTTCGCCAGTACCTCTGGTGGTAGGTGCGACACCGAATCGCTCAGCAGCACGGTTTCCGACTCCGAAAAATTCCCATCGTCGAATACCAGCATGAACTCGCAACCATCCGGCTCCAATCCCTGAATCGAGTGGGGCACTCCGCTCGGGAAAAACCACAGATCGTATTTGTTTGTGTCGGCCACAAAACTTTTTCCATCCAAATCGATCGCGGTGATTCGCGCCGACCCATACAGCATGATTGCCCACTCACCGGCTGTGTGCCAGTGCAACTCACGGACGCCACCGGCCGTCAGTCTCATATTTACGCCGGCCAGTGACTTCGAAACCGGTAGCTCCCGAACAGTTACTTCGCGAGACCATCCGCCTTTGTAACTCCGCTTGTTCGCCATCGAGAACGGATATTTGAATGTCGGCACCAAACTCTTCGAATCCGTTGCCGGCGGCCACGTGGAATCCGGGTTCTGTGCGTCCGATGCGCTGTTCGCCGGACCGGGATCACTTCTGCTCCTATCGCTCACGCCGCTTGAGCCCGCGGTCTGTTCTTGCCCGGACGCACCACCGATGGTGAGAGTTCCTACTGCCGCTGCCAGGGCTGCCGAGCTTACCCCTAGGAATCCGCGCCGCGAGACTTGATCTTTGGTACTGTCAGTTTCCATTGTCGCCTTCTCCTTGATGTGAGATGGAATTCGATTGCAAAGCTCATAGCGAACTTCATCATTCCAACCCCGATTAACACCACCACAAGAGATGCAGGCATCGTCCAAATGGTTCGGGACGGCATCAGGTTCTTTTCCCAGGGCAGGTTACAGGCCGGGGTGTGCAGAGCTCTTTTCTGCAACCCGAAAGACCGAGCGATAGACCATAAGCTGGTCAAAGAAGTGAGGAGGTCTGACGGCCGGGATCGTCTGGTCTGCATCGACTCTCATCGAGCAATAGTCCACAGCGATGGATTGGGGATGCTGGAATCCGCAATCAACGTGGCCGGCTCGTGCGGCGTCTGGAACACAAATTTCTGTAACGCGAGCGTTGTAGCGGAAATCGCCGAATTCAATTCGCGGTGTCGCTATAACAACGCGGACTCGCTGCCACAAGTCGCTATTAAGTCACCTGCGCAACTTCCGCACGCCTTCATCACAAAGTGAATGAATTCGTGCTCGCCGCGCCCCCAGGCTCCACGCACGCGTGATAACAGCGATCCAGAGGAAATCAGACTGCAGCTTTTTACGTGAAACGCGTTTGGAAAATCAGTTGCTGACATGAGCTACGCAGCGGCGACACTCGCTTCCAGGAACTCACAATGACGAGAAACGCCAACGCGGCAGTTGAGAACAACGGATCGATCGGGAAGAGCAGACGGAGCGAACCGAATCTCCCCGGTTATGCACCAACAGATTTTGAGCTTACAGAGTTCTTCGGCGGCTCCGAATGTTTGCCCTTTTGGCGACCACCGTTCAGCTTGATTTGCTTATTCAAAGAGGAGGATGAATAGATGTCCCGTCACATTGCATCGCTAATTCTTGCCCTCGTTTTTTTAACCGGCCAACAGCCGGCCCGTTCTCAAAGTAAAGGGAGCTCGAACGGATTTGATCTCGTCGACCAGACGGGGAACATTCGCAAACCGGCTGATTTTAGAGATCGCTATCAGGAGCTTGGAGTGTATACACCGGTCGATCTCAACAACAACACCGAGATGCACTACACCTACGCATCGCCGGGCACGGCTGAGTATTACCGCAAGAATGGAAAGTTCGCGGACGGAACCGTACTGGTGAAAGAGGTGTTTGCAACCGATCACGCGCAACTGACGACCGGGGACGCCCACTGGGCCACGCAAACGAAAGTGTGGTTCGTCATGATCAAAGACGATAAGGGACGCTATCCCGGCAATCCTTTGTGGGGTGATGGATGGGGATGGGCACTCTTCAAAGCCGACGCACCCGATAAGCAGGTCGCAACTAACTACAAAAAAGACTGTCTGGGCTGTCATGTCCCAGCTCAGCCAACCGACTGGGTATACATACAAGGTTACCCGGTCCTCAAGTCGAAGTAAGCAGAAGGCTCTAAAGAAACTCGTTTCGGAAAACACTTCACAAGGAGAATTGCAATGCAGAAGTATCTGTTAACAATCATCGTTGGACTTGGACTGGCCGCCTCAGCTCTTTACTTGCTGGTCGCGAAGCCGGTTGCGGCTGCCCAGACTGAACAGTCGAGCGCCGTGTTCGATTCTGATGGCAAGTTAGAGTTGCCAACCGGTTTTCGCAAGTGGGTTTTTGTGGGAGCTCCCTTGACGCCCAACGGCCTCAACAACGGAAAGGCAAACTTCCCCGAATATCACCACGTATACATCGAGCAGAAAAATGTTGATGCGTATCTCAAAAATGGCGAGTTTCCGGAAGGAACGGTCATCGTAAAAGAGCTGACGCGGGTTCTTGAGCCGACTTTTCCGGACGGCTCTCGCAAGGAACCTTCTGGGCGCGGCTATTTCAACGGCGAGTACAACGGCATCGACTTAACAGTAAAAGACAGCAAGCGCTTTGCAAACACAAACGGCTGGGGCTTCTTCACTTTTGGGCATCATCCCTTGCCGTATGACAAGAGCGCTGCTGAAAAACCTGTGTCCGAATGTGCCGGATGCCACATCGCCAATGTCGCCGCCACAGACATGACCTGGGTCCAGTTCTATCCGCTACTTCGTGACAAAAAAGGTTATTAATTGGCGAGACTTCTATCAGCGTGGCTCAGGCGCCCAAAAAATCGAATTCAATTTAAAAAGAAAAATAAGGAGATAAATATGGCAAAGGAAATGGTTATGTCGAAAGACATGATGAGTATGTCAAAAGAGATCAGCACGAATGGCCGTGGCGGCCATCTCTACATGCAAACCAATGAGGTCAAGAACGCGATCATTCACTACCATCGCTCCGCCAACGGCACGCTCACCGAGGTGGAACGTGTCGCCACCGGCGGAGCAGGTTCGGGGACTTTCAAGCCGATCAGCGGCCAGGAGAGCGCGCCCAACTCCTTTGAAGGCGCGAGCAGCGTCATACTGTCACCAGATCGCAGGTTTCTGTTTGCCACAAACGGCGGGGACAATTCGGTATCCAGCTTCGCCGTGGGCGACCATGGCAAGCTCAAGCTGATCGACACCAAGCCGACGGGAAACGCTGTCGAGGGGAAGAGCGGCACTGCCAAATCGCTGGCCTACTCGTCCTCGAAGGACATGCTGTATGTGGTGCACTCGTTCGGACCCGATCACATCCGCATCATGTCGGTCTCAAGTGATGGCAAGCTTACGCCACGCATGGAGAAGTACACGTGCAACACGCCAGACAAGCCACACCGTGTTCCAACTATGGGTGTGCTTTCGCCAGATGAGAAATTTCTCCTTGTCGGCACCACGTTTGACGTGCCCATTGCGATCTCCGGCACTTATCCGGACGGTTCACCTATTCTCTGGGTAACTGGTCCAGACGGCGAAACAAGGTCCGTCGCTTCCAATGCGCCAGATCCCGACGGCATAGTAATCCACCGGGTCAATGCCGACGGTACACTCGGCGAAGGCGCCTTCCAGGATGGAGGAGGCGGTTCTCCGTTCTACATCGCGTTCCTGCATAACCGGCCGGATACGTTCGTCATCGGGTATGCCGTTGGCGACGGAGTGGCCTTGGGTCGAATCGACGAGGACGGCAGGATTGGCGTCGGCAAGGTTGTACCGATCGACACCAAGCGAGGCAAGATCGCTGAACTTTGCTGGCTATCCGTCTCCCCCGATGACCGACGCTTGTACGCTACGGTTTTCGGGTACAGCGACATCACCACTTTCCATATCGACGACGGTCTCGAGATCAAAGTCGCGAAGGATCCTGCATGTCCCGAGGTCGAGGGCGATGGCACGTTCAGGGGGCTTTGTGGAGACGTCAGCAGCGGCCCGAGCGATAACTGGGTTTCGCCGGATGGTGAATATCTCTATCAGATCTACGGGAACGCCTCGAAGCTGGTGGGGTACGCCACGAAACCCGATGGCTCGCTGGAGGAAGTGACCAGCGTCGCCATCCCCTACAACAGTCCGGAGGGGTTGGCGGGATTCTGATTTGCTCGCGGGGCGCTATCGCTCGCTTTTCATCCTTGCGGTGAAAGTCGAATGGCGCCCTCTTTGCGAAAGTAACGGTACACACATGCAACACTCGAAAGGAATTATCCACCCATGCGTATAACTAGGGTGTTATTCAGCGCAGTGTTTTTCGTTCTGGTCAACTTGGACTGCGGCGCAGCTCAAACGCCGGCGCCGCGCCCGATAAGGTCTGATGGGGAGAAGATGGTATCCGCGATGCAGGCAGGGCCAAAGTTTGTCACGCAAAATGCAACCGTGCTCGACTGGCCGTCTTCGCCTGGCGGCGAGTTCCGCGTTCTCCGGGCCGGCGCGAATGGGTGGACCTGTCTTCCGGGTCGTCCTAACGCTGCCCACGAGGAGCCCGGTTGCTTCGACCAAGTCTTTCTGCAGTTCATAAAGGACAGTGTGGCAGGGCGAACGCCCAATGTGCAGAGTGTTGGAATTTCATATATGTACGGCGGCTTCTGGGTACCAAACAAGTCGCACGCGATGGGAAGGGGCAATGAATTCCACGTTGGGCCACACATCATGATCATCGGCCTGGATCAAAAAATAATGCAGACATTGAACCATGACGGATCGAATGGCGAGGCTTACGTCAACCATCTTGCGGGCCACAACGAGCTGTACCTGGTGATCCCGATTCGTGAGTGGGATGATGCGCAAGAAGTCAGCACTGTTGCTGCGGCACACCACTAATTTTGGAGTATGCATTGTAACTTCCCCAGGGAGAGCGGTTGCTGTGACCCGAGGTTCACGTTGATGTCAACGCCCAATGTCACCGAGAGATTGGGTTTTTGTCTTGCAGAGTCGAGTACGAAGCACCCGTCCGACAAGGATCTGCAGCGTTCGGACGGATGCGGCCGGATCGTACTGAGTGGCTCCGAAAGCGGTACCCGGATCGAGGATGTCTTTGAGCGATCGCCGATTCGCATCATGTTCCCAAGAAATGGAAGTCGTCCAGTGGAAGAGGCGGTCGTAATTAATACTGGAGGGGGCGTTGCAGGCGGTGACCGGCTCGAATGTTCGGTGGCAGCGCTCCCTGGTGCCTCAATTGCCGTAACTTCGCAGGCGGCGGAAAAGGTCTATCGGGCGTTGTATGAACCCGCGCAAGTTATGACCAGATTGAAAGCACAGGAGTCTGCGAAGCTTGCATGGCTTCCGCAGGAAACCATCGTTTTCAACCGGGCGCGTCTTCACCGGACGACAGAGATCGAACTTTTCTCTGGGGCAGAGTTGCTCGCGCTCGAATGGTTGGTGCTAGGGCGTGCAGCACATGGCGAAGTTGTGATGGGCGGCAACATAGTCGACAGCTGGCGCGTGAAAAGAGACGGTCGGCTGATCTGGGCGGACAGCTTTCGCATCACCGACGAGATCTTCCCACATCTTGACCGGAAGGCCTTGCTCTCGAATTGCAAGGCGATTGCAACGCTGATTTATTCCGGCCCTCAGCTAGACAGACGGCTGGAGTTTTTGCGCGAGATTATTGCTTCGCTGGGATGCAATTGTGCAGCGACGTTGGTAAGCGGACTCATCGTCGTTCGATTTGCCGCGAAAGAGTCTTCTGATTTGAAGCTTGCTTTGCGCAGCTTTCTCCAGCAGTTCGAACTAGAAGTTGGCTCGGGCCCCTTCCGAGTTCCGAAAATGTGGTCATGCTAAAGATTGCCGCAGAACGGAGAAGTTTATGGACCTCACGCCCCGTGAGAAAGACAAGCTGATGATCTCGCTTGCCGCAATCGTCGCCCGCGAGCGCCTCAAAAGAGGGGTCAAGCTCAACTATCCCGAGACTGTTGCGCTCATAACCGATTTTATTCTCGAGTCAGCCCGCGATGGCAAGTCGGTTGCTGAGCTGATGTCCGAGAGCCGCAAAGTGCTGAGCCGTGACCAGGTGATGGAAGGCATCGCCGAGATGATTCCCGAAATGCAAGTGGAAGCAACTTTCCCCGATGGAACGAAACTTGTGAGCATTCATAATCCAATTCGATGAGCGAGGACTGACATGATACCGGGAGAAATTTTCGCAGCAGCCGGCGACATTGTCCTGAACAAGGACAGAGCGGCCATCATCATTAAGGTCGCAAACACTGGCGACAGGCCGATACAAGTTGGCAGCCATTACCATTTCGCTGAGACCAACCCAGCTCTCCGGTTTGATCGGAAAGCGGCGCTTGGGTACCGCCTGGACATTCCGGCGGGAACCGCTGTCCGCTTCGAGCCGGGTCAGTCGCGCGAAGTTTCCCTAATCCCATACGTTGGCGCAAGGCTGGTTTATGGCTTCAACAAGGCTGTGATGGGGGCATTGCCGCAAGGATCAGCGAGGTAATCGAAAATGCCTAACAAAATGAACCGCGCTGCTTATGCGCAGATGTTTGGCCCAACTGTCGGCGACAAAGTGCGCCTTGCGGATACCGACATCGTCGTGGAAGTGGAGAAGGACTACACGACCTACGGCGAGGAAGTGAAGTTCGGAGGCGGGAAGGTAATTCGCGACGGCATGGGTCAATCGCAGCGTTCGCGCGCCGAGGGCGCTGTAGATACCATCATCACCAACGCCCTGATTCTCGATCACTGGGGAATCGTGAAAGCAGATATCGGTGTTAAAGACGGCCGGATTGCAGCGATCGGGAAAGCCGGAAATCCGGATGTCCAACCGAACGTCACCATCGTGATCGGCCCCGGAACTGAAGTGATCGCTGGCGAGGGCAAGATTGTCACGGCCGGGGGCATCGACACGCATGTCCACTACATCTGCCCGCAACAAATCGAAGAAGCTCTTTATGCAGGCCTAACCACGATGATGGGCGGAGGCACAGGACCCTCAGTAGGAACGAATGCAACCACTTGTACTCCAGGTCCCTGGCATATTCAGCGCATGCTGCAGGCTGCCGATGCCTTCCCCATGAATCTCGGTTTCTTCGCTAAAGGCAATGCAAGTACTGCGGCTGGCCTCATTGAGCAGATCGAGGCCGGCGCATGCGGCTTCAAGCTTCATGAAGACTGGGGTACGACCCCGGCCGCCATCGATTGCTGCCTCTCTGTCGCGGATGATATGGATGTGCAGGTCCTCATCCACACTGACACCTTGAACGAAAGCGGCTTTGTCGAGAATACAATCGCAGCCTTCAAGGGACGAACCATTCACACCTTTCACACAGAAGGAGCCGGTGGCGGACATGCCCCCGACATCATCAAGGTGTGCGGTGAAGCGAATGTCATTCCCTCTTCGACAACTCCAACGCGACCATACACAGTAGATACACTTGATGAAGCCCTCGATATGGTGATGGTCACCCATCACCTCGATCCGCGAGTTCCTGAAGATGTCGCCTTCGCCGAGAGCCGCATCCGCAAGGAAACCATTGCGGCCGAAGATATTTTGCAGGATCTTGGGGCCCTATCGATCATGTCGTCCGACAGTCAGGCGATGGGGCGCGTCGGCGAAGTGATTATGCGTACGTGGCAGACCGCGGACAAAATGAAGAAACAATTCGGACGGCTCGCCGAGGAGAAAGGTGAAAACGATAATTTCAGGGCCCGGCGCTATGTATCGAAATACACGATCAATCCTGCGATAGCTCAAGGTATTTCTCCATATGTTGGTTCGATTGAAACCGGAAAGCTTGCCGACATTTGTATCTGGGATCCAGCCTTTTTCGGGGTGAAACCCGACATGGTGCTAAAGAGCGGCACGATCGCGGCCGCGATCATGGGAGACCCTAACGCCTCCATCCCTTCACCGCAGCCCGAATATTACCGGCCCATGTTCGGTGCTTTCGGTCGCTCTTTGACGGAAAGCTCTGTGACATTTGTCAGCCAGGCAATACTCAACAAAGCGGACGGGCTTGGCCTTGCAAAGAAGCTCCTTCCTGTCTCCAACACGCGCAAGATCGGCAAACGTTCGATGACTTTGAATAATGCCACGCCTCGCATGGAAGTAAACCCTGAAACCTACGAAGTGCGGGCCGATGGCCGCCTTCTTACTTGCGAGCCCGCCAAAGTATTGGCCATGGCTCAGCGATATTTCATGTATTGAGTATGACTATGACTGCGCATAATGCTTCCATTCACGGTGATCCCACTTATCGCGTTTCCGTTCATCGACCCGCCGGGGATTGGCCGACAGAAAACACGGCAGGCTCACTCACTCTCGATTTCGACGCGCGCCATCGACGCCGCATTCGCCTGCTTGGGGATCAGGGCGAAGATGTCCTGCTCGACCTTCCCCAAGCGGTTGCCATGGCTGATGGAGATGGCCTGCAACTGGAAGATGGCAGGTGGCTCAAGGTACAGGCTGCGGCGGAGTTCATTGTCGAAGTCAAACATAAAGATCCCAATCAGCTGGCGCGCCTTGCGTGGCATCTGGGAAATCGACACTTGCCAACTGAAATTCGAGACCGGGTCCTTCGCATTCGGCCTGACCACGTGATCGAGGATATGCTGCTCGGCTTCGGAGCAGATCTTGCAAAGGTGGAGGCCCCTTTCCAGCCCGAAGGCGGCGCTTACACCGGCCACGGCCACCATCGCGCCCATCGGGAGGATGGACATCATCATGAGTGATCAACTGTACGATCTCGCGCCTCTCGCGCTCTTGAGGCAGCAAAGCTGGTTGTCGCCCACGTTTCCTACCGGCTCGTACAGCTATTCTCACGGCATCGAATGGGCGGTTGAAGCGGGACACATTCATGATCGCGAGAGCCTTGTGGATTGGCTGGAAGCGGATCTCCGCTATGGCTCGGGACGAAACGAAGCAATTTTCTTCATCGAGGCCTGGGGCTGCGCGGCAGACGACAATTGTGAAAAGTTGCTTGAAATTGCGGAACTCGCGGCCGCCTTTCGAAGCACATCTGAATTTGCGCTTGAAACATCGCAGCAGGCAACGGCCTGTCTCGCAATCCTACGCCGGGTGTGGCCCGATCGCGTTATAGAGAGCCTCTCCGAATTGCTCTCGGACCTGAGAATTGCACCGGTCGCATCTATCGTTCTCGGAGTTCGGGCAGCGAGAGAAAAGATTCCGGCGACCTTGGCCCTGCCCGCCTTTCTGCAAAGCTATGTCGCCAACTTGATAACAGCCGGCGTTCGCTTGATTCCCCTGGGTCAAACTGACGGGCAGCTTGGCATTGCCGAGCTTGAGCCAGCAGTGCTGGCCGTGGCTTCCCAAGCTGAACAGGCAACAATTCACGATCTGGGTTCGGCTGCGTTCATGGTCGATCTTGCTTCCGCATCTCACGAAACCCAATACACGAGGTTGTTTCGCTCATGACTAACATTTTCAGTTCCGATTCCCAAGCCCATCCTTTGCGTGTCGGTATCGGCGGCCCTGTCGGGTCCGGTAAAACGGCGCTCGCTGAAGCGCTCTGCAAGCGCCTTCGCGACACATACGACATTTACGTGATTACGAATGACATCTACACCAAGGAGGATCAGCTCATCCTTACCCGTGCGCAGGCACTGCCGGCCGAGCGCATTATGGGAGTCGAAACAGGGGGCTGTCCTCACACTGCAATTCGCGAAGATGCTTCGATGAACCTTGCCGCCATCGATGAGATGAACAAGAAATTCCCGCATGCAGAGTTGTGCTTTGTGGAATCGGGCGGAGATAATTTGGCGGCAACGTTCAGCCCCGAACTGGCGGACCTGACGATCTATGTGATCGATGTTGCTGAAGGTGAGAAGATCCCTCGTAAGGGCGGTCCTGGGATTACTCGCTCCGATCTTCTCGTTATTAACAAGATCGACCTGGCTCCTTTTGTGGGAGCAAGCCTTGGAGTCATGGAAGCTGATACGCTCAGAATGCGCGGCAAGCGGCCTTTCGTGTTTTCCAATTTGAAGAGCGGCGAAGGCGTCGAACCGATCGCAAACTTCATTATTGAGAAAGGTGGACTAGTGAACACCGCTGCGTAAGCTGACAAACGGAAGCCTCAGCGCTGCAATGTCGTGTCGAAGATCAAGTACGAGATGCCGCTGAGATCGAGGAAGACGCGCCCCTGTACATTCGTGAATCGCAGGAGCACGTGCCCGCAAAGCGCACACCGCGCGACGAGGCCAGGACACTGCATATACAAATGTGCCTCGGCAAAGCGTTTCTTTGCGCCGCAATTGGCACACTGCCCCTCTGCGCTTGTGAGATCCGCCGCGAATATGCCGCTCAATTCACCTGCTGCAGCATTACCGTCGAGATAGTTCATAGATGCACTCATTTCCGTTCTCCTGTGGCGCCGAAGCGCTCGGTTTTGATTCTTTCGCGATCGTGGCCGGCTGCGATTAGGAGGTCGGTCGTATGTTCAACGAACGAGGTCGGACCGCAAACATAGGTGCTTGGCCGAAGGTCCGAGGGCCAGGTGTCGCTGGCAATTAGCTCTGCGTCGATGCGTCCAGCGGGTCGCGGCCAATCCTTTGGAGTCACGCGTGTGTATGCGTAGCTGACAACTACTGAGTCGCCTTCGCTTGATAATGCTTGCAGCTCATCGCGGTAAAAAATCGCTCCCGGTTCCCTGACGGAATACAGCAATCGAAATAGCGTGGTGCTCCCAGCCGAAATGCGCGACCGAATCATAGCCATGAGAGGAACGATACCCGAACCGCCGGCCACCAGTTGGATCGGCCCTACTTGTTCGGGACGCCACACAAACCAGCCACCGATCGGTCCCCGCACCTCCAATTCTTCGCCGACCACAACCTGCTGCGTCAGATAAGGGGAGACTTCGCCGCTCGGGAGCCGCTCGACGGTGAGTTCGATATGCCCATCCGAACTCGGAGCTGAGGCAATGGAGTAGGATCGAACCGCTGAGTATCCGTCTGCAGCCGTCAATCGCAAATCAACATGCTGACCAGCAATGTGACCTGGCCAATCGCGAACTGCAAGTGCGATCGTCCGCGCGGTTGCTGTTTCGTCGCGCAGCCCAACAACCGTGGAACTACGCCACGTCACTGGTCGGAGTACCGCTGTTCCAGCCATGGGTCCCCATAGATGTGATAGCCGAGGCCTTCCCAAAAGCCCGGCTTGTCGTGCGGCATCAGCGTCAAGCCCTTCACCCATTTGGCGCTCTTCCAGAAATAAAGATGAGGGACGAGAAGGCGCGCGGGGCCGCCGTGTTCGGGCTCAAGATCGGCGCCATCAAATTTGAACACGATCCAGGCCTGCTTATTAATGACGTCTTTTAGAGGAAGGTTTGTCGTGTAGTCGCCGTACGAGCGGAACATTCCATAGGGCAAGTCTGTTTTTACATCTGCAAGCAGAACATCAAGAGAAACACCCTCCCAAGAGGTCCCGAGTTTCGACCACCGCGTTACGCAATGTATATCAACCGTGATGGTCTCGGTGGGCAACTCACGAAAAGACTTCCAATCCCATCGCTTCAAAACTTTGCTGGCGTCATCGATGGTAAATTCCCAGCGATCAAGGGATACATGTGGTGTCGGTCCCGCAGACAACACGGGAAAATCCGTAGTGAGATATTGACCAGGCGGGAGTCTGGCGCCCGCTGCGCTGCGCCGACCGGCAAAACCTCGCGAGATGATTGCCATAGGATCTCTTACTCAGCGACTGACATAGTTTGATGCTGCGTTCCGAACCGTCGAAAAAAACAGCAATCGCGCTTCCAATCAATGCCGTCACAAAATGTAAGAACTGCGCGCTTCCGGCATGCTCTCGAGACGAGTCCAGTCGAAATAGCGTCACGGTGTCTTTATCTCAACGAGCAGAGCCGGTTCATGACGTGGGCGAGATCATGATTCGCCGACTGCGCATGTTAGCCTCTCGATGAATCGCGGATAGTTCAGGGAAGGGAAGCAGCCGTTACGACCGACCTGAAACCTTGGTGGGAGCGACGAAACCTTCTGGACAAGCGGCGCACCGGAGTGGCCGCTTGTCCACGGCTTTTGTTAGTTGATGTTTATGCTTACAGCAGCGGAGTGGCTCAGCGAACCCGATGTACCCTTCACCATCAGAGTAGCCTGAGATGGAGGCGTTTGGTTTTTTGAGCTGTTGCTGCATCCAATGGCGAACAGTGAGATTAATACAAGTAAGCCCAGCATGGTCAGCCACAGAACACTCTTGCGCGCAAGCGGTTTCCTTTTGCGACCGACCAGAACGGTTCCGAACAGCCCTAGACCAGGCAGCAGGGCTGCAATGCCGTAGCCATTGGTTGGCGGCGTCGCCGTGGCGGCGACCGTCATGGTAGATGACGCGCTCCCTCCGGGAGAGATGGTCGAAGGATTGAAAGTACAAGTCAGGCCCGCGGCGGCGGCGCAGCTAAGCGAAATCTGACCGCTGAAACCTCCAACCCCGCTCGCGCTGATCATAAGGTTGGCCGTACCGCCCGGTGCGACGGTGACGCTTTGGGACGAGAGATTTAGAGAAAAATCCGGAGTGCCCACGGCGGCCGCGGGTACCAGGCTGGCGAAGACAGCGGTCGTGCTGCCTCCGCTGGGGAAATTGGGTTGGTTGCTGCCTCCAGCTGTGACATAGAGCGTGCCTGGATCGCCGGAGCTTCCCCCGCCGCCAAAGACCATATCCCACAAGCCACCGTTCACCAATGCCCTGTTTGAAGTGTCGCTGAGCTGGCCGAGAGACTTGCCAGTTGTGTCGAACGCGTTGATCGTACCATCGCCAAAATTTCCCACCAGGATCGCGTTCGGGAATGTTCCGAAGGAAGCGGGAGTTGCCACCACTCCCCAGGGGGCATTAAGTTTGCCGCCCGCAGCTACGAGGGTGCTCACGAAGTTACCATTCGCGTCGAAGACATCTACCTGTCCGAGGCCGGCGCCCGGCTGAGCATCGTGCTTGGCAGCATCCTGCATCGCGTAGGCAACGTAGACCTGGTTATTGATGACGTGGATGCCATGCGGAGCCAGCCCTGCGGGTAGCTTTGGATTGGTGAATGAGCCGCTCAACGAGGTGATCGTGAAGTTGTGATCGAGTACATCGACTTTACCGCTATTGAAGTTCGCCGCTAAAAGAAAAGTGCCGTTTAGCAAGGCGAGGCCTTTGTAAACCGCACCGCTGGCAGAGTTGTCGAAGGCCACTGTTGCCGTATTGCTGCTGCCATTCCAGTTGGCGACGATGCCATCTTCGGTGGCAAACAAGAACAGTGCGCCTCCGAAGTTACTGCTGTTGCCGTTGGCTACGGTGCCCGTCGGGCAACCAGGACTGCAGTTACCGTTAGGATTTTTTGTGGCCCCGGGTATGGTCACCACAAGACCCGTATCTTTCTTGCCCTGGTTGTCATAAAGCGTGGAGGTGCCGCTGTTGTTGTTCGCGATCCAAAAGTCTTGTCCGGGAACAAACGCAATTCCCCAAGGATTCAGAAGTTGCGGATCTGTGGTAGTAGCCACACCGGCAGTATTCGAGACCAGGTTAGTCTGGGAATAGCCAGCCTGCTGAGCCCGAAGTCCCGAAGGAATCGCTAGCATCATCATTAATCCGAAAAACAGTAGTGTTTTTTTCAAGTTGTTCTCCATACCCTTTTCATGATTTGTACGATGGTGAAACCGCATTCTTTTTTTTCGCCGTTGGCGCCATGAAAGGACATGCAGGCACAGCGTTCCTGACTTCCAAACTTCTGCCAACATTGCGTAACTACGTGTCCTCAACCTTAGTTGGTGCGAGAAGAAGACAACATTCATCAGGTTCGCCTGGCGTTACAACAGTTACTCGGCTCAAGCGGCCTCAAAGCAACTACAACGCTCAAATACAGTTGCGAGTGTGTTTTTCACAACATATGTAGTTAGACGCAACGACTGACACGCCGATGCGGGCAGGACGTCATTTGATTGTCAACACTTTGTCTATTTGTTTTCGTAAATTCGCCGTGAGTTAGAGGCGACTTGGGCTTTTACAACCCGACTATGCGGAAACGAACAAATTATCTACGCAGCCGTGGAGATGCTGAGATCGGGATTCTGACTAAGTTAGTCTTCATTGTCTGGGTTTTTTTTGACAATGATTTGACACAGCCAACGCATCCAGACTTGAGGTTTGCAAATCCAATGTGGTAGCTGGGTCGAGAGGCTTGGCACAGTTCCGCTGGGAGACAAACTTATGTGGATGCGATGCTGCGCTGTATGTCGTGGGCTTCTCAGGAAAGCCAGGCTATCCGAGCGGGTCCAGTGCAAATGCGGATGGGAGTGGTAAACGTCATGGCAAAAATAATTGAGTTCTACATACCGGCGAAGTTCCGGACAAGACGAATATGGATTCCTGTTGTGTTACGAGGCAAACTGATTGAGTTTCCGCCGACAGAGAAGAAATCGGCTTAAGGCATCATAAGTCTCGACTTCGGAAAAATGTAAGTTGCGGTGCTGTTCGAAGCAACCCACGAATACGCCAAAATCGCGACGATTTCATTGAATCTGACGTTCTTCACGAGTCCGCGGATTATGTTGTTGAATGCTGTTGAAGAAGATTCCCGCAGGCCTGCGGATGAATTTTACCGATGGCTGCTCCTGGGTGAGCCTAGCCGCAGGCAACGCTGTTCCGCGGCTGACGATCCGAGGATGGCTCACTTATCCCCGGCGGATTCATGGGAGCGATTCGTTTCTTGCGGCGCCGCATCAAGTTGAGCGGCCAACTGAGATTTTATGCCGCGCGTCGCATTCTCGAGTTCAGCTTTAGCTCGGGCCACGTGTCCAAGCATTGCGTGCAATCGCTTTGGTCCCAATACCACGAGGCCGAGCATAAGCATGAACAGGATTTCCGTGCCAAAACTCACGATTTACTCCTTGGTTAGGCCGTGATCGTTGGCGATGGTGGTGGTGCTGACCGGCTTCTCGTCTTCGGCTTTGATTGCTGACTTGAAGCCGCGGATACCTTCTCCAATTCCTTTTCCCAGCTCCGGAAGTTTTTTGGGTCCGAAGACCAGCAAGGCAATTCCAAAAATCACGAGCAGATGCATCGGTTGAAACAGTCCTTCAAACATACGGCCTCCTTAGATCGGCTTAAAAACGGATCGAGTAACAAAAATCAAAAAATCGTGCCAAGCAAAAATGCAGGCGCCGTAACCTATAACGAGATACAGCGCCCGCGAGACATCAGGAGAGAGCTGTAAACAATCAGAAGCCGCGTTTAACTGAATCAGCTTCGACAGCCAGTCGGTTCACCAGGGTAAAGAACGCCGACGATTGACCTTGGAACAAGAGGTCGTCCGTGAAAGCTTTGATCGTGGCGACGGCTCCTCCGTTCTGTGTCGAAGTTGGCCGGATCACGGAACACTGCGGCAGACTCTTATTGATAAATTCGCAGGGCTCAGGCAGGATCAGGTTCGTCTGATCGAGCTCCGAGTGGCGGGCATTTAGATCCGGAAACGTCAAACCGGTTACTGGATCCGTGACACCGGCCAAAGGCTGAGAAACTGCATTGCCTGACTTGTCATGCCAGAGTCCGAAGTGGTCGATCTCAACACCACCAATACTCACCAGGACGCTCAGGACTTCAGGGTCCGTCGCCTTGAACGCCAGCGTGGGATACAAGCTCGCCCCACCTTGCTCAATGAAGGCAAAGTGAAATCCTGCCGTGTTGGCGATGGCTTGCATGCGGGCCTCCAGCGGTGTCGCGGGTGGAACCGGTTGAGGCTGGTTGGGAGGAGTGTCGGTATCGTTCAAAGGAATGGCTGGTTCGTTCTGGATAACAAAAGGACCTTTGAAATGCGCGCCAAAGTCCGGATTCTGTCCGCTGCGATAACGCGTGTACCAACTAAGGTCAACATTGAGGTTCATCAGGTTTGTCAGCCTTCCGGTATTCTTGGCGCCCGTCGCCTGGCTGCTGGGCAAGGTCCGAAACGCATCCAGATTGACCGGTTCCGCCCCTCTCGATGCTAAGTAGGCGTTAAGGAACGCCGCGTGGCTCAATTCATCATCGGTGTTATCTGCGATGTATTGCGGCATGTCGCCATCCAGGTTGCTGAGCGCGGCCATGTAGGCCGGGTTGCCTCCGTTAGCTCCGCCCAGTTCGTTGTATTGTTGCCACAGATCGGCTTCGATGAGCTCTGCTGCCGCCGCGAACCGCAGAAGCGCGGCGTCGCCTTTGGAAAGCTTGCCGGCGCTGGCCGTGGCCTGCGCTTTGCTCTCTGTCGCCAATAAGGCGCCGGCCGACAAGGTTGCACCGGCAATCCCGAGGCCCTTGAGAAATGAACGTCGCTTAACTACACCCTGCCAGTGACGTTGAACCTCTTCTCCCGTCGAAGAATTCTTTGATTCGGATGAATTTGTCTCGATCACTAAAACAGATGGAGAATTCTGTTGTTTCATGTTTACGTCATTCCTTTTCATTAATGATTTTGGTTCCAGTACAGTGTCTAACTCCGCCACGCAAGCGATATTCCCCAACTGTGAGAAATATTTCTGGTGACAAAACCCACGCTACCGCCTCGAAAAAGTACTCTTGTCACTGCGGTGTCACATTTCTGTCAAGAATCTTTTCTCGAGCGATAGGACGAATTTGACAATTACGGTTTGGTCTTGAGCTGAATGAAAATGCGCAAACACTGATCATTGACCCTGCGACAAAGCATGTTCAACTGTTCGTGGGCGGCCGCTGTTGTCGCGGATGCAGGTAATGGTTATGCGCGTAAGTGCTCAGAAGCCTGAACGCTTTCGGTAGGCGGACAGGTCGTCAACTCGGTGCGTAAACTTGAGAGTTGGCGCCCTGTCCGTTGCTGGGGAGAGATCTGCAACGTTCGACTTACAATTCCTAGGCGTCTTACTGAACTACTACCTGGCCGGTCATTTTAGGGTGGACCGAGCAGTAGTACGGATATGTCCCGGCTTTGGTAAACGTATAAGAGAACTGTTCGTCGGTATCTCGTACCTTGGATTTGAACACGCCGTCTGTGCTCACCACTGTATGAGGAATATCATCGCGGTTGACCCAGGTAACTGTCGCTCCGACAGGTACCGTAATCGTTTGCGGCCCAAAACTGAAGTTATCGATTTTTACCTCCGTGGTTGGGGCGGAGGGCTGGTCGCTGGCCTTTACTGCGGTGCCCGCCACGAGCAGCAGCATTGCGATCATTACCGGCGTCGCCAAGCTTGCAATCCACACCTTCTTCTTAACCATGTTCTGCTTCCTTTCTAAGTTTAATTTACTGGTTTGAACTGGCCTGCGTTTAACGATGTCAACTACCTCCAAGTACCGCCGCCATTGCCTGATGCCGCAGAACCCGCGGCCCCGAGCGGCGAATCCACGATTGCCAGACTGCTACCACTAACCACATAGTTCACATCGGTGATGCCAAGGACCTGCTGCAGTTGCTCGGCTGGAACTTTCATAGGCCCGGCTGAGGGCGCTGTTCCCGGTGCGGGTTGAGGGAACGCAGTCGACATCGCGGTGTGGAATGAAACCTTGCCTTCGATCTTCTGCATGATCTGGTGAATGTGGCCGTTCAACACAGTCACAGAGCCGAAGCGCTTGACGTAAGACAAAGCTTGTTCGCTGTCATCGGTTCCCCAACCCCAATCGGGATAGATCGTCCACAGCGGAATGTGCGCGTAGAGCACAATCGGAGTGCTGGCAGAGCGGCCCTTGAGATCGTCTTCGAGCCATTCCAGTTGTTCGTGACCGAGCGAACCCATGCCTCCAGCTTTCAAATTGGCGACATTCACCAGGCCCACGAAATGCACACCCTTGTGATCGAAGCTGGACCACCCCGCACCTTTCGTACCTCTTCCGTAGCGTTGGAGATACTGCTCGCCATTGTCATTGAGCATGTCATGCTCGCCGGGCACGAAGTGGGCCTCGTTGGCAGAGGCTCCTTTTAACACTTGATCAAGCGTGTCGAATTCACCGGGCTTCGAGAGCTGAGTCAGATCACCGGTGTGAATGATGAAGTCCGGCTTTTGGGACATGGCATTGATCTTGTTGATCGCCGTCTGCAAAGTAGCCGTAACATCCGGGTTAGCTGGCTTGTTGAAACCAATGTGACTATCGCTGATCTGGACAAAGCTGAAGTCCGAGCCTTTGGCGGCATCTTTGCTGGAACCTTTGCCCCCGCTCCTGGCGAATGCCTGCGATACCGGAATGCCACCGCTCATAGTCCAGACCAGACCGGTGCCTGCCCATGCCATGCACTTCAGGAACCCGCGGCGGTCGACGCCATCATTGTTGAGGTCTTGCAAATTCTGATCGATAAGATCTTGCTTCTTGTCTGGCATTTCTCCTCCGTGGTTGTAACGCTCTTAGTTGATAACTGGCACGATTAGCTTTTATTCCCGACATGATTGAAGTGCTGCGAGCCTTCTGTATTTGCACAGTCACTACTTTCTACGGACTGGGAGCTCTTTTTCTTTCTGGTTGGTTCAATTGAGAGTTGGTCGCGATCAACCGGGTCCGTTTACGCCGCTTAGAAAGCCACCTAAGTGCGCGGTCAATGCGATAAGAGCAACGCCCAGAAATTCAAACGCGAGGCGGTAAGTCGGCAATACTTGTGCCCGCCGTCGCGCCCGGAAATGCACCCACCAGACGAGCCAGATCGTCAGACTTGAGACGCACGCGAGTATTAGGTGCAGCAATAGCATGCCCTTCAATTTCTGACCCTCGAGTTGGAGCTGCCAAGCTATTACTCCAGTCGCGAAAACTGGCAGGGTTGAGATTGCTGCCACCAGCAGGTTGTAGTAGGCGCTGTCCGCCAAGCCGGGCCGCTTTGTCCATTGGGCGACAAGGTCGAATGCTACCGCCGCCAGGAACAGCGCAATCGGAAAATGTATAAGGACCACATGTTGGGCGTGCTTCGCCAAGAATACGGTCTTAGGATCAAAAGGATTTACCATCACCCTGCTCTCCACTTTTGCGCTGAGGTTGGTTCTGGAAACACGCCGCCTCAGCGTCCTCGCCGCTTACCGGCGCTGATCCGCGTTCTGCTCCGACAAAATGAGTCTCACAGGAAATAACGGAAGCGGTAATCTTTTATTCCACTTCAATTATGTAGTTGTGGAGCGGTACGAGAATTCGATTACCTCAAGAGGCAACGTCTGGAACGCGGTTAGGGCACACCCGCCAACAGTATTCAGGTTCTGTTTCTTGTGGAAAACGAGAACGGAATCTACACTCGCTCGACCCAATCTGCCAAAGAGCCACGCATTACAACGTCATCTCCATGAAAATGTGACCGCCCTTACGAAGGATCGCGTTTTCCGCGAAATGGCGGGTGATCCATTCTTCGTTGAGGGTGCGAAATGCTGTGGCATCGCTCGAGGCTAAAGACATCGAGACGCTCGGTGATCCGTCGCCAGAAAGAAGTGGGCGAATCTCAATCGTCGGCGATGAGAAAATCGGCTTCTCGCCGCGCGTAGATCTAACTGTATTACTGAGCATGGCATTACCTCTAAAGAATATATTGTGCCAGCGCTCGTTTATGACGTCCAATATCTTGTTCAAACCGATTATGATTTAATACATATGGATCAAGACTTGGAGCTCCGCCACCTTCGATACTTTGTCGCAGTTGCTGAGGAATTACACTTCGGTCGGGCGGCGGCGCGGCTGCATTTGTCGCAACCACCGCTTTCCCAGCAGATTCGCGAGCTGGAGGATATTCTCGGTTATGCGCTGTTTGTGCGGACTTCACGCTCGGTGAAGTTGACGAATGCTGGAGAAGCTCTTCTGGAAAGGGCGCGCCGAACACTACGCAATGTGCAGCGCGATATCGACGAGACCCGAAGTATTGGTCACGGTGAAGTTGGATCATTGAATATAGGTTTTGTCGGATCTGCCATGTTGACGACCCTCCCTGCAATCTTCCGGGCCTATCGCGAGGCCTATCCGCGGGTGCATTTGCAGCTCCATGAATCGTTTACAGCGCGAGTGGCTGAAGGTTTAGAGAACGGCTCACTCGATGCAGGCATATTGCGGGATGGCGACGCCGCCGAGATGCTAAAGGTGACGACGCTCTTCTCCGAGCCCTATGTTGCGGTGCTTCCCGCAACCCATGCCTGCGCGAGGCAAAAGAGTATTTCGCCTGGGATATTGCGCAATGAACCATTTGTCTACTATCCGCGAAGTGCGGGCGGGCCTTTGAAAAGCCGCTAACGCTGTTCCAAGAGTATGGGTTCCGGCCGCAGATCGTGCAGGAGGCGTCTCACTGGCTGACTATTTTGCTCCTGGTCGGCGCCGGGCTTGGAGTCTCGGTGGCCCCGGCATGCGTAAAGCGAATTGCTTCCCCAGAAGGTGTGCATACCTGTGCGAGGTGCAAAGGTCGTCAGCGATATCGAACTGGCGCGGGTGGTAGGGGATTCTCGGCCCATCGTAGAACATTTTGCGCACATCGCCAGTAATGCACGTGTGCACTGATGCTGCCGGGCCTACGATCCGTTGAAGGTGATTACTGTATCTGTCCCGACTTTATTGTTGCTTTCGGTCCGCAAGTTCCGGTCGTTTCAAATTTGTTCCGTTATCGCAATTCTTCAGCAATTGGCTGTAGTAGTCTGCAGCCTTCTCCGTTTGATTAAGTACTTCGGCGGACTTTGCAGCTCCGTATAGTCCGTTAAAGCGATTGGGGTCAACCCTCATTGAGGATTTGAACCTCCGCCCGACTGAACTTCTGGGTCGGAACTTCAACCTAACCCACGAAGGTGCGCGATTTCTTAGCTCTGCGGTTCGACGGGCGCTACTTCTCAGGTTTTAGTTTTGCGAGGGCGGCGTCGCACTTAGCAAGTTCCTGTGTGATTTCACTTTCGTCCTGGTGGGTGGGATCAGTGGAACCGCGGTTGGGATTCTGCTGCCAGGTGCGCAGGCTCTTTTGATACCAAAATCGGGCTTCGCGCAAGTGTTCGAGCTTTTTCTCAGAGGATACGTCGCGATTGCCCAACGACGAATACGCCGCGGCAAGCGTCGAATAGGCTTTGGCCTGGCTCGTTATCTCCAGCGGGGTCTTATGTTCGTCGGCCTCGAAGATCGCGATGGCGTGGCGGGTATGCGGGATCGCCTGATAGATCTCTCCCTTCAACATCAAGACTTCTGCGATCGCCTCTTCCGACTCAGCCACGTTGGCCCGCGCCAGCCAGTTCGCGGGGTCGACGGCTACCAATTCGGTGAAGATCTGCAGCCCCTTCTGGCTATGTTCCAATGCCTCGTCGAGATCGCCGTGTTTCACCAATATTGGCTGCAAATCAGTGTACGACTCTCCGAGATATTCGCGGAGAGTGGCATTGTTGGGGTCGGCCTGTGACAATTGCTGAAGAATTTGCAGTCCCTTCTTCGAGACTTCCAGAGCTTGCTCTGTATCGCCAGTTCGCCCCAACATCTGTCCAAAGCCATGATAGTCGCCGGCAAGATGAGTGCGAAAGAAGCTATTTGCGCTGGCTCCTTGCGCAAGCGGCTCCTCAATGGAGAGTGCTGTTCTGTAATTTTCCAGGGCCGCCGCATCCTCCCCAGCTTGTTTTAGAACGTTCCCAATCTGCCAATAGAAGCCGCCCAGCCAGTCTTGATATTTGAGGTCGTGTTGGGTAGTGGCAAGCCTTTGCGCCAGGGGCAGCGCCTTGTGCAAGTTGTTCAGCGCCTCGGTGTTGTCGCCGCTGCTGTTAAGCGCGAAGCTTAAATGAAAGTAATCGTTCAGAAGCTCAGCTTGTATCTGCGCGTCGCCGGGGTTGGCGGCAGCCGCAGTTTCGCGTATTGCCAGCGCTTTCTTATAACTCTGGCGTGCCCCCGCAAAGTCACCAACGGTTGCGTTCCCGTCATATCCCAGGACGTCTCCAACCCGGTCATAGGCCGCCGCCAATTCTCGTTGTAGAGAAATGTCGCCGTTCGCTTCCTGGGATAGGCTGTCAAGGTAAGTGAGCGTCCGCGTTACCAACAATTTTCTCGCCGGAATTGTTCCCGGTAAATCCTTGATGGAGTCGTGAACTTCGAACATCAGCGAATTTGCTAACTGCCGGACGTCGTTAAAACGGCGCTCTGCGCGGGTTCGCTGCACGCGGGCCACTTCAGCCTGTTGCCGGGCCACCTGGGCTTCGTGCAGAGCGATCGCCAGGCCGCTCAAGAGCGCGAGAACTGCAGCGGTGGAGGCCACAACACTGACCCTGTGCCGGGTAACAAACTTCGAGGCGCGGTATCGCAAAGTGTCTTTGCGGGCCATCACGGGAACGTACTCGAGATGTCTTCGGATGTCCTGTGAGAATTGTTCGATCGACGCGTAGCGGCGGGATGGCTCCTTACGCAACGCCATCAGGACAATGTTGTCGAGGTCGCCGCTGAGTTGCTTTTGTAGCTTTTGCGGCGAACTGTTGCGACTGGCGCTAAGTTCCTCGCAGCTTCTTGGTCCGGGAATACCGTCTCCTGCGGTTTCAACCCTATGGATGCTAAGGCTCGGCTTCTCCGGTTCGTCATCGCAGACCGCGTGGGCAACTTCCTGCGCGGTTCGCGTGGTAACCCGGTAGGGACTGTGTCCAGCCAGCAACTCGTACAGAACTACTCCCAGCGAATACACATCACTGGCCGTAGTCATTGGCTGGCCCTTGATTTGCTCCGGACTTGCATATCCAGGAGTCAGAACTCGAAATGCAGTTAGAGTAGCCTCGGTCGATTGGGCCATCGCATCCAGCCCGATAATCTTCGCGATGCCGAAATCCAGCAGTTTGGGTGTGCCTTCGGAAGTTACAAGAATATTGCCCGGCTTGAGGTCGCGATGAATGATGAGGCGTTGATGCGCGTACTGCACCGCCGCACACACCTGGGTAAAAAGCGCCAGGCGATCTGAGATTGACAGCCGATGAGCATCACAGTAATCGCTGATCGGCTGACCATCAATCAACTCCATCACAAAATATGGCGTACCATCTTCCGTCGTGCCACCGTCGAGCAACCTGGCAATATTCGGATGTTCGAGAGTGGCCAGGATCTGCCGTTCGTTCTTGAAGCGGGTGATAACAATGGAGGAATCCTGGCCGGCGCGAACCAGCTTCAACGCCACTTGTTGTTGGTATTGATCGTCGTCGCGGACGGCGCGATATACCTCGCCCATACCGCCCACGCCAATTTGCTGGAGAATTCGATAGGATCCGACGCGGCGCCCGATCCAACGGCCAGACTCTTCGGGAAGAATGTACACGGCCGCGGCGGCAAGCGCGGTGTCGTTGAGAAATTGGGGACTGACCTTCTCCTCGTCGAGGAGCAGGAGTTCAACTTCGTGCATAAGGGCGGAATCGCCGGCACAGCTTTGGTTCAGGTAGGAGGCGCGCTCTGCGGGCGCAATTTCTAGCGCGCTGGCCAGCACCTCCTTTATCTGTTGCCAGCGCTCGGGTGTCACGTCTCAGCCCCTTCGCTCATCGCACGGTATAGCCAGACGCGTGCCGTGGCCCACTCTCGTTTCGTGGTTGAGGGCGAGATATTTATCACTTCCGCAGTTTCATCGATGGAAAGGCCACCGAAAAAACGCAATTCCACAATGTGGCATTGGCGCGCGTCCAGGACCGCGAGCCGCTTCATGGCATCATCGAGGGCGATCAGATCCAGATTCGGCTTCTTCGGCAGGGCCACGGATTCGTCCAACACCAACGTGATGGCGTTGCCTCCGCGTTTCGCGGCAGCATGCATACGTGCATGGTCAACCAGGATTTGTCTCATCATCTGAGCAGCAAATGCAAAAAAGTGCATTCGGTTCTGCCAGGGCCGGGAATTGCGACTGACCATGCGAAGGTAGGCCTCGTGCACCAGCGCGGTGGGCTGCAAGGTGTGGCCACGCTGTCCCGCAAGACACTTGCGAGCGATGCGGCGCAGTTCGCCATAAACCAGAGGAACCAGGGCGTCCCGTGCGGCAGCATCCCCTCCGCGCCAACGGGTTAGCAGATCGGTCACCGGGTAAGACGAGGAAGGCGGCACACTTCACCCCAAGCCAAGGAGGCGTGGCCTCCACGTGGGCATAGACGGTACCCCGGTTTGGCCCCAAAGTCAATGTACTTGGAAAACGGCGCCCAGATAGACGCTATCCGGGGCGCGCGCTGTTGCCGAACCCGGGATTTTCGAGTCCCGTGAGCCGATTGCTCTTTGTTTTCCGTTTTCATAACTAAAGAGGGAGTTTTGTGCACTCGGCGAGGAAATTGGTCGTTCGGCGAGGGGCCAAGTCTTCGACGGGCAGCAAAACCTGATAATTCCGGTGGCCTGACCCAGAAGTTTGATTCGATAGAAGGTTTCCCGGTGCAGCGAATAGATAATCCAAGGAGAAGTGCAATGAAAAAAACTAAAACGTGCGGTTTTTTGGCGGTTGCCACCCTCGTGCTGGGCCTGGTTGCCTCTGTCGCGAATGCTCAAACCTATTCTGATCTGTACAACTTTGGTGACGGGTCGGGCGATCCGCTTAATCCTCAGTATTCGGGACTCGTGGCACAGGGCCGTGACGGCAATCTTTACAGCACAACCCCGAATGGCGGAAGGAACGCCCTAGGCACAGTGTTTAACATCACGGCCCAGGGAGCGATTTCCGTGCTGTATCACTTCGACGGAACCCATGGCAAAGTGCCCTACAGCGGGCTGACGCTGGGTACGGACGGCAACCTTTATGGCACAACTTCGGTGGGCGGCTCAGGCAATCTGGGCGTCATATTCCAGATCACGCCGGCCGGCGCGTTGACGGTTCTCCACACCTTTGCCAGCGGCGACGGAATTACTCCCTACGCGCCTCCGATTCAGGCGGCGGACGGAAACTTTTACGGCACTGCGGCTTTTGGCGGCGCGTCGGGCTATGGAACCGTATACAAATTGACTCCGAGCGGCGCTTACAAGGTTCTGCACTCTTTTGATTTGACCAATGGCTCCAGGCCTTTTGGTCCGCTGGTTCAAGGGAATGACGGCAACTTCTACGGCACCACATACAGTGGAGTGGGCACCAACCGATACGGCATCGTATTCAAAGTTACCGGCAGCGGAGCATTTACCATTCTGCATTCCTTCAACCTGACGGATGGTGCAAATCCATACGCCGGGTTAGTCCTCGGGAAGGATGGCAACTTCTATGGAACGACTTTTAACGGCGGCAGTGTGGGATATGGGAACGTATTCAAGATAACCCCGGCGGGCACTCTGACTGTACTGCACTCGTTCACGCCAGCCTCGGACGGAGGAACTCCCTACGGCAACCTGGTGCAGGCGACGGACGGCAATTTTTACGGCGTCGGCTACCTTGGTGGGATGTCGAACCACGGCACGATTTTTCGAATAACGCCCGCTGGCACATTTTCCACGCGCTACAGCTTCGATGGCACCCACGGCGGCTCCCCCATGGTTACCCTGCTCCAGCACACAATTGGCACTCTGTACGGAGACACCAACACCGGCGGCACTCACAATACAGGAGCGTTCTACAGCCTCAAAGCTAGCCTGGCGCCGTACGCCGCGCTGCTGCCGGCTTCCGGTAAGGTTGGAAAGTCGATTGGCATTCTTGGTCAGGGATTTAATAGCGCCAGCGGGGTCTCGTTCAATGGAACCTCGGCAACGTTCAACATTTCGTCGGATACTTTCCTGACCGCTACGGTCCCAGCCGGCGCGAAGACTGGCATCGTGACAGTCGCGATTCCCGGTGGCAATCTGAAGAGCAAGATAAACTTCCGCGTGACCCCGACGATCAAGACCTTCACTCCCACCAGCGGAAAAGTAGGGGCACCGGTGACGATCACAGGTGTCAGCCTGACGCAGACCAGCAAGGTAACGTTCGGCGGCGTCAAGGCGACAACGGTGGTAGTGAACTCGGACACAGAAGTGACTGCCAATGTGCCCTCCGGCGCGAAGACTGGCAAAATAGCGATCACCACTCCAGGAGGCACAGCTATCAGTTCGGGCGTCTTCACTGTGACGCAGTAGTGCGTGGACGGAGCGGCATGGGCGATGCCCACGCATCGGTCGCCGAAATCTCCGCATATCGAGACACTCTGGAAATAGATTTGACCGACGGTCGATCTACATGAGGCCTCGAGGACCGACATTTTGTGACCTTCGCGAACTGAATGAATTGAAATTCAATTGGAAAACAGGACTGAGATGGTCGAAGCATCACTGTAAGAGATTCCTGCTGAATCACCTCATTTTGGGTGAATGTAAGTCCTCGAATGGCAGCCCCTGCCAGGGGTTCAAGCAGAACGGATTAAAGCAGGCGAAACGGTTGAGAGCAAGAATAGACAGTAAACATGCGGGTTTTGCCCTAGCCGTTTGAAAAGCAAGAGGGACTTAGTTCAGTTGGTTAGAACGCCCCTCTCTAACCGTGAGCTTGATGTAAGCGATTTAAAATCGGCAACTCAACACAAGTAACACTGGCCGCCCTGTCACGGTACCTTTTACCTTCCCGACATTTCCAGAAGATCGTGTCCGTTCTCTTAGAGGGTTCCTTCGTGAACGGGGGAGAGCGACGTGGAGATCGCGTCGCGCGAAGCCATAATTTTTCGGGACTGCCCACGAATGAATGCGTAAAAGGCGTGTTAGAATCTCGCTAATTTTCCGCGGGGCTGCAGTAAGGGGCGAGATGTATACCAATGGAGTTCGATGGGTTCGGTCGCGCTTCCGGTGTCTCCCCCTCTTGCAATCTGTCCTTCTTCTCGTTTCTCTGGTTTTGGCCTCTTCAGGCTGTCGACACTCCGCCCCTTCGGCTTCCCCAACAACCATTACCCTCATGGACTGGTTAGACAGGGAGTATCAGGACCCACGCAACCAGGAAATCAGCGAGTTTACCCACGAGACCGGGATTCACGTCAAAGTTCTGCCCTCGCCCGAAGGTCCCGTGGAGCAATTAGCGATGTGGAAGAGTCTTCTTGAAAGCGGGGCCAAGATCCCGGATGTTTATGCCGTGGACGTGATCTGGCCGAAGATTCTGGCGGATAACCTGATCGACCTGAAGGACTATGTACCTGCCCAAGAGATCGCGGCCCATTCGCCTGATCTGGTTGCGAACAATACGGTAGATGGAAGGGTGGTCGCGCTTCCGTATAACGTCGAGGTCGGTCTTCTTTATTACCGTACCGATCTGCTGCGTAGATACGGCTTCCGGAGTCCGCCGAGAACCTGGGACGAGCTGGAAATCATGGCGGCACGTATTCAGCAGGGGGAGCGGACCAAAGGCCACAAGAGCTTCTGGGGTTTTATCTGGCAAGGTGCGCCAGCCGAGGTATTGACGTGCAACGCGCTCGAATGGCAGGAGTCGCAAGGCGGCGGTGCAATCATCGACGATGGCCGGATCACAGTGGACAATCCGGAAACGGTCCGTGCCTGGGAAAGGGCGGCGCGGTGGGTCGGCTCTATATCGCCGCGGGGCGTGCTCGCCTACCATGAATGGGACACCCAGAACATTTGGAAGGCGGGCGGCGCCGCTTTCATGCGCAGTTGGAATGGTTTGCCAGGCCCTTACCATTTGGGCCCCTCCGAAACACCGAGCGTCGACGCGAACAACTATGACTTCGCTCCGTTGCCGGCAGGCAAGGGGGGAAGCGTAAGCACATTCGGCGGGCACGGCTATGCCGTGTCCAAGTATTCGGCGCAGGTGGAAGCAGCGGTAAAGCTGGTCCGCTATTTGTGCCGCCGCGATACCGAACTCAAGCGGCTGCGGACCTACTCAGGAGTTCCCACGATCCCTGACTTGTATCAAGATCCTGGCGTACGAGCCGCGACCCCTTATCTCGAGTCCGTGCAGAAAGTGTATAAAGAAACTTTTGCTGCACGACCTTCTGCAGTAACCGGAAAGAAGTATCCCGAGGTATCGCGCGCCTATTTTGAAGCGGTTCATTCGGTCCTGACCCGGCAGAAGACAGCAGCAGATGCAGCGGGCAATCTGCGCGAGCAATTGGCTCGAATCACCGGTTTCGAGGCACAAAGTCCGGACCCAAGCAGGCTTACCAAGCGAAAACTCGCGGGCGCTGCCGCAGGTCCCCATGGCTTTGTACAGGCAGCCATGTCGAGCTCAGGGCCATAACGCGATTCGAGCGAGAGCAAAGGTGAAGAGCTACACCACAATGGAAAACGCGGCCACAGAAAATCCGTCCGGCACCCCGGCGCGTCTTCGGCGCTTGAACATCGGGCCACGGCTCACTGCCTGTTTCCTGATTATCGTGGTTCTCATGGGTGCCGTCGATTTTATCGCCACGTGGCAATTCAAACACATCGAAGTCTCAGCTCACCGGTTTTATCAAGTGGACCAGAAATCGCTGGCAGTGATGCGCACGCACGTGGATCTGATGGAGTTCCGCGAGGCACTCTTAACGCTGGCCAACGCGCAGGACGAACGAGGATTCGCGGTGGAAGCGGCGTCGCAACGAGATCACGTTGTGCAGGACGTCCGGCGCGCGGAGGAAACGCTCAAGTCGTTTCCGTACCTGGACTCGAACGTCGCCATCACCCTCGAAGCGGTTGGTAGGTCGCTGCCTCTACAGGCGGATGCCTTGGTACAACTCGCAAATGCCGGAGACTGGCAGGGTGTGCGCCTACGCTTGGCGAATCAGGTGCGCACCCTGGTTGGGCTGACTTCGCAACTGGTGCACGACGTGGATCAGGAAGTTACACACGAGCGTGCCCAGGCTCTGGCGAGTACTGAGCGGGCACGCGACCAACTGGCGTTGGTACTTTCCGTGACGGCGGCCTTCACCTTACTCATGGCCATCGTGTTTGGCTGGTACGCAACCCGCAGCATCACCGGGCCACTTGCAACCCTGGACAAGGGCGCAAAGGCTCTAGGAAGTGGTGATTTTCAGCACCAGATCGAAGTCCAAGGTGAAGACGAGCTGGCCAGACTGGGAACTGCGTTCAATTATGCCGCGCGGCAGGTTCGTGAACTATACGACGAATTGAAGAGCAACGAAGCCCGGTTCCGCTCTCTCATCGAGTACTCGTCCGACCTGATACTCATCTTGGACAGCGAAGCAATAGTCCGTTACGTGAGTCCATCGAGCCTGCGCGTGGCGGGCCGAAACCAAGAGGAGCTTTTGGGAAAGTGTTTGTTCGACTTTCTCGCGTTCGAGGACATTTCCAAGATGCGGGATACCTTGGGTGGCACCCATACAGAGTCGACGCCCGCAATCGAGGTTGGATATCGACGTCCAGACGGAAGCATGGCTGTAATCGAGGTGCTGGCCAACAACCTGCTCGACGAACCGGCAGTGGCGGGAGTAGTTGTCAATGCACGGGACATCACAGAACGCAAAAGCTCTGAGGAGCAACTCAAGAAACTGCGCCAACTGGAGGCAGATCTTGCCTACATGAACCGCGTGAGCGTAATGGGAGAATTGGCGGCATCACTGGCTCACGAGATCAAGCAGCCGATCGCTGCAGCCGCGACCAATGCCAAAACCGGCCTGCGATGGTTGCGGCGCGAGCCATCTGACATTGGAGAGGCTCGGGAAGCTTTGTCGAGAATTGTCAAAGACGTGAGCCGCGCCGCCGACATCATCGACCGAAATCGCTCGCTGTACAGGCGTGGTATCCCACAACGGGAAATGGTTAACCTGAATGAACTCATTCGAGAGATGACCGCTCTTCTGCGCGATGCGGCGAATCGACACTCCATTTCAATGCG
>DATMQI010000348.1:0-20529 GCA_035567135.1 Terriglobales bacterium
AGGCGATTGGGTAGAGGTGCGAAGCAAGGAGGAAATCCTTCGCACACTCGACGCTGACGGGCAACTGGATGGCATGCCCTTCATGCCCGAGATGTTTGCCTTCTGCGGGAAGCGATTCCAGGTCTACAAGCGGGCGCACAAGACCTGCGATACCGTGTTCCCCGTCCGTGGCCGTCGCGTCGCGAATGCCGTACATCTCGACACCCGATGCGATGGCTCCGCGCACGGTGGATGTCAGGCGAGCTGCCTGCTCTTCTGGAAGGACGCGTGGCTAAAACCAATCAACGGCAATTCTCCCGCTGTTACCATCCGGCCTCAATCGGATACCCGATGGGGAGATGCGGCGTCCGAGGCCATCCGATGTGCGGAATCCACCGTTTTGGCCAGGACAAAAACCAAGGATTCAAATAGCCCAGAGCCGGTCTACGTGTGCCAAGCCACCCAACTGCCCTATGCGACTACGTCTCTTAATTGGTGGGACATCCGTCAGTATATCGAGGACTATTGGTCCGGGAACGTGGGTCTCTGGCGGATAATCTGTGGTGGGATCTATTTTCTTTTTTTAACTATCAGCCAAGCCGGTCTGGGCGTGGGACGACCGATGCGGTGGTTCTACGACAAGTTTTATCCGCTGTGGCGAGGCGCCCCGTTTCCTCGAAGACACGGAACCATACCCGAGGGAGAGGCCACGCCTGCAGGAACGCTCGAGCTCCAGCCGGGAGAATTGGTTCGTATCAAGCCGTACAGAGAAATTCTGAAAACCCTCAACACGCGCGACCGGAATCGCGGTCTCTATTTTGATGCGGAAGAAGTTCCTTACTGCGGAGGAACCTACCGCGTGCTCAAACGGGTCACAAAGATCATTCATGAGACAACGGGGAAGATGCTGGAGATGAAAACTCCTTGCTTCATTCTTGACTCGGTTGTGTGCGAGTCAAGGTATAGCGAATGCCGCTTGTTCTGCCCCCGGAGCATCTACTCATATTGGAGAGAGAGCTGGCTGGAACGTGTCGGACCCAACCCGTCTGCCTCTGGGCAGGAATCATCCGAACAGGCTACATCGCGCTGCGAACCAACATCAAGCAGTCAATGAGACGGGAGATCCCGGGAGCAGGCGGAATGCCGAGAGAAAAGATCGCACGGGAATTCAGGTAGCGGGTATCGAGCAGGAGCAAAGGGAGCAGCCCTTCGCGGATCTACTGTGAGCCAACCCCTGGTTAGCGTCGTCACACCGTTTCACAATACTGCGCCCTATTTGGCGCAATGCATCGAAAGCGTACTCGCGCAGAGCTACTCTCCGTTCGAGTACATTCTCGTCGACAATTGCAGCACGGATGGGTCGACAGAGATTGCCGAGGGCTACGTACGCCGTGATCCGCGAATCCGTTTGATTCAGCGGCCGCAGTTGCTCTCGCAAGTTCAGAATTACAATAGTGCCCTGGCAGAGGTCTCAGAAGCCAGCCGCTATTGCAAGATTGTGCAGGCGGACGACTGCATTTTCCCGGAATGCTTGTGGCTGATGGTGCAGGCTTTTGAGCAGTCCGAATCCATTGGGCTGGTAAGTTCCTATTGGCTGAAGGGAAATGAGGTTCGCGGCTCCCGTTTTCCTTATCCGACGCCGATGCTCGCTGGTAAAGAGATGGCACGTTTGTATCTTCGGACTGGAGTTTGGGTTTTCGGTTCGCCAACGGCGGTCATGTACCGATCCAGCATGGTCAAGAATGGACGGCCGTTCTATGACGAGTCCCAGTTACATGAGGACACCGAGAAATGCATGCAGATACTGGAGCACTGGGACTTCGGCTTCGTTCACCAAGTGCTCTCGTTTTCGCGGGCAGACAACGAATCGATCTCTTCCGCCGTCCGTCGCTTTCAGCCTCAGGCGCTTGACCGATACATTCTCGTGCAGCGCTACGCCCGAGTATTTCTAGAAGCAAGCGAAGCTGCTTCCCTGAGGAAAAGGACCAAGCTAGAGTACTACAGCGTTCTCGCAAACGAAGCACTCCGCGGTCAAGAGTCGGTGTTCTGGCAGTATCAGGCAAGGGGACTGAATACGCTGGGAGAGACGCTCGATAGGCCCTACCTTGCGATTCAAGTCGCCCGGCAATTGTTGTGGAATGCGGCCAATCCAGCCACGGCAATAGCTAAGGGGTTGCGTCTCCTAAAGCGCAAAACGGGCCTCAACAAGTCCGCCGGGAACTTGCCTGTCTCGGCTGAAAAGACGGCCGCGCCGGACACAAGGGCATCGCACCCTGGAAACAATAGCTGACTGCCACGCGACTCTCGATCTTCAAACGGCCATTCTGCCACGCAACGAAGTCAAATCGATGAAGAGTCCATCCATTTCGGTTGTCATGGTGACATGTAACGTCGAGCGTTTTCTTGCGGAGTCGATCGAGAGCATCCTCGGCCAGACCTTTAGGGAGTTTGAGTTTATTATTGTTGATTTTGGCTCGACCGACAGGACCAAGGCCACCGCTTCGAGCTATGCGGCTAAAGACAGTAGGGTCAGGCTCCACGAGATACCCTTTTGTGGCTTGGCTGAGGCTCGCAATGTGGGTTGTTCTCTTGCGCTTGGGCGGTACATTGCCATCATGGACGCCGATGACGTCTCCGTCCCGGACCGTCTGAGGTTGGAGATCGATTTCATGGAGAAACATCCGGAAGTTGGCCTCCTGGGTGGCGTCGCGGAGTGTATGAACGCAGCTGGCAAGCCGTTGCCTATCCGCGCCCATGACCTTCCGACTGAAGATCACGAAATCAGATCAGCGCTGGCTGTTGGCTGCCCATTCTGTCAGCCCACGGTGTTTTTCCGAAGGGATGCCTTCGTTCTTGTTGGCGGCTATAGGGCAGTGTTTGCCCAAGCTGAGGACTACGACTTGTGGTTGAGAATGGCGGAGCGCTTCCAGTGCGCCGGTCTCCAGCAGGTGGTGCTTAGGTATAGGATTCATCCGTACCAATTATCAATCCACAAGCAGCGACAGCAGACTCTGTGCAAGCTTGCTGCCCAAGCGTCTGCGTCGCTAAGGAGGAATGGGAAACAAGATCCCTTGAACTCGGTTAAGGAGATTACACCAGCAGTGCTGGCCGAGTTGGGCGTGCCCAAAGCCAGGCAGCAGTCTCAAGTCGCTTCAGACTGCCAGGTCTGGATCCGAAACATGTGCGCGGCTGGTGAGTATTCTGTCGCTCTCGAAGCAACACTTACAATGTTGCAGTCAGATTTGCAGTGCGTCGAGCGGCGGCAAATCGCCGATCTGTACCTTATCGCCGCCCGACTTTATTGGCGGCAGAAGAGACTGTTGAGCAGCTTTCTCGCCATTGGGAGGGCGGTGATGACACGGCCTGTGGTCTCAGCACGTCCTCTAAAACTCATGTTGCGTTGGGTTAGGCTGTCGCAACACTGATGGTCGGCTACTCAGTTTTGACTCGGAAGTTGGCAGGCGATTGAAAGGCTAGCAAATCGGCGCAAGACGATGAGAATCACCGTCATTCTGTGCACCTATAACCGCTGCCAGAGCTTGGTGCGGGCTCTCGATAGCGTTGCCGTGTCGAGACTGCCGAGATCAGTCGAGTGGGAAGTTCTGGTGGTGGACAACAATTCGGCGGATCAAACGCGGAACGTTGTGGAAGACTTCTGCCGCCGGTATCCCGGTCGCTTTCGCTACCTCTTTGAGCCGCAACCGGGAAAATCACACGCGCTCAACAGTGGAATTCTGGCGGCTCGGGGCGACGTGCTAGCTTTTATGGACGACGATGTAATCGTAGAGCCGATGTGGCTGCAAAATCTAACTGTGCCTTTGCACAACGGACAATGGGCTGGGGTAGGAGGCCGCATTAGTCCCCAGTGGACTTGCTCGCCTCCACCCTGGATTCCTTTCAAAGAGCGGTACGGACTGGGGCCCCTCGTCATGTTCGACTTGGGTCCTGAGGCCGGACCACTCGCCGAACCACCATTTGGCACAAACATGGCTTTTCGAAGGACGATATTTGAAAAGTACAGCGGTTTTAGACGTGACCTTGGCCCGCACCCGGGGAGCGAGATCCGCGGGGAGGACACGGAATTTGGAAACCGATTGCTGCGGGCTGGTGAACAATTGTGGTATGAGCCATCAGCCGTAGTCTATCACCAGGTGCCGCCATACCGGCTTCGGCAACAGTACTTTTTGACGTGGTGGTTTGACAAAGCTCGCGGAGACATTCGTGAATCGGGAATTCCCCAAGGCACCAGGTGGGTGGTCGCGGGGATTCCACTGTATATGTTTCGCAGGCTTTCAATCTGGACGTTGCGATGGATAGTCTCCGTCAGGCCGTCCCGAAGGTTTTCCTGCAAACTCAACGTTTGGAGGCTGGCTGGCGGAATTTTAGAATCCTACCAGCAATCGCACACCAGAGGGACCGATGGGAAGAGAGCCTAAAACGAATTCTCCCGAATCGCGAGGCCTAGCAATGGGTAGCCACTCCATAGCTATTGCGAAAGTTGAGAGATTCAGGCAAACGTGGGTTTGGGAGCGGTTGCGCAGGAGTTGGATGGGCGAGTTGGTCAGAGGCTTCAGAGGCTGCAGACGTGAGTTCTTGGCATGGTTGGAATGCCCGAACGTAGTTTTGCCAGAAGTTAAACAGCTCGCCGAATCGTTGACAATTTTTCAACCTCAGATCTCTGATGAAACAACCGGAGAGAAAGAAAACGAGGCCCCGATCTTTTTGCTCTCCACCGGTTGGAGAGCAGGTTCCACCTTGCTCCAACGTGTCCTGGTGACTGATCCACGACTGCTTCTCTGGGGAGAGCCGCTCGGCGAAATGACGATAGTCCCGAGAATTGCCGAGATGCTGAGCCATTCTATAAGCTCACGGAATTTACAATTGTGGAAAGACCAAAAGGATCCGAGCTCGCGTGCATTGTCGACATCCTGGGTCGCTAACCTTTACCCACAAGGCGAGGATTTCCGCTTAGCGCTGCGAAGCCTGTTTGACAAATGGCTTCGCGAACCGGCCCAAGAACGCGGTTTCACCCGGTGGGGATTCAAAGAGGTACGGCTGGGCGCAACTGAGGCAAGCCTGTTGCATTGGTTATACCCAAAGGCCAAGTTCGTGATCATTTCGCGCCATCCCTATGACTCCTACCGATCTCTAGCGGATGCGGGGTGGGGCCAGGTGTACTACAGGTATCCGGATGTGCCTGCCGAATCGGCTGCCAGTTTCGCCAGGCATTGGAACCGCCTCGCAGTCAGTTGGTCCCACCTGCCTGCGGCGTTCCCTTGCATTCACATCAAGTATGAAGAGCTGATTAACCATAGGGTTGACTTCCGCAGACTCGAAGCCTGGCTGGGCATTACGATCCAGGAAAACGTGGCGCTATCAGCCGCTATCGGCGGTACCGCCAAACGTGTCCGGCTTAGCTGGTATGAACGCATGATCATTGCGCGCGAGGCCACTGAAGGAATGCGTGGCCTTGGCTATTCCAGATAATCTGAAGAATTTACAAGAAATCGACTGAGCCCACGAGTGCTCATTGCTCAAATGCCCTCCGTACTCCAGAGACGTCAGGGATTGCGGCTGCTGGCATTGCTGGCAGCTTTGTCGGTCGTTGTCGTTATACTTTCTGTCTTTCATTTCCGTCATAGCCTGACTGCAACTCACGATGCGGGATTTACGGTACCCTTGCCGGGCACGATGACCAAGCACTCGTACGGGGCCGCAAAGTCTATCGTGAGTGCTGACGGACAGTTCATGACTCTTGATCCGAGCGGAAGATTCCTTATCAACTCGACCACGAACAAGCCGGTCTTCATCTCGGGCGACGCGGCTTGGTCCCTGATAACGCAACTTGACGACTCGGATGCAGAGATTTATCTATCGGATCGCGCCTCGCGTGGATTCAATTACATCGTGTGCAGCGCGGTGGATAACTATTACCAGTCAAATGCGCCGAAGAATTATTATGGAGACTCTCCATTTGATGGCCCCGATTTCACCAATGAAGACGCCAATTACTGGGCGCACGTGGATTATGTTATCCAGAGAGCCGCAGCCTATGGCATCACAGTTGCACTGGATCCAGGTTTTGTTGGCCTAAGTTCTCCTGGAGGCTATCTTGCGAGCTATCAGAAAAGTTCAGATGAGGTCGTGACTGCTTATGGTGCATTCCTTGGCGATCGATACAAAGGCCTTCCAAATCTAATCTGGGCACTTGGCGGGGATGTGGACCCCCAAACCGGCGTGGTCCCCAAGCTGACCGACCTGGCAAGCGGGATCAGATCGAAGGACACGGTTCATCTAATAATTGCCGAAGGCCAGCCGCAGTTCGCTGCTTTGGACACTTTTGCAGGCACGACCTGGATGAATCTGAATTGGCTCTACTTTCACACGACAAATATTCCTTCGGGAGCCGCCAGCAATTATTCGCGCTCACCTTGGCTGCCGCCCTTCCAAGGAGAAGGTTGGTATGAGAACGAGCACTCTCTGACGCAGTTGCAGCTCCGAGAGCAAGGCTACTGGGCGGTGTTGTCGGGAGCCTATCTGGGGAACGGCGGATTCGGGAACAACCCATTGTGGTACTTCAATGGCGGCCCCGATGCCAAGCCAGGAGAACCCCCTTGGCAAAGCCAGTTGGATTCTCCGGGGTCGAGAGGAGAGATGTATCTTGGGAAGCTATTTCGCTCTCGCGAGCATTGGAAGTTAGTCCCGGACATGGATCGTTCGGTGATGATCGCGGGCTATGATTCGCGCAGTTTCTTCAGTTCAGCTCGGGAGTCCCTTCGCAATTTGGTTTATCGGGCAACATACCGTTTAGGGAGCGCGTCCTCCGTGGCAGCGCGGACCTCCGACGGACAGACAATTATTGCTTATATACCGAACGGTAATCAAGCCACCATCACGATCGCGGTGAACGAAATCAGGGATCCCGACCTACAAGCAAAGTGCTGGTGGTTCAACCCTCGCGAAGGGGCAAGTATGTTGATCGGGACTTTTCCTGCACGAGGTATCCGCAAATTTACGCCGCCGGATGCGAACGACTGGGTACTAGTGATCGATAGCCTGACTGCAAATCTAGCGGCGCCGGGCAAAGCCGAATTTTGTAATGAGCGGTCTTGTTCCTTCTCCATGTGACACTGTGTGCTACCGCCGTCCTCGGACTCTGATTGCTGAGCTTTGTTTAATAAGTCGAGGACTCTTGACGCTGCAATCTCTTAAAAGCTGAAATTTGACCAAGATCTTCCATCTTTTTTGCTTCAAGTTGAGTATGCGTAATTCATTTACCAAGCCAATTTTTCCAGCCAGACTGTCCTTAAGCGGACCCAATCGCGGAGCGAAGCGAGCCTTTTTGATTGCTTCCGTACTCATCATCTTACTCGCCGGATCTCTGCGTATTCATCACATTGCGAAACGCAGCCTTTGGCTCGACGAGGCGATTGCAGCGAATATTTCGCGGGGCACGCTACCGGAAACGCTGATTCTAACGCGCGGTTTCCACAGTGCTCCGATCATTGACCCATTAATTCTCTACGCAGTCGAAAGAGTGGGCAGTGGACCGCTGGCTGTACGGATACCCTCGCTCGTAGCAAGTGTTCTCGCAGTGTTCGTGATGCTTTGCTTTGTCACGATCCCTTCCATCGACTACCAGACTGCCGGACTCTCCGCCTTAATGCTGAGCGTCTCTGCCGCACAGATTCGTTACGCCCAAGAGGTGCGGGAATACTCGCTATCCGTCCTCTACGCTGGGGTGCTCTTATATGTTTTTCTGTCTTTTATTTCGAAAAAGGAAGAAGACAATTCGCCAATTCCGTTGTACGTGACTCTGTTCGTTGCCCCATTGGTCCAATACGGGTTGGTGCTGTTCAGCTTCGGAGTTCTTGCTGCTCTACTTATATGGGCTTTCACCGACGACAAGGGTAGACGCAGAATCACGCAAATCATGGCAGCCTCCGGTTTCCTGGCTTTTGGCGGGCTACTGTCATTTTTTCTGACTCTCCGATATCAATGGGGGGATGATGCGTGGTACATGAAAGACTATTTTTGGGCCCCGGGTTCAAATATCTTCCGTTTCATCACTTACAACACTCACCATCTCATTACATTTTTGCTGCCTGGGTTGGCAGCCGCATCCATCTCGTTCCTTACAATAGTAATATATCTTGCCGCATCGATCCGGAGACGAATTTTGCCTCCTCTCGCCGTACTAGCGTGCACCTCATGCGGTACGGTTTTGATATGTTCACTTTTGCACTTTTATCCGTACGGTGGCATCCGACAGTGTTTGTTTCTGGCGCCCATATTATGCTTGCTAGCGTCGGCAAGTCTGGTTCAAGTCGCGAACAGATTCACTGGCCGTGCAAAATCGATGGTGTTCATTGCGATTGTCTGTGTTGTCGTCGTATCAGGCGTATTCCAGATTCGCTTGCTGAAGCCTTATGCAGAAATTGAGAACATTCAGCAAGTCTTACTCGTATTGCAAAGTCACATTGAGCCCGGCGACGGCGTTTATATCTACCCTGGAGCGGCGTTTGCTGTTGACTTCTATGTGCGAGAACGCGACCGACGCTTCATTTATGGCGACTACCACCAAAAAGAACCAGAGAAACATGTTCCTGAGATACTGGCTGGCCTGGGCCCGGAGGAAAATAGACTTTGGCTCGTGTTCAGCCATATCTACCGCGATGAGGATAAACGGATTCTTCATGATTTGAGCGTGGATTGGAAAGTGGAACCAGTACTCTCCGTGACGGGATCAGCTCTATATCTGGCGACCCGGCGACGTCCTGGAGTCGATGCCGCACCAACCGGGCCTACCAACACCATGATCGAAGCTGCCAAAACAACACCCGGGGCCGACCATACACACGATAGCTTTTGGGACTGGAACGTCCGCAATTCGCGGTACCCAGCCCACTAGGTTTTGCGCGTTATTCTTCGGAGGCTGGAAAAGCCAACTGTGAGATCATCTCAAAAATTTGCGGTTATGGTGCTGGGGGGAGGGATCTCCGGCTTGACCGCCGCCCGAATTCTTGAGCAACAGGAGCGGGATTATCTGCTGTTGGAAAGATGTCCGACCCTTGGGGGGCTCACTCGCACGGTGGAAGTGGGCGAATTCTGCTTCGATTATACTGGCCACTTTTTGCATCTCAGCCGCTATTCCTCGCCTAGGGACATCCCGTATGCAAACCTGAGGAACGAGGATTGGGAACAAATTAACCGGCGCTCGTGTTGTTTTGTTGGAGGAAAGCTAATCACTGCGCCCATTCAATATAATCTTGCCGAATTACCTTCCGCTCTGTTCACCGAGTGCGTAAATTCATACAACTGCAGACCCATTCTTCCCGATAGCAAGACAGCAACATTCCGGGACTTCATAGTGAGTGGCTTCGGACAAGCACTGTCCGACCTCTTTCTGATCCCGCAGAATGAGAAGACCATGGCAATTTCACTCGACCATTTGTCGAAAGATGCGGTCCGGCGATTTTTCCCTGCTCCAGATGAGAAGCTAGTCCGAGAAGGGATGACTGGAGGGGCGGGAACAAGCACAATGGGCTATAACTCAACTTTCTGGTATCCCAAAGAAGGAGGGATTGGACGGTTGGCACAAGGTCTGCGATCCGGAATCAAAAACTGCAGTGTGAATCAAGATGTTGTGGCCGTAGATCTCCGTGCTAAGACGCTTCGAACCAGCAGTCAGGAGACTTTCCATTGGGATATGATGTTTTCCAGCCTTCCGCTAAAATCGCTGTGCGAAATGACGGATGACAGCGAATTGATAGTTGCGTCGAGGGACTTGTCGCACAGCTCGACGATAAGTCTGAATATCGGCTTGCGATCTCCCTTGCGTCCCGAATTTGAAAATGTTCATTGGCTTTACGTTCCGGATCGTGCGATTCCTTTTTATCGCATCGGGTTCTATTCCAATATCAGCACGGGGATGTCCACACCTGGCCACAGCGCTCTTTATGTCGAGGTCGGATTGCGGCCGGAAGAAGTAGATCAGATGGATCTGACCCGCGAATTACAACCGAGAATCATGAAGTCTCTGGAAGAACTTGGTTGGTTAGAAAGCCGAGATGTTGTTTGTGTAGTGATGCACGTAATGCGTCATGCCTACATTCATCACACCCCTCACCGCGATAGAGTCCTCAATAATATCTTGACGCGTTTGCGAGAAGCTTCTGTCTTTCCCATTGGGCGTTATGGTCTTTGGGACTACATCAGCATGGAAGATTCGATGGAATCTGCCCGAACTGCGGTCTTGAAGCTGGATTGATGGATTGGAGCGTCGTAATCCCGGCACACAATGAGGCTGCGAATCTGGAGGCCTGTGTAGCTCAGTTTATCCAGTCGCTACCGAGTGACGTGGTTGAAGTCTTGATGGAGATCGTCATCGTCGAGAATGGCTCGACTGACGGCACCTTGGAAGCTTGCCACCGCGCTCAACAAAGGTTCCCGAAGCTGATCCGCGTGTGTGCGATTCCACGCGGCAGCTACGGAGAAGCAATCAAAAAAGGTATGCTGGAGAGCCGGGGAACGCACATTTCCATTCTGGAATGTGACTTTCTGGACCCCGGGTTTGTCTCTGCTTCTCTTGCAATCTTTCGGGCAAATCGTGCGCAGTTCGTTGTGGGTTCCAAGCGGCATCCTCAGTCGGTCGATCGACGCCCGCTGAAGCGCCGCATCCTGACGCTGCTTTATAACTATGTTTTTCTGCGTCTTCTCATCGGATATTCTGGTAGCGACACGCACGGTCTTAAAAGTATCGAAACGCCAGTCGCTAAGAGACTTTGCGAAATTGCGATTACAACAGACGAGGTTTTCCAAACAGAAATAGTCCTCTTGGCTTGGCGGCTTGGAATTAAAATTGAGGAGATCCCGATTAAGATTCTCGAAATAAGAAACCCGAGCGTCACGGTATTCCGCCGGATACCCAAAGTTTTGAAAACGGTCAGAGATCTTCAGGGTTCGCTGGTGCGCTTTCCCAAGCCTTCAACACAACTACCAAGTCAGTCGTAGGTGTCGCTTTTGTATTCCCTAGTACACCAGAGGCACAAACTAAACAGGCGATTTATCTCAGGCAGCTAGATATACATCTTTAAAATCCGCAAGGACCGCAAACAGATCTCGGGAGAAGTTGCGGCGATCTTTGCGGCGCACGCCCACATCCAGTTCCGAAGCTGCCAAGACTTTGAAGGATCGTGACACTACCAATAAGATCCGTGTGTGAGAAATGGCTTCAGATTTTTCTATCCATGTTCACGCCGGAACGCAGCAATTGGGAACAGCTTAGACAGTCTTCGCCCGTACCTCCCGTCGCTTGGAAGGGCAACTTAGAGAGAGGATATACACGCAATGATGCAAACTCTTCAGGAGCAAGGATCCAATCGTACGCCGGACCGTTTGAACTCACCGCACGGAGGAGAACTCGTTAATCTGATTGCTTCTCCGGAACGTGCTTCTGAGTTGCAAGTGGAATCTCGCGAATGGCCATCCTGGGATCTCACTCCAAGACAACTCTGTGACCTTGAGCTGCTGCTGAATGGGGGCTTCTCGCCACTTCGTGGGTTCATGTCTCGGCCAGATTATGAGAGCACGTGCACGCAAATGAGGCTGACGGATGGGAAGATTTGGCCAATACCGATCATTTTGGACGTTCCGGACGAGTTTGCACGGACCATTGGGCCTGGTAGCTCGATCGCCCTTCGCGATCCAGAGGGAGTCATGTTGGCTGCTTTACACGTCGAACACCTCTGGCAGCCGGATCGGCGGGACGAAGCGGTAGCGGTCTATGGCACGACGAGCACTCTGCACCCGGGAGTTAGCTATCTGCTCGAGCAAACTAACCCGTGGTACGTGGGAGGCCGGCTGGAAGGAATTCAGAAGCCGTCACACTACGATTTTCGTGTGCTTCGTTTGAGCCCCCCCGAGCTGCGTACCGAATTCGTGCGTCTTGGGTGGCGGCGCATTGTTGCCTTCCAAACCAGGAACCCCATGCACCGTGCGCATCAGGAACTGACTCTTCGGGCGGCCAAGGAGGTGGAGGCAAATCTCTTGATTCATCCTTCCGTGGGAATGACAAAGCCCGGAGATGTGGAATATTACGTTCGCGTGAGATGCTACGAGGCACTGCTTTCCAAGTACCCCAAAGATACGGTCAAGCTTTCTCTCCTACCCTTGGCCATGCGGATGGGAGGACCGCGCGAAGCGGTTTGGCACGCCATTATTCGCAAGAATTATGGCTGCAGTCATTTCATTGTCGGCCGAGATCATGCTGGTCCCGGAAACGATGAGAACGGAAAACCTTTTTATGGCCCTTATGCCGCCCAACAATTGCTCGAAACGTACCAGCAAGAGATTGGGATCACTATGGTGCCATTCCAAATGATGGTCTATCTCGAGGATAAGGATGTTTACGTACCTGAAGATCAAGTGCCCAACGGTGCGCGCGTTCTCAATATCTCTGGAACAGAACTGCGCACCCGGCTGTCGGAAGGACGGGAAATCCCTAACTGGTTCACGTTTCCTGAAGTAGCAGAGGAGCTGCGGCGCAGTTATCCGCCGCGGAAGCGGCAGGGATTTACGGTATTCTTCACGGGGTTATCAGGTTCCGGGAAATCTACGATAGCTAATGTCTTGCTGATTAAGTTCCTCGAGATGGGAGGGCGGCCGGTTACTCTATTGGACGGTGACATTGTCCGCAAGCATTTGTCATCGGAGCTGGGCTTTTCGCGGGAGCATCGCGACACAAACATACGAAGGATCGGCTTTGTTGCCTCGGAGATCACCAAGAACGGAGGAATCGCCATTTGCGCGCCAATCGCACCATTTGATGAGGTGCGCAAGCAGGTGCGGGCCATGATTCAGCCACAGGGCGGATTTATCCTTGTGCATCTTGCCACGGCCCTAGAGGTTTGTGAAAAAAGAGACCGCAAAGGGCTGTATGCGAAGGCCCGGGCTGGCCTCGTCAAACAGTTCACCGGAATTTCAGATCCTTACGATGTGCCGAAAGATGCGGATGTGATTTTGGACACAAGAGACCTGACGCCAGACGAAGCCGCACAAGAAATCTTCTTGCATCTGCAACGTGAAGGGTTCGTTGGGGCAAATGGCTAATGTTTCGAGGCGACCTGAAGAGGCCGTGAATACCGTGAACGTGAAAAACAGTGCAAACTCACAGATTTTGAGACGGATTGAAGAAGCCCTGAACGCAGCCGCGTGTTCCATTTCTCCATTCCTTGTTGAGATGCCCAAAACGGAGTTTAAGTCCGGAAAAACCCCAGTTACAGAGGCAGACCGAACTGCCAATCGCATACTTCGCGAGGCTCTACTACAGCATGGTGAAGGTTGGCTTTCAGAGGAATGCGTTGACGATCTAGGTCGTTTAGGAAAAGAACGTCTTTGGGTAGTAGATCCGATCGATGGGACGCGAGAATTCATATCCGGCATCCCGGAATGGTGCATCTCGGTGGGACTTATTGAGCACGGAAGGGCAGTGGCGGGCGGCATTTACAATCCCGTTACGCGCGAACTCTTTCTTGGCGCTCTGGGTGAGGGGGTCAGACTCAACGGCACTTCCGTCAGCGTCAGCCGGTGCCAGAGGCTGGAAGGAGCGGTTGTTCTTGCTAGTCGTAGCGAAATAGCGCGGGGAGAGTGGGATTGCTTCCGAGATGCGCCTTTTGTGACGCGTCCAATGGGCTCTATTGCCTACAAGTTGGCGCTTGTGGCGGCAGGCATAGCTGACGCCACTTGGACGGGATCTCCGAAGCACGAATGGGATATCGCGGCGGGGTCAGCCTTGGTAGAGGCCGCCGGAGGATTTGTTCGGAATTTGGACGGTTCTGAACTCCGCTTCAATAATCGTTCGCCGCTTTTTTCGGGATTGTTGGCATGCGGTCCTCATCTAGACCTCAGACTGAATTCTTGGCTTCGCGAGCGAACCGAATATTCCGAAGGCGGCTAACAAGTTGGGGGTGCCTCGAGAAGTGCAGCTGCGGATTGAGCGCAGTACCGTTTTTCTTGGCACGCACTTTGAGCTTGCATAAGTGTTGTGGGGCTGGCTTCTCGCGACGATCCGACCCAGAGGTACAATGCACCTCTCAGGATCTGTCGCACGATACTTCCCTAGGACTAAGCACCTCCGTAAATAAGACTGATCAGCGTGCGATGCATTGAGCTACACACAGGGCGCGTGTCCAGCATGTCTCTCTGTGTGGTGTAGCTCTTGAACAGGCTAGGCGATAACCACCATGACAGGCAGGTGGCTCGAGAGTACTCATCGTGGTTAAATCGCCTCAATAGCACTGATATGCGATTCGCTTACGTTCACCCGTCACATGGGAATGCTTGTGAGCAAGAGTGCAAAATGTTTTCCAGCCTGCAGCTTATGCCTGCGTGTGATACCCCGTTCGTTCCTCGGACAAATCCGGCAATAACGAAGTAAATCACTGAAACAATAGCCATTTAGCTGTGATGCGCAGCTTGGATTCGACTTCTTGCAATTGGCAGGGCTCGTGCAGAGATAAGTCTAGTAAGTCTATAGGGATTATAGGCCAATCACTATGAAAGTTTCTCAAAAAGGCTTGTACGCACTTCAGGCGCTGATTCTATTGGCGGGTCGCTACGACGAAAAGAATGCAACTAAAATCCATGACATTGCAGCCGCTGATAACCTTCCCGAGAAGTTTCTCGAGGTGATCCTCCTCGAACTCAAACATGCACGCATTGTGGAAAGCGTCCGTGGGGCTAAGGGCGGCTATCGCCTCAAGCGCCGCCCCTCGGAGATTTTCCTTGGCGAGGTTGTCCGTACGATCGACGGCCCGTTAGCTCCATTCGAGGATGCTGAATCTTTGCGACGCCACGTCAGAGAGGACCCCAGGCACAGCGCGCTCTTTCAGGTGTTGCTTTCGGTTCGAAATTCTGCTGCAGGTATTTTGGACCACACCTCGCTTGCCGATCTTTGCCATTAACGTCGAAGAACGGCGAATGGAGATGAAATGCGGCTCGGAAGCGTCGCTCAGACCAAGCAGGAAATAGCAAACGAACCCCGGGGAAAAGGCCTTCTGATAAGAGCAGACCAATGAATTTCTTACTAGGTTTCATAATCGCGCTAGCCGTCGGCCTCACCGGCATAGGAGGCGGAAGCTTCACCGTTCCGGCGCTCGTCTTGATCGGGGGACTGCCTGGCACTGCGGCGGTCGGGACAGCATTTGTGTTCTCAGGAGCACTACGGTTAATCGCCGCGCCTTTTTACATTTTAGAAAGAAGTGTACATAAGGGCTATCTTCGGCTCTTATTGCAAGGTGCAATCCCTGGTCTGCTCATCGGTACAATTGTTCTTCAACTCCTCAGCAAGAAGAACAGCCCGTTTGTGGTGATTATTCTCGGGATCGTACTTGCGGCATCTTCCGCCATTTCCTTCACTCAACGAATGCAGAACCGGGAATTTGCGCGAAAAAACTCTCGGTGGCTGCCTTGGTTTGCGCTTCCGATCGGCGTGGAAGCCGGCTTTTCATCAGCTGGAGCGGGCGCGCTAGGTACGATGTTATTAATAAACTATTCGGAAATGCCACCCGCCCAGGTGGTTGGCACGGACATTCTGTTCGGGCTCGTACTGGCAGTGATCGGAACCGCATTCCATATAAAATTCGGCGCTATTAACACGCCGATTCTTTGGCAACTTCTTGTGGGCGGAGTTCCCGGCGTACTGCTGGGCTGTGCTTTTGCGCGGAAAGTTCCAGCGCAGAAACTCAGAGTGATTATCGCGCTGATTGCACTGTTCGCAGGCTTTCAGCTTGTGTGGGATGGTTCGCGTACGCTTTGGACCAATTACAGTGAGCGTATTGTAAAAACCGCGTCGAAAGAGACCACAAGAATCGCCAATGGGAATAGGCTGCTGGCCTTGAGGGAGCATCGGGCGCAGGTTGCGGCGGATGCTGCGCACATAAACCCAGACCTCCAAGAGAGTGTAAGGGCCAAAAACCAAGTGCCGAAGATGTCTGGTGAGTAAGATCAATGCACACGTTCGCAATCATTTTCCTTGTGGCCGTAATTCTGACATCTTTAATCATCACGCTGCTTGTGCACAAAATGACTGGTCAGCTCAAGCGAATCCATCCGACCGAAGAAAACACCTTCCCTATGTTGCGCCTTCCAAGAATCCTCCGGGAACACACCAAATCATTCCCCGGAAGTTATTCAATGGCAAGTTGTTGGCTGTTGCTCGTTTATCTTTTGGTCTGGCTGGTTGGCATCGGGTTCAGCTTGATCAATGACCTCTAACCCACCAGAATCCTGGGTTCCTCCCACCTCACAAGCATGAGCTATTGGGCTTGTCCGCTGCTATTCGCTGGCGGGGGCAAACGGACCCGAATCAGAAAATAGTGGATCCAGCTCCAGGGTTGGACAAATCCATTGCGCCGGAGGTGGTGGATTTTTGCCACTTTAGGGAAGTGGAGTTGGAATACTGGGCCTCCATCCGACACTACCCTGAACCAAGGGTTACCGTATCTCATTGAAAGGAATAGATGTTGCGGTCTTCAACGATCTCTCTGCCGATCATTTTTTGGTAGGCTGGTTGCAATCTCAATCGGGGAGAAGGATTCTCGCAAGAAGCACTTTTCTAACTCGTTTAAGGGCAATGATTTAGCAACTTCACTAATGAAGAGCCTCACTCAAGCATCGGAATTGGAGAACTTCGCCGAGCTCGTGCTCGGACATGGTCAACCCCTGGACCTTCTCAACCGTACCGTGGCCGAAATCGCCTCCACAGACATCCCCATTTTGATCCTGGGTGAGAGCGGAACGGGTAAGGATGCCTATGCCCGCCTTATCCATCGACTTTCCAGCTCATCCGAGGGGGAGTTCCGGAAACTCTGCTGCTCCGTCCTCCACCCGGAGCAGCTCCTCCAACAGCTCCACTCCAACTCACCGGCGAATCCGCTGAACAGGCCAGCAGGGACTTGGTTCCTGGATGGCATCGACGATTTGGATCAATCTTGTCAGCGAGTGCTTCTTTCGGCTCTTCCAGACGGCCATGGTCAAAAAGAAAATGCCAATTCTTGCGCTCGACTGATTTCCTCGAGTTGCGTAGACCTCGAAGACGCTGTGGAATCCGGGAGCCTTCGCAAGGAACTCTATTTTCGAATCAACGGGATTTCTTTCAAGCTCCCTCCACTCCGAGAAAGAAAGGAAGACATAGGCACTTTTCTCGATCATTTCTTGAGAAAGCATTCTCAGGAATTGAAACGCCCAGCTCCCTGTTTAACCCAGGAGACGCTCGATGTCCTGATGGCATACGATTGGCCGGGAAACATCCGCCAACTGGAGAACTTGGTGCGGAAGATTGTAGTTCTGGGTAATGCTCAGTCAGTAGTGCAAGAGATCAGGACAGCAACGCCGGCCTCGGCTCCAACCCGCGCCTTCCGCGTCGCGTCTTCGCTCAAAGTTGCCGCTAAGGCCGCTTCCGAGAAGGCGGAGCGCCAATTGATACTTCAGGCGCTCGAGAAGACTCGATGGAACCGCAAAAGGGCTGCTCGCGACTTGCAAATCAGCTATAAATCACTTCTGTACAAAATTAAACAGATCGGAGTTACCAACGAGAAATATAAGGACTGAGGAAGAGACCATGAACTCATTTCTGCGATTGTGCTGGTTACTGACTATTTTGCTCTGCGTACCCTTCGCCAGGGCGCAGGAGACTTCTGCCCCGGTGAAATCCGAAACGTCTTCGAAACCCGCAACTCCCCCAACTGTAGATGCCGACTACAAGATTGGCCCACAGGACTTAATAAGAATCGATGTTTGGAAAGAGCCGGACATTTCCCGCACTATCCCTGTCCGTCCCGACGGCAAAATATCATTGCCATTGCTGAATGATGTGCAGGCGTCCGGTCTCACTGCTATGCAACTCGCTTCGTCGCTCCGCGAAAGCCTTTCGAAATATCTAAACAACCCGCAGGTGACGGTAACGGTGACGGAAATCAATAGCCGCCGTGTGTACATAACGGGAGAGGTTAACCGCGCTGGCGCTATTCCGCTTCTGCCGAACATGACAGTCTTGCAGGCGCTCGCCAGCGCCGGTGGTTTTACGCAGTTCGCTAAGTTGAAGAATATCTACGTCCTCCGAACCGAAAACGGCAAACAGGAAAAGCATCCCTTTAATTATAAGGAAGTAGTGAAGGGGAATTTGGCCGAGCAGAACATTCCATTGCAGCCTGGAGATGTGATAGTTGTCCCGTAGGATGGTAAAGTGACTAGGGCTATTCGCAAAACGGCGCAAGCGTCCATGATTCTCCTACTCCTGCTCTTCGCAGGTGTATCCTCGGTTCTTGCTCAAGAAGAGTCACAATCTCCGAATGAAGAAAAGCCAAAGCCTGCCGGCAGTTCCTTCCCGATTCCTGGAGTAAACACAGGAAACCAGCAGGACCAGAATGATCAAACCAATCTGACGCCCGACAGCACTCCGCTGACTGGTGTTCTCAACCCGACTCTTGGTTCACCGGAAATCCGTCACAGTTATTGGGTGCCAGGTGTCCAATGGTCCGGTACTATCCAATCCAATTCCTATAACCAGACCTCAGGCTCAGGTTGGTTGATGAACAATTTCGTTGTAGGCAATCTGAGTCTCCTAAAAGTGTGGAGTCGCTCTCAGCTTGCTATGAATTACTCAGGGGGAGGATTTTTCTCCACGGACAGCACGCAGGGAAACGGTTCCTATCAGCAGTTGGCGTTCACGCAGACCTTTCAATGGAATCGTTTGCAAGTGCAACTTATCGATCAGTTTTCCTATCTTCCTCAGACTTCATTAGGGTTCGGTGGTGGTACTAGCTTAGGAAATCCTGGCACTGGAGGGTCGATTGGACCGGTGATTCCTGGCGTGGGAAACAATTACACACCCAACCAAAGCATTTACAACGCCGTCGGACCGCGTTACAGCAATACATCCGTTGCCCAAGTAAACTACGCTACTTCACCGCGCGGTTCCATCACTCTCAGTGGCTCTTATGGTCTGCTGAACTTTGTTCAAGCGGGAAATGTTGATAACCAATCAACCGCGATAACTGTCGGTTACAACTACGCTCTCACTCGTCATGATACTATTGGCCTCTTTTACGGTTTTAGTGCTTATCACTTCTCCGGCCAACCGGCGGCTTACGGCAACCACTCTATTAATGCCGCGTACGGCCGCAAGCTAACCGGCCGTTTGGCGTTACAGATCTATGGAGGTCCCTCATTTACAACCTCTCGGGTAAGCGCGAATGGAAACACGCTCAGTCACGGCATCAACGTTGGCTCAAATCTGACCGTCGGGCTTCACAATGGGGGGCTAACTATCAGTTACAGCCATGGCATTTCTGGCGGAAGTGGTGTTCTGACCGGCTCCACCACAGATCTGCTTAATTTTGGCGCAAACCACAGGCTCGGTCGAATCTGGAGCGGCCAAGTCAACATGGGCTACGCCCACAACACTCCGATTCAAGGATTTGGTCCATCGATACCACAAACGTATAACACCTGGAACTTTGGAGGAGGCCTGAATCGCCCCTTTGGAAGGTCCGTTACCTTTGGAATAGCCTATAACGCGACCCTCACCAGGAATAGCACGACGAATTGCACAGGGGCTAACTGCAGCAATTCCAATCAAACGTATAATTACGTAACAATTAATTTTCAGTGGCGCGCACGACCATTTGTTTTGCCCTAGTTGTCCTGGAGAGCGTTTCAGATAGCGTCGTTAAAGGATCGAGAGCGAGAGATATCGTCTAATGTATAAGAGCTTCTACGGTCTTAAAGAGAATCCGTTCAACGTCAACCCCGATCCGCGCTTCCTTTATCTCACCAAGCAGATCGAAGAAGCGCTGACCGGACTGATGTATGGGATACAAACCCGCAAGGGGTTCATTACTCTGACTGGTGAAGTGGGAACCGGCAAAACCACATTAATCAACCGCCTCTTGGAGTGGCTACATCACCGTAAGGCCCGCACGGCTTTCCTGTTCAACTCCCGAATGAATTCCAATCAGCTCTTTGATTTCATTCTGGCCGAGTTCGATATTCCCTGTGAATCCAAGTCTAAGAGCCAGCAGCTTTTGAAACTGAATCACTGGCTTCTCGACCGCTACCGCGCCGGAGAGACCGTCGTTCTGATCATTGACGAAGCCCAGAATCTCACCTATCCGGTGCTTGAGGAAATCCGCCTGCTTACTAACCTCGAAACCTCCACGGAAAAGCTCTTGCAGATTGTTCTCTCCGGCCAACCCGAGCTTGAAGAAAAATTGAAACTTCCCCAACTGCGCCAACTCCGCCAGCGCATCATGCTCCGCTGTCGCACCTCTCCTCTTTCTCAGGAGCAGACTCAGGAATACATTGCCGAGCGTCTCCGGATCGCCGGTTCCTCTGGTGAACCCATTTTCTGCCCAAAGGCCATCGAGACGATCCATGTCTATTCCTTGGGAATACCGCGTGTGATTAATCTCCTCTGCGAGCATTCCCTCGTCAACGCTTTCGTCGAGCAACAGCGGCCAATTCTGCCCAAAATTGTCGAAGAAGTAGCCC